>FMXS01000004.1 GCA_900104495.1 Ruminococcaceae bacterium FB2012 | reverse complement strand
AGGCATTGCTGTTGCTTCAAGTATTTCTACATTCTTTTGTTCACATAGCTTCCTCAATATCTGACCTATATCCGCTCTTAACTGACCATATATCACTTTCCTTCTGTACTTTGGTGCAAACACTATGTGATACTGACACCTATACGTTGAATGTGATAAATGCTTAATTTCATTCTTCAAGCGAATAACCTCCTTCTGTTTTTGATAGTAATGCGGTTGCCAAACCATTACTATTTTATCACAGTTGGAGGTTATTTTAAAGCGCTCGCTGAAGCTTTTTTATGTCCCCCGGTAGAACCGGGGGTTTAGTTACGCTAAAGCATCCAATTAGCACAAGCCCGACACCGTAACGGTGTCGGGCTTGTACCTGCGCATTGATGAAAAAACTTGTTCCTATTTGTAGTGCTAAATTAAAGATAGAGTTAGTCAGAAAAACCATGAGATCTTTTTGTGCAAAGCACTAAATTAATGATAGGATTGTTAATTAAAGATAGAGTTGTCAATGCACAAAAAGGCGGCATCGGTGCAGGGCCTTGACCCTGTTGGTGGAGATGACGGGAATTGAACCCGTGTCCGAAAACCTGTCCCAGCGAATTTCTTCGGGTGCAGCTTGTTATTGCGGCTTGCGCCGTTTCCCTTGCAGCGCTGCAAACAAGCAAGCGGCACTGTTCGGTAGGCTGTGATACATTCTCTGGCTACAGCCGTTGCCCGGGAACGTTCACCACTAAGTCGACGCCTTTACCTGAGCCGTGGTACTCTCAGGCAAGACGGGCACTGCACTTAGGCAGCAGCCAGTTCAAAATTATCGTTGTCGTCTAATTTTAAAACGTGCGCCTTTTAAAGAGTTCTGCGCGCCTCTACCCGCTTATCGCTCTTCGAGATCCCCGTCGAAACCTTTACATCCCCTTATTCTTTGCTGCGTTCTTTCATTGCTCTGTCAATGTCTCTTGCAGCGGCTTTCTTGGCCATATCTTCGCGCTTGTCATAGAGCTTTTTGCCCTTGCACAGACCGAGTGCCATTTTTACCCTGCTGCCCTTAAAATACAGCGACAGCGGGATCAGCGTAAGCCCTTCCTGCTTGACCTTACCGAACAGCCTGTTGATCTCCCGTTTGTGTAGCAGCAGCCTTCTCACGCGCATTGGGTCGCGGTTGAAGATATTTCCCTGCTCGTAGGGCGAGATGTGCATACCCTTTACCCACATTTCGCCGTTGTCAATGGAACACCAGCTATCCTTGAGGTTGACGCCGCCGTTCCGGATAGACTTGACTTCGGTGCCGACAAGCTCGATACCGCATTCGATCTGCTCAAGTACGAAATAATCGTGTCGGGCTTTGCGGTTATCCGCGATCTGCTTTGTTCCGTTTTTATTGATCGCCACATCGGCACCTCCTTTGCAGGTAGTAATATATTATACTGTAATCATAATTCAAAGTCAACACTTAACCACTAACGTTAACAAAATTTTTACAAGTCTTATGGCATCAAAAAGGCAGTCCGTATATGAACTGCCTTAAACGGTTTATATTTTTTCGTGGAAAGTCCTGGAGATAACATCGTCCTGCTGTTCTTTGGTGAGTTTAACAAAGTTCACCGCATAGCCGGAAACACGAACAGTAAGCTGAGGGTATTTCTCGGGGTGAGCCTGTGCATCAAGCAGAGTCTCACGGGTAAAAACATTCACATTAAGGTGATGACCGCCCTTTTCTACATAACCGTCCAGCAGTTCAACAAGATTGTCGATCTGCTTGTCATTTGGGATAACATTAGACATAGCGTTTCTCCTTTCACTGATCGTCGTCGTCAGTCAGTTCCGTAGGCTGAGCGCAGGCGCCGGTCTTTCCGCAGTCGGTGGTGCTGAATCTGTGGACCTTTACGCCGTTTTCTCCCTCGTCGATGTCAATGGTCAGATGACCGCTTCCCTGCTCCATGAGCTGATCTATCATCGAAACGAGATCGTCGAGCTCGCCTTCTTCATCGTCGCGGGTAACAAGCATTCCCATCAGTCATCCAGCTCCTTTGCGATTTCTTCGATATCAAGGTCTCCCACAAACACCTGCTGATCCTTGCCCAAGGCATCGGGGATGATCGAGAAGGTGTTAGAGATGCCGTCCTGCGCGTTTCTCCAGGGCAGTTTAGCCACCGAGGAAAGAGATGCAAGTGCGCCGTGTTCATCCCTGCCGTGCATGGGATTGGCTCCCGGTGCAAGGGGTACGCCCATTTTTCTGCCGTCGGGAGTCGAGCCCGTCTTCTTGCCGTATACCACATTTGAAGTGATGGTCAGTATCGACATAGTCGGGATGCTTCCGCGGTAGGTGTGATGCTTTCTGATCTTGTTCATAAAGCGGTTCACGATGTCAACTGCGATCTTGTCCACGCGGTCGTCGTTGTTGCCGTACTTCGGGAAATCGCCTTCGACTTCGTAATCAACGACCACGCCGTCCTCGTCTCGGATGCACCTTACTTTGGCGTACTTTATAGCGGAAAGCGAGTCGGCGACTACCGAAAGTCCGGCGATACCTGTGGCGAAATAACGCTTGACATCTCTGTCGTGGAGAGCCATCTGAATCTTTTCGTAGCAGTATTTATCGTGCATATAATGGATGATGTTCAGAGTGTTGACGTAAAGCTCTGCGAGCCACTCCATCATATCGTCGTACTTCTCCATAACGTCATCAAAGTCGAGGTACTCGCCGCGGACGGGCCTGTATTTGGGCCCGACCTGTATTTTCAGACGTTCGTCAACGCCGCCGTTAATAGCGTAAAGCAGGCACTTTGCGAGGTTTGCTCTTGCGCCGAAGAACTGCATCTCCTTGCCGACGCGCATGGAAGAAACACAGCAGGCAATAGCGTAATCGTCGCCGTGAGTTTCACGCATAAGATCGTCGTTTTCGTATTGTATAGAGGAGGTCTTAATGGACATCTTTGCGCAGTAGCGCTTGAAGTTCGGAGGGAGTTTCGTACTCCACAGGACCGTCATATTCGGCTCGGGAGCGGTGCCGAGGTTATCGAGGGTGTGCAGATATCTGAAAGAGTTCTTGGTCACCAGCGGAGTTCCGTCAATAGCGGTGCCGCCGATGGATTCGGTCACCCAGGTGGGGTCTCCCGAGAACAGCTGATTGTATTCGGGGGTACGGGCAAACTTAACAAGCCTCAGCTTCATAATGAAGTGGTCGATAAGCTCCTGAGCTTCCTGCTCGGTGATAATGCCCTTGTCAAGATCGCGCTGGATATAGATGTCGAGGAATGTCGAAGTGCGCCCGAGGGACATTGCGGCGCCGTTCTGCTCCTTAACAGCGGCAAGATAGCCGAAGTAAAGCCACTGTACAGCTTCCTGGGCGTTTTTGGCCGGCCTGGAAATATCATATCCGTAGATCTTGCCGAGTTCTTTGAGCTGTTCAAGGGCTCTGATCTGTTCAGCAAGTTCCTCGCGGAGGCGGATGTTGGGCGAAGTCATTCTTACAAGCGAGGTATCGAGCTGATTTTTCTTATCCTCGATCAGCAGGTCTATTCCGTAGAGAGCCACGCGCCTGTAGTCGCCGATGATCCTTCCGCGTCCGTAGGCATCGGGCAGGCCGGTGATTATGGCGGATTTTCTTGCAAGGCGCATCTCCGGAGTATAAGCGTCAAATACGCCTTGATTGTGAGTTTTTCTGTATTCGGTAAAGATCTTAACGACTTCGGGATCAACGGTATATCCGTTCTGAGTGCAGGCGTTCTGAGCCATTCTGATACCGCCGAAGGGCTGGAGAGAGCGCTTGAAAGGCTTGTCCGTCTGAAGGCCGACGATCTTTTCAAGGTCCTTGTCAATATATCCCGCAGGATGTGAAGTTATAGTGGATACGACTTTTGTGTCCATATCGAGGACACCGCCGGCTTCCCTTTCCTGACGGGCAAGGTCCATGACCGTAGCCCAAAGCTTTTTGGTAGCTTCGGTAGGCGGAGCCAAAAAGCTGTCATCACCGTAGTATGGGGTATAATTATGCAGGATAAAGTTTCTGACCTCAACAGCGGCCTTGCTCCATCTTCCGGGGGTAAAGCCCTCCCATTCGGGCATGAATTCTCCGAACATACAGATCATCCTTTCATCCTAATACTATATATAGCGTACAAAGTCAAAGAACGGCACTATATATTTCCCTAAAGATTATAATAACATATTTAAACGCATTAGTCAATGTCATTTGCATAAAATATAATCGTCTTAAATATTACAAATCTATACATATTAACTATCCTAAGTCCCGTAAATTCGGTACTGTAAAGAAAAAATATTTGACATATGGTTTAAACAGTGGTATAATACTCTTGAATATACAATTCGGAAGGGGGAGAAACCGTGAAGCTGAAAGAATACTTCGGAATGCTTGCTGCGGCATTTATCGGTCTTATGAAAAAGCTCGAAAAACTTTTCGGCAGGACTCGTTTTATAATGCTTCTCCTTGTCATTCTCCTTCTGAATCTTCTTTTTATCATCGATCTTATCCCAGAGCCGAAGTATGAAAGAAAAGATGACAGCAGTTCTTCAGCTCCCGATGTAGCTGTTACTATTGAAAGCACTCCCCTGCCCGACAATTCCGTTTCTGACAGTTCGGCTGATGAGTCCGGATCGGATCATGAAAATGCATTGAAACCGCTTAAAACGCAGGTCGTGGAAGCTCTCGCAGGTTTTCCCGGTGAATGGTCCTGCTACTGTAAAAACCTCAACACAAACGACTGGTTTACGATAAATGAGCATCCTGTTTATCCTGCGAGTATGATAAAACTGTTTGCGCTGGCCGCCTGTTATCAGAAGATAGAGGACGGCGAACTGGACGAGGATAAATATTATCCGACGATATATAATATGGCGGCGATAAGCAACAATCAAGCCTTCAATCAAATGGTCTGGACTATCGGAAAGACGTATATAACCGAATGGTGTCATTCCCACGGGCTCCCCAACACAGCACAGTATCACGGCCTGCAGCCTTCCACCAATTACGAAGGCCTTGAAACCTCTGATGAAAGAAACGTCACCTGCGTAAGCGATGTGGGACATATCCTTGAAAGCATCTACCGCGGAGAATGCGTATCGAAATATGCATCCGAAAAAATGCTTGATATTCTTATGCATCAGAAATGGACTTCTAAGATCCCATTCGGTCTGCCCAACGGCACAAAATTTGCCAATAAGACCGGCGACACTTATGATGTGACCCACGATGCCGCAATTGTTTACTCCGACGGAGCTGATTATATCCTTGTGCTTATGTGCGAGCAGGAAAACACCAGCGGCCAGTTAAAGTACTGCTTCATACAGACATCCAAGCTGGTTTATCAGTTCTTTAACGGCGTACCCGAGGAATAACAGACTTATTATGTGCCGTTATATTTCTGCGATTCACTTGTGAATATAAAAAAGCAGTCCTTACGCTTCAGCATAAGGACCGCAGACAGATTTATTCAAAACAGATTCTTGACGATAGTGAGATTGTTTTTCCCGTCTTTGTACTCGTATCTTACATCGTCCATACTCTTTTTGACCATAAATATCCCGAGGCCGCCGATCTTGCGCTCTTCAACAGAAAGAGTAACATCCGGGTCTTCCTTAGCAAGGGGATCAAAAGGTTTTCCGCTATCGGAAAATGTTATGACCGCTGCAGCGGGCTTGTTTTGAAAATCTATCCTTATCTCGGCGTTGCCGGCACCGGGAGCATAAGCGTAATTAGCGATATTGACAAAAAGCTCTTCAACAGCCACATCTATTCGCATTTGAGTCTTTACAGGACAATCATGCTGTTCAAGTTCAGCATCTATAAATTCCATTACTTTTTCAAGATTATCTACTGTCGCTTCAAGTATCAGTTCTTTCACAAAACCGCCTCTTTTCCCTGTTTATATTGTCATTATATCATAATGCAAAACTAATGTCAAGAAGCAGAGACGCCTCATGACAATACGTTTTATCGCAGTATCTTTCCTTTACTTCTGATATATGGAAAATTAACAAAAAAATTCACATTTGTACGTTTATTTTCTTGACATTTATAGTTTTTAGTGTTATAATTATTATTAGGCAGGATTTACTTGAAATACAATAGGCTTTCCTGCAACAATCAAAAAAAATGATGTGCTTTCACATTTAGGATACAGGAGGAATTCTTATGGCTTTCATGCTTTATAGTATCGACGAGGCAATCGACCGAAAGTATGTGGTCACCAAACCATTGAGCGGACAGGCTAAGTCCGGTACGCTTATTCACGTTATGGATACTCACGAAACTTCTGACGGTATAACCGTAGATTATCGTGTTACCAAAACCGGACAGAATTATGTTGTCAAGTTTCCGACTGTTAAGGAATTCTGCAAATGGTGCAGGCCCGACACATTTATCGCCCGTCACTATGACAGCCTTTCAAAGAAAGAGATCAGACAGTATCTGAAGATCACAAGCAGGACTTTCACTTCGTTCTGCCTGCCGCTTATCGTTGTAGCTCTTGCTATTATTTGGGTGCTGGCAATGGTAGTTATTAAAGGTACTGTTGGTATTATCATTGGAGTTGTTCTTTCACTGGCAGCTGTTTTGGGTGTGCTTTATTTGTTCAAGGCTCAGAAAGAGAAGATCAAACTCAAACTATACAGTAAGGTCAATGTGGGCGTTAGCTTTAAATAGCATACATAAAGAGGAGCATTGCTCCTCTTTTATTTTAACTCAGGTTTCAAAACATATACAAAAACGGCCCGTTCGGAATACGAACGGGCCTGAATTATTATTTTCTCTTTCTGAAAAGGAAGTTGGCTCTTGCGACTTTTTTGCGCTTCTTTGCCTGTTTGAGAAGTTCTTCCTTGGAAAGCTGAGGCATTTCTTCCTCTTCTTCCTCTTCTGCGGGAGGCTCTGTTCCCTCGGCGACCATAGCGATGACTTCCTCGGGAGGCTTAACGGATGTGGGTGCAGCATAAAAAGGATTGCTTTCGTCGATCTCTACGCCGCTGATGAAGTTAGAAGATTTAGACTTGTCAGCAGGAGCTTTTACCGGCTTCTCTTCTTCCTCTTCGTCCTCGTCATCATCTTCTTCCTCTTCCTCTTCTTCCTCTTCTTCGTCCTCTTCATCCTCGGCTTCTGCCGTGGTTTCCTCGGATTTCTCTTCTTCCTCTTCGGGCTCCTCAAAGGAATCGTCAACGATCTCTTCTTCGTCGGAACCTTCATCCTCTTCCTCAACAAAATCAAATCCGTTGAGGAAATCCGTGCCGTCTCCTATCAGACGAAGCTCAGAGAGAGGCTTCTGCTCAGAGGATGAAAGAACGACAACGCATTCATCGTTCTTGGAATTAGTACGGAACATCAAATCAAAGCATTCTTCGGACGGAGGAATGATCCTTCTGTCAGCGACGGAAAGCACGATTATGTACTTAGCCACCATGCTGCCGGTGTTCTTCATATAAAGAAACGCAGCAATATCAGCGGGGATCCTTTCGACCGAATTGTCCTTGACGGTAATATTGGTCATTGCGGAAAACAGATTTCCGTCAGCATCTGCAATAACGCAGAACTCCATGCCTTCTTCGGCGGAATAAGACGGAACAGCCGCCTTTATCTTAACAACGGACTCTTTTGCGATCTCGTAAATCTTTTTAGCATCCATAACAGTCACCCGCTTCTATGATAATTTTCAGTTGTTTCTGATACCTGCCCTGCGCTCGGCCGCAAGACGCTTGTTCTCTGCGATCTTAGCCTTGATAACATCAAGATTATTTTCGAGGATATCAGCGTTGAATACGCAGGACATAGAAATATCGTCCTCCGTACCGAAATGCGATCTCTTTACGAGGTTGTTTTTCAGCGACGGAAGCAGAGCGTCAACATCAATGAGCTGCCCTGCGATTATCGTATGATAATCAAGGAAGTCATTATCGCTTCCGAACGAAGTATAAAGACCGTCGGTAGAAACAAAGATCGCAAGCAGCTGTTTTGAATCAACGAAAAACGAATCAAACATTGTAAATGCGTTAGCGTTGCACATTGAGGATGTTATGTTAGCAGGATTCGATTCCTCGTAATCCATGATCATCGAGGTCTCGCCGTCCTCAAAAACAGCTACAAGGCTGCCGTCACCGATCTGGAAGCCGAAGGTATAGCCTCTGCAGGCAACAGCAACAACAAGTGTGGTACCGTAATAAGACTCAAAAGGGATCTCGTCAAATTCGTCGTACTCAAACTTGCTCTTTTCTTTCATTGTAACGGGGTTCTCGTTCAGATGCTTGCGCGTCTTGTTATTCCAGCTGTAAATGATCTGTTTTTCGATACCCTTGATAATGCGGTCATGATTCTCGAGAAAAGTTTTATCAAATTCATCGGGATCCTGAATATACTGCCTGATAGTTTCGACAGCCGCTTCGGTAGCAAACTTGGAGCCGAGATTGCTTCTGAAATGCTTCTTGCTTCCGTGGCCGTCAGCAACAACGGCAACGGCATAACCGTTTCCGACTTCAAAAGCAGAACTGTCCTGACACACTATTCCCTTTTTTTCATGGCTTGCACCCATTACTGAGTGACTGAAACCCTTGAACATATAATACTCCTTCCGATTATTTACTTATAATATCAGATCACCAACCGGTATCGAAAGAAACATCATCGGAATCGTTAGTATTAACAAGCTCCTGGATCTGCTGTCCGAGCATTTTCTGCTTGGAAGCATAAACGTCCTCAGCCTTGAGCTCAGACTCGTTGGCATCGGAAAGGGTCATACTCTTGCTGCCGATCTGCGAAGCGGTAACGGCAACGATCTTGATCATCTGAGCCAGCTGGTTGCCCGAGTAAGCGTGAACAACGGTATCAGCCGAGCCGGTGAACTCTGCGAGCATTTCATCGTTAGCCTCGTTGCCTATGCCGAGAGCAGCCTTCAGACCGAACTTATACCAGCTGTTGGTAGAAAGTTCTTCAAGGCCTTCCTTGTAGTCATCGGAAGGATAGCCGTCTGTCATAAGGAAGATAACAGGGGCAAAGGAAAGCGAAGGCGAGTTGAGGAAGCTGTTTCTGGACATTCTTGCATTGAGCTCCTTGAAGGCTTCGCCCATGCTGGTAACGCCGGAAGCAGACAGTCTTGCCCACTGGAAGTCCTCGATATTGATAGGCTCGGAATACATCCACTTAACGTGAGTGGAGAAAGTCAGAACAGCGATCTTAACTTCGGTATCAGCCTCACCTACGCGGCGGATCTCGGGGATAAGCTCCTCCATAACAGTATTGAGCTCACCCATCTTAGTGCCCTTCATAGAACCGGAAGTATCGATCAAGAAGAATATAACGAGGCTCTTCTTGGACACACCGGTAGCTCCCAGCGGATCGTCATCGAATTCGTCAAACATATCAAGATCGGCAGCGGCGGTATTCTCCGCTGCAGCGGCCTTCACCTGCTCGTCCTGCGGTGCGCCGTTAGCTTTATTTTTCTTGCTCATAATCTTATGCTCCTTTTCAATATGATTTTAACTTACTTTACCGTTATCTTAGTCTTGCTTGAACTGCGCCGAAATTGATCTCAAGTCCCTGCCAGATCGGGCATCCCTTACCGGGGCCGACCTCGTGGTACTTACCGTCGGGCATTCTGACCTGCCAGGTCTGCTCCGAGCAATTCTTTATGCCGAGCACACCGGGCTTGAGTTTATTTTCAACAAGCTCACCGGCGACTGAGAGGTAATCGTCCGAAGCGGGGTCTACCTCGCACTGATAGAACTTGCTTCCTATATAAAGCGGCATCAGATTGTCACGGTTGCTGAACTTCATAGTAGCAAACGTCATACCGCATTTAGGACATCTGAATGTTGTGGGATCCTGCATTTCAAACATCGAGCTGAAATTCGTTCTGCCGCAGGTGCAGGCAATTATCTCAGAGCGAAGTCTGATAAACAGCTGCTGCCATTCGTTCTCTATGATCCTCTTGGCGGGATCGTGGAGCCCGTAGGTAAAGGACAGCATAAACGCATCCTTGATATACTTGGGATAGAGTCTCCAGAACTTGATAACGTTGTCGTGGATGCCTCTTACCGGTCTGTTGGAATTATCGTCGGGGTCATAAACGAAGAGTGCCTCAGCACCGTAATGCTTGAGCTCGGATGCTTCCGTAAGGCAGACATCCTTGATGACCTTTTCGCCTTCCATGGGATCTCCTCTGAACAGGAGCTTGAAAAGCACGACTGCCAGTGAATACTTATCCGTCTGGACATCGGGCTTGGCGATGCCTCTTACTATCTCGGGAGCCATATATCCGGGCTTGCCTCCGATACCGAAGTTCGCGCCGTCGGGAGCGATGTTATCGCAGTCGCAGACGAGAACGGCACCGGTATCGACGTTAATGAAGAAACCGCCGTCGTTAAGGTCCTGATAGCTCTTACCTGCGCGGTGGAGCTGTCTGAAAGCGTTTACGATATTGATGACCGCCGTAACCATTGCGAACAGGTTCGTGAACCTTACGGGGACCTTTACTGCTCTGCCGGTAAGCGGATCGACCACCAGCTTATAAGTATTGAGGATATCGACGAAGGAATCGAAGCTTTCGGGCTTCAGTTCCATAAGGTAGCCGAACGTTCCGTCAGGCAATTCCTTGGTAAGATATTTGGGCCAAAGGAACTTATTGCTCGGCGCACCGTCGGAAATATTTCTCTTCAAGTTGTTTCTGAACTCGGCGGGGTTGTTCATCTTATTGATGTCATACCATTTCAGAGCCCAGTCCATTCCGTTATAGTTTACCAGATAAACTATACCTTGACCGCCGCTTCCGATCTCTTTGGTAACGGTAGCCTTTCCTCCATGCTCCAATTCAACTTCCTGACCGATCTTTAGCTCCGTCATTTGGTCTACTCCTCCTTATTTCTTAGCACCGGACTCGGGTTCAAGCTCCGTGGGGAGTTTCTTTCCGAGAGGCGTAGTCTTAAATTTTATCTTTTTCTGAAGGCAATATCTGTGAACATAAGAATTCTCAAAGCAGTATATCACAAGATTCGGACAGTACGAAAAACAGTTGTCACCGATATACTTTACGCTCTGGGGAACAGAGAGCATTTTCAGAGAATCGCAGCCCGAGAAGCAGTTCTCGCCGAAGCCGCTGACGCTTTCGGGGATGACCAGCTTTTCGAGGGACGAGCAGCAAAGAAATGTGTTGTCGCCAAGCTCCAGAACGCCGTTGGGGATATTCACATCCGTCAAGCTTACGCAGGCATTAAAGGCACCTTTTTCAATTTTCTTCACCGAATCGGGTATCTCGATCTCGGTCAGATGCTTACAGTCTGTAAAGGCATATTCGCCTATACACATCATTGTGTCGGGGAGATTCACGGTCCTCACCATACCGAAGCCGTCAAAGCAATATCCGTCCACCATGGTATAGCCTTCCTTGATGTTGACGGTCTTGGAAAGCCTGAACCTAAGCGCATCGAGCTTCTTGAAGGGTTTGGTATCCATTTCAAGGACGACCGGTTTCTCCTTCGTCTCTTCGGTCTTGGCGGCCTTTTTCTTATCACCGCTTACAGCCAGCGGAGACATATACGGCAGTTTCAGCATACAAGCAAGAACTACGAGTACGAACTCGGCCTCGTTCTCCTTGGCGCCTGCCTTTATCATCAGCTCTCTTGATTTATCAACAGCCTGTTTTCTGTCATCGCCGGCCATCATTTCATCAAGAGCGCCTGCTTTAAGCATTTTTACAAGGATTATCCGCTCGTCATCCCAATCGGGAAGATAGTCGCACACATAACCGATAAGTTCCTGCGTGTTGGAGATATCGTCTCCCCTCTCGAACATCATAGCGTGGACCTTCTGCAGAACGACCTTGGTATTATCAAATCCCTGAACCGTCTGTATGATCGGCATTTTACATTTGGGACATCTTACGCTGCCCTCGGGCATTTCAACGTGACACCATTCACATTGCATAAGCAACTCTCCCGTTCCTGTTGTCCGTATCGCAGTACTTTTAACACGAAACAGACAATTTTTTCAGTGTTCCGGACGAACACACTTCTATATAGTATATTATACCATTTCCATGATATTATGTCAAGCCTAAATGTTATAATATGTACAAATTATCGGGGTTAATTCTTTAATAATTCATTAAATTTTATTATTTTTTGTGAAACTTATAAAAGTGCACCCGCAAACAGTACTTCTTTCCAAAATAAGGCGGCCGCTTATCAAGTCAAAGCGACCGCTGTTATTTGTATTATTCGGTTATCGGATCATTTCACGGTCTTGCGGAGAGTATCGTTGATGTTGTCAACCAGTCCGCTGATCTGCTGAATAGAATTGCGGATAACATCAGAGCTTTCGTTTGTAACGTTAACGTTGTCATCCAGAGCCTTGAATGCATCGAGAGTTGTTTCAAGGATCTCAACAAGCTGTCCGACGCTGGAGGCATCCATAGAGGTGTTAGCCTTGCAGAATGCGATAACGTTGGTGAGCAGATCGTTAACTACGTTGGCTCTTTCGCTGGTCTTGGCCGTGGATTCGCCTATCGTATCCATATTGGAGTTGATGTTTTTGAGATCGTCTCTGAGCTTGTCGGAAAGCGACATACACTCGTTGGTGATCTCGGAGAGAAGCTCGTGCTGAGCAGTCAGAGCGCTGTGTCTTGCAGTCAGGATGCTCTTCGCGTGAACGATGCAGTTGTCAACGGTGTTGAGACCTCTGCAAATAGCGATAGCCATATCCTTGCAGGAACGGTATCCGCAGGCGTGGCAGTTGAAATTCCGCTCTTCGGGAGTATGCTTGCCCATCATCTCGAAAACGGCATCCAGCTGTCTGTCGGTAGGAACGGGAGAAGGAGCGGAAGGCTTATATGTTCTCATGAAGTCGCTGAGCTTGAGCTCATCATCAAACTTCTTGAACAGCTTGTCGTCTCCGCCTCTGCTGAGGAATCCGCCGCCGGTCTTACGTCTTGCCTTGGCTTCCTTTTCGACCTCACGCATTGTAGCCATAACGTCGAAAACTGTCTGATTCGTGCCGGAAGCGGGACCTACATTACATCCGAACTCGCAGGAAAGCACGTCAAATACTTCGGGATGCTTGAACTCTGGCATCTCGGCATACATTTCCAGCTCGGGATATACCTTGTTAACGCCTTCGGAGGTGGTGATGTTGATATCGGGATTGTGCATCCAGATATTGTCACGCAGTCCGCCCGGACGGGGGTATACGGCACCCAGCTGGCCCTGCATCTCTTCAAACTTATACTCAAAGTCGTTAGCGGCGTTGGCAGCGACCTTGATGCCGTTCTTGTCGAAGTACTCTTCCAGCTTGGCAAATGTTACGTTGAAATCGGTGATGCCGGTCTCCTCAAACTCTGTCTTCTTGGCGATACAGGGAGAAAGCACGGCGATAGGATTGGACCTTCTGAGATACTTTCTTATGTATGTTACCGCGCAGGAAATAGGGCTGTGGATAGGTGAGAGGTTATTCAGCAGCTTGGGCTGATAGATCTCGATATAATTAACGATAGCGGCACAAGGCTGGGTGATGACATTTCCGACTTCCTTGCGCTCGATAGCTCTTACATGGGCCCATGTGCAGATATCCGCGCCGAGGGAAACGTCATAGATTATACATCCCTTGCTCTTGAACCAATCAAGTATTCCCTTCCACTTGGTCGGGAAAACAGACTTGATAGCGGGAGTGGCAAGAACGATGATCTTCTCTCTTGTCATTCTCTGCATACATTTCTCGGTATCGTCAATAAAGTCTCTTGCGCCGTGAGTGCAGTTTCTTACGCACTCGCCGCAGGCGATACATTTTTCCGGATTAACGGTAGTGATAAATCTTCCGTCATCAAGCATCTTGGTGATATTTGCCTCGGGAGCAGGACATGTTCTGACGCACGAATTACAGCCGACGCATTTCTCGGGTTTAACAATAATGAGCTCACTTGTACTCACTTTAAAACAACTCTCTTTCAAATAATTATAAATAATTGAACAAAGTTACTTTATTGACTTAGCCTTGTTAAGAAGATCGCCGAGATTCGGTGTGTCTTTCTTGGGGGCTTCCTCTTTCTTTGCTGCATCGCCGTCTTTGAGTGAAGCAGCCTGCTTTGCGATAGAGGCGAGATCGGGTCCGCTGCTCTTCTGAGGCTTCTTATCGCCTATGGAATCTGCCATTGCCTTGAGCTTTTCAAGCTCTTCATTCTTCTTCTTGGCCTGCTCATCCATGCCGGTAGCATAAGTATTATCGGTCTCCTGATATACAGGAGCTTCGGGAATAAACGGATCGTGAAGCGCGGGATCCTTGAATACGGGAACGCCGCCGGCGGTAAGATCGGCCTTGGTATCCTCTATCAGAGTTTCGGACTTCTCTACCATGGAAAGACCTGTCTCTCTGAAATCGTTGAGGACCTTCTTCAGCTTGGCGACCTCGGCACCGATCCTTGTGACTTCGTTGAGCATCGTGGCTTTCATATTGCCCGATGCTGCTTCCATCTTAGCGGAATTGTTCTCGGCCTCGGCAGTGATCTCAGCGGCACGCTTTTCGGCATCGTAGATGATTTTGGAGGCCTTGTTGTTAGCTTCGGCCACGGTATTCTCGGCAAGCTTCTTGGAGTCGTTTTCGAGATCCTCAGCCTGCTGTTTTGCGGTGGAAACGATAAGGTTCGCGGATTTCTGAGCCTCTGCAAATACAACGCCGAACATAGCAGCGTCACCGCCGCCGGAGGCAGCTGTCAGCTTGGTATTGGCATCGGCAAGAGCTTCTTCAAGCTCGGCTTTGGCCTTTCTGAGTTCAACAAGCTCGGCTTCCTTTTTCTTGTTGTCGTCCTCGGCGGATTTGAGCCTTTCGCTCATGGTTTCGTTCTTGACCTGCATCTCGGTGAGCTTGTTCCTCTCGTTGGAAAGCACCGATTCGTGAGCGGCTTCCTCGGAAGTTCCCTCTTTGAACTTGTTGAGCATGAGCTTGGTCTCGCGCAATTCGTTTTTCAGGTCATAGACTTGAGTGTAGAGATATTCGAACTTCTTATCGACATCTCCCTTGTCGTAACCGCCAAAGGTCACGGTCTTGATGAATCTGGTTTCAGCCATTGACATATACCTCCTGAATGCAATATGTGATAGGGCGGCCGTTTATCTTTAGCGCTGAAAACAGCTAAAGCCCGTACATACGGCACACCTGAAATAATACACAATACGTTAATAATAAATATACCACATAATATTCATAATGTCAATAAGTTATTGTGCAAAAAAACGTTTTTTTGCATAAATAACAATTAAATATGTGCATTTTTGTTATTATTTTACAGACGAAGTCGAAATTGCGTTCATATATCGGCGGTATTGTCTCTGTTTTATATCAGCAGATCCTGGGAAGAAGCTCTCCCTTCGGCTGAGGAAGTATGGTTTGTGTTCCCAGTTCGGTCTCCAGGACTACCCTGCCCTTGTTTTCTTCGGTAACTCTGCCGATGACGGCTGCGTTCTTTGAATGTTTTCCTTCTCTGAGCATGGCGACGATCGAATCAGCCTTATCCTGCGGAGCAAAAATAACAAGTCTTCCCTCACAGGCGAGATAAAGAGGTTCCAGGCCCAGCATCCCGCAGACGCCTTTGACTCTGGGATCAACGGGGATAGAGGTCTGATCGAGAGTTATGCCCACTCCGCTCTGCTCTGCGATCTCGTAAAGCACGGTGCCTACGCCGCCTCTTGTGGCGTCTCTGATAACATGGATATCATTGGTCACGGAGAAAATATCCTCCACCGTTCCCCAAAGCGGAGCGCAGTCGCTGTCAACGTCCGATTCGATGCCGTATTCGTCTCTTGCCAGCAGGATCGTACAGCCGTGTCTGCCCACGTCTCCGGTGACGATAACGGCGTCGCCTGGCTCAGCGAATTTGCCCGAGGTATTGGCGCCCTCTTGAACTGAGCCGATGCCCGTTGTGGTGATAAAGACTTTATCCACCTGTCCCTTGCCGGCGACCTTGGTGTCACCTGCGACGATCTTCACGCCGACCTCTGCGGCGGTCTTTTCCATAGCAGCGGCGATCTCTTCAAGGCTGTCAAGGGGAAAACCTTCCTCAATAACAAATGCGCAGGTCATATACATAGGTTTTGCACCCATGCAGGAAAGGTCGTTGACCGTTCCGCAGATCGACAGCTTGCCGATGTTCCCGCCGTTGAATTTCCACGGTGATACGATAAAGCCGTCGGTGGTGAACGCCAGCTTGCTGCCGATCTCCGGCAGTACGGCTGCATCGTCCGCAGTAAATTCGGGATTGGAAAAATGGGCTTTAAACACCTTTTCAATCAGCTCGCTTGTCTGTTTTCCGCCTGCTCCGTGTGCAAGCGTTACTGTATTGTCACTCATAACTGTTCCTCCGTTATATTATATTCATTAAACAAGCCCGGAATACTGATAATATGCCGCACAGGCTCCTTCGTCGGAGACCATGCAGGCACCTACGGGGTGAAGCGGGGTGCATACTTTGCCGAAGACTTTGCAGTCGGAGGGCTTGCACTTGCCCTGGAGCACGTCTCCGCACCGACAGGCCGGATTGGGCTTGCCGGTTATCACCGGCATGGAATACTTGATCCTTGAATCATGGTCGGCATACTCGGGACGCAGCTTCATACCCGACATTGGGATCATTCCGAGGCCCCGCCACTCGCTGTCGCAGGGCTCCATGACCTCGTTCATCAGCTTGATTGCCGCAGGATTTCCTTCGTCCTTCACGACTCGCGGATAGCAGTTGCGAAAGAAGGGCTCGCCCTTTTCAAGGAGCTTTACCGTTACGGCAAGAGCCGTTACAAGCTCGCTGGCGGTGAATCCCGCCACTACGCCCGATACGCCTTTCTCCTCGCAGAGCTTTATGCAGGCACCGTTGCCGGTGATAGCGTTGACGTGGCCGGGATAAATAAATGCGTCCGCGCTGCCGACAAGGGCATTATAAGCATTGGGCATCGTCTTGTTGGCCGTGAGTATCGAGAAGTTTTTCAGTCCTGCCGCTTTTGCCTGTTTGACTGCAAGACAGGCCGAGGGTGTAGTGGTCTCAAAGCCTACGGCAAGGAAAACTACTTGTTCCTCCGGGTTTTCCTTGGCAAGCTCAACGGCGTCCAGCGGAGAATAGACCGGTCTGATCTTTGCGCCCTTGGCCCTTGCGCCCGCAAGGCTCATTGTCGTTCCGGGGACTTTTATCAGATCCCCGAAGGTACAAACCGTACAGCCCTTTTCCAAAGCCAGCCAGCAGGCTTCATCGATGTATCCCACTGCGGTAACGCACACGGGACATCCGGGGCCGGAGATTATGTCGATATTTTCGGGAACGAGCTTGCGTATGCCGAGACGGAAGATCTCGTGAGTATGAGTCCCGCAGACTTCCATTATGCGAAGCGGTCTGCCGCTGTAACCCGTGATAATGTCGCGGGCGGCTTTCATGTTTTCGTTCATATCAGACTCTCCATTACATCTTCTGCTTCGTCCTCGTCGGACTGTGTGATCTTGGCGATAGCTATTCCGGCATGGACCATGACGTAATCGCCGGGCTCAAGGTCATCCATAACGCCCGCGCTGATCTCTCTTTGGGCTCCGCCCGCATCAATGATAGCGGTATCGTCCTTAACGCTTACTACTCTTGCTGATAATCCAACACACATATTTATCTTCCTTTCAGTTTTTGATATTCTTATTTTTTATTGCATACGCCGACTGACCGAGAGCGATCCCTCCGTCGTTGGGCGGAACAAGACTGTGCCTTAACACTTTGAATCCCCGGGCTTCAAGCTCCGCGCTTACAAGTCTGACCAGAAGCTTGTTCTGGAAAACTCCTCCGCTGAGAGCGGCTGTTTCAAGGCCCGTGCTCTTTCTTATCTCCTCGCAGGCTTCCGTCAGCATATTGCCGAGTATGAAATGAAAGCCGTAAGCAAGTTTATCGGCGTCCTCTCCCGCAAGAAAGCGCTCGGCAATGTCCTTGACAAGCAAGTCTGTCTGGAGGGTGATAAAACCGTCCCCGTTACTCAAAAGAGGATGCTGATACTCCGGCGGGTCCGTCTCGTTGTTTTTCTCAAATAGCTGGGCGTGATACATCAGCGCCGTGGAGGCTTCGCCTTCAAAAGTCGATACCCTTCTGATGCCGAGTATAGCTGAGACTGCATCAAACAGCCTTCCGCAGCTGGTGCTTTTTACGCTGTTGAGATTCTTGGACGCCATATTTGCAAGAAGTTTATACTCCTGCTCGGAGCATACGGACAGGCGTGAGCAAACATTCATTCCTTCGTCACCGAAAACATCACGGAGGATAGCCGCGGCGATGCGCCAGCCTTCCTTGGCGGAAAGGTCTCCGCCTGTCTGGATGAATGGTGCTATACATCCGGCACGTTCAAAACCGCTGTGATCAGAGAGAAGGATCTCGCCGCCCCAGATAGTTCCGTCGTCGCCGTAGCCTGTGCCGTCAAGGCTCAGACCGATGACTTTGCCGTCGTGATTGTTTTCCGCCATGCAGGAAAGTATATGCGCGTAATGGTGCTGTATCTTCACAAGGGGCAGACCGTGCTTAGCGGAATACTCCTCTGCGAAAGTAACGGTGTTATACATCGGATGCTTGTCACAGACGATGACTGAGGGCTCGCATTCCAGCATATCAAGCATTCTTTCAAGTGACTCTCCGAGAGCCCTTACGGTGCGGATGTCTGCCATATCTCCGATATACGGAGAAGGATAGAGCATTCCGTTACGGGCGGCGCAGAAGCTGTTTTTCAGCTCGCCGCCGATGCCGACAGCCTGAACATCCTCCGAACCGGAGATCATAAAAGGCAGCGGAGCAAATCCGCGGGAGCGCCTTATCATATAAGGCTTGCCGTCCAGCCAGTCGGTGACGGAATCATCGGCGCGGATAAGGATCTTTCTGTTGTGGGACAGGATCAGATCGCAGAAGGAGCCTATCTCTTTTACCGCGCTTTCATCGTCGCGGCAGATCGGTGCGCCCCGTGCATTTCCGCTGGTCATAACAAGGCAGTCGGTCATTTCAACTCCGTCGGGATAATCAAACAGAAGCATCTGCACCGGAGCATAAGGGAGCATAACTCCGACTGTCATATTATCGGGGGCAATACGTTCGCTTATCGTTTGGTTATCTGATTTTTCAAGGAGCATTATCGGCTTCTGCCAGCCGATGAGGTATTCCTCCTGGCCTTTCAGCACCGCGCATTCTCTTTTGACGGTGCCCATATCCCGCATCATGACAGCAAAGGGCTTCATCGGACGGCGTTTCAGTTTGCGGAGCCGCTCGACTGCTTCGGTATTTTTGGCATCGCAGCAGAGATGGAATCCTCCGATGCCTTTGACGGCAGCTATACCGCCGTTCATTATCAGTTTTCTGATCTTTGTGATCGCTTCGCCTCCGCGGGTATTCTCGCCGATTATATAAAGCTCGGGACCGCAGTCGTTGCAGCAGACGGGCTGGGCGTCGTAACGGCGTGTTTCGGGCGAGTAATACTCGTCCATACAAACGGAACACATCGGAAACTCCTTCATGCTCGTTCGTTCTCTGTCATAGGGCATAGAGTCGAGAATAGTCAGCCTCGGCCCGCATTGAGTACAGTTGATGAAGGGATGAAGATACCGCCTGTCGTTTTTATCGAAAAGCTCCGCCCGGCATTTGTCGCAGGTTGCAATATCGGGAGAAATGAAAATATCTCCGTACTCTTTTTCGCTTTCGATTATCTCGAAACTGTCGTATCGGTGAACTTCGCCCTCGATGTCAAGTTCGTCAACTCCGAGGATCACCGCACGGTCCGGCGGACGGAAACGTATCTCGTCGGCAAAAGCGCTGATGGCTTCCCTGCTGCCCTGAGCAATTATCTCAACGTAGGAGCCCTTGTTGGCAACGGTGCCTTTGATACCGTACTTTTCGGCGGCAACGGAGGTGAAAGGCCTGAACCCAACTCCCTGCACGATGCCGTAAACGTGTATGTTAACTGTGATCATTATATCACCTTGCTGAACTGTTTGTCACGGTTGAGCCTGCCGCTTACCGCAAAATGCGGAAGATCTATCCACACTCCGGCGAATCCCCGGGCGGCGCGGCGGAAGAATTCATCCGCGAGGATATAATCAAAACCGCCGTTAACGGCAAGCTCGTAAAAATCTTCCTCGCCTTTGATATAAACGTCCTGCTCGCGTTTGCAGCTGTCATACATTCTGAACCAGCTTGCACATACGACCTCGCAGCCCTGCTTTTCAAGCTGATCTCTGAGGGCGTTCGCAGCGAATTGCTGATGCACAACAAGCACTTTCCCGTGAACATCCTCCGGTATCTCCGAGAAAGGATAGTCTGTTTCATAGGGCGTGCCGAAACGCTCGTTCATAAGCCTTGCGGCTTTCAGCCCGGAGGGAGCGATCACAAGCAGACGTTCGCATTCGCTTGCGTTGATTATTTCGTCAAGTCCGCTGTCCATACCGAAGCAGACGGCTTCGTTCCAGCCCTGCTGTTTCAGTACGCTGACGATAATGTCGGAAACAGTCTCGCCGGTGTTAAGCGGAGTAGCTCCGATAACTCCGAGTTTGCCTTTTTTGACGGGACGCTTCTCTTTCGCAAACTGATCGAAAAGCCTCGAGTAGACAAGTTCCTCGCCGTGATCGTAAAGCCTTGTTCCGTCGGTACGGAAGGCTACGCAGGGTAGGCCGGTACGTTTTTCGCTCATGCGCTCCAGCGCTTTGAGATCGGTGGCTATGACTGCGGGAACGGGCGTTCCGACTATCGCCGTGAACTTTGCATCAACTTGTTCGGTAATCATCGACAGCTTTTTTACAAGAAGCTCGTCCCGCCCGAGGATAGCGTCCATATCCCGAAGTCCCGCAGAAAACAAAGCAGAACGTTTCTCGAACCACCGCGGCTCGTCAAATCCGCAGACGTTTCCGGCACAGCCTCCGGCGTCACAGATCACTGTTATCCCGCCAAGCTCGTAGAGAACCGAACAGGCTCCCGAATCGTCGGGCGCAAGGGGAGAAATATGCTTCAGAAGCTTTTTCATTTTCCCCTCCCCCTTTCTTCAAGTACACGGTCAAGTTCTCCGAAGAGCATTGTGATCCCACGGTAGCCGAAGGGCTGATTTTCACCGTTGAATTCAACTCCCGCCTTGCCGGCGTGATAGTAGCAGGCATCAGCACCGATAACGGCATCCACCTTGTCCGAGGGAACATAGTTCATCATTGTCGGAGACAGATTTGAGTATATCCTTGTATTCGGTGAGACCTCCGACAGCTTCTTTACGAAAACGAAATTACGCTCTCCCACGGTACCGTATATCTCTGCGACTTTGAAACCGTATTCGCAGAGGGCAAGAGAAAGCTCAAAGCTGTCCGCGTTAAGGCTCTCGCCCACCGCAAAGGTCAGCGGACCGTATTTGTTTTTGAAATCTACGATGACTTTACTTGCTTCATCGAAGTAAGTGCTGTCGTCAAGTTCGGCTCCTATGGCCTGCCCCAGCAGACGGTATTGATTTCTAATCTTATCGAGCCGATACATCCTCGTCAGTTCTATAAACGGTATGCCGAGACGTTCCTGCATATCCTGTGCTGCTGCTCTCGCTTCGGAGTTAAGGACTATGCTGAAATTAGCCTGCGAAAGCTGCGAGTATTCCTCAAATGTACGACAGCGGCCGATCTCTCCTATCCGCTTTATCCCGGCGAACCGAAGCAGGTCATAGATCTCGCAGCCGTCATCAAGTGCCGAGAAATATCCCAGCAGGCTGCAGACATTGGAATAACGCTTCTGCTTTTCCAAAAGCGAATAGACCGACTTTCGGATAAGCCCCATGGGCGGCAGACGCTTTTCTCTTGTCAGCGCATACATATATGCGGGAGCGGCTTTGACTCCCGTTTTGTCAAAGCAGGCGCGGCAGACGCGGTCAAGATCGGTGCCAAGAAGCGCGTCAACGCAGGTCACGCAAAGCATTATCACCGAAGGAGTATAGTCAAGCTCTTCAAGAAGCTCTGCACAGGCTTCGGGTATCTTGCTTACATATCTTCCCGTGACGATGTCCGTATCGTCAAGCATCAGATAGAAGAACCTGTCGCTGTAGCCAAGATCGTTGAGCAGCTGGGTATTCCTTCCGCAGCAGCCCGGAGCGATAAGCAGCATCACCGAGCCGGGTATCACCAGCCCCGCACGCTTTACGCCGAAACCTTTAGCGCCGGGAGAGTTGAAATCAAGGGTCGCTGGAGAGCTGTATATCATATGCTTTGCGGAATTCAGCTCCTCCGGCAGGTCGTCGGGACTGCGTTTTGAAAGCTCTTCCGCGGTAATGTAAAAAGCTTCAGTCATTGTTGTTGTCCTCGTCGATAAGAAGCTGCGCCAGTGACATAAAACGCTTTGAGGTCTCGCATTCCGGGTCGCCTTCAACGCAGGTCATTCCCATATCTTCGTACTTGATTATCTCGGCGGAACGTGGGATATCTGCCGTTATTTCCAGTCCGGCGCCTTCGGCAAAAGCACGGACCTTTTCTTCCTCGTTCTCCACATTCCTGCGGTTCATGATTATGCCCCGGACCTTGGCATAGCTGCGGTCCTCAAAATTCTTGACGGCACTGTTGATGTTATTGGCGGCATAGAGAGCCATTTTCTCCCCGGAGGTCACGATCAGCACCTTTTCCGCATAGCCCTCGCGGATAGGAGCGGCGAAGCCTCCGCAGACCACATCGCCAAGTACGTCGTAAAGGACAGCATCGGGCTTGACGCGCTCGAAAAGTTCAAGCTGCTCCAGCAGGCTGAATGTGGTGATTATACCCCGCCCGGCGCATCCGAGGCCGGGAGTGGGTCCGCCGGTCTCGATACAGACAACTCCGCCGTACCCGACCTTGGTGATCTGCTCTATCCTGTCGGGTTCCTCGTCGTGTATACGCATATAATCCATAACCGGGATGACAGGATCTCCGTGGAGAAGATTTACCGTGGAATCCGCCTTGGGATCGCATCCGATCTGTATGACCTTCTTGCCAAGCTTTGCGAGAGCCGCAGAAAGGTTTGAGGTGCAGGTGGATTTCCCGATGCCTCCTTTGCCGTATATAGCTAATTTTATCATTTGAATAACTCCTTGATATCGGTGTTGATAAGATTGGGTATGCTCCGCTGATAGGTGCGCCCCGAAAAAGCAAGATGCGGCAGCTCAATGTGCATTGTGCCTTTCGGGATGATATACTTATACAGCGGGTCCGCTATGACAGTTTTAGGTTTCATATCCGCAATGAAAGCTTCAATGTCTTCTTCGGAGAAAACGCAGTCCCCGCCTGTAAAACCGTAAAAGACATCATCGGCAGGCAGCGGACAAAGCAGCCCCGCTTTTATACCGAGATCGGCTTTCAGAGCAGCGCACAAAGAAGCTCCGTAAACTCCCTCGGCAATGACAAGAGTATCCGCGTCGGGGAAGGAAAGCATTTCCTTGGGGACATATCCACCCGTTTTTACGGAAGGCTTTTCTGCTTCGGATCTGAGCGTGTCCGCAAGTCTGCGGGAGAACCCGTTCCCGAAGGGCAAGCCGAAAACATAGGGAATATCATAGTATTTTCTAAGGTATTCCGCCGCTTCAAGACCGGTATTTGAAACCACAAGATTCACTTTTGCGGCGGTCATCCTACGGACGTCGTCAAGGGTGCTTCCCATGCCGAGACCGCATATAAGCTCCATTCCGTTCGTCGTGAGCCAGGACTTTATTGAAATTTCTGTACCCAGCGGATGATCGAGTGGCGTCAAGCCGATGACGTTGACGCCTATACTATCGGTTTTCGGCACTCTGCGGACGAATTCCTTTACAACAGCCGCAAAAGCCTGAGAAGCTCCGCTTATATAAGATACCGTTCCGTTGGTATGAAGTCCGAAAGTCGGAATGCCGGAGCGATCTCTGATCTCCGAAGCGATAGCTTCAAAATCCACGCCTGTCATCATAGGCATAGGCGATCCGCAGAGGGCGATAAACTCGGGGTGAAGATCAGCCACGGCAGAAATGCAGTCGTTTACCAGCTTTTCGTCGTTGCCCATGATAGCGTCCATTTCCGTAAGGGCGGAGATAAAGACCATTGAGCGCCTGTCGTACCAGCGGGGCTCGTCGTGGGTCGTATATGTGGAATTACAGCCCGAAGCGTCGTGGATGACAGTCATCCCGCCCAGCTCGTAAAGCGCCGAACAGACGCCCGAGGTATCTGCCGTATACATCGGCAGTATCCTGCTGACATTTTTCATAAGCCCCTCCTATATCTGCGCGTTGCAGGAGCAGCCCCAGCCCTTCTGCTGGATGACAGTGCGCCTGTCCTTTTTGTTCAGAAAAGCATCGGTCATAAGTTCCGCCAGCGACGCAATGCCTTCAAAGCCGTAAAGCCCGCCGTTAGATACGATGTCAACGAAATTATCCGTGGAGAAGAACCAGGCGGCTTTCTGCCCTATGGCAAGAACGGGATCGTTGGGTTCATCCGCAGCATTGAACATATTCACGTTGTCGGATGAATAAAGCATAATATCCGGGTATTTCTCTTTCAGCCTGTTGAACGGCTGAGCATCCTCGCCAACTTCGTCAGAGATGATATATCTGACATTGAAGCCCTTTTCTGAAAGCATATAAACAAGCTCAAAAGGCCGTGTTACAGCGGTATAATCTATCGCTATCGGGATGCTCCCGACAGCCGCCAGCGTCTTTTTAAGGGCTTCATCGGCCTTGCACTCGTATTCCGAAAGATCGAGAACATCAATGCAAAGCGTTTCGCAGAGTTTTTGATAATTCTCTTTGAGGATATTGTAATCAAAAGCGTTGGGAAGGTGAAGCGCCGACGCTCCGGTGCGTTGAGAAAGCTCCTGCGAGGCGGCGAAAGCCGTGGGAAGATAACTGATGTTTACGGCGCTTGAACCCATGCGCTGAAACTCACCGTAGGTCTTGCAGTAATTGATATCCCGCAGGGTAAGACCGCTGTCACGGATAAGCTTCACAAGTTCGGAGTTTTCATCCGTAGCTCTGTCGCAGCCGATGATGCTGACAGATTTTTTATCAAGCGGCAGAGGTTTTATCAGCGAGTACATCCGCTTGTTGAGCCACACTACCGGCGAGAAGGTCTCCCGCATGGTAGGTGTCATATAGCAGTCTATAAAATCTATATCGGGATATTTTGCACGGAGCTGATCGAGTATGACTTCGTAATCCGCGCCGGCGAAAAGATGCATACAGCTAAGGAAGATCAGCACCACCGGCGGACGATGCGAAAGCTTTTCTATGACCTCCGCTACACCGTCAACCACGTCGCTTTCAAGGGTGCCGTCGAACATATCCTCTTCGGAAAGGGATACCCAGCTTAGCCTGTCCATCTGATCTGTCTCAGCGACGGTAAGAGCCACGCCCCGAAGACAGCCCTGAGCGCAGACATATACCTGATGCGACTCCGGCACCAGCACTCCCATGTGAACGATATTCCAGACTCCCCTGGCGGGAGCGTTGTATTCAAGTCCGCTGGGGAACAGCTCGCGTATGTCTGCGTCGCCCAAGCGGATGAAAGGCGGCTTTTCGTATTTTACGCCGCCGACAGCTTTAAGCATTGTTTATCCCTCCGCAGATCTCAAGCATACGCTCCGCAACAGCCTTGAACTGCTTCGCCGGAAGGCTTTCGGGAGAAGTCACGACTAAAGCCTCTCCGGCGTCGTCGGCGTTGGAGATCTCTATACTGCGGTCGATCTTCCCGACGATCTCCGTATCAAAATCCTTAGCCAGCTCTGAGACAGCTTCATCCTCGTTTTCCACATTCCTGCGGTTAAGGATGATCCCGCCCAGAGATGAATAGCCGCGGCTGCGGAAATTCTCCACGGCCATGCAGATATTCGCCGCGGCGTATCTCGCCATTTTCTCGCCCGAAGCCACGACGAAAACCTTGTCCGCGTAGCCCTTTCTCATGGGCATGGAAAACCCGCCGCAGACCACGTCTCCAAGCACGTCGTATATGATGACATCCGGCTTGTAAATATCGTAGGCACCCAGCTTTTCAAGGTTTTCAAGGGCGTTGATGATCCCGCGTCCCGCGCATCCGAGACCCGGGATCGGGCCGCCTGCCTCGACGCAGAGAACTCCCCCGCTGCTTTTGTAAACAACATCTTCAAGAGACAGCTTTTTTCCCTTCTCACGGATCATGTCAAGCACGGTGGGGATCCTCTCTCCTCCGTGGAGAAGCGAAGTCGAATCCGCTTTAGGATCGCAGCCGATCTGCATGACCGTAAGGCCCATTGCCGACAGCGCAGAGCTGACATTGCAGGAAACCGTGGATTTCCCGATGCCGCCCTTGCCGTATATCGCCATTTTAATCATATATGATCTCCTCTCGTGATAACGACTTCATAACCGATCTCCGCCATTTCTTTCTCCACCTTCAAACGACTGTCGGAAGTATTGTCCGAGGTACCTATTTTATCGTTGTAAAGCATATATTTCTTTCTCACGGCCGTCGGAGAAAGGTTGGGCATGATGACGTTTGCACCCGCAAGCACACCCTGGGCTCTGCCGCCCTCGCGTATGGTCCCCAGCGCCGTGGTAGCAGGCAGAAGCACATCCGGGAGCATCAGCCTGCACAGGCTGAGAATAAACAGCGTCAGTTCGTAAGAGCCCTTAGGCATATCGCGGAATGGCGTGTCCTTATGGGGAAGAAAGGGCCCTATGCCGATCATATGGGGTTTGAAGTCCCCGAGAAAGACCATATCCTCCGCGAGGCATTCATTAGTCTGATAAGGCGAACCCACCATTAAGCCGGCGCCGGTCTGATAGCCCAGTTCTTTCAGCGTCCGAAGACAGTTCATCCTATGCTCAAAGGACATTTCCGCAGGATGCAGCTTCGCGTAATGCTCCTTGTCGGCGGTCTCGTGCCGAAGAAGGTATCTGTCCGCGCCCGCATCTTTAAGGAGCTTTAAAGCGTCTCTTTCAAGTTCTCCTAAGGATAGCGTCACCGCGCAGTCGGGGTGAGCCTCTTTTATCCTTCTGACGATATCCGCCATACGCTCCGGCGGATAAACCGCAAAGTCCTCGCCGCTCTGAAGCACAAAGGTACGGAAGCCTTGCTCATAGCCCTCGTCACAGCACATCAGTATCTCTTCATCGTCAAGCCTGTAACGCTGAGCATTGGTGTTTGAGCGTCTTATCCCGCAGTAGAAGCAGTCGTTTTTACAGACGTTTGAAAACTCGACTATTCCTCTGATGAAAATCTTGTTTCCGTATACTCTTAGACTGATTGCCCGTGCTTTTTCGGCGGCGTAGGCTCTGTCAGAATCGTCCCAGCCGCCAAAGACGGACAACCACTCTTCGCGGGACAGTGAATGCTCCTCTTCGAGCTTGCCGATAAGTTTTTTTACCGTGTTATCCATATCCTTCACCGTTATTCGTCAAGCAGTGCTCTGACCTGCGGAAAGACTTCAAGGCTCCTTCCGAGGATGCCGTTCATATAAGCCAGCGCGACACCGTAGTTCGTGAACGGTATTCCTGCATCAACTGCCGTCCGCATACGGAAAAGCATTTCCCGTTCGGTCAGCATACAGGCTCCGCAGTGGATAATAAGAGCGTATTTTTCCAATTCCTCGGGAAACTCTCTTCCCGAGGAAAGCTCAATTTCAAGTTCGGCGCCGGTGGTCTTTTTCAAAAGAGCCGGCAGCTTGACACTGCCTATATCTCCGCACTGCCTATGGTGAGTGCATCCTTCGGAGATCAGCACCTTGTCGCCGTCCTTCAAGCCCTTGATCGCAGCAGCTCCCTTGACAGAGGTTTCAAGAAAGCCTTTATACTTTGCCATAAGGATCGAGAAAGAGGTCAGCCTTATATCCTCCGGGACGGTCTTGCTCACAAAACCGAAGACCTGACTGTCCGTTATCACCACCGACGGCTTGCTGACGAGCCTGTCAAGTGTGTCTTTGAGTTCGGTTTCCCGAACGACAGCTGCGCAGGCTCCGGCTTCGAGAATATCTCTGATGACCATTTGCTGCGGAAGGATGAGCCTGCCCTTGGGAGCCGCCTTGTCTATCGGCACCACAAGCAGCGCCAGTTCCCCCGCGTTTATAACATCCCCGACGATCTTCAAAGTCTGATCTTTGGCAGTCGTCAGAGAAGCGATCTTCTCCCGAAGTTCGTGGATGTTCTTTCCTTGCAGCGCGCTGACAGGAAACCTTTCGCCGTCCGGGGCTGTGTCTGCAAGATCGCACTTGTTCCCCGCGATAATGAAGGGTATGTTCTTCTGTCTGAACAGCGTGATAAGCTCCTGTTCGCAGCCGCCGAGGGGCTTGGTGAAATCCGTCACAAGAACGGCTATATCCACACGGTTGAGGACCTGCGAGGTCTTCTTGACGCGCAGAGCGCCCAGGGAGCCTTCATCGTCAAAGCCGGGAGTGTCAATTATCACCACAGGTCCCAAAGGCAGAAGCTCCATAGCCTTGGTGACGGGGTCGGTAGTGGTGCCGGGAGTGTCCGAGACCACTGCAAGTTCCTGATTGGTCACAGCATTCACAAGGCTGGATTTGCCGGCGTTGCGCCTTCCGAAAAAGCCAATATGCACCCGCTCGGAGGAGGGCGTGGAATTAAGACTCATACAGTTTCACCCTTTCGTAAAAAAATCGGGCTCAAGCAAAAAGCAAGAGCCCGATAAAAGTCATTCATTCGGTGGATCTTACTTTCGCCTCAAAACAAGTTTTCAGCGTCAGAAAAATACGCATTGAATAATACTGTTAACTTCAAACGTTGGAATATACAGTCTTGGCAAAGACGCCTTTCAGCCTGCCGATCTTTCCCGCAATAGTGTTAATGTCATCCTGCGGGGCATCGACCGCTATGCTGATAATGTTTATGCCCTTCACGCGGTAGGGAATCCCCATTCTGCCGATGATGGCATCCTTGTATTCGTGAAGGATCGCATTAACACTTTCTACGGAGTCTTCATCCTCAACAACTATAGCGATGACCGCTACTCTGTCATTCATTTAACAACACCTTTTCTAATAAAGATCTTACCAGACATCCTCACAGTCGGCGATCATCCTTCTGACCTCTTCGTTGTTATAAAGCCCGAGGTCGAAAAGTCTGTCTGCCTGGCGCTTGGTGACTTTTCCGGTAAGCGAATATACGAACTGCCCGTGTTCCCGCTGGACGCCGTCCCAGGAATCGATTATTTTCAGCCAGCCGGCTTTTCCCAAAGCTCTTTCCGGCAGTTTTGCACCGGGACAGAATTTTTCGGCAAGCAGAGTCGCGCACTTGGTATGGCTCGTGTAGTCGCAGGAATATGTATCTCCGTCCGGGGACATCCATCCCAGCTTGAAATTTTCGTCGTTCTTGAAAAACATCTGCTCCAGTGTGAGGGGACGTCCTTCACATTCAACGATCTTTACAAACTGAAAATCGTCTTCGGTAAAATGAAAATATCCGCCTTGGCCGTCAAACACAACAGGGAGCTTATCCTCGGTGACGATGCCGTAAAACGGAGTGCCTTCCAACGATTCGAGGGTCTCGTGATACTCATAGTAATAATATCCAGTATCTGACTTATAGATAGCATATTTACTCATAGTATCATCCCTCTCCGCCGCGCAGTTTTCAATATTAATATTATAGCATAGGGTTTTATATT
This sequence comes from Ruminococcaceae bacterium FB2012, assembly GCA_900104495.1. Lineage (GTDB taxonomy): Bacteria > Bacillota > Clostridia > Oscillospirales > Ruminococcaceae > FB2012. The sequence goes on along the minus strand of FMXS01000004.1, from coordinate 405,060 downwards.
TTTCAAGTGGTAAAATCATTTTTTAAGACAATTTTTATATTTGTTAAGAGCAGAACGGAAGAGATAAAAATTTTCAGAAAATCATTTTGAAAATTTCGTGAACAATATTGCTTTTTTTTGAAAATATGATATAATAGAAAAAACTGTCTGTGCCGGTCACGACAAGGAGGCAGCTTATGAGGATCGTTGTTTTTGCTGATACTCACGGCAGCTTTTCTGCCGCTAATGCAATATTTGAACATAACCCTGTCTGCGACCATTTCATTTTCCTCGGCGACGGAATGGAAGAGATCAATCATATAAAAACCATTTATCCCGAAAAGAAGATCTACTGCGTTTCCGGTAACTGCGACAGCTGCGACGAACCGGTCAGCCGCACCATTGAGGTGTTCAACACCAGGATCTTCATGACCCACGGGCATTATTTCAATGTCCGCGATTCCTTTGATATGCTTATTTCACGGGCCAATGAAGAGAATGCCAGCGTTATTCTTTTCGGACATACCCACTGCCGGCTTTATAAATACGAGCGCGGATTTCATATCATCAACCCGGGCAGCGCCGCACAGCCGAAGGACCAGGAACCTCCCGGCTATGCGATCATTGACATTACCCCCTGCGGTTTGAATTTTATGCATGTTGACATTTGATCTACAGGCTGCTTCGGCAGCCTGTTGTTATAGGAGAATAATTATATGAGAATATTCAAAAGATTAATTGCCGCTTCCCTTTCCTGCATCATACTTGCCGGCTGCGCCGGGAGCGATCCCTCCGGCGGCTCACAGCAGGATAACGCATCTCAAAGCTCTTCGTCAAGTCAGCAAAGTTCCGGCGGCAGCAACGATCAGCCGGATATCGGCAAGGAACTTCCCGTACTTGCTATCGAGACAGTAAGCAAGGAAGCAAATGCTATGGACTTTGTTACAAAGCCCGTAAATAAATACGTCGCCAAGTCGATCGCCTCCTGGACACCGGGCTATAAGATCCCGCCAGAGCCTTATTATGAAGCCTGCACCGTAAAGCTTACGGATAAAGACGGCACAGTGGCTTTCAGCGATGCTGCCGCGCAGATAAAGGTCCGGGGCAACTGGACTACCAAAAACAGCAAAAAGCCTCTGCGTATCAAGTTCGATGAAAAACAGAGTATGCTCTCCCTCAACGGGGGCGAGAAAATGAAAAACTGGGTCCTGCTGGCTGAATACAAGGACGTCTCGATGCTCAGAAACAAGACCGCTCTTCAGATCGCAAAAGAGCTTTTCGCAGATGACGGCCTCTATTCCGCCGATTCACAGTTCGTTGAAGTCACCATAAACGGCGAATACTGGGGGATGTATCTGCTTACCGAACAGCAGCAGATAAACAAGCACAGGATAAATATCACCAAGCCCGAGGAAGGCTATACAGGCACAGATATCGGCTATTTTCTGGAATTCGACGGCAACTACAAAAACGAGGATAAGCTGAATCAGTTTATAGTTTCCTATCACGGCAACGATCCTCTGACCCCATACGACGGCGAAGGCGGAAACGGCAGAACGATCACTCCGCTGAAAGGCAAAAATCAGGACAAGCGCGAGATCGTAGGCTTCTCCATCAAAAGCGATATCTATTCCCAGGAGCAGAACGATTTCATCAAGTCCTTTATGAATAACGTCTACAACATTATGTACGAGGCCGCTTATAATCATAAGGCTTTTGTCTTCAACGAAAGCTATACCGACATTTCCGAAGCATCCGGCGTCACCCCAGAGGAGGCTGTAAGGAAGGTAGTCGATGTTGATTCGCTGGCGGATGCCTACATTCTCGCCGAGCTGACCTGCGATGCCGACCTTTACTGGTCCAGTTTCTTTATGGATGTGGATTTCAGCAAGGACGGTGCCAAGAAACTGGTGTTTGAGGCTCCCTGGGACTTCGATTCCGCCCTCGGTAACAAAGACCGCTGCGCTTCCGGCGAAGGATATTATGCCGCCAACATACTTCACGATGTAAACAACGCCTACACCTGCGTAAATCCCTGGCTGACGGTGCTGATGTACGAAGATTGGTTTACCGACATCATCAGAGAAAAATGGACATCCGCCTATGACAGCGGGATATTTACCCGGGCAGGCGAAATGATCGACAAGGATTCAAGAGAGCTTGAAGCCGCCTTTGAACGCAACTACGACCGCTGGGACAACATCCGGCACAACGATGACGCCGGAGAATGGTGCTGGGCGTCGGCCGCTTGTAAAACCGAGCGCGAAGCTGCCGTATATCTGAAAGATTGGCTCGAAAAACGGGTGGATTTCATGAACGGCTGCTGGCATAAATAAAAATAAGGGCTGCTGCACATTCAAGCGCGGCAGCCCTTTTTCGTTATTTGCTGTTGTCACCGGCGGCGGTGCTTTGGTCCTTGCCGCGGATCTTTTCGTATCCGGACTTGTCAACAACACCGTTCTTTGAGAAAAGATATACCTCAGTTATCTTGTTATAATTGATCTCGTCCCCTTCATAGCACCATATTTCGCAGTCATTGAGCTTGCCGTGTTTGTCCTCGGCTTTGAAAGCGTCCCCGAGGTCCGTGAGGATAGCTGCGCATTCAACATAGGGCTTTTCACACCCGATATAAAGCAGATACTTGCCCTGTCCCCATGTCAGCCGTAAAGAGTTCTCTTTCACAAGAGCATCGATCTTATCGGCAAGTTTTCCTTTCAGATATTCATGGTACGCAGTATTCCAGTTGTCGGTGGTCTTTTCGTCATATCCGACGACTGTTGCATCAAAATACTTCTTTTCAACACTGCTCGTTACGGTAAACTTGAACCCGCAAAGGTCGTCGGTGAAAGTATACTCAACGCTGTCGGTAAGATCTTTCTTGCTTTCATAGGCAGCAGCAGGAAGGTTCTTGCTGACATATTCCTTGGCCTGGGATTCCGTGATAAGCTTAACTTCCTTCGGGTCATTCTTGCAGCCTGCAAAGATCATGACAGCCGCCGCAAAAGCCGTAACAACAGACAAGGCTCTGAATAAACGTGTTTTCAAGAAAAACGCCTCTTTCCCATATTATCCGCTGATGATATCTATATATCCTCTGATGATCTTAACGCAGGTCGCGTAGTCAAGGCGGCTGGTGTCAAGGCAGATGTTGTAGTTCATTGCGTTCTGCCAATCCCTGCCGGTATAGTATTTGTAGTAGGAGCTTCTGTCCTTATCGGTCTTTTCGATGAGCTTGCCAGCTTCCTTTTCTGAAATGCCGTAGGCTTCTATGACGTTCTTCACCGCTGTCTTTTCGTCGCAGTAGATAAACAGCCTGATAACGTCCTCTCTGTCCTTGAGGATGAAGTCCGCACATCTGCCGACGATCACCGCAGGCTCCTTGTCCGCAAGCTGCTTGATGATCTTCGCCTGGAAATTGAACAGGTTCCTGTCGGAGGTAAACTCCTTGCTCGAAGGGTCTATGACTCCGCCCTTGTATACGCCGCCCCGCTTGATGAATGAGGTCTTGATCTTCTCGTCCACTCTTCCGAAGAAGGCTTCGTTGATACCGCTTTCTTCGCTGGCGAGTCTGATAAGATCCTTATCGTAATACTTGATGCCCAGCTCCTCCGAGAGCATTTTGCCGATAGTTCTTCCGCCGCTGCCCATGCCCCGGGCGATAGTTATTATCTGAGCCAAAATGAACCCCTCCTTTATTCTCCGAGATAAGCCTTCTTGACCTTTTCGTCGTTTATCAGGTCGGAGGCCTTGCCGGAAAGAGTTATCCTTCCCGTTTCAAGAACGTATGCCCTGTCAGCTATTGCCAGGGCCTTCTTGGCGTTCTGCTCTACGAGCAGTACCGTAAGGCCGTCCTTCCTTATGGATTCGATTATATCAAATATCTCGCTTACAAAAATAGGCGAAAGACCCATTGAAGGTTCATCCATGACGATGATCTTCGGGTTGGACATCAGCGCTCTGCCCATTGCAAGCATCTGCTGCTCACCGCCGGAAAGCGTTCCTGCGATCTGGGACTTTCTTTCCTCCAGTCTCGGGAAAAGTTCATATACCTTGGCCATATCAGCAGCAATGCCTTCCTTGTCCTTGCGGGTGAAAGCACCGAGCTTCAGATTGTCAAGCACCGTCAGCTGCTGAAAGATACGCCTTCCCTCGGGAACGTGAGCGATGCCCATTTTAACTATCTTATGCGCCGGGATTTTGGTGAGCTCAACGCCGTTATACTTGATCGAACCCGACTTGGCGGGAAGGATACCCGTCAGTGTGTGGAGCGTGGTGGTCTTACCCGCACCGTTGGCACCTATGAGAGCAATTACCTCGCCCTCGTTGACCTCGAAGGATATCCCCTTCAACGCCTGGATGACACCGTAATAGACCGAAAGGTCTTTGATTTCCAACATTGCCATGATCCCGCCCCCTTATTCGCCTAAATACGCCTTGATAACTTCAGGATCGGAAAGCACCTGTCCGGTCGGGCCCTGACAGAGCAGCTGCCCGAAGTTCAGTACCGAGAGCTTTTCGCATATACCCGAAACGAGCGACATATCATGCTCGATCAGCAATATAGTTACACCGAAATCGTCCCTGACGGTAAGGATAGTATTCATAAGTCCTGCTGTTTCTTTCGGGTTCATGCCGGCTGCCGGTTCGTCAAGGAGCAGCAGCTTGGGCTGAGTAGCAAGGGCACGGGCGATCTCCAGCTTTCTCTGTTTACCGTAGGGCAGATTGGACGCCAGCACGTTTGCGTCGGCTTCAAGCTCGAAGGGCTTGAGAAGCTCCATAGCCCGTTCGTTCATTTCTTTTTCTATTCTGAAATACTTCGGCAGACGTAAAACGCCGGTTGCCGTGGAATAGGTGTAATGATTCGACAGTCCGGCTTTTACATTGTCAAGCACCGAAAGATTTGAGAAAAGCCGGATGTTCTGGAAAGTCCTCGCGATACCCGCCTTGTTGATCTCAATGTTGCTCCGTCCGGTGATGTTCTCGCCGTCCAGCCAGATAGAGCCGTCCGTGGGCTTGTATACGCCGGTGAGCATATTGAAGACCGTAGTCTTGCCTGCACCGTTGGGACCGATAAGTCCGTAAAGATCGCCCTTCTCAATGGTCATGGTGAAATCGTCAACGGCACGCAGACCGCCGAAGGAGATCCCCAGCTTTTTTACTTCAAGGAGTGCCATATCATTCGCCCTCCTTTGCAGTCTTGTTCTTGAAAACCATACCCTTCAGCCTGCCGAAGCTTGCGGCAAAGAAGCCTCTTATCTTGGCGTTGGATGTGAATATCATCATAACGATAAGAACTACCGAATAGATCAGCATTCTGTAATTGTTGATGCCTCTCAGCACCTCGGGCAGATAGGTCAGCACGATTGCTGCTATAACGCTTCCGCGGATGTTTCCGATGCCGCCGAGGACAACGAATACCAGCACGAGTATCGAAAGGTTATAGTCAAACTTTGAAGCCTGGAGCGAAGCCAGATTGTGGGAGAACAGCGCTCCGGCGATGCCGGCAAGAAACGCGGTTAGGCCAAAGGTTATCAGCTTGTATTTGGTGATATTAAGACCGATGGACTCGGCTGCGATCCTGTTGTCGCGGATAGACATGACAGCTCTGCCCGTTCTTGAATTCACAAAATTGTAGATGATGATAAGCGTCAGCATCAGCATCACAAATGCGATCTCAAAGGTGGAATCCTTCGGAGTTCCGGAGATGCCGAGAGCGCCGTTTATAAGCATTTTTCCGTCGGGAGCAAGCCCCAGATCACCCTGGCTGGTCAGCGAAAAATGAAGACCATTGCTGTCATAGCCGACGTAAAGCGCCGCAAAAACATTCTTGATGATCTCACCGAAAGCCAGCGTAACTATTGCAAGGTAGTCGCCTCTCAGACGAAGCACCGGGATGCCTATCAGCACTCCGAAGACCGCCGCAAAAAAGCCGCCGACAAGGATAGCCATGGGAAATCTGATCCAGGCGTTGGTTATGGTCTCCTTCGTTACTATGGAGAATATCGCGCTTGAGTAAGCGCCTATGCACATAAATCCCGCCTGTCCGAGGCTGAGCTCTCCGAGAAAGCCGACAGTCAGATTAAGAGAGGCTGCGGCTATGGAATAAACGCAGAAGGGTATCAGCAGGCCCTTGAACATATTGCTGGCGCTGCCCGTCGAGACCATTATCTCGACTGCGATAAAGGCGGCGATCATTATAGCATAGGTCAGGAAGCTCTTGCGTGTCGCCGGTTTGATTTTATGCTTCACGATTTATCGTTCCTTTCTTGGATCAGACTTTTTCGTTGACCTTCTTACCGAGGATGCCTGTGGGCTTCACCATAAGCACAACGATAAGCACCGCAAATACTATTGCGTCAGCCAGCTGCGGCGAGATATATGCTCTGCCGAGGATCTCGATAACACCGATCAGCAGTCCGCCGATCATAGCACCGGGGATAGACCCGATTCCGCCGAAAACTGCCGCAACAAAGGCCTTGATGCCGGGCATGGCACCCGTGGTATTTGAAAGTACGGGATAGGTGGAGCAAAGCAGTGCGCCGGCGATCGCGGCCAGTCCCGAACCGATAGCAAAGGTCAGCGAGATAGTCCTGTTGACGTTTATTCCCATAAGCTGTGCCGCATCCTTATCCTCGGAAACAGCCAGCATCGCTCTGCCGCTCTTGGTCTTATTGACGAACAGCGAAAGCCCGATAACGATGATGACGGAGATCACGATAGAAGCCGTTGTTTCGCTCTTGATAGTGATCTGACCGTCGAACAGCTTTATATTCGGAATGTCGATCACGGATTTGAAGGATACAGGCTTTTCACCGAAAATAAGCAGAGCCATATTCTGTAAGAAGTAGCTGACACCTATCGCCGTGATAAGTACAGCCAGGCTCGTTGCCTGTCTAAGCGGCTTGTAAGCCACCTTTTCTATCACGATGCCGAGGATCGTGCAGGCGCAGATCGCCATAAGCACCGAAAGATACGGATTGAACTGCAAGGAGCTCATAGCGGTGTAAATAACATATCCGCCCACCATAATAACATCGCCGTGAGCGAAATTAAGCATTTTGGCAATGCCGTAAACCAGCGTATAACCCAGCGCGATAACGGCATATATGCTTCCGAGGCTTATGCCGTTTATCAGATTATCCAGAAACGCCATCAAAAATACATTCCTTCCCTGTCAATATAAGCGTAAAGGCCGAAGCTGCGGCATCGGCGGCTTTACACAATCACACATAGTATATTATAGCACATCCCGTTTGCAATTGCAACACCAAAGGCTCAAAAATTTACCATTTGCAACAATTGACTATTTTTTAACGGAAATATCAGTCCACTGTTCTACAAAATAACAAAAACCGACGGCAGATAACCACCGTCGGTTTCGTATTAAACTGTATTAAGCTTGATTACTGAAGAGCGGAGTAAGAACCGTTCTTGATAACAACAGCCTTAGGATTCTTGGAAACAGCACCGTCAGCAGTCCAGGTCATGCCTGTACCGGTGAGACCGTCAAAGCTGAAGTTGTTGGAGATAGCAGCCTTGAGCTTGTCGCACATTTCGGAAGCGGACATATCAGCAGTGATGCCCTCCTGCTTGATGAGCTTGGCAATGATCTTTACGCAGTCATAAGCATCGGCAGCGAACTGGTTGGGAGTCTCGTTGTATGCAGCCTTGTAATCTGCAACGAACTTCTTGGTAGCCTCATCCTCAGCATCGGCAGCGAAAGGAGTCAGCAGCATAACGCCCTCAGCAAGGGTGGTGTCAAAGTTCTCAACGGAAAGGATACCGTCAAGACCGTCGCAGCCGAAGAAGATAGGCTTGTAGTCAGCGCTCTTGGACTGAGAAAGGATCAGAGAAGCCTCAGTGTAGTAGATAGGCAGGAATACCAGCTCTGCGCCCTTGTTCTTGGCATCGGCAATCTGAGCGGAGAAGTCTGTCTTGGAATCCTTTGTGAATGCACCCTCGGAAACTACCTCAAGGCCCTTAGCGGAAGCCTCGGATTTGAAGGTGTTGTAGATACCGGAAGAATAAGCATCAGAGCTGTCATAGATGATAGCGATCTTCTTAGCTACGTTCTTATCGGCAATGTAGTCAGCGGAAGCCTTGCCCTGGTTGGGGTCGGTAAAGCAGACCTGGAAGCAGTTGTCGTTTCTGATTACATCCTGAGCCGAAGCGGAAGGAGTCAGCTGGAAGATGTTGTCAGCCTTTGTCTGGTCGATAACAGCCAGGCAGGAACCTGTTGTAACAGTACCTACCATGATATCCATTCCCTTATCCTTCAAGGTGTTGTAAGCGTTAACAGCCTTGTCGGCAGGGTCAGCCTCGTCATCCTCAAAAGCAAGGGAAAGCTTGATGTCGCCAAGCTCGCCGGAAGCGTTAACGTCCTTGATAGCCAGCTCAACGGCGTTCTTAACGCCTACACCGTACTGAGCAGCACCGCCTGTAAGAGGACCGCTGCCGCCGATAACGATCGTTTTATCGCTGCTGCCTTCAGTGCCGCCGTCAGCACCGGACTCTGTTTTGCTCGAATCGCCGTTTCCGCAGGATGCAAGGCAGGCAGCTGCCATTACGGCGGAAAGGGAGAGAGCGAGCATTTTCTTGATCATTTTCATACTTGTCACTCCTTAAAATATTTAGGATAAACAGGCCGAAATGCCTATTTTTCCTATTTAAAACTATAACATTTTTAACGTTATCTTGTCAACGTTAAAACCGCCAAAGATTTTTTTACAATATTTTTCAATATATACACTTTTCACAGAACAGGCCCCAAACGCATAGAATGGTAGTGTTACGGCAGTAACAACAGAACACAATACAAGAATATTCAGGAGGACTATTATGGATATAACTGATGCAGGCGTCCTCGGTATGATCCTTTCCTCGGACGATATGCCAGCAGAGGATAAACCGGAGGCAAAGTCCTGCCCCCTGCCTATGACGAAATTCTCGAAGGAGATGCCTTACGCAATGGCGTATGTCCCCTTCCAGCAGTGGCAGAAGCCCTACGACAGCGATGCAGCGCTTCAGCGCGGGACGATCTTCCCGTGCCTTGATAAGCCTTTCATAGGAGAGGAGGCTGTTAAGAATGACAAGTGAACAGATCAAGCTGATGAAAAAGATACAGGCAGCTTCCTTCGCTCTTGTTGAAGCGAATGAGTATCTTGACACTCATCCTACCTGTCCCGACGGCCTTGAATACTTCCGCAGGCACAAAGAAGTCTGCGAAAAGGCAAAGAAAGAATACGAATCCAAATACGGCCCCTTAACGGCAGCCGCATCGGCAGGCACAAGAAAATGGGAATGGGTAACGCAGCCCTTCCCCTGGGAACTCTGTGCAAATGAAGGGAGTGACGACTAATGTGGCAGTATGAGAAAAAACTCCAATACCCCGTAAAGATAAAGAATCCCGACCCGACTCTTGCTAAGGTGATAATCAGCCAGATTGGCGGCCCCGACGGCGAATTGGGCGCCTCGATGAGGTATCTCAATCAGCGTTATTCCGCTCCCTGCCGGGAGATACAGGCCACCCTCACCGATATCGGCACCGAGGAACTTGCCCACATGGAAATGATCTCGGCTATCCTTTATCAGCTGACACGGAATCTTTCCATTGAGGAGATCAAGAAGGCCGGCTTTGACGCATATTTTGTAGATCACACAACGGGTATCTATCCCCAGGCCGCTTCGGGAGTTCCCTTCACCGCTTCTTATTTCCAGTCCAAGGGCGATGTGATAACCGACCTCCACGAGGACCTCGCTGCCGAGCAGAAGGCCCGCACGACCTATGACAATCTTCTGCGTCTGATCGACGACCCGGATGTCCGCGACCCGATCAAGTTCCTGCGTGAACGCGAGGTAGTCCACTTCCAGAGGTTCGGAGAATCTCTCCGTCTGGTGCAGGATATGCTCGATGCCAAGAACTTCTACGCTTATAACCCTTCCTTCGATAAGTAAGACAACAGCAAAAAAGCCTGTGCAGCTCGTTTTGCACAGGCTTTTGCTATATCTCTCTTTTGCGTTTCTGTTTATGCACATAAAGCTGATCGTCTGCTCTGTCAAGGGCAGCTTTGAGGTCGTAGCCGTTCTCGCAGGTGCAGCTTATGATGCCCATTGAAACATTGAACTTATAGGGCTTTATCCCCTTTCCGTTAAGCGCGTCAACGTAGGCGTCCCTTGCCGACAGGCATTTTTCCGGATCAAGCTCTCCGCGCGGGATGATAACAATAAACTCGTCACCGCCCGCGCGTCCGATGACAGCGCTGTCACCGAATACTTTACGCAGGCACTCTGCCGTCAATATCAGTGCCGAATCGCCTTCGTTATGACCGTAAAGATCGTTGATAAGTTTAAGATTGTCGAGGTCGGCATAGCAGACAATATGCTCCATGCCCCCGGTCTGCTCTAAAAGATTATCCGCCGCAAGATAGAATCCTCTCCGGTTGTAGATGCCCGTAAGCTCGTCTATCTGCGATTCTTTTTCAAGGGCAAGATTCGCAGTTTTCAGCCTTCCGAGGAGCTTTTCGCGGTTGTTCAGTATGTCAAGAGTCCTTACTGCCGAGCTGAGGATGTATGTCACCAGTTCAAGCTCGGAGAAGAAATCCGAGTTCTGAGGTTCAAGCAAAGCAATGCCGTACTGCGTGTCCGCAACGTAAAGGTCGGCGGCTATAAAGCAGTGCTGCCTTTCGGTACACAGATATTTGTTGTCGAAAACCTCGCGGATGCTAACCTTTTGTTCGCTGTCCGGAACGGTGTGAATCTCGTTTCCGTAGCTGTAGGAGCGAAAAATCCACGGTAGCCCCTTCGGGAACTTTTCATTGAAGCTGTGCTTTACAGGTTTTTCAAGGGTATACATAAAGCTCGTCATCGCGCCGATAAGCGAAAGCTGCTTCATTGTTTTTGCATAGCTGTGTTTGAGATCGGAACTGAACATCATAGCGTCCCGGACAAAAATGTTGTTGATATGGATCCTGTTTAAGTTTTCCTCTCTCAGCTTTATGCGTTCGCTTTCGGTGAGTCTGATCGGCTCTCTGTGCTTTTCGATATTGATACCGCAGGATTCCCGGGGAATAAATTCAGACGGGAAAAGCTTCTCTGTATCTTCGATGCCGTTCAGCTTATTAACGGCTTTTTCGACAGCTCTTGCTCCCAGTTTTACGGCATCGGCTCTGACTGTCGCCAGCGGAGGATCCAGCTCCGCGGAAACAGGCAGATCGTCAAAGCCCGTGACCGCAATGTCCCTGCCGACTGTCAAACCTCGGGCCTTTACGGCTTCGTATACCACCATTGCAATATCATCGTTGGCGCAGACTATCGCGTCAAGCTCGGGAGCGTTATCCAGCAGAGCTTCGGCTTCATCCCGGCAAAGCTCGGAAACATCGCTCTGCATAACATACCTGTCCGGGAGTTCTATGCCGTGCTTTTCAAGCCCCTCTTTGAAAGCAAGGAACCTTTCCTCGCACTCGTTGTTGTTTAAGTCTCCGACCATAATGCCGATATGCTTTCTGCCCTGGGACGCCAGCATATCCACGATATCCAGCATGGGTCTGCGGTTGTCGAATTCCAGCGAATCGTAGCCTTCTATATCCGCAGCCACCGAAAGCACCGGAGTATCTCCGAGCCCCGCAAGGAACTTCTTCTTGTTTTCGTTGTCAAGAGCATAGGCTATCGTTCCTATCGCTGCGATGATATGATCGAAACCGCCCTCGGCCGCATAGTCGAACAGCACATTGTACTGATACTCGTAGGTAGTATCGTATTTATCGTATTTATCCTGGATACCCAGGTATTTCCCGGGAAATATAGTTAAGTCAGCCCCGAGCCTTGCCGCTTCTTCCATAACTCCTTTAGCTACGAAATTGCTGAAAGGGTCGGTGATATTCGCAACAAGCAAAGCCAGATTATATCTGCCGTGAGACATATTTTGACCGTCCTTTCCTATCGCACTTTAACCATTATAAACCTTTTTTTGTCAGATTTCAATAGCCTGACCGAAAAAGTTTTTGCAGCGACGGCATATAAATACTGTCAAAGTACAGTATTTATTGATAATAAGTACAAATTTTCGTACCGATACATATATATTGTGATTATGTGATTGACAAAACGGCAGGTCTTGTGTTATAATGATTACTGTATGAGCTTTCACTATTTACGAAAGGACGTTTTGAATGCCTAAGAAAAAGGAATACGACAACGATTCAATGAAGCTCCTCAAGGATGAGGAGCGTGTCAGATTAAAGCCTTCGGTCATCTTCGGCTCCGACGGGCTGGAGGGCTGCAAGCACGCAGTCTTTGAGATCCTGTCGAACTCCATCGACGAAGCAAGAGAGGGCCACGGCGACAAGATAGTCATTACCCGATACAAAGACCTCTCAATTGAAATCGAGGACTTCGGACGCGGCTGTCCCGTGGATTACAACAATTCCGAAAAGCGCTACAACTGGGAGATCGTTTTCTGCGAGCTTTACGGCGGCAGTAAGTACGACAACAATTCCGGCGACACCTACGAATACTCGCTGGGTACAAACGGCCTCGGCGCCTGCGCCACTCAGTATGCTTCGGAGTATATGGATGTGGAAGTCTGCCGCGACAAGCAGATCTATCATCTGCACTTTGAAAAGGGCAAAAATGTCGGCGGACTCCATTCCGAGTCCACTCCCCGCAAGCGGACGGGCACCCGCATCCGCTGGAGGCCCGATCTTGAAGTCTTCACAGATATTGACATCGAGGCCGAATTCTACCACGATATGCTCAAAAAGCAGGCGGTGGTCAATCCCCATATCCAGTTTGTTTTCCGTGAACAGCAGGAGAACGGCTCCTTCAAGGAGACGGTCTATCTCTATGAAAACGGCATAGTTGACTATGTCACCGAGCTGGTGGGTGAGAACGCTCTGACTTCAATACAGTTCGTTCAAGGTGACCGCAAGGGCCGTGACCGTGAGGACAAGGACGACTACAAGGTTAAACTCAGCGTGGCCTTCACCTTCTCCAACAAGATGAAGCTCCAGGAGTATTTCCACAACTCTTCCTTCCTTGAACACGGCGGTTCTCCGAAAGAGGCTGTAAAGTCGGCTTTCCAGTCACAGATCAACACCTATCTGAAAAACAACAACAAATATCTCAAAAACGAAAAGCCTATCTCCTTTGCCGACGTTGAAGAAAGCCTTGTGCTGGTGTCAAGCTCCTTTTCTACAATGACATCCTACGCCAACCAGACCAAGAAGGCTATCACCAACAAGTTTATAAAGGACTGTATGACGGAATTTTTGAAGCATCAGCTTGAGGTGTATTTCATAGAGAATCCCGACGAAGCGGTGAAGATCGCCGAGCAGGTGCTTATAAACAAGCGGAGCCGCGAACACGCCGAGAAAACAAGGCTCAACATCGCCAAGACACTGACCCAGAAGATCGACCTTGCCAACCAGGTGCAGAAGTTTGTTGACTGCCGTTCCAAGGAGCTCTCCAAGCGGGAACTTTACATCGTGGAGGGCGATTCGGCGTTGGGTTCGGTCAAAATGGCCAGAGACTCCGAGTTCCAGGCGGTAATGCCCGTCCGCGGAAAGATACTCAACTGCCTCAAAGCCGACTACGACCGCATATTCAAGAGCGAGATCATCACCGATCTGATAAAGGTCCTCGGATGCGGTGTTGAGGTCAAAAGCAAGGCCAACAAGGATCTCTCCCTGTTCAGTCTTGAAAATCTCAAATGGAACAAAATCATAATCTGCACCGATGCCGACTACGACGGCTTTCAGATCAGAACGCTTATCCTTACCATGATATATAGGCTTTGTCCGACGCTGATAGAAATGGGCTATGTGTTCATCGCCGAATCTCCCCTTTACGAGATCACAGTCAAAGAAAAGAAGGGCGAGAAGAAATATTTCGCCTATGACGAAAACGAAAAGGCCGATATCCTGAAAAAGATCGGCGACACTAAATATATCCTCCAGCGATCAAAAGGTCTCGGCGAAAACGAAGCGGATATGATGGCTCTCACCACTATGAATCCAGACACTCGCAGACTTATCAAGGTCAATCCCGACAGTGCCGAGGACACGGCGTATATGTTCGATATGCTTCTCGGCGACGACCTCCAGGGCCGAAAGGATTTCATAAGCCAGTACGGACACGATTATATCGAACTGGCAGACATCAGCTAAGACAACAACTATCAGATAAAGAGGTAGAATGATTTGGCAAAGAAGAAAAAAGACGAAAACAAACCGAAGCTGACTCCCGAGCAGGCCAACGCTTATATTGCCGGCGCCGGGCAGGTCGTTGAGGAGCCCATTACTCTGACGCTGGAAAGGAACTATATGCCCTACGCTATGAGCGTTATAGTTTCCCGGGCGTTCCCGGAGATAGACGGCTTCAAGCCCTCACACAGAAAGCTTCTCTATACGATGTATAAAATGGGCCTGCTGACAGGCGGGCTTACAAAGTCCGCGAATATCGTCGGACAGACCATGCGTCTCAATCCCCACGGCGACGCCGCAATTTATGAGACTATGGTGCGTCTTGCCCGGGGAAACGAGACTCTGCTTCATCCCTACATTATGTCAAAGGGAAACTTCGGCAAGGCTTATTCCCGTGATATGGCTTATGCGGCTTCCCGTTATACCGAAGCCAAGCTGGACCCGATTTGCAACGAGCTTTTCCGCGACATCGACAAGGAGACCGTGGATTTCGTTCCCAACTACGACAACACGATGCAGGAGCCTACCCTCTTCCCGGCGACTTTCCCCACGATCCTTGTCAACGCGAATGTGGGCATAGGCGTTTCAATGGCGTCATCGGTATGCTCCTTCAACCTTGCGGAGGTTTGCGAGACCACTATGGCCTTGATGAAAAATCCCAAGCACAACGCTCTCGACACCCTTAAAGGCCCGGACTTCCCCGGGGGAGCTTCCCTGCTCTACGACGAAGCCGAACTGGATAACATCTACCGCACCGGGCGGGGCTCCGTTAAACTGAGGGCAAAATATCAGTTCGACAAGGACACAAAAACAATTGAGATCGTTGAGATCCCAGCCACCACAACTATCGAAGCGATAAAGGAAAAGATCGTTGCTCTTGTTAAGGCAGGAAAGATCAGAGAGATCAGCGATGTCCGCGACGAAAGCGACCTCAAAGGTCTGAAAATAGGCATTGACATCAAAAAAGGCGTCGATCCCGACGCTCTGATGCAGAAGCTTTACAGGCTTACTCCCCTCCAGGATTCCTACGCCTGCAACTTCAACATCCTCGTTCACGGCTACCCGAAGGTTATGGGCGTATACGACATTATCCGCGAATGGGTGGATTTCCGCATGGACTGCGTCAAACGCCGTGTGAGCTTTGATCTTAACAAGAAGCAGGAAAAACTCCACCTGCTCAAAGCCCTCGGAAAGATCCTGCTGGATATTGACAAGGCTATAAAGATCATCCGCGAGACCGAAGAGGAAGCCGAGGTCATCCCGAACTTGATGATCGGCTTCTCTATCGACGAGATACAAGCCGAATACATCGCCGAGATAAAACTGCGCCACCTCAACCGCGAGTACATCATGAAGCGCCTCGACGAGACCAAGGCCCTTGAAGAACAGATCGCCGATTTGAAGGAGACCCTTGATTCCGACAAGAAGATAAAAGCGATAATCGTTTCCGAACTCAAAGAGGTCATCAAGAAATACGGCCAGCCCCGCAGGACACAGTTCTTCTATAAGACCGACATCGAAGAAGTTGTGGAGGAGGACGACATTCCCGATTATCCCTGCACTCTGTTCCTTTCCGCCAGCGGATATTTCAAGAAGATCACTCCGCAGTCTCTGCGTATGGCCAGCGAACAGAAATACAAAGAGGGGGATTTCCTCTCGCAGGAAATGGAGTCCACCAACAAGACCGACCTGCTGTTCTTCTCCGATAGGTCACAGGTCTATAAGACCAAAGCCAACGCCTTTGAGGACACCAAGGCTTCCGCTCTCGGTGATTTCATCCCCGCAAAGCTGGGATTCGACGAAGGCGAGAACGTCCGCTATATGGTCCAGACTACCGATTACGAAGGCTATATGATCTTTGTTTTTGAGAACGGCAAGGTGGCTAAAGTTCCACTCAACGCCTACGAAACAAAGACCAACCGCAAAAAGCTCTCCAATTCCTATTCGGCCAAGTCGCCGCTTGTTGCGGTATTCCATATCGGTACGAACGAGCAGATAATGCTCCGTTCCTCAAACGGCAGAGCTATGATATTCGACACTGCCCTGCTTCTGCCGAAGGCCGCAAGAGACACCATCGGCGTTCAGGTAATGACATTGAAAGCCAAGGGCTCCAAGGTGGAAAAAGCCTTTATCCTCACGCCCGAGCAGTCCGAAAAGCTTGCCAAGTACCGAAGCAAGACTATCCCCGTTGCCGGCAATTTCGCAAAGGATATTCCCGACCCGGATCAGACGACTCTGCTCTGATAAAAAAACTGCCCCTGAGCAATTCTGAACTGCTCAGGGGCTTTTCTTTTGCTATATCAAGCCGCTGTTTTGAACGTGAACTTCACGGAAAGAGTTTCAACAGCGCTGAAATCGTTGGTGTCGATTATAATTGCGGCAGCATCTTCGGGGACAGCGCCGTCAATGCTTCTTGCATCTTTTGGAACAGAGGACACCCACTCGTTATAGATGTTCACTCTCGTGCATTTCTTATCGTCGGAGGAGGTATATCCCGGAGCGATCATTTTGACGGGTTCGCCGTTGACCTTGATCTCTTCGATCTTGACAGTACAGCCCGGGAACAGCTTTTCGCCGTTGGAGATGCCCAAAGCGCAGAAAGCTACGCCTTTTGCTTTGCCAGCGCCGGTGAAGTCAAGGCTCACTTCATAGGTGCCGTCGCCTTCGATCTTCGCGTTGTTGGCCTTGATGCCCGCCGTCATAGATGTGGGATCGTATACGTCGCCTACGCTGTATCCGATGTTGTAATCCTTGCTGTTATACATGATCCATGCTACGGAGTATTCGTCGGATGCCGGTATGCCGATGTCCTTTGAAAGCTCTTCGTTGGCCTTTGCAAGGTTTGTATCCATGGATGTCTGCGCATTCTTTTTGATGTCGTCCTCGGAAAGATCCTTCTGAGCGGCAGCGCTCCTGTCGCCGAACAGCTTGGACATGCCTTCGTCAGTTATCTTGCAGACCGACTTGTCATACAGGTTATTGCAATCCCAGAGCATGGGAACATAATTGTAAAGGTCACAGTTGTCAAGGAAGTTGGTGTAGAACTTGTCGCTGTCGTTTTTCGGAGTGTGACCGTTGGTGAGAACGGCATATTCGCCGATGATTATTCCGTAGCCTTGATCGGTGAACTTTGTAAGGGATTTGAGAAGTCTGTTCTGCTCCTCGTAATCCGTGGGAGAACCCCAGCTCTGCAGCGCCTTTTCACCGCAGTAATTCCAAGGTGTATAATAGTGTACCGAAAGCATCAGCTTGTCCTTGGCTGTGTCGGTGGGCATTACATATCTGTTGTCAGTGGTGCAAGCTATGTCGGTGTTATAGCCGGCGATCAACAGAAAACGCTCGGCATTATTGCCGCCTGTTCCTCTGACGGTATCAACGAACTTCTGATTGATCTCCGTTGTCTTCTTGTAGCAGTCATCCTTTTTCAGAGCGCCGGAATCCTTGGCAATATCCTTATCGTTGAGACGGTCGCCCAGTTCTTCGTTGGCGGACTCAAATATCAGCCTGTAATCGAAGTCCTTATATCTGTTGGCAATCTGCGTCCACATTGAGGTATACATTTCCATTGCCTTTTTCTGAGTTTCCTCGGATGCGGAGCCGAACATTCCCCACCAGCCGCCGTCCCAGTGGTCGTTGACGATAACGTACATATCAGCGTCAAGGGCGTATTTGATTATCTCCTCAACACGGTTGAGATAAAGCTCGTCAATAGTGTAATCTCCGGATTCATACGCCATTGCATTTGTCCAGGCCACGGGAACGCGCAGAGAATCAAAGCCAGCCGCTTTCATGCCTGCGATCATTTCCTTTGTGGTATCGGGCTGGCCCCAGTAATTCTCGCAGTCTGTGGGATCGGATTCACCCTTGACGTAATTCTTATGACCGTAGGCCTCCATTGTGTTGCCGAGGTTGATACCGTTGCCCATAAGCTTGCAGGCTTCAAGAGCTGTCATATCATTGCTGACGCTCTGTGTTTCCGAGGCCTTGCTTTCGGCAGAGGAATCTGCCGCTGACTCCGCCGCAGATTCCGCCGCTGAAGCCTTGCTGTCAGCAGCTTTGGATGTATCGCTCTTTGAACTGCTGTCACTGCCCCCGCAGGACGAAAGCGTACAGCTTACCGCCAGCAATCCCGCGCAGAGAGATGTCAAAAACCTGTTATTCCTCATAATATTCCTCCCGTATTATTTCATGAACACAAACTCTTCAAAATCAAACAGCGGCTTGCTGTCGAAATAGGGCTTCGTCCAGCCCTCGACGGTATGATATGCGCGGAAGAATACGGCGTGCCTGCCCGTGAGTTTTTTGATCCTGCTCTTGTAAACTCCGTCGGCGGTGCCGATGTCCAGGGTCCCGAGAATCTCGCCCTTATCGGGATCGTCCGCGATAACATCCAGCTTGCAGTTGGTGCCCTGACCTCTGATCTTCACGCAGGCAAGCATTGTATTGTCCGAATCGTCGAAGCCGAAATCGAAATACTTGTAGCCGAAAACCGCACCTGTGAAAATATTGATTATCGGACGGCTGAAAGCGTCCCTCTCGGAAACGAAAGCCCCGCCCTTGATAACGCAGGCGATCTCCGCAGGAGTGATCTTGTAGGGGTCAAGGGCGTCCTCAAAGCCGAGGGATGTCATCTCAACCGGGGGAATAGTCCCGTCGGGAAGGATCTCGATCTTCTCAACGCAGGCGCGTCTTGACATTATCGTGTTGTTTGTCATCCTGTGATAGAAAACATACCACTGACCGTTTATGCAGCAGATCGAACCGTGATCGTTGCCGCCGGGGTAGTCCACGCCGTTGTCAATGATATAGCCCCGATACTCAAAAGGCCCGGTGGGGCTTTTGGAAGTCGCATATGCAAGCCGGCTGCCGATCTTCGGGGAGTAGATCAGATAATATGTATCGCCGATCTTCCGGGGAGAACTTGCTTCAAAGAACCTCTGAGCCTCGGGAACGCTTTCGCTGTCGTTGATGACCGGTCTTTTGTGGCTGCCTTTGATGACTTTATACATGGACTCCCCGTCCAGTTCGTTCATATGAGAAGCAGTAAATCCGTAGTAGACATAGACCTTCCCGTCATCGTCCACGAGCACGCCCGCGTCATTGTAGATGCCGTCGTCACCGGCGTCGGCTTCGTCGTATTCATAGCGCGAAAGCAGAGTGAAAGGCCCTTCCGGACGGTCGGAAACGGAAACACAGCCCTTTGAGCCCACGATGTAAGTGTAGAGATAGTATTTCCCGTTGTTCTCGACGCAGTCGGGAGCGAACAGCTCTCTGTCCGTCCATTCGGCGGTATCGGACTTGTGCTCCGCACCGTCTCTCGTGCGGAAGCTGACACCGTGACACTGCCAGTTGTTAAGGTCGCTGATCGGAGCGGACCAAACCTTCAGTTTGAAGTCACAGAAATCGTGACAGGCTACACGATCGTGAGACCCGTAAAGATAAACTCTGTCACCGAAGACCCGTGGCTCACCGTCGGGAATGTATTCCCACAGCGGAAGGATCGGATTTGGCATAATATGACCTCCTTGGTTTAATATTCTTATATAACGAACAAACTCGCTTATTCTTGTCCACATTATATCAAAAAATATAATGTTTGTCAATGCTTTTCGGCAAAAAAACAGACGCTTATAAAATGTTGATAAGCGTCTGTTTTCGGTTTAATATTTTCGTATTATTCGAGTTCAAAAGCACCCGTGTAAAGCTGATAGTAGGTACCCTTCTGAGCGATAAGATCCTTGTGGTTTCCGCGTTCTATGATCCTTCCGTGGTCAAGCACCATGATAACATCGGAATTCTTTACCGTGGAAAGCCTGTGAGCGATGACAAACACAGTTCTGCCCTCCATAAGCTTATCCATGCCGCGCTGAACGATCGCTTCGGTTCGGGTATCTATCGACGAGGTCGCCTCGTCAAGTATCATTACCGGCGGATCGGCCACGGCTGCCCGTGCGATCGCAAGCAACTGACGCTGTCCCTGAGACAGATTCGAGCCGTTGTTGGAAAGCTCGGTATCATATCCGCCGGGAAGCCTTGTGATGAAATCGTCGGCACCGGCCAGCTTCGCCGCGGCGATGCATTCTTCGTCTGTGGCGTCAAGCCTTCCGTAACGGATGTTCTCCATGACCGTACCGGTAAACAGGTTTGTCTCCTGGAGAACGAGACCCAGCGAACGTCTGAGGTCCTGCTTTTTGATCTTGTTGACGTTTATGCCGTCATATCTGATTTTTCCGTCCGCGATGTCATAGAAGCGGTTTATCAGATTCGTGATCGTGGTCTTGCCTGCGCCTGTCGCGCCGACGAAAGCCACCTTCTGACCCGGCTCGGCGTAAACGGTCACGTCATGAAGCACGTCCTTGCCCTCTTCGTAGCCGAAATCCACCTCAGACATCCGCACGTCGCCCCTGAGAGGCGTATAAGTCACGGACCCGTCGGAAGAATGGGGATGCTTCCAGGCCCAGTGTTTGGTATGTTCAGTAGTCTCGGTAAGGCCGCCGTTTCCGTCGTCTTTAACGTTGACAAGGGTAACGTAGCCCTCATCCTCCTCGGGCTTTTCGTCCATGAGAGCAAAAATTCTTGTGGCGCCTGCCATACCCATAACAACCGCGTTGATCTGCTGCGACACCTGGTTGATATTGCCCGTGAACTGCTTTGTCATATTAAGGAACGGGATAAGGATGCTTATCTCGAAGGCCTTGCCCGAAAGGCTGATATTTGTGATGCCCGAAAGCAGGAAAAGTCCGCCGGCCATAGCGATCAGCACATAGAGGATGTTGCCGATGTTCATGATTATGGGCCCCAAAGCATTTGCGTAGGCGTTGGCCTTGTAGCTGTCACGGAACAGTTCCTCGTTAAGCTCCTTGAAGGAATCTGAACATTCTTTTTCGTGGCAGAACACCTTTACGACCTTCTGCCCGTTCATGATCTCCTGGATATAGCCCTCGGTTCGTCCCGTGGTGATCTGCTGACGGATGAAGTATTTTGCCGAGCCGCCGCCGATCTTCTTGGAAACGAACATCATAAACAGCACGCCGATAATAACTACAAGTGTCATCCAGATGCTGAAATAAAGCATTATGCCGAAAACGGTAAACACTATCGCTGCCGACTGTATCAGCGACGGGAACGCCTGCGATACCAACTGTCTGAGCGTGTCTATATCATTGGTATAGTAGCTCATTATATCGCCGTGCTTGTGAGTGTCAAAATACTTTATCGGAAGATTCTGCATCCCGTCAAACATTGCTATACGCAGCTTGCTTAGGAATCCTTGCGTCATATAAGCCATAAGCTGAGTCTGCGCGGTTATCGCAATGATCGACAGCACATACAGACCGATGAGCAAAAGTACCATAGGAATGATCTCTGCGCTGGCGGCCTCCCAGTCACCGGTATCGACCCATTTCTCGATGATCTCGATGACCTTCTGGACAAAGATAGAAGGGATCGACGAGGCCACCGCCGAAAACAGCATACAGAATATCGAGAACGGGAGCAGTCTCGGATAGAAATGATACAGCATCCCAAGAACACGTTTGAGAGCCTTTGCGTTAAATGAAGGCTTGCCTTTCATTTCGGAAGGCCTGCCCTTCATTTCGGAAGGATTGCCCTTCATCTCTTTTACGGCTTCCTTACTCATCGCTCTCACCTCCGTTCGTCTGCTGTTCGTAGACTTCACGGTAGATGCTGCTTGTTTCAAGCAGCTGTTCGTGAGTTCCTTGAGCGGATATCATGCCGTTGTCCATGACAACGATAAGATCCGCATCCTGCACAGAAGAGATCCTTTGTGCAATAATTATCTTGGTAGTCTCGGGGATATAATCTCTGAAACCCTGACGGATATGCGCGTCTGTCTTTGTATCAACAGCGCTGGTCGAGTCGTCAAGGATAAGTATCTTCGGCTTTTTGAGCATCGCTCTTGCGATACAGAGCCTCTGCTTCTGACCGCCGGAGACGTTTGTGCCTCCCTGCTCAATCTTAGTATTGTATCCCTCGGGGAACTGCCTGATGAACTCGTCCGCCTGGGCTATCTTGCAGACGGCTTTAAGTTCTTCGTCAGTGGCGTTCTTATCGCCCCAGCGAAGGTTCTCGGCTATGGTGCCGGCGAACAGCAGATTCTTCTGAAGCACCATTGCCACACTGTTTCTGAGAGTTTCGATATCGTAACTGCGGACGTCAACACCGCCGACTTTTACACATCCAGCAGTAACGTCGTAAAGTCTTGGAATAAGCTGGACCAGCGTGGATTTGCTGGAGCCCGTTCCTCCGATGACTCCCACCGTCATTCCCGAACGGATGTGAAGATCGATATCCGCAAGCGCATATTTCTCCGCAGTTTCCGAATACTTGAAGCTGACGCCGTCAAAATCTATGGAACCGTCGGCAACTTTCATCAAGGGCTCGTCGGGATTGTGCAGTGCAGGTTCCTCACTGAGGACTTCGCAGACACGCTTGGCGGATTCCGCCGAGATCGTGATGATAACAAAGATCATTGAGAGCATCATCAGCGAGATAAGTATCTGCATACCGTAGGTGAGCATCGCAGAGATCTGTCCAACATCTATATCGCTTCCCTTGCCGGAGATTATCATGCTGCTTCCGACGATAAGCACGAAGGCCATGTTGAAATAAATGCAGAACTGCATCAGAGGAGTGTTAAGCGCTACTATCCTTTCGGCTTTAGTAAAATCCTTACGGATGTTATCAGCTGCCGAAGAGAACTTTTTCTTCTCGTGCTCCTCGCGGGAGAAGCCCTTAACAACGCGCATCGCTCTGACGTTTTCCTCAATTGACTCGTTTAGCTTGTCGTATTTTCTGAAAACGCTTCTGAATGCGGGCATCGCTTTTCTGGCAATAATTATCAGCCCGACCGTAAGAAGCGGAACGACCACAACGAAAGTCGCCGCCAGCTTTCCGGCCATGATGTAAGCCATAACGATAGCGAAAACAAGCATTATCGGTGCTCTTACCGCTATCCTTATTATCATCATATAAGACATCTGAACGTTTGAAACGTCGGTGGTAAGTCTTGTCACCAGTGAAGACGATGAAAACTTGTCGATGTTGCCGAAGGTGAAAGTCTGTATCTTGGCAAAAACATCGTTTCTGAGATTTTTTGCAAAGCCTGCCGCGGCCTTCGCAGAAGTGAAGCCTGCGGCACCTCCGAAGCAAAGCGACAGCAGAGCCATCACTGCCAGGAATATGCCCGAATAGACCACCTCGCTCATAGGAACGTTGTCCTTGATGTCATTGACGAGATTTGCGGTTATATACGGGATGAATATCTCGATCACCGCCTCGCCGATTATAAAGACAAGCGTGAGGATGGTTGCTTTTTTATATTCTCTTATACATTTTACAAGCTGTCTGACCAATCGGCACCCTCCTTTTCCCCCGTTCTGAAACGCTGAACGGACGTTTTTGATACTATTTCATACATTATCAATTATAACCCTCGCACAAAAAAATGTCAAGAAACTATTATGCGTATTATAATGAATAATGTCTAAACTGAAACAGACCTAAGTCAATTATTTGATGCAAAAACGAAAAAATATCCCCTTAGCCTCAGCTAAGGGGAATCGTTGGTTGCGGGAGGAGGATTTGAACCTCCGACCTTCGGGTTATGAGCCCGACGAGCTACCGAACTGCTCCATCCCGCGATATGTTTTTCATAGAGCACTTGATTATTATAGCACATCAGCATCTGTTTGTCAAGACTTTTTATAAAAATTTTTCGCTTACAGCTTTTATTAAATTAAAAACCGAAAAGTCTGAATTTTTATGCCGTATCAATAGACAAAGGGCAATATTTATGATATAATATAAGAACAAACGCGAATTGGAGTGGATATTATGGATATGCATGAATTTTATATGGGCAATATTTTTGACGCTTACGAATACTTCGGTGCCCACAAGGAAAACGGCTGTATGGTTTTCCGCACCTTTGCGCCCCAGGCAAGCAGTGTATCTGTAGTCGGAGAATGGAACGGCTGGCAGGAGCAGAAAATGGAGCGCAAGGGACAGGTCTTTGAGCTTTGGTGTCCCGAAGCCGACTACGATCAGATGTATAAATATGTGATCTGCGGAGCGGACGGCCTTAAACGCGAACACTGCGACCCCTACGGCTTCGGTATGGAACTGAGGCCGAATTTCGCCTCGGTAACAAGAGATCTGAATGCATATCATTTCGGCGACGCGGAATGGATGTCAAAGCGCACTAAGAATTACGATTCACCGATGAACATTTACGAGCTTCACCTCGGCTCCTGGTTCAAGGACCCCGACAGCGAAAACGGCTGGTTCACCTATTCTGCCGTTGCTGACAGGCTGATCAAATACTGCAAGCGTTTTCACTTTACACATATTGAGCTTATGCCTGTCAGCGAACATCCCGCCGATGAATCCTGGGGCTATCAGAACACCGGGTTCTTTGCACCCACTTCCCGCTATGGAACGGCTTCCCAGCTTATGGAACTTATCGACAGATGTCATCAGAACGGGATAGGCGTGATCCTTGATTTTGTGCCGGTACATTTTGCTATCGACGATTACGGGCTTATCAGATACGACGGTTCGGAGCTTTACGAATACAATTCCAGCAACGTAACTATCAGCGAATGGGGCACCTGCAATTTTAATTTCTCCCGCCGTGAAGTCGTCTGCTTTATGCAGTCGGCGGCGAATTACTGGCTTGAAAAATATCACGCCGACGGCCTGCGCATGGATGCCGTCAGCAGGGCCATATACTGGATGGGCGACGAACGAAGAGGAGTGAATCCCACCTCCCTCGATTTTCTCAAACGTATGAATCAAGGTCTGAAACAGCGTCACCCCACGGCTATGCTTATCGCCGAGGACTCCACCGCCTATCCGAAGATCACAGCTCCCGTGGAGTACGGCGGTGTGGGCTTTGACTACAAATGGGATCTCGGCTTTATGCACGACACTCTGAATTTCTTCAAGACGCCTCCCGCCGAGCGTCCCGAACATTATCACAAACTGACATTTTCAATGATGTATTTCTACAACGAGCTTTATCTGCTCCCCTTCTCCCACGACGAAAACGTACACGGCAAGGCAACGATAATTCAGAAGATGTGGGGGGACTACGAACAGAAATTCCCGCAGGCAAGGGCTTTCTATATGTATATGTTCACCCACCCCGGAAAGAAGCTGACCTTCATGGGCAGCGAGTTCGGGCATTTCCGTGAATGGGATGAAAAGGAAGAACTTGACTGGTTTATGCTGAAATATCCCAAGCACGACAGTTTCCGGGAATACTTCGGGAAGCTGGGAGAGCTTTACACTTCCCGTCCCTGTCTCTACTGCGGGGACTACAATACCGAAAGCTTCCATTGGCTCATCGTAAACGCCGTATCGGACTGCATCTACGCTTATGAACGCATCTGCGGAGACGACAGGCTGGCCTGCGTTTTCAATCTGTCGGACAAGGTCAAAACAGTAAGCGTGCCCATGGGAGATTGCTGTCTGCTTCGGGAGGTACTTAACAGCGACTGGAACATATACAGCGGAAGCACCGTTATCCCGGAATCCCCCGTCGAGATAAAAACCGACGGCATCGGGCACTTTGCGCGTATTGAGCTACCGCCCTTCACGGGAAGAATGTTTGACGTCATCCCCGCGGAAGAAGACTCCGACGAGGACGAATACCAGGGCAAGGAGCTTGAACCCGTCCTTGAGGACGGCACCCGAAATGTGGTAATTCTTGAAATGGACGACGAATGAAAACAGTCACACTTTAAAAGGCTTGACAAATATCGCTTACCAGTGCGCAAGAATTGGTTAGCATCCCACCCCGGGTTTAATCTATAATAAAAACAGCAAATAATTACCATGAGGTGAGTTTATGGAAAAATACAAGGACAAGAGTTTATCCGCAGAAAAACGCGCTGAAGCGCTGGTGTCGCTGATGACAGTCGAGGAAATGGCAAGTCAGCTGAGGTATGACGCTCCCGCGGTGGAAAGGCTGGGTATTCCCGCCTACAACTGGTGGAACGAGGGAATCCACGGGCTCGCACGTTCGGGAATAGCCACGATGTTCCCGCAGGCAATAGGAATGGCGGCTATGTTTGATACTGAACTTGTCAAAAAGGCCGGAGAGATAACCGCCGACGAAGCAAGAGCCAAGTACAATGTCTACACCAAGAAGGGCGACCGTGACATATACAAGGGACTGACCCTTTGGGCGCCCAATATCAATATTTTCAGAGACCCCCGTTGGGGACGCGGCCACGAGACCTTCGGAGAGGACCCCTATCTGACCGCCGAGAACGGCAAGGCTTACGTCAAAGGCCTGCAGGGAGACGGTGAGGTCATGAAGGCTGCCGCCTGCGCCAAGCATTTTGCCGTACACAGCGGGCCCGAATCCCTTCGGCATGAATTTGACGCCAAAGCAACTCCCAAGGACCTTGAAGAGACCTATCTTTTCGCCTTTGAAGAGCTTGTCAAAGAAGCAGGCGTCGAGGGCGTTATGGGAGCTTATAACCGCGTAAACGGCGAGCCTGCCTGCGCCAGCGACTTTCTGATGTCCAAACTGGAAGAATGGGGCTTTGACGGTTATTTCGTTTCCGACTGCTGGGCGATAAGGGACTTCCATGAGCATCATATGGTGACATCCAACGCCGTTGAATCGGCGGCGATGGCACTGAAAGCAGGCTGCGACGTTAACTGCGGCTGCACCTATGTCAATCTGCTGGCGACTCTCGAACGCGGAATGATAACCGAAGATGACATCAGAAAAGCCTGCGTTCATCTTATGAGGACCCGTATCAGACTGGGAATGTTCGACGATGAAACTCCCTTTGACAGCATAGGCTACGAAACCGTTGCCTGCGAGGAACACAAGACTGTTTCCCTTGAATGTGCAAGGCGCTCGGCTGTACTGCTGAAAAATAACGGCATCCTGCCTATCAACGAGAATAAATACAGGACTGTTGCGGTCATAGGGCCCAATTCTGACAGCACTGCTGCCCTCGAAGGAAATTACAACGGCCTTTCAGACCGCTATACTACGGTGCTTCGGGGAATACAGGACAGATTTTCCGGCAGGGTGATTTATGCCGAAGGCTGTCATCTTTACAAGGACAAAATCTCCGTTCTTGCTCAGCCCGGCGACAGATATGCCGAAGCCGAAGCCGCAGCTGAATGCGCCGATCTGGTCATCCTCTGTGTGGGACTGGACGCCTCTATCGAGGGGGAAGAAGGCGACACCGGCAACGAGTTCTCCTCCGGGGACAAGAAGGGTCTGCTGCTCCCGGGTCCCCAGGCGGAGCTTGTAAAGCGGATCATGGCAGCAGGCAAGCCCACCGTTATCGTTTGTGCGGCAGGAAGCGCGATCAACACCGAAGCCGATCCCGATGCACTGCTCCATATATGGTATCCCGGTGCCGAGGGCGGAAAAGCCGTGGCGGAGATACTTTTCGGAGATGTTTCGCCTTCCGGAAAGCTCCCCGTTACTTTCTACAAGGATACGGAAAAATTGCCCGAGTTCACCGACTACTCGATGAAGAGCAGAACATACAGATACACAAACGAGAACATTCTCTTCCCCTTCGGGTACGGACTTACCTACGGAGACATCCGCTGTACCTCCGTTGAATACAAGGACGGATATGCCGTCGTCAAAGCCGAGAACAAGGGCAAAGCCACCGAGGACGTTATCCAGCTTTACATCAAGGACCACTGCGAAAACGCCGTCCCCAACGAGAGCCTTTGCGGATTTTTGAGGATCAGTCTCGGAGAGAATGAAGTCGGAGAATACAAGATCCCCGTTCCCGGCAAAGCGTTCACCGCTGTTGACGAAAACGGGGAAAGAAAAGTATTCGGTAACAGATTCACTCTCTACGCAGGAACTCACCGTCCCGACGGGCTCAGCGTCGTGCTGTCTGGCAGTGAATGCACAAGCACGGAGATCACGCTTTAACCGTCTGCGGAATTAGCGATGCGGTAAAGCCGTCGGAATTCGGTGGGGGTACAGTTCTTGTACTCACGGAAAACGCGGTTGAAGGTGCTGAGGCTTGAAAAGCCCACCTGCATTGCCGCCTCCGTGACCGAGATATCCTCGTTCACAAGAAGCAATTCTGCGGCCCGTACCCTTCGGCGGTTGAGATAGTTTACAAATGAAGTGCGGCAATGCTTTTTGAACATCCGCGAGAAATGGTATTTGCTGTAGCCGGCTTTGTCGGCAAGCTCGTCAAGGGTTATGGGCGAGGTGTAGTTCTGTTCGATATACCGAAGCACCGCACTGAAATTCTCGTTGTAGGCATCTTCGTTGCCGGAGCCGGAGCGGTATTCCATAACACGCACAAGCAGGGTAAGCAGTTTGAGATAGATATATGTCTCGGCCATATCCTTCCAGCCGCTGTAAAGAGTATAGATCTCGGTAAGCAAAGCGCAAAGCTGTGAGGAAAGCTCCCTGTCCTCGAAATGACTTATGAACACCGGTGAATCAAGCATCGGGCGAAGGTCGGAAAGGGCCGGATTGTCAGCGAAGCATCGGTTGTCCGCAAGAAGTATCAGCCGGCGGCCTTCACGGGTGCTGAGGGAATGGAGCGTGCCTGCGGGGATGATAAGTATATCCCGCTCGCAGACTTCGTATTCGGTACCTTCGCAGTTGGCTTTTATCGGGTTGACCAGCGGAAGAATGATCTCAACGGCGTTATGCCAGTGGAGAGGATAATCCTCGCTTTCCACATTGTCGTACAGAAGGACACAACGGTTTTCGGAAAAATCTACGGTCTCAAATTCGCCTTCAAGGTGGGCTATCAAGGGATCAGCTCCTTTGTTTCAAGGTCAGAATCATTATAACATATTGTCACGGTTTTTACAAGTACAAAATCATTATTTGAAAGGTGCGGTACTATGTCAGTTTCATACAACTTCAAGGACTATCTGAACTTCGGAAAATGCGTTTTTATCACTAACGGACTGCTGACCCTCGGCGTCACGGTGGATATCGGTCCGAGAGTTATCTTCTGTGCGCTGGAAGGACACGAAAACATCATGTTCGCTGATGAAGAAAGGCGCTTCAAGCTTGATGCCGGAGAATACGGTATGTGGTACAACTACGGCGGTCACAGGCTTTGGTGTTCCCCGGAGATCGTTCCCGAGACCTATGCTCCCGATTCAAGCCCGGTGGAGTTTAAAGCCGAAGGTAATGTTTTCACCTTCACGGCTCCGGAGACTCCCTTCGGAAAGGTTTTCTCGCTTGTCTTTGAAATGAGCGAGGATAAAGCCGAGGTAGGCGTCATCTCGCGGATAAAGAACGTTTCCGACAAGCCGAGCCTGTTTGCACCCTGGTCCCTTACCTGTCTTGACAGGGGCAGTGCGGCGATACTTCCTATGTGTACCCGCAAGAGCGGTTTCCTGCCCAACAGGGTCGTCAGCTTTTGGGAGTATTCGGACGTATACGATCCCCGGTTCAAAATGACCAACGAATACGCCCGAATCAGACAGGACAGCTTCTTACCGACACCCTTCAAGGCGGCCTTCAACAACGAGAACGGCTGGGAGGCAGTCGTGCTGAAAAACCAGGTGTTCATCAAGAAGATCACCGAATATCAGTTTATCAGATATCCCGATTACTCCTGCAACGTGGAGGTCTTCACCAACGATGCTTTCCTTGAATGCGAGGTGCTGGGAGAATACAAGGAATACCAGCCCGGAGAAACTGCCGAGATCTCGGAGGTCTGGCGCATTGCCGAAGCCCCCGGCGGCTATGAGCCCGATCTTGGAACTCTCCGTAAACTTGCGGAATAACTTAAACAGCCGATGCTGACTATGTTTCAGCATCGGCTTGCTTTATGCTTTCGTTTTCCGTGTAAACAGAAATCCAAGGGAACAGATCATAATTCCCACCGGGAATGCGGCGGCAGCAAGGATACCCGTTTTCATATTGCTGTCGCTGCCGGAAACAAATCCCACGAGAGTCGGGCCTGCAGAGCAGCCCACGTCTCCGGCGAGAGCAAGAAGAGAGAAAAGTGCGGTGCCTCCCCGCTTCAGCGAAGCCGCAGCCTTGCTGAAGGTCCCGGGCCACATAATGCCCACCGAAAGTCCGCAAATACCGCAGCCGATAAGATTGACGGCGGCATTCGGGACGAGCGAGATCATCAGATAGGAGATCACACAAAGCGCGGCGCTGGCTGTCATGAATCTGTCAAGGGCGATACGGTGTCCGAATTTGCCGTAGAATGCTCTTGCGCTGCCCATAAGGATAGCAAAGGTCATAGGTCCCGCAAGATCACCGGCCGCCTTTGAGATCGAAAGTCCCTTTTCAGCGAAAAAAGAGGCCCACTGGCTAACGGCAAGTTCGCTTGCACCCGAACAGATCATCATAAGCATCAGTATCCAGAACAGCTTGCTCTTCAGAAGCTCGCGGAAGGGCATCCCCTTTTCATTATCGGGCACCAGAGGAGCGATAGGCACTTTCAGAAACATTACTGCATTTGCGATCGGAATAACGGCCCAAAGGAAAGACAGGATCCGCCAGTTGTCAAGTCCGAAAGCTTTAAAGAAAAGCGTTGAAAACAATACTACGCCTACTTGTCCCCAGCAGTAGAAGGAATGAAGCAGGCTCATAGCTTTTTCCTTATTGTCGGTAGGACAGGATTCCATTATCGGGCTTATCAGCACCTCGATAAGTCCCCCGCCGACAGCGTAAAGGCAAACGGCTGTCAACAGACCCGCGTAAGGGTCCATTATCTCGGGAAGTATCGGCAGCAGGATCAATCCCGCAGCGGAGAAAAAATGTGCCGCCGTGATAGAAGCCCTGTAACCTATCCTGTCCACGAAAAACGCCGAGAGCATATCGACAGTCAGCTGAACTCCGAAATTTACGGTTATAAGCAAAGTGATCTCGGAAAGGGGGATGTCATACTGCCTTTGAAGAGTTATAAAAAGCAGCGGGATGAAATTGTTGACTATCGCCTGGACCACATACCCGACAAAGCAGGACCTTATCGTCCTGTTATAATTCACTTGCACCACCGATCAGGAAGGCCGCGCAGGAATGCTTTTTCAGCTCCGCGCAGACAGTATCACTGAGTCCTGCGACCCTGCCGCTCCAAAGGTCAAGGCAAAGCTCGCAGCTTCCTGCCCCCAGTTCGCTGCACGGTATGTCAAGTTCGCAGTCTTTTTCGCCGATGTTGAAGAAAGCCGCATATTTGCCGCCTTCTGCGCAGTCAGCAGTCCAGATGACGATCTCGGTATCGGCATAAGCGCAGCGTTTAAGCTGTGCAGCGTTCCGGGAATGCTTGGACATATCAAGTATGCCCTTGCTTGTAAGCAGAGAATATGTAAAGCCATCGCACTTGACAAGGTCCCCGCCGATAAAAAGCGGAGAACGGAATATAGACCAAAGGGTCAGCATTGTGCGCTGCTCGTCCTCGGTGAATTTGGTGAAGCCGTCGGGGCCGTAGTCCTGGAGGATAGCTCCCACGGGGAGCATATCGGCATCCGGCCAGCCGCCCTTGCCGCAGTAAGGAGCCCATTTCTCACAGCGCTCAAACATATTGTAAAGCAGCTCCCACTTGTCCCAAAAATCATCGGTGATGCGCCACATATCGCCGGTACGGGCGTAAACATCAGCCTTTTCCAGCAGTGCGGGACCGGGCGAAAGGCTCAGCACCATATCCCTGCCGCATTTTCTCAGGCACTCGCTGATAAGCACAAGTTCGCTTTCCTCGTGAGGAAGTTCCCGGCAGATATCGTCGCACTTTATGAAGTCAACGCCCCATTCGGCATAAAGCTTGAAAATGCTTTCATAGTATTCCCGTGTGCCTTCCTTTTCGGGATCGACACCGTACATATCGGTGTTCCAATGGCATATGCTGTCGGTCTTGGCGATCTGTCTTGCGGTGACATTTGTACCCAGCAGAGCGGTGTTTCTGTGTACTGCCTGCCTCGGTATTCCTCTCATAATATGTATTCCGAATTTCAGTCCAAGTGAATGGATGTACTCCGCCAGCGGAGCAAAACCCTTCCCGCCTGAGGCCGAAGGGAATCTGTTCTCAGCGGGGATGAGCCTTGAATACTCGTCCATGCAAAGCTCGGTGAAAGGGTGATACTCATGGTTAACGGCGGTGGGCTCCGACCACTGGATATCCACAACTACATATTCCCAGCCGAACTGTTTCAGATTTTCGGCAATGAATTCAGCGTTCTTTCTGACTGTCTCTTCGCTGACAGCTGCACCCCAGCAGTCCCAGCTGTTCCAACCCATAGGCGGTGTTTTTGTAAGCATCTTCATGATCTCCTTATCGGCTCAAGCCGTAATAATTCATTAAAAATTATAACACAGCTGCTGTTAACAGTCAATTGACGGCACAACAAAAAAGCCCTCCGAAGAGGGCTTTGAATTTGTTGATATTACTGTGCCTTGGACTCAGTGTTCTCCTTGAGAGCGGATTTGTCGCCGCTGAGGTACTTCTTATACATCTCATTGATCTCCTTGATGCCTCTTTCAAAAGTAGGCTTATAGGTTTCTTTGAGTCGAGTCCATGTGTATTGAACGCCGTCTTCATCAGCATCGGTAACAGAATCGTACATAAGTCTTACAACGGCCTTCTTGGAATCGTTTGTAGCAGCATCGTTATCTGACAGCTCGGTATTGATAGCGCTGCCCGGGTCAGAGATCAGCGTGTAGTAATCAGTGTAGAGAAGGTTGTATGCCACATCATACATCTCATCATTCCAGTTAGGATTGGATGAATTGAATTTCTCTCTGTCAACCTGCTTGTACTGATCGTCTGTGCAGACGATCTTAGCACACTCGTTCCAGGTCTTCATAGCAACGTCTTTCTTGGAACCTGCTACCCACATATATGCGTTAACATCGGGAACGATATAGTTCTTATCCTTGGTAGGATCGCTCGGCATAGGAACGTTGCCCCAGTTGCTTCCGTCCTTAGGAGTATGGTCAGCGGACGAAGCCCAAGGACCCATAGCATAGAACAGAACGTTCTTGTTGAAACACTCTGCGCAGTCACCGATCCAGCCTTCATGGAGGAAGAGCTGGTTCTTATCAAGATCATACAGGAACTGAGCAGCACGCTCAAGATCAGGATTATCGATGTTATTGTAATATTCCTGCTTATCAGAGTCAAATTTGATAAGTGTTTCGCCGGTAGAATAGAAGATGAACTGCTGGAACCAGCCATAAACGCCATATCTTTCCTCATCGCCGGTCGCACCCTTAACGTAATCGTTCATCATCTTTTCCCAGGTGTTCCAGTTCCACTCGCCGTTCTGCCAAAGTTCATAAGGATCGTCAAGCTGAGCAGCCTCGATAACGTCCTTATCATAAGTCAGGATGGAAGTAGTAACAAGGTTGATAGGAGCAACATAATGCTCACCGTTCAGAACGAATGTATCAGCAAGCTCCTTAACATCCTTCCAAAGATCGGAATTAAAGTCAACGATGCTGTCAACAGGCTGGAACATACCTCTTGTTACATTGTAGGGGAAGGTCATGTTGCCCTCATACCAGAACATATCGGGAGGGCTGCCTGCAAGGATCTCGTCAGCCAGCTTGGTATACTTTTCAAGGGAGTTTGTCTTATCGTACTTGATCTTGCCGCCCTTCTTCTCGAAGAGGTCAAGGTCTGTTCTCTTCTCGGGAGCAGCTCTTGTGGGGTTGATGTCAAAGTAAGAAAGCCATACAAGCTCCTTCTCTGCATCGGAGATATCGTCCATGCTCTTGATGGTTTCGGTATCGGCAACGCTGATATCATCATGTGAAAAATTATACTGGTCGATATCTTCATTGCTGGATGCAGCAGCATCTGATTTGCTTTCAGTGGACGTGCTTCCGCCGGAACCTTCCGAGTCGCCGCAGCCTGCTACTGAGAACGCAGTAAGAACTGCAAGCAGACCGGCAGCTAATCTTTTGCTTTTGATCATAATTCTTCCTCCGTAAAATAATAGTATCTTTTTCCCGGGCAGGATATGCTCCTGCCGCTATCTCCTTTTATACAAGCACATTATAGCACGCAATGTAATCGTTGTCAATGCAAGTAATCTTTTTGAAACAATTAAGTAAACGTTTTCAGCAAATCGCACAAACCGCGCAAAGATTATAAGGCGTTTTAAACAAAAGCATATTAAATACCGCCGAAAATATTAAAAGCCGCCCTTCCGAAAAGGAAAAAGCGGCTGAAATAATGCGTCAGTCCCCTGTTGATTCTCTGAGGATTATCCTATGGGCAACATTGTAGTAAGTATTGTCCTTCTGCTGGGCTGTAAAGTTTTCTATCAGCTTTCTGCAAACAAGCTCTCCCATTTTATAGCAGGGCTGCTCGACAGTCGAAAGGCTGGGATTTGTCAGCTCGCACATTGAGATGTTGTCAAAACCGATGACGGAAATATCCTTCCCGACTGCAAGCCCCATTTCAACGGCCTTGCGGATAGCACACATCGCCAGTATATCAGAAACAGCAAATACTGCGGTCGGCGGTTCGGGGAGTTTCAGGAACTTCTCCATAGCTACAGCGCCATTTTCCTGATCGTATGTATTCTTATACACATATTCATCCGGGAGCTCAAGGCCGTGTTCGGAAAGTGCGCGTCTGAAGCCGTGTTCGCGCTGACTTGCGGAGAGCGCCGTGGATTCGGCCCCGATAAAAGCGATACGCTTATGTCCCTTACCGATAAGCGCAGCAGCGGCGTCATAGCCGGCCTGCTCGTCATTGACGGTGACGGTCAGCACGTTTGCTCCGGTCACGCCTTCGCAGCAGAGAGCGATATCGTAGTTTTGGGCAATGCTGTTAAGTGACTCAGCATCGTAGCTGGTCCCCATAAGCACAACTCCGTCAACGGTCCTGTTGAAAAGCATATTCATATGTCTTGTTTCAACGGCGGTGGTGGCGTTGGAGGATGCCGTGATAATATCATAGCCCACCTTCTGAGCATAGTTCTGCATACCGACGCAGATCTTCATATACAGCGAATGCTCGGCATTGGGGATGATAACAAGTATAACATTCGTAGCGCGCTTGCGGAGATTTCTTCCCAAGAAGTTCGGGGAATAACCGAGGCGCTCTATGGTCTCGTTGACCAGTTTTGCGGAAGCTTCGGAGACATTCGGGCTCCCGTTCAGCACACGGGATACGGTAGCCACGGAAACGCCGGCTTCTCTTGCAACATCCTTGATCGTTACGCTCATTCTATCAGTCCTTTCCGGTAAACGTTATCATTTCCTTATAATTATAGCACAATTGTTTTTCAAGTTCAATATACATTAGCAACAAAACTGTAATCGTTTTCTTGTTATGATTGATTATATTTCAATGACAAAAGAGCGTGAAGAAAAAAATCTGAGGAAATGTATAAATCCGAAACATCTGAGCAGAATATATTCAGAAAGCAGCGAAAGAAAGCTGCGGTGAACGTAAAGGAGAATCAAAATGAAAAGACCCGATTTTGCAAGAATAAAAGGAATGATCGGCGGCAAAGGGATCTACATCGCAGCGGCCGCCTGTATGATCGCAGTGGGAGGCATAGGTGCTGCGACTTACAATAAAGCCGTCAAAAGGATCAACGACGGTCTGAATAACACTACCCCCAGCATTACCGAAAGCAGCCGTGCAGGCGTCTATGCCGACGAAAAGAAAACTGATGTTCCCAAAGAGGACGCAAGTTCTGTTTCCGAAAGCATGAACGACTCTTCGTCGCCGGAAGAGACGCCGAGCAAGTCTGACAAGCCGGTGATCACTCAGCCGAATGTTATGCCTGTCAACGGTGAAGTCATAAACCCCTTCAGCTTCGGCGAGCTGGTAAAAAGCGAGACCCTTGATGTCTGGAAGACCCACGACGGCGTTGATATAAAGGCCGAAAAGGGAACGGCCGTAAAGGCAATGAATCACGGCGAGGTCAAGGAGATCAAGGAAGATCCGCTTTGGGGCTTTACCGCCTCCATCGACCACGGCAACGGGATAGTCAGCTATTATTACAACCTCTCGGCGTCAATGGCGATCGAAGAAGGCGATATAGTCGATTCGGGACAGATCATCGGAAGTATCGGAGACACGGCTCAGATCGAAGCTGCAATGCCCTCACATCTCCACTTTGCCCTGAAACGCAACGGTGAATGGATCGACCCGATAAACTATATCGACCCTTATTCCAACAAATAAGCCTTATCCGAAGCAGGACAGTTTTCTGTGACCTTCTGCCCTGCCCTCATAATATTTCCTCTGTAACGGAGCTGCCCGGCCAAGGCGGCTCCTTTATGTTTATACGCAGTTCATAAATATGTGTTACGATATTCACGGGAGGGCGGGACTATGTTTACGATACTTATTGCAGAGGATGATCTCAACACAAGAAAACTGACGGTAGATGTGCTGGAGGAAAACGGCTACAACGTGCTGACCGCCAAGGATGGCACCGAGGCTCTGGAACTGCTTGACAGCAAACACGCCGACCTTATAATCGCGGACATAATGATGCCACGAACAGACGGCTATGAGCTTACACGACAACTGAGAAGCGCCGGAAACATGATACCGATAATCATGGTGACGGCCAAAGAAGCTATTGCCGATAAGAAAAAGGGATTTATCGAGGGCACCGACGATTACATGGTCAAGCCCGTGGATGAAGAAGAACTCCTACTGAGGATCGCTGCCCTGCTGAGGCGGGCACAGATCAACAACGAGCATAAGATCACCGTAGGCGGCACCGTTCTTGACTACGACACGCTGTCCGTCACCGACGATTCGGGAAGGTCGGAACTGCCGC
Source organism: Ruminococcaceae bacterium FB2012 (assembly GCA_900104495.1). Classification (GTDB taxonomy): domain Bacteria; phylum Bacillota; class Clostridia; order Oscillospirales; family Ruminococcaceae; genus FB2012. The sequence continues at coordinate 368,122 of FMXS01000004.1, read as the reverse complement.
CGAAAGAATTCCTGCTGCTCTACAAGCTGCTTTCCTATCCCGGGAAGATATTCACCAGGCGCCAGCTTATCGACGAGATCTGGGATCTTTCCTCGGAATCGGACGAACGGACCGTTGACGTTCATGTGAACCGTCTGAGGGAGCGCTTCAAGGGAAACATCGATTTTGAGATAGTGACCGTCCGTGGGCTGGGTTATAAAGGGGTGAAGAAGCAATGAGCAAGGATGCTTCACCATACCGCTTTCTGAAACAGAAAAACGGGTCGCTGATTAGAAACATCTCGATTTATGTTTTTTTGATAATCCTTGCCGCGGGACTTATCGTGCTGGGTACGATACTGATACTCCGCAAGCTGGGATATTTCCCTTCCCGTTCCGAAGCTCCGTTTATTTACATGACGACCTTTATCATTTCCAGCGCGTTGATCGGGACCGTAATATCACACATCGTAGCCAAACGGGTGCTGTCGCCCCTTTCCGAATTCAAAAAAGCTATTGCCGAAGTGGAGCGAGGAAATTTCAATGTCAGCGTAGATTCTACGGGGACTCCGAAAGCCGTGGCTGAGGTCATCGACAACTTTAACCGTATGACTAAAGAACTGGCAGGAACGGAAATGTTCCGTTCGGACTTCATCAACAGCTTCTCCCACGAATTCAAGACGCCGATAGTTTCCATCGAAGGCTTTGCAAGACGGCTCAAAAAGGACGATCTCCCCGAGGAAAAACGCAGGGAATACATTGATATTATAATCTCTGAGTCAAAGCGGCTCACAAATCTTGCGACCAACATTCTGATGCTCAACAAGTTTGAAAATCAAGAATTCATAACCGAAAGGGACACATTTTTCATTGACGAGCAGATACGCTCCTGCGTGCTTCTGCTTGAAAAGCAATGGTCTAAAAAACAGCTTGAATTCGACATCGACATGGAGCAGATCGAATTCTTCGGAAATCAGGAGATGCTTTCGCAGGTATGGCTGAACGTTATCGGCAATTCGATAAAATTCAGCGGAGAAGGCTCTCTTATCACCATCCGCGCATCAAAGCATGACGGAAGGATAAGGATAAGCATTTCCGATCAGGGAGAAGGTATGGACGAACAGACGCTTAACCACATTTTTGAGCGTTTCTATCAAGGAGATTCAGCTCACTCTTCCGAAGGCAACGGCCTCGGGCTCCCGTTGGTAAAGCGCATCATCGAGCTTTGCGGAGGAACTATAAGAGTAGAATCGGAAAAAGGCAAGGGAACAGTGTTCACGGTATTCTTTGACGCATAAAATTAAGGCAGAAGCACATCAATCGGGCTTCTGCCTTTTATGTTTGTTTTTGAGATATACAAAAAGCAGTGAGATCAGCACCGCAAGCAACGCGCCGCCGGTATCTATCATCATATCGCGGAATTCACAGCTTCTCCCCGGAGAAAAGGACTGGTGGATCTCGTCGGAGACCGCATACAGGAACGCTCCGCCCACTGAGAACAGGGCCCTCAGCCGTTTATCCTTCACAAAGCAGAACACCTGGAACAAAAGCGCACCGAGTATAGCATAAGCTGTAAAATGTGCGGCTTTTCTGACCGAAAAGGACATATCGCTGATTATATCTGCTTTTTCAGATTCCGAATAAGAACTGAAATCGGGAATAACGATCTCGCATACAGTGGTGATGACCTCTCCGCTTCTCTCGGAGGACTCTTCCGAGTTTTCTGCCGAAAGATAGAAGATAAACCCGCACCAAAGCACAGAAAGGATCGCAAAAATGATGATCCTGCGCTTCATCTTATTCGCTCCTTTGCGTATTCAAGGAGTACGTTACGGTCATTTTCCAGCTTGTCATCCACCACAAGATCAAGAAGCCTCTGGAGCATAGCGCCGATCTGTCTGCCGCTCATGCCGAGGGAGATCATATCCTTTCCGTCAACGGCAAGATCAGTGACTTTCAGACAGCAGTTTTCATTATTGACTTCCACGGCGATCATAGCAAGCTTTTCAAGCTCATCAAGCTTTTCCTGCCGCAGATAATCTGACTGTGCCATGGTATCGGCACGCCTTACTTCAAGATAATCCATAAAGAAATCAAAGCTGTGCTTAGCCATAAAGCGCTTGACATTTTTCCGCGCAATGGGAATGCGGTTATCGTGTTCGATCACCAGGTCACGGACGTAGGCAAGTGTGGCATTATCGCAGTGGAATCGGTCAAGTATCTCGGTGAGCATTTCGGCACTTTTGATCTGGTGGCCCTTGAAATGCCCGGTGCCGTCCTCGTCGAAACGAGCCATTGAAGGCTTGCCTATATCGTGGAAAAGCATAGCAAGACGAAGCCTTTCATCCTTTCTGACATTTCCCACGCTTTTGACGATATGCGTCCAGACATCGTAGCAATGATGTACGTTGTGTTGTTCAAATCCGAAACAAGGGGTTATCTCCGGAATGACCGAGGCAATTATTTCCTTGTAATCATCAAGGACTTTAGCGGCATTACGTCCGCAGATAAGTTTTTTAAGTTCTGAGAAAACACGTTCAACGGAAATATATTCAAGAAGGTTCTTCTTGCTGAAGAGCGCATCGGCAGTTTCCTTTTCGATCTCGAAGCTGAGGGTGGAAGCAAAACGAAGAGCACGCATTATCCTTAGAGCGTCTTCTTCAAAGCGCTCTTCCGGGTCGCCTACACATCGGATTATCTTCCGGGACAGGTCTTCGGTGCCGCCGAACATATCGGTAACAGCGCCGTTCTTGTCGCAGCACATTGCATTTACGGTGAAATCCCGGCGGGATATATCTCCGCTGAGTTCACGGATGAAATTAACGCTTACGGGCCTGCGGTGAGAAGCGTAAGCCCCGTCGGTGCGGTATGTGGTTATCTCCAGGGGGTTACGGTCAACGATGACCGTCAAGGTGCCGTGTCTTATTCCGGTATCAATGGTGCGGAGGCCCTCAAAACAGACCTTCATCTCTTCCGGGGTCGCGGAGGTACAGACATCCCAATCGCTGGGTTCACATCCGAGCAGACTGTCTCTGACACATCCGCCGACGCAGTATGCTTCAAAGCCGCCCTTTTCCAGCAGTTCGATCGCTTTTACTACATAATCGGGGACCTGGATCATCGGGATACCTCCTTTTCGTTAAGATCATTTTTTAAAGAAAACTGCTCTGAACTGTCCTCCGACAAAGAATGCTCAACGCCCTCAAGACAGTTCTCAAACAGTTCGGAAAACCGTAATATCTGCGGAGAGCAGACACCGCAGGGACTTTTAACAGTCACGGAAACTTTCATTGCTCCGCGTCCCTTGCAGAACTGAAATACCACCTTTGCTGACATCCCGTCGCTCTGACGGAGAAATGACAGCGTCACTGCCCTGCCCGTCTGGTTCCCGGTATCTTCATAGCCGTCAAACCAAAAGTCTTCCGTACTTCCTAAGACAGGCGGAAGAGGGATAAGATCGTGCATTCCGATACAGGGAGAGTTCATCGGAGCTTTGACGACAAATGCCTTGCCGCCGTCGATCACAAATGTAAGGAAAAAGCCTTCCTCAAAGATCTCGATACGTTTCATGCGTTCACACATCCAGCACGGGTACGGTGATAAAATCCAGCAGATGCAGCACGGTGAAGACACCGCCCCACACGGCGGCGGCGATATACGATTCAAGCTTGATAAGTTTGGAACGGTTGGCACCTATAAACACGCCGAGGGCAAAAAGTACGAACAGCAGTCCGTGTAAACAAAGATTATCCTTGAAGCTGATGGTGAAGCTGTCCAGGTCCTTGAAATATTTTACAAGCCGATGGACGCCCGCGACCGCAAAGAATGCCGGGAGCATATTCCTTCCGAAAGCGGCTCTCAAAGGCCCGACCTCGTGACGCGAAAGCAGGATGCACAGGAAAATAAACAGTCCGCAGACCATTGAACCGCCTATAAGCCTTCCGCCGGAATACCCGAAATAGCTTTTTGATCTGAGAATGACCACCCAAAGCAGTCCCGGCAGAAATGATAAGATCAAGCTTGTGAGACAGCTTTCAAAGGTGTTTCCGGATTCGCCTTCTCCGAAGAAATATATAACAGTGAAAAGCACCATAGCCGCTGTTTCAAGGGAAAACCATACGCTGTCAACTCTGCCGTCGCAGGCGGCACAAGCGAGGCCAAGAAAAATGCCGGTCACTATTGAGGCAATAAGCCGCGCGTGTTTTTTCATTAAAAAATCACTCCATAAATCGGGAAATCAGTATAAATATCAAGACCAGTCATCGTCATCGGTATCGCTGGTAACGGTGACCACGCTCTCCGGCGGTATATCTATTACCGCTTCTTCCGGCTTAGTGGTCTGAGATTGCGACTCTTTTGACACCGGCGTCGTTCTTGATACGGGACGTACCGATTTTTTGGAAGTAGTAGTCACGGTGGGACGTGAGGCTGGAGTGGTAGTATCTGCCTGGGCTTCGGTCTGCTGCTCTGTTGCGGGGGTAGTGGCCTGCGTTTCCTCGGGCACATCCTGGGGTTCGGTAACCTCTTCGGGATCGGTGGTAACGATCTGCTCGGGGGTAGTCACTCTTTTGACAGTGGTTTTGCGTGACGTGGTAGTCCTGCGCTCGGGTTCGAGTTCGGACTCAGTATCGGACTCGGAGTCCGAATCGGGTGCTTTTGTAGTCTCCTTTTTAGAATCATCATCAGAATCATCCTCAGATTCGGAAACTTCGGAACTGTCGCTGTCAGCTTCGGAAGACGATGATCCATTCTGTTCTTCGTAAGAAGAAGCTCCGTCTGCCGAAACCTCAGTTTCAGCGCCTTGAGGAGTTTTTGGCGTCAGAACGGATTTGGCATCACCGCTTGAAAACAGTGAACAGGAACTGAATATAAGGCATATCGCCGCAATAGCGACCAATTTAAGTTTCATTACAATCCTCCTACAAAACTACAGGAAACGATAACTATTTATATTTTATCATACCAAACACCCCTTGTCAATGATATCTTTCAAATTGATTTCATTTTGTAAACAATTAATATATCAAATTGTATAGTTTTTGAAAAACCCCTTGAAAAACTGAAAGATGTATGATATAATGTATTATATATGAATAAAGATCTCTTTGTCATATGCATATAATTGCGGAGGGAGTGACTTTTGTGATAAAGGTCAACAATCATATCGGAAGTATCGGCATTTCTGCCAAATATCTGCGTTCTCTTATTTCTCAGACAGCGGAGAGCTGCTTCGGCGTTGCCGGGATGAACTATTACGGCGCTGTTCAGAGCATGAACAATATCGTCAGAAAGAATCACGCTGCAAACAACGGAGTTATCATTAAGCAGAATGACAACAAGCTGACGATCGATCTGCATATTACGGTAACTTACGGTGTCAATGCCGTTGCGATCTCCGAAAGCATAGCTCACAAGGTAAGCTATGTGGTATCGGACCTTGCGGGTATCGAGGTCGAATCCGTTAATGTTTATATTGACGGACTGGTAGACTGACAGTTGAGTATAGGAGGATAAACCAGTGATAAAAGGCAGTGTGCTTCGTGACGCGATCATAAGCGCCGCTAACAGCATTTCCAACAATAAAAAAGCAGTTGATGAGCTGAATGTTTTCCCTGTACCGGACGGCGATACGGGAACGAATATGTCCATGACTATCGGCAACAGTGTGGCCGAGCTTAAAAACCTGCCGGACGATGTTGAAGCAGGAACGGTCGCAAAAACTGCGGCATCCGCTCTTCTGAGAGGTGCAAGAGGAAACTCGGGCGTTATCCTCTCGCTGATATTCAGAGGCTTCTCAAAGGCACTTAAAGGCGCGAAGAGCGTTACGGGCGAGAATATAGTCGCGGCCCTTGAAACGGGTGTTGAAGGTGCATATAAATCCGTAATGAAGCCGACAGAAGGTACGATACTTACTGTTGCAAGAGAATCCGCCGAGAGAGCGAGAGAGGTCCTCCGCACCAAGCACGACCCCGTTAAGATCTGGGACGAGGTCTGCAAGCAGGCAGAGCTTACACTTTCCGAGACTCCCAAGCTGCTTCCCGTCCTTGCAAAAGCAGGAGTCGTTGACGCCGGCGGAAAAGGTCTGCTGGTGATCTTCTGCGCTATGAGAGACGTTTTCAACGGCGGAAAGATCGTTGAACCCAAAAACGCTAAGAAAAAGGAAGCCGTTACGGTCGATACTTTCTCCTCCGTAGTTGGCGATTTCGATCAGGATATCCACTTCACCTACTGCACCGAAATGATAATCACCAAGAAAAGCGGCTGCGAGGATGCTTCAAAGCTCCGCGCTTACCTTGAAACTATCGGAGACTGCGTTGTTGTCGTGGACGATGAGGATATCATCAAGGTACACGTTCACACTAACGATCCCGGCCTTGCTATACAGAAAGGACTTCAATTCGGTTATATCAATCTGCCGAAGATCGAGAATATGAAGCTCCAGCACAAGGCCCGCAAGAAAGAAGCCGAGACCAAGATCACTCCTGCAAAGCCCGAAAAGAAATACGGATTTGTTGCGGTAGCCGCCGGAGTCGGCATAGAGACTATGTTCAAGGACATAGGCGTTGACCGGATCGTCAAGGGCGGACAGACTATGAATCCCTCCACGCAGGATATTCTTGCGGCTATAATACAAACGCCGGCAGAGATCGTTTTCGTCCTGCCAAACAACAAGAATATCATCATGGCGGCGGAGCAGGCAGTAAAGCTTGCGGACAGAAAAGTCTGCGTGCTTCAGACAAGAACTATTCCCCAGGGCATGAGCGCGATGCTGGCCTTTGATCCCGATGCTGATTTCAATACGAACCGCACCGAGATGACCAAGGCTCTCGAAAGAGTTTCGACAGGTATGGTGACCTTTGCAGCCCGTGATTCCGACTATGACGGACATATCATCAAGCAGGGCGAGATCCTCTGTCTTGAAAACGGCAAGCTCAGCTTCGTTGAGAAGGACCTTTCAAAGGGCGCATACAAGCTGACCAAGAAGCTGGTCAAGGGTGATTCTTCGTATATCACTATCCTTTACGGTAGTGATGTTTCCGACGATGCCGCCGAAAACCTGGCCTCGCATCTGAGAGCTAAATATCCCAACATGGATATAAATCTCATAAGCGGCGGACAGCCGGTATACTATTACATAATATCAGTTGAATAACGATCAAGGAGCACCGCAGAAGGTGCTCCTTTTTTGGTATTTATAGTATGACAGCATTTAAAAAGAGTTCATAACACAAACGGCAGGACAAAAGATCCTGCCGTCTTTGTTATTCAGTTGTTTGAGGAATCGGCCTTCATTTTATCGGTCATATACTTCTTTTCAAACTCAGCAACAGAGATAGCCTTATCAAAGAGCCACCCTTGAGCCATTTTATGGCCGGAATTTGCAAGGATCTGAGCTTGAGCCTCAGTTTCAACGCCTTCAAAAACGATAGCCTTGTTGGTCAGATTGATAAGTGAACAGATCTGATTTACATAGTCTCTTGCCTGGGGGCTCGAAGCGATGTTGTCGATGAACACTTTATCCACCTTAACAATATCTACCGGAGCATTCAGCAGTACGCTGAGGGAGGAATAGCCCATGCCAAAGTCGTCGATGTCGATCTTGAAGCCGCGTTCACGGAGTTTCTTCATATCATTGTAGAGAGCATTGAAGTCCTGCATAAAGGAGCTTTCTGTGATCTCTATCTCGATCAGCGAAGGATCAACCTTATAAAAATCAGATAGTGCGGTGAGCCTGTCAACAAAATTCCTGTGACTGGCATGGTTGCGGGAGAAGTTTATCGACACCGGGAAAAGCTTGTAGCCTTCCCTCTTCCACCTGGACATGGTCTTTAACAAAGACTCGTAAATATACATATCGAGATCGACTATATATCCCACTTTTTCCAGCACGGAAATAAACTCATAAGGGAGCTTATAGCTGCCGTCGGGATTTCTCCAGCGGCTGAGGGCCTCGGCGCCGATAAGTTCTCTGGTATCGAGTGAGAACTTTGGCTGGAGGAACAGCTCTATCTGACCTGTCTGCAAAGCGTTTTTCAATTCGGCAGCGATCTGCTGTTCGTGGCTGCGCTGCTTCCTCATACGGTCGGAATAGATCCCGCAGGGTATCTCCTTTACGCCTTTGACGCTTCTTCTTGCAAGGTCGGCATTGTCGATAGCGATAGTAACGTCGATATCATTACCGGAGAGGAAGTATACACCGCTTGAAATGTGAAGATCGGAAGCGGGATATTTCAGCTTCTGCTCGTTGTTGAAGCGTGTATTTGTATCTTTTACGGCTTCTATGATCTCGTCTCTTGAATCGCCTTTAGCGAAGGTGACATAGAAGTCCGAATAGATCCTGCTCGAATAAACGCAGAATGGAGATTTCAGGATCTCCTGAGCAAAATCGTGAAGCATCTGATTGCCCGAATCAAAGCCGAAATAATCGTTGACATACGAAAAATCGTTGATATCCGAGTATATGACTGCATAGCAGTATCTGCTGTCAAACTCGCCTGCAAGATAATTTGTGACCTTATCCTTGAAAGCCTTTCTCATAAGCAGGCCGGTGACTTGATCGGTAGTTGACAGTCTTTCGATCTCCGCCTTATCGCTGACGATCTTGTTTTTCAGCTTCTGGACGTTATCAACATTATATATCCTGCCGTAGATCCTGCTGACTTTGCCAAGCTCGTCAGAGGTGCTGACATAGGTAGCTTTGTACCAGGTATAATCGTCGTCATAAGCCTTTGTGCGGAAATGCAGACTTCCCCGCTGAGGAGCAAAGGAGACCTGGATCAGACGGTTCTTGAATTTCTCCTGGTCCTCGGGATGCACGAATTTCTTGAACTTTTCGTTATTCAGATAGCCTTTGATATGGTTGTCATCCTCGGCATAGCGGTTGAGGCAGTTGGAGATTATCATCACATCTTCATCGATATGGTATTCAAAAAAGATCTCGTCGGTATTTTCGGCGATAAAATCAATTCTCTCCTGCTGGTTTTTGATCTCGCGCTCCGCCCTTTTGTAAGCCGTGATATCGATAAACACGACGCACATCGTATAGTTCCCGGAAGCGGCAGGTTCAAGGAATTTGGTCCTTGTCCTTACCCAGATCGGGGTGCCGTCGGTTTTATAGAAGACAACGTCCTTATCGTGAATCTTTCCCGTATGGAGATAAGTCGATGCCTCGGCCACAAGGTCAACCACTTCGGGACGTCTGAAAACTTTGCCGCCGTATCCCGGATGTGCCTCCGGAGATTCATAGCCGAACAGATGATAATACTCGTCATTGGCTTTGAGCAGTTTAAGCTCGTCGCCTACGATCTCGTAGACCGCAACTCCGCCGGGAATATTAGCGGCTACGGCTTCAAGTTCGGCAAGATTGGTGGAATATTTTTCCTGAGCGTCCACCATATCGGAAACATTACATATAGTTATCTTTGAAAGAGATAATCCGTTCTCGTCAAAAAACGGCTCGCCGAAGCAAAGCACCTCAAGGACTGTACCGTCTTTTCTGACAAATCGGTGCTGAAGATAAGAACCGATCTCTCCTGCAAGGATATTATTAAGGAAGCTGACATAAAGTTCTCTGTCACTGTCGGGAACAAAGGACGTGAGTTTCAGGTCATCACGCTGAATGTCTTCCATAGTATAGCCCGACATCTCGGTAAAACCTTCAAGAAGCTTTACGACTCTGTATTCATCTTCGTTATTTATTATATATCTGCCGTATTCGACAGGCAGAACAGACTTATTCTTGTTATCCATAGGACACACCTCCCTTATTGTATTCATACATAATTTATTATACACTATTTTAAGGTATGTTTCAACAGTTTATAATAATTTCGTCACATTGTATATTTTTTTTAGTGACTTTGCACAAATGCATAACAAGGCACATTAAAATGTAACAAAGTCTTATTGATTTTCGGGAACAGATATGCTACAATAAAATAGTATAATAATAATTCGAGGAGGTTCACCATGAAAGGACAGAAACCGAAGTCAAAAGACAAACCGCTTATCATGCGGATAATCGTGCTTGCGGTAGCGGCGGCTATGGTAGTCGGCATCGTTGTCGGCGCAGTAGTAGGTATGGGCTGATGGTCCATATCGGCAACAGCTGGGACAGCATCCTTGCTGAAGAATTCAAAAGCGACTGGTATATGCAGCTGAGGGAGTTCCTGAAATACGAATACTCCCATTTCCGCGTATATCCGAATATGTATGATATTTTCAACGCTCTGAAATACACCGACTATTATGACGTCAAAGCGGTCATTGTCGGGCAGGACCCGTATCACGGCCCCGGACAGGCTCACGGGCTTTGTTTTTCTGTGAAGGAAGGCATCGAGCCTCCTCCGTCACTGAAAAATATTTTTTCGGAGCTGAACGCCGACCTCGGAGTGCCCATTCCCCGCAGCGGCGAGCTTACCAAGTGGGCTAAGCGGGGCGTGCTGCTGCTCAACACCGCGCTGACAGTACGCGAGGGGCAGGCAAACAGTCACAAAGGCAAGGGTTGGGAAAAACTTACCGATGCAATTATCTCAAAGCTGAATGCAAGAGAAAAGCCTATGGTGTTCATACTATGGGGCGGAAATGCCCGTTCCAAAAAAACGCTGATCGACGGGCGGAGGCATCTGATACTTGAATCGGCGCATCCCTCTCCCCTTTCGGCATACAACGGTTTTTTCGGCAACCGACATTTTTCGAGGACCAACCAATTCCTTGCGCAGAACGGCATAGAACCTATAAATTGGGACTTAACAACATAAAACTTGAAAGGCGGATATTTACAATGAATTATGCAGAAGAGTCACTGAAACTCCATGAACAGTGGAACGGCAAGATCGAAGTAGTCAGCCGCGTTAAGCTCGAAACGAGAGACGATCTCTCACTGGCTTATACTCCCGGCGTCGCACAGCCCTGTCTGGAGATACAGAAGGATATCAACAAAAGCTATGAGCTGACAAGGCGCTCTAACCTTGTGGCGGTCATCACCGACGGCACTGCGGTTCTCGGCCTCGGAGACATCGGGCCGGAGGCAGGTATGCCCGTTATGGAAGGCAAATGCGTACTGTTCAAATCCTTCGGTGATGTTGATGCTATCCCCCTTTGCGTAAAGAGCAAGGACGTTGACGAGATCGTCAAGACCGTTCAGCTTATCTCCGGCTCTTTCGGAGGCATCAATCTTGAGGATATTTCCGCGCCGCGCTGCTTTGAGATCGAGCGCAGGCTCAAAGAGGTCTGCGACATTCCGATATTCCATGACGACCAGCACGGCACCGCTGTTGTCTGCCTTGCGGCTATGATGAACGCTTTGAAGCTCACGGGCAAAAAGCTCGATGAGATCAGAGTCGTGACCAGCGGAGCAGGCGCTGCCGGCATCGCTATCATCAAGCTGCTGATCGCACTGGGGCTCAACGACGTTGTACTTTGCGACAGAAAAGGCGCTATCTACAAGGGCCGCGAGGGCCTCAACTCAGAAAAGGCAGAAATGGCCGAGATCACCAACAAGCAGCTCCGCAAGGGTTCTCTTGCTGACGTTATCAAGGGCGCTGACGTATTCATCGGCGTTTCGGCACCGGGATGTGTTACTCCCGAAATGGTGAAGTCAATGGCTGATAAGCCCATAATCTTTGCAATGGCGAATCCGACCCCGGAGATCATGCCCGACCTCGCCAAGGAAGCCGGAGCAGCCGTAGTCGGCACAGGCAGAAGCGATTTCCCGAATCAGATCAACAACGTTCTTGCATTCCCCGGGATCTTCCGCGGAGCGCTTGATGTAAGGGCCAGCGAGATCAACGACGCTATGAAGATCGCGGCGGCAAAAGCTATTGCCTCCTTTGTCACCGACGACAAGCTTTCACCCGAATACATCATCCCTTCTGCTCTTGACAGAGATGTTGCGGCGGCGGTTGCGGCGGCAGTTGCACAGGCGGCAAGAGACACCAGCGTGGCAAGGGTATAAACCCAATAAGGTAAACAATAAGCGGCAGAGTTTGATGCTCTGCCGCTTGTTTTTATTTAGAGGAAGTTGTATCTGTCTTTGATGTATCAGTTCCGGAATTGGTCAGATTCTTCGGCGGAGAAGCCGGAGGTGTATCCAGCCCGGGATCGTTGAGCTCGGCGGCCCGCTTGGTAAGATCGTTTACTATCCGCTCAAACACTATGAAAGCCGAATCATAGCTCTTCTGCATTTCCTCGAGAGAGCCGCTCATCGTGGTAATGGGAGTCCGCATGGAAAGATGAACGTCGTAGGGCATATTCTCAAATTTCAGTTCCTCGGCAAGGAATTTGAAATTGAGAGAGAGGCCTCTTTCGTCGATATACTTGTTCCCGGGGAAATCCTTGGAAAGATCGTTTTTGAACAGCGTGATGAAATCGCTCTCCATATTGGAATCGGTTATCACCATGATGTCATTCGGCAGCTGGATCTGCGCCAGGAACTTAGCCTGGTATCCCGACTGAGTCTGATAGTCCTTGCTGTTTGGGTCAAGGGGCATCATCATAACGGAGACCTTCACCTGGCCGTCGCCGTTTAGATCGTCGCAGTACTTCTCAAAGAAGGTCTGAAGCTCGTCCTGCCTGAATGCAAGGCCGTTGTTGGCTATCATCATCACGGTCATATCGGGACGGACACGAGTGAACTCGTCAACAAGTATAAATGTGACGACACCGATGATAAAAGCCGCAAAGAGTATCCAGATCTTGTTGTGATACCAGAAATTGACGATCTTTTCCTTGCCGTGAAGCTCCTTTGGGGCTTCATGTTCTTCTTTGATAGTTTCGGATTCCTCGATAACGCCGTTTTTGAGCTTCATCAGCTCAATGCGCTCTTGAGCGATGCGCTGGTCACGTTTTTTCCGCTCTTCCTTTTCCCGGGCGGCGCGTTCTTCCTCGGCCCGGCGCTCGGCTTCTTCCAAAGCGCGCTGACGCTCTCTCGCTTGCTCAGCGAGGGATCTTTCGTATTCATAATCCTCGTCGGGCACAAGCTTTTGCTTTTCGTCCTTCATTTTGCTTTCCCTTCACTGACATAAACTAAATCGGGCGGAGGTCATCCGCCCGATGGATAAAACCGATGCTTACTTGGAGATAAGAGCCAGAGTATCTCTTGCGATAAGCAGTTCCTCGTTGGTAGGGACTACCCAAACCTCGACCTTGGAATCCGCAGCGGAGATCTTTGTGAGCTTGCCTCTGAGTCCGTCGTTGACCTTCTCATCGAGCTTGATGCCGAGGTAATCCATATCACGGCAAACAGCGGCTCTTACGTCATAAGCGTTCTCGCCGATACCGCCGGTGAAGAGTACGGCGTCAAGTCCGTTCATGATAGCGGCATAGCTGCCGATATACTTCTTGATCTCGTAAACCAACATATCGGTAACGAGCTGAGCTCTCTTATCGCCGTGTGATGCGGCCTCGGAGATATTTCTGTTATCCGAGGAAATTCCGGAAACGCCAAGGAATCCGGACTTCTTGTTCATATAATCGCTCATTTCCTTGGGAGTAAAACCGTGCTTCTCGGCAACGAAGGTAACAGCAGAGGGGTCAACGCTGCCGGTCCTTGTACCCATAACAACGCCGTCAAGCGGGGTAAAGCCCATGGAGGTGTCTATCGACTTGCCGCCCTGAACAGCGGTAATTGAGGAGCCGTTTCCGAGGTGGCAGGAAACGATCTTGAGATCCTTGATGTCCTTGCCCATAGCCTCGGCAAGAGCGGCGGAAACAAAGCGGTGAGAAGTGCCGTGGAAACCGTATTTTCTTACATGATAGGTCTCATAGTCGGAATAAGGAAGTCCGAACATATAAGCCTTCGGAGGCATGGTCTGATGGAAAGCCGTATCAAATACAACGGCCATAGGTGTTCCCTCGGGAATGACCTTCTTGCAGGCTCTCAGAGCAAGTGCGTGAGGATGATTGTGAACGGGAGCCAGCTCAGAAAGCGAATCTATCTGATCGATGACCTCGTCGGTAACAAGGCAGGTCTCGCTGAAGATATCGCCGCCCTGTACTATTCTGTGACCCACCGCAGCGATCTCAGCCATTGAGTCGATGACTTTGGTCTCGCCGGAAGTGAGGACCTCAACGAGCTTTTCAAAAGCCTCGGTATGTGTGGGGAAAGAGCAGTCAGCCTCAAAGTTCCTGCCGTCACCGGTCTTTGCGGAAACATGACCGTCGATGCCTATACGGTCGCAGTTGCCCTTGGCGATGACGGATTCATCGGTCATATCCAGAAGCTGATACTTGAGTGAGGACGAGCCTGCATTTACTACTAAAATTTTCATTAAACGAACTCCTCTCAAAAATTCTTTGAACGGGCTTGCAATCGGGCCCGAAATAAGATACAATAGTATTATAGCAGAGTTTTCCCCGAATTTCAAGTGCAGACGCGCATTATTTATAATTTTGTCACGATTGAGGTGAAGGAATTGAAAGCAGCCGGAATAATAGCCGAATTTGACCCTTTTCACAACGGACACAAGTATCTTTTGGAACAGGCAAGGGAACGCGGCGCCACTCACATTGCAGTCATCATGAGCGGTTCGGCGGTACAGCGGGGAACTCCCGCCTTCTATGACAAATACTTCCGAGCCGAAACGGCTGTAAAAAACGGTGCGGATCTTGTTATAGAGATGCCCGCGCCATATTCCTGTTCCAATGCCGAGGTCTTTGCCCGCACGGGTATAACCGCTCTGGCCTCTCTCGGTGAAGGACTTATAGAAACACTGTATTTCGGTAGCGAGACGGACGATACTTCACTGCTGATAAAAGCAGCCGAAGCCTCCGCTGCTCTCAAAGACTCTGAGACTGTCCGCGGACTGCTGAAAGAAGGACTAAGCTATCCCGCGGCGGTGTGTCAAGCTTGTCGGCTTGAATACGGTAATGACCTGTCCTCGGCACTGGAAAATCCCAACAGCACCCTTGCGGTGGAGTATTGCAAAGCTATATCCGATATTGCCCCGAAGATCACACCCTGCGCGATACTTCGGAAAGAAAGCGGACACGACAGCACCGATATTTCCGAAGGCTTCACCTCCGGAACAAAGCTCAGAGAAATGATCTCACGGGGGCAGGACGTTACAGGACTGGTGCCTTATACAGGCTATGATTTCTGTAATGTCAAAAAGCTTGACAGCGTATATTTATACAAGCTTGCGACCGCTGAAAGGGATGAACTTCTTGAACTTCCCGACGGTGATGCTTCGATCAGTGACAGATTTTTCAACGCTGCGAAAGAATCATTTGCCGACAGCGAAGTCTTTTTAGCTGCCTGCAAGTCAAAGAACTTTACAGCCGCAAAACTGCGTAGGCTCGCCTTACAGCTTGTTCTCGGGATAAAAAAGGAAGATATTCTCCCGCTGCCGTATCTTCGGATTCTTGCCTTCAACAAGCGCGGGACAGAACTGCTCAAAGCAGCTGATCCGTCATTACCGATAGGGACTTCCCTCGCGGAGCTGGAAAGATCATCCGACTGCGCTGCACGAATAGTATCGCTTGAAAAACGTGCCTCTGTATTGCGTTCACTCGGAACATCCTCCGGCAGGACAGAAAACGAGTACACAAGGCAGATAAGAATTACCGACTTCTGATAAAAAATTTTGAAATACTATTGCAATTGTTTATTTGATATGTTAAAATAGATACATAAATATTGTTAAATGGTGGGATATTAATATGAACGATTCAAACACCTACAAACCCTCAAACAAATTTTCCGTTATCGGCATAATTCTGATGCTGTTCTCGATGTTAGCCGTGGGTCTTATAATCTCGTGGCTTTATCTGGTGATCACAAATGCCATTCCGCTGATCTACCTTAACATTCTGCTTGCGGCGGGCGTCAGCTTCGGAATCGGCGCCGTGGGAGCGTTCTTCATCAAGGTCTACAAGATACGCGCTCCGAAACTTGCCGTTATCGTTTCCCTTATTGCTCTGATCTTCGTAAACTACGGAAAATGGGCGATCTATGTCGGCAGAGACTACGACAAGATGATCTATTCCGACCTTAAAGACACCAAAGTGACCGAAATGGCAGCGAGCATAGGCGCAAGTAATTTCAAGCTTCCCACTAACGAAGCAGAAGCTGAGGAGTACATTTATTCTATCCAGCTCTACAAGAATTATAACATCGTGGAGACGCTCAGACAAACAGCCTCAAAGCTGAATCTCGGCGAAGATGTTGATAAGGCAATATCCTCAATGACGATAATTACCAACGTTCTCGGTGAGACACTTGGCGACATCCTAGAAAACCTTCTCGGTTCAACAACCGATGAAATACTTAAAAACAGCGAAAAGATCCAAAACTCTCCTAATATGAGCCTTTACGATTACCTCTATGATTACCGCGGGCTCCAGCCGCGTACCGGCTTTTGGCTGATGGCTCACCCCGGCGAGCTGTTTGAGGATATAAAGAACATCAACTCCGTCGGCAGATGGACCATAAAGAGCCACCGTTACGGCATCGGAGACAATCAAGGCGACAATGTCAGCGGAATAATGCTTTGGCTGGTATGGGCCGCTGAACTTGCACTGCTGATGATCCCCGCACTTATCATGATAAACAATCGTGCGAAATATCCCTTTATTGAATCTGAGGACGATTGGGCCGTTGAGGATAAACCGGCGCCGACATTCATGTTTGCAGACCTCTTCCCCACTGAGGGCGCCGATTACATGATGGTGCGCAGCAGGATACAGCATGATCCCGATTATATTCTGTCGATGCCGCTCATAACCGTTACTCAAGCGATCCCCGAAAAGTATTACACACTTTCCTACTGTCGGAGCAAATATTTTGACGAGATCTTCATTACAGTTAATTTTATTTCGGTTATCAATCCGAGGAAGAACAAAAAGAAAACCGAAAACGTTGTGAAGGATCTCAGAGTAAACGCAGATTTCCTTGCAACGCTCTATGGTATGTTCCATTATACCGTTCCGCCGCTCTGTCAAGGCGTTAACAGAGCCGAAGAGGTCAAAAAAGAGAACGAGGCCAAAGCAGAAGATATCAGAAGCGGACGTCCTCACGCTCCCACGCCTCCGAAGGCTACCGGTGCCGAAGCGATATTCGATCAGCCGCTTTATACAAAGCCTGCATCTCAGACTAAGCAGGAGGAATCCTTCGCAGAACAGCAGCTGAAACAGGAAAAGGCTTCTCAAACCACCTCCGGCGATATGGACGGTATAGATACTTCCTCACTAAACCTCGACGAGTTCGATCTCAACCGTATGTGATACAAACAGGCACTTCCGCATTAGTTACGGAAGTGCCTGTATTATTATTCTTTGACAGCCTCCGGCGGGACATAGCTGAATTCCGCTTTTATACTGCTGCCAAGTTCTATGGAGGTTATATTCCCCTTCTCGCTTATGGCTGCAAAACTCATGCCTCGCAGTTCACCTTTGGTGACGGTCCCACTGCCTGTTATTTCGGTTTTCACGCCCTTGTTCTCTATACACATATCAGCGGCGGAAGTTATAAGATCAAAAACTCCGCTGTCGGGAATATCACTTCGGGAATAAACTATCGTATGCCCCTGTACAGTGACGGTGCAGTTCCCGTCGGACATATAGCTCAGTTCCATGCCTTTGGCACTTTCCGGAGCTGTAAGTCTGACCGTCCAGCCCGATTTGTCAACACGTTCAAGCTCTGCCGAATAGTCCCTTTGCCCGCTGACATTGACTGTACAGCTGAAATCCCTGTCAAGCTGTTCCGGCTCCGTTCCCACTGCTGCGCATCCGGCCAGGAGAAGCGCGAAGGCAGTTATTATCGTTCTGCGCAAGATATACATAAAAGTCCCTCCAAAAAAACGGCTTCTCCGTAAGGAAAAGCCGTTTAAACATATTCAGACTAAGACCAGAGCCCGTGTTCAAGTTCATAGAACGTTCTCGGGAAGCGTTTGATGATGTCGCCCGAAAGTACGCCTCGAGGTGAAAGCTCCTTGCACAACGCTCTTGCCGACGTTCCCATGATGTAGTCCGCCAGGACGCAGGCGCGGTCGGAAGCGATCCCTTGAGCCATAAGCCCGCCGATAAGGCCGGCAAGCATATCGCCGGAGCCGCCCTTAGCCAAAGCCGAACAACCGAAATCTGTGATATAGCAGGTATTGTATCCGACTGTAAGGGTCTGAGTGTTCTTTGCGTGTACTGTGACCGAATACTGCTCTGCGATCTCACAGGCGTGACCGAACATATCCTGTGTGACGCTGGCGGTATCAGTGCCGCAGAGCCTTGCAAGCTCGGCAGGGTGCGGAGTGAGGATGATCTCTGTCTGCTTTTCCTTTAGTACATCTATATGCGCAGACAGGCAGTTTATTCCGTCCGCATCAATGATAAGCGGACATTTTGCTCTTCTGACAAGCTCACATACCAGCTTTTCGGTGCCCTCTGTCTTGCCGAGACCGCAGCCTATAACGGCGGCGCCGGCTCTTTCCATGGATTTAAGGATCGCGTCGGCGGCTTTTTCGGTCATAAAGCCCTTTTCGTCGAAATCAACGGGAGTATAGGTACACTCGGGCATTCTCTCGGCGGCTCCGCCCACAGCTTTTATGTGGGTACATAGGTTTACAATGCCGACACCGGACCGCAAAGCGGCTTCGGAGGCGATAAGCGCCGCACCGGGATAGGTGAAGGATCCGCAGACCATTACAACTCTTCCGTAAATACCTTTGTGGCTGTCTTCTAAGCGGTACGGCAGGAATGACGCGGCAAGTTCGGCGTCGGTTCGCATGATCGTGACCTTGGCATACTCGTCGATATAATCTCCGATGCCGATGTCGGCAACCTCGATGCGTCCGCAGTGTTCCTTTGCGGGAGACATAAGCATACCCAGCTTAGGCTTGTGGAAAGTCAAGGTCTCGTGAGCCTCAAAAGCTCCCGGAGAGATCCTTCCGCTGAGGCAGTTTATCCCCGAAGGACAGTCGCAGGCGATCAGATACGCAGAACTGAGAGTACAGCGCATAAAAAACCTTTGCAGTTCGTGAGGAAGCTCACCGCGGAAGCCGATACCGAAAACGCAGTCCACGATGATCTCTGCATGATCTATCAGTTCGGGTTTCTCAACGGCATCCTCAAGTGTTATCATCTCACATCTGCCGGTGACCTTGGCGAAGGCGGCCTTTGCAAGATCTGTTTTGGGCAGTCCGCAGGTGACGATAGTAACGCTGGCGGCGGAGGCAAGCAGGAAATCAGCCGCTACATATCCATCGCCGCCGTTATTTCCGCTGCCGCATATCAGCAGGATGTTTTTCTTCATCATCTGCTGGGCCGCATAGAGAATACGTCTTCCGAGAGCCTCTCCGGCATTGTCCATAAGCTTTGAAACAGATACTCCGTGAGCCGATGCCGCAAGCTCGGCAGTACGCATCTGCGGGGGTGTCAGAACAAGATTTTTAAGATCCATAGCAGTTCCTTTCAGCCGGTCCAGCCGATAACTATCGCCTGGGCAAGCTCTTTTGTATGTGTGATGCTGACCGAAAAGCTCAGTCCGCGTTCTTCGGCGTGTTTGGCGGCTCTGCCGCTCAGCCTAAGAAACGGCGCTCCGAGTTCGTCCCGTAGGACTTCAACTTCGGTCAGCAGAAAATCCCGGACGCCGGTGCCGAGGGCCTTGGAAAAAGCCTCTTTGGCGGCCCAGTTCCCGGCGAGGGACCCGTATCTCAGTTTTTCACCGCAGAACAGCTCCTGCTCTGCGGGGGAATAAACTCTGTCGATAAAGCGTTTGTTTTCGCAGCCTTTTTTTATCCTGCCGATCTCGACAAGATCTATCCCTACGAAATACATATCAGGCCCTCAGCGATCTCGGAAGGAACTGTTTTATCAGTTCGATCATTTCATCATCGGGATTGAAAAACACGACTGTATCTCCGAGGCTCTTATGCTTGACACGGAGGAAGTAATCTGTCATCTCGGGATCGTTGGCGGTTGCAACGACGTATGTGTCGGCGTTATCGGTGTCGGCGTTGTCATCGGCCACACCGAAAGCGGTGGCAGTGGAGAGCTTAACGGTACAGAGCCTTTTGCGCGAACGCTGTGCGATGATCTTATCAAAATCCACTTCTCCGTTGGTGATGATATACTCGTACTCAACATACATACTTGTCACAAGATAGTATCCGCCGTACATCACGCCGCCGGCGATAATAATGCCGATCATCATAAACAAACTGCCGAAGGTAAGCACGAAGACACCGGTCGCAAAGCATACAGCCGCAACAGTTATCAGTATCTTCTTTGCAGTGTCGTTACTGTTTGACAGTCTCAATACATTCTGTTCCTTAAAAACATCCATAATTATACCTCTGTTCCTTTATTTAAGAATATCCTGAGCCGCAGAATACAACTTTTCTGCATACTCGTCAATATCCCCGTTTTCAAAAATAACGCTCTTGACAGCTTCCTCAAACACGGAAATGATATCGGAGCTTTCAAGATAAGGGCTTATCCTCTCTATGGAAGACGACGTTTTGAGCTTTTCATTTGCCTTGTACTGTATCCCGTTGAGCTGATCGTTGGCTTCAAGCACCTCAAGCATAGCCTTGCTGAGGGGAATGCCCTTCTCAAGACCTTGAAGCGAAGCCATTTCAGAGCTGTTAACAAGGAAATTAACCAGCTTAGCGGCAGCCTCCGGATTTTTTGTATCCCGCTTGATGCAGTAAAGGCTCGTCGGTTTAGCGTACCAGCCCGAGTTCAGGCTTCCCGGCTGTCTGAGATAATCTCCGATAACAATGTTCATCCCGTTTTTTATCAGCGGATCACAGTAATATCCTGCGTCGGAGATCCAGCAGACCGTTCCGGCAGAGATGCCGTTTGAAAAGTCATATTTATTTATCTCCGGATAATACTTAGTTACCTTTTTATCCACGAGCCGCTTATAGAACAAGATCATATCTGCAAAATTTTCTTTTGAGAAACCGACTTTTTCAGTTCCTTCAAAGCATTTTTTGCCGGATATCTGCTCTTCATAGGCAACACTCATCATCCAGGAGGCTTTTTTGCTCAGTTCGATAGGATAGACTCCGTCGGCACTCATAGTCTTGGCGGCTTCAAAGAGATCGTCAAAACTGGACGGAAGTGAAAGTCCGTATTTTTCATAAACGGACTTGTTGTAATAACAGGTCTCTGTATTCAGCGCATTCGGGATGCCGTTTAAAGTACCGTTGACGCGGCCGTAGGAAAGCTGATCCTCACTGAAATTGGAGAAATCAATAATGTCTCCGAGTTTGTTAAGGTCGTAAAATCCCGTACCGTCCGGTGAAAAGCGGAAAAGCCAGTCGTAGTTTATCTGCATAACATCACATTCGTTATTCGCGGCAAAAACGACATTCATCCGCTTCTGAAATGCTTCAAACTCGGAATATTCGGTCCTTACGTCGATGCCGGGATTCTGCTGAACAAAATCCTTTACAGCCGAGATCGTGTAGCTATGACGGATATCCTTGCCCCACCAGGAGAAGGATATGTCGTCAGCATTGTTGATATTCATTATCTCCTTGTCGGAGCAGGAAGCCAGGGACAATACTGCCGCGATCAACAAAGCGGCGGCGGAATGCTTCAGTTTCATTGTTTACCGCCTCCCGACTTTTTATCATCGTAATAATACAGCATATCGGACTCGCTTTCCATTGCTTTGATCAAAGCCTGTCTGGCTTTGAATTCAAGCTCGTCAAAGGATTTACCGTGATCGGGATAAATGCATACACCCACGCTTATATCGAGCTTAAAGTCGCCGTTCTCGCCGACGGTTACGCTGTCAAGCTCTTTGCAGAGCTCGCTGAATTTTGCTTTAAGATCATTGTGGGCCTTGAAAATATCGAAATCGGAGAAGTCGCAGAACAGCACAAAATCGTGATCCGTATCAAGTCCGACAGCGGCCTTGTCTGCAAATTGTTCGGTTATGATATCGGAGATCTTTTTAAGCGCTTCATTTGTGAACTCGCTGCCGAGGCGCTCTTCGATGATGTCAAAGTTGTTTATCTTGACAAATGCAAAAGCCCAGGTACCGCCCACAAGAGATATCTCGATCAGATCCGAGATACGCTCCTCGCAGTAATAGGGAGAAAGCACACCGGTGACAGGATCGATCTTATCCTCGACAATACGGGGAGCCCGTTTCTTTGAAGAATAAAAGGACGAAATTATGAAACCTGCGATAATAAAGACTATAAAAACGGTTATACCGAAGATAACAAAGAAAGTCTCGATATGGACGGACCCAAGCAGTCCCAGGCTCGTGGGAAGGACTAAGGAATAGACCTTCCAGCCGTTTGAAACGCTGATAACGGAGCTGACGCCTTTTTTATCGGCGACGGAATAATTCGTGCCGCTGCTTAGCTTTTCAACTATTTCATAAGGCATCGGGTCGCCGGAGAAGGATTCGGAGTTATCTGTGGAGTATATGATCCTATTATCCTCATCTGCAACATACAGATATAGGTTCGCGGAATTCATCATCTTTCCGAACACATGACCGAAACGTGTGGAATATACAGAAGCAATAAAATAAGCATTATCATTGACTTTTTTCAAGAAGCAGACTCTTGAAACATTACCGGAATAAAATACGTTCCATTTTTCGTCTTTTCCGTCAAGCAGGCCGACGGCCTCAGAAAAGGGCTGCTCGCCGAGAAGATCAAGGGTGCCGTCGGAAATGATACCCGCGTGAGAATTGTTGCTGTAAATGATACCGAAATCGCAATAGTCAGACATATAGCTTGCTTTTGTGAAAAGTTCGGTGATCCTGTTTTTCAGTTCAGTTTCTTCAGAGGTAGATTCGCTTCCGCGGGGGTAAAATGAGACATACTCTTTATCTTCAAAAACAATACTTGAAGCGTGTTCGATATTCCGGCAGAAGTTTTCAACGGTGCAGGCAGATTGCGAAATGGCAACAGAGCCGTAATTCTGCGACTGAGCCATCAGAGCCTTGTCCTTTGAAATAAGAAGAAATACAGATATTACCGCAACAGCAGCGGCAGTCAGCAGAATATACACCAGGATCATGGTGTTCCGCATCGAGATCAGCCGTTCGGTAACGTTTTGCTCTTCCATACTGACTCCCCTTTCTTCAGAGAGTTTTTGTCATACATATTTATTATACTATAAAGCGTTATTTTTTTCAAGGGGTTAAGGTCAAATAATTCCGAATCACGCAAAAAAAGCGGACACTCTCCTCAAAAAAGAGAATGTCCGCAGTAAAGCTCGTATCATTAGTTATAAGGCGACTTGAAAGGCTGCGGAGGAACAGGCTGCTGATAAGAAGTCTGTTCCTCGTTTTCTTTCTTTGCCTGGCCCACAAAAATGCAGGCAAGGATGATGCTTAAAATGGCTACTCCGAGGAAAACATAAGCGAAAACATAGAAAACATCCTTGAAAATGTTGGAGAACTTACCGTACTGAAGATAGCTTGCGATCATAAGTCCAAAGCTGATAATAAAGCCTATAAGGCTGAGGCTGATAGAAACCCGAATATTCCCAAGCACCTTTACGGGCTTATCCTTTCTGGAAGAGAAAAGACCGATAAAGGCAATGATGAGGAAGATCAGCGCGCAGACCTCAAAGAGGATATTCACCCAAAGAGCGAGGAAGAAAAGAACGGTATCTCCCGAGCCTTTTGAAATAGCGTCAATGCTCATAGAAAAAATATTCTTGTTAGCGGCCTTTGACATATCAAAAAGATAAGAGAAGGACCCGAAAGAGTATTTTGAATCTCCGTACATATGCAGAAACGGAGAACTTATCATGAAAGCGGCAAGTGCGAAAAGCATAGCCGCCAGTCCGGCGAACCTTCCCATTTTGCCGGCACCTTCATTGCCGTAAAAAGCGTTCTGAGCCGGATAGGGCTGAGGTGCAGGCTGCTGATAAGCAGGTGCAGGCTCGTAAGGCTTGTATACAGGCTGTTCCTTCTGGAAAAAGTCATTTCCGGCAGCAGGACCGGGTTCAGATATCGGCGCCGGCGCCGGTGCCGGAGGCGGGACAGGAACAGAGTCGGGTATCACCGGGGGCGGTGCCGCTGTTTCGGGCTTAGGAGCCACCTTAGCTCCGCACCTGTTACAAAACTTAGCATTATCGGCAAGCTGATTGCCGCAGCTTCTGCAAAACATAGGGATTCCTCCAATCGAAATCATATTCATAGGAAGATTATAACATACATTGTTAAAAATATCAAGCCTTTTTGTGAAATTTTTATTCAACTGCCAAAAAACAAAACCGCAATTTTTGACCGATATATTTTCAGAAATGTATTGAAATTCAAGAATCTATATGATATAATAATATTAACCATTTATAAATATCAAGGAGGTAATTAATATGATTTCCAACACACCTGTTGTCAAGCTCGGTATCATAGCAGTTTCCCGCGACTGTTTCCCGAAGACTCTTTCTGCACAGAGGAGAGAAAATGTCTGCAAGGAGTATTCTGCGCTTGGAGAGATCTATGAATGCAAGATCACCGTAGAAAACGAGAATGAGATGCTTGAGGCTCTTGAGGATGTCAAGGCGGCAGGAGTAAACGCATTAGTCGTTTACCTCGGCAACTTCGGCCCCGAGACCTGCGAGACTCTTCTTGCAAAGTACTTTGACGGCCCCGTAATGTTTGCGGCAGCCGCCGAAGAAAACTGCGGCAAATGTCTTGTTGACAGCCGCGGAGACGCTTACTGCGGTATGCTCAACGCCAGCTACAACCTGGCTCTGAGGGGCATCAAGGCTTATATTCCAGAGTACCCGGTGGGCACTCCCGACGAGATCGCAAAGATGATCTCGGAATTCGTTCCCGTTGCAAGAGCGGTCATCGGCGTAAAGAATCTGAAGATTATTTCCTTCGGTCCCCGTCCTCAGGACTTCCTGGCCTGCAACGCACCTATCAAGCAGCTTTATAACATGGGCGCTGAGATCGAAGAGAACTCTGAGCTTGACCTGTTCGCGGCTTACAATGCTCACAAGGACGACCCCCGCATTCCCGAAGTCATCGCAGATATGGAGAAGGAACTGGGCGACGGCAACAAGATGGCAGGCATCCTGCCCAAGCTGGCGCAGTATGAGCTCACCCTGCTTGACTGGATCGAAGAGCATCGCGGCAGCCGCAAATATGTCTGCTTTGCCAACAAGTGCTGGCCTTCCTTCCAGACTCAGTTTGGCTTTGTTCCCTGCTATGTCAACAGCCGTCTGACCGCCAAGGGAATTCCCGTTTCCTGCGAAGTTGATATTTACGGCGCTCTCAGCGAATTCATCGGAACTCTCGTTTCCGACGATGTCGTTACTCTGCTTGACATCAACAACTCCGTCCCCGGAGACATTTACAATGAAGAGATCAAGGGTAAGTTCGATTACACTCAGAAGGACACCTTTATGGGCTTCCACTGCGGCAACACTGCTGCCTGCAAACTGACCTCCGCAACAATGAAATATCAGCTTATTATGCACCGCACCCTCGAGCCCGACAAGGAGCCCGATATTTCCCGCGGAACTCTTGAAGGCGACATCGTTCCCGGCGACATCACCTTCTTCCGTATCCAGTCCACGGCTGACGCCAAGCTGCGCGCATACATAGCTCACGGCGAGGTACTGCCGGTGGCAACAAGGTCCTTCGGAGGAATCGGTATCTTTGCGATCCCCGAAATGGGACGTTTCTACCGTCACGTTCTGATCGAAGGCAACTTCCCGCATCACGGCGCGGTAGCATTCGGCCACTTTGGCAAGGCACTGTTCAACGTATTCAAATATCTCGGCTGTGAGGAGATCGGCTTCAATCAGCCCAAGGGTATGCTTTACAAGTCGGAGAATCCTTTTGACTGATACTGCGGCAATGATAAAAGCGCTTCCCGTTTCTGCGGGGAGCGCTTTTGCTTTGTATATATGCACAAAATGCTGTCAGATATTTTGTGCAGTAAATCAACTGACAATTTGTCCGGCAGAGTTTATAATATAAGTATACACTTTGATCGGATCACAGATAAAGACAGGAGGTATCACTATGTCGTATTCAAAAGATTATCTGCAAAAGTTCAAAGGCAAGAAAGTTACTTTCAGAAGAGTAACATCCTTTCCCGACCTGAAGATCCAGTTCGTTGACAGCTTTGCCGACTACGAGTACAAGGAAGCATCGAGCAATTCTTTTTCGGCGGAGATCGTAAAGGTGCAGGAAGTTTCCTCCTTCCCGGATGTTAAGCTGAAAAAGGTCACGGCCTTCGGGGACTTTGAGATCTATTTTGAATAGGAGGGACATTATGAAAGATCATAATGACAAGGATTTCCGTCCCGACGAGAAAATTGAAGGCATTTACGGTCCTCCTCCGGAGCTGATCGAGGATGCACGAAGGATGCAGACGGCCTACGGCCCGCCGAATATGATGAACGGAGGCTTTATGATGCCCTGTCCGCCTGCTTTCGGCGTTATGCCTCCCCCGCCTAAGCCGGAACAGTACGGGATAGATATGCTCCGTGAATGCGTTGCAAGCATCCGAATGAAGACCGATTTTGTTCCGAAAGCCGCACTGGTGTTGGGTTCGGGCCTGGGAGATTTTGCCGAAACATCCATCGAGATAGTCAAGACCGTTGACTACGGCGAGATAGAAAACTTCCCCCGTTCGACGGTTGAGGGTCACAAGGGACGTTTCGTCTTCGGATATATCGGCGAAGTGCCCGTGGTGGTTATGCAGGGACGTGTGCATTTCTATGAAGGCTACCCTTCCGCCGTTGCCGTACTGCCCATAAGACTTATGTCTATGCTGGGAGCTAAGGTGCTTTTCCTTACCAATGCCTCCGGCGGTATAAACGCAAACTTTTCGGCGGGCGATTTCATGCTGATAACCGACCACATTTCATCCTTTGTGCCGAATCCGCTGATAGGACGCAACATAGACGAGCTGGGAACGCGGTTCCCCGATATGAGCAAGGTCTACGACCCTGAGCTCAGGAGCATCATCCTTGAAACTGCCGATGAGCTTGGCATCAAGCTCCGGCAGGGCGTTTACCTCCAGCTGACGGGACCTTCCTTCGAGACTCCCGCCGAGATAAGAATGCTTCGGACCTTCGGGGCTGACGCAGTGGGGATGTCCACTGCTATCGAGGCTATCGCCGCCCGCCACGCAGGAATGAGAGTCTGCGGGATCTCCTGCATCTCAAATTTGGCCTGCGGTATGACCGATCAGCCGCTGTCTCACGCAGAGGTTCAGGAATGCGCCGACAAGGCCGCTCCGAAATTCAAGGCCCTTGTCAGCGGAGCGATCGCTAAATTAGGCAAAATACTTTAAAACGACAGCGCTTGTATAACTTTGATAAGCATACAAGCACTGTCGGTATAACAGAACGTTATCTTGCAAATATACCCCAGAACACACTCAGCAGACCGGCCGCCAGTATCGCCGCGCCGGAAAGACGCATTTCCTTCTTTCGCACCAGAAAATATATTCCTGCCAGCGATACGAGAGCGCCGGTGATTATCATAGCATCATACGACATTAATGTTCCTTCCTCCTGTCTTTTAATCTGTCTTTTATGCCCTCCATAATAATATCCCTTGCCCGTGCGGCATCCTCATTGCTTGCGGGAGGGGTATCACCCAAAGGATATTCAAGCCCGAGTTTTTCGTATTTGACTTTTCCCATAGTGTGATAAGGCAGAACATCAAGGGCTTTAAGATTTGTCAGTTCACCGAGGAAATATCCGAGGGCGTGAAGATATTCCCGAGTGTCATTCAGCCCCGGGACAAGGACGTGCCTTATCCATACCGGCACATTCCTGTCACGCAGGAAACGGGCAAAAGCAAGAATGTTCCGATTGGAATGCCCGGTGAGCTTTTTATGCTCCTCGTCATTGATATGCTTAATGTCCAGCATCACAAGATCGGTGAATCTGCAAAGCTCTTCGGTCTTTTTCACCGTTGTCTCGTTTTCCGGGTCAAAAACGATGCCGGAGGTATCAAGGCAGGTGTGGATGCCCCGCTCGCGGGCCGCTCTGAACAGTTCGGTAACAAAACCGATCTGAACAAGAGGCTCTCCGCCGGTGACGGTAATGCCGCCGTTTTTGTAGAACTCTTTGCAGGAGTTGTATTCATCAAGAAGCTCGGAGACAGTGCGCTCTGTACCCTTGCCGATCTCCCAGGTGTCGGG
The DNA here is from genome assembly GCA_900104495.1 of Ruminococcaceae bacterium FB2012. Classification (GTDB taxonomy): domain Bacteria; phylum Bacillota; class Clostridia; order Oscillospirales; family Ruminococcaceae; genus FB2012. The sequence continues at coordinate 340,053 of FMXS01000004.1, read as the reverse complement.
ATTGTGACAGTAAAGACAGCGCATCGGGCAGCCCTGCATGAATACAACGAATCTTATCCCCGGGCCGTCAACGGTGCCGAAGCTCTCGGTGGAATGGATATAGCCGGTCACTGACATCACCTCTCTGATATTATATCACATTATCGGCATTAATGCAATATAATAATGTAAAAACCAGGAGGACTTATGGAATACAAGATCAGAAAACTTGACAAAACTGAATATAATGTCCTTGAGGACTTTTTATATGAAGCTATTTTTATCCCGGAAGGAGTCGAGGCTCCGCCCAGGGAAATAATCAATCAGCCGGAATTACAGGTCTACGTTGCAGGTTTCGGAACGCAGGAAGGCGACACGGCGGTCTGCGCCGAAGCCGACGGAAAGCTCGTCGGTGCGGCTTGGGCACGGATCATGAACGATTACGGACATATTGACGACGGTACTCCCTCCATAGCCATTTCACTTTACAAAGAATACCGTGGAAAAGGCATGGGAACAGAACTTCTGAAAGCACTGCTCTCTGAACTGAGGTCAAAGGGATACAGGCAGGTCTCGCTGGCTGTTCAAAAGGAAAACTACGCGGTAAGAATGTATAAAAAAAGCGGGTTCGTCACTGTTGACGAGAACGAACAGGAGTACATCATGCTATGTACGCAATGAACGTACAAAAAATGCCCTGCAAACTATTGACAAGAGACGGGTTTCATGTTATATTATTAGAAATACACTTGCGGATAACAAGCCAAAAGTAATATCGGAACAAACGGCAGCATATATTATATTGCTGTGCAGTCGGGCCTTCGGCAGCAGATCAAGATCTGCGGGACAGCTTATTTTGTTGTTCCGCAGTTTTTTTATGGAGCTGAGTTTATGACAGAAAACATCACAAACGAAAACAACCCCAATATGACGGCAGTGGCGATGAAGGTCTCTGTTGTCAGTATAATCGTCAATCTTCTGCTTTCGCTGCTCAAGCTGCTGGCAGGAATATTTGCAAAGTCGGGAGCAATGATCTCCGACGCCGTGCATTCGGCTTCGGATGTTTTCAGCACTTTCGTGGTGATCGCAGGAGTGCAGCTGGCGAAAAAGAAACCCGACAAAGAACATCCCTACGGTCACGAAAGAATGGAGTGCGTGGCTTCGGTGATACTTGCGGTCGTGCTTGCCGCAACAGGCATAGGAATAGGAATAAAGGGCGTTGAAAAGATAGCCTCTCCCGATACTCACGAAATTGCGATCCCCGGGGTAATGGCGCTGACTGCGGCTGTCATTTCCGTGATCGTCAAGGAACTGATGTTCCAGTATACCAAACGGGCGGCGAAAAAGATCAACTCCGGCGCTTTAATGGCAGATGCCTGGCATCACCGTTCGGATGCGCTGTCATCCATAGGTTCTTTCGCAGGAATACTCGGCGCAAGAATGGGCTTTCCGGTGCTTGACCCTTTGGCAAGCGTTATTATCTGCGTTTTCATTCTGAAAGCAGCCGTCGATATTTTCCGCGATGCGGTAGATAAAATGGTAGACAAATCCTGCCCCGACGAAACCGTAGAGGAAATGAAAACGGTCATAACCTCAACTCCTGGCGTCCTCGGGATCGACGAAATGAAGACCCGTCTTTTCGGCTCGAAAATCTACGTTGAAGTTGAGATACTTATGGACGCCTCAAAAACTCTTGTCGAGGCCCACGATACCGCCGAGGAAGTTCACGACGCTATCGAACAGCATTTTCCCGGTGTAAAACACTGTATGGTCCACGTCAATCCCGATATAAAAGAAGATAAAGAATAAAAATTCAGAAAATATAGTGAAAATCCCTTGAAAAGTCAATTGTATTGTGTTATAATAAAATGGAATTATTGTAACACTCCGTCGATCGGCAGGATGGGATCATATGAACACAAAAAGAAAACGTATTGCGATATTCGTAGGTCAAGCTGACGAAGAATATCAGACGAATTTTATAACGGGATTTATAACCAGCGCATTCGGTTATGATATGGACGTATGTGTGTTTTCAATGTACCGTAAATATCAGAATACCGTCCGGCGTGAGAAAGGCGAAACAAACATTTTTTCGCTTTTCAATCCCGCAGTCTTTGACGGAGCCGTGATAATTGAAGACACCATACAAACGGCAGGCGAAGCAGATAGGCTTGAAGAAAAGCTCCACAGCACCTTCCGCAAACCGGTCATTGTCATTGAAAAAGACAGTAAATATTTTGAAAGCATATTCACAAGCTGTCACGCAGGCATTGTAAAGCTTGTTTCGCATCTTATTGAGGATCACGGATGCCGCGATATTGCTTTCCTTGCGGGTAAAAAGTGGCACAAGCATACAAGAGAAAGGCTCCAAGCCGTCCGGGACGCTTTGAAACAGCATGGGCTTTCACTTCCCAAGAGCCGTATAATCTACGGTGATTTCTGGTATCAGAGCGGTGAGCTCTGCGCGGACACACTTATCGCTGACGGCAAGCTGCCCGACGCTGTAGTCTGCGCAAACGACGCAATGGCCATAGGTCTTTGCAAAGCCTTTGAAGAACGCGGGATAAAGGTCCCCGATAATATTGCGGTGGCAAGCTACGACTCTCTGTTTGAAGGACGGTCTTCTCCGAAACCCATAACTTCCTGTTTCATCCCTTCCCGTGAGTTCGGAAATTATATCGCGGGAGTCATGAAAGACAGATTTGAAGGCAAAGACAGCGAACCTTTCAAAACAGAAGCGCCTGTATTCTACGGCGAGACCTGCGGATGCACCGTAAAAGAGAGCGTATCTGAAAGCATACGCAGAAAAGAATGGGATACTGTCCTTTCCGAAGAAGGATTTGCCTCTGTCAATAATATGATGGCTGACGATCTGATGATGCAGAACAGCATTGAAGAGTTTATGGGGACAGTGTATTCCTATGCCTTTCAGATCAAGGGAGTCAAGAGCTTTCATTTGTGCTTGAACGAATGGTGGCAGCGCAAGGATACTGTCAGCATGAACCGCGGAAGTTCCGGTTATCCTGAGAGAATGATACACGCAGTCAGATACAACAGCAGCAGGCTGGACGGCATCGCCGGCCTGGATCAGACCTTTGCTTCAAAGGATATCCTGCCGGGGCTTGATTCCGAGAGAGACGAACCCTCAGCGCTGTTCTTTACACCTATCTATAACGAGGACGACAGCTTCGGCTATGCGGTAGTTGAATACGATATACCGCGGTGCTATGACGAGACCTTCCGCAACTGGATCGGTCTGGTGGGCAGGGCTTTGGGAAATCTGAAACGGACCATTGCTCTGCAATTTGCCGAGGAACAGCTTGAACGGCTCCGCAGCAGCAAATTTGCCGCCCTTAACGCAGCTTTTGAAAAGCTCAGTGATGAAGAACGCGCCGACTATGAACTGGTCGGGCAAATACTTGACAAAAATCTGTTCATATATCATTTCCAGCCTATCGTCAATACTGTTGACGGAGAGATATACTCTTACGAAGCCCTTATGCGGACAGATTCCGCAAGAAAAGTGGCTCCCCTTTCCGTTATCAAGTATGCCGATATGCAGAGCAGGCTCCAAGACGTTGAGAAGGCAACCTTTTTTAACGTGCTGAGGATCATCGACAAAGAACGCGAAGCGCTGGGAGACTCCAAGATATTTATTAACAGCATTCCCGGTGTCAAGCTCAGCGACGAAGACCTTGAAACTGTCGAGGGCTATCTGGACAGGCTTTCAAACACCGTTGTAATAGAGCTTACCGAAGAAGGAGAAATGGACGACAGCGATCTTGAACGGCTGAAAGAACTGTTCCGCAAACACAATATCAAGATCGCAGTCGATGACTACGGGACAGGCTATTCCAATGTCAGCAATCTGCTGAGATATATGCCCAACTATGTCAAGATAGACCGTGAGCTTCTAAGCGAGATAGAATCCAAGCCCCAGAAACAGCATTTTGTAAAAGAGATAATCACTTTCTGCCATGACAACGATATAATGGCTCTGGCTGAGGGAGTCGAGACCTCCGAGGAACTGAGGACCGTTATTCATCTCGGAGCGGATCTGATCCAGGGCTTCTACACCGGAAGACCTCAAGCATGCTTCATCACGCAGATAGACTCTGATGTGCGCGACGAGATAGCAAGCTATCACCGTGAGGTCATTACAGGTTCGTCAGAGCATAAATATGTTGCGGGTAAGACAAACAGAGTCGCTTTGGCTTCAATGGAGAAAAACAACTGCACAGAGATCGTTGTGGGACAGGGTGCGATGATCTACAAGGACATCACTATCTTTGGCGCTCCGGGCGTGAAGTCCAACGTACATATCAGAATAGAGCCCGAATACGCAGGGTGTATCACGCTTGAAAACGTATATTTGTCAAACACCCGTGAAAAGCCCTGCATAGATATAGGTGAGAATGCGGATGTTACCCTTGTGGTGACCGGTGAGAACACTCTCCGCAACTCCGGGATAAAGGTGCCGGAGAGTTCAAGACTTACTGTCGAAGGCGACGGCAACATCAAATTTGATCTGTACTCCACCACTTTCTACGGCATCGGAAATCAGCAGGATGCCGCCACCGGCGAGCTGATATTTATGCTTTCGGGAACTGTTGAGATAAGCTGCCGGGGCGCCGAAGGAGTTTGTATCGGTGCAGGCCTCGGAGGTAAGATAACAATAAAGAGCGGAAAATACATTCTTGAATTAAGCGCTCACACTGCAACGGGCATCGGCTGCCTCTCCGGGAACGCAGACATCAGTATTGATAACTGCAACATCACCGTGGATATGAACGCCGGGAACGGCTGTTGTATCGGTTCTATCGACGGCTGCGCAGGCATAGACATTGCAAGATGCTCGCTGAAAGTCTCCGGCGACGGTACGGACATTGTCTGCATCGGTTCTCTTAACGGGGAAAGAACTGATGTTTCCGTTGACATATCGGGAGTGTTTATTTCCGTGAGTGCTGTCAGAGGCACCGGAATAGGCGCTCTCAACGGCGCAACTTCCATAAATGCAAGTTCTTCCCTGCTGAAAACAGATATCTCCGGTGATGACGCCTTTGCAATGGGCGGACTTACAAAGGATCAGCATCTGACGATTCGCAAATGCGATCTGAAATGGAACGTCAACAACAAAGACGGCAGAGACTGCCTTGCAGCTCCCGAAGACTTTGTTATGATAAACTCCCGGGGAAGCTTTTCTGTCAACGGTGAGACCTTTGAGCGCGAAGGACAGTTTGAATAGTCTTGACCGGATCAAAAAATCAAACAGGATCGAAAGCAAAGAGTTTTCGATCCTGTTTTTGTTTTTAAATCTGTTTGAAAATGCTAATCCCTTTCGGCCTTGCATACACCGATGATGAGCTTATCCTTCTCGTCCTCGCGGACGACAAGCGCCCTAAGTATCACAGGAACGCTTTCTCCTTGATAAAGCAGACGGTACTGCATCATGAATACGCCGTCTTTTTCGATATGCGCCAATACATTTTCCTTAGTGAGCTGTTTAAGGAACATTGGCCGGTCATCCGGGTGTATCACGTTGCTGCTGTCCCTGTAAGCCTGTTCAAAAAACTGTTTGCCGCCCGTGTTAAAGCCATAGTCTTTATAAAGCAGATTTGAACTGTATTCAAGATAATCTCCAGATTCGGGGTCAACGCTGTAAATGCAGATATAGTCACCGGAAAGGGCCATCAGACGCGAATAGAACAATTCGTTCTGACGTATCTTGTCGATCATGATCTTCTGTTTCATCTGAGCATCGACATTGCTGACGCCGATGATGATATGACTGTCATCATCCTGCATACGCATCGCCTTCATGACTACATATACGGGTTCACCGTTAACAATTAGACGGTAGGTGATCGTAAAGAGTCCCTGTTCGTTGAGCTGTTTAAAAATATTTTCCTTTGTGAACATCGCAAGGAAATGCTCAACATCTTCATGATAGATCAGTTTAAGAGCATCACTGCGGGCAGTATTAAAGAAATCCTCGCCCCGGCGCTCGATAGAGATATCTTCGTCTTCAACGTTGTTTGAATACTGATAAAAGAAATCCGTTTCAATATCGACGTAGTAAAGATAAGAATAATCAGCGGCGAGGGCTTTGGCGATGTTGGCATAAGTGGTCCCCTGCTCTCCGTCTATGACCGTAAGGACGGCAACTGCTGAGGCAAAGGTGCCGCTCACATTATTTACGGCTATCCGACGCAGGCAGGAATGGATCGTGGAGCCGTCAAAAGCCTTTTCGGTAAGGAATACTATATTGCTGTCCTTGCTGGACTGCATTATAGCTTTCATGAACGGCGAAGCGGCGGCATCCGGCTTGTCGTGGAATGGCTCAAGCTTATCGTTCACCACCAGATCAAAGTACCGATACATAAAATCCCTATAAGACTGATTGCTTCGGGCAAATCGGACATTTCCGTTATTCACCTCGATAACGGCCATGGGTATGGTATTGAAGAACTTATCAAATTCATTGTTATCGCCTTGAGCGATTATCGAAAGGTCATGGAGATTTACTCGGCCTATGGAATCATAGTACACGGATTCATCGGGGTTTTCAAAACCGATCTGGATGCCCTTGGCATATTTATCAAGTATCTTTTCCACAGGGATAGGCTTTTCAAAGAAGTAGCCCTGCAGCTTTGAACATCCGGTCTCTTTGAGAAACTGCACCTGTTCGGCGGTCTCTACGCCCTCGCAGACAGTATCTATACCCAGTGAATTGGCCATATTCATAAGCTCGGTGAGGATGATCCTGCTTTTGCTTTCGTTGAATTTGCGCATAAAGCTCATGTCAAATTTGATAAGATCAAATTTCAGACTCTGAAGCACATCGAGAGATGAATATCCGCTGCCGAAATCGTCCATCCAAACGGCAAAGCCCTGTTCTCTGAAACGGTCGATCTGAGCGCGCATAAACTCAAAGTCTTTGCCGATAAGGCTTTCGGTGATCTCAATAGTAAGCATACTATGACTGATTCCGAAAGCATCGACACGTTTTTTGATCTCTTCGACAATATCGCAGGTGTCAAAATCCGAACGTGAAAGGTTTATCGACTGGGGCATGATATTGAGTCCGGCACCTTTGAGAGTCTTGATCTTCTGGAGAACGCACTCCACTACATAGAGGTCCAGCTTGTAGATCAGTCTATGATCCTCAAGCACCGGAATAAACTCCGCCGGGGACATATAGCCTTTGATCGGGTCGATCCAGCGGGCGAGAGCTTCTTCATCGCAGACTCTTCCGTTAACGGCACGGACGATCGGCTGATAAAAGACCTTGATCCAGCGTTCTTGAATTGCCTTATCAAGATTGGCGATTATATACTGCTGCCTGTCCTCGGCATCCTTCATGCTCATATTGTAGTAGCTGAAATCCGAGGAATATACGTTTCTGAGAGTATCGCAGGCAAACTTGGCTCTGTCGCAGGCCATACTTGCGACGATGCCTTCAAACCAATGAAGATATATCCCGACGTGCAGCGGCAGAGAACGACCCTTGTTGAGCTGCGTGCATTCCTCGAAGAGTTCCCTCAGTGAATCCTCAATTCCCTCTTCTTTGGATATTACCGCGAAATGATCCTGTCCCATACGGCAGCAGTTTTCGTTGCCGTACCGTTTGGCAAGCAGTCTGGCAAAATCCTGAAGCAAAGCATCTCCGGCGGCAAATCCGTATTTATGGTTGTAATACTTCATTCCGCTGAAATCCATGAACAGCAAAGCAGGCCTGTCACCGTTTGCTTCAATGCTTCGTCTTGAAGAGGTAGCAAGCTCAAAGAAATATGTCATACTTGGCAGGCCGGTAAGATGATCGTAATAGCCCGCCTTGATAAAGCTCTCTTCATAAAGGGCTTTTTTCAGAGTGTCGTTAAGAAGCAGCTCGGCGGAATCGCTTTCCTCGTTGTAGATCCCTTCGTCGATATACCAGACGTGTGCAAGACGCACCCCTGTCTCGGTATACATATGCTCTCCTTGAGCATGGATGATCTTATATCCAGGTCCGTTCTTGTTCTTGGTCCGATAGATCACATCATACTTTCCGCCCTCAGTAGCAAAACGAAAGGCAGCATCGGCTATCCTCGCAGCATCGTCCGGGTGAGTATCTATATACATATTATTATCCATATCGTAATATGCCTTTGCTGGATCGTCGTATCCGAAAAGCTCACAAAAGCCTTTGGACAGAACAAGGGTGACGACGCGCTTGTTCAAGAACTGATAAATTGCAAAGGGCATTGATGATTTTTCAAGCAGAGAGTTTTCCAGCTCCGCGAAACGGAATTTTTCCATGATCTATCACCCGATTCTTAGACAGAATATTAACAGTTGCACATTTTAATAATAGTATTATAACAGATTTTGTTTAAAAAGTCAATAATATCTTTATAACAACAAGCATAAATTGGCAAAAATGTTTTAACAATTTATCTTTTATAATTTTTTACAAAAATATGAATTTTTTTTTAGAAAAGGTATTCCATTTTTGCTTCAAATATGTTACAATATATATGGATATACAGCATTGGATTAACCATCAACTATAAGCGAGGTGATCCCATGAATAAGAAAGCTGCCAAGATCAAGATAAGCAAGCGTCATTTTTTGATCGCGCTTGTGCTTTTACTGTTGACTCATGTGCTTATGGGAGTCACGCTTATCATTATGTCCAAAAACGAGCTCCGCAAGCAGATAGAAGAGCGTATGCTCGATATTGCCAAGACAGCGGCTTATCAGCTGAACGGCGACGAGCTTGAAAAGCTTTCCGCCGAAAGCGTCGGGACGGAACCCTACAACAGAGCTCTTGCGACTCTGAGATCCTTCCAGGTGAACATCCAGCTCGATTATATCTACGGCATCAAGGCTAATGATGACGGATCATTCTGTTTCACCATCGACCCGGACCCGGATTCACCGGGACAGTTCGGCAAAAAGATCGAAAACACGGAAGCCCTCGAAAATGCCGCCCGCGGCAATGCGGACATCGACAAGATCGCCTATACCGATGAATGGGGACGTTTCTATTCCGCGTACTGCCCGGTCTTTGATTCGGCCGGAAAGGTCGCAGGCATAGTCGGAGTTGATTTCAACGCCGATTGGTATGACGAAGCTCTGAGTTCACATAAAGCGGTGGTTATCATCGTAACTATGCTGGCACTTACGATCGTGATCGTATTCACGATGATAATGCACACTTCCGTCATCGAAGGGGAGAAAAACAAATATAAGGAAAAGCTTGAAGAAACGCTCCAGCGCGAACAGGAACAGGAGCAGGAACTGGGCTCCGCAAGACATTTAGCCTACACCGACTCGCTGACCGGTGTCAAGAACAAGCACGCTTACCACGAAGCAACGGAGCGTATCGATAAAGGGATCAAAGAAGGAACCGAGACCGAATTCGGCGTTATAGTCTTTGACCTTAACGGATTGAAGCTGATAAACGACACCCTCGGACACGAAGAAGGAGATAAATTCCTCAAGGAAGGATGCTCGCTGATCTGCGGGAAATTCTGTCACAGCCCGGTGTTCAGAATAGGCGGAGACGAGTTCGTCGTACTGCTTGAAGGCGCCGATTACACTCACCGAGAGACCCTATTGGCTGAGTTTGACCGGCAGGTCGAAGAAAATCAAGCCAACGGACGTGTCGTTGTTTCCACAGGGATCGATATTTTCCGTCCCGGAGAAGATAAGAGCTATTCAACAGTATTTGAACGCGCCGACAAGAAGATGTACGAACGAAAATGCTACCTTAAAAGTATACAATAACCTCTGATTTGATCCCTGCACGTTTTTCGCGCGGGGATCTTTTTCTGACAGTCAGAAAAATTGATGACAAAAACGTTTTCTTTGATTGTAAACATTAATAAAATCTTCTTGACATTTATTGAATAATATGTTATAATTAAACAAATTTTATTGTATTGCGGGCAGACAAAGATATTTTTATCTGCCTTGATACGGAAAGGGGCTCAAATGAATTTTCAGGAAATTGCAGACAGCTTTGATTCTCCGACTTGTGTGATCTCCGTTGAAAAAACCGAAAACGGCGGATACGGTGTGATACGTCTTGTTGCGGGAAACGCAAAGTATCTTGAACCCATTGAGCATCCTGTGTTTCTTCCGCAGACAAATATGCCGGGCGTCCCTGAGATATTTCAGAGCACAAACAAGTTTATTCCTAATTCCCCTTACGAGAAATATCTGCCGAAGGATCTGGGCTTTGAGGACGTATGTTTCCGGGCTGCGGTCAAAAAGCTGCCCGTTCACACCTATGTTCATCTGAACGATCTGGATATCTGGTTCGACATTTTCTGCCTGCCCATTGCTTACGAGGACGGCAATATCTGCTATTGTGCATACACAGCCCAGCCCAGCGGACATGACAGCGTGGGAGTTTCTTCAAGCCAGTCGGGTTCTGCATCAGAGGATGTTATCAAGACCTGCATAAAGCTCCACAGCACCAACGATCTGAAAAAGACAATGGACGATGTCATCAAGGACATCCGACTGATATGCCGTGCAGAAGTCTGCACTATCATACTTGCAGATACTGAAAAAAAGGAATACTCTGTCCTATCCACCAGCATTGTTGAAAACAGTTCTGTAAAGCGGATCACAAATTTTTCCAACTTTGGAGACATCTCCGCTTCGTGGCTCGGTATGTTCGGCGGGAACGACTGCCTTATCATCAAGGATAAGAAAGACATGGAATATATCCGCAATGTCAATCTGCCCTGGTATCTTACGCTTATGGAGGCAGGAGTGAACAGTCTTGTGCTCTTTCCTCTCAAATATAACAAGGAAGTGCTGGGATTTGTCTGGGCTACCAATTTTGACACCGCAAACACCATGCGCATCAAGGAGACCCTTGAACTCACCACCTTCTTCATTTCCTCAAAGCTGTCAAGCTACAGGATGCTGGAGCATCTGCGGGAGATAAGCTATACCGATCAGCTTACGGGCATCCCCAACAGGCACGCCTGCACCGAGCTGATAGGTGAGCTGATAAAGAACAACGAATCCTTTGCTGTCGTATCAATAGATATCAACGGCTTCAAGAGCATCAACGACACAATGGGATTTGAGTCGGGAAACAAGGTGCTTATCGAGATCGCGTCTCGTTGGAAAAAGATAGCCGACGACGGTATCACCGGGACTGTTGATTATATTGCCCGCATGGGCGGAGACGAGTTCGCACTTATTATCCGCGGGAGCGTATCGGATGAAGAACTGCTGAAAACCATAAGGAAATACGAATCGGCTCTCGGTCAGAGCATGACCGTTGACGGCTGCGATTTCTTCATCTCAGCCAGCTTCGGCTACTCCGTTTTCCCCGAAGATGCACAGACCATTGACAGCCTTATAACATACGCTAATGCGTCCATGACTGAAGTCAAGCGGGTCAACAGCAGTAATCATATCAGACGGTTCTCTTCGGACCTTATAAAGGAAGAACGCACCCTTGAGATCGAGCGAAAGCTTATCAACGCCCTTGAAAACGATACTGTATACTACAATTTACAGCCACAGTTTGATATATCACACAGACTTAGGGGCTTTGAAGCCCTTGCCAGACTGAAAGACGAAGACGGGAATAATATCTCACCGGGAGAGTTCATTCCCGTGGCCGAAAAAGTCGGTCTCGTCGATAAGGTGGACGGTACCGTATTCAGAAAAGCGGCTATGTTTATCGGTGATCTTATCCGAAGAACGGGAGCTGATATCATACTCAGCGTCAACGTTTCGGTAAGGCATCTGATGAAGAATGATTTCCTTGATGAAGTCCGGGAAATACTTGAACAAAGCGGCCTGCCTGCGGAACGGCTGGAGATAGAGATCACCGAGTCGATAATGATCGACTCCGCCGAGAAAGCATTGAGATGCATTGAAGAGATTCGCAGTATGGGAATAAAGATCGCAATTGATGATTTCGGGACCGGATATTCTTCGCTGAGCTATCTCAACAGCTTCCCTGCCAATCTGCTGAAAATTGACAAATCATTCATCGACAAAATGAACCAGAGCGATTCTTCCAAGCAGTATATCGCTGCGATCATCTCCATCGGACATATTATGGGGATCGACGTTATTTCCGAAGGCGTGGAAGAAGATCATCAGCTTGAAACGCTTAGGGATATCGGATGCGATTACATCCAGGGATTTGTCTGGGGACGTCCGCTGCCCCGGGAGAAAGCGGAAAAGCTGGTCATCGAACAGCTGAACAATATCACATAGGGAGCGATAATATGGATTTTCAGTCTTGGATAGAAAACGTGGAAGGCCTTGCAAGCATTTACGCCTTTGACATACTTCCCGACGGCAGTTTCAGCGAGATAAGGCTTATGGCATTCAACCGTCAGAATTCATTTATGACACAGATAGGACCGGATTCACCGAAGTTTTATCCCGGCATTCCCTACCGAAGCTATTTTACCGATCTGAACTTTGAGAGTTTTGTTTATAAAAGCGCATCGTCCCACGAGCCCCTTTATTCCTATGTCAACGCCCGCGGAGTCTGGCTCAAAGGCTTTTATCTCCCCATAACCGAACCCGGAACCATCTCTGCGGAAGCCTTTGCACAAAGCAGCGAAGGCACCGTGAAAACGGTGTACTGTCTCTATATTGCTACCTTCTCAAATGAGATGGAGACAGATTCCATGAACCAGCGTTCATCAGCGGTCTCTAATGCCGTTATGAACATCGGAATAAAGCTGCACGAATCCCAGGATTTCTATCAGTCTATGGCTGCGGCCGCAAAGGAGATAAAAGAAATCTGCGGAGCCGAAAAGTGCTCGCTTTATACCGTTGATAAAACCACTCAGACCTGTTGCTATATCGACGAGAACGGTATCCGTAAGGACCGTCTTGAAGCCTTCGCTTCGGAAATGGAATGCACGCCTTATCAGATAGCTGAACAATGGGAAAAAGACCTTGCCCTAAGCGACTGTTTGCTGCTGGAGGACCTCAGCGTGATCGAAGAGCGGGATCCTATGTGGTACAGATCATTATGCACCCACGGGATAAGGAACATCATCCTTTACGCTGTAAGATTCAACCAGATGCTTATCGGTTTTATCTGGGTGGCTAATTATGACACTTCAAATATGCTTCAGATCAAAGAGACACTTGAGCTTACCACTTTCATGATCGCGGCGGTGATAGCTAATTTCCAGCTTGTTTCCCGGCTTGAAGAAAAAAGCAGTGTTGACGTTCTGACGCAGGTGAACAACCGCAACGCCATGAATGACAGAGTGGACCGCATCATGTCCGGAGCTGAAAAGCTGCCAGATACCTTCGGGATAGCTTATACCGATCTCAACGGGCTGAAAGCCGTCAATGACAAGGACGGTCATGACGCAGGCGACAAGCTGCTTATCAGAGCTGCTGCAATACTGAAAATAGCTTTCGGAGATCATGAGATCTACCGTGCCGGAGGAGACGAATTCGTGATCTTTTGTCCGGGGATAACCGAAGACGCTCTCGTTCAGCAGGTCACGCAGCTAAGGGCTCTTGCGGACAGCACCGGCGACGTAAGCTTTGCCGTCGGGACCTGTTACTGCACCGGCGAATACAATATTATCCGTGGGATGCAAGTCGCCGACGAAAATATGTATAAAGACAAAGAAGAATACTACCGTCTGCACCCCGAAAAAGACAGGCGCAGAAGAAACCGTGAATGATTTTTATAACACTATGACATAAGAAAACTCCCCGAAGCCGTGTAATGTTTCGGGGAGTTTATTCTTATTATGCAAAAAGACTTACGATCTGTAGCTACCGTGAAGGAATTTGAACATTTTCTTTTCGTTATACATTGCCTGGTCAGCACGCTTGAAAACCGGCTCAAAGGTTTTGTCGGCTGAGGAGCTTTCAGATAATCCCACCGAAGCGGAATACCTAAACCAGGGATCCTTTTCTGTCTGCTCAAAAGAATCTTCAAAAGCGGCTCGAAGAGCCTTAACGTTCTGATGCCTTGCTGTATAGTCCTGTCCGCGCAGGATAACGACAAACTCGTCGCCGCCGATACGGAAAACCGGCGAATGATTGAAGGCATCGCATATCATCTGACAGCAGCCCTTAATGTAAATGTCGCCTTCCTTATGGCCGCACTGATCGTTGATCTGCTTCAGATCATTCATATCCACCATAACGACGGCAAACTCAACCGGACCGTTTTCAAGCTGCTGATTGATCTCAGCCACCTTGTTATTATAAGACGCGATGTTACCGACTCCGGTGAGCGCATCCTTGTATGCTTCCAGGCTGATAAGACCTATGCGTTTATCTCTGTCCTGGAGCGCGTGTTCTTCCACGGTAACGTCTCTGATACGAAGATAGGAGCCGTTATACTTTCCGTTAGGACCCTTTACCTGCTTTTCCTCCAAAGAAAAGAAGCGGATGTTTTCCTCTGTTCCAACTGCTACTCTGGATATCCTTCCTTCCGATTCCGACGGAGAGCCGAACATTCCGATCAGTTCGGCATTGACCTCCTCGTAATTGGTGCCGCTGTACCCGACCAGCTTACAGCCTTGTTCATTTGCCCATACGCATCTCCCGGAGGCGTCAAAAACATAGAACGCATCCGAAAGATCCGATACAATGCTGGAGAGCATCTGATCCAGCAGTCGCAGCGGACGGTAGATTATCGCAAAATAGAAAAGCACCAGTCCGAAAAAGCCGTAGGCAATAACGGGACGGTCATAATTGCTCTCAGAGAAGATATAATATGTCTGCATAAGAGCAATAGCTGTCATTGAGAAAAGAAGTACGGTAAATCGATCTCTGTATATTCTCGGGGTCCGGACAGAAGCAAGGGCAAAGATAAGAATAACGGAGATCATAATGACATAGTCAATGATCCTATGAAATATTCTGCCGAAGCCTGCCGTTATTATAAAAGATGTATTTCCGTTATCCGTTACGGTCTCCAGAACAAAGGCGTGTTCAAAGATAGGATTCAACAGCAGCTGTACCGTATCGACAAAAAGCAGGATATACATTACGGTAGGTTTCTGAGTACCGTTTCCGATGCCGGTACAGTGGACGTTAGTAAAATTGACCAAAGCAAGCAGTACCGAATTGACTCCGAGGAAATAAAGATAGTGTCCGATCAGTGTAAGGATACCTATATCAGACAGAACGATGATAAGATTTCCCAGTATCGGAATGATAAGAGAAGTCTCGACCCAGGCCACCGCACCGCGGCTCGGTCTTGACGAACGCTTGGCAAATACAGTACAGCCCACAAGCGTAAATATCAGAGCAAAATATATTACAGAATAAGTCAGCTTCATAGGCTTCATCCTTCAGATCAATTATCAGCACAAATAAAAAAATCAAATGCACCGATAACAGTATGTATATATTCATTATATCACAATGTTTCACATTTTTCAAGTCAAAATATACAAATCGGTCATATTATTCGTAAATATTTTTTGTCTGATCATCAAAAACTAATTAAAGGTCATACTATTTACAAAGCAGGAAAAGGAAAGCAAAACAGCATAATTCACAACATTGTTGACAAATAGTCGGTTTTGATGTATAATATTATCAATGAGCGACTGTTTTTTCATCAAACTACGAAAGAGGGGAAAACAATGCCTGTCAAAAAAAAGCTGATGCAGCTTACGGGGGTCAACAAACAGAGCCCGTATGTTAAAAATCACTTCTATCTGACAAATATGAAATCCAGCATATATATGTCAGTGATCGTTATCGTGCTGGAGATCTGGATGATAGAGCGAATGATAAGAACTATCTTCGAGAAGGATCTCGGCAGCAAGTTAGAATCTCTGATCGAAAGCTATTTCTCCAACTACTTTATGCTGCTCAGTGCAGGAACGCTGATGCTGCTGTTTGCCCTCAGAGCGCTGTTCAACTTTCGGAAGACACGCTGGTTGGCTATCGCGGTGATCCTTCTGAGTTTGTCTGTGGTGGTATTTGAGATACGGATGATAACTCAGTTCGGAGGCAGCAGCAAATCCACCGCCGACCTGATAAACTACCTTATCCTGTTTTCGGCATCTGTTGTTATGATATGCTTCTCGGTGGTACTGATGCTTGACCGCAAGGAGAAAAAGTGGCACAGTCTGTGCGTGATGTATGTTTTCTCCTTCTGCTGTATCAACTTCGGAATCATTATGTCGGTCCATAGCTTTGCGAAGGGCGATCAGATACTGACTTTCCTTACTATGGAGCTGTTTGTTATCTGTCTGCTGATCTGGAGACCGTGGATAGGTTTTCTTGTACTGACCGTTTCCTACGGTGTGTTCTATTACAGGATCAGCGGAATAATCGATATCAGCACCGTTGAGAGGATCGACGGCATCATCGACCTTAACACTGCTCGGATCGGGCTTGGCGACGGTGTCAAGATAAACGGCTTTACGATGTGGCTCTCTACCCTGCTGTTCTGCATTGCCAATTACAGCAGGACAATGTCTCAAGGTCTCAAAGATGAAAACCTTGAACAGGTCAATACTTATCTGTCGAAGATATCCATTTTCGATGAGCTGACCGGCATACACAATATGGTGCATTTCCGCACCGAATCCGAAAAAATGCTGAGCTACGTCACCACAGACAAGGAAAACTCCGTTTTCCTGTTTATGGATATTGAGAACTTCAAATCCTACAATGAAAAATACGGCTTTACGGAAGGCAACGAACTGCTCAAAAAAACAGCAAAGATCATAGACGAGACCTTCACGGGCTCCCTTGTGTCAAGGTTTTCTGACGACCATTTTGTTGTCTATACAAAACTGGACGGATGCAAGGAAAAGATCTCCGAGATCTCGGTAAAGATACACAATATGCAGCGCGAAGTGCATCTTGAACTTAAATGCGGTGCTTATAAGCCCGCCGAAAACGACACCGATGCAAGTCTTGCCTGCGACAGGGCGCGTTTTGCCTGCAACACTATCAAAAAGCACTATCATAACCATTTCAGATTCTACGACAAAAAGCTCGAAGAGAAATTCCGCTTGAAGCAGTATATCGTAAACAACATAGACACGGCTATCTCCAACGATTATATCAAAGTTTTCTATCAGCCGATAGTCAGCACAAAGGACGGTTCTATCTGCGGGCTTGAAGCCCTTGCAAGGTGGAACGACCCGAAATACGGCCTGCTCCCGCCGGGAATGTTTATTGATACCCTTGAAGAATACAGGCAGATACACAAGCTCGACCAGACTATAATTGAGATCGTCTGCCGTGATTACAGACAGGCCGCCGACGAGGGAAAACCTTTTGTTCCTGCGTCGATAAACTTCTCGCGGCTGGACTTTGAGCTTTTCAACGTTGTTGAGTTTCTCGGCAGTATGACAGAAAAATACCGTGTTCCTAAAAATTTCATTGATGTTGAGATAACCGAAAGCGCCCTTACCGATCAGCAGGATTTCCTGCAAAAGTCTGTTGACAATCTCAGAAGCGCAGGATACAAGGTTTGGCTCGATGACTTCGGCAGCGGTTATTCTTCGCTGAACGTTCTGAAGGATTATCAGTTCGATGTTCTGAAGATAGATATGAAGTTCCTTTCCGGCTTCGGGAGCAACGATAAGGCGGCTCCGATACTGAAAAATATCGTTGAGCTTACCCGACAGCTTGATCTGGTGTCACTTACCGAAGGTGTTGAGACTGAACAGCAGTTTGAATTTCTGAGATCCATCGGCTGCAACCGTGCGCAGGGTTATCTGTTCAGCAAGCCTTGTCCGAAGGAAGAACTTTATGAAAAGGTGACGGAAGGCAAGCTAAAGATTTCAGAAGAATACGAAAACAAATAAAACGATCCCCATAAATGACACGTCCCGCTTAGTGATGTATTCACAAAGCGGGACGTTTTTCTATGTATCGTCATCTGTATCAAGGCCGTAATTCAGCACATTGTTATATGCGATGTTAGCCTGTTCGCACTCTTTTTTCTCACGCCACCTGTCGATGTCGCTTTTGATCGCCAGCATCTCGTCAACTATCAGCTCGACCTTTTCGGGCCGGACATATCTCAGATAAGCGATCATCCGCTCCATGCCCTTCGGGCTGCCGATATGCTCCGCGATAATATATCCCAGCTCAGCCGGATAACCAAGCTCAGCAAGCGCTTCGGCAAGCTCGTCACGGGTGCGGCTCCATGTTTCTCTGCTGTCCGTTTTCATCACGACTCCTATTATCTGCGTTTTTTTCTGAGCACAAGGAAGGCTCCGCCAGCTAAGGCGGCCGCTCCTGCGGCAATACCGCCGATAAGGGGCAGCTTTGAGGAACTGTTTTCCTCCTGCTTTGATTCTGCTGATCCCGCTGACGAGATCACCGAAGAAGTCTCCCCTTCCGATACGGGCTTATCTTTCGAGATAACAAGGAGTGAAACTGTCCTCGGCTGCATCTCAAAAGTGATACTGTCACCCTTGAGCTTAACGGCGGGATTGCTGTCGGTCATGTCAAAGACCTGTGCCGCCATGCTGTTGATGCCGTAAAGATGCGCATATTTGTATTCGCTGTCAAGGCTGATGTCGGCGGTGGTAATTTCTCCGAAGGATTTGTTTGTTACCACAAGAGTGACCGTATCGCTGCTGTCACCGTTGATCGAGGCATAGGCGGTGGATGCTTCAATGTCGTCGCTTTGACAGGATACCAGCGTATCTCCAAAACTGCTTCCCTTTCCGTCGTAATCGGTAAACATATTTATTGCGGCAAGCTGATACTGACAATCCATTGAGAACAAATTAGCTTCATACACTCCGTACTGTGCAAATATCCCCAGCGTGTCGGCTTCCATTATCGCTCCCGTGACATCGTATGCTCCCTGGAAATCGTATTCGGTGATCGCTAACTTTGTGCCGGGATAATAGGTGTCTATGGACTTTTGAAGTGCGGGAAGTATCGGCAGGAACTCTGCTCCCGTATCGGTTATCCAGCTGTCCTCGGTGTAGGTTTCGTCCCAAAGACTGCGGGTGGCGTTGAGCTTTTTTTCAACACATTCAGGATCGGTATAATGCTCGCAGTAACGTTTACCGCAGGCGCCTTTGGCCTCGGTGTAGAAATGCACATCAAGAACATCCAGCAGACGTTTGCCGTTCTCGTCCTCGGCCTTTTTCATTTCATCAAGATAATAGTCAACGAACCACTTGTATTCGGGATGCTCTTTCTTTATCTTTCTCCAGTCGGAGCCGTTGGTGAAATTCGTGAATGAACCGTAGCCGAACAATGCGGGTCCGAATATATCTGCATTCGGGTCAATAGACTTTACCGCCTTTGACATCGTTACGGATTTTTCAACGATCTCTTCGCAGGTGGTTTTCTGCGGATGAACAAGGGAATGGGTACTGCTCCAGAGGGCAGGCTCATTGTCGAGGGAATAGCCTTTGATGCCTCCGTGCTGAGAATCTCCCAGCTTGTTGACAAGGTAGTTCACGAACTCGTCCATATAGACCTTACCGTCATTAAGATCGGGTGTAAGCGTGAAGTCGGAGTCTTTGACAAGCTCAACCTCGTTCCAGCGTGCGGAGGGTGCCTTCTGATCTTTAGTCACCGCTCCGTCCATATCGGCGGAAACATATCCCGCCAGTTGGAGAGTCATCAGCGGATAGGCGCCCTTCTGCGTGCAAATGTCGTTCAAATAAAGTGCTGCGCTGCCGGGGACATCCTTATACTCCTTGCGGGTGAGATATCCGTCGGAGATGTTTTTATTATCTGAGCCAGCATTTGAAGCGTTGGTTTCCCAGTTGTAGGCAGTATAGCGGTTCCCGCCCGCCCGCACAGATCCGGGCTTGACATCCTTTTCCATAAGCTCGGCATTTACGCCGTAGATATATGGGGAGATCGCCTTTCTGTCTTTTTGAGTGTTGACTGTGATATTGACAGTCTTCCCGGAGCTGCTCTCTCCGCTTGCGGGAACTTTCCCGCACAGGATCGTCAGCATTGCAAGACAGAATGCTGCGGCTTTCTTAATTATCACAGGTTTTTCTCCTTCCGGGGAATGCTATTCTTGATATTTTTACGGTGCAGACCTTTTCAAGATAGTCTGCTCTTAATACCAGGATAATACCGATTGATCCCGAAGTCGGTTAATGCCCTACTTGCTGTAATTCATCTTCATCAGCACCTGCTTGTCGTTGAAGATCGGGTTGTCGGAGCCGACACCGATGAAATCTTTGCCGAACATATCAAAGATGCTGCCCTTTACCGCAAACTCCGGCAGGCGTCCGATGAAGCGTTCGCCGTCGCAGAGCATAGCGCACTCGACCGGGGTGACGTATTCACCCTTTTCGTTGTATCCGCCGCCGTGAGCCCTTACGGGGACCACCGACAGCCTGCCGTCAAGCAGTTCCTTGACCGTCTTTTCGCTGCGCTTGATGCGGAAGTTCACTCTTCCGTTGTTGGGAGTGTCAACGAAATTGAAGTCGGCGCTGCCCGTATGCGGCACACCGTATTTGTCGGCGATGCGCTTGTCCGCAAAGCCGCCCAGCAGAACGCCGTTCTCGATGAAGATGTGCTTATCCTCCGGCAGGACAACGCCCTCGCCGTCAAAGAAGGTGTGGTTCCAGGTCTCTTCGTCGGAGACGTCGTGAAGCAGGGTGAAGTCATCCGCGAAGACCTTACCGCCTGTCTTCCCCGAAAGCAGCGAGGTGCCGAGGGCGAGATTCTCCGCGTTGAGCATCTCCCAGAACTTGCCGGTGTATTCGTAATACTGCGACTGGATTATCAGCTCTTCGGGAAGCTCGACGATATTGGTGAAGTTTGACAGATAGTTGTCCGCCATATCGGTGAACTTCCTGAAGTCGAAGGTGCGCTGACCCAGCCCGAACCAGCCGTCGTCGATGTCCTTGCTGTCCTTGTGCTTGAAACAGATGTTGACTGAAACATTGCCGTCGGTGTTGGAGTGATCGAGACCGAGGCTGTTTTCCATTGACAGGAAATTTCTCTCCGAAGTCACCGAGCCGGAAACGATGAAATCCGGATGATGCTCTTTCAGATAGTCAAGGACCTGCCGGGCGATGTCCATAAGTTCCTTATCGGAACAGGATGCTTCTGTCTTGTCGCGGTGACGGCTGCCGGTCTCCAAGGTGAACTTGTAAGGCCGCAGCAGGGCAAGATTTTCCTTTGCCTTGGCAAAGCCCTTCTCATCATCCGTCCTGCCCTGGACGTATTTTATACCCACGCTGCTGCCGTCGTAAACTCTGTAGGATGTATGGATACGGCTGTCCTTGCTGAAGGTTTTTATCCTGCTTTCCTCCAGTTCGACCTTGCTTTGCGAACAGGTCGAAATTATCTTTTCTCTTTCCATTATTATCCCCCCTCAGTTGACGTTCAGCGACTTCACGCGGATAGTGGGACCGCCGTCGGAAACGGGCATGGCCTGTCCGCCCTTGCCGCAGGTGCAGGTGTCGCAGATCATAAAATCGTTCCCCACCGCGTCAATATCGAACAGTGTCTTGAAGACGCTCCCGGTAACAACGTTGACGCGCAGTGGGCCCGCCAGCTTTCCGTTTTTGATGCGGTAGCAGATATTCGGCTGGAGAGTGAAGGTCCCCTGACCGGTGCCGTAGTTCACGTTATAGATGTAAATGCCGTCCTCGACTCCGGCGATTATCTCCTCGGGAGACATATTTCCCGGGGCCATATATGTGTTGGTCATTCTTACCAGCGGCGAGAAACCGAAATCCTGGGCCCGTGAATTGCCTGTAAGCTCCTCGTCCAGCACCGACGCCGACTTGGCGTTGTGGAGCCTTCCGGTGAGAACGCCGTTCTGTATCAGCCAGGTCTCACGGGGCTTAGTGCCTTCGTCGTCGTAGGCTATATACCCCCTGTGAAGCGGAGAGCCGCTGTCGTAAATGGAGACAAGATCGCTTCCCACCTTCTTGCCCAAGACCCACTCGTCCCGGAGGGTCTTGTCGTTAAGCATAAAATCCGCTTCGCTCTTGTGGCCGAAGCTCTCATGAGTGAACATCCCGGTGGTATCGGGAGAAAGCACGCAGACGTAGTCGCCGGGAGTAACGTCCTCGGCATTTTTGGCGAAGTCAAGGAATCTGTTTATCCTGTCGCGGACCTGGTCATAACAGCCCGTGATGTCTTTCAGCTCCATACTCTGGAATCCCCTGCCGCCGCTGGTGGTGATGTCGTTCACCACGATGTCGAACCAGCACCACACCAAAGCCTGCTGGAAATCCTGCTTTATCTCGGCGCCCTTGCTGGAATAGAATTCCTTGATATGGTGGTCCTGATAATAGGAAACTCCGCACTTTTTGATCTCGGGGACGCTGCCGTCAAAGCACTCTTTGAGGTAGCTCTCCACCAGTTCCTTACGCTGAGGACGGGTGAATTTTCTGATATCGTTATCCCCCTCGAACAGCAGCACCGTATCGCGGTTGACCTCAAAGAGCTTTACCATAGGGTCGTTTTCGATATCGGGGTCCGGCTCCGCCAGCGAAGCCAGTTCATCCAGCTCCGACTGGATATTATCCAGCTCGTTAGTGACGCTTGTATACCACATTTTCCCGTCGTAGACTCTGATAATAGCCCCCGACACGACGTTCTCGGTGTCCGACATGACCTCGCCGTTCTCGAAGGAATAGGCGGCATCTTCGGTATACTCGATGCGTATATCGGCATACAGCCCCTCGGGAAATCTGAACATTAATATCAGCCTCTTTTCTGTAATTCTATTTTAAAATAATTATATCACGGGGAGGGGGGAATGTCAAGGACAGGTATACTTCCGTGCATATGCTGACCGGGGCTGACAGTTTTATCAGCCCCGGTTGTTTTTATCTTTTTTGATCTCCGTCACCGTGATCTCCACCGTCATTTCCCTGCCTTGCGAAGACAGTCCGGTGAAGGTGTACCCTTCCTCCGGGAAGGGCAGGATCTCAATGCTCCTTCCGGTTCCGCTCCTGTCGGCAAGCAGGATGCATCGGCCTTCTTCGTCGGTGCAGACCGCCAGCGAAAGCTTCGGGATCTGCAATTGGTATCTCATTGCCGTGATGTACGGCCATTCGATGATCTCATCCCGCTCCGGAATTGAGATCACCAGAATTTTTGAAGGGTCTCTGTTGCCTTCTCCGAAACCCTTCTCTTCCATAAAACGACGGAAACGGCGGTTCTTGATGCTGTCCGAAATAATAACACATGGGAACATCCAGAAGCCGTAATCCAGCAGGCCCAAAAGAGCCAGCAGCTTTGTCGGAGTGGTCAGCCCCCCGACGATGATAAGCAGCCCGCCCACCAGCGGTACTCCGCTTCGTCCTGCTCTGCCCGCTGCTATCGAAACAATGATAAGCAGCAGACCTATCACCAGCAGCAGCAGGAACACTCCGTAGTGGTTAATAAACTCCTGCATATTATCCTCCCTTAGACGTAAAGGGTGCCCTTGACGCGGTATTCCCCGACCCGCTGTCCCTTGGGGGTGTTTATCAGCGTGTTGTAGAAAGCACCGTCGTGGTTGTTGGTGAGGAGAAAATTCATGCGGTGGTTGGTGTTGTCTTTGAGGCCGGAGGCAAAGACCGGGTCGCTGGGAGCTTTCTCCCAGTACTCCTTGGACTGCGTGAATCCGAACCTGTCCGCCACGGCGATGAAGTTTGCGATCTTATCGGGAGTCCACCACTCCCGATCGTTTGCGGGGCCTTCGGTAATCTCGTCAGCTAAAAGCTCAAGTCTGTTTCCGATGCCGTACAGAACTATCCTGTACTGCGTATCACGGCCGCTGGCGGAATAGCCCTTTTGAGTGAAGCAGCCCAGCAGCAGACGGTCTTCGTATATGCGGGTGAAGATATGCCCGTAGAGTTTTTCACTGTTGAAAAAGTTTGCATCGAGCAATGCCTTGCCCGAAGGGATGACCTCCCCCTTTTCGGTGATGCCGAACACCTCGCAGGCCAGTTCCCAACGGGTGTCGATTTTGTCAAGGGTCACCGACAGCAGATAAGATGGCTCCCCTTTAAGGTCGTAGACGGGGTACATCGCCGCTCCTCCGGTGCATTCGCAGACTCCCAGCTTATACATATTCCCGCCGTCTGAAACATATGGATAGCTGATCTCCTGCTTTTCCAAACGGGGCCTGTCCCGGAGGATGACCTCCTCAAAATACTTCTCCATGACCTTTCTGCGATTGGGACGGATGGCCTCGTACAGAGGCAGGAAAAGCCCGTCAAAGGCATTGCAGGCCTCACCGTAGCCCTTGGGGAATTTCATATAGCCGTTGGCGCTGATCCTCTTGCCGTCGGCAAAGGTAACGTAAAAGTGAAACGAACGGCCGTCAAGGACTCTTTTGTCACAGCCGTCGAAGCGGTCCCAACGGCGCAGTTCCTCGGTGATGCGGAAAAGCTCACGGGCAAAGCCTTCGGGAGCGTCAAGCTTCAAAGCGTCTTCCTTGCGCACGCCGTCGATGCGGATGCTCAGTGTTTCTTTACCGTCGGTTTTTTTATACTCGTAGTCAAAGCCCGCGACCATATATGTACCGCTCTCTCCGAAGCGGAAGCTTATTATCTCCGACATGATATTCACTCCTTGATCTTTATGTCGTTTTTACGCTTTACAAAAGTTATCGGATCTCTTTCCTTCCGGATGGTGAGATAATAATACCGTAGTATAATCGTATATGTAACCCGTTATTCGATATCTTCATAACATATTATATCACTTTGGTAATTAAAAATCAATATTATTAATACAAAGATTATCTTTCATTCTCTATTCAGTGAAGTCAGCTAGGGTTGATCGGCAAACATTGATTTTGTACGCAAACGCCAGATCGCCTCTATGCTCGGGTCTCCGTCCGAGCGTGACGACATCTTTCAAGAAGTATTCCTGCTATAATATAGCTCAGGCAATGGACGGAGCGTTCAGCTTTCTTTCGCAGGATAATGGGAATTAAAACAAAAAAATCCGCTAAAAATCCGAGTAGCGGACAAATAGCAGACAAAGCACATTTTCGGTATAAAAGAAAAACTCGCAAACAGCGCATTGCGCCACTTGCGAGTGCGTGATTGGTGACCCGTACGGGAATTGAAAATCTCGGCGCATTCTTCGCAGGTTGTCGAGATATGTAGAAATGCCTTAAAATACGGCATTTTAGAACAACTTACAAAAAAACGTTTATTCTGTTCTCCGCTAAGTTTTTGCACCCTTAGCGGACAAATAGCGGACAAAATCATTTGGCATGCCCTTGTACTTATACTCAATAGCGTATATACAACAAAATCTTTGTTAGCTTGAGAAACAAATATATCGATTTTCACCTCATGTGGCTTTAATCGCATGAGGCCTTTTTTGTGCAAGTAAATTTTTGACTATAATTATAGTGTAGATGATAGCAGATGATGGGAGTGACTTGCATCAATGATCTACGTATTATATTTTTAAAGGAGGAAAAAAATGAACGTAATTTACAAAAATGGAGATCAGCTTTTCTTGATTGGATTTGAAGCCCTGCAAGCAGAAGCAGAATTAAAAGTTAGGAACTTAGACGGTGTGTTAGTGATTTTACCTACGACCGATTTTGAGTTTGATGACAGTAAATACTCATATTTTCTTGGGTTATCTGATTTGAAATTGAAAAATCTGCTGATCGACTGGCTTGACAAACTTGGAAGAAACATAATGATTTTTTTGGAAATCTCCAACGTTTATTATTTATATGATCCGGGAGATACAGATTTCGCTCTATGTGCATTGACTAATATGTGTAAACAGAGTAGCGGCAAGGACAACATAGTGATTCGAGTAGTATGAGTAGTATGAGATTTAATTTAGAGGAGGAAAAAACAGATGAAATTAAAAATTCAAAAAGGCCAAATAATTAGAGTTCGTTTTCCAGGCAAAAAAGAGAGCTGTTTACGCCATGCTGTAGTGATAGCAACTATTCCGATTGTCAAAGTAGTTTCCTTACGGACATCGCATTTTCACCGTTCTGACCTAAAGACAGTAATGCTTCAGAAAGATGACTGTGTTTTAGCGAGAAAGGCATCTGCTGACTGTAAAAGGGTGCTCTCGGTAGAAAGAAGTGATATAATCGGCAAGCCTCTGGCGCAGCTTGACTGTAAAAAATTCAAAGAAATCATACGAAAAAGTCAGCGATGAAGTCACAGCCCCCGCTGTAGTGGGGGCTTTTTTTGTTTCATATTTTCAAAAACAGCCGCACTTCATCCTGCTAAAGCCAAAGACTTTATCGTGCTAAAACCAAAGACTTTAGCGTGCTAAAGCCAAAAGCTCAAGCCGCGTATCTGCGTGGTTTGGGTAAAACCAAAAATTGCAAAAAGCGCATAAAAATCTAAAACCAAAACTAAAATACTGATTTTAAAGAAAAGTATTCAAATATTGAATAATTATTTATTCAAAAATTGAAAATTTTGACCATTTTTCAGCAAAAAGTATTACTCATTTGGTTTTACCCTCTTATAGGAAAGGTAAATGGAAAACTATAGGGAAAACAGGGGGTTTTACCGCATGGTTTTACCCTTTATAGGGGGTTGACTTGACCTTTCAACCCAGTTTCGACCCTGTTTCACCCTCATTTCGCCCTCATTTCACCACTTTTGACGTGTTTACAGACAGGAAAAATCTCTAAAAATTTTCAAAACTTGAAAATAAAAAGAAAAATAGCTGCCCCCTTTAAAAAAAATCCCCAAAAAGTAATTTTTTTCTGTTACAAATTTCTTTTTCGTATTTTTTTATTTTAAAATAACTATAGGAGACAAAATACACGTCTCCGGTATAGCGGTGCACACAACAAAGAACGGAGGTAGATGCCAATGAACTATATTTTTATAATCGACGGTCACGTATATTTCTTGGGTTTTGAATCCCTTTATGATCCCGATTACCGTTACATTAGGATGACAGAAACGCAAGGAGATATTACATTTATGCCAGTCAACGAAAAAGACGATGATCCAAATAGCGGCTTTTATTGTGATATTTCTGATTCAAGTTTCAAAGAAGACCTCATACAGATTTTTAATCGTTGCGATTATGAATTTCTTGCTTTCATCGAGATGGATGGGATTTATTACAGCAAGCTCACACACACAATCGATTTTTTTGATGCAATAAAGTTTTGTTGCGATTTCCGCGAAGAAAACGAAATAGTGGTAAGAGTAATCTAACAAATAATAAAAAGTAAAAAGTAGTGCGCTGCTATACTTTCTATTACTTTTTGGAGGAATGCTATGTGAATTTATTATTCTTTCAGGGTGAAACCGCCCATTTAATCGGTCTTTACGGAATATATAATAATAATCGCCAAGGTGTGATTGATGTTAAAGTTATTGATGGTATACTCGTGCTGAGAAAGGTTCAAGCAAAGAAAGAGAATGATAATTCAAAGTACTTTCAAAGTGTTTCCAGCAAAAGTTTTATGAATTTTATCCATGATTATTGCTGTAAAAAAGGCCTTGAAGGACTACAGTTTGTTGAAGTCGATGGAACCTATTATGAGCTTTACGGCGGTGATAGCATACAGGTTAGAAGGGCAATACAGTTCTGCATCGAGAATACATCGCTTACACTTGACGGTGGCTACATTATCTATCATTTTTTCGATGATGATTTGGAAGGAGAGAACGACGAAGACGATGATGTTTAAAGGGGGAGATTACTATGAAATATAATTCAAAGGCGGGCCGTGAGGCTCGCCTTTTTAGATATTATATTAATGCTGGTTTCTCAAATATGCTGAAAAGATTTATCTTTACGCACCAGAAATGCCCTCCTATTTTTTATAGTGCAAACATCGTCATGATTTCCTTAACCATGCGATCTGTACGGGCTTTGATAATATCGACCGTCCATTCGTCCTTATCACAAACATCATCGTTTAAGTTGAGGCCGTTGCGATATCCGATGTACTGACCATTATTATCTTTGCGTTCCTTCTTTTCATTGAAGGCCTTATTGCTTAATGTGCTGTTGTATCCCGTTATAGTGAGATTGCCAAAAGTATGCACATAGAGCGACTGATATTCTTTTGCCTTTTCTCGATCTCCACCGGCAATCATTTCTACCCAGCTATCCGGGATATTAGGCCCTTGCGGGAAGATGTGTTCAATAGACCACACATACTGATTGCTGTTGGTTTTTCTCCAAAGGTCCTGAACATTTTCACGGGTCATGCCGCGCTTGGCCATCATGCAGAGAATGAATCGAGTTGCTCCGCTGTTATCATCATAAACCGGACCACGGAGTTTTTCCTCAAAGTATTCATCGGAAGCAGAAACAGCAATAAGAGTATCTCGTAGATTTGTATATATTTCATCGCCGTGATAATCATTCTGTTCAATCGTCTCTATGAATGACATGAAAATTCTGGTCAGATCTCGTGTAGGCGGTGTGTCGGTAAGATTACGACGAATAAAGAAGTTTACAAGCAACTTGCAAACCTTGACCACATCATCTTCGGTAACTCCGAGCGCCTTCTGATTTTTAATCAAATACATGACAAACAGGTAGGATGGCGCACCTTGAACACGCTGCAGATCCAGATAGCTTTCCCTCTGTTCTTCGGGAAGGCCTTCTGTTTTGTTTAAGATAATACCAGCATAGATAGCAGCGTTTTCTGAAAGCTTATCCAGCGCGGCAACGGGATCTTTGGTAATTATCTTCTCGTAGATGTCGAGCATGGTGGAGCGGGTTGCAATCGTTCCGAGTGGATATTGTCTGTCGCCCTTATAAAACGGTGCATTTATATTTTTTCTGAAAGCATTATAGTTCTGCCTGAAGAATCGCTCTTGATCAGAGTATTCATCGCCAAGATTCGAGAGCATGTCCGTCCAGCGAGAGAAGTAGTAGTCGATATCTCCATCACCATTAACATCCAAACGGGCCAAAAGGAGGTTTTTGATTAGGTCAACAGATGTAAGCGGGGTGCCTCTGTTATTCAGAGATTCAAACAGAGTGTAAGCATCAGAATGGTTTGACACCTCGATCATTACCAGAATTGCCGCATTTACTTTGTCCAGAATTCTGAACATGGAGATCACTTTATCATTGGGCACATCACTTTCATCAAGTATGGCATTAATACGCTTTTTGAAGTAGTTATATGATTTTTCAATTCGGCGGAGCCCGGCAAACTTGGGCATAGGCCGTTTCGGAATAATGCCGATCTTGGCAAGAAGCCCCATGAAATCATCCCTGTTGCTACCTTGTACCTGCGGAACAACACGGATGTCAGCCTGTGTTTTTTTGAGAACCAGCTTACGCTTTAACTGAAGAATATCCGACTGTTGATCTTCATCTAAAAGGTCTTTGTAGGAATTCAGAGTGGTATAAAGCGCTGCAAGGAACAGACTGAGAGTGGTCAAACGCTGCTGACCATCAACAACTTCAAATTTAGGTGCATTGATCGTATCCGTAGCAGAGTTGATGCAGATAATGGAACCGAGAAAATATCCATCGTCGTTTTCTGTGAGATCGTCAAACAGGGCCTCCCATTCTCTGGAACCCCATGTGTACTCACGCTGATATTTCGGGATCTCGAAGATCACCTTTGAATCCGGGTCAAACACTTGTGATACCGGATACTTGTTTACATTGATGTTGTTAATGTTCATATGCCATACCATCCTTCGCTGTGGTTTTGTTTTTATATTTTAAGCCTCATTACCTGTGAGGCGTTATATTTTGATTTATCGGTCTGTCGGACAAAGGCTGCAAATTGCTTTTGAGCAATAATATCTGGAACAAGGACAGGGAGTTTACGAACCAATTCACTATTCAAGTTATTGACGACACCGCCTGCTGCCATAGAAGAAAACTGCTGATATGTTGATGGCAATTCCAAATAAACTTAAAGGAACAGTGCGTCGAATGACTGCTCATCAAAGTGAAGAACAAGCCAGCCATCGTGAATACATCCGTCTATTTTTAAGATATATGGATGTCCAAAGCTCATGGAATTAGATAAAATCAGATCGCCAGCTACTACCCATCTGGTTTTTTTCAATCCTTCTGGACGTATTTTTTCCGCTGTTCTTGAAATGTATCGTGATCCATCAGCGTCTCCAATCTTTATCCAATTCAGCCCATCATCACTATCGGTGACAAACTTGTCAATAGGACGAGGAGAGCCACCTCGTTCTACAGTACACACATCTCCAAGAGGATGAATAGGCAAATCCATTGGATTGCTTTTGATATCGCCAAACATCTCGATAAATTGAGATTTGAACAGTTCAGACTGGCAAATTTTGATTTATCGCTCTGCTGCGCAAAGGCTACAAAGCTCATTTGCTCTGGCAACGAGGCATTTGGCATCAGAAGCTTGTGCAACTCGTTTTTGTTTATTGCCAATACCGTGCTTCCATGACCCATTGAGTCCAACACATCTGTCATAGCCCGAAATGCGTACAGGAAGTACTCGTTATACTCTGCGGAGACTTTACTCCTTATTGCGGCAAGGCCTCGCCCAATACAGCAATCTTTTAGTGTAATATTGACGGTGCCTACTGGTGCTCGGACGGACATAAGTACATCTCCGGCTTTAGCCATTCTTGTAGGAACGGTGCAGAACATACCGTCACTGACATACTTATCGGTAAATTCGCCACTCCCTTGATAAAATGGTACTCCCATGCCTTCGGTATTGTAAGAATCAGATGTTGGGGATTGTCCCATTACGATAGTGGCCAATTCCTCAAGAGGTACTTTTTCAGTTGATCCGAACTGCTCCATAAATTGAGACTTAACGAGCTCATCGGTAGCAGAGATTAGCTTTTTATAAGCCTCCATAGTATCGTTTATGGACCAGAGGACTTCGGCCAATTTTCGTTGCGTATCCAGATCAGGCAGTTCAAACTCCAGTTCTTTCAGGTCGCGCCAGTTGATCGTCGGGGACAAAGAGCCAACAGAGATCTTAATGGCGGCATCTAAAAAGT
Source organism: Ruminococcaceae bacterium FB2012 (assembly GCA_900104495.1). GTDB lineage: Bacteria > Bacillota > Clostridia > Oscillospirales > Ruminococcaceae > FB2012. The sequence goes on along the minus strand of FMXS01000004.1, from coordinate 309,202 downwards.
AGTCAGAGCTTATGAACAGCGGGAAGAAATCCTTGTCAATCACATCCTGTTTGGGCCGCAGCACCATACCATGAGCGGAGAAGATACCGTCAAAGGGTGCTATAGCGACTTTCTTCTGGTAAGCTCTGCGCTTCCCGAAAAGCACATCGCCTTTGTGCATCACCAGCTTTTCGCCGATAGGAGCGACTTCAGAACCGAATCGAGTAACCTTTAGACTTCCTGAATCAAGATGCTCAAGACCAAGGTAGGTGAAGCGATCTTCCTCAACCGGTTTTTTCTTCTCGGTGCTGTTGATAGCAATCTGATCAAATCGATATTTCGCCATTATGCACACCTCCTCATGGGAGCGGTGTGGCCGGAGAAATCCTTATAGGCTACGAGCCCGATAAATTGAGAATTGCAAATTGAAATATAACTATTAATCATCATAAGAGTGTGTCAGTTTGCTTCTCTTTAATGTTACCTCTATTTTTGAAATAAGCTTTGATGGATCCGTGTCCTTATGATCGTTGCTCAACTGACATTTTTCCGGCTTTATAAAAAACTGCGCTTTTGATTTTTCGTTTTTATTTCCAATATACAAAACAATGATAGTATCCCCATCTTTATCAGTTTTTACATCAGTGGTGATCCAGTAATCAGATGGAAGTCCCTTCAACTTCTCTTTAATTTCTGGAGTATACCAATCATCAAGACGAATCAATTTTGCATCTTTGAATAATTCACGATTCAATGCTCGAAGACACATTTTTCTCAATTCTGCATAACTACCAATTGGTATTTCATTTTTGCATCTTGGGCAAGTAAGCGTTATCTCTCCATAATACTCATCACTTTCTAATTTTTCTAACTCTATTTCAGGATGTTCTGTACAATGATAATGTATCCCATCTTGACAGCATTCATAATATCTCACCCATTCTTCTGAATTAATAATGAAGTTCGTACAGTCTCCATACACTTTTTGCTTTTCTTCGCAGAGAAAACACTTTCTAAATGAAATTTGATTATTAAGCCTGTAGATTTTCTTTTCCATATAATTCTCCCTATCCGATAAACTTCTTGCAAGAGTTTTTGACGTTAGCTTGATTCACCATAGCATACTGCAAGGTGGTGTCTATACTCTGGTGTCCAAGGAGCTGCTGCACCTGTTCGATGGGCATACCCTTGTCGATGGCCATTGTCGCAAGGGTCCGGCGAAACTTGTGCGGATGAACCTTCTGAAAGTTTAGTTCACGACCGATTTTGCGGAGTCGTATTTCGACACCGCTGATCTGCAGCCTACCATAAGGCTTCAGCAGGGAGACGAACAAGGCCTCGCATGTGTCTGTGCGCTCCGTAAGATATCGCTGCAGATGTATTTTGGTTCGGGCATCGAAGTAAACCTTACGCTGCTTATTTCCTTTGCCGAATACAATACATTCTCTGTTTTCAAAGTCCACATCACTACGATTCAGCTTTACGAGCTCACCGACTCGGATGCCGGTTGAGGCCAGAAGATCAATCATGGCCAGATCTCGTGTGTTGTCGCAGTGATCACGCATCAGCTCCAATGATTCATCCGAGTAGGTTTCTTTGACCGTTTTACCAGTTTTGACCTTATGGATTCTCCTTACAGGGCTCTTGACAATATAGTCTTCGTCTTCGAGCCACGCAAAAAATGAGGAGAGAATGCGTCTCACATTATCGAGGGTGACTTTACTCACGGTCCCTCGACGCTGGTATGTATCAAGGTATGAGCGAAGGTCCTCGGTTGTTATCTGACATTCCGGCTTTCCGATGCTTTCCATCATATTCCGGATAGTAGATTCGTAATAGCGGAGGGATTTTTCTGAACATCCCTCGACACGCTTAGCAGCTATAAATACTGGAAGCATGTCATCCTTATCTGGTTTGCTTTCAGGCGATGCATCCAACGGTAGCAGATGCTTGGCAAGTGCCTCTGAAAGCAGCTTCATTTGGTTTTCGTCCAAAATGCCGAGAAGGTCATTCTGGATGTTTGTGATAATTTGATTGATCATTATAGTTTCCTCCTTTTCGTCTTCCTCCGTTTCCGGTATCCTCACGAGCCGGAGGAAACTTCATGACCATATTTTTAGCCAAGGTTCTCTGTTATGATGCGTTTGTAAGTTGCGGTCAGCTCAGAGAGCGCCTGTTCCAGTTCAAATTTTGATTTATCGGTCTGGCGGACAAAGGTCGCAAACTCTCGTTGAAGCTCCAAAGAGGGCAGGATCATAGGCAGCGTTTTCATCTTTGCTTGAGTGAGCTTGAGCCGTGTTGTTCCAGTCACATACTCAGTCATGTCAAGAATCCGGAAGTAGACATTTGCAAACTCGATGTCGCAGCATTCTTTCGGGATCAGGACATGAGCATGGTTATTTACCCAGCATTTTCCTGAAACAATGTAAGATGTATGCTCTCCGGCACCGTAAGCACCGCAATCTTCGGCAAGGCATATCGCATCGCAGTCCATAAGGTAATCATTGATACTGTCTACCTGACCGTTTGCGCCGTAATAGGGATATAGCTGGCCAGTATGCATTTCAGAGCGAACAGCATCATTGATTGGTTTTCGAAGATCATCTCTGATCGTAAAGGCAGTCTCGAAGCTCACTGCATCCGGGCTGTTCTTTGGCTCTCCGAACATAACGATAAATTGAGACTTAACGAGCTCATCGGTAGCAGAGATTAGCTTTTTATAAGCCTCCATAGTATCGTTTATGGACCAGAGGACTTCGGCCAATTTTCGTTGCGTCTCCAGATCAGGCAGTTCAAACTCATAGTTTTTCAGAAGCTCCCACTTTACGCGAGGAGAGAGAGACCCGGCAGACTTGCCAACTGCAAAGTCAAACAGGTCGTCATTCTGAATGATAAACGGAAGAAGCTCAGGGAGAATGCGATCCGGGATAGCTTCAATAACCGTGATGTCACCTGAGCAAATGCCATCAAACGGTGCAACAGCTGCCTTTTTGAGATAGGCCCTGCGTCGACCGAATAGAACATTGCCTTTTCGGAACATCTTTGTAAAAGTGTTGTCATTGCCTTCGTCCCATGCTGTGAGAGTCACTTCCTCTGGAACAAGATGCTCAAGGCCGACGATGGGGAATCCATCTTTGCTGCCTTTGCAAGTTTCCTTGTGTTCGATAGCAACATCGCCTAATTTAACTTTACTCATTGTCTCCGGCCTCCTTTCCCAGCATTTCGTTCAATCTCTGGTAACTCAGTTTCATCATTTCTGATGATGCCATCCAGCTGTCATAGTGTTCCTGAACTGTGCGAGTGTCAATTTCATCTTCGCTGACTTCCGGCTTTACATAGAGCGGAATGCTCAGCGAGTAGTTGTTGTCTGCGATATCCTGAATGGTAGCAATCCTTGCAAAGTCGCTGTCATTACAATAATTCTTGTATGCGGTGGCAATGCGCTGAATATGCTTATCTTCAAGATAACTTTGTGCATTCTTGCGTTCTACCTCGTTAATGGCGTTGATGAAGAGCACCTGCCCACGCCGCTCCGGTTTTTTGGTCATGCGACAGATCATGATGCAGGCTTCCATTGGAGAGTTATAGAACAAGTTCGGTCCAAGGCCTATAACACATTCCACTCTGTCGCTGCGAACCAGTCGCTCACGCATTGCGCTTTCCTCGTTGCGGAAAAGAACTCCGTGCGGGAACAGGATAGCACACCGACCAGTATCTTCTTTTAGGCTTGCAATAATGTGCTGCAGAAAAGCATAGTCGGCACGGCCTTGCGGAGGAACACCTAAGAAGTTACGACCGTATTTGTCGCTCTCAAAAGCGGCACGATCCCACTGACTAATAGAGTACGGGGGATTGGCCAGAACGAGATCAAACTGCTGTAACCTTCCGTGTTCGATAAACGCGGGAGAAGCGAGTGTGTCCCCGTTGACAATACTGAAATCTTTCACACCGTGCAAGAAAAGGTTCATCTTTCCGATGGCTGATGTCAGAGCATTGATTTCCTGACCATAAACCGATACATTTCTCCATTCTTTGCCCTGCGCTTTTAAGTATGCTATGGCAGAGATGAGCATCCCGGCACTTCCACAGGTCGGATCGTAAATAGACTCGCCTGATTCCGGCTTTAACATTTCGGTCATCAGATGAACAACGGTACGGTTGGTATAGAATTCTTGCGCTGTGTGGCCGCTATCATCTGCAAATTTTTTGATCAGATACTCATAGCCCTGACCGAGCTCATCTTCTGGACAGTTAGCAATAGATAGCGTTTTTGTGCTGAAATGCTCCAGCAGGTCTTTCAGAAGTCTGTCCGGAAGACGGTTTTTATTAGTCCAAGCTCCGTCACCGAAGATGCCCTGTAACTTATCTGAATTTGCATTTTCTACCTTCCTGAAAGCCTCGACGATAGCTACACCGACATTCTCGGATACGGCGCGGACATCATTCCAGTGATAGCCCTTAGGAACAAAGAAGGTATGGATCTCATCTTCATCGAATTCTGTTGCATCATCGCCGTATTCCGCAACAGCAGCAGCGGTCTCTTCGTCATAAACATCACATATACGTTTAAAAAATAGCAGAGGAAAGATGTACTGCTTATAGGCACCAGCATCAATGTTTGTTCTGAGCAGAACCGCAGAGTTCCATAGATACGATTGCAGTTCCTCAATGGTTATTCTCTTACTCACTTACATAGCCTCCTTTCAGCAGCAGATCTCTCATTCGTGTTTCGGCCTCAATCATCTCATCATAAGCCTCGAAGTATTGTCTGCGGATTTCTTCCGGAGGAACCGTTTCCTGTTCCTTCTTTTCAATGTAATTATTGATTGCAAGAGAATAGTCTTTTTCTCTTATATCGGTAATCGTAACGACCTTAACTCTTTCCAGCACATCCTCGTAAGCTGTGTAATAGTCAAATATGGTCTGGATATCTTTTTCAGTCATGATATTCTGGGCTCTTTGTGGGGTATAAATTTCAGACCCATCGATCATGCAAATGCGACCTCTGTGGAGAACTGCCTTGTTGTTATTTAAGAACAGGATGCAAGCAGAAACTCCGGTTGAGTAGAAAACACCACTGGCCATTGTTATGATGGCTTCTAACTTGTCGGACTCAACGAGCTGTTTTCTGATTTCGCCTTCTTTACCGCTCCTGAAAAGGACTCCTTGAGGAAGAACAACGGCACAGCGTCCGGTTTTCGGGTTCATGGACTTGACCATATGCTGAAGCCATGCAAAGTCACCGTTTGAATCGGTCGGACAGCCCCAGATATTACGACCATAGATGTCGCTGCTGAATTGTTCAGCGCCCCAGTTCTTTAGTGAGAACGGAGGATTGGCAACGACACAATCAAAGGTTTGAAGGGAGCCGCGCTCCAGATAATTTGGTGAGCGAAGTGTATCGCCCTGAGTTACCTTGAAATCTTTAGCGCCATGTAAGAACAAGTTCATTCGAGCAATAGCAGAAGTTGCAAGGTTTTTCTCCTGTCCATAAATTCTGCCGTAGGTGAGTTTATCGCCATGCATGAAGCGGATGGCCTCAATAAGCATACCTCCAGTTCCTGCGGCTGGGTCATATACAGACTCGCCAGCTTTTGGAGCCAACAGCATAATGAGTAGCTTGACAATAGAACGAGGGGTGTAGAACTCGCCTGCATTTTTCTTTGAGAGGTCTGCGAATTTTTTGATTAAGAATTCATAGCTGTCACCCATGACATCGGCAGAATAGTTGTTGTTGCCGACCTTGAGCTTAGACATATGCTCAATCAGGTCTTTAAGCCTCTCGTCGGAAAGTTTTGTTTTGTCTGTCCAGTTTGCATCATCGAAGCTGCTGAACACTCCACTAAGGGTATCCGGATTGGCCCGTTCGATACCGTTCATGGCATTGACGATAGCCACTCCGACATTTTCACTTGCTTCACGAACATCCTGCCAGTGACATCCATCCGGGATAACAAATCGATGGTTTTCTGCGAAGCTCGCATATTCCTCGTCACCACCTGATTCTTCAAGAGCAACTTGAATTTCTTCATCATAGACATCTGAAAGACGCTTGAAGAATAGGATCGGTGTTACATAGCTCTTATATTCATCCTGATTGATCGGGCCGCGTAGAATATTACAAGCCTCAAACAGATGAGAGAAGAGCTTCTGACTTGTTGTCTCTTCAGGGTGGGCTGTGCTGGCGTCAAGTTCTAAATCCGCAACATTCATAGCTGACTCTATCATTTCTGCACGACCTCCTGTTTTTACTTTTTTACCAGTAGATGGCGTTATGCCTACGCTTCCGGTATCGTTTGTTTTTTCGATTTTTGCCGGATATATGTTTTCAAATTCCAGCAGTATTTTCAGCAGCCTTTCATCCAAAAAGGTAAGGGCATGTTTCCTTATGTTTGTCGGAACCCCATAATATGCTTCTGCAATAGAGCCAGTGATGGCGGCAAGCGTGTCGCTGTCACCACCTATAGAGATTGCGTTCCTTATGGCATCCTCAAAACCGGTTGACTCAAAAAATGCCTCAAACGCCTGCGGAACGGTATCTTGACAGGTTTCATTGAAACGATAGGAGTCGCGGATACTGTCAAGGGTGAATCTGAGAGGATAGTAGTTCTTGATAATATAATCCTGAATTTCAATAAGGCTTTTACCTGTTCGAGCGAGAAAGACAGCCACAGCAATTGCTTCTGCGCCTTTCAAGCCTTCGGGATGATTATGAGTAACCTCAGTAACAGCCTTTGAAAGCAGTTTAACCTCATCAATCGTTTGACCAGCGTACCCACAGCCACTCACTCTCATTGCAGCACCGTTTCCATAACTGTTATAAGGCTGTGGGTTGTCTGAATACATCCATCGATTAAATGAGCCCCCATATCCACAATGTGGATACGGGCGTCCAACCTTTTGCATAGAGTGAACGGCCTGAATTTTTAAATCCCTGTAATCAGACTGGCTACGCATGAGGGCATCGCAAACAGCCAGCGACATTACAGAATCATCGGTAAAAAAACATTTGTGGGTAAGCAGATCGAAATCCTTTGACCTGTGGTTATTCCACTCAAAGCGCGATCCGACGATATCGCCAATAATTGCTCCAATCATCTCAAATACCTCGCTCTCCAAAGAATTAATAATACTGCTCAATGTAGTTATAGGCCTTATCAAAGACTTCCTTATCTTTGATTTTATACTTGATCCAAACTACACTGCGTAAGGCTTTCTTTACTTCTTGCTTACCAGCAGTCGTGTTTTGCCATCCATCGAAGCGAACGATTTTAACGATGCTGTCAATGTCTGCGACGATGCGCTCTACAATAACCGGGGTGCTCTTGTTTTTGATTCCGTTGAAGAGCTCGGTAAGTGCAGCAATACCTTTGTCGATTTCCTGCTCTGGAACAACTTCCTTTTCGGCCTGCGCAGCTTCCTTGGCAAGTTCAAGAAGGAGTTTCAAAAACTCGATGCTGGTAATGAGGCCTTGCTCATGCTTTTCACGAAGAGCTTCAAGCTTCTCGCCAAGTCTCACAAACTTCGGATCATTGGTATGCTTGAGGATTTTTGCGACGAGGTTGATTTCAACTTTTTTTGTGGCCTTCTTCAAATCCTTCTGTTTCTCTAAGAATTCGTCAATCAGATCTGCATCCATAGAGAGAATGTCCATGTCTTCATCGGCTTCACCGACCAATACATTTTGATGAACAAGTTCAATTGTCTTTGCTCCCAGAGAGGCCCAGATTAATCCGCCGCGGCCATCGGTAGGCTTAACTGATTCATACACGCGGGAAAGCCACTGATAATCGACTTTATACGGATTCAGGAAACTGTCAGGAGAAAGCGCATCCCATGCGCGGTTAAGAACACGATAGTCGGCTGCAAAGGCATCTTTCTCTTTGTTAGTGGGCAGGCAATCCTGCGCAGCCATTAAGCCTTCCCAGCCTTCAACTGTTCTGTCAACTCCCATGAAATAGCTCAGACACTTTTTCAGAAGGGCAGGAAGTTGCTTTTTGATTTCCTCAATATTTGTGATGATACGGCGCATGCTGTTTTCGTCAAAGTCCAACGCCTTTGCAACATCGTCAAATATTCCGATATAGTCAACAATCAGACCGTGTGTCTTGCCTTGGTCATAAGTTCTGTTTGTGCGGCAGATTGCCTGAAGAAGAGTGTGGTCCTTCATAGGCTTATCCAGATACATAGCCTGAAGAATAGGAGCATCAAATCCAGTCAGCAATTTGGCCGTAACGATAACCAGCTTGAGCGGGCTGTGCGGATCACGGAAATAGTCAAGAACTTTTCCTTCCTGATCACGATCACGACGATATTTTTTATAACGGTCTTCCTTGTCATTGTTTGTGTCCATGACGATGGTGGTTGCTTCTTCACCAAGAAGCTCGTCGAGAACTTCTTTATACATGAGACAGCATTCACGGTCATAAACAACAACCTGTCCCTTATATCCGTTAGGTTCGATTTTTTCCTTGAAGTGCTTTGCTATGTGTTCACAAACCTTGCGAATTCGGGCAGGGTTATACATGATAGCCTTCATATTGACACGGCGAGAGAGTTCGTTCTTTTCTTCTTTTGACAGGCCTGCTTCTTCGGTCATAGCGTCAAATTCGCGGTCAAGTTTATCCTTGTCTACATGGAGTTCAACTGGCACGGGCTCAAAGTGAAGCGGAAGTGTAGCGCCATCACGAATAGAATCCGAGAATGAGTAACGGCTCATATAACCTGTTCTATCTTCCTCTGCACCGAAAGTGGCGAAGGTGTTTTTATCGACACGGTTAATAGGAGTACCGGTCAGGCCAAAAAAGAACGCATTAGGAAGGGCTATGCGCATCTTTTCACCGAGATCACCTTCCTGAGTTCTGTGTGCCTCATCGACCATAACAATGATGTTATCGCGTGCATTCAGCTCGCCGCTAACTTCGCCGAACTTGAAAATTGTAGTAATAAGGATTTTTCGCATATCGCCACGGAAGAATGAAAGCAGTTCTTCTTTGGTCGAAGCGCTTGTCAAGTTGGGTATATCAGAAGCGTTAAAGGTTGCTGTAATCTGTGTTTCAAGATCAATGCGGTCATCTACGATCACAACAGTTGGATTCTTGAGTTCTGGAATCATACGCAGCTTTTGCGCGGCAAAGACCATCAGTAGGGATTTGCCAGAGCCTTGGAAGTGCCAGATAAGACCTTTTTTAGGGTATCCGGCAACAACACGATCTACGATCATGTTCGCTCCTTCAAATTGCTGATAACGGCATATAATCTTGTATTTGCGATACTTCTTATCTGTCGCAAACATTGTGAAGAACTGAAAGATATCCATAACCTTATCTGGCGTAATCATATCCTCGACGCTAATCTTCACATCTGCAAGACCACCTTCGGCCTTATGCGTTGCCGTATGCCAAGGTCCCCACATATTGATAGGCATATTAATTGAGCCGTAGCGATAGCATTTTCCTTCAGTAGCAAAGTTGAACACATTCGTTACGAACATAGCGGGGATACTCTTTTCATAAGCGGCAATATCTCCGGCTGCATCAAGCCATGTGATTGCACTGCGGACAGGGGTTTTGAGTTCGCCAATTGCAATCGGGAACCCGTTGATGAGAAGGACTATGTCGAGTCTCTTTCCACCTTCGGCCTGTGGGTACACCCACTGATTCGTGATGACATATTCGTTTAAGGCAAGGTCCTCTTTGCGCATCGTACCAAAGAAACGAATAGGAATCATACGACCGTCTTTACCAAATGGATAGGAGTTTTCCTCGAAAATCATCTTTTTGAAAACCTCATTCTGAGTTACGAGGTTGTGAGGCTGAACAGACAGAATGACAGTCCTCAACTTATAGATAACTTCGTCGGCACGAGATGGGTCTTCAGCAATTTCGGGGTTTAATCTTATGAGTGCTTCTTTCACCATAGGCTCAACAAGCACATCTGAATACATGCGAGGGAGTTCCTCTGCGGGTACGTATTTCCATCCATTGTTTTTTAAGGTGGAAATAATCATCTGCTCAATGGTATTATCTTCATTAAAATTAGTAGGCATAATGTTTTCCTCCATAGTTTGTCAATTATATCGTATCAAATAATCTGTCCCATTAAACGGACTTTAGAACAGTTTTGATTGAATGTTTTGCTGAACGCCTCGCCAGCCCTCTTCGGCTGCGGCTATGGTGTCTTTGTAGAATTTCAGTCCTTCATTGTATTCTTTGATCAGAGCATCTTGGGCCTCAATTGGAAGGACAGGGACCTCTAACTCGATGATATCCTTGTAGTTAATGTTTACTACAACTGTACCTCTTTGTAGGCTCTGCAGCATTTTTGTTCCTACAGGAGATTCGAGGAAGAGTTTAAGGTAAGCGCCTCTCAGCATGTCTTTTGGCCTGATAACATTTATGTTTGCGGAAGGAATGCATATCATAGGTTGCTTTTCAAAAACTGCAATTTTTACTGTGGTGCCTCTGGCGGTTACAAGTACATCTCCATCTTCAAGTATATAGCGCGATACTTTGCGTTCTTCATCTTCAAACATGTCGAGACTCTTATAATCAATTCCCGTGTCTGTTATGTTTGATATGTTGATGACTGCAACATTTCCAGAATCGGACTTCGCATTTACGGCTTTTCCGCGAAAAACAGTAGCGGCATCTTTTAGCGGCAGTTTTTTTACTGGCGAAGAAGAAAAAGCTTGGATATCTTCATCTTCTTCGGAAAAGGCCATATCTATGTTCCAGCCATTAAGATCGGCAAATTCATCACTGAACAGGAGTAGCTCATTCTTTACTACAAGTTTTTTGCATGGCGAAGTTTTACGAATTGGCTTCTCAGCTTCATAAAGTTTAAGTACAACATCATCTGTTCTGCCGGTCGAGAATACGAAAAGATAGGTCCTAATTGATGAATATGGGGTAAAAAGGCCCGTAGGGAGAGTACTAATTTCTTTTATCTTGTAATTGCTCTCAATGTATTCTCTAAGAGAAGCGGTGCTGCCGCCACCAAATGTTATTTTAGCGGGAAGAACCATCACAAGATTGCCATCCATATTAATGTGATAGAGAAGGTTCTGAACAGCAATCAAATCGGGCTCCCTGCAAATGAAGTCTTCGCCATTTACCAACATACGACCTCCAAAAATGGGAATGCAGAATATTAGGTCGTACTTTTCGGTAGTAAAACCGTATGAGTAAATATCAGCGGAATTTAGCTTGACATTTTTGAGATGCCCATAAACCACAGAAAGAAGTTCGGTCTTAATTTCTTGCCGGGTTGTGAGAGTGAACTCAATCTTGGGATTAGTTTCAATCAAGTCAAACAGAGACGGACCGTACTGTTCACATTCGGCCACAAGGATAGATTTTGTTTGTTCGTCTACATACTCAGAGAATTTTTCTGTCAGGACATCTGGCGCGTATAGCTCGCGCCCATCACTCGCTATATTAATAAAGGAAAGGATGCCGCGATCATCAATGGTAGAAAGGACCTTATAGATGTTGTAGAACAATTCGGCGTCTCCGGGGAAACGGGGTAACGAAGAGGAAACATCCTGCATAGTGCGATATACAGAGTTGATATCGTCGTTGCCTTTCAACACATGCTTGGTTTTTACAACTCTGTAGAGGAGATCGATCATACTTGACGGATCCGCAAATCCATAACTTCTAATCATATCAGCTGCGTTGAGCAGCGAGTTTTCAGTTGGTTTATTGTTGCTCATGGAAATTACCTCCTTTTTCATCTTCTGATAGTATTATATCACAACACATTTAGTATGTCAATACCAAAATGAAAGTCGAGTGCAATTTTTTTATGACTGAATAAACCTTTTAATTATTCTTCACATTTTAATTATTCCTCTGACAGTAGTTTTTGAGGGGTAAGTTCCATAGACCACAGAACTGGCCAGCGACAATCGAATAAACAGAAAAAGGGCTTCCGAAGCTCTGCTGTAAAACACAGTGGAACCTCGAAAGTCCTTTATTTCAAGCTTTTTTCAGCACTTATGTGCTGGAGAAGGCTTTTTCCGTTTGTATCAAAGACAGCGTTTTTACAGATCCTTGTATGGGCAGCGGTCATGCTGTCTGTGTTGCACTATCGTTCTGAGCCTCACGTATAACAACGTCCCACTCATCAATTATAAAGATAAATTTCTGACCTGTGATCCGAACATATTTTTTCAGACATTCTGAGACCTTTGTTACCTGGGATAACTCAGGCTTGTCTTCGATAAGTTCAAGCCTGATAGTCTGTGCAATGTCATTAGCAACGTCCTTTATGCTATGGTTTTGATGTTTCAGTTCAGACAAAAAAGAAGCAACATCAATGTATATCACATTGTATTTGTTTATATAATCCTCATAGGTTGACGCATTGCTGATCTTCAAATTATCAAACAGCGCATGAGAATCACAGGTGCGGTCATAATACGCACAGAGCATATTTGCAGCATAGGACTTGCCAAAACGACGCGGACAGCTTACGCAGATAAGTCCTCTTACAGTATCAATCTGTTCATTGATTATTGACAGCAAGCCTGTCTTGTCAATATATTCCGATCTGAGGATTCTTTCAAAGCCTGCATTTCCAGGATTCAGATATATTCCCATAGTACCACCTCCATGATCATATCTGCTCTAATCTACCATTATATTATACAATAAATACAAGAAAAAATCAAGAGGTTTTGATTCAATCAACGAATTACTCTAACCCACCGTAAAACTTCTTTCTGAGTTAAAGCCAACTCTCTGGCCGATTCATCACCAAAAATGTACTTATCGCCATTAAGACATATAAAGACAATGTTTTTTCCTGTTGCCAAATAATAGTATCTCTTACCGCACTCAAGAGCTTTAGGAATATAATAACTTACTCCTTGCTTGACTGTAGCTATGCGATCTTTGATTTCTCTTATGAAGCGAGACTCTTTATATGTTTCTGAGTGACCTTTATCAATCATGCATGTAAAAGATGAAAGATATAACCTTTCTTTAGCTCGTGAAATAGCTACAAATAGTGCTCTTCTTTCGTCCTCAGTATTGTTTGCTCTGTTTTCAGTTAACGGCAGAATCCCCTCGTTAAGGGAAGGAACAAAAACAGCTCTGTATTGCTCGCCTTTGGCAGCGTGTATCGTCGTTACGTTAATGTCAGATAATCCAAATGATAACATTATTTCTATAGCTTTATTTACAAACGAATTACGTCTGTATAGTACTGCAATCTCAGATAACTTATAACCAATAGATATTAAATGTTTGATTTCTGATATAATATACTGAACTTCATCTTCAAAATAGTGAAAGTGCCTGTACATTACGGGATAACCCTGCGGATTATCGGTTACAATTATCTTGGGATATCTTATCTTATTATAATTAATCAGCGTATTCATTACATCAACGATGTTTCCACTGCATCTAAAACACTTATCAAGTATAATTACTTCTCCAACCGGAAAGGAATCCTTAAAGTGTATCAAATACTTAGATTCTGCACCTCTCCACCGATAGACATTTTGATCATCGTCTCCTACAACAAACAAACAATTATCTTCATTCAAGATACTGTTTATCATCGTAAACATTATTTCCTCAACGTCTTGAAATTCGTCAACAAGGATATGATCATATTGGTAGCTGAAGCTGATTCTGAAATCCCTATCTGATAGAGCTTTCACCGCTAAATGTCGAATTTCCTCAAATGTATATGCGTCTTCTCCATCATCAGACTCATCTTTAATCGAAATCCTTTTACCGATAAATAGTTCATAAACATATTTTGCGAAGCTGTCTAAAGTTTGAATTTGAACTAACCCTGGCTCAATAATGTGCCCTATGCGACTCGCCATTTCGTCACGGGCCTTATTAGTAAATGTCAACGCAAGTATCCTGTTTGGGGAAACTGCTTTGTTTATGACAAGATACTCTATCCGTCGTGATAAAACTAAAGTTTTTCCTGCACCTGCTGTTGCTATTACGGAGATTCTTTTTGAATCTGATTCTATTGCTTTTCTCTGCTCTTCATCAAATGTTTCATTCATCATTTTGTCCTCCTTATTGGTACATTTTGGAAATTGTGTAGTTCCTGTACTATATTATTGTCATACGAATCAACAATTTGCCTGAATAGTAATAGTTTAGGCCGACAAAAATTCCGAAAACAATCATTATATAATAGCTGATATCCGTCACTTCTTAACGTTTTCATAAGCATTTTGTATGATGATGCGCTTCTAATATCGTGTTTACAAATAGCATCAAAGAAGTACTCTATCATATTAGGACGTGAACAATGCAGACCATGATTTAGCATGCTTTTTTTCTCTGCCCTAATACTTGCTTTGGTAAGTATTTCCTTATCGATATCACCGCCGATCATTTCTAAGCCTTTTGAGAAAATCACTTGAACATTGTCAGCTTTAATATCTTTAAGAGTAACAAAATCTTTATCAAGTATTCTTTGAAGCTTACTGGTTGGTAATGTCAGCTCATACCGTATGCACGGAAAAGGTGGGATGTAGCCAACAAAGCTACATCCTTTTTTCATTCTTGCAATAATTTCTCGATCTTTTCGATAGTACTTAAAAACTGCGCTCTTGCTTTTATCTTTAGAGCCTGGCTTACATGAATAAATATAGTAGGTGCTTTCAATTCTTTCTTTCTCGTTAGTAGAGGGAATAAAAAAGTAATCCGTCACCATGTCCATTTGATTTTCAGACGCTTCTTCACAAGGGAAACAATGATCAATATTTAGATCCAGTCGTTTAACTGCAAAATCATTGATATCAACATCGGGTATACCAAGTTCTGCGGAAACTATGCAGTTTATTCGCGCCACTGCTTCAGGAAGTCGAGCCCAATCGAATGGGTTAAAATTGTTTCCATACAGCAGTTTTGTTAGTGACAGATCAACTCTTAAGTACCCGACATCTTTATAATGAGTATATACGAGTTTTATACTTCCAAGTTCAGAAGAAACAGTCCTGACTCTCTCTCCGCCCTTGCCTTTTTTCCAATATTTGTATACATCGTACGTTATCGCCATCTTAGTTGTCAAATGTAAAGTATCAACGTTTAACACGCCATCCTGTACAATTTGAGTTTTCACTTTCTCTTTTGATACTATATTTGCTTTCATAGGTGTTCCTCCCGTTCAAGAGATGACTTCACCTATGTTATAGCAGGAAATGTTTCTCTATTTTGATATCAATCCACGTGAAGTAATAGTCATAAAGGAAGAATGATAAATTCGTCTACGCTTCGCGAATTTTACAATTTATTCACAATTAGTATAAAGCGGCACATAATTCGTTGTTTTAAGCTTTGCCTTTGTTTATGTTCAACAGTAAATGGCGCTCATTTGATTATTTTTGCAATAATTAAAGGGAATTTCTTCCAAGATAAAATTTTTTTCTGTCACAAAAAATGCTTTGGCATTTAAAAAGACTATGACTATATTGAACGCAGCAAAACAATTTGCTAACCCTGTTCAGTATAGAGGTGATTAAAATGTCGACAAACGATAAGATCATTATGGAGCAGATTCTTCAGCTGATGTCAAGCTTATCGGTAATGCAGAAGGAAGAACCAGAAGAACCAAATGTTACAAGTAGTACTAAATCGAAAAAGGTTGAGATGCTTACGATCAAGGAGTGCGCGGCTTTCGCTCCCGGACTATCCGAGCATACTATCAGACAACTTGTTCTTCAAGGGAAGATTTATGGAATCAGAACTGGTCAAGGGAAAAATGGAAAAATCTTGATTAGCAAAGAGGCACTTTCCAGATATCTCACGGGCGATGACAGGACCTAAAAGAAAAAGCAGCTCAAGTAATTAGCTTGAGCTGCAAACAAAGCTGGCAATAGCATAGACATACCCTTGACAGATTAATTTTATTGCGATAAGATAATAAATGTACAAGGGTATGTCATAAATATAGGAGGAAATTTATGGCAACCATAAAGAAACGTGGCGACAGCTATCTTATCAGGGTAAGCTGCGGCTACGATGTAAACGGCAAACACATGGAGCAGTCCATGACTTGGAAACCCGAAGCTGGTATGAGCGAGAAGCAGATAAAAAAGGAACTGAACAGACAAGCGGTAATGTTCGAGGAAGCTGTCAATCACGGCTACAAGACATCTGCTATGAAGTTTCAGGAACTTGCAGAGGAATGGTTCGAGAATTATGCAAAACCCAACCTCAGAAGCACTACTTATGAGAGAATGCTGCAGCTCACCAACCGTGTCTATCCTGCGATAGGGCATCTGCGTATTGACAAAATAACCGCAAGACATTTGCAGGGCTTCGTAAACTCACTTGCGAAAGAGGGAGCTAATGAGAAGACAGGTAAGCCGCTCGCACCGAAAACGATACGTCACAACCTGAGCTTCATCTCAGACGTATTCAGCTATGCGGTGAGAATGGATCTTGTAGCGGACAATCCGTGTAGGAGAGTGACTATCCCTAAAGGAGAGGTCAAGGAGAAGTCCATCTACTCCCAGGAGGAAATAGCTCAACTTCTGACAGCTATCAACGGTGAGCCTACTAAGTACAGAGCATTCTTCTTCCTGATAGCGTACAGCGGTTTCCGCAGGAGCGAAATGCTCGGTCTTGAATGGAAGGACATCGACTTCGAGAATGAAATCATCAGCGTAAAGAGAACGAGCAATTACACGTCAGAGCGTGGTATCTACACCGATACCACAAAGACCAAGCGTTCAAAGCGTGTATTGAAGATCAGTCCGTACATCATGACTATTCTTAGAGAGCTGAAAGACGAGCAGTACAAGGAAGCAAACCGTCTTGGAAGTAAATGGATTAACACCGACAGACTATTTGTGAAGTGGAACGGCGAACCCATGAACAACCAGACACCTTATGGCTGGCTGAAAGATTTTTGTATTAAGAACGATATGCCTTTTTATGGCATTCATAGCTTCCGTCACTTCGCAGCTTCAGCCCTCATTTCATCGGGACTTGATGTGGTAACGGTATCGGGTGCGTTAGGACATTGCAGTTCGGGAACGACTTTGAACATTTATTCTCATATGTTCCAGACCGCACAGGCGAGAGTGGCTCAGGCAATGGACGGAGCGTTCAGTTTCTTTCCGCAGGATAATGAGAATTAAAACAAAAAAATCCGCTAAAAATCCTAATAGCGGACAAATAGCGGACAAAGCACAATTATATTATAAAAAAAGAACTCGGAAACAACGTATCTACGTTGTTTCCGAAAAAAGCAGCTGGTGACCCGTACGGGAATTGAACCCATGATTCCGCCGTGAAAGGGCGGTGTCTTAACCTCTTGACCAACGGGCCTTAACTAAAGGGACAGCATCTGGTAGCGGTAACTGGATTTGAACCGGTGACACCCTGGGTATGAACCAAGTGCTCTAGCCAACTGAGCTATACCGCCATATTGCTGTCCCCTTTTAGCGACTATATTATTATACACTATTTCGTTCCGTTTGTCAACTACTTTTTCAACTTTTTTTGAAATTATTTTTTCGATTGGACATACTGTCTTATGATCTTATATAAAAATGTTCCTCAAAGCATTTGTTTAAACTTTGAGGAGCATTTTTAACTTGCATTTAACCGTTTCTGTTGCTATCAGCTGTCAAAAAGTATCTCTTCCCCTTTGTTTATTATCACACCTTCTATATCGTTAAGATCGATAAGTGTACCGAAAGGCACTGTCAATACATACTTCCCTTCTCCTTGAAGCTGCCCGTCAGAACTTACGGCAACAGGAACGTCAGTCCAGAATCCTATGCCGCCTCCGCCGATACCGTATCCTTCGTATCTGTCGTTTTTGTAATACTTTCCGTACATAAGATAGAAGGCTTCGGCATAGGTGTTCTGTTCAAGTTCTTTGTTATAGGTCTCCGGATCGATTTCAATGCTGTTAAGGAACCGCTCAAACCCGCCTTCCTTCCATTTCAGCCTGATAACGCTGCCGAGCATCGTTTCTCTGTCCTTACGGTTATAATCTTCAAAGATGATGCTGTACCCTATCGGCGAAACGCTAAGCTTTACACCGTCCCTGTAATCTGCTGTCTTGCTTTCAAGATTTTTGTTTACATTAACTGTAAATTCGATACCTTCAAATAATCCGCTGTTAGCTGTATCACTTGACGAAAGAACAAGATGCAGCTTATGGTCAGAAACATTGTGGGTGAAATTGAAGTCAAAACTTCCGAGCATCACCAGCGAAATGCTTTCACTGTCGGGGAAAATTCTTGCAGGCAGACCATATCCGCCTAACCTCTCACCTTCAGAATTTTTAACATTCACATCTATCTTCGGATAGTCATCGGAGGTATCTGCATCTGTAAGGCTTTTCGGACGGTTATCTTCGATGAACGCTTTTGCTTCAGTGTCAAGAGGCGAAGCCGTCATAAATATCTCGTATCTGTAATCGTCGGCAAGCACAGTATTTATAGTAACTCTGAAATGATCGTTGCTCGTTATCTCGTTCAGCATCAGTCCGTTTGATTCGATCTGATCGACTGCCCTGCTGTCATAATAAATCTCTGTCGAAGAACGCATATTATAGATCACTACAGCACCTGCCGAAACTGCTGTAAGTGTCAGGCAGGCTACAGCAGCAACAGCCGCCGCAGAAAAACGGAATCTTCTGTTCCTTGATCTGAATTTTTCTCTCGGCTCTGCCTCAAGAATAAAGTCTTTATTCAGCAATGTCATAATATCTTTATTTTTGCTCATAATTCATAACCCTCCTTGATCAGGTATTCCCGCAGCTTTCTGCGTGTCCGCAGGAGCCGCATTTTCACTTTGCTTTTGCTTATCCCATGCATATCAGCGAGTTCTTCGATAGAAAGCATATACCAATAACGCCTGATGAAAAGGATCCGTGATTCACTGTTAAGCTCTGAAATAAAAGCGTTCAGCTTGTCCCTGAGAAAAATCGAATCCGCTTCATCTTCAACGTCGAGTCCCGAAGGAAGCAGGTCGGACAGCTCATCTATCGGCAAAGAATTGTTCCCGTTACATCGGCACCCAGCAGATCTTTTTCGGAAACGGTCAACGGCAAGATTTCTGGTTATTATCCCGAGATATGCTTTTAATGAAGCCGGATGCTCGGGAGGGATAGTCTGCCATGCTCTTATCATTGCATCGTTGACGCATTCCTCGGTATCTAACGGAGATCTAAGGATGTTTTCGGCTATCGATGTGCAGTAGGCGCCGTACTGCTCCAAAGCCACTGATATCGCATTAGTATTGCGTTCCACAAACAGCGCAGTAAGCTGTTCATCATTCATCTGACTGCCTCCTCTCACTTATATAGACGTGAAACATGACGGCTGCGTCACAAAGTTTTTGTTTTTCATATCTTACAGATTTTATTTCCGAAATTCAGCAATTTTTGAGAACTATTATTAGTCAAAATACGTTGACATTTTGTTAATTGTGTTGTATAATATTTTTGGCTGTATTTATATATTCTTATGCCTATTATCCTTAAAAGGGGGAAAGTTCAATAATGGATAACAAAAACATTAACGTTCTGGAGGTCAAAGGCCTGTCGAAGCAGTACAAAAAAGGCGTGTATGCTTCGCAGGGCGTTACCTTCAACGTGAGAAAGGGCGAGATATTTGCTCTTATCGGCCCGAACGGCGCCGGAAAGACCACAACTATCCGTATGATCTCAACACTGCTGAAAGCCACCGAGGGTGACGCGATCGTTGACGGTCACAGCATCCTTACCGAGCCGGAAAAGGTACGCCAGTGTATTACCTATCTGCCCGATGAGGCCGGTGCCTACAAGACCATGACAGGCACGAGGTATCTTGAATTCATGGCGGGCATCTATGCCAATGACGCCAATCAGATCAAGGAATTCGTTGAGCGCGCATCGGAGATCAGCGAATTGGGCGACAGGCTGAAGGACAAGATTGGCTCCTATTCAAGAGGTATGATAAGAAAGCTGCTGCTTGCCCGCGCAATGATGCCCAAACCTGCCCTTGCAATACTCGACGAGCCCACTTCGGGACTTGACATCATCAACGCGCTGGATATCAGAAGAATGATAAAGAAGCTGTCCTCCCAGGGAATGAGCTTCCTGCTGTCCTCCCACAATATGCTGGAGATCGAGTATGTTTCGGACAGAGTCGGAATCATAGCCAAGGGCCACCTGCTGGAAGTCGGCACTGCCGAGGAACTCAAGGACAAGTACGGTACCAGAAACCTTGAGGAAGTATTTGAAAAGGTGGTGCTCTCAAGATGAAATTTATGAGTCTGTTCAAAAAGGAACTCCGCGAGATGCTCACCCCGCAGACGATCATAGTCCTTGTAATGATCTACGTCGGTATGTTTATGCTGGGAAATGTCATGGGCAAGCAGATCGACAAGATCGTTGAGGAAAGCTCCGAGATCGTCCTCTGCGACAACGATGACACTTCGTTTACCAAGTCTATGATCGAGGCAATGAAAAAGCCCGATGCAAACACGACCAACACGGTCAAGCTCGTAAAGCTTGAATCCGACGACTACCCTGCCGAGCTTGACAGACTCGGTGAGAAGTACATCGTCATTATTCCCAAGGGCTTTACCGAACAGGTCGAGAGCGGAAAAACAACAGAGTATATCTACGTCAGCAGGATGACCTCCCTTTCGACTTTAGGAAATGTTTCGGCCGGTTCCGAAACCGCAAAAAACCTTATCCAGGCATCAGTCGTATCCACGCTTTACAGCAAAAAAATGATTGAAGGCAAGCTGACCAGCGATGAGATAACTCAGCTCAACAAACCCGTTGATCTCAAAGAGATCACGGTCGTTCAGAACAACACCGCAAATATCGGTGCAAGCACGGTCGCGCAGATGAAGACTATGGAAAATATGTTCCTGCCTATCATCGTATTCCTGCTTATTATGTATTCCTCGCAGATGGTGCTCAATGCAGTATCCACCGAGAAGATCGACAAGACTCTTGAAACTCTGCTCTCCGCACCTGTATCAAGACTTTCTGTTCTTTCGTCGAAGATGCTGGCAGCCGGTGTTGTAGCCGCACTTTATGCGATAGTTATGATGTTCGGTATGCAGAACGTTGTCACCAAAATGCAGACCGGCGGAGATACCGCAGCCTATAAGGACGCAGTCGAACAGCTGGGTCTTACCCTTTCCGGCGGACAGTTCATCCTTGTAGGGCTCCAGATGTTCATAAGCATACTGATTGCTCTGTCGATATCTCTTGTGCTCGGCGTGCTCGCAAAGGATGCCAAGTCCGGACAGGCGCTTCTGCTGCCTATCCAGCTTCTTTCAATGGTACCTTATATGCTTTCGATGTTCATGGACATCAAGACCCTCTCTCCTGTTGTCAAGTATATTATCTACGCTATCCCCTTCACTCATACCTTTATGGCGAACGAAAACATCATGTTCGGCAACACCACGCTTTACTGGGGCGGACTTGCCTATCAGTTGGCGCTGCTGGCAATATGCATGACTTTTGCAATAAGGGTATTCACCAGCGACAAGATATTTACCATGACCCTCGGCGGAGGGAAAAAATCTTCCGGCGGCCTTTTCGGAAAGAAAACACAGCAGCACGAAGATTGATCAAAGCGTAAACAAAAAGCGGCCTCATTGAGACCGCTTTTTGTTTACTGTAATTCGCCTCGTGAAAACTCTGCAAGTTCAAGACCTTCGTTCTTTTCAAGGGCCCAGCGGATATTCCACTCGCTGGAAAACAGCAGCAGGTAATTATCACGGAAATCCTGGACGATCTTAGTGTCGGAGGAAAGCTTCAGCTTCTTGACGTCATCCACGGGAAGTTTTGTTATCCAGCGGATGTGGGAATAAGGAAGACCCTCGATAACGATGTCCACATTGTATTCGTTCTTCATCCTGTACTGAAATACTTCAAATTGGAGTACGCCCACAACGCCGACGATGACCTCTTCCATACCGGTGTTGGGCTCATGGAAGATCTGGATAGCGCCCTCCTGAGCGATCTGCTCGGCGCCCTTTACAAACTGCTTTCGCTTCATGGTGTCCTTCGGACGAACACGCTGAAAATGCTCGGGGGCAAAGGTCGGGATGCCTTCAAATTCAAACTTCTTGTTGGGTGAGCAG
The DNA here is from genome assembly GCA_900104495.1 of Ruminococcaceae bacterium FB2012. Taxonomy (GTDB): domain Bacteria; phylum Bacillota; class Clostridia; order Oscillospirales; family Ruminococcaceae; genus FB2012. The sequence goes on along the minus strand of FMXS01000004.1, from coordinate 287,126 downwards.
ACCGTATCGCCTATCGAAAAGATACCGGGATCGAAAACGCCGATAATATCTCCAGCATAAGCCTCGTCGATGATCTCACGCTCCTGTGCCATGATCTGCTGAGGCTGAGAAAGACGCATCTTTCTGCCGCCTTGAACGTGGAGCACATCCATTTCCTTGTCAAATTTGCCCGAGCAGACACGCATGAAGGTGATCCTGTCGCGGTGAGCCTTGTTCATATTTGCCTGTATCTTGAACACAAAAGCCGAAAAGTCGGGATCGAAGGGGTCGACTATCCCGGCGCTGGATGTTCTTGCCAGCGGAGGAGGCGTCATTTGGAGGAAGTTTTCAAGGAAGGGCTCAACGCCGAAATTGGTGAGCGCGGAGCCGAAGAACACGGGAGAAAGCCTTCCCTCGTGGACAGCCGAAAGATCGAAGTCCTCGGAAGCGCCGTCAAGCAGTTCTATATCCTCCGAAAGGGTTTCATGAAGATCGGCACCGATAAGATCATCCAGCGAAGGATCGTTAAGATCGACCTCTGAGGCAGCGATCTTATGCTTGCCGAATGCCATTTCATCGTTGCTTGTAAAGGAAATGATATGCCTCTTGCTGCGGTCGTAAACGCCCTTGAAATCCTTGCCGCAGCCGATAGGCCAGTTTACAGGATAAGTCGGGATGCCCAATTCCTGCTCGATCTCCTCGCAGAGATCAAAGGGGTTGCGGGATTCTCTGTCCATTTTATTGATAAAAGTAAAAATAGGGATATGTCTCATAGCGCAGACCTTGAACAGCTTGCGGGTCTGATTCTCAACACCCTTTGAAGCATCAATTACCATTACGGCAGAATCTGCTGCCATAAGGGTACGGTAGGTGTCCTCCGAAAAATCCTGATGGCCCGGAGTGTCGAGAATGTTGATGCAGAAGCCTTCATACTGGAACTGCATAACAGAGGATGTTACAGAGATACCTCTCTGCTTTTCGATCTCCATCCAGTCGGAGACAGCATGGCGGGCGTTCTTTTTGCCCTTGACAGCTCCGGCTTGAGCAATAGCTCCTCCGTAGAGCAGGAACTTCTCGGTAAGGGTGGTCTTACCGGCGTCGGGGTGAGAGATTATCGCAAAGGTGCGCCTTCTTTTTATTTCCTTTTCCAATTCGGACATGGTCATCCTCCTGACTGATATACAGATCGGCAGTTATTTCACTATCTTTATTATTATACTACTTACGGGGATAAAATGCAAGTAATAAAACTTATAACTTTTCATACATCTTTACACAAACGAATTATTAAAAATTGACATCCGGGCGTCAATGTGATATAATCAATGTGTCAGATCAAACATAATAGTAACCTCTCGTTAATGGGAGAACTCAACGGAGACATAATGAACATCAAAGAAAAATGCAGCCTCTTCATCGGCAGGATGCTGGGAATGAAGGCCTCTGAAATGTTATATAAGCTGTTTTTAAGCTGGCTGCTGGTTTCGGTATTCTACATTGCAAAAAGCAAGCCGCATTTTACCGAAAACGACTTCTTCACGGGGATAGACCTGAAGATATACATTGCGGCTTCAGCGGTCATATGGATCATCCTCTGTCAGATCAGAAACAAGACCTTTCTGACCTGGCTGATGCTTATAACCGCATTTGTCTATGCTGTGCTTGCAGCGGTGGGATTCAGCAATTTCGGCTTCTCGCTGGGACTTTGTGCGGCTGTCGGTATCGTTATCTACTTTTCGGACACCGATCTTCTGAAAATTCCCATGCACAGATCGGTCCCCTGGATCGTTATGGCGGTTATGGCTATGCTGATGACGGCCTTTGTGGGACTGTTCTGCTGCCTTTACTATAAGAATCACTGGACACCCAATTATGATTTCGGGCTGTTTGCCCAAATGTTTGAAAATATGCGCAGGACCGGCCTGCCGCTGATCACAAGCGAACGGGACAGGCTGCTGAGTCATTTTGCAGTGCATTTCTCACCGGTGTTCTATCTGATACTGCCGATCTATATGATCCTGCCTTCACCCGAAACTCTGCTTGTTGTATCTGCCCTTATTGTTGCAAGCGGCGCCGTTCCTATGCTGCTGATATGCAGAAATCACAAGCTGTCAAACAAGGCCTGCTGCGCATTTTCGGTGATCTACGCCCTTTATCCCTGCTTTTCCGGGGGATGCTTTTACTATCTGCACGAAAACAATTTCCTTGCACCCATGCTGCTTTGGTTTATATACTTCTGCGAAAATGGCAAGCTCGTTCCACAGATCATATTTATGGCTCTTACCCTTTCTATCAAAGAGGATGCCGCGATCTATCTTATCATAATCGCATTCTATTTTGCAGTCTCGCAGAAAAAGATAAAGCGTAACCTGCTGTTTATCATTATCCCGGTTGTATACTTCATAACCGTGACCGTTCTGATGAAAAACGTTGGCGAAGGGGTAATGACCGGCCGCTATGACAACTATATATACGACCACAGCGGAAGCCTTTTCACCGCGATAACGGCTGTTATCAAGAATCCGGTCTATGTGCTGAGCCAAAGCTTTACGGAGAAGAAATTCATCTTTATAATGAAAATGCTGCTCCCTCTGGCCTTTCTGCCGGTACTCACAAAGAAGCCGTCACGGTTCATACTTCTGATACCCTTCCTGCTTATCAACCTGATGACGACATATAAATACCAGTATGACATATTTTACCATTACTGCTTCGGAAGCGGAGCGCTGCTTATGTATCTTGCTGCTGTCAACTACTCCGAGCTTAAAAAGCCGAAGCTGCTGCTTTTCGGACTGTTCAGTTCTGTGATAGTGTTCACCTGCATTTACAATCCAAGGAATCAATACCTTGAAGCCTACGACCAGCAGACAGTCCAGCGTGAGACCATAGACAGGGCTCTCGCTATGGTCCCCCGGGACGAAAGCGTGGCAGCATCAACGTTCTTTATAGCGAATCTCTACGACTGCACCGAGATCTACGAGCTTGAGACCACGAATAACGAAACGAAATACTATGTGATCGATCTGAGATACACGACCCCGGAGATAAACATCAACGAATACCTCAATGACGATTTTGAGACGGTCTTCTTTGAAAAGGATATTGTCGCCGTGTTTATGAGGAAATGACTGCCCGGAAAAACATTTTTATAAATCTCAAAAAACTGACAAAAGATTGTTGACATCAGCGGAGAAATTTGTTATAATTACTACAGACAGTTTTTTATACCGAATTTTACAACTATATATATAACTGATCGGAGGTTTCAGTAATGAAAAGACTTGTTACAAGAAGTGACTTTGACGGACTTGTTTGTGCTATGCTTCTCAACGAGATCGGTATCATCGACGAGATCAAATTCGTTCACCCCAAGGATGTTCAGGACGGAAAGATCGAGCTTACCGAAAATGACATCACCACTAACCTGCCCTTTGACAAAAGAGTAGGTCTGGCTTTCGACCACCACGAGAGTGAGCTTATCAGAAACGAGCTCAAGGATTATCTCGGGAAATACATCATCGACGGCAATGCCAAGTCGGCTGCAAGAGTTGTATATGACTACTACGGCGGCGAAATGGTATTCACGGAAGTCTCCAACGAGATCATGGAAGCCGTTGACAAGGGCGACAGTGCCGATTTCACGGTCGATGAGATACTCAACCCCAAGGGCTGGGTACTGATGAACTTCCTTATGGACGCAAGAACGGGTCTCGGACGTTTCCATAACTTCCGCATTTCCAACTACGATCTGATGATGCAGCTTATTTCCTTCTGTGTACACCACACTATTGAAGAAGTTCTGATGCTGCCCGACGTCAAGGAACGTGTGGACCTCTACTTTGAGCAGCAGGCTCTTTTCAAGGAGCAGCTTCAGCGCATTGCTAAGATAGACGGAAAGGTCGTTGTCATCGATCTTAGAAATGAAGAGACGATCTATGCAGGCAACAGATTTATGGTATATGCTATGTGGCCGGAGACCGAGCTCTCAGTTCACGTTGCATGGGGCTTCAAGAAGCAGAATACCGCTGTAATGATTGGCAAGTCAATAGTAAACAGGAACTCCGATTTCAACATCGGTGAGCTTTGTCTTACATACGGCGGCGGCGGACACGCCAACGCAGGCACCTGCCAGCTGGACAATGATAAGATCGACTCTGAGCTGCCGATCATAATCGACAAGCTCAACGGAAGGATCCCCGTATAAAATAACCGAATATGTTCAAGACCGTTGATCTCACGATCGGCGGTCTTTACTGTAAAGGAGCATTATTTTGAAGCAGGAATACTATGACGACTGCCCTTATTATCTTGAAGATTTCCTCACAAATATGCGGCTTATCCGCAACCGCGCCGACAGGACGGAAGAGGCATATTATATCGACATAAGAACATTTCTGCGCTATCTGAGAATTAAGCACCGTGATGTTCCTGCGGGAACCGAATGGGGAGATATCAAGATAGCTGATGTTCCGCTGGAATATGTTGAGAATTTCAATCTGAACGATGCTCATGTATATCTTCGGTTTCTGAAGGACAAGCGCGGCAATGAGACGGCTACAAGAGCAAGAAAATGCTCCGCGCTTAAGCAGTTTTACAATTATCTCCACAAAAAAGCGAAGCTGATCGAGAACGACCCTATGGTCGATCTTGAACTTCCCACCGTTAAAAACAAACTGCCGAAGTTTTTATCACTTGAGGACAGCAACAAGCTGCTTGACAGCATTGATTCGCGCTTCAAGGCCCGCGATTATTGCATCATCCTGCTTTTCCTCAACTGCGGGATGCGTCTGAGCGAACTTGTGGCTCTTGACCTTGCGGATTACAGCCGTGACAACAGAACTCTCCGACTGTTCGGAAAAGGCAGCAAAGAGCGGATAATCTATCTGAACGATGCCTGTATAGAAGCGCTCAACGATTACATCGACAACAACCGTCCCAACGAAACTGCCGTTGACCGCAGCGCGATATTCCTTTCCGCTAACAAGACCCGCATAAACAAAAGGCGTGTTCAGCAGATAGTTGAAGAGAATCTGGCAAGGGCGGGGCTTTCAAACCTCGGGATCACGACCCACAAGCTGCGGCATACGGCCGCGACTTTGATGTATCAGTACGGCGGTGTGGATACTCTCGTACTGAAAGAACAGCTTGGACACAAGAGCGTAGGCACCACGGAGATCTACACGCACCTTTCAAGCGAGAATCTCAGAAAAGCCGCTGAGGCAAATCCCCTCTCGGGCAGAAAAAGCAAAAAGAAGAAAAGCGCAGAGTAAACGGCTCTGCGCTTTTTGTATCGGTATCAGTTCTTTTTAAGTCTTAGGATAGTGTTTGGCGGGAGCACAAGCTCGGATGCTATGGAGAAATTCATCGTAGCCCGATTTGCCATTTCGGTAGGCTCTCCGTTTTCGTCGAACAGTTCATCAGCCTTGAACGGGATCGGCTCCCTGCCCGGAAGCAAGGCTTCAAGCTCGTCTCCGCGCAGGAATTTGTTTCTCTGGACGCCGTAGATCCTGCCGTTTTCGCAGCCCGTAACAATACCCGCGACGTCGTAATCCCGGATATAGCCGCTGCTCGGGTAATACTGGCAGTCCTTAGGGTGACCGAAGAAAAAGCCTGTGCAGTACGGCCGGTGGCTGACCTTGAAAACCTCATCATGCACCCACTTCGGAAGCTTGTAATCATCGGGAGAGGACTTGTAAATATCCAAAGCCATTCTGTAAGCATTGGTGACGACCGAAACATAGTAGGTCGATTTGGCTCTGCCCTCGATCTTGAAGCTGTTGACTCCTGCCTTTGCCACTTTATCAAGGTGATCGATCATGCAGAGGTCTTTGGCGTTGAGGATGTAGCTCCCCTGCTCGCCCTCAAAGATCGGGTAAAACTCTCCGGGACGTTTTTCCTCCACAAGAGCGTAATTCCAGCGGCATGGCTGAGCGCACTCTCCTTTGTTGGCATCTCTGTCCACAAGATACTGCGAAATAAGGCACCTTCCGGAAAAGCTCATGCACATAGCTCCGTGAACAAATGCTTCTATTTCAAGATCGTCGGGAGTCTTGGCTCTGATCTCGGCTATCTCGTCAAGGGAAAGTTCCCTTGCGAGAACCACCCTTTTCGCGCCCATATTGTAAAACTGCCTTGCGGATTCATAGTTCACAACGCCAGCCTGTGTGGAAACGTGTATTTCCATATCGGGGGCGTATTTTTTTATCAGCATGAACACGCCTATATCCGTGGTGATAAGCGCATCGACTCCGGCATCGCAGGCATCTCTTACAAAGCCTTCAAGCAGCGGAAGATCATCGTTTCTCGGAAGCGTGTTACAGGTCAGATAGATCCGCTTTCCCCGGGAATGGACTTCGTCGGCGGCAAGTTTCAGACTGTCGGCATCGAATTTTGCCGACTGGGCCCTCATGCCGAACATCGTACCGCCCAAGTAGACCGCATCCGCGCCGTAATCAAGCGCGGCATACAGTCTTTCAATATCTCCCACGGGAGAAAGCAGTTCAAGCATATTACTTCCCGTCATCAGGCAAGACCTGCCTTGACAAGATTCTTCTGATGCTGTTCAAGCGTCTCGGCGAAGTAGCTCTTTCCGGTCTTGAGGTTGTTACAGAAGTAATAATACTTGGTCTTTTCGGGATTGAGGACAGCCTTGATAGCATCCAGTCCGGGATTGCAGACAGGGCCTTCCGGCAGTCCGTTGCAGACGTAGGTGTTGTAAATATCGGCGTAACGCTCCTTGCTGGCGGTATCGCCCACTACGTTTACGACCTTCTTCAGATAGTTTGCGGTAGCATCCGACTGGAGTTTCGGGAACTTGTCGGGATCGGCCAGACGGTTCAGGAATACAGAGGCGACCTTAGGCATATCCTCTGCGGAATTTGCCTCCCACTGAACTATGGAAGCAAGGGTGATCACCTCCGAAAGGGACAGATCGTTCGTTCCCAAAGACTTCTGTATGCTCTCGGTATACTTGGAAGCAAAGTTGGATTTGATAGTTCTCGATACGTTGTAACCCGTATCGTTGACATAGAATTCATAGGTATCCGGGAAGAAGAAGCCTTCCATCTTATAGAAGGTGTCCGCCGTATCGTTGATCTGATTCTCGTAGGCAAAGCCCTGCTTCTTGTTGAACTCAAACAGGAAATCCTGTGCGGTGCAGACGCTCTGTTCTTCAAGCATATTGGCAGCTTCAAGCAGAGTGATACCTTCCTGGAAGGTGATCGTGACAGTCTTTCTGATGTCGCGCTGCTTGCTTAGCTCTTCAATAATAGTAGAATAACCCATCGACGGGTGAAGGGTTATATCTCCGGGGAAAAGCGTAGGCGAATGCTGGAGCTTCATGGCTATCTTGAAAAGCGTCTTGTTTTCAATGATGTTATTGCTGATAAGTATGTCGCAGATATCGTCCGGGGTGGCATTTTCGGGGATGTTGAAGGTAATGTCGTCCTCGCTCTTGCCGACGCCGAGATACTCCATACCTATCTTTATGCCTGTAATAGCAATTACCAGCGAAACTGTAAGGATAATTGTTACAAGGATAAGCGCACCGAAAATAGAGTTGTTGACTCTTGACCTGCGCTTTTTCTTTTTCTTCCCGGCAGACCTTTTTCCAGTTGACCTGTCCTGCGGACGCTTTTTTCTGTGAGGCTCGCTGAAATCCGTTACTCCGTTAGTCGAGCTCGGTTTCAGTGATATATCGGGCTCATCGGGATAATCATCTTCATCCTCGGGGATATCATCATCCTCTTTTGGAATATCTTCATCCTCGGGAGCATCAACCGTGTCCTCCGAATCCTGGAGTTCTTCAGCATCGCCGTAATAATACTCCTCGCCTTCGCCGTATTGATCTTCTTCATAGGAGCCGTCGGTATCGGCATAGTCCTGCTCTTCGGAGTAATCCTGCTCTTCGGAGTAATCCTGCTCTTCGGAGTAGTCCTGTTCTCCGTCATAGTCCTGCTCTTCGGAATAATCCTGCTCACTTTCGGGCAGAGCATCCTCAGACTCCGGGTCAGCCGGCTCGTAAACAAAATCATCCCCCGGTGCCTCTTCGGACTCGGAGATCTCCTCCAAAGGACGTCCGTTATTTTTTTTCGGCGCACCGAAAGAAAAATCATCGGTTTCATCCATATGATCTGAATAATTCATGTTTTTCTTGGAATCGGGATCGTTCAAGCCGTCGAGGCTGAAATCTTTTTCATCCATTTCTGCGATCATTCCTCTCGTTCATCATCAATGATGATCTCTCTTTTTTCTGTTATTATTATTTCAACAGGAACATCAAAGCTGTCCCTGAACACATTGTCTGTTATAAAACTGTCATAGCAGATACCTGCTCTGCGGCCTCTGAACCCGCTGAGAAACCGGTCGTAATATCCCTTGCCGAATCCGAGACGGTAACCGTTTCTGTCGTAAGCAAGAGCCGGTGTGATACAAAGCGCGTTATCTGAGCCTTCAAACACCTTGCAGTGTTCCTTCGGCTCTGAGATCCCCCAAGCACTGCATTCAAGGTCATCGAAGGAGCCTATCCTGCAAAAGACCATATCATTAGTGCCGGGTATACAGCGCGGGGTGTATACAGACTTCCCGTCTGAAAACGCCCGGGTTATTATCCCGTGAGTGCCGACTTCGATCTGAGACGAAACATAGATAAGCAGATCATCCGCATCGTTATAAAAGGCGCTCTGCGTGACACGTTCCGTGATGATCCGATCGGCGACGGCTTTTTCCATCGGGGACATTTCCATTCGGCGCTTTTTGAGCTCAGTACGCAGTGACTTTTTACCTGTCACCTGCATTGCATATTTGAGGAAACTTTAGCTGCCTTATCTTCATCAAAAAGTGCGGCTACAAGTGCAAATCCGAAATCAAGAGCAGCTCCTGCGCCTTTTCCGGTAATGAACTTCCCGTCTGTAACGGCAGGCTCACCGGTGATCTCTGCACCTTCAAGATCCTGCTCAAAACCGGGGAAGCAGGTGGCTTTCCTTCCGTTAAGCAGTCCCTTGTGGCCGAGGATCTTCGGAGCGGCGCAGATAGCACCGACAAATCTGTCATTCTCCACGCAGAAGTCAATAGCCTTCTGAACGGTCTCGTCGGCTTCAAGATTGTTTGCACCGGGCATACCTCCGGGAAGCACGATCAGTTCAAGTTCGTCGTTAAGAAGTATCTCGTCCTTGGTGATGTCGGCAACAACAGGGACCTTATGTGACGAGGTCACGGTCTTGCCGGTAACACCGACAGTTTTAACATCAGCTCCGGCCCTTCTGAGAATATCCACGGGAGCAAGTGCCTCCGTTACTTCAAAGCCTTCTGCTAAAAAAACATATACCATTCTGTTATCTCCTCTCCGTTCAAAGGACATCAAAGCCAAACAACTCCACAAGCTGACCTGTTATACGGTCTATATCAAGAGGCTCCTTCCCGTCGCTGCAAGGAAGGACCTTCCAGCCCAGCTTATCCGCGGAGTACAAGGCCGCCTCACGGCATTTTTGCAGGAAGTCCACATTTGCCTCGTGGATATCCTTCTTGGCATCGTTACCCTCATAGCGCCGGCTCAGCAGCTTCTGCGAGATCTCCACGGGCATATCCAGGAAAACCACTTCATCGGGACGCGGAAGCTCCAGCAGCTCATATTCGTAATTGCAGAGCCAGTCAAGATAGCCGTCCCATTTTTCCTTGGGTAGCTTTGTCATCTGATAGATGCAGTTGGAGGTCACATACCTTGCGGCAAGTATTAGCTTACCTTCCTTATAGTCAGCCTCCCAGAATTTTTTATAGCTTGCATAGCGGTCCACAGCATAAAAGCTTGAAGCCGCGTAGGCATTTACATCATCGGCGCTCGCACAGATCTCTCCGGCAAGGTACATCTTTACCAAAGCGGAGGACGGCTGCGCGTAATCGGGAAAGCTGATAGAGCTGTGAGGCACATTCTTTTCGGTCAACAGCTTGTCAAGACGCTCAAACTGCGTGCTTTTGCCGCTGCCGTCAAGTCCTTCAAGGACGATCAGCCTACCCATTTTTAAGCACCTTGTATTTCTCCTGCATCTCCTTGAATTTGCCGCAGGTCATTTTACCCTCGGGACATCTGCCGGTCATCACGCAGGAAGGTCCGGCGTTTTTGAAAACATTCGGAGCCGCCTTTGAGCAAAGCCTCAGCATCTCGTCCGCGACTGCTCTTATCTCCCACTGCGCTCTGTTGCAGCAGCGGTGTTTGAAGAAATTGAACAGGCTCCGAACATTCATCGTAACTACGATCTTAGTCTCGCAGGCGTTCGGAAGAATGAACCGTGCATCCTCGTTGGCCTGTTTGCGGGCCTTAGAAGCTGCCGTTTTTTCATCAATGCCTTGAGCAATCAGTTCAGCTTTATGCTTTACAGTAAGGACATCCGCAAGTTTTTCGTAGCAGTCAGCGAGCCTTTTCATTTCCTCGTCGAATATTTCCTTTGCTTCGGGGACTGCTGCGATCTCCGGGGGCGTGATGAATTCAAACCCGTTTTCGTTAACGTACCGCTGGCTCTTCTGCGAGTAGGATGCGATACGGTGTCTTACCAGCTGATGCGTGCAGGCGCGTGAAACGCCTTCAACACCGAAGGTGAAGGTAACGTGTTCCATAATGCTCTCATGGCCGATAGAAACAAGCATCTCAATAAAACTCTGCACCTTATCGTCGGTAAGGCCCTCATACAGCGAACCGATGTCGCTGGAGGAATAGCAAAGCTTTGCAGCCGTAGCTATGACTTTCTCCGGCTCGGGAGTATGGGTGATAAGTGTAACCTTCAAGCAGAACACCTCCGTTATCAACACTATTAAAATATTATAACATATATTTCCGATTTAGTCAACATTTACGCTGTCAATTAACTGCTGGGCATTTTCAAGCATAAGTTCGGTGGGATCCTCGCCGTTCATTATCCTTGCTATCTCGTACTTCCTCTGCTCGGGAGCAAGCGGTGTCACGGTAGTTACGGTCCTGTCTCCGACTATATTCTTTTCGATAAGGATATGATTCTCGGCGTTAACAGCTATCTGCGCAAGATGCGTCACGCAAAGGACTTGACGCAGCTTTGATATCTGTCTTAACTTCCTGCCGATCTTCTGAGCGGCCTTTCCGCTGACGCCTGTGTCGATCTCGTCAAAGATAAGCGTTTGTATCGAGTCCTTTTCGGCTATGACGTTTTTCAAAGCCAGCATTATCCTCGAAAGTTCACCGCCGGAGGCTATTTTTGCGATCGGACGGGGCTCTTCACCGGGATTTGCAGAGATCAGAAACTCGATCTGATCCATTCCGTGGATAGTCAGCTTGCCTGCCTTCTGTTCCACAACCAGCTTGACCTTTGGCATATTCAGAAATTCAAGCTCCTCAGTTACCTGTGCAACAAAACGTTTTCCAGCCTCAGCCCGGAATTCCGAAAGCTTCTTGGCCTTCTGCGAGACCACGGACAATAGCTGATTTTTCTGCTCGTTCAGCTTGACAAGGCTCTCCTCGGAGCCCACAAGCAGTTCAAGTTCAGCCCGGGAATCCTCAAGGGTCTTAAACACATCCGACATCTCGGGACCGTACTTTTTCTTGATCCTTCGGAGATCGTCGGCACGGCTGTTGAGAAAATCGTATCTCTTCGGATCGACATTAAGCTTATCAAGCTGCGAGGATAGTTCGGCGGCAATATCCGCAAGTTCGATCTCGGCGGAAGTAAGTCTTTCCGAAAGTTCGGAAAGCTCCGGCATCAGATCGGTATGCTTTTCAATGCTCGCTCTTGCTTCGCTGACAAGCTCAGCGACTCCTTTATCGTCGTCACTGCCGGAAAGTATCTGCTCACTGAGATAAACCGCTTCGGAGAGTATGACAGCGTTTTTGGAGATCTCCAGTTCGCGGCTGATCTTCTCGTCTTCATCCTCGCCGATATTGAGATCAGTGATCTCATTGACGATCTCCCGGAGCTCACTTATGCGGAAAGCTTTTCTGTCGTTATCCTGTTTCAGCTTTGCTATTCTTTTGGCGATCTGCTGAAGCTCCTTGAATGAAGTCTGATAGTCAGCAATAAGCGTTTCGGCATCGGCAAAGGCATCCAGTATGCCTATATGCTTTTCCGGGGACATAAGTATCTGATTGTCATGCTGCCCGTGGATATTTACCAGCAGTTCACCCAGCTCTTTCAGGACGGAAACGTTAACGCTCCGTGAGTTTACTCTTGCAACGCTTCCGCCGTCGGACCTTATCTCCCGTGAGAGAAAAAGCTGACCGTCCTCGGTCTCGATCCCGAGCTCTTCAAGCTTGGCCAGAACATCGGAGTTCATATCGGTGAACATTGCCGAAACAACGGCCTTGTCTGCGCCTGTCCTGACAATATCCTTAGTGACTCGCTGCCCGAGGATAGCATTGATGCCGTTTATCATTATGGATTTTCCGGCACCGGTCTCGCCCGTAAAAACATTGAGCCCGCCGGTAAAGGCGATATTTGATTTTTCTATAACTGCTAAATTTTCAATATACAGCTCATTCAGCATTTTGCGAAAACCACCATTCAGATATTTATCACAAGCTCAAGCTCCTTCAAAAGCCTTGCGGCATCCCGCTCAGAGCGCATAAGTATAAAGATCGTATCGTCGCCCGCGAGAGTTCCGACCACGTTCTCTATCCCCGTGGAGTCAAGTTTTGCGCATACGGCCTGAGCCATTCCCGTGTGGCATTTTATAACGACGGTATTTAGCGCATAGTCCACAGAAACAACACCCTCGGTAAGTATCGAATAGAACGTACCGTTATCTGCAAGAGAGCTTTGAGTCAGCTTCGGTACGGTGTATTTGTACTGCCCTGCCGAGGTACAAGTCTTTAGGAGCGCAAGCTCATTGATGTCTCTCGAGACCGTTGCCTGAGTGACCTTGCAGCCGTGTTCAAGCAGGAGCTTCTGAAGTTCCTCTTGAGTTGAGATCTCATACTCCGAAACAAGCTTCAATATAAGGTTTTGTCTGCTGTTTTTCATATTATACTATCACCTGCGAAACCTTTCAGAGGCTGCATGAGCTTTTCGTTGATGGAGCTGAAGAAGCTGCCGCCCTTTATATCAATGATGTCAAGGGTAAGATCACTGCGGCTTATTCTGATCTCGGCAAGATCAGTTATTCTTGACACCACGTTGCCGTCAACATTGACCAGCGCGTGTGTGCCTTCTTTGCAGTGGAGCTTTACGTTTATCTCGCTTGACGGAGAGAGTATCATAGACCTTGCAAAAAGTGAATGTGCGCACATCTGCGTAAATTCAATGCACTGCATATCCGGTTCGATTATCGGGCCGCCTGCCGACATAGAATAAGCAGTAGAACCCGTTGCCGTTGAGAGGATAACTCCGTCGGCGCGGATATAGGAAATGGTCCTGTTTCCCTTAGACACCTTGAAATCAGCGATCTTGCAGTCGTCCGACTTTGAGATAACAACATCGTTCAGGGCGGTATAGTTCTTCCCTTCTGCCCTTACATTGAGCAGCATCCTCGGACTCACGGAGTAATTGTGTTCGGGAAGCTTTCTCAGCATATCAAGGTCTTCGTGTTCAAGTGAAGCCATAAATCCCAGCCTGCCGCAGTTGATGCCGAGAATAGGCTTGCCGCCGGCTGCGGCTTCTTTGGCACACTTTAGTATCGTGCCGTCGCCGCCGATGACAATGACAACATCACAATCCGTTATGCAGTCCGAATGACTGCCGAAGCGTATATCAAGCTCTCCGAAGCGGCTTCGGTATGATATGTCCATACTCAGTTCAACACCGCATCCGTGAAGTATTTCACAAGCCTCGGATGTATATTCAAAGGAATTGTTCTTATCAAGATTAGGAAAAATATAGGCCTTCATAAAGCTCACTTCCTTAATTCCAAAAATGCCGACTCTACTGTACCCGTGAAATCTGTAACGGCTTTGCCGGTTACTCGCTCCAACAAAGCGAGATATTCGATATTCCCGCTTCCGCCTGTCACCGGAGAAAATGTCAGCCCCGTTATGAACAGTCCGCAGGACTGGAATGCGGCAGAAAGCTCGTTCAGCACGCGGATATGATCCTTCTTGTCCTTGACTATGCCGTTTTTGTTCAGTGCCGCTCTGCCTGCCTCAAACTGGGGCTTGATAAGCACCACTGCCCTGCCGTCAGCAGACAGCAGTTCATTCACCGTCCCGATAACGCTCCGCAGCGAGATAAAAGACAGATCGGCGCTGATGAAAGGCACCTTCTCGGGTATCTCCTTATCCGAAATGTCTTTGACGTTAGTTCCTTCAATGTTTACCACACGGCTGTCGGAGGCAAGACTTTCATCAAGCTGTCCGTGGCCAACGTCAACGGCGTAGACCTTAGCGGCGCCCCTTTCAAGCATGACTTGAGTAAATCCGCCGGTAGAAGCTCCGAGGTCGGCGCAGATGCAGCCCTTCAAATCTATCCCGAAGCAGTCAAGCGCTTTGATAAGCTTCAAGGCTCCCCTGCCGACATATTTCAGATCGTCGTCAGCCGTGACCTTATCGCCGTCCCCGACCGTAACCGACGGCCGATCGGCAGGAACGCCGTTAACAAGGACCTTGCCCTCTTTTATCAGGGCTTTGGCGCGCTCACGGCTTTTTGCAAGGCCAAGGTCAACAAGGTATTTATCAAGACGTTCAGCCATTGGCGTGCTCCCTGATCTTATCGGCTATCCTCTCGGGAGACAGCCCGCACTCGTGCAGAAGGTCATTCACACTTCCGTGCTTGACAAAGCCTTCGATAGCAGTCGAATGCACGTTTTTACATACCGACGCATACTTTTCGGCAATAGAACCGTATTTATAGCATTCCTCAAAAAACAGAGCAGTATCATAGCCCGAAACGGTGTCTAACAGCTCCTGCTCTATGGGGAAGACCTTCACAAGCTTCAGAACGTCAAACACAATTCCCTCGTTATTGAGGATCTCGGCGGCTTTCAGAACATTTTCATAAAGTCTTCCGTAGCAGACCACAAGAATCCTGCTGCCGCTGCTGTGAAGCGTATGATCGGTATTCAAGTCAGTTTTCTCAAACAGAGAATTGTCCCTGCCCTTCGGATAGCGAACGGCGGTGATGCCTCTCTTCGATGATACAGCCTCTTTAAGGCAAAGCCGCAGTTCTTCATAACAGGAGGGAGAATATATCGTAGTATTTGGGATACTTGTCAGAAACGGGATGTCGAAAATACCCTGGTGGGTCTCTCCGTCCTCGCCGACGATGCCGGCTCTGTCAACGCAGAGGACCGTATGGGTCCCGCATATCGAAAGGTCGTGGATAAGCTGATCGTAAGCCCTTTGGAGGAACGAGGAATACACGGCAAATACCGGGATCATCCCCATTGAGGCAAGGCCGGCGCAGAAGGTAACAGCGTGTTCCTCCGCGATGCCAACGTCAAAGAACCTGTCCGGAAGGGCCTTGGCAAAATATTGCAGGCCGGTGCCGTATTTCATAGCGGCTGTCACTGCGGTTATCCTTCGGTCCTTATTTGCAAGGTCAAGAAGCTCTTTCCCGAAAACAGAGGAATAGCTGTCCGGAAGCACAACATCGGGATTTCCCGTTGCGATCTCAAAAGAACCGATACCGTGATACTCGCCGGGATTTTCCTCAGCGGGAGCATAGCCCTTGCCTTTGACCGTGTTCACATGAACGACCACCGGCTTGCAGAGAGCCTTTGCGGCATACAGTCCGCGTTCCAAGGCTTCAAGGTCGTGACCGTCAAGAGGACCGATAAACGCAAAGCCGAGGTCCTCAAACATGGTGCTGTTGAGCATGACATTCTTTACAGCCTTCTTTGAAGCCTTGACAGCTCTGATAAGCGGCTTGCCCACAAGCGGTGTTTTGTCAAGAGCCTTCTCTACCACGTTCTTCGTTTTGTGATAAGACTCCTTAGTCCGCAGTGTGGAAAGATACTTTGCGATACTGCCCACATTCTTTGAGATCGACATTTCGTTGTGATTAAGAATTATCACAAGGTTGGTCTCACTTTTTCCGGCGTTGTTAAGACCTTCATACACAAGGCCGCCGGTAAAGGCACCGTCTCCGAGGACGGCAACGGTATAACGTTTGCTGCCCGACAGCTTCAGCGCCGTGGCGATGCCGAGAGCCGCAGAAACCGAATTTGAACTGTGTCCGCTGATAAAAGCGTCATGCACCGATTCATCGGGACGGCAGAACCCGGAAAGACCGTTTTCCTTACGGATCGTATCGAACCTTTCAAGCCTGCCTGTAAGTATCTTATGCGTATAGGACTGATGCCCCACATCCCAGACGATCTTATCCTTCGGGGATTCAAAGACCCGGTGTATAGCCAAAGTAAGCTCAACAGTCCCGAGATTCGAGGCAAGATGCCCTCCGTTTTTGGACACGGTATCTATAAGTATCTGCCTTATCTCAGAACAGAGCAGTTCGCATTGTTTGCTGTCAAGCTTCTTGAGATCGGCGGGCAGTTTCATTTTTCTAAGATCGGGAATTACAAAATCCGCCATTAATGATCCAGCTCCTAATTATCAGCTGCGTCTTGAAAGCAGCTGTTCTGTAAGCTCCTTTAAGAAGCTGTTGTCTTCAAATTCATCAAGTATAGCCAGAGCCTGCTGCGTCAGCTTTCCGGCTTCAACATAGGATCTGTCAAGACCCAGCAGAGAAACATAGGTCGTTTTATTCTGTTCGCGGTCGCTGCCGATAGGCTTGCCGAGTTCTTCAAAGGTACTCGTAACATCGAGAATATCGTCAACGATCTGGAAAGCTCTGCCGAGAGCGGAAGCATAAGCCGCCGCTTGACCTATCATTTCAAGCCTGCCCGACACGATAACTCCCATAACGCAGGCGGCCTCGATAAGAGCCCCCGTTTTATGCTCCTGGAGAGTGTTAAGGGTTTCGATGCTTATTTCCTTACTCTCCGATCGCAGGTCAATGACCTGCCCGCCGATCATACCGTTGGCACCCACAGCCTTTGACAGCACTGAGGTCAGCATCACAGCGGTCCGGGGATCAATGACCCCGTTGAGGGCGCTGTCTGAGATGACCTCAAAAGGCAGTGTATTAAGAGCGTCGCCTGCAAGCAGAGCGATATTCTCCGGGAACGCCTTATGACAGGAGGGCTTGCCCCGACGGAAATCGTCGTTATCCATACACGGCAGATCGTCATGGATCAGCGAAAATGTATGTATCATTTCAATGGTGCAGGCAAGATCGAAATATTTCTTGTGATCCCCGCCGCACATACGGCAGAATTCAAGCATCAGCACGGGACGAAGCCTCTTGCCGCCTGCCATAAGAGAATACTCCATCGCTTCAAGAACGATCCCTTGAAGCTCGGGCTTGTCCGCAGTAAAGGCTTTAAGATGCTCTTCGATCTCAGTGCAGTATTCGTTGAGTTTCTGAGTTGTGTTATCAGTCATCGTTATCCTCCGAGGCAACGCTTACTTGAAGTTTTGCCTTTTCCAGCATTTTTTTGCAGTCAACCGCCAAAGCGGTGCCTTCTTTGTAAAGGTCAAGGGATTCATCCAGCGGAAGACCGCCGTCGCCCAATTTTTTTACTATCTCGTCAAGTCTTGCAATTGATTCTTCATATGTCATTTTTATACACCTGCTTGATCTCGGCCAAAGCCGTGCCGTCCGCAAAGCGGACATTTATCTCGTCTCCTGCCGAAAGCCCGGAGGCATTGACAGGGACACCGTCTTTCATGGTTATAGAATATCCCCTGTCAAGAATATTGAAGGGGCTGAGCGCCGAAAGCTGTGCCGCATACTTGTCCACAAGCATGGATTCGCTTTCAAGACGCTTTTTTATACTGTTATCGAGTCTGAGCGAAAGAGACTCCAGCTTCTTTTCCTCGTTTGTTATTCTGACAGTCGGAGAAGAAAGCCGCAGTGCGGTATCAAGCTCCGAAAGCCTTCTGTCCAAACGTGAGATCCGGTCAAGCATAGCCTCCGAAAGCTTCTGCTCCATAAGCTCCACCGTTCCGACGAGCTGGCTCATCATCGGCACAGCCAGTTCTGCCGCCGCTGAAGGGGTGGGAGCCCGCAGATCAGCGGCATAATCTACAAGTGTGGTATCGGTCTCATGCCCCACCGCAGTTATGATCGGAGTCTCACACTCAAAAACCGCCAAAGCGGCTTTTTCGGTATTGAAGGCCATAAGGTCTTCATCCGAACCTCCGCCTCTGGCAAGGATAATTGTATCGGCACCGCTTCTATCTGCCCGTTTGAGAGCATTTGCAATGGTATCGGGAGCCGTTTCTCCCTGGACCTGTGCCGGAAAGACCTCGACCTTTACGATAGGACAGCGCCGTCCGAGGACGTTTTTTATATCCTGGAGAGCATCCGCGGTAAGTGAAGTCACCACCGCTATCTTTTTCGGAAGCACAGGTATCTTTTTCTTAGCCGCGGTATCAAAAACTCCCCTGTCGGCCAGCTTTTTCTTCAGCTGGTCAAGACCGGTCCTCACAGCACCGACGCCTATCGGACTGATCTCCAAGGCGGTGATTTGCAAAACGCCGTCACGCTCATAGAGATTTATATTTCCCACCGCAAGCACAGCCATTCCGTTCTCGGGAGTGAATTTCAGCCTTTTAACATTGGTGGAGAACATTACGCCTCTGATAACGGAGCCCTCGTCCTTCAGCGAAAAGTAGGCGTGCCCCGATCTGGAATTCACAGTATAATTTGAAAGCTCGCCTTTAACGGCAATGCCGGTCAGCTTAACATCTGATTTGATCTTTGAGGCTAAATATCTGTTCAGCTGGGAAACAGTCAGTATCGAGCTCAAATAATCAGTCCTTTCACAAGTGCGCTGTATACAGCCACTCCTGCGGCATTATCACAGGAATACTCCGGAGAAGCAAAAGCTCCGCCGTGATCGGCTTTCAGCTTGTCGGAAATGTATTTATCGGACATAACGCCCCCCGCGTAGACCAGCGGGAGCCGTCCGAGACTTTCGATCGCAGCGCCTGTCATCGCACTTACGGCGGCATAAATGCTTTCAAGGCAAAACTTAGCAATATCGCAGGGAGCTTCTCCGACTTCAAGCATTGACCTGCACTTGTTCTCGATCCCGGAAAGGCTGCAATCCATTCCTTTGAGAACGGGTCTGACCCTAAAGTTCCGGCAGCTTTCCGATGCCAACCTTTCAAGCTCCGCGCCGCAGGGAAAATCTAGCCCCAGCATAACGCCTGCTCTGTCAATAGCCTGTCCTGCCTTGAGATCAAGAGAATGCCCGAGCTCGCGGATCTCGATCAAGCACTCATCGGAAGGCGAACACAAAAGCATATCCGTCGTTCCGCCGCTGACGTGAAAGGCGATAAACCGCTCTTTCACAAGTTCAAGCTTTCCGCAGGAATACAGCGCCGCAAGTATATGACCTATCTGGTGAGAAGTCTTGTCGGTGGTGATCCCGCAGACCGAACCGATCATATCCGCTGCCGATTCTCCCACAAGAAAACAGGGCATATAAGAGCCCTCCGCCAGACGCGGACGGACCGAAACGCCGATACCGCCGGGAATAACGCCTTCGGAAACTCCGGCTATCATCTGAGGGAGCTGTTTCGTATGATGAAACACGGCATCCGACTGTCTGATCCCCTTCTCGCCTTTTTTGACAGGCAGGAGCATCTTTGCCTGGACAACAGAAATATCGTCCGTGTCAAGCATGGACGCGGAGGTGGTATAATTGCTGGTATCTATCCCAAGTATCTTAGGCATTTTCTTTCCCGAGCTCTCTTGAAAATGCTCCGAGGACGCCGTTGACAAAGGACACATCCGCATCCTGGGCGTACTTCTCTGTCAGCTTTACAGCCTCGCTTATCGCCACGTTGACAGGCACCTTTTCATCGTAAAGCGCTTCATAGATAGCAAGCCTCAGTACGGCAACATTGATCCTCGGGATACGAACGATAGCGCGGTTCCTGCTGTATTTTGAGATCATGGCATCCAGCTCGTTCTGCTTTTCCATGATACCGCTGACAAGAGCTCTGACATCATCAGTAAGCACGATGTCGTCGATCATTTTGGCAGCTTCAAATATCTCGTCGATACTGTCGTCGCGGAAAAGCATTTCAAAAGAAAGGATAAAGGCCGATTCTCTTACATCTCTTCTTTTAACAGCCACATAAACACATCCTTAAAGCTTATTAAAAACGCACCAAAAGCTCCCGAAGCAATTCCGGGAGCTTATAGTACTCATTCTTCTGACAAAACATTGACAACGTTGACGTTCACCTTTGTGACCGTTAGGTTGAGCATATTCTGCACCGTGCTCTTGACCTTATCTTGAACATTTTCGGCTGTTGAGACAGCCTTGGCGCCTCTTTTGAGGATAACGCCCATCGTCACAGCCAGCACATCACCGGCAAGCTCGATCTTTATTGCTCGGGTGTTTTTGCTGTTGGTGATAAGCCTTGTGGGATTCTTTTTGCGTTTGGCTATCGCGGCTACCCCGTCAACTTCCAAAGCAGCATTTGCAATGATCTCAACGATGACTTCCTCACTGACGCGCAGCGACTTATTTATGGTCTTTTCCATTTGACTCATTTTAAGAGCCTCCTTATCAGAAATTTCCTAAAATTTACAGAATATACAGTACAGATATTCATATATACACTATTATAACATACTTTTTTAAAATGTACAACAGTTTCAGCAGAAATTTTCCGATAATTCATAAATTTTATTCTACATCGTAAATTCTTATGTTTTCATTTGAGACCTCCACCTCTCCGAGAAGGATGTCCTTGATCTGCGCGGCCTCACTTGCAATAAGGCCCTGAGGCGATTTAACTACGATATTAGCGGTCTGACCGTCAAGGTAGACCACGCAGTCTTCAAAGCCTGCGGCCTTGATAAGATTCTCGATCTTGCTCTCAGACTCAATGTTCCCGCTGACTGTTGCCGCCTGCTTTGCGGCTACGGTCTTTTCATCCTCCGTGGCATCTCCGCCGGTCATTATCGTTTGGAGAGTCTCTATCGCTTTATCGCGGGAGGTCATCCTTTCGATACGCGCCTTGGCGAAATAATCTTCGGTGGGTTCTGCACTCACAAGCTGAGTGTCACCGTAATTAACTGTCTTGGTCTCGACCTTGTCAGTAGTCTTGATGCCCTTTCCGTCAGAAGATACGGCATAGTTGACATACACCGCCGTTCCCAGCATAAGAGTCAGTGCGGCAAGCGCTATCTGCTTCTTCCCGATTATAAAGCTTGGTTTTCTCATATAGATTACCTCCGTATCAATACTTTCTGCATTCTACGCAGATCTTGCTTGTCGGCAGATCAAGCGCTGCCGACACCGCTTTGATGACTCTCTCTTTTACAAGGACGTCTCCGCCGCCCTCGCAGATAACAAGCGCCCCGTTGAACCGCGGATTGATGACCCTTTTCACAAGGGCCTCCTTGCTTCCGCTGTGCTCGCTGACGAACAGCTTGTTCTTGAATTTCTCGGAGCTTTCTTTATCCTTCTGCTCCGAAGCGGTCTCAGTTTCTTCGGCATAGACGTATTCCTCGCTTCCCTCAACGGAAAGGATAAGCTCTGTTTTGCCGACGCCTTTTATCTCCGAAAGCAGCGCTTCAAGGCGCTTTTCGGCCTTTTCGGCGAAATCGGATGAAACAGCCGGAGCCTTCTCCGTCTGCTCCTTGTTCTCCTTCGAGGATGATTTCGGCAACAGCTCTGAAATAAGTATCAGCGCCATCGCCGTTATGCCCAGCAAGGTAATGAGCTTTACACGGCCGCTGCTGTCTTTTATACGTTTAAGTAAATCTCTGATCTTCATTGTTCTTCTTCCACGATCACCTTCAGCGGGAAATCTTTCATCAGTTCTGCCGACAAGGCTTTCAGCTTGTCAGAATCCTCTTTGGTGCCGACAGTGACTTCCGCCTTGCTGACCGATATTACATCATATTCATCTATCTCGCAGGATATTACTATATCTGAATGTTCTATCCCGTGGCTCTCAAGCAGCTTGTCAAGCTCAAGTTTAAGGCTCAATTCAGCAGCTCTGATATTATATGAACGCAGCAGTTTTTCGGCGTCATCGGTACTGAATTCCGATCTGTCCCAGCTTTCAAGGATGTTGACGGTGTCGTTCGTATCAAAGCCGGTAAAGGGACTCAATAGGCTTATCAGCACCACGCAGTTTATCATCAGCCGCAGGATAGTTTTCTTGCTGCCGCCCACAGCAGCGGAGCTTATAATACAGCTTATGATCCCGGCACCGCAGGCAATAAGTACCGCAGTTTTGACAGTTCCCATAATTAAACTCCCGCGTGAGTCGAAGTAAGCATTATGATACAGGTCGAGATTATAAACATGATCGAGACTGTTATGATGATGCTCATAGCTATCGCTAAAATACTGTTTATCGCAGCCGCGAACTGCGCCATACCGTCCTGCCCGAGGATCTCACAGCAGAGCTTTCCCAGTGCCAGTACGGCTCTTGCCGCCAACAGCATGAGAAAGGGTTTCAGAACTATCACCGCTATTATCAGCACACCCACAGATCCGGTTCCCGCTTTTATGATGCCGAGACTTCCTTTAACTGCGGAATAAGTTTCGGAGACGGAACCTCCTATGATAGGGATAAAGCTTGAAGCCGCATAGCGTATCACCTTTGAACGTGCGGAATCCGCCGCAGAACCTACGGCATTCTGAATAGTCAGTACCCCCGTGAATACCGTCATCATAATACCGATGAGCCAGTAGATAGCCTTCTTAACGGCCGCAGCCGCATTCCAGAGCTTGACATCGGGGTTTACGGCACCGACAGCCGATATTGCCGTAAGTATGCTTAGCAAGGGTGTGATAACGCTTTTTGCCGCAAAGGTTATACATTCACAAAGGAAAAGATTTGTACCGTAAAAGCTCGTGCCCGCCGCAAGACTTCCGGAGGCGCTGGTTATCCCTGCGTATATCGGGATATATGACAGCATGAAAACGGTAAGTCGGTTCAGACAGTCAACAGTCACGGAGATACATTGCGAGATACCGTCGGTGACCGCAAGCACCGCCGCCAAAGCTCCAAGCATCCTGTAAATGTCCGTAAGATCGGAACGCCCGACGGAAAGGCTCTGAGCGAGTGTGCATAGCACAGCTGCCGCAAGCAGTTTTCCCAGCATTCCCGCCGGAGCGGAGAGGTCTCCGACAAAAAGTTTGAATATCCCGCTCAGGATGCTGCCGATCGAAAGCCCCGAAACGCTGTCGGGGCTTCCCACGTCTATCTGAAAATCTCCGAGTATCTCATCAGAGTCTTCGCCAGCGCCTTCCGCAAGGCGTTCGTTGATACCGCTTTTTATCTCATCAAGCTCGTTCTCCGCTTCGCTGTCAAGAGCCGATGCCGATAACACCGGCACCAAGAAAGATACGGACAGTATCACAACAACCAACACCGCCAGCAGCCTTACTGTCAGGAAAGCAAGTTTTCCACCAGCTCTATGACCGCCTTGAACAGCGGTATCGCTATTACTATCATTGAGATGCGCCCGGTTATCTCTATCACAGAGGCAAGTGCAGACTGTCCGCTGTCGCGGCAGCAGTCCGCTGAGATACCGGAAATGTAGCATACGCCCAGCCCCTTGAACAATACTTTGAAATAGATCTCGTCCAGCCCCGTTTTTTCAAGCAGCTCGCTGACGAGAGCTCCTATGCTTGAAATGTCCGCCGCCGCTCTTATAAAGATAACGGTAACGCATATTATCACCAGCGCAGTTCTGATCTCTCCGTTATCTTTGAGGACCTGCGCCATTATGCTGACTGTTATGCAGAGCGCAGCCGCAGAGATAATATCCATTTCCTAAAGCCCGAAAACTTCCTTGATAGTCGCAAACAGATCACCGATCTGATTTACTATCATCAGAAGCACCACTATCAGTCCCGCGAGAGTTGTCATCATTGCCTGTTCGTCACGCTCAGCACGTTTCAGCAGTTGATTGAGCACGGCAACGATGATCCCGACTGCGGCTATTTTAAAAATAAGATCTACATCCATTACCGATCCTCATATAAATAAAACTGCCGCAAACGCTCCGCCCATAAATCCAAGGACTTCGTACAGACGGCACCTGCTTTTCTGCTCAGTAGCGGCATCCTCGGCATATTCCGCAAAACGTGAAGCTCCGTGTTCGATCATGGAAAGCTGACCTTCGGCATCGGTAGTCCCGAGCTTTGAGAATATCCCGCACAGCAGAGCCTTTTCATCACAGGATAAATGCTCCGCCCTGCCGGCGGCAAGCGAACCGAACCGGCTGTCCGCGGATAACGATGCCAAAATCTCATCCGTTGTGCTTCGCTTATAGCGGATAAGCTCAGAAACCTCCCGAAGCATAGAGCATACAGTCTTCAGCTCAGCGGTATGCGCCCGTATAGCCTTTGACTTCGTTATGCCGCAGAGAGAGCCTGTCACTATCATCATCAGACAGCCGAGAAGCCTGAGCATAGCTTTACTCCGAATCTATGACAGGATAGCATCCTGCCGACGAGTTTTCCGCTGCCGAGGAATACTGCCTTATCAAAGGCATTATCTTTTATCAGCTCCGAGATAACCGGGCGTTTCAGCAGTTCTTCAAGGGAAGAAGCATGACAGGTCGCTATCACCTTAACGCCCGAGTTTACAGCGTATCTGTAAGCCGACAGCTCGTCTCCCGCCCCGACCTCGTCACAAATAAGCACTTGAGGGTCCATGACCCTAACGGCAGTCATAATCGCAGTCAGCTTCGGGTAGCCGGTAAAAACATCTGTCCGCGGGCCTATATCGTTGACAGCCCTGCCTTCGGAAACTGCGGCAAGTTCCCCTCTTTCATCGATCAGCGATACCCGGTACTTGCCGGAAAGCCTTCTGCATAAGTCCCTGAGGACCGTTGTTTTACCGCTGGACGGCGGTCCCGCAATTATCAAGGAACATATCCCGTCGGCAAAAGCACTGCCATATATATCATCCGAACAGCCGATAATTTCTGAAGCAATGCGGATATTCACTGAAGTTATTTCCTTGACCGTGGAGACTGTTCCCGAAAAAACATCCGGACACACCGCTCTCCCGCAGAAGCCCACACGGTTCCCTCCCTCGGAAGTAATATAACCCTGTTTTATCTCGTTCTCAAAGGAATGCAGAGAGTTTTTAAGAGAGGTCCGATAGGTATATTCAATGTCTTCGTCAAATATTTGTACAGCCGTGTCCGCGGACTCTTTCAGCACGCCGTCGGAGCTGACGAAAAGTTCCCTTCCACCAAATGAAACGCTGAGAAACCCGCCTCGTCTGAGATGTATCTCGTGTACCGAGCCTTTTATTTTGATCAATGATGCTGCCCTTGAAAGCCTGCTGCTCAAAAGCCCAAGTGCTTGTTCAAATCTACTGTTTTGCATTTATTCACCGCCCTACTTGTCCGTGATTTTTCCTCTGCTTGTCTTTTGTTTAGTTAATTATATGCCCCCCTGAGCCGATTATGACCAAAGATAGTCTCAAAAAATTTTAACAAATTATTCTTGCCCCCTTGAAATTTGTTTAAATATGTGTTATTATTAGAATTGGGTAAATTTTTAATATAAATATATAACAAAAGGAGAAATCAAAATGGTACAAAAACTTTCACCCGAACAGGTGCGTGTGCTGCAGCTTTCGCAAAAGGTGATCGCAGAGGTCAAAAAGGTGATAATCGGCAAGGACGAGACTATCATAAAAGTCCTTCTGTCGATACTTGCCGGAGGACATATCCTGCTCGAGGACATTCCCGGAGTGGGCAAGACCACCCTTGCTCTTGCGCTTTCCAAGGCCCTTTCCCTCGATTACAGGCGCTTGCAGTTCACCCCCGACGTTCTTCCTACGGACGTTACCGGCTTTATGATCTACAATAAAGCGACAGGCGAATTTGAGTACAAGCAGGGCGCTGCTATGACAAATCTCTTCCTCGCAGACGAGATCAACCGTACTTCATCCAAGACCCAATCAGCGCTTCTGGAGATCATGGAGGAGGGCAAGGTCACCGTTGACGGAACGACTTATCAGATGCCAGATCCCTATATAGTTATCGCCACTCAGAATCCCATAGGCTCTATCGGTACGCAGTCGCTGCCCGAATCTCAGATGGACAGATTCATCGTAAGGCTCAGTATGGGTTATCCCAGCGTACAGAACGAGATCGAGATGCTTCGTTCCAAACAGAACCAGGTTTCGATAGATACCGTGAACTCCGTTGTTTCTGCTGCTGAACTCATCGAAGCCAAAAAGGTAGTCGAAAACATCTATGTTGCGGATGAAGTCTTTGAGTATATCGTAAGGCTCTCCGATGCCACAAGAAAGAACCAGTTCATCAAGCTCGGACTTTCCCCGAGAGGAACTATCGCTCTGCTGAAAATGGCAAAAGCCACCGCCCTGCTCAAAGGCAGAGATTATGTGACCCCGGACGACGTCTGCTACGCATTCAAGGATGTGACCGGACATAGAATAATCCTCAGCTCCAAGGCACGTCTCAGCAGTCTTGACTGCGATATGGTGCTCAAGAGCATTATCGAAGGCGTTGTAATACCCAAGATCAACAGCAAGGTGGCATTATGATAGTGGTATATTCCATACTGCTGCTCGTTTCTCTGCTGTTTTATATCCAGTTTGAAGGTGCATTTTCATTTTATCTGTTCTGCTTTGTGGCAGCCTATCCCGTGATCTTCGGGATCCTGACATATATTGTCAAGAAGAAACTCCGGGTAGGATTTGACTGTGCAGATAAAACCGCACTCAGGGGCAACAGCGTACCTATAAATCTTATAATCGACAACGATTCCTCTCTGCCGGTGCCAAACTGTGAGATTACTCTCAGATACTCCACCGAGTTTGGCATTCAGACAGAGACTGTTAAAATTCACACTCCCGTTTTCCCGAAGAATTCCCAGGTGCTTACAGTCAGGATATCTTATAAACACTACGGCACCTTGAATATCGAGATCGCAAAAGTTAGGATATTTGATATTCTCAGAATAATAAGAAGACGAATAAAGCTCAGAAGCGCATCGTCAAATACAAGCATCGTTATTTTTCCGGACCATATCCCCATAGCAAACCGGATCAATGACTATTCTGAATCCGGCCTTGAGAGCGAAACCTATTCAAAGACCAAAAAAGGCGATGACGCCAGCGAGATCTTTGACATTCACACCTATAACGAGGGCGACAAGATAAGCCGCATCCACTGGAAGCTTTCGGCAAAGCAGGATGAAATGATGGTAAAGGACTATTCCCTTCCCACGACAAACGGGATCCTTCTGGTCATTGACTTTTCGGGGCTCACTTCCGATCACGCCGTTCTTGACAGAATGGATACGCTGATCGACGCGATCGCTGCGATCTCTATGCATCTTGCGGAGTACGAGACCGCCCATTCGATACTTTGGTGTGCAAGGAATGCGGATGGGTATGAAAAGCGTCAAGTCACGGACCTGGAAAGCTACACCGAAACTATGGGTGCGCTTATCGGCGGAGGACTCAGGACCGCCCGCAGCTCTCCTGCGGAGGTCATCTCTGAGCAAAGCTCCGGCAGCGCCAGATATGCTCACATCATTTACTGCACAAACGGCTTTGACGACAGAATAAGGTCGATGCTCACCGGGTCCGGCTATGGGTACAGATATACTGTCCTTGACACGGCCGCCGACAACTCCCGGGGATACACTGACGGAAATCTTTCCTATATTCCTCTGCCGATCAATGCAGTAGCTGAAAGCCTGGAAAATATAGCTATATAGAGAAAAAAGCATATGAATAAAAAAGGGTAACAACATGAAACAAAAGAAAACAAAAAATACCGAAAGGGGCATAATAAACCCTAACGGCATAATAATTGAAGGCGATATTGCCCTGTCTATGAAATACGAGACAGGCAAAGACAGGATGCTCCTGATGCGTACTCTGCTCTGCATCCTGACCGCTACCTTCACAATGATCATTCTCGGCTCTTTTATCGGAGCAAGTTCACTTACCGCCTTCCCGGTCATCCTGACCTCGATCAGCTTCGCTGCTCTCAGTTCAAAAAACGGAATAGCGAAGATCTACGGCATAGGGTATCTGCTGTTTCAAGTGACGTATTTTTTGATAATGTTCAATGAAGTAGTCACCGGAATAGAAATAGCACTGCTGAAATATCAAAAAAGAGCGGACTTTAAGATCTTTGAAAGTATCGAAAGCGATATAGCCAAGCAGCACATCGGACCCGAAAGCGCTGAATACTACCTTTTCCACGCAATGATGTTCGTGGCTGCAATAGTGACGGTAGCCGTCGCTCTTGCCTGTATCGTAAGGACAGATTTCCCTATCTTTTTCATCTCCACCTTCCCATTTCTGGAGATCGGATTGTTCTTCGGCTGGGATCCTCCTTACGTGGCAGCCGTAGGTCTGGTTGTCTGCTGGATAACGATGCTTTCCTTCTCTATCCTCAATCACTCCACGAACAAAGCCGGAATGAATAATACTTTTGCCGTTCACCGGCGAAAAGAAGCCTTTTTCTTCACTTCAAAGAAGTTCAAAAACCGGTTTTTCTCCCATTATCTGTCTGTCGTTGCTTTCGTATGTGCAGCGGTGTTCGCAGTTTCGATTATCTTTTCTGCTGTCACCGGATTTGTACGTCCCAAAGTATTTGACGAATTGCGCAGCACCATAACGGAATTCGCAAATAACATACCCGATAAATTCGATGAAATGATCGACAGTTTATTCAACCGTGCAAAAGAGGTCGGCGTCACCAACGGAGGCAAGCTCGGAAATAAAGACGAGATCTCGTTCAACGATAACGTCGTACTGGACATCCAGCTTTCTAAAATACCGAAAAGCACACTTTATCTGAAAGGCTACATTGCAGGGAAATACGAGGACAACGAATGGGATCAGATAAAACCCGATAAGAAGGATACCGAAAAACTTGAGAAAACCTTTGGCAATAGGCCGATCCAGAATTACAATTACTATGCTTTTCCGATCAGAGATATTGAAGTCCCGAAATCTACTATATCATTGTATAACGACAAAGCCGACAACAGGTTCATTTACGCGCCTTATATGGCGGATTATCTGAGCCAGAACATGAACGACAGAGCCAAGGCTGAAGGCGAAGGGAGCGTAAAACAGCTTAGCAAAAGCTACATGATAGACTTCCTTGACGTTTCTGATATATCCGACAGCTGGGACAAACAGTTCGGGATAATCGACACTCTCTCCCTTTACAGGGATTCCGGCGACCCTTTGAGCAAGGCCTACTCTGATTTTGTGAACAAGTATTACACGGATGTGACCTCGTCCGAGGGACTGGAAACTGTTTATAACCAAATAAGCAGTCAGCTTATGCAGAATTATCCGCAAGGACTCAATAATGAATACAACCGTGAGAGAATAGCTGCTTCGGCTATAACAAATTATCTTGATAAAAATTACCGCTACACCCTTCAGCCCGGAGAGACAGGGAGCGGCTGGGATTTCATTGATTATTTCCTCAGAGAGAACAAAGTCGGCTACTGCACCTATTTTGCCAGCGCCGGGACTATGCTGATGAGGAGATTCGGTTTTCCGGCAAGATATGTGGAAGGCTTTATCGTCACTCAGAAGGACTTTTTTATCGACGAAGAAGAGCATATCCACGCTCAGATAACCGACAGAGCAGCTCACGCATGGTGTGAAGTGTTTATCGACAGTGTCGGATGGGTACCGCTGGAATTCACACCGGGTTATCAAGGCAGCAACAATCCCAACGATCCCAACAAAGTCACAACCACAACTACAAAGGAAACTACAACAACGACTACCACCGTCACGACCACCGCTTTTGCGTCATCAACGAATGCTTCGGCATCAAGCGGATCTTCGGCATCGGGGTCATCGGCAACAACGGCGGTCTCAGCATCGACCGGCGGGAACGGGACCGGTTCCGGCGGCAGTGTAACTGAGCCCGGGCCCACCTTAGAATACAAGGACAGCAAGTTCATATCATTTTTAAGAGCATCACTCGTTTATATCATTATTCTAACGGTGATAATCGTCATATTCTTTGTGCGCCGCAAACTGCTGCTCAAAAAACAGCTCAAACTTACCACTCAAGAAGACAAGGCTAAGGCATTTATCTGGGTCTATATTTACTATCTCAGATATCTTGAACTGATAAATATCTCGGATGATTCCAACATCTCAGATGAAGCTCAAGCTACAAGACTGATGTCCAAATGCCACAAAAACGGGATAGACAGCATTATTCCCTCTATTTCCTATCTTTCGTCCACATCTATTGAGATACATCTCAGCCAAGACAGGACAGTCAGCTATGAGGAACACGGAGAAGCGCTCTCGGCTCTTAGATCGCTGAAAGACGAGATCGTACCGGAAAGGCTCAGCATTATCGGTAAAATGGCTGCAAAGTGGCTATACGGACTGTATTAAGACAACATTAAACCCGGCTCTGTTCCAACGGGAACAAAGCCGGGCTTTCTTTTGTTTATTCGTTTTCTGATGCATCATCCGGAACATCCGCTTCAACAGGATCTTCTGTTTCTTCCGTTTCATCCGCTTCATTCAAACTGTCAGCTTCATTTTCTGCATCAATTGCTTCGTTGACTTCGTCGCAGGAAGGTATCATGATGCTCTCAAGCTCTTCGGGAGTTAAGGGTGTACGCCTCATACGCGGCTCGGTGAGCTTTCCGGCATTGTCGATATAATACTGCGTATCGACGGGCATCTTCTTTCGTTTCAGCCTGTCGTTGACGTGCTCGCGGGTGAGCTTGTAGATAAGCGCGAAAGTCGGAACGCCGAGAAGCATTCCAATGAATCCGAACAGTCCTCCGCCTATGAACAGAGCGATCATTACCCAAATAGCGGGCAGGCCGGTGGAGCCGCCGAGGATCTTCGGTCCGAGAATATTGCCGTCAAACTGCTGGAGCAGGAAGATAAACAGCAGCAGCCAGATCACCATATGAGGTTCATCTGACAGGAAGATCAGCAGTGCCGAAGGAACAGCACCGATCAGCGGTCCGAAGAAGGGGATGATATTCGTAACGCCTACGATGACCGAGATCATAACGTTGTAGGGCATACCGATTATCGTAAGGCCGATGAAACAGATTATGCCGATGATGATCGAGTCAATGACCTTGCCGATGATAAATCCCGAAAAAACGAGGTTCGCATCGTTTCCGAAATGAAGGATCTTGTCAACGGTGCTCTTGCGAAGCTTCGCAAAAAGGACCTTCTTGGTCTGCGCGATATGTTTTTCTTTGCCAAGCAGCAGATAGATCGAAACGATGAATCCAAGAACAAAGTTATACAGAACGCCTACGAAACCGGCTGCACTGTCAAGGATGTTCTGGAGCATCGGCTGCATCTTTGTAAGATCGGAACTGAAATTGTTGATCTGATCGTTCAGGAACTTCCTGATCTGAGGATAATTCTTGAAGGCCTTGTTCATCCATGATTCCGCATTATTGACGAGATTTGAAATATTATCAACAATGCTATTGAAATTGTTTACGAACTCGGGGACAACTATCGCAATAACACCCACTATCAGTCCGAGGAATAACAGTGCGGCGATAGCGACAGAGACCCCTCGCATCAGCTTTGGCCGTTTGGAATTCTTAAAGACCCTCTGATAGATCCTTTCCGTTGAAACCATCAGCGGATTGATCACAAATGCAAGTCCGAGGCCCCAGATTATCGGCATCAGAACATCAAGTATCTTGCCGAGGATACCGAGGATCGAATCGAATTTGAATATTGCAGTAACAATAACAACGTTAACAGCGATAACAATAATCGCATAAACGGCTATAGTAGTATATTTTTTGTTGGTATAAAGCTTCATCAGATCATCTCACAGTTATATTATATAAATATTATACACTATTAACGTACATAATGCAATAGTTTTTTGAAAAATAGCATTAAAAATTTTTACAAAAGCAAAAAGGTGTTGTTTTGCCAATTAATATAAATATATTAAATCAGAAAATATAATACAATGCTGAAATACTAAACTGACATAAATCAGTATCAGCGCGGTTCGTGGACTTGAAGAGAATATCTTTGTGTAAATCTTATAAAATATCTGAAAGTAATTGTTGAAACTACGAATTGACTTTATATGCACATTTTGGTATAATATATATGAAAAAATTTATATTGGGAGGTCATTATCATGAGATACAAACGTTTGCTGGCATCTATCCTCGCGGTCACAATGGCTGTTGGCATTTCATCCTGCGGCAGCGATTCGTCCGAAGGGGGCACTTCAACAGCCGCTGAATCATCCGCAGCAGGCACCGAAGACACCTCTTCCCAGCCCGAGGAGAGCTTTGAAGTCACCTCTAATGTAGAAGTCGAGGAGACCAGCCAGGTAGAAAACCTGTCCGGCGGTGAGGAAAGCGAGATAACCTACCTCGGCGAGAACGACATCAATCCCACAAGAGCCAATCCCGAAAAAAGCACAGAGGTCACCCTGTTTGAGCAGAAGGGCGGAAAGATCAAGTTCGACCGTACCTCCAACGCCGACAGATTTGATAAGCTCGCCGCTTCCGTAGCTTCTCAGTCCAACATTCCCGACATTTTCAAGTACGAATGGCTGGCCTTCCCGTCAGGAGTAGTTAAGGGTATGTATCAGCCCATTGACAGCATTGTTGATTTCAATACCGATCTCTGGAAGTCTTCCAAGGAAACTGCCGACCAGTTTATGCTTGCCGGTGAGCATTATGTTGCTCCCCTCGGATACATTGCTTCTTCGATGATGCTTTATGACAAGGCAGCTATTGAAGCCAACAACCTTGATGACCCATATGAGTTATACAAAAACGGCGAGTGGAACTGGGCGAACTGGCAGAAGATAATGACAGGATTCGTTTCCAACGCTCCCGCCGATACTCAGCGTTACGGTGTCAACGGATTCTTCCGTCCGCATATCGTTCAGCAGACAGGCAAAACTTTGGTAAAATACAACTCCGCAGAAAACACCTTCGAGAGCAATCTGATGGATCCGGATATTGAAAAGGCGCAAGCCTTCCTCTATGACCTTATGAAGGAGAATCTTGTTCTTAACGACTGGATAGGCAATGCCGCTGACTGCTTCAATCAAGAGATACTTTTCTACGCTATGGGCGAATGGGCCTATACCGGTTCCGGAGGACCGAAGGAAGGCGATGAATGGGGCCTTGTTCCCATGCCGCAGTACACTGACAATCCGCAGAAGATCACCACATCTGATATGACTGCGTTCATGTGGATCAGAGGCTCTGAAAAGGCTCAGGCTGTCAAGACCTGGTTTGAATGCTGCAAGATCGCAAAGAGCGATCCTCAGTACGAGGAGACCAACAGGGCCAAATTCAAGGAAAACAATCCTACCTGGACAGACGAAATGCTCCAGGCGAGAGAAGACGCTATCAGCGACGAATACCTTATGGCTTTCGACTATGCTTTCGGCGTATCCTATGTAATGGGCGACAGAAACTCCTTTGACGGAAACCAGTGCCTTGTTGACTATCTCTATGCCGGCGCCTCCACGCAGGACGAGGACGGCAATCAGCCGACCTGGAGCCAGGTGCGCGAGAAGTATTCCAAGACTGTCGATTCAGAGATCGAAACTCTCAACAAGAACATCAAGGAATACGAGAAATCGCATTGATCCGCATTATTCTTGCATCTGATACTATATAAAATAAACGAAACGGACCGAGAGAAACTTCCCCTCGGTCCGTTTTGTTTCGGATAAAATATCACTTTACAAACTTGTCAATAAATGTATCGTCGGTGAAATAATTGATGCCGATAGCATTTCTGATCTCGGAAACAGTCTTGTTGGAGACCTCGATAGCTTCTTCGGTGCCCTTCTTCAGCACTTCAAGCAGATAGCCCTTATCCTTTTCGTATTTCTGACGGCGCTCTCTGATTGGTGCTAAGAATTCCTGCATGATGCTGTTCAGCAGCTTTTTGCATTTCATATCTCCCAGACCGCCGCGCTCGTAATGCTCCTTCATCTCGGCAAGATTCTTGTATTCGGGAGCATACTTAGCGAAATCCTCTTCGGTGCTGAAAGCGTCAAGATAGATGAATACAGGGTTGTTCTCGGTATGTCCCGGATCCGAAACGTTGATATGGAGCGGATCGGTAAACATTGACATTACCTTTTCCTTGATAGCCTTTTCATCATCCTTGAGATAGATGCAGTTGCCAAGGGACTTGCTCATTTTGGTGTTTCCGTCTGTGCCGACAAGTCTGTTGCAGCTCTCGTTATCCGGGAGGACAGCCTCGGGCTCAACGAGTATATCGCACTTATAGATGCGGTTGAAAGCCGAAACGATCTCTCTTGCCTGCTCCAGCATCGGGAGCTGATCCTCTCCGACGGGAACATACTTGGCCTTGAAGGCGGTGATATCCGCAGCCTGGCTGATAGGATATGTCATAAAGCCCACGGGCAGATTGCGTTCAAAGTTGCGCATTTTGATCTCGTTCTTGATAGTCGGGTTGCGCTCAAGACGGGACATTGTCACAAGGTTTGAGTAATACATAGGAAGCTCGTAAAGTGCCGGGATATGGGACTGAACAAAGAATGTAGTCTTTCCGGGTTCAAGGCCCACGGCAAGATAATCGAGCATAACTTCAAGAATGTTATTGCGTATCTTCTCGGGATTCTCGGCGTTATCGGTAAGAGCCTGAAGGTCGGCTATCATAACGAACTGCTTGTACTCCCCGGTATTCTGAAGCTGAACTCTTTTTTTCAGCGAACCGACATAGTGTCCGAGATGCAGCGCACCTGTGGGACGGTCGCCGGTAAGAATAATCTTCTTTTCCATAATTGCAACTCCTTTATAGGATAGTTAGATATCAACATTACAATTATATCCTAATTCACAGTGTTTGTCAAGAGTTTGCAAAGGCGTGATGCAATGATCTCGTGCTGAAAAATTGTTAATATTCACAAACAGCCCTTGCGTTTTTTGGATATATGTGATATAATATAGGATAGTGTTGTTTCAAAGGAGTGAGCACGGTGGATATATCCAAGGGCGATATACTTATGATGAAGAAAAAGCATCCCTGCGGAGCGGACAGAATGCTCGTGCTTCGCTCGGGAATGGATTTCATGCTAAGATGCGTCGGCTGCGGACGGGAGTTTATGATACCGCGCTCCAAAGCGGAGAAAAACATCAAAAGCGTGATAAAAGAGGCGGAATCATAGCAGGACCGGTTATTTCATAAAAAATAACGGAGGTCAGCTATGATAGAAAAAGTTAAAGTCTTAGAAGACAAATACAACGAGATAAACGAAAGGCTGATGCAGCCGGAGGTCGTAAACGACCCAAAGCAGTATGCCTCGCTGATGAAGGAGTTTTCAAGCCTTTCCCCTATAATCGAAAAATACGCAGAATATAAAAAAGCCAAGGCTGAATTTGACGAAGCTGCATCCCTGCTGGCTTCGGGCGAGACCGACAGGGAATTCAAAGAGATGCTCCAGCAGCAGTACAGTGAATCCAAATCGGCTATGGAGGCTTTGACAGAGGAACTTACTCTGCTCCTGCTCCCCAAGGACCCAAACGACGAAAAGAATGTTATTATGGAGATCAGAGGGGGCGCCGGCGGAGAAGAAGCGGCTCTGTTTGCAGGCTCGCTTTACCGTATGTACTCGCTTTATGCCGCTGCCAAGGGCTGGAGTACGGAAACGCTCAATGTCAATGCCACGGAGTTGGGCGGCTGCAAGGAGATCAGTTTTATGATCGAAGGTGCGGGAGCTTTCTCACGGCTCAAATATGAAAGCGGAGTACACAGAGTCCAGCGTGTCCCGGAAACGGAATCCCAGGGACGCATCCACACCTCAACAGTGACTGTCGCCGTTCTTCCCGAAGCAGAGGACGTTGAGCTTGAGATCAACGAAAAAGATCTGAAAATAGACGTTTTCCGTTCATCCGGCGCCGGCGGACAGCACATAAACAAGACATCGTCAGCCATAAGGATCACGCATCTGCCCACAGGAATGGTGGTGGAATGCCAGGACGAACGTTCGCAGTACAAAAACAAGGATAAGGCTATGAAGGTGCTTCGTTCAAGACTGCTGGAACGTGAACAGGCCGCCCACGATGACAAGATCGCATCCCAGCGGCGTTTGCAGGTCGGCACCGGAGACCGCTCCGAACGCATCAGGACATATAATTTTCCCGAAAGCCGTGTCTCAGACCACAGGATCGGGCTGACGCTTTACAAGCTGGACAGCATACTGAACGGCGACCTTGACGAGATCATTGATGCTCTTGCTACCGCCGATCAAGCGGAAAAGCTCGCATCGCAGGAAGAGGCTTAAAATGAATTACGATACAAAGCTGCTTGACAGCAGCAAGAAGTCCGTCGAATATGCCGGAGAGCTTATCAGACAGGGTGAAGTCGTCGGGATGCCCACGGAAACTGTTTACGGGCTTGCCGCAAATGCACTCGATCCCGAAGCCGTAAAGAAGATATTCATTGCCAAAGGCAGGCCCCAGGACAATCCGCTTATCGTTCACATTTCCCGCATGGAAATGCTTGAAGGCCTGGTAACAGAGATACCCGAACTTGCAAAAAAATGTGCCGGGGAATTCTGGCCGGGTCCGCTGACTATGATCCTCCCCAAACGTGGGATCATTCCCTATACGACAAGCGCCGGGCTTGACACTGTCGGCATACGTATGCCCTCGAACAAGACCGCAAGGGCGTTGATCGATGCCTCTGGCGTACCGCTGGCGGCCCCTTCGGCAAATCTTTCTGGGAGCCCTTCGCCCACCAAGGCTATCCATGTGTATAACGATATGAACGGCCGTATCCCCTGCATTCTTGACGACGGCGGCTGCGCGGTTGGAGTTGAATCCACGGTCATCGCCTTTGAAGGTGACAACATCCGCCTGCTGCGCCCGGGGTTTATCTCGGTTGAGGATCTGAAAACGGTGTGCGAAAATGTGACCGTAGACAAGGGCGTCACCGAAGCAGTCGCAGCGGATGCAGTTGTGGCTTCTCCGGGGATGAAATACAAGCATTACGCGCCGAAGGCCGATGTAACTATCATTGACGGCAGTCTTGAAGACTACCGGAAATACTGTGCTGAGAACGCCGATAAAGAAACCGTACTTATGGTTTTCAACGAGTCCGACGCGGAAGGTATGGGACTCAAAGCGATAGTATACGGCTGTGACAGCAAACAGCAGGCGCAAAAGCTCTTTGATGTGCTCAGACAGCTTGACGAACTGAATATCAAAAAAGTCTTCGCAAGATGCCCCAAAAAGACCGGAGTAGGGCTTGCGGTATATAACAGGCTGCTGAGAGCAGCCGGGTTCCAGGTGATAAAGCTTTGAAAAACAATTATATGACCGTCGGGCTTACTGGCCAGACAGGCAGCGGAAAAAGCAGTCTCAGCGTGTTTCTGTCGGACAACGGATTTTTCGTTATCGACTGCGATAAAGTGAGCCGAAACGTCACCCGGGACGGCAGCGAGTGCTGTAAAAAACTGCGCGAACACTTCCCTTCCTGCTTTGACGAGGCCCTTCATCTTGACAGAAAAGCGCTGGGGGCAATAGTATTCAGCGACCAGGAAAAGCTGTCGCTGCTTGACAGGCTGATATTCCCGTTCATCCTTTCCGAGATAAAAACGCTTATAAACAGCGCCGTTGACAACGGTTTCCGTGTAATAGTCCTCGATGCTCCGACGCTGTTTGAATCCGGGGCTTACAAGCTGTGTAATACTGTTGTTTCCTGCGTTGCAAGGGAGGAAGTACGGCGCGATCGTATCATGAAGCGCGACGGGCTGACTGCCGAACAGGCAATGACAAGGATCAAAGCACAAAAGAGCGAGAGCTTTTTTATTACCAACTCCGATATTATTATAGAAAACGGCGGCGGGACCGACAGCCTTTGCAGGGCTGCGGATTTTCTGTCGTCAAGGTTAAAGGAAATGCTATATGGCTGCAAACACTAAAAAGAAGACAAAAGGAAAATCAAGAAGCAGGAAAAAGAAAAAATCATCCGGCAATTCGGCTGTCATAATAATCGTTTCGCTTATACTTGCGATCATCGTTGTACTTGCATTTATTTTCCGGGACAAGATCTCGGAGAAGATACAAGATTACGGCCCCAATGTGTTCATGACCACCGACTACGAGGAATATGTGCTGAAATACTCCAAGGAGTACGAAATGGACCCGAGGTTCATTTTTGCGATCATCAACACCGAGAGCCATTTCAATCCCGATGCTACCTCAAACGTAGGCGCCCGCGGACTGATGCAGCTTATGGAAGAAGCGTACGATTGGGTCAAGTTCCGTATGGGCGACGAACGTCCCCACACCTTCGACGAAATGTATGACCCGGAACTGAATATCCAGTACGGTACCTTTATGCTGAAATTCCTGTATGAAAAATTCGACCATTCCTACGAACTTACGGCGGCGGCCTATCACGGCGGAATGAATGCTGTCGATACATGGATAAACGACGGCACAGTGGATCCCGATAATTTCCGACTTGAGGATGTTCCCTCGGATGTTACCGCCAATTACATATATAAGGTAATGAATGCGTATAATAAATACAAAGAAAAATTAGAGGAGGATTTTAAAAATGGCTGACAAGAAAAAAACAGATGGCGAACAGCTTGCCGAAAAGCTGCTGTCCGATCATAAGCACGGAGGACTTACGGTCTCCGACAAGGAGATCAAAGCCGGCAATAAATTCTGTGAGGGCTACAAGAAGTACCTTGACGCCGCAAAGACTGAGCGCGAAGCTGTTATTGAGGCTGTAAAGCGCGCCAAAGAAGCGGGCTTTGAAGAGTTTGAACGCGGCAAGAAATACAAGGCGGGCGATAAGTTCTATTTTGTCAACCGCGGAAAAGCGATCATTCTCGGCGTTATGGGCTCACTTTCCCTGGACAAGGGCGTAAGACTGGCCGCCGCCCACATTGACTCTCCCCGTCTTGATCTGAAGCAGAACCCGCTCTATGAAGAACTGGAATTTGCTCTTTTCAAGACCCATTACTACGGCGGCATCAAGAAGTATCAGTGGGCGACTATCCCGCTGGCGCTTCACGGAGTCATTGTCAAAGGCAACGGCGAATGCGAGAACGTCAACATCGGTGAGGATGAAAAGGACCCCGTTTTCTGCGTGACCGACCTGCTCCCGCACCTTGCTCAGCAGCAGATGAAACGTACTCCCGCAGAGCTTATCAAAGGCGAGGAGCTCAACATTCTGATCGGATCCATGCCCTTTAAGGATGACAAGGTCTCCAAGAAGGTCAAGCTCAACATTATGAAGATACTCAACGAAAAATACGGCATTGTCGAGGACGATTTCATGTCGGCGGAGCTTGAAGCAGTACCGCAGTTCAAAGCCAAGGACGTTGGCTTCGACAGAAGTATGATCGGCGCTTACGGCCAGGACGACAGTTCCTGCGCTTACACGGCTCTTGAAGCGATCCTCGATGTCAAAAAGCCTGCCCACACCTGTCTGACTATCCTTACTGACAAGGAAGAGACCGGCAGCGACGGAAACACCGGCCTTAACAGTTCCTATCTGAAATACTTCATTGACGATCTGGCAAGAGCCTACGGCCTTTGCGGCCACAATGTCATCTCCGCTTCGGAGTGCCTTTCGGCGGATGTTAACTCCGGCGTTGACCCCACATTCTCCGACGTGACCGAGAATATGAACGCCTCAAAGCTCAACTACGGCGTTGTAGCAACAAAATTCACCGGCGCAAGGGGCAAGTCCGGAACCTCGGATGCTTCCGCTGAATTTGTGGGCAGGATCAGAAAGCTGTTTGACGACAACGACGTTCTCTGGCAGACAGGCGAACTCGGAAAAGTCGATCTCGGCGGCGGCGGAACGGTAGCACAGTTTATCGCCAATCTCGATATGGACGTTATCGACGTGGGAGTTCCCGTGCTCTGTATGCACGCTCCTTTTGAGATAACTGCAAAACTCGACATCTATATGGCATATAAAGCCTTCTCGGTCTTCTTTGCCGATTGATAACAATACAACAAACAAAGGCATCGCATTTTATGCGGTGCCTTATTTTTTACGACAAAATTATATACCTGCGGAGGCTATAATGATAAAGCGGGGTGAGCAAATGAAGATATATCTCGATATACTGATATTCAGCAATGTGATGCTGACGCTGATATTTATCAAGCTCCTTTCGCTGACAGTACATACAAGACTAAGGCGAAAAAACAAGTTATTGTGTCTTATACCTGCGGCAGCATCTTCCCTGCTTATTATTCTGAAGCCTCAGAATTACGCGGAATCTCTGCTTATCATACTGGCAAAGATATTTTCGGTAACGTTAATTGTCAAGTTGGCTTTCGGGCTTAGGCTTGAGAAACGGCTTTTCACATACTCGGCTGCGTATATTGCCGTCAACATTGCTTTCGGCGGGATATGTATGCTTCTATGGGAATTCTTCGGGGCAGGGTTTATCTGTGCGGGGAATTTCACCGTTTACTTCGATGTCCCACTCTGGCTGCTGATACTCTGCACCGCAGCGGCTTATCTGCTTATCACGCTGTACGAAAAGCTGATGTTCATTTCCGCAGTCAAGAATGAAAGCTACCGTGCAGCATTTGTCTGCGGAGATTTTTCAGCCGAGATGCCTGCCGTCAGCGATACAGGTAACAGACTGATCGACAACTTCAGCGGTGAGCCGGTGGTTATCTTCTCCAGCAGCAAGATCTACTATCATTTTGACCTTGATGACCCGGGGAAATATCCCATTACAGGGTTTCATCTGATACCCTGTTCCACCGTTGCGGGTGCATCGGTCATCCCGGTAACTCTACGCGGACGTATAACGATTTCAAACGACAGCGGACAGATAAAGGAACTTAAATGTGCGGCAGGAATTATAAAAAGCAGCGGCAGTGAAAGAGCAATATTTGACCCGAGACTATTGATTTAAGGAGACAAAATGAAACTCAAAGATTTATTCAGCAGACTTCAAGCCCTTATCATCGGACTGTTCATAGAATATGATACCGTAGATTACATCAACGGTGCGGATCAGCTTCCCCCGCCGCTTACTCCCGAAGAAGAAGCAAAGACCTTTGAACTGATCTCGACTGATCCCGAAAAGGCGCGGGACCTTTTGATCGTACATAATCTCCGGCTGGTGGTTTACATCTCAAAAAAGTTTGAATCAACCGGCGTCGGACTTGAAGACCTTATCTCCATCGGGACTATCGGGCTTATCAAGGCGGTCAAAACATTCTGCCCCGACAAAAAGATCAAGCTGGCGACATACGCTTCACGGTGTATTGAAAACGAGATCTTGATGTTCCTAAGGAAAACAGCCCAGTACAAAAACGAGATCTCCATAGACGAACCGCTTAACATTGACTGGGACGGAAACGAACTTCTGCTCTCAGACATTCTCGGAACGGATGACGATATCGTAAACAGAGGAATTGAAAACGAGGTGGATAAACAGCTTCTTATCCGGGAGATCGAACGCCTCCCGGACCGAGAAAAGCAGATAATGGTAATGCGTTACGGTCTTGGAGGTCACAAGGAGCTGACTCAAAAGCAGGTAGCCGATCTTCTCGGCATTTCTCAGTCATACATAAGCAGGCTTGAAAAACGCATACTCCGATCAATAAAGGAGAACCTTGAACGGATCACATAATTTAAGCCTTGAGCGAATCTCCGCTCAAGGCTTGCATTACTTTACAGTAAAAGAATTCATGTATTTATCGAACCTGTCTTCATATCTGCTTCGCTGACTGAAATTGCATACGAGGAACAGATAATATATCTTTTCACCTCTGACTACTGTTCTGAAATGGCAATAGGCAGTCATTCCTTCATAATCCATTTTAAATTTCAGACTTTCGCGGGTCTTTTCGAATAGTTCATAGCCGGTATAGTTTTTGTATGTGTCAGCGATAGTATCAACGATCATCCCGGTTCTGTCGGGACTGTTTCCGGAAAAGCCGTCCGCTGCAGCATATGCAAAGCGGATATTTTTGTTGGCGTATTCGCCGGCATCCCCGCCGTGGGTCTGAAAGTAGCTTACAAAGGTGCTGCCGGCGTCTTCCTTCATGCCCGTAGGAAGATCCATAGTGAAGGAGCCGAAATCGTAATTTTTTGAATCAAATCTTGAACCGATAAAGATCACCATAGCTACTGCACCCAACAGGATCGCCACGCCGATGATCATAAGATAAGACCGTTTTTTCATAACGCGAGTTTGATTCATCGGGCTCTGATAATACGTCATATAAGGTGCCCCGCCAGCATTCTGATACTGAGGACCTGTGCCGGGCATCTGATTTGGATAAGGTCCCTCGTAGGGGCCGTTTCCCCTGCCGCAGAAATAACCGCATCCGGGACATATCCCATTATTGCCGTAGAATTCGGTCCCGCAGACAGAACATTTCATAAAACATCACTCCTGTTGACATTCGCTTATGAAAATGCACTCCCCCGCGCAGCGGGAGGGAGTGCATGACACTGACAAAGATCTGTAAGCAAGGAGAGTCCGATTAAGATCTCTTCTTTGCCTCGATGTCCGCAAGAGCATCCTTGCGGGAAAGATTGATCCTGCCCTGAGAATCTATCTCCATTACCTTAACAACGATCTCGTCGCCGATCTGAACAACGTCCTCAACCTTCTCGACTCTGGATTTATCCAGCTTGGAGATGTGAACGAGGCCGTCCTTGCCGGGAGCGATCTCAACGAATGCGCCGAAGTTCATAATACGAACGACCTTGCCCTTGTAGATAGCACCGATTTCGGGATCGTTGGCAATGGTGTTAATGATCGAGATAGCCTGCATGGCCTTCTCCTTGTCAACACCGGAAACGAATACGCTGCCGTCCTCTTCAATGTCGATCTTCACGCCGCACTCAGCACTGATCTTCTGAATGACCTTTCCGCCGCTGCCGATGACTTCTCTGATCTTGTCAACGGGCACCTTGGTGGTGAGCATCTTGGGAGCCCACTTGTTGACTTCCTTTCTGGGCTCGGGAATTGCCTTGAGCATGATCTCGTCAAGGATATAATCTCTTGCCTTATGAGTCTTTGCAAAAGCCTCCTTGATTATATCGGGTGTAAGGCCGTCTACCTTGATATCTACCTGAATAGCAGTGATACCCTTCTTGGTACCGCCTACCTTGAAGTCCATATCGCCGTAGAAGTCCTCAAGGCCCTGGATATCGACCATTGTCATCCAGCTACCGTCCTCCTTGGTAATAAGGCCGCAGGAAATACCTGCAACGGGAGCCTTGATAGGAACGCCGGCGTCCATAAGAGCGAGAGTCGAACCGCAGATAGAGCCCTGGGAAGTAGAACCGTTGGAGGAAAGAACCTCGGAAACCATTCTTATAGCATAGGGGAACTCCTCAACGCTGGGGATAACAGGAACGAGAGCCTTTTCGGCAAGAGCGCCGTGACCGATCTCACGACGGCCGGGGCCTCTTGAAGGCTTGGTCTCGCCTACGGAATACGAAGGGAAATTGTAGTGGTGGATATATCTCTTGGAATCCTCTTCATCAAGGCCGTCGAGACGCTGAGCGTCGCTAACAGGGCCAAGTGTGCAGATAGTCATTACCTGGGTCTGGCCTCTGGTGAACAGTCCGCAGCCGTGAACTCTGGGCAGGAAGCCTACCTCAGCAGCAAGAGGTCTGATCTCGTCGATGCCTCTGCCGTCAACGCGCTTACCGTTGTAGAGCCAATCTCTTACGATGATCTTCTGGAGCTTGTAGATGACCTCACCGATGATCTCGGGCAGGTTCTCATACTTCTCGGAATACTTCTCAACGATAGCGTCGGTAATGGGCTGCATTCTTGCATCGCGGACATTCTTGTCATCGGTATCGAGAGCAAACTTGATCTGATCGCCGAACTCAGCCATAAGCTCGTCCATCATATCGTGATCGAGCTCCATGGACTCAAACTCAAACTTGGGCTTGCCGATCTCAGCCTTGATCTCGTTGATGAAGGAAACCATCTTCTTGATCTCCTCGTGTCCGAGGAGGATAGCCTCCAGCATCTGATCGTCGGGGACCTCATCGGCACCGGCTTCGATCATA
Organism: Ruminococcaceae bacterium FB2012; assembly: GCA_900104495.1. Taxonomy (GTDB): domain Bacteria; phylum Bacillota; class Clostridia; order Oscillospirales; family Ruminococcaceae; genus FB2012. The sequence goes on along the minus strand of FMXS01000004.1, from coordinate 243,121 downwards.
ACGATCTTCTCCATAGAACCGGCAACAGTCAGATTGAGGTGATTGTTGTTTCTCTGCTCAAGAGTAGGATTGAGTACCAGCTCACCGTCAACAAGGCCGACGCTGATACCGGCGATAGGTCCGTTCCAGGGAATATCGGAAATGGAGATAGCGATAGAAGTAGCGATCATGCCTGCGATCTCGGGCGAGCAGTCGGGATCAACCGAAAGAACTGTCATAACAACGGAAACATCGTTTCTCATATCCTTCGGGAACAGAGGTCTGATAGGTCTGTCTACCATTCTCGAGGTAAGGATAGCCTTCTCTGTGGGCTTGCCCTCTCTCTTCATGAAAGATCCGGGGATCTTGCCTACGGAGTAAAGTCTCTCTTCGTAGTCAACGGAGAGCGGGAAAAAGTCAATGCCCTCTCTGGGCTTGGGGGAAGCGGTAACGTTGGCCATAACGACGGTCTCGCCGTATCTTACCCAGCAGGAACCGTTTGCAAGCTGTGCAGCCTTGCCTGTTTCTACAACGAAGGGTCTGCCTGCGTATGTAGTTTCAAATTTCCTGTAGTTTTCAAACATACTGAAATTCCTCCTAAAATAATATTTCACAGGCGAGACATTAGCAATAAACAGAAGCCGCGAAAGGGATTCACGGGTTCTGTTTAATGCTAATCGACCCGCCCTGCCAATGCCGGAATAAACACCAAAAGGCAGTGACGCACAATGCGCCTCTGCCTTAGTGTCTGAAGGTGATTACTTACGGAGACCGAGCTTCTCGATAGTTGCTCTGTATCTCTCGATATCCTTGTTCTTGAGATAGCCGAGGAGATTCCTTCTCTTACCTACCATTTTCAGAAGACCTCTTCTGGAGTGATGATCCTTCTTGTGAGTCTTCAGATGCTCGGTAAGGTCGTTGATCCTCTTGGTGAGGATAGCGATCTGCACCTCGGGAGAACCGGTATCGGTCTCGTGAGTTCTGTTAGCTTCGATAACAGCTGTTTTCTCGTCTTTTCTGAGCATTTTTGTGTACCTCTTTCAAAAATATTTCCTCAGCCGAAGGATATGGCAGGTAACCTTCCCTATCGGGCTTTACCCATATTCTGCGGCAGGGATATGCTGCATAGACAGCTTATTTATTATACTACAAAACAAGCCCTTTGTAAATAGTATTCACAAAGTTTTTACATTTGCTTTGAGATAAATATTTTTGCAAATCATTATTTGAATTAATAAAAGCGAATATCAGGTGTGAAGGAACAGTTTGTTCCAGACATTGCGATCTTTCCCGTCCGAAGTGCCTTCGTCAGTGCCGCCCGATAATCCTTTGTGCAGCTTTGCAGCCGTAAGAGTGTTCTGCATCAGCATTGCGATAGTCATAGGTCCAACGCCGCCGGGTACAGGCGAGATAAAGCCGGCCTTATCCTTACAGTTTTCAAAATCGACATCGCCGCAGAGCTTGCCGTTTTCGTCTCTGTCCATACCGACATCAATAACGACAGCGCCCTCCTTGATATAATCAGCGGTAATGATCTTGGGTTTACCCACTGCGGCAACAAGAATATCGGCTTGCGAACATACCTGAGGCAAATTTTGAGTCTTTGAATGACATATCGCAACAGTTCCGTTTTCATGCAGAAGAAGCATAGCCATTGGCTTGCCTACGATATTGCTGCGACCGATGACAACGCATTTTTTGCCCTTGACCTCAACCCCCGTTGAATGGATAAGCTCCATTACACCGGCGGGGGTGCAAGGCAGGAAGCTGTAGTCACCGATCATGATATGTCCAACGTTGATAGGATGGAAAGCATCGACATCCTTATCGGGGCGGATATTATTGATGATCACCTTATCATCAAGATGCTTGGGAAGCGGCAGCTGAACAAGGATGCCGTCAACCTTTTCATCTGCGTTGAGCTTATTAACAAGTTCGAGAAGTTCCTGCTCTGTTGTTTCGGCAGGCATCGCATACTCATAGGAATTGAAGCCCACCTCTTCGCAAGCCTTTTTCTTGTTGCGTACATAGACCTTGGAAGCGGGATCGTCTCCGACGATGACTACCGCCAGCCCGACTTCAACGCCCTGCTCTTTCAGCTTAGCGGTCTCAGCCTTGATCCTTTCCTTAACCTGTGCCGATACGGCCTTTCCGTCAATTATCCTGCTCATTTTCTTTTTCCTCCTCGTTATCGTTATCTGAATTTTCGCTGTCACTGTTTTCGGATGCAGTTTCTTCATCATCATCCGCCAGAATGGAAGTATACTTTTCCGACTTTTCTGCGGGTTCGTCCTCCTTCACATCGTCTGAGGGTTTCTTTGCGTGTTTCCCGAATTTCTCCTCAAATTCTTTTTCAAGCTCGGAGGTGTCTTCACCCGCTGCCTTGGCAGCTTTGATCTTGGCTTTCATTTCCTTCTTCGCCTTCTGCACCTCGGCGTAGGTATTGTATTCTTCCATCTGAGCCTTGCTTAGCCTGGTGTCAACATAGAGCTTGTAATCATCGTTCCGCTTAACGATGTTTCTGAATATGATTATAAGTATAATGGACGCTATCACGCAGGCTCCGGCAACAAGCTGGGAAACCTTTATGTTCATCAGATAGAGCGAATCAGTTCTCGTGCTTTCTATGAAGAATCTCCCGAGGCCGTAGAGGCCGATATACATCAGAAATACTTCGCCGTCGAATTTTCTGTGCCTAAGATAGAAATGCAGGAACACGAATGCAGCAATACACCATAATGATTCATACAAAAAGCAGGGATGAACCGGCGCGTAACTTGAGACCTCACCGCCGAGATCGTCAAAATGCTCGGCGATGTAGTTGATAGTCTTGCTGCTCATCATTCCCCATGGGAGATCGGTGTTTGAACCGAAGGCTTCCTGATTGAAGAAATTTCCCCAGCGGCCTATGGCCTGTCCGATAAGGAAGCAGGGCCCGACCACATCCAGCAGGGCCGTCAGCTTGACTTTGCGCACCCTGACGACGATGCCGCCGACGACAATAGCTCCGATTATTCCGCCGTAGATCGCGAGTCCGCCGTCGCGGATGTTGAAGAACTGGGAGAAAGACGTATCGTCGTTGAACATGATATAGTAAAGCCTTGCTCCGAAGATCGCGCCGAAGAAACCGGCTATAACGCCGTCGGTGGCGCGGTCGGGATCCACCCCGACATCCTTCATCCTTTTAAAACCGTAGATCATTGCCAGCAGAATGCCCACAGCGATCAGAAACCCGTACCAATAGACTTTGAAGTTGATGCCGGGAATGGTGAACATTACTCTGTCAACCGTAAAGCCCTCCGAAAGGATATTGTCACCGTTTCCGAAATTCGGGAAGAAGACCTTATCGGGATTTGACCTTATCTTGCTTATCACTTCCGTATCAATATCAGTGGCAAGAGTCTGTATTAATTGCGTCATTGATTACCTTCCTCACTTTCTGACTACACAAAACGACGATCTGTCTGTATCAAGCAGTTTTGTCGTTTCAAAAACCTCTTCGGGCGTCAGTTCAGACATTATTTTCAGATTGTCAAAACAGCTTACGCCTTGAGTATAATAGAAGCACATAGCTTCGGCACACTCGGAAACGATGTTATACTTCATGATCTCCGAACCGTAGCCGCCCTTTATCAAGGTCCTTAGCAGTTCGCTGTCAAAGTTTGAGCAGTCGAGAGATCTTATCTTATCGCAGATGCTGTTGTAAATCGCGTCCGGGTCCTTGGCTTCTCCGGAGAGTATCAGCAGAAAATACCCCTGTTCGGAGCTGAACACTTCAGTGCTGAAAGTGGAGTTGATAAGCCCCTGCTCAAAAGCGTTTCTGTACCAATCGGACATATTTCCGAACAGCACTTTAAGCATAAGGTCGGCGGCGATAGATGTTTTCAAAAGCTCCCTGCCCTTCAGCGGAGGACACTTGAATCCAAGGCTGAACATGGGCACGCCGATTTCCCGGCTGATGACAGATCTGCTTTTCACCACAGTATCCGGCTCTTCGGCAGTAAAAAGTTCCAAATGTTTGTTTTCGGACGGTACAAGCTTTTCGTCGCATATCCTAAGCACCGTTTCGTCGTCAACGTTTCCGGCGATAGACAGCACCATGTTGTTAAGATTGTAGAAAGTACCGTGGCACTTCATCAGAAGCGAAGCGGTTATATCCTGTATGGACTCCACAGTTCCGGCGATGTCAATATTCACCGGGTTATCATGATAGACCGACTGGAGCAGTTCAAAGAACAAGGCTCTTGTGGGAGAATCGTCAGACATCTTTATCTCCTGAGCGATGATGCCCCTTTCCTTTTCCACATTCTCGTCGGTGATGAAGGGATGTTGGACAAAATCAAGCAGTATCGACAACGGTTCTTCATAATCCGAGGAGGCGCTGAAAGTATAGGCTGTAATATCAAATGACGTAAAAGCATTTGCCGATGCTCCGGTCGCGGCGAATCTTTCAAACACTCCGCACTCTTCGCCCTCAAACAGCTTATGCTCCAGATAGTGGGCGATACCGTCGGGCACTTTTATGAAATCCCCGGTATCAAGTGTGCGGAAGCAATTGTTCACCGAACCGTATTTCGCTGCAAACAGCGCTTCCGTGGTAGTAAAGCCGGGCATCTGCATTATAAGGACATCAAGCCCCGAAGGATGATGATAGAGATGATATTCATCGCCGGAAAGCTCACTTCGGAAGATCTCAGGTTCAAGATTCATCTGCGCTGCCTCCTTCCCTCGGTCTGAGAACGAACACGGTGTCAAGCTTATAGCCCCCGGCTTCTCTGATAACATCCTCGCGGGTCAGCGCCTTGATCTTGCTGCCCTTTTCCTCCGGAGTATCGCAGCTTCCGTGCATGAACTGATAGTAGAACCACATCAGTATATCGTACTTGCTGTCATAGTTTGAAAGATAGGCCTCGCTTAAAAACAGCTTAGCGTTCTCAAATTCCTCGTCGGTGAAATCACCCTCCTGCATTGCTCTGACCTGATCATCTATGGCCTTTTCGGCAAGAGCAATGTCCTTAGCATCAAGCCCCGAGGTGATAACAAAGGTGTTTTTCAGATCAATAAGCACCGCATCGCAGTAATAGCAAAGGGACATTTTCTCTCTGACATTCATAAAAAGCTTTGACATCGGTGTTGCACCGAGCATAGAGATAAACAGCTTGGCGGCATACTCATTGTAGCTCTTCGACTTGTAAGCAATGATAAGCTGACTCTGATTTGCCTCGCATTCTTCTCCGTCGCGGCAGACTTCATCCTTTATCGGCGATGGAGCATTGTAATCGTTAATAACGATAGGTTCACGCTCCAAAGCACCGAGAGAATCGACCAGCATATTCCCGACCTTTTCATCGCAGCTGCCGCCCGTGACAGCGATCTCGAAATATGCAGTCCTCAGCAGCTTATGATAAGCCTTTGTAACTGTCCCGATATCCGCCGAGGCAACGGCCTCTCTGTGGTCATAAGGAGAAATAGCCGTGATCTCTCCCCGGAATATCCGCTTTTTTGCCAGCACCGAAGCATATCTGCGCTTATTGTTAATGATAGCGTCAATATCGTCAAGCATATCGCTCTTACAAAGCTTCATATACTTCTGCGACAGCATACCGTCCTCAAGGAAGGGATCAAGGATGCAGTCGATCAAAAGCCGGGCCGCCGTTTCAGAGACCTTTTCCTTTCCAATGGTGTATTCGTCACAAAGACAGTTCAGAGTTATGGTCAGAAGAAGATAGTTGCCGGCTCTTGACGAGCTCGTACTTACCGATGCGGAATAAAGCTCTGTCAGCACCTTGGAAAACTGCTCCTTTTCGGGGTATCTTCGTGTGCAGGTCGCCAGTATATCAAGCACCAAAGGATAGACAGGAGAATATTCATCGTCAAATGGTACCGTCATTCTGACTGAAAGTGCAAAGGTCTTGAATTTATCGTCGTGTATCTTTGTCAGGGTCATACCCTTTCCGCATTCTCTGCGGGTCAGTTCAACAGACATATTTCAACTCCGTTCGTTTTTGATTCATTAATAGTATAACACAGCCGGCGCGGTTTTTCCATAGCCGGCTGAAATTTTTCATCAGTCTGTCACAGAATAGGTCAGCGCTTCATAATGGAGTATCGTGCCTTCGTCGCTTTCCTCGGGGATCAGCGCTCTTGCGATCAGCAGCACTTCGCCGGTCGCAAGGTCTTTGAGATGCGCGTAATCGCCGTCTATCCTTTCAACTGTATAATCCTTGGGTTCCATGTTTCACCTCTTAACAAATCTCACATTGCCGTGACCGGCAGCTTCAATGAATTCTCTGAGCAGCTTATCTGTAAGCGTGATATATCTGACGCCCTTCATAGCCGTCATCAGTTTTCTGTCGGAGAAATACAGGCTGAGACCGCTTCCGGAGTCTGCACGGCTTTTCAAAGCAAGCTTCTTTACGGCAGCTATTCTCTGAGTGTCCTTAGAGTCGATACGGACGCATACATCTCTGCGCAGGTTATTTTCAAGAAATCTCTCTCCGCTTTCGATAGTCTCCGCTATCAGCTTGGGGGGCTCCTCCGGCCGAAGGGAAACTTTTCCGCTCACACATATCACCGCGCCCTCCTTCAAAAAAGGCAGAGCAGATGAATACAGCGACGGAAAAACGATGACCTCAGTTTCACCTGTTCTGTCCTCGCATCTTGCAAAGCACATAGGCTCATTCTTGCTTGAATTACTTTTCTTTATACCGACGACAGTCAGCACAAGCCGAAACCTCAATGCATCGTTTCTTGACCTCATGCCCACACCTGCAGCGATCATATCGGAGATATGACTGCATCCGGCTGCCTCGGAAGTACCTTCAAAGCAATCAAGCGGATGCCCGGAAATATACATTCCCAAAGCTTCCTTCTCAAACTCAAGCAGCATATTCTCCGAAAACTCTTCCAGCTTATCTATCGGCTGGGTGACAGGCTCGCTTCCTGCAATACCGAAGAAATCAAGCTGTCCGTCCAGCTTTTCGCGCTGTTCGTGTGTCGCTGCAGACATAAGCGCTTCATAGGCGCTGAGCATTTCGCGGCGGTTATTGCCGAGGCCGTCAAAGGCGCCGCTCTTGATAAGCTGCTCGACCGCCTTGACGGAGACCTCCCTGCCAGATGTCCTGCGGCAGAAGTCACGGAGGTCACGGTAGTTCCCGCCCTGCTCCCTTTCGGCAACGATAGCGTTGACAGCAGCTTCTCCAAGGCTCCGTACTGCCAGCATAGAAAACCTGATACCATCGCCCTCGGAAACAAAGTCTCTGACACTGCGGTTTATATTGATGGGTAGGATCTTCACTCCACAGCGCTTGCATTCGTTCATATACACGGTGAGCTTGTCCATACCGTCGGACATAGTGACAGACATCAGAGCGGACATATATTCCTTAAAGAAATAATGCTTCAGATAAGCCGTCTGATAGGATATATTCGCATAAGCCGCGGCATGGGATTTGTTGAATGCATAAGAGGCAAAGGAAGTCATATCGTCAAACAGCTCGTTTGCCGTTTTTTCGTCTATGCCGTTTGAAATGCATCCGGCGCACTGACCCTCTTCACCGTATACAAAAGCTCTTCGTTCGTTTTCAAGGAGATCGTGGTTCTTTTTGGACATTGCGCGTCTCACAATATCCGCACGGCCGAAGGAGTATCCGGCCAGGGTCCTGAAGATCTGCATGACCTGCTCCTGATAGATTATGCATCCGTAGGTCTTTTTCAGTATTCCTTCCAAAAGCGGATGCTTGTACGTCACAAGAGAAGGATTATGCCGGTTGCGGATATAGGTGGGTATCGAGTCCATAGGGCCCGGACGGTAAAGCGAAAGCATAGCGATAAGATCGTCAATGCAGTCTGGACGAAGCTGTTTCAGCCTCGCGGTCATCCCACGGCTTTCAAGCTGGAACACGCCGACGGTGTTTCCCTCGGAAAGCATATTGTATACCGCCTTATCGTCAAGCGGGACCTTCTCAACATCAAGATCCGGGATGCGCTTTCTTATCTGCTTCTGGCACCTGTCGATAACAGTCAGATTGCGCAGGCCCAGCATATCTATTTTCAGCAAACCCAGCTTTTCAAGGGCGTTTTTCTCGTACTGAGTTTCAACCATTCCGTCACGCATATAAAGGGGGACGTATTCAATGACCGGCTCTTTGGTGATAACAACTCCGGCCGCATGAGTCATAACATTCCGGGGCATACCTTCTATTTTCAAGGCCGTGTCGATAAGACTGCGTATCTCGGGCTGGCTGTTATAACTATTCTTAAGAGACTCCACGCTTTCCAGAGCATCTTCAAGCTTCATACCCTGCGGGATCTCCTTAGTTATCATATCCCCAACATTGTAGGGCAGGCCCATAGCTCTTGCCGCATCCTTGACTGCTGCCTTCGACGCCATAGTTCCGAAGGAGATTATCTGTGCCACATTTTCGACACCGTATTTTTCAACAACATAGTTGATGACTCTCTGCCTTCCCTCGACGCAGAAATCAATGTCGAAATCCGGCATTGAAACACGTTCGGGATTCAGAAAGCGCTCGAATATCAGATCGTATCGGATAGGATCAATGCCGGTTATGCCGATACAGTAAGCCGCAAGACTTCCGGCTCCCGAACCTCTTCCGCAGCCCACGGGTATGCCATGGGTCTTGGCAAAATTGATAAAGTCCCAGACAATAAGATAGTAGTCGGTATAGCCCATTCCGGTAATGACCGAAAGCTCATGTTCAAGCCTTTCGGCGGCTTCTTTGTTGTCGGAGCCGTACTTTTCAAGCAGTCCCTTACGGCACAACTCGCGCAGATAAGCCTCGTTGTCCTCAACGCCTTCTATACGGAAATAAGGCAGCTTTGTGGTGCCGAATTCAAACGAAACATTGCACCGCTCTGCAATTGAAGCAGTATTTGAGACCGCCTCACGGCAGTTAGGGAAAAGCTCCTCCATTTCAGACTGAGACTTGATATAGAACTCGTCTGTCGGGAACTGCATCTTGGACGGCGAAGTGACTTTTTCACCCGTATTTATGCAGACAAGTATCTTCTGTGCCTCGCTGTCTTCTCGTCTGATATAATGAGCGTCGTTGGTAGCGGCAAGAGGAATCCCAGTCTCCCTTGACAGCTTTATCAGAAGAGGGATAAGTCTTTCCTCATCAAGATATTTATGATTCTGTATCTCAATGAAATAATTATCGCTCCCGAATATTTCACGGAAGCGCAGCGCGGTCTCCTTTGCGCCGTCATAGTCACCGACGGAAAGCCTGCGCGGTATTTCTCCGGCAAGACATCCCGAAAGGCAGATCAGTCCCTCGTGATATTTTTCAAGAAGCTCAATATCGACTCTCGGGCGATTATAAAAGCCCTCGGTATAACCAAGGGAAACAAGCCTTATAAGGTTTTTATAGCCCTGCTGATCTTTACAGAGCAAAATAAGATGATAGGGAGGATTCTCGTTTCTACCGAATTTGTCCTTCCTCGAACGCGGGGCAACATAGACCTCGCAGCCGATTATCGGCTTGATACCTTCCGCGATGCACTCTTGATAGAACATTACTGCTCCGAACATATTTCCGTGGTCTGTCAGAGCGCAGGAGGTCTGCCCCAGCTCCTTCACCCTGCGGACAAGGTCCTTAATCCGGCAGGCACCGTCAAGCAGCGAATATTCGCTGTGAACATGAAGATGAACAAAGGATTCCATTCGCTGCTCCCCTTTCAGTATGTTCCTTTTCTGATCCTGTCGGCAATTTCGGAAAGCCTTGCCAGCCTGTGATTTACTCCCGATCTTGAAAGCGGCGGCATAAGCAGTGCTCCCAATTCTTTTAAGCTGATATCCGGGTTTTCATATCTGACCCTTGCTATCTCTTGAAGCGTCTCCGGAAGCGACTCAAAACCGATAGTGCTGTCGATCAGTTCAATATCCGTAAGCTGCTTTTCGGCAGCCTTTAATGTCTTCTCGATATTGGCATTATCGCAGTTGACCACACGGTTTATCTTGTTGCGCATATCCTTCATGATCTTGACATTCATCAGTTCAAGGGAGGAATTGGTGGCCCCCATTATTGTCAGCAGATCAATGATCGCCTCCGACTCCTTGATATAGACGATCTCGGAATTCTTCCGTTCGGTCTGTTTGGCAAGAATGCCGTAATTTTCAAGAAGCATCAGCCCGAAATCGTTGCAGAGGCCGATATTCGGCATCACGAATTCAAGATGATAGGTCTTCTCGGGATCGTTTACAGACCCGCAGGAAATGAATATCCCGGAAATAAGCTGCGGATAGTATTTCTGCTTCGGAAGATCGTCCGGAGCAAGGCGCCGGGAACTGTCCATGCGGAAATATTCAAGCAGAGTGAGCCTGTCATCGGCATCTGTTACCTCCTGGCGGAACAGCTTTGAACCGTCCTTCTTCTCGGTGACCGTCACACTTACGGCCTCACCGTGCCCGCAGATACGGGCGCAGTTCTTGGAAAAGAAATCAGCGGCCCCATTATGCTCGGTCAGAAAGACTATCTCCTTATCGCTGAGAACATTGCAGAAGGTGAGCATCCCCATAAGGCACACATCAGCCTTCGGAACAGAATTTATCTTGGACAGCAGCTCGTCCTTTACGCTGTATGAAAAAGATCTGTTGTCCATAGCAGACTCCTTTAACGTTTGTTGATGTCTCTGTGGGAAACTCTTACCTTAAAACCCTTAGCTTTAAGGTGCTTTGCAGTTGCTTCGGCAAAGGTAACGCTCCGGTGCTTGCCGCCGGTACATCCGAAGGCAATGACAAGCTGTGCCTTGCCTTCCTTTTTATACAGCGGGATAAGGAAATCGAAAAGATCATCCAGCTTTGCCAGCAGCTTTTTAGCATCCTCAAACTGCATTACATAATCCGAAACTTCACTGTTCAGACCCGTTTTCTCTTTGAGTTCGGGAACATAGAAAGGATTCGGCAGACATCTGACATCAAAGATTATATCCCCTTCACTGAGAGAGCCGAATTTGAACCCGAAGGAACGGACGTCGATACGCATATACTCGTCGTCCTGGTCGAGGAAGATGTTATACATCCTTTCCTTGAACTCGGCAACCGAGGTCGAAGTGGTATCTATGTAGTAATCTGCTTTGCTTTTGATAGGCACAAGCATCTCCCGCTCGGTCTCGATAGCCTTGCGGATATTTCCGAAGCTGACCTCGTCCAGCGGATGTTTTCTTCTGGTCTCCTTGTATCTTCTGACGATAGCATCGTCGGAGGAATCAAGGAATAGTATTTTCATATTGATCTGCTCCGCCTTCAGCTGTTCGACGATATCCGTAAGCTTAGTGAAAAAATCTCCGCCGCGGATATCGGCGACAAACGCCACCTTGTCGAGCTTGCCCTTGGACTGATTGCAGATCTCGGTAAATTTTGTTATCAGTTCGGGAGGCATATTGTCTATGCAATAATAGCCCATATCCTCAAGAACATCAATAGCGCTTGATTTGCCCGAACCGGACATTCCGGTTACTATAATAAACTGCACAGCAATACCTCCTTCATTTTATTCATAGGGGATGTACCTAACTTCGCATTCAAGAAAGCTACCCGTTTTTTCAAATACGGTATCTTGAATATGTTTTATCAGATCAAGAATGTCCTTAGAAGTCGCACCGCCCTTGTTTATCACAAAGCCGCAGTGCTTTTCGGAGACCTGCGCTCCGCCGACAGAATATCCCCGAAGGCCGCTGTCCTGTATCAGCTTGCCGGCATATTTTCCCACAGGCCGCTTGAAGGTGGAGCCTGCGCTCGGATATTCAAGGGGCTGTTTTTCCTTTCGGCGGTTCATAAGATCGTCCATTGCCGCCTTGATCTCGTCCTTGTTTCCTTTTTTCAGAGCGAACACTCCGCCGAGAACTATCAGTCCGTTCTTCATAAACGAAGTCTGCCTGTAAGACATATCAAGCTCGTTCACCTTGAAGATATACGGCTTTCCGTCCTTGCAGTCAACGGCCTCAACCGCTTTAAGGACGTCTTTTATCTCGCCGCCGTAGGCCCCGGCATTCATAAATACCGCACCGCCCACAGAACCCGGTATCCCGTAAGCAAACTCCAGTCCCGTCAGCGAATTCTCGTAAGCAAACGTACAAAGTCTGTTAAGTCCGGCGCCGGCTGAGGCACGGATGTTGTTCTCTTCGTGAAGCTCTATCTTCGACATCAGATGCCCGATGTGAAAGATCACTCCGTTATATCCCCTGTCGTCAAACAGAACATTTGAACCGTTCCCAAGGACGCAGTATCTCACACCCAAATCATTAGCCGTCTTTATAAGTTCAATAGCCGCTTTATCCGAGGGAAGTTCAATAAAAGCCGCACAGTTACCGCCTACCTTGAAGGTAGTGTGCTGAGAAAGCGGCTCATCATATCTGACTTCACAGCCAAACTGTTCCGCAAGCTCGCAAAGCTCGCTGATTTTCATAAGATCAAACCTTTCAGTATCAAATCCCGATATCGCCGTGTTTCTTAATTATATGCTCTCTGACGCGTTCCCATTCGGAATTGAAGATCAAGCTCTCGGGGAAGCCGGTCTCTTCAATCAATCTTGAAGCAACGTCGATCTTTCCTACCAGTTCGCAGAAATGCGCGTCGGTGTTCAATATCACCGGCACCTCATATTTTTTGCATAGCCTCAATAACTCCGCGGCGTTCTCCTCAGAGCTTTTCCTGCTGAGCAGAGAGCTTTCGTTTATCTCCACCAGCTTGCCGTACTCCTTGAAGGTCTTAACGCAAGCCTCCATATCACAGGGGAATTTCTTTGTTGTCGGATGACCGATAACATCTACCCATTTATTCTCGCAGACCTTAGAATAGGCCTCTGTATGCTTATGCTCACTCCCGGGGGAGAAAGTCCATGAATGCATGGACGCCACTACCCATTCCAGCTTTGAGAGCATACCGTCACTGACATCCAGTTCTCCCTCGCGGTCGATAATGTCAGCCTCGATGCCCCGGATCACATAGACTCCGCTTATCTTTCTCGGCAGAGATTTCAGATTCTCAAAATGCCAGCCGTGAGGTGCATCGGGCATTCCCATAGCGTGGTCGGTCATGCCGATCGCTTTCAGCCCGAGAGCCTCGGCGCATTTGCAGTTTTCCATAACAGTGGAATAAGCGTGAGTAGATGCCACGGTATGCGTGTGCATATCCGCTTGGATTTTAATCATTCTTTTTCACTTCCCGATCAAATATCCCAATTCTTGACAGTGTCCTTCATATCCATTTCAAGTCCGAGATTGTTGAGCAGCTCCTTGGCGGCATTATAGCCCATCTTCTTCTGACGGTTGTTCATAGCCGCAACTTCAAGGATGACCGCAAGGTTACGTCCGGGCTTGATAGGGATCGTAAGGCTCGGGATCTTGACGCCGAGAATGGTAGTGTACTCGTTGTCAACACCCATTCTGTCGTAGATCTTGTTGCTGTCCCAAGGTTCAAGCTCAATGATAAGGTCGATCTTCTCGGAGACCTTTACGGCACCCATACCGAAAAGCCTTCTGGTATTGATAATGCCGATACCGCGCAGTTCAAGGAAGTGGCGGATGTTGTCGGGAGACGAGCCGACAAGCGTAACGCTGGAAGTCTTTCTGATCTCCACCGCATCATCGGCAACAAGTCTGTGTCCGCGCTTTACAAGTTCGATAGCGGTCTCGGATTTGCCAACGCCGCTTTCACCGACGATAAGTACGCCCTCGCCGTATATTTCGATAAGCACTCCGTGCCTTGTGATACGCGGCGCCAGCTTGACGTTCAGGAATCCGATCAGCGCGGCAATGAAAGCCGTTGTGCTTTCCTGCGTCCTTGCGATAGGCACTTCATATTTTTTTGCGATCTCGATCATCTCGGGATAAAGCTCATGGCCTCTTGCAACGATGAAAAGCGGTATCTTGGTTGCAAAAAGCGCATCTATCCTCTGAGCGCGGACGATCTCGTCCAGCGAAGCAAGATAAGCGAACTCCATATTTCCGCAGATCTGTATTCTTTCTGCGTTGAAATACTCATAAAAACCCATAAGCTGAAGCCCCGGACGGTTACAGTCGTTATCGGCAACAAACAGCTCGTTGGTATCCTTCGGAGCATAAATGATCTCCAGCTTCAGCCGCTCTGCGATCTCGGCAATTGAAGCCGTGAAAATCTCTGCCATACATTTCAGTCCTTTCTATCAGATCTTTATCAAACCTTTTTTAAGCATCTCGTCAGCCGCAAGCATGACTCCGGTTTTGCCGCTGGGATAAGTTATCCCTCCCTGGAGCCAGACCGCAAAGGGCGGCCTTATGGGCGCATCGGCGGAAAGCTCTATGGATGCTCCCATTGTGAACGCACCCGCCGCCATAATGACCTTGCTTTCATATCCCGGCATATCCCACGCCTCCGGGACAGCAAAGCTGTCAACGGGCGAACCCTTTTGTATTCCCTGGCAGAAAGCTGTCAGGTTTTCCTCATTTTCAAGCAGTACGGAAGCGATGATATCGGTCCTGCGCTCGCCGCTTTCGGGGAGAGTCTTGAATCCCAGTTTTTCAAACAGACGACAGGCAAACACCGAAGTCTTCAGTGCGGCACTGACAGTCTGCGGAGCTAAGAAAATTCCGAGATAAAGTTCCCGGTTGACCTCAAGAGAACAGCCGACTTCCTTTCCCATACCCACACAGGTGAGCCTGTCGGCGCATTTCTCCACAAGGTCTGCCCTGCCCGCGATATATCCTCCTGTCGGAGCAATACCTCCTCCGGCATTCTTGATAAGCGAACCGACGATCAGATCAGCCCCTACAGCAGTAGGTTCATATTTTTCCACAAACTCACCGTAGCAGTTGTCCACCACAATGATGATATCCTTATTTCCCTTTTTGGCGGCCTCGATCATTTTGCCGATAGTTTCAATATCAAAGGACGGTCTGAGGGAATAGCCCCGGGAACGCTGTATGTAAGCTATCTTCGCCTGCGGAGCCAGACTTGTTATCGTTTCATAATCGGGGTCCCTGTTATTTATAAGATCAGCCTGGATATAATTTATCCCGAAATCTCTGAGAGAACCCTTTCCCGGTTCACCCCGAAGGCCGATTATTTCCTCCATAGTATCGTAAGGCCTGCCGGTCACGGAAAGCATAGTGTCACCCGTTCTCAGCACACCGAAAAGCGCCGTTGAGAGCGCATGGGTCCCGTTAACAAAGGTGTGACGGACAACCGCATCCTCTGCGCCGAGAGCATCGGCAAAGACCTTGTCAAGAGTATCTCGCCCGAGATCGCCGTAGCCGTAACCGGTGGTCCCTTTAAGACAGCTCTCGCTGACTCTGTTCTTTATAAACGCAGCCAGCACCTTCTGCCCATTGCATTCCGCTGTCTCTTCGATTACGGCAAACTGCTCCGCGCATTCGGATTGAGCCAAAGCCGAAAGGTTTAATATTCTTTTATCTATGCCGAAAAAGCTGTCAGTCATCAAATTCTTTCCTCTCAAAAACAATATCTGTTTCAAGCTCCTTGAAACCGATCTCCTCATAGTAGCTTACCCTGTGAGGACGGGCAAAGAGCCTTACGGTGAAGCCGTCAAGCGTCAGCCGCTCACCGATCCAGTAGAGCAGACGACGGGCGTGAAACTCTCCTCTGCGCTCCGGGACGGTAGCAACGTGCCCTATCAGCGCCACTTTATCAACTATGTACTGTATCGTAGCCGTAGTATAGTCACCCAGCAGGAAGGACTGAGAAAGTCCCCTCCTTACCCGGTGAGAGGTATCGGTTATCCACAGCTCGTAATTGTCCGCAATGGACGGAAAGCTGGATGCCAGAACCTTGAAAACGTCATCCAGCTTCGGAAGCTCGTTGACCTCCATAAGCGGCAGAGCGTTCCTGCTTGAAAACTCAAACTGCGTCCTTACATCGGTGGTATAGTCATCTGCCAGCAAGGGACGCAGAGCGTCGCTGTAACACACCTCTATCTCCACCATAAGCGGAGCATTCATAAGAATAAACTGCGAAAGCTCATACAGTCCGTCTTCGTCAAGGGACTTGTTTTCGGAGGTAGAAACGATCATGGAAGCATTGAAAATAACTATCATCCCGGCCGTTTCTCCGGCTTCATCAGCGATCTCAAAGAACCGCGCAAAATCGTACTTAGTTCCGTATGCCTGGTAGTGCGACTTGATACGCCTTGAATAATGGTTATGCTTCAAGGTGTCAAGCAGCGGCAGGCAGTTATCAAAAATCTGTCTTATCATTTTACTTTCCCGTTATGCTCAAAGTGCCATTACACACTGCTTGAAATGTCTGCCTCTGTCCTCGAACATCCTATACATATCAAAGCTTGCGCACGCAGGCGAAAGCGTTACGATATCTCCGGGCTCGCCGCTGTCATAAGCAGCACGGACAGCTTCTTCCATATTCTTTACTCTTACTATCCTGAGGCCGCTTTCGGCAAACAGCGAAGATGCCTTAACTGCGTCCTCGATCTTTTGGGCTGTCTCTCCCATAAGGATCAGCACCTTGGCCTTGCGGCAGATCTCGTCGGCCATAGGCTCAAAGGAAATGCCCTTGTCGGAGCCGCCCTGTATCAGTATCTGCTTCTGATCGAAGGCCGCCAGGCAGGCAAGCACTCTTGTGGGGCTCGACGCGATCGAATTGTTGTAGTATTTAACGCCGTCCAGCTCGCGGACGAACTCTATCCTGTGTTCTACGCCGCCGAATTCCTTTGCCACAGCCGCCACGGTCTCGGGCTTGACTTCCCCGTATGTCATAGCGATCGCGGTCAGATAATCCTCAACGTTATGCATCCCGGGGATCTTTATGTCATCCTTGTGGACATACTCGGTGACCTTTCCCCGCTCGTTGTAGCAGAGCATTCCGTCCTCCCGCAGGAAGGAACCGTTCTCTGGCTTGATCTTTATGCTGAAATAAGCAAGGTTCCCTCTGACTATGGGCGAAAGATTCCTTGTTGTTTCGTCATCAAAGCTGAGCACCGCTCTCGAATAGGAATTCTGATGATAGAGCAAATTGCACTTGGATTCGATGTATTCGTTCATATCCTTGTGGACGTTCAGATGATTAGGTCTGATATTCGTGATGCCGGCAACGTCCGGGGACTCACGCATCGAGATCAGCTGGAAGCTGGAAAGTTCCACCACCGCAGCATCGCTTTCGGAGATAGTCTCCACCAGCGGAAGAAGTGCCTTTCCGATATTTCCGCCGAGATGCACCCTTTTGCCCTCGGCCTTGAGGAACTCACTGACAAGAGTGGTAGTCGTGGTCTTGCCGTCGGAGCCTGTTATTCCGTAAGTCCGGCAGGGACAGAGATCAAAGAAAGTCTCCATTTCGGAAGTAACAATGACTCCCCTTTTTCTCGCCTCTGTCAGCTTTTCATTGTTGTAGTACATTCCGGGAGTCCGGAAAACGATGTCGCAGTTCATGATCTCGTCCAGGTAGCCTTCGCCCAGGGCAAACTCCGCGCCCCTCGAAAGGAACTCTTCCCTGAGTGCGGGGTCAAAATGCTCCTCGTCCTTCTTATCGCAAATTACAACATTGTATCCCTTTGACAGGAACAGCTTTATCAGATCGTTGTGGCTCACGCCCGTTCCGATAAAGGCGATCCTTTTATCCTTCAGCATATTGAAATAGCGCTGTATCTTTGACATAAATCATACTCTCCTTGTGATCCGATTTTATACACTTTCAGCAGTGCATAATCAATCTATTTTATTATATACCATTTCATCTGAAAACGCAAGTGTTTTTTATCATTTTGAGCATATTTACTCTCAATATACTTCTTGCGTCAAATATATGCACAAGTCAACTGTCCAAAACTGCATATGCGTTCGCATAAAATTTGTGAAAAAGTATGAAATATATAAAAAAACGGTTAAGGGTATTGTCAAGCAATGAAAATTAATGTATAATCATAGTATAATATTGTATTTGGAGGGTGCGGTATGGACAATATTTCAGCTAAGCAGCATGATATTTTCGGCAATAACAAGGTAGTCGCTCCTCTGGGCGTTATCGCAATGAACGGTATCAGAGAGCTCGGCGACAAGATCGACAGCTATCTTGTCAGGTTCAACAGCGGCCACGGCGAAGAAAAGAAATCCTACTTGATCGAGACAGACTGTCCGAGATTCTCTTCCGGCGACGGTAAAGGACTTATCAAATCCACGATCAGAGGCTATGATCTTTTCATCCTTGTTGACTGCGGCAACTACAGCTGTACTTACAACTACTACGGCAAGGAAAACGCAATGTCCCCCGACGATCATTTCCAGGATCTTAAAAGGATAATCCAGGCCGCCAGCGGCAAGGCTTACAGGATCAACGTTATCATGCCTTCCCTTTACGGCGGAAGACAGCACAGAAGAAGCTACCGCGAATCGCTGGACTGTGCAGTTGCTCTCCAGGAACTGGAGAATATGGGCGTTGAGAATATCGTTACCTTCGATGCTCACGACCCCCGCGTTCAGAACGCGATCCCGCTTATGGGCTTTGACAACATCATCCCTTCCTACCAGGTGCTCAAGGCTATGTTCAGAAGCATAGATGATCTTAACACCGATAAGGAACACTTCATGATCGTTTCCCCGGATGAAGGCGCTATCAGCAGGAATATGTACTACGCCTCCGTTCTCGGGGTTGAGCTGGGTATGTTCTACAAGAGACGTGACTATTCTGTCATCGTCAACGGACGCAACCCCATAGTCGCACACGAATACCTCGGCAATGACGTAACCGGCAAGGATGTGTTCATTGCTGACGACATCATTTCCTCCGGCGAATCTATGCTGGATATCGCCGTTGAGCTTAAAAAGCGCAACGCCAAGAGGATCTTCTGCTACGCGACCTATGCTATCTTCACCAACGGACTTGATTCCTTTGACAAAGCTTATGCAGACGGCATAATCGACGCAGTATTCGGCACCAACCTCACCTACCGCACCCCCGAGCTTCTCCAGAGGCCCTGGTTCCACGAAGTTGACTGCGCGAAGTATATCGCTTACTTCATCGAGTCCCTAAATCACGATATGTCTATTTCCAAGATACTCGATCCTCATCAGAAAATTCAGGCGCTGCTTGAATCGCACAAGAAATAATAATTCAAGGGCGGAACTGTTCCGCCCTTTTTTCTTAGGAGGTCATTATGGTCTACGCCGGAATAGTTGCCGGAGGCACCGGCTCCCGCATGGGAGCTGATATGCCCAAACAGTTTCTCAAAATCAAAGGTGAGGAGATAATCCTTCGCTGTGTTAAGCGCTTTCTTGAAGTCGCCGAGATAGAACTTATCTATATCGCCGTCCACCCGGATTGGCTGGCTTTCACGGATGAACTGTTCTCCAACGCTCTTAACAAAACCGACCTTGACAGGATAAGGACCGTCACGGGGGGAAAAGACAGGAATGCCTCGGTGTTCCGCATAATCGAAGCTATCGAAGCCCAAGGCAGCCTCTCCGAGGATGACATTCTTCTGACCCACGACGCTGTTAGGCCCTTTGTCAGCGGCGCTACGATCAGAGAAAACATATCCTGCGCGCAGAAATACACCGTCTGCACCACCGCTGTTCCCGCCACGGATACGATCCTCTTTTCCGAAAACAATCAGACAATCTCGAACACTCTCGTCCGTGCCGGACTGTGGCACGCCCAGACGCCTCAGAGTTTCAAAATAAAAGCGATACTTCGAGCCTACGAACAGCTGAACGATCAGCAGAGGTCAAAGCTCACCGACGTCTGCGGGATATTCACCGCAGCAGGCGAGGAAATACGCATCGTCGGCGGAGATGTGTCAAACATCAAGCTCACCACGCCTTTCGACTTGAAGCTCGCCGAGGCTATATTGGGCTGACCGCTTACGCCGAACAAATGCAATAACGCCGAAATAGTCGATTTCAAGGGGCTGCCGGAAGATCTTCCGACGCATCAGATCGTCCACGATCATTGCAAAGGCTGACAGCAGCAGCCAGCAGCCCGTATACCGCGGACAGATCACTCCGTCGAAATTCAGCGGCTGCCCGCTGTAATTCCAGATGTGCATTTCCATATAGACATTGAGTATCTCCCCTGCCAGCAGCTCGCAAGACGTTATAAAGGCAGTCGATATTCCCAGCAGCACGATCACCGAGCCGCCCCTGCGCCTGTCATCGTTGAGCAGATGTATCACGATCATGGACATCCCGCCCAGCAGCGCCATGGTAATGTGCGAAAATCCGCGCTCTATCACCTCCACCGTCCCGTAACCGACGGCACCGGTGCAGAATACCGCAAACAACTCCAACAGCTTTTTTCTCAAACACAACACCCCCGAAAGGAACACTATATATAATGTGTTCCTTTCGGGGGTGATTTAATCATAAAAACGAAATTAAACCTGCCAGCTGTTAAGATATTTTTCCTGCTCCTCGGTGAGCGTGTCGATCTCGATGCCCCAGAAACGCAGCTTGCGCCGAGCAACATCGTCGTCGATCTCTTCGGGGACGCTGTTTATCATCGAAGACAGCTTGCCCTTGTTCTTTGCAAGATATGCTGCCGAGAGCGCCTGTATCGCAAAGGACATATCCATTATCTCCGCGGGATGACCGTCTCCGGCCGCAAGATTAACGAGCCTGCCTTCGCCAATGACATAAAGCCAGTTTCCGTTGGAAAGCTTGTAGCCGTCGATATTGTTCCGGGCCAGCTTTGTCTCGACTGCGATCTTTTTAAGCCCGGCAACATCCACTTCGCAGTCGAAATGACCTGCGTTGCAGAGGATAGCGCCGTCCTTCATATTGTAGAACGACTTCTCGGTGATGACATCCTTGCAGCCGGTAACGGTAACGAACAGATCTCCTATTTTCGCGACTTCTTCCATTTTCATGACCTTAAAGCCGTCCATTCTTGCCTCAAGAGCCTTGATCGGGTCCACCTCGGTAATGATGACGGAGGCTCCGAAGCCCTTAGCCCGCATCGCAACGCCCTTGCCGCACCAGCCGTAACCGGCAACTACCACATTCTTGCCCGCCACGATCAGGTTGGTCGTGCGGTTGATGCCGTCCCAGACGGACTGTCCCGTGCCATAACGGTTATCGAACAGATACTTGCAGCGCGCGTTGTTGACCAGCATCATCGGGAATTTCAATTCTCCCGCTTTATCCATATTGATAAGCCGGATAATGCCGGTGGTAGTTTCCTCGCAGCCGCCTATTACATTCGGGATAAGCTGCGGATATTCGTTATGAATAGTATTAACAAGATCTCCGCCGTCGTCGATGATGATATTAGGCCCGATCTTGATGACCTCGCTGATGTGCCTGTGATACTCCTCTGCGGTGGCGCCGTGCCAGGCAAATACGTTCAGCCCGTCGTGAACGAGAGCTGCCGCAACGTCATCCTGAGTCGAAAGCGGATTGCTTCCCGTCACATACATCTCGGCTCCGCCCGCTGCCAGCACCTTGCAAAGATATGCGGTCTTGGCCTCCAGGTGGATCGACAGTGCCACTTTCAGCCCGGCAAAAGGCTTTTCAGCCGCGAATTCCTCCTTGATGCTGTTGAGCAGACACATATTGCCCCTGACCCAGTCGATCTTCCGCTTGCCGCTTTCCCAAAGATTTATATCTCTGATCTCGCTCATATTGAAACATCCTTTCCGAAATATATATATTATTATACTATATATCCGTAAGAATTGCAAGCATAAATCAACTCTCACTGAAAATAATCCTTTTAACAGTTTCAGGATCTGTATAACCGTTTGTCAGTATCTCCTCGTATTCCTCGTATCTGAAATAGGCCTGTCCTGACTTGCCGGATACCGTCAGCTCAATATAAGTGTCATTTTTTCCGGGCAGATGAATGCTGAGATCATAACTGTCCGGATCATCAAACAATCCATCGGTCATATCAGAATACAAGGCTGTCGGATGATCCTTATAAACAAGGTATTCCTTGCTTTGAGGGACAATGTAGCTGCCGGTCGTGATGTTCAGGTCGGATGTTTTTCCAAAGCTGATGCTTCCCGAGAAGAAATCATGGAATAACAGCGGTTTAAAAATATCCCCTTTCAAGGTCAAAGTGTCCGGATACCGTTCCCCCGTGATCTCATCGGTGATATAACCGTCAAAACGAATATCCACGCCGCTTGGTATCCAGGATATTCCAAAAATGATAATAAACACTCCCAGTGCCGCTCCGGCTATAATCAGAAGCCTTTTCAGTATCTTCATTTTATAATCCGAAACTGCATTCTTCTTTACAAGCTCGTTATGAAACCTCTCAAAGGCCTGCTGCTTTTCATCGGTAGTAAGCTCATCAAGCCCGGAAAAATCCGGCTCTGCATCCCTTTGAGGCAGTCTGCTGAGTTTGGAAAGATCCTCTGCTTTTTCTGCCACCGTAAAGATGTCATCATCCGCTTTAACTTTGACCTCTGATAAAATATCATACACGCGCTCGTTGTCAGCAAGGGCCCGTCGGCTTTCTGCTTTGTATTTTTCAAGCATTTCGCCGGCTGTAACATTTCCTTGGATAAGCAGACCGATATCGTCAACGGAAATATCAAGGCCGCGAAGCACGGATATTGCTTTCAAAAGTCTGATATCATCCTCGCTGAAATCTCGAAAGTCTTTGCCGTTTCGGTTTTCCGTTTCAGGGGAAAGCAGGCCCTTTTCAATATAAAACCTCACTGTCCGCTTAGTCAGACCCGTTTGTTCGCAGACCTCAGATATCTTCATTTTGATCACCTCACCGAATATTCTACACTGTTCCGTAAGGTAACAGTCAAGGGAAACGACACACAGTTAACAAATAATTTACAAAGCAAAGCCGCAGGACATCGCCTGCGGCATAAAGTCACGATATAGTCTTGCCCTTCCTCTTGACCTGCTTTTTCTTTTCCACAGGTTTGTCCAGCTCGGGATTATCAGTAAAGACTTCTTCGTCCTCTTTCTTTTTCAGATAGTCGAACTCGGGATTGTCCTCGCCCCGCTGATCGTAGTAGGGCTGGATAACGAACTTCCTTATCACAGGATAGCAGTTGAATGCATTCACAAAGCAAAGGAAAGAAAGGGGCCAGATCGGAACAATGAAGATCGAATAGGGATAAAGCAGCACTACAAGTCCGCCCACCCAAAGCCAGTTAAGGAATGTAAAGATCGAAGGCTTCAAACCGAGAGGCACAAGGAAGAAGGCGTTTCTGAGTATTTTTCTCAGCGACAGTGTGGTCGATGCGATCATCAGATAAATGTAGAAATGCATCATAAAGAACACGATCATAAAGCTGATAGTAAGTACAAAGGGAACATACATAAAGCTCTCTTTTTCCGCCCATTTCATATAGGAGGGTATCGCCACCGTAAATCCTGCGATGAAGATCGAGTCGATGATGCCCATTATCATACCCTGCTTGATGTTCTTCTTGAACGTGTCGAAGAAATCAGCCACAATAAAAGCGTTGCGCTCCTGCGAATAGTTTCGGCAGATCTTGGTTATCGCTACCGTAGCGGGACCGAACAGCACCGCCGTGATAAGTCCCAGCAGCAGCGGAGTATAGCTGCCAAGCTCACCCACCAGCCACCAGCCCACAAGAATCGGGATGAAGATAACAAAATAGATAAGATTCAAGGCCATGAGCTTCCAGAAGCGGCGCCCATAGACTTCAAAGAATTTGAAAATGCCTTTCTTTTCTTTCGGGGGCCTTGCAAGCCCTCTCGGATGATAATCGTATGCCATCAGAAAACTCCTTTGATTTTTTACTTTCCTTTATCCTATAGCTTTGAGGCTATGAGCAGCGAACTTATGCAGTCTACCGCTGCCGAAACGGCAGCCAATGCTTCGATCGCAGCGAACCTCGCCGCATAATTCTTGAAATGTTCAAGCAGCCCGGGACAGGGCTTGCTCACCAGCATCAATGTCATCAGCCTGCAGGACATCCTAACTGCCTCCTTGGCCGCAAGGCTCAGCGCATAGCAGGAGATAACGGCCGCCGGAACAATAAACAGTATAACGAGAACAAGCCTGCTTCTGTCAGCGTTTACGTATGCTTGAGATAAGATTATCCCCAGACCGGACCCGCGGTAAACCAGCACAAGCAGTTCCGGAAGCTGTCCCAGCGCGAAAAGCCCCAGAAGGAACTCCGCCGCGATAAACAGCGTCGCCGTAAAAAACGATCTGATAAGGATGTGCCCGAAATCAGCAGTCTGTCTGAATCCGACAAAATCCTTGACCGCACCCGACAGCAGATCGACAGTGCTTTGGGGCATAAAGCAGTAGGACAGCGTTCCAAAAACAGTCCCAAGAAGCAGTGCCCCGATCATGACCGACATAGCGATATCAATATCCTTGAACCCGGTCCTCGCCGACTTGTACTGCATAAGCATCACTCCGTATCATAAAGTATACCAGATACTAAATGATATGCAGACAAGCAGGATTTGATTACATATGCCCTGTTATTTAGACAGCTCGTAGGCGCGCTTTGTGCAGGCCTTGCAGCACTCCGAAACGGCCTTTTCAAGTCCGCCCTCACGCAGCTTTTCAAGTCCGGCTATTGTCGTGCCGCCCTTGGATGACACCATTTCGATCAGTTCCTCAATGGTCCTGCCGCTGTCGGTTATCATCTTCGCGGAGCCGATCAGCGATTTTGCAAACAGTTCCGTGGCGACTTCCCTGCCGATGCCCACGCTGTCAGCGTAATCAATGAAAGCCTTGGCATACAAATAGATGAATGCAGGTGAAGAGCCGTTTATGGCAATGATCTCCTTCATCTTGTCCTTCGGGATGACGCTGTATATTCCGCAGGCACCGAAGATGCTGCAAACGAGTGAGAATTCCTTGTCGGATACGCTGTTGCTCCTTGAAAGAGCGGTAGCACCCTCACCAAGCAGCAAAGGTGTATTCGGCATAACAAGCACGACCTTTGCACCCGAAAGGGTCTTGGAAGCAATGTATTCGTCGGTGATGCCCGCGCAGATCGAAACTATGACCGTATCAGCCGTTACTGCGGAGGCTATCGCCTCAAGCACGACATCAAGCTGCTGGGGCTTCACTGCAAGGAACACATATTTGCAGGCAGAAACCACTCCTGCCTCGTTCTCGCAGGCAGCAGCACCGACTGTAACAGCTCTTTCCAAAGCGGGAGCATAACTGTCATAAGCATAGAGCGAAATGCTGTCTTTAAGACTGCATGAAGCAATGCCATTCATAATTGCGTAGCCCATATTTCCCGCGCCTATAAACCCGACATTTGTCATAAAAGATCAACTCCATTGGAACAATAATAAACACTTGATTTATTATACTACATATTGCATAAAAAATCAAGTGCTGTTTTGTGATTATTTACATTTAGTTTTAATTCTTTCGACTTCTTTGACTATGTCACTGTACATATACAGCGATCCCGCCACAAGAAGCGGCAGCCGATGTTCACAGCAATTAGCGTATGCCGCAGCAAAACCCTCGCTAACGGACGGAAAAGGCTCTGTCGGGAGGCATAGACCGTTGAAGCATTCCGCAAGTTCCAGTGAGGGCAGCGCTCTCGGATTATTCGGCGCTATTGCAAACACCCGCCCGACCAAAGGCCGCAGCATATCCGCGTAGGAGCGGTAATCCTTGTCTGCCAGCACACCGATAAGCAGAGCCGGTTTAACATCTCCGAAGCGGCAGCGTATGCTGTTACAGAAGTTCTCCATACCGTCGCTGTTATGGGCGCCGTCGAAGATCACAACGGGGTCGGAGCAAAGCTGCTCGAATCTTCCCTCCCAGCGAACGCTTTTCAGTCCGCGCTTGACGGCATTAACAGTGAGATCAACACCCTCGGAACGCAGTATTTCAATGCAGGTCAGCACGCTTATCAGATTCTTATACTGATAGCTCCCCTTCAGCGGGACACGGTATTCTTCGCCTTTATAACGCGCTCCTACGCCTTCGCAGTCCGAAGGCTCAAAGGCTGAAACCTCCGGGGTAAAAAGTTCGGCGTCCATAAGCTCTGCCCTTCGGCGGATGACTTCAAAAGCAGCAGCATCCTCGCCGCCGAAAAATACGGGCACACCGCTCTTGATGATCCCGGCCTTGTGAGAAGCGATCTCGGCTGTAGTATTCCCGAGATAAGCGCAGTGGTCTATGGTCACATTGGTGATAACGGAGAGCATCGGCCTGCGTATGATATTCGTGGAATCCCCGTCGCCGCCCATACCGCATTCGATAACGGCAAAGTCACAGTCCTGCTCCGCAAAAATCAAAAAAGCCGCAGCAGAAAGCAGTTCAAACTCGGTAGGTTTATCTGTCATCCCCTCGGAAGCCTCAGCCGTCCTGATGACGGCATCGGCAAATATCTTCTCGGAAACAGGCCGCCCGTCAATGCGGACGCAGTCATTTTCTTTAAGCATTACCGGTGAGGAGAACGTCCCGGTCTTATAGCCTTGAGCGGTCAGCACCGAAGACAGCATAGCGCAGAAGGAGCCCTTGCCATTCGTACCCGCAACGTGGACTGTTTTCGGCTTGTCCTGCGGGTCGCCAATCAAAGCGGCAAGCTCAAAAATGCGTTCAAGACCGAGCCTGCTGCCCGATCTTGAAGCTTTTTTCAATATTGAAACGGCTTTTTCAAATTCTGTCATACTTTTCTCTTAACTCTTTCAAATTGCTGGATGAACGCCTTGCTTTTCAGCAGAGCATAGATAATAGCGGTCTCCGCAGCGGCGGTTATCAGATATATCGGTATTCTCCAGACCAGCACGGGACGCTGTGTCGGATAATAAATGTAAAGCCCTATGGTCTTGACTATCATCGAACCGATGATGTGAGCGACAAATACCGATATTGCAACATTCGGCAGCAGGTGCTTCTTGAAAGCGAAGGCTGAAACAGCTCCCGCAAAAAAACCTATGCAGGCGGCGCCGAAGGTTATTATCGGGTTTATCGAATAACCGTAGAGAAAGCATCCGACCACATCAGCCGCCACCGCAGTGAACATCCCGATCAAGGGTCCGAACAGGATCCCCGAAAGCAGCAGCGAGAGGTTTTCAAAACTGATCCTGATATTGTCACCTATCTTTATCGACAGGAACTTGCCCAGCACGATGCTCATAGCCACGAACAGCGCACAGGCCACCAGGATCTTTATGCTCCCGAACAGCCGTATCCTGTTCTTTCTAACGGAGCGGTTCTCCATACAAAAATACCTCCTTTTCCTCACAAAATACGATAGAAAAGAAGGTATCTTGATTTCATATCATACTAAGCGGGATGCGAAAGCTGTATCGCAAGAATCATCTTTTCGTCCCGAAAGCAACTCCCCGTCCTTCGGGCACTTAACGCACAGACTTCTACTCTTATATGCTTATCCGAGCGGCTTAACTCAGAAAGTAGTCTTTTTAAGGATCTCGTATCTGTTATGCAGGAATTCCTTCTTCATAGCAAGACCTTCTTGGAGATCGATATCGTAAACCTTGCCGTCCTTGAGGCCGACGATCCTGTTGCCGATGCCTTGATCCAGCAGTTCAACAGCGTGATAGCCCATTTCTGTAGCAAGGACTCTGTCTCTTACCGTTGGAGAACCTCCGCGCTGAACATGACCGAGAACAGTTACTCTCGATTCCATGCCGGTCATTTCCTGGATGGTCCTTGCGATAACATCGGTCTGGCCGACGCCCTCAGCAACAACGATAAGGAAGTGGGTCTTGCCGTGCTTCTTGGCCTGCATCATCTTATCGGCGATCTCGTTGAGATCATAAGGCTCTTCAAGGGTGATAACAGCCTCAGCGCCTACGGCGATGCCGACGTTAACAGCGATATATCCGGCCTTTCTGCCCATTACCTCGACAACGGAGCAGCGGTCGTGAGACTGAGTAGTATCACAGATCTTGTCGATCATTTCCATTGCGGTGTTCATAGCGGTATCGTAACCGATAGTATATTCGGTGCACTGGATATCATTGTCAATGGTTCCGGGAATACCGATGCAGGGAATGCCAAGGGAAGAAAGATCGCCGGCACCTCTGAACGAACCGTCGCCGCCTACGACAACAAGTCCTTCAAGGCCGAGTTTCTTGCACATATCATAGCCCTTCTTGACGCCTTCCATATTTCTGAACTCGGGGCATCTTGCGGTATAAAGGAATGTACCGCCGCGCTGGATAACGCCCGAAACGGTACGCTCGTCCATTTCAAAAACGTCACCGTTGAGCAGGCCGACATAACCTCTGCGGATGCCGCAGACCTCCATGCCTCTCTGCAAACCGGCTCTTGCAACTGCACGAACAACTGCGTTCATACCGGGAGCGTCGCCGCCGCTTGTAAGTATTCCTATTCTACGAGCCATATAAAGACCTCCAAAATAAGTATTATATCAGATAAACAAGTTCATAAATGCCTTTATAATAATAGCATAAACCCTTGACATTGTCAAGGGTTTAGCAAACTTTAAAAGAATTTTCAAACGTTTTCGGAGTTTTGGAAACATTTTTCCTTTTCAAGATCAGGACGGTTTGGTGGTCTCTTCCTTTTTGTCTTCCTTTTTGGTGGTCTTGACGGTCTTGCCCTTGGAAACTCTTACGGTAAGGACCTCACCGTTCTTGACATTGACGTTATAGCCCACGCCGATATCGGTCGAAACAACATATCCGATAGAAACGCTGTCGGAGTAGACATCGACCTTCTTATACTTGATATCAAGCGAATCAAGGAGAGCCGAATAATCGGTATACTTCTTGCCGGAGTAATCGGGAACGGCGACATTCTCAGTACCCTTGCACACCTTAAGAACGAGCTCGTTCTTTCTGTCCGGATCGTACTCGGTGTTTTCGGGGATGCTCTGCTCGGTAACTATGCCCTTCTCGGTAGCATCGGAATAGAAGTAGTCCGCTCTGATAGTAAATGACTTACCAAGCTGGCTAACAACAGTTTCGTACCTTACGCCGATAACGTTAGGCATGAACGCACCCGTTCCGTAAGGAGATTCGTCCTCCTGCGATGCCTGGGTAGCCGTAGTGATAACCGGTTCATAAGGGATAACATCCGTGGCGCTGTCAGCGATGAATACAGAATTGTTCATCCCCGAGGAGGTGTTCCCACCCTGGGACTTATCCGGCGGCAGCAGCAGCTGATAAAGCATATAAGCTCCTACCCCCAGGAACACGATGATAACGATCACTGCGACAATGACAGCAACGGAGCCGGCGCTTGACTTCTGCGGAGCTTTCTTTTTCTGCGAATAATTCTGCTCTGCGGCTTCGTTGATGCGCTGTATCGGGATAGTCTGAGTGGCGCCCTTCTGATGCTCAAGCTGATAGTGTCTGTCAAACAGCTGAGTAACAAAGTCGTTGATGGTCTGTATCCTGTCCTCGCCTTTAACAGCCATAGCGTGTGAAAGCACGTTTGAAACATAGTTCGGGATACCGGGATTGATCCTTGACGCAGGCACAAGAGTGTCATTTGTCAGCCTTGTGTTGGCATCAAGCGGCATACACCCGGTCAGAATGCGGTAGATCACCGCAGCGACGGCATAAACATCCGTCCAGGTTCCCTGATACGCCAGCGAGGTATACTGCTCGGGAGCGGTATATCCCGAATAAAACTCCGGGGAAAGGCCGGTATTCGAAGTCCTTATCGAGCTGATCGAGAAGCCTGTCAGTTTAAGCTCTCCGTCAGTGGTAACGATAATATTCTCGGGAGAAATGCCTCTATGGATTATCCCCGAGTTATGGATTATGCTGAGAGTGGTAAACAGCGGCATGAACAGCTTCTTGACCCTGTTCCAGGTCAGATAGCCCGTGTTTGTCTGCAAAAACTTTTTAAGCGACACGCCCTCTACATACTCAAGTATGACATAGGTGGTATTATTCTCAACGAAGATATCAAGCGGTGTGGAGATATGAGAAAGATTGCGCATCCTTGACAGCACCTTGTTCATATCCGTGAATTCCGACATATAGGTCTTGTACTTGGCAAGACAGTCCGGATTGGGGATGAGCCTCTGAGTACTGCGGTCGCGGTCGCAGAGCGTATCGGGCATATACTCTCTGATAACGGCTTTGCTCTTTCTTATCATATCGTAACAGATATATGAAGCGCCCTCACCGTTATAGGATAGCATTTTTCCCACTATGTATCTGTCATCAAGAACGGTTCTCGGAGCGAGGTAAGACTGTAGATGCGGGATATCGTCGGTATAGCTGCAGTACTGACACACGCCGTTTTCATCAAGCTCGTTCATACAGCCCATACAGAGCTTGGAACTTGTTTCCACAAAAACCCTCCTTATATAATAATCTGCTGAACGGAAATTCCGCTGAATATAATAATATCAGCAACAGGCTGATAAGTCAATATCATCACGCAAACTGTATGATTTATGAAACTATTTGTATTATTTCTGTATTTCTTCTGTAACTACAGCGAGCTTCTCGCGGAAGGAGCCTTCGAGGTGATAAAGAAGGGATCCAGGTCCTCGGAGGTGCTGTAAAAATATTTGTCTTCAAGGTCGGCGGAAACAACGAGAGCAACGCTCTGCATATCCCCGTTGTCAAGTTCGTAATAATATCTGAACTCGTATTTGGTAAAATCAAGGGCATAGGATATTCTGAACGGCTCGCATCCGATAGCGTCAAGAACGGTGCCGATCTTGGTATTTCTGCCGTAAGCGTCGAGGTCGGGACGCCTTTCCAGCTTCTCTCCGCGGCTGTCGCTTTTTAGCAGTTTGTAATTGGTATAGATAACGTTATCTATCTTCTCGGAGGTCGTTTTCATTACCGTCACGGTCCACTCCGGGAACTTGATATCATCGATATTGACCGAATCTTCAGCTTCCAGGATGTAGTCAAAGGTATCGGATTTATTGATTATAGCAAAGGAACTGTTGTCTTTCAGATGCATCCCGAGCTTGTCCTCAGCCGTACCGACATTGGTGCCAAGATACTCCGACAGCTTTTCGGCATTCTTTTTTCCCTTGCCGGAAGCAAAATGTACCACAAGGTTGATAACGAGCAAAACTATCAGCAGCAGAACAGCAGCGATAAGGATAAGCTTAATAAGCCTAAACTTTCCGGCAGCCGGGGCTTCGGAAGGTGCAGAGGTTTCAAGCAGCGGGACTTTTCCCGCATCAGACTTTGTACCGGATGACGATCTCAAGAAGCTCCTCTCCTTTTTTAGGACAGTCCCGCAGTTTCGGCAGACCTTATCCTTTTTATTTGATTTTTCACCGCAGCTTGGGCATTTCACGATACATTTCACCTCACTGAGAAAAAATCCACGAGTTGCCGCATAAGCACTTATAGTTATTATAACATATAGCGATCGAAAAGTCAATCATTTTAACATTTTGCTAACATTTGACAATCAGAACGGCTTATGTTATTATTAGTTCAAGGTATCAGTCCGTAAAGGAGGAATAGCCGTGAACGGTATAACAAAGGAAATAGAAAGCAGGCTTTTTGAGCTTGCAGACCCAAAATACAAGGAATTTCACAAGAGCCTGGTCCCCGGTTACCCTTCGGAAGCGATAATCGGCGTGAGGACCCCGCCGCTGAGGAAACTTGCTTCGGAGTTCGCCAAGCGTCCGGAGATCAGTGATTTTCTTGCGGAACTCCCCCACAAATACTATGAAGAAAACAATCTTCATGCCTTTATAATTTCCTGCACCAAGGACTTCGGGCAGTCCATAGCCGAAGTCGAAGCCTTCCTGCCCTGCATTGACAACTGGGCCACCTGTGACTGCTGGGTCCCGAAAGCCTTTGCCAAAAACACTGATGCTCTCCTGTCATACATCAGAAAGTGGCTGGCTTCGGAACACACCTACACCGTCCGATATGCCATAGGCCTGCTTATGAAGCTGTATCTTGACGAGAACTTCAAACCGGAATACTGCGAGCTTGCCGCTTCGGTGACCTCGGAGGAATACTACATCAAAATGATGACAGCCTGGTATTTCGCCACCGCCCTCGCCAAACAGTACGATACGGCTGTCACTTATCTTACGGAACACAGACTGTCCCGCTGGGTCCACAACAAGACGATACAGAAAGCTGTTGAGAGCTTCCGCATCTCAGATAAGACAAAGGCATATCTGAAAACGTTGAGAATATAACAGCAAAAGGCCGGACAGCTCCGGCCTTATTCATTTTCATTCTCACTTTCGCTCCCGGGATCGGGGGCTTTTTTGTTTTTTCGCTTGTTCAGAAAATCAAGGAAGGGATCCTTGACAATAAATCCGATTATCCCGAGGACAACGCAGACAGCAATTATAATTACCGCCGTTTTGATATTGCCGTCCTTGACGTTGCTCCCGAACACCGTTGAAAGCACAATCGCAGGTATCCGGCAGGGCAGGACGAACAGAAAGAAATCTCTCGTTCTGACCTTTGTCAGCGGGACAAGATAGGTCAGAACATCCTTCGGTATAGCGGGAATGATATAAAGGATCATCAATATCCTTACCAGCTTTTTCTCGTCACTGAGAAAACTGTATCTCGAAAACAGCTTTTCGTCAACAAAAGCCTCCACAAGCGGACGCCCGAGCTTATTGACGATAACGAACACGACCACCGTGCCTATCAGTATGCCCAGCATCGAAAGCAAAGCGCCGGCAAACCATCCGAACAGCACTCCGCCCAGTATCTGCACTGCCGGAATAACAGCGATAACCACCTGAGCCGCCTGAATGAAGGTAAATATAATAACACCCCAAAGCCCACTGTAGCTTTCAAGGCGTTCCTTCATCTTTTCCAAGCCTTCGGGACTGCGAAGATCGTTTATAAGCGGGATGCAGGCGACCGTCGCGGCTATGATAAGCAAAACAAAAGCGGCCGCGCTGATTATCTGAACACGCCGCTTATATACATCTGACTTATTCTTTTCGATTTTGTTTTCTTCTTTTTCTGTTTCTTTGTTCATTTTCTTTTCAATATCCGTTTTCTGAACCAGTTGACATATATATTCGTCAGCTGACCTACAAGATGATCATACAGTATAAAAAAAAGGTTTGCTCCCGCCAGCAGGATGATCTTTGCATATTCGCCGAATCTCTCCATGCCTTCAAGCAGATCCTCTGTCATAAAGACGAACTGGAACAAATAATAGAAAAGCAAGACTGCGGCATTAAACACAGCAAACTTTATTACCCAGGCCAGAACTCTGTTTTTCAGCTTGTCAAGGTAATACTTGAGTATCGGGTAATACCCCATGAAGATCACAAAAAGCAGCGAACACTGCAGATTCGGAGTTATCAGCAGTGCAAGAAAGCTCACCGCAACATATGTCGTGAAGGCCCATACCGCACTTGTCTCCACGATCATTATGACCATAAGGAACCCGGCAAATGTGGGGATAGTATAGTCAAACATCGGGAACAGTCCCGAGCAGAACATGAACATCAGACAAAGTGCGCTGATAACTCCGCCGAGAGCGATCTTAAAAGCGATCTTGTTATTCATGACCCTAAGCTGTCAGAAACATGGAACAAGGTCTCCGCCCATGCACTCGCAGCAGCAGTCTGCGATACAGAGGGTAGAAATGCAGTCGCAGGCATCGCTGTTGCCTGCATTGCGGGTGGTATACTGGTTTCCTCCCTGCATATAACCTCCGCCCTGCTGATTCATGCGGCTGAAAGCGGCATTGTATTCATTGTTGCCGGGTTCAAGCCGGCAAGCTTCTCCGAAATAGTTGTATGCCTCTTCGAGCCAGCCCCGGGAATAAGCAATATTGCCTTTAAGGAAGAACCACTCACCGTTTCTGCTTTCGACGGGAACGGTATCAAGGATCTGATCTGCTTGAGTCACGTTGCCCGAGGAGATCATCCTTCTGATATTCATATAATCAACGCCGCCGTAAGATCCGCCGGCATTTCCGCCGTTATAATCGCTGCTGCCGCTGTTATAACCGTTGGTGCCGCTGTTATAACCGCTTGAATAGCCGTTATTTCCATAGCTGTATGTACTTCCGCCGTTTCTTCTTTCTTCGATGACAGCATCGTAGGCGGAATTGATCTCGGCCATTTTTTCCTCAGCAAATTCAGCTAGTGGATTACCTTGATACTGGTCGGGATGATATTTCTTTACCAGCGCCTTGTATGCCGCCTTGATCTCCTCCTCGGAGGCATTCCTTGAAACACCAAGTACCTTGTACGGATCATTCATTTAAATTCAATCCTTTCCTTGTTCCTTTTATGAAAAGTTTCTTCTCTCACCTGTTTAAAAACATTTTTCAGACCGAGATAGATGATATTGTCCAAGATCGGCCTGTAATTTACTATATTGCATTTGCAGTATGCGTCGGCCAGCAGTCCCAGGGACATATTCACGCTGAACACCGTACTGTCGGCTATCCTTTTGAAATCCTCGTCCGAGAGCTTATCAAGACCCGAACGGCAAAGCAATGGGTTATATCTTCCTTTCAGAGCATCACCGCGAAGATCGTCAAGGGCATCGGTAAGATATATGAACCTGCCGAGGAAATATCCGAAACTGCCGAGCCGTTTTTTCTGGACGGCGTCCTCGCCGAGTTCGAAAAACACCGCCTGCATTATCCGCGCGGTAGGTTCGCAGGCGCGGTCAATACTCGGACAGCGTTCCTTTTCGAGCTCTGCCTGTGCGCGCATCTGCTTTTCGACCTTAGCGGCAAGACTTGGATATTTTTTCCTCGCTTTGATATACGCGCTTGTTATAAAGGGTATCCCCGCTGACGAAACGAGCTTTTTCACGCCCCTGCCGTCGGACTTGTCATCGTTCAGTTTGTGGAACAGCAGTATTATCGAAGCATAGGCGGCATACTCGAGCCCTTCGGTACAGACGGCGCAGTTACGCTTTACAAGCGGGTGAGCGATGCATCGCTGCTGTTCAGCCTCAAATCTGATACCGTGGACGGACATATCCATAAGCGCCAGAAATGCAAGGTCATAGCTCAAAGTAAACCTTGGCAGCTCACCGAACTCCCGCGCTATGCTCTTGCAGACTCCGCAGTAGACGCTTCTGTAAACTTCATACTCGTAAACGCGCATAAACGGCTTATAGGGTCTGACATATCCAAACAAAGTTCTCACCTGCCGTCTCTGCTGATTTACAGCAAACCTCTGACATTTCCGCACAAATATGCAAATATTTAAGCATCTGCCGGCGTTCTATATCAATAATCTAACTTCGTTTAATAAAATAAACACATTGCTATTATATCATCCCGGCGGGAAAATGTCAACCGTCGGGATTTGATATTAAAAGAGCTTTCAGAAGCTCTTTCCTATCGTCACCTTCAAGCTCAGAGTTATCTCTGAGGACCTTTTCAAGTTTAAACTCGGTATAGGTATAACCGTCGTAGGTCACCTTGAAAACAAGGCTTACCTGCTCACCGCCGCTCTTTGTCTTGCCGCTGACCGTGACCGTGCGGACGTCTCCGTTGGCGGTAACAGTCCATTCCGGACGGTCAAGAGAAGATTCAATGGCCTCCGCCAGCGAACCGCTGACCTTTTCACCTTTAAGTTCCGTGACGGAAGTGATGCTCTCGTTACGGACGGCGTTCATTATCCGCTCGTCATCAACAAACATCCCCGAAACGAAGCCGTTGCCTATTATCCCGTAGGACAGACAGATAAGACATACCACTGCGATAGCCGTGTTTTGTCTGAGTTTCAAGCACCGCTTGAACAGATAGACCGTGGGGACAAGGGCGAACCAGCCGCTGCAGGACATGATCCCGCGCTTATTCAGCATACGGATATCGGCCAGGCAGCAAAGAGGCCTGACTATAAGGATAAGACCCCACACAAGAAAGCCGAGATATTTGTTCAGCGCAAATCTTTCAAGAAACAGCCCCATTCCCGGAAGAACGGCGGCATACCAGACAAGCCCGTTTCTGAGCTTTTCCGGCCTGCTCACCACCGAAGGCAGGGGATCCGAGATATAATCCATAGAAAATGGACCTCCGAAAACATTAAGTCCGCAGAAAGCATTGCAGACTGCGGACATGATCTATATCATCGGGTAAGTGAAGAGCCGCCCTGCGAAAGCTTTTCTGAGGACTGTCCGGACAGTCACCTCCGCGGCAGGCTGCTCACGCTCCCGCTGATATATTCTATGCCGCAGATCATCCCAAGGGCAATTTGCCCGGGGGTACAAGCATTCCGTTTTACGGTCATTTAAAAGCGGCTCTGCCCGTCTGCCGCTGTATAAGGCCGGGCAGGGCGCTGTCATCAATGCAAAAAATTATTCGGGCGAGAATCTGCTCATGATCTCCAAAGCTATCCGAAGGCCGTCCACAGCGGCGGACATGATCCCTCCGGCGTAACCGGCACCCTCTCCGCAAGGGAAAAGATTGTCAAAACTCAGAGAATTCATTTTTTCGCCTCTTGTGACCCTGACGGGCGAGCTTGTCCGGGTCTCGGGAGCCGTGAGCATCGCGTCACCGCTGCCGAAGCACTTCATCTTCCTTGCGAAATCGTGAAGGCCGAATTTAAGATGCTCCGTCACAAAGCTCGGAAACAGTTGTGTAAAGTCACAAGCCTGTACGCCTCTTTCATAAGTCGGAGATATACGGTCCGACAGTTCCGCTTTCCCTTCAAAAAGCCCTCTGACAGACACCGCCGGAGCGCGGATACCGTCTGTGAGCCTGTAAGCTCGTCTTTCAAGCTCTCTTGCAAAATACATCCCGTCAAGAGGAGCGCTGCCGAAATCATCCGGAGATACCGCGACGGCAACGGCGGCATTGGCATTTTCACCGTCGCGAGCGTACACGCTCATACCGTTGGTAACGACAGTCTCCTGCTCGGATGCGGCAGGGACCACCGTCCCTCCGGGACACATACAGAAGGTATAGACGGCTCTGCCCTCACGGCTTCGTGCCGAAAGCTGATATTCGCCCTTCGGGAGCAGCGAGTCCCCCGCATATTTGCCGTAAAGACTTTCATCAACATCCGACTGTTTATGCTCTATCCTAACGCCTACCGAAAAGGGTTTGGGCTCCAGAAAAACATTTCTCTGCGCCAGCATCTCAAAGGTATCCCTTGCGGAATGCCCCGTGGCTAAAACAAGAGCGGCGCATTCAATTGACAAGCTGTCAGACGTGACAGTAGTTATCTTAGGTCCCTCGGGGACAATATCGGTAAGCTGAGTGTTGAATCTGATCTCTCCGCCGAGGGCTGTGATGCGCTCTCTGACGGACTTTACGATGCCCCGCAGCTTATCGGTGCCTATATGCGGCTTAGCCTTAGTCAGTATATCCTGCGGAGCGCCGAATTCAGCGAAACGCTCCAGTACATAACGGCAGAGGGGGTCTTTTATGCGGGTGGTCAGTTTTCCGTCGGAAAAAGTTCCGGCGCCGCCCTCTCCGAACTGGACATTGCTTCTTGCGTCAAGTTTGCCGCCTTGCCAGTAGTTGCTGACGGCTTTAATACGGCTGTCAACGTCACTGCCTCTTTCAAGCACCAGTGGCGAATAGCCGTTCTCAGCCAGCAGAAGTGCACAGAACATCCCTGCGGGACCGAAACCTGCAATGATTATTCGGCCCTCCGGCTTTTCAACTCCGTAAAGCGGTTCAACTTTACACTCAGCTGCATAGTTTACCGAAGCATATTTCCCGCAGAGCTTTTCCTCCTTTGAGGTGTCCGCAAGCTCGGCATATACCGAATGGACAAAATGGATATCGCTGCGTTTTCTGGCATCAAGTGAGGACTTATATATATCCGCTTTGAGGACATCCTTTTCGGCAAGACCCACCGAAGCAAGCGCTCGGCTTATTACCGCCGAAGCCTCAGTTCCCGGAGGAGAAGAGATGTTGTTGATTATGATCGGCATGGCATCAGTCCGCCTTTGATGATGACGAGGAATCGTCAGATGACTCGGATCTGCTGTCGGCAGCGGCTTTATCCTCGATATCTATCTGTATCTCGTGAGTACCCAAACACCACACGGTGTTTGAAGAAGCAGCATATATCTTGACCGCGTGGGTTACTGTCCCAACCGTAGATATATCCGAAAGATCAACAGTTGCGGTTATACCCGAGAGTTTGAGATCGTTAATATCCGTCTCGGGTCCGAAGAACTTAACGGAGGGAATCTGCTTGGTCTCCACGTTGATATTCTTGCCCGCGGGCGGATTGATTATCTTTATGGACGAAGAAGGTATCGTAAACTCTTTCTTTGCGTACTTCTTTGTCTCAAAATCGAAGGTCATAGTCACGGTATCTACGCCGCTCTGATTGATCTCACCGGACTGGAGCTTCTGATTAACGTCAAATGTGAAGCTCTTGCCCTCGTCTATTTCGGAAAGGGAGATCATTCCGAGGGAAATAGTCTGCTCGCTGACGTCATCAAGCTTGGGCGTGATGACATTCACCGATGTCTCGGAAAGGGTATACGGTATCGAAGCTGTATTGAAACCTGTCGGGACATCCTTGAATCCGACTGTCAAGTTTACTGTCTTCTTCTTATATACATCAAAGGACACATCAAATTTGCCGGCATCTACAAGTGTATACTTGCTGCCGTCAAGGACGGAACCGTTCTCGTCGTAAAATACTACCTTATCGGTAGTCATTGAAGCCGCCTCTGAAAGGACGGATTCGGCATCGACCACTGCCTCAACGCGCTTGATCTTTGAAAGATCGCTTTCGGCGCCTTCAACTGTAACCTTTGAAGGCGAGACCACGGGACTGCGGAGCATCATGCCCTGCTCTGCGCTGATATTCGGAGCGCTGGCTGTTATATCGAACACATCAGTGCCGATATGAACGAAATTGACCTCCACCGTATCGGGAGATACCGAAACGATATTAACGGTATCGGAACTGTGAGTCGATTTAACATTGATCTCCAGCGAATAGACGCCTTCCTTTGTAACGGTGCTGGTATCGACCGTAGCAACAAGGTCGTTGACGCCGTAGCTGCCGATCTCGTAGTTCATACCCTTGATCTCCACATCAACGGTCCAGTCCTTAGAGCCCAAAGCCTGCAGGCCCTTTTCAGCAGCAGCGGTGCCTTCTATCGAAAATACAACGGGGACATTCGTGATCGTCTTGAAGATCGTCGGATACTCCGTGATAGACAGGAATAGCCAGATTATTACAGCGATGATTATCGCAACGATGCGAAGCCCGAGGTCAGTAGCAAGCAGGGATGTTCGGTTTTTCTTTACTTTTTCCATTTGGATATCATCCTCCCCGCAAACGTGCCTTCCTTTTCGGGATGCTCCACCTGTTCGGGCAGCATCCTGCCCATAAGCATTTTTCTGAGGCTGTCACGGTTGAAGCCCCTCGTAAGCTCGCCGTTCTCGGCTACAGAGATCGTACCTGTCTCCTCGGAAACGACTATGACAATGGCGTCGGAGTTTTCGCTCATGCCTATTGCGGCCCGGTGACGTGAGCCCAGCTGCTTGGCGATAAGTTCCTCCTTCTGGGGCTTGGGCAGGAAACATCCTGCGGCAAGGATCATACCGTCACGAATGACCACAGCACCGTCATGCAGCGGCGTATTCGGGAAAAAGATATTTCCGAATATCGCAGCAGAGGGAGTACAGTTAAGAACTGTTCCCGTAGCGATCTGTTCACCGAGCTTGGTTTTTCTCTCGAAGATTATAAGCGCACCCGTGCAGGTGGAGGAAAGGTCTGAGGATGCCTCGCACACAGCATCTATGCAGTTTCTGATCCGGTTGATCTCCTCTTCGTCCTCGTTGCCCGCGAAGAGGGCAAACTTGGTGAGTTTTGCACGTCCCATTTTCTCAAGTATCCTTCGCAGTTCCGGCTGGAAAAGGATAATGATAGCCAGGAAGCCCCATTGGAAGCAGAGCTTCAGCAGATACTTCATGGTCTGGAGATTCAGGAACACTGAGATCAGATAGAATGCGATAAGCAGCAAAATACCCTTAACGAGCTGCTGAGCTCTTGTTTCTCTGATAAGTTTGATGCCGTGGAAGATAAGGAAGGAGAGTATAAGAATATCAATAATATCAGCTATTCTTATCGATTTGAACACATTAAGTATCGACAGTAAAGCATCAGTTATTACCGACACGGCTTCATCCCTCCTTTAGAATACGCATACAGCGCACTGTAATGAATACACTTATAAATATTGTAACATACTTTTTTTAAATGTGCAATAGTTCAGAGAGATTTTTTTATTAATATAAAGAAAAAACCTCCGCGCCGGGCGGAGGTTTTGTTTAAAGCGAGAGAACTGCATCGGCAAGCATATCCACCTGTGCCGAAGTATTGAACACCGACGGTGAAAAGCGAACCGCTCCTTGTGAGAGCGTCCCGAGGCTGTTGTGCGCCAAAGCAGCGCAGTGAAGGCCTCCACGGAGGGCAAAGCCCTTTTCGGAAAGCATCGTCGATACGACGTGGGAATTAAGTTCTCCGACATTGAAAGCAACGATCGGAACATATTTCGCTTCCATACGGAATATCTTGATCCTGCTGCTCCTTGACAGCCGGGAGATCAGCCGGTCGCAGAGTCGATGTTCGTGGGCAAGTATCGCGGAGGGAGTCTTTTCCGAAACAAAACGTATACCCTCCCGCAGCCCGATGATACCGACGGTGTTGAGGGTGCCGCTTTCAAGGCGTTCGGGCATCTCGGCGGGCTGCTCCAGCATTGCGGAATTGGTCCCGGTGCCGCCCTCGATGATCGTTGAGAGCGGATAGCGGCCGTTCGTTATCAGCAGGCCGGTGCCCGAGGGACCGTAAAGCGCCTTCTGTCCCGAGGTGCAGATGAAATCGAAGCCGTCCGAAAGCTTTATATCCAAGAGTCCGGCAGCCTGAGAGCAGTCGCCGATAAAGCATATCCCTCTGCGGGCGCAAAGCTCCGCGATCCTGCGGTAAGGCAGGATACGCCCGGTTACATTTGAGGCTGCGGTGCAGCAGATGCACTTGGTATCACGGGCGATAAGCGACTCGAAATTCTTCACCGTCACATCGTCGTCGGCATCCACATCCGCCACGGAAAAGCGGACTCCCCTGCTTTGAGAGAGTGCATAAACAGGCCGCGAGACAGCGTTATGCTCGT
Source organism: Ruminococcaceae bacterium FB2012 (assembly GCA_900104495.1). Taxonomy (GTDB): domain Bacteria; phylum Bacillota; class Clostridia; order Oscillospirales; family Ruminococcaceae; genus FB2012. Next base: position 202,222 of record FMXS01000004.1, on the reverse strand, counting down.
AGCCCGAAATAATGATATGCCCGCCGTACTGCATTATGCCCTTTATAGCCATATTGAGAGCAAAAGTGGCATTGGCGGTAAAGGCCACATTTTCGGTCTCGGCGCCGAAAAATGCGGCCGCGGCCTCTCTTGCCTCAAAAACCTTCTCTGCGGCCTGCATAGATATGCGGTGGCCGCTCCTTCCGGGATTGCCGCCGTATCTGGTGACTGCCGCCGCCACAGCGTTTCTGACGCTTAACGGCTTCGGGAAGGACGAGGCCGAATTGTCAAAGTTTATCATAAGCAAAAAGTCCATGCCGAAGGGTAACGGCCCCCGACGGCATGGACTGTCCTCCTTTTTGATCGGGAGCAGCTATATCTCGTAACTTGACTTGTGAGGTATATTATGCTTATCAAGGAGGGCCAAAGCCTGTTCCGATGAGGCTCTCACCGCTACGGAATATCCGCAGCCGCTGCCGAGGTTTTTCGGCGTTCTTATCACGTCGCAGTGTATGCCGTTACGCTCAAACAGCGTTTTTGCCTTGTAAGCATAGGTTATGGATGTCATTGCTATATAGGTCTTTTTCATATCATCACCTTACAGGCTGTGCCATAGCTCCGACAATTCTATTATATGATACATCCCGACGGATTGACAATCATCCTGTTTTCGGTTATAATGGACTTGACATAATAAAACAGTAAAGGACTGATAGGATGTATAAACAGGGACTTTATCCGATAACCGCCAAGACCGCCTCGGCCAAGGGGATATTCGACATTACGGTGCTCTGCCCGGAAATAGCGGAGCTTGCCTCTCCGGGACAGTTTGCACAGCTTCTTGCACCGGGGTACTTCCTGCGCCGCCCCATCTCGATCTGCGGGATAGACAAAACGGCAGGGACGATACGCATGGTGTTTGAAGTTCGCGGTGAGGGCACGGAAGCGCTCTCCCGTCTGAACGTTGGGGACAACATTGATATAATGGCTCCCCTCGGACACGGCTTCACCAAGTTCGAAGGCAAGGCCGTCTGCGTCGGCGGAGGAATTGGCGTTCCGCCGATGCTGGGGATAGCTTCGCTTTACGGCTCGGATGCGGCAGTCATAACCGGTTTCCGCAACGCGGCGGCAGTCATTCTTCAGGAGGACTTCAAGTCGGCGGGATGCGAAACGATACTCTGCACCGATGACGGCTCTGCCGGCATCCACGGCTTTGTGACAACGGCTCTTGAAGAGTATTTGCAGTCCAAAAAAGCGGACATTATATATGCCTGCGGCCCGACACCAATGCTCAGAGCCGTGGCATCAACAGCCGAAAAGTACGGAGTGCACTGTGAGGTCTCTCTTGAACAGCGAATGGCCTGCGGAGTTGGGGCCTGTCTCGGATGTGCCTGCAAGATCATGCGTGACGGCAGGGAGCAGTTCCTGCACGTCTGCAAGGACGGCCCCGTATTCGACGCAAAGGAGGTAAGATTCGATGGCTGATCTGAAAGTATCTTTTGCCGGCGTGGAGTTCAAAAATCCCATAGTTCCCGCCAGCGGCACCTACGGCTACGGCCGGGAATACGAGTGCCTCTATCCTCTGTCGAAACTGGGAGGCATATCTGTCAAGGGCACAACTTTACACGAACGTGCGGGAAACATTCCACCGCGGATCGCCGAAACACCTATGGGAATGCTCAATTCCGTAGGTCTCCAAAACGGCGGAGCAGAGAAATTCATCAACAAGGAGCTTCCCAACCTCGTGACCAAGGACACCCGCATAATCGCCAACATCGCGGGCTCAACAGTCGAAGAATGCGCCGAGCTTGCCGCTATGCTCAACGGAACCGCTGTTGACATGATCGAGCTGAACATTTCCTGTCCGAACGTCAAGCAGGGCGGAGCCGCCTTCGGCACCGACTGCACGGTTGCCGGAGCGGTCACAAAGGCAGTCCGGGAAGCCAGCGAGAAGCCTCTTATGGTCAAGCTCTCCCCGAACGTGACCAGCATAACCGACATCGCAAAGTCGGTGGAAGCATCGGGCGCGGATGCAGTTTCGTTGATAAACACCCTCCTCGGGATGAGGATAGACATTAAGACCCGCCGTCCGGTACTGCACAACAACGTGGGCGGACTTTCGGGTCCGGCAGTGTTCCCGGTGGCGGTACGAATGGTTTGGCAGGTCGCCAACGCTGTGAAGATTCCCGTCTGCGGTATGGGCGGTGTTTCCTCCGCCGAAGATGCTATCGAAATGATGATGGCAGGCGCACAGCTGATCCAGGTGGGTGCAGCGATATTCCGCGACCCTTACGCCCCGGTAAAGATCATCGACGGCATCAATGAATGGTGCGACAAAAACGGTGTCAAGTCCGTCAGCGAACTTGTCGGGACGGTAAAGCCGTGGTAAGCCGAATCTCAATCATATAAAATTTTAAAGGTGTCCGAAAATTCGGACACCTTTTTCTGTCATATATTCGTTTCTGCGAGATACTTCCTTATAACGGGTCTTATGGGCGGAGAGATCATTTCTTCGGTTATCTCGGAGCTGTCAAAAAAGCGAAGCTCGGTAAGCTCACCGTCGTTGATGTGCGGAGTACCGCTCCAATCGCGGCAGAGATAGATTATCTCCACATTGGAGACCTCGTCGCCGTTGGGGTAAACATAATGGGTCTCGGGACCGGAGTTTATCATAAAAAACGTCAGCTCACGGGCGGTAAGCCCCGTTTCTTCAAAAAGTTCCCGCCTTGCGCAGTCCTCGACTTTTTCGTCAAGCTCGACAGAACCGCCCGCGTAACCCCAAAAGCTGTTATCGGAGCGTTTCCCGAGGAGCAGTCTGCCTTCGCCGTCAACAATAAGGACGCTTGCCGCACATTGCAAAAGCGGGCGTCTGCCCACCAGCTTTCTGAGGCTGAGGATATAATGTTCCATACGCAGTCCTCACATCATCATATTTTTTATCATACTGATACGGGCGTCGGCGTAAGCGCTGGATATAGTTGCCCCGAAAAGCACATCCGTGGCTCCCACGTTTTTTAGGAAGGAGTTCATTTTAACATTGGTATACCTGTGGTCAAGGACATATATCTTGTCAAAGCTCTGAACGAGGAAGGGCACAAGAGCGTTGCCGTAGCTGTCCTTGATAAGCACAAGGACCCGTCCGTTGTTCACATCGGAGTCGATCTCGCAGATCTGGGTGTCTCCGCCGAGGAACGAACAGTAACATCCGGAGCCCGAAGCCCAGTCAAAGAACAGACTGCCCTCGGCGCCGTTCTGGAAATTGCCGTCGTAATACTTAGTGGTATAGGAATTGCGGGGCTTGTAGTAGGTGAAGGTATCGGGGTTATTGGCGAGTTCAGGTATCTTGCCGCTGTAGGTGTAGAGCGAGCCGAGATAATCGGTCTTGAACACCTTTTCGTAATCCGAGAGGGGCGCAAAGGGAACGCCTGCGGCCTTTGCAAAAGCCTCGGCGGCATAATAGGCCCCGAGAGGCTGCCAATGGTGATCGGTGCGGGAATAGATGTATTCATCCAGGTGCGAAGCAAGGATGTCATATACATCCACATTGGTCACGCCTTTTAAATAGCTTGTCAGATTGGTGATGCATCCGTGCTGCTCGGTGAAGGTCCCTTCCATTCCGGGGGGGATATAGAACGCCGAAGACAGCGGACAGCTGAGGTTATAGACATTGACGCTGTCGCCCACCATCTGCTTATACTGATTGAGGACCTGGGCGTACTGGGCGCCTGTGGAAAGGTAGCCGTAGAAGGGGGGCAGGCCTCTGATCTTGGAGCCTTCATATCTGTCGCAGACCACGATATTCCCGCACCATTCGCCGTAAGAAGGCATATAGCTGCCTTCATTTGCGGGGGGATGATAGGGAGTCGTAGATGAAACAGGCTCGGGGTCGTTGACGGGCGCGGGGGTCGTAGTAGTAGAATCCGCAGACTGACCGCCCTGCTCTCCGCCGCCGTTGTTATCCTGTTGGGCAGCCTGGGTCTGAGTTTCGGAAGCGGTCGTAGTAGTCTTCTTTGTTGTCTTTTTGGTGGTTTTCTTGGTCGTTGCCTTTGTTGTCGCGGAAGTGGTGGCTTCAGTCGTTTTGGAAGCCGATGAAGTTGTTGACGCAGAGGTCGTCGTCCCGGAGGCAGAAGTTGTCGTGACCGTATCTGCGCGGGTGATGATACCTTCCGCGCGGCTGTCTTCCGTGTTTCCGCAGCCGGAAAGCACCGAGACAGTCAGTGCCGCAGCAAGAGCGGCGGCTTTTTTGAGTTTCATTTTCATATTATATAGTCCTTTGCAAAAAAATTAGGCCGTATACTATGCTGTATATTATATCACGGACGCACCGAATTGTCAATGCGTCCGTGAGCTGTCAGATAATATCAGCTTTCAAACTGGGAATTGTAAAGAGAAGCATAGAAACCGCCGGCGGTCATCAGCTGATCGTGAGTTCCTTGCTCGACGATATGGCCCGAGCGCATTACGATTATGCAGTCGGCGTCGCGGATAGTAGAAAGGCGGTGAGCGATGATGAAGCTGGTGCGTCCCTGCATCATTTTGGTAAAGGCGCGCTGTATCAGTATCTCGGTACGGGTGTCTATCGAAGATGTAGCTTCGTCAAGTATCAGCATAGGCGGGAGAGAGAGCATCACTCTGGCGATACAGAGAAGCTGCTTCTGTCCTGCCGAAAGAGAGCCGCCGTCCTCGGTGATGACGGTATCATAGCCGTCAGAAAGACGCTTGATGAAGCTGTGACAGTGAGCCGATTTGGCCGCTGCAACGATCTCGTCCATAGTCGCATCGGGCTTGGCGTAGGCTATGTTCTCCTTGATAGTGCCGGTTTTCAGCCAGGTGTCCTGGAGCACCATTCCATAAGAAGAGCGCAGCGAGGAGCGGGTGCATTCGTTTATCGGCTTGCCGCTGACAATTATCTGCCCGCCGGTCACATCGTAGAAACGCATGAGAAGATTGATAAACGTGGTCTTTCCGCAGCCCGTGGGACCCACTATTGCAATGTGCTGTCCCGACTTAACGTCAAGGCTGAAATCCTCGATCAGCGGAACTTCGGGAACATAGGAAAAACGGACGTTCTCGGCTCTTAGAGTGCCGTCGGGGGCTTCAAGGACATAAGCGTCATCCGCATCGGGCTTTTCGCAGGGCTCGTTGATGACGTCAAGCACTCTTCCCGCCGCGGCAAGGGCGCTTTGAAGTTCGGTAATTACGCCGGAGATCTCATTGAAGGGCTTGGTGTACTGGTTGGCATATGTCAGAAAGCAGGAGAGCTGTCCCACCGTAAAGCCGCCGCCGATAGCCGTAAATGCTCCGACTATGCCGGTAAAAGTGTAAACAAGTCCGTTGATAAAGCGAGTACAAGGATTAGTAAGGGAGGAGAAGAAAACTGCTCTTACCCATACGGAGCGCAGCTTCTGATTATCCTCCTCAAAGCGTTTTTCGGCCTCCTGCTGATAGCTGAAAGCCTTTATGGTCTTGGCGCTGCCAACCATTTCTTCGGCGAGAGCGGTAAGCTCTCCACGGGCCTCGGTCTGACGCTTGAAAAGCCGGAAAGTGTTGCGGGAAATGAAGCGTGCCACAAAAAGCGAAAGCGGAGTGATGAATACCACCACAAGGGTTATCCGCACATTGATAGAAAGCATAAAGCCAAGGGTGCCTACGATGGTGACAAGGCCGGTGAAAAGCTGTGCAAAGCCCATAAGCAGGCCGTCAGAGACGTTTTCAATGTCCGAAACGAGACGGCTTATCATATCACCCTGCTTGGTCCCGTCGATGTAGGACAGGGGCAGCTTCTGAAGATTTGAAAAGGCATCGTTGCGAAGATCCCGGACGGCATAATATGTCACCTTGTTGGTGCAGAGCGACATAAGCCACTGAGCCGCTGCAGTTATCGCGACGGTGATCCCCAGTTTGATAAGCACTGCGCGGACACCGTCAAAATCCACGTTGTCCTTGGTGACTATCAGATCTACCGCGTCTCCCACAAGTATAGGCGCATAAAGCGTTGCCGCCACAGAGATGACTGCAAAGATCAGCGAAACGAAAAGCAGGCCCATATGCGGCTTAACATAGCGCATCAGTGGTTTCAGAACGGAAGGGTTCTTTTGTTTCACTGCGCCGCCCCCTTTCCGTCGGTATACTGCTGGGACTGGCAGATCTCGCTGTAAAGTTCACAGCCTTGTAGCAGTTCCTCGTGAGTGCCGATCCCCGCGAGGACGCCGTCGTCAAGGACGAGTATCTTATCCGCGTAACGGATGGATGAAACTCTCTGAGAAACGATAAACACGGTCATGCCTTCGGTCTTGGCGGCTATGGCCTTTCGGAGAGCAGCGTCCGTCGCAAGATCGAGAGCGGAAGCAGAATCGTCGAGGATAAGTATCTCGGGGCGGCCCACAAGGGCGCGGGCAACGGTAAGACGCTGACGCTGTCCGCCGGAAAGATTCTTTCCTCCGCTGACAAGGACTGTATCGAGGCCGTCGGGCTTTTCGCTGACAAAGGACAGCGCCTGAGCTATATCAAGTGCTTCGGTTATCTCTTCGTCTGTGGCGTCACGCTTGCGGTATCGCATATTATCCCTTATAGTCCCGCGGAATAGTTCCGCTTTCTGCGGAACATAGCCTATCAGTCCGCGGAGCTGGTCAAAGGGGTAGATCTTCACACTGCTTCCCTTTACCTTTACGGAACCGGAGCTGCATTCGTAGAACCGGGGGATAAGACTCACAAGAGTAGATTTTCCGCAGCCTGTACCGCCGATGATGCCAACGGTCTCGCCTTTGGCGGCTGTAAAGGAAATATCCTTTAAGGCGTATTCCTCGTTATCGTGATAGGAGAATGATACATTCTCAAAGCATACTGCCGGAGCGGTTTCATCGGGTTCAACGGTTGTATTGCCCTCGTCGGTGATCGAAGGCTTTATCTCAAATACCTCGTTGATACGCGCAGAAGATGCTTGTGCGCGAGTGAGCGAAGTTACCAGCAGAGCCACTGCAAGCAGAGCCAGCAGTATCTGATTCATATAGCTTATCAGCGCGATAAGCTCGCCTTGAGTTATCCCGCCGATATTGACATTCACGCCGCCGAACCATATTATCACTATGATCGCGGCATAGACTATCAGATAGGTACAGGGATTGGTGAGTGCGGAAATGCGTCCGGCTTTGATCTGAAGATCAAGAAGCTCGTCGGCATTTTCCTTGAACTGCTTTTCCTCGTCCTTCTGACGGGAAAACGCTCTGATGACCCTGACGCCCGAAAGATTCTCCCCTACCATTAGGGTAGTCTTGTCAAGACGTTTCTGTATACGCTTGAACATTGGAACGGTGAGCTTCATTACAAGGAAGATCATCAAAGCCAGCAGAGGCGAGGCGATAAGGAAGATCAGAGTCAGCTTAACAGAAATGGTAAAGGCCATTATGATCGCTCCGATGACGATGAACGGAGAACGCAGGAAAAGCCTCAGAAGCATATTGATGCCGGTCTGGGCTTGATTGATATCAACGGTCATGCGGGTCACAAGAGTTGAGGAACCGACGCGGTCGATCTCCTTGTGAGAAAAAGTTCCGATGTGTCGGAAAAGATCCCTTCGCAGCTCTGTGCCGAAGCCGAGGGATGCTTTAGCCGCAAAGAACTGCGCCGTAAGTGATGCGGCAAGGCCCAGCACTCCCAGCAGTACCAGCACGCCTCCCATTTTCAGCACATAGGACGAGTCTTCGCTGGCGATCCCGACGTCGATAATCTTCGCCATGACTATGGGAACTATCAGCTCAAAGCAGGCCTCCGTCAGCTTGAACAGCGGTCCCAATATACTTTGAAGCTTGTAATGTTTCAGATATCTGAAAAGCTTTATCATATCGTGCTCCTATACCTATAAAAGTTTTCTGATTTTTCAGTTTTAATTATATCCCGATATTTTTACGAGACTATAAACTTTACTTAAAAATAACTATAAATTTCCCCGAAGGACTGGAAATCCCGAAAACACTATGCTATAATGTCATAAGAATAAAAAGATAAGGAGAGAATATATGGACTGGGAATTTGATTTCCTTTATTGGGTCGTCGGGATAAGGAACGATTTTCTGACCGCAATAGGCAAAGGCTTGACCTTCCTCGGGGACAAAGGGATATTCTGGATAGCTCTTTGTCTGATCCTTATCATCATCCCGAAAACTCGAAAGATAGGCATTTATGCCGGTGCAGCGCTGGCTCTTCAGGCTCTGATGGGAGAGGTCATCCTCAAACACATCATCCAGCGGGAAAGGCCCTTTGTGCAGGACCCGGGACTCACAACGATAATCCCCGCCCCGACAGGAAAATACTCCCTGCCGTCGGGGCACTCCGCTTCAAGTGCGGCAGTGGCGGCATCGGTATTCATACAAAACAAAAAGCTGGGGATACCGCTGATAGTCGTTGCGGTGATGATAATGCTCTCACGGCTTTATTTCTGCGTCCACTTCCCCACTGATATAATAAGCGGGCTGGTGCTGGGAACAGCCGTGGCGATAGTGGTTTACTTCATGCTCGAACACATTCTGAAAAAACGCAGGGAAAAGATCCCGGAATAAACAGCAAAGGTGTCCAATAAAACGGACACCTTTTTTTGTTATTCACAGACAGTCGGAAACTTATACTCTGAGCGCCCACTCAATAGCGAGCTTTGCCCAGCCTGCCGCAACGGGCTGGATATGGCCTTCCCAGGTATCGGCGGTATGGTCGGCAAGAGAAAGGCCGTGGCCGCCGTATTCGTAGATATGGCACTCATAAGGGATATGGTGCTTTGACAGTGCGGTCATGTAGAACAGAGAATTCTGCACCGGCACACATCCGTCATCGGCGCAGTGCCAAAGGAATGTGGGGGGAGTATGGGGACCGACACGGTCCTCAAGGGAGATGAGCTTTCTGAGCTCTTCGTCCTGCTCCTCACCGATAAGGTTAAGTATAGAGCCTTCGTGGGTGAACTCCTTGTCGGAAGTGATGACGGGATAGCAGAGCATGGAGCCGTTGGGCTTGATGTCCTCGGGCTTGCAGCCGAGAGGCTTGCAGAGAATGTCGCTGTCCCAGAAATTAGAGAGGCTTCCCGCAAGATGCCCGCCGGCGGAGAACCCCGCCACAATGATCTTATCGGAATCGATATCGAAGCGCTGAGCATTCTCGCGGATGAACTTCATAGCTGCGGCACATTCAAGAGCGGCTGTCGGGAAACGCTTCTTTACGCAGGAATAGCGCAGAACAAAGCAGTTGAATCCGTAGCCGAGGAAACGGAAGGCGATAGGCTCGGCCTCTCTCTCGGAACACCAGTCATATCCGCCGCCGGGACAGATAAGCATTGCTCTTCTGCGGCGCACGCCCATTTCATCGGTGTGCATATTGGTATAGCAGTCAAGGGATGCTCCGCAGCCCGCAGAGTCAAGTCCTGCCGCGGCATAGTCAACTTTGATGGGGATGTTTTCAAAAGGCATATCAATACTCTCCTTATTATTCCGTCAGCTTTCACTGCGGTATATTTACCGTGATTATGTACCCATCCCGGTTATCGCCGGAAATAGAGTGGGTGTATTCGGTATCGGTCTTGTCAAGAGGAATTGGGATATTGGTGGTGGGCTCGGTGCTTTGCTCGAAATAATATATCGCCCAGCAGGAGCCGTCCTCGGCCTCATAGCTGTAAGGTGAATCTATCTTGTACTGTTTGAGCATATCAAGATATTCTTCAAGGCAAAGTTTGTTTTTCTTCATGATCTCTGCATGGGGCTTTCCGACGTAGCGAAAATGATTGGCTATTCCCTGCACTCCCGTTACGGCAGCCTTCTCCGCAGGATATCGCAGGATAAAGCCGTATTTATAGCAGTTATCCGCGAACCAACTGTATTCGCCGGTGCCGGTGAACTCCGGGAAAGTCTTTTCGGCCTCGAAATACAGCCGCAGATCAATTGCCAGTCCGCTTTCGTGTTCGTAACAGGGCTTGCCGTCTCCGTCGTTTTCAAGATACAGATCGGTGAGCATGATCGTTGCCTTGCCTGTTTTGGCATAGAAAGCGCATACCATTTCGTTGAATGCTTGAAGGACTCTTTTGCTGGCCCTGGTAAGGGTGCTTGTCGAGGACGCGATCTGTGTGCCGGTCTTGTCGAAGAGGTATTCATAGCAGCTTACCAGGTCACCCGGGACGCCGTCAAACTTGTAAGCCTGGTTGAGCAGCAGCAGGTCGCCCATCCCCACGGTCTCGCCGTTGCGGACGTTCAGATAGCGGAAATTCTTTTCCAAACCTTCGGCCTTGAAAGGGACGATCTCCACCTGCGGGGCGGTATGCGAGGTCACGGGCTTGAATATCTCGGGGACGTTTTTGTCAAAGACTTCCTTTTCCTCCTTGGAGCAGGAGCTTCCCAGCGCAAGCACGCAAAGCAGTATTATCGCTAAAGCGAGAGCAATATTTTTATACTTATACTTTCTTCCCGAATTGACGCTCAATACTTATCCCTCCCCTTAAAGCCGCAGACCATACGGCAAAGTTCCATACATAGTCAGTATAACACACTTTTATCCCATTTGGAATAGCTACGGAATATTTTTAGGTTTTGCACAAATGTATGACAATTCTATTATGCAATATGACGATGAAAACACATTCCTTCAAATGTCCGAAAAAAAGTCTTTTCAAAACGTGATATCTGTGCTATAATAGAAATGCTGTTTAAGAAAAACCGAATTACAATGCGCTTTCTATGGAGGTATAATATATGTCCGACTACAACGAACTGAAAAAACGTGCTCTGGAGCGGTATTTTTCGCATCTGAACAAGCCGCAGCAGCAGGCTGTGTTCAGGATATACGGGCCGCTGCTGATCCTTGCGGGTGCAGGGAGCGGCAAGACCACTGTGATAATCAACCGCATAGCGAATATGATACATTTCGGGAACGCTTACGCCTCCGACGAGAGGATGCTTCCCCCCACATCAGAGGAACTGGCTTTCCTTGAAGACTTCGCCGCAGGCAGGTCCAACGACGGCAAACGGCTGGCGGAGGTGGTTTCCGTCGGCACCGTCAAGCCCTGGAGCATCCTTGCGATCACATTCACCAACAAGGCCGCAGGCGAGCTGAAAGACAGGATCAGCCTAATGCTTGGATCGGAGGGCGAGGGTGTCACGGCCTGCACCTTCCATTCCCTATGCGCCCGTATTCTCAGGATCGAATGCGCGCATCTCGGATTTGACAAGTCATTTACGATATACGACACCGATGACAGCATCCGCGTTCTCAAGCAGTTGATGAAAGAACAGTCCGTTAACGACAAGCTGTTCCCTCCCAAACAGGTGCTCGGTTACATATCCTCACGCAAGGAGATGCTTTCTTCGCCGCAGGAGACTCTTGACGAAGCCAAGGATTTTCAAGCGGTAACAACAGCAAAGCTCTACGCCGCCTATCAAGAAAGACTTCGTTCCTCGGACGCTATGGACTTTGACGATCTGCTTTGCTATACCGTTGAGCTGTTTCGTAACAACCCCGATGTATTGGATCACTATCAGAACCGCTATAAATTCATAATGGTGGATGAATATCAAGACACCAACACGGTTCAGTTCATACTGGTAAAAATGCTTGCCGAAAAATACGGCAACATTTGCGTGGTGGGTGACGACGATCAGAGCATCTACCGTTTCCGCGGGGCGACAATAGAAAACATCATGTCCTTCGACAGGGTATTCGGATGCGACCCCGACGCAGGTGTCATCCGCCTTGAGCAGAACTATCGCTCCACTCAGAACATCCTTGACTGCGCCAACGAGCTGATAAGCCACAACGAGGGGCGTATGGGCAAGAATCTGTTTACCGATCAGGGACAGGGAGAGCCCGTCAGCGTTTATTTAGCATCGGATCAGAGAGTCGAGGGAGAATACGTTGCCGACAATATAGAAGATGCAGTAGAAAACGGCGGACATTACAGCGACCACGCGGTGCTGTACCGTACAAACGCCCAGTCCCGTGAGATCGAGACATCGCTGCGGACAAGAAATATCCCCTATGTTGTATTCGGAGGGCTCAGATTCTACGACCGTAAGGAAATTCGGGATATGCTGGCTTATTTGCAATTCATCAACAATTCCAGCGATATGCTGCGGCTTAGGAGAATAATCAACGAGCCAAAGCGGGGCATCGGCGGCACCACAGTGGACAAGCTGGAACAGATCTCCTCCGATCTCGGCATCTCGCCGCTGGAGGTAATGCTCGAAGCCGACGGCTATGCGCCCATAAGAGCCCGGGCGGAAAAACTGAGATCGGTAGCTGAGATGTTTGAGTACTTCCGCGATATGGCGGACGGCGTTCCGCTGCCGATGCTGCTTGACGAAGTGCTGAGCAGATCGGGCTACAAAACAATGCTTGAGTCCGAAGGCGACGAGGGTGCTGACAGGCTCCGAAACATCGAAGAACTGAAATCCGCAATGGAAAACTATGTAAAGAACAGCGAAGAGCCCACCCTTGAAGGCTACCTTGAAGAGATCTCTCTGTTCACCGACCTTGACCGCTACGATGACAACACCGACTGCGTAATGCTTATGACGATCCATTCGGCAAAAGGATTGGAATTCCCCTGCGTGTTCGTCACCGGAATGGAGGAGGACCTGTTCCCGTCCACGTTCAGCGCCGAAAGCGAATCCGAGACCGAAGAGGAGCGAAGGCTCTGCTATGTGGCCGTGACCCGCGCCAAAAAGAAACTGCACCTTATACGCGCCGAAAGCCGTCTGCTTTACGGTTCTATCAGACGCAACCGGCCTTCCCGTTTTCTGAATGAAATGCCGGAATCAGCTATTGAACACAAAACTGATCCTTCCATCGGCAGGATGTTTGCATCGGGATTCGGAGGCAGTTCTTCGTCTTCTGCCTCGACGCTTGACGAAATGCTGAAACGCCGGCAGGAGGATATATCCGACTCCGGCATACCCGAATTCTCCGTCGGAGACCGTGTTCATCACAAGATCTTCGGCGAGGGCACCGTTCTTAAAGTCACCAATATGGCCAACGATGCCCTGCTTGAGATCGCATTCGATACCCGCGGGACCAAAAGAGTCATGGCGAAATATGCCAAGATAAAACTGCTTTAACCGGCATCTGTCAAGCCTTCAAAACTGTATCCGAGAGTTTTTGCCCGGCGGATAAAATCCCCGAGGATCTCGGCATTGGTAGCCGAAACGGAATGGAGAAGATATATCGCGCCGTTGTGGAGCGCCCCTGTCAGCTTGTCAAGGGCCGCCAAAGGCTCGGGCTGAGCATCGGGATCCCAGTCGGCGTATGCAAAGCTCCACAGCACGGTACGGAGACCGCAGTCTTTTGTAACGGCAAGGGACAGCTCCGAAAATTCACCCATCGGCGGACGGAAATCCGTCATTGTCACACCGAATTCGTCACGGATATACTTCTGCATCCCCATGACCTCTTCACGGCACTCTTCTGCCGACAGCGAGGGCATGGAACGGTGAGTCACGGAATGGTTCCCGACGGTATGACCTTCGTCGATCATTCGCCGTACCAGTTCGGGATTTCGGCGGGCGTAGTCGTTAAGGAGGAAGAAAGTAGCTTTGACGTTTTCGGCTTTGAGCGTGTCGAGTATCTTCGCTGTATAGCCGTTCTCGTAACCTTGATCGAAGGTCAGACGCACGGTGCGGTCCGACCTGTCGCCTATGGCTTCGGCATTATACTTGCCGAAGGTGTTGTTGAAATCCACTGCCCCTGCGGGACGGTTCTCGCTGTCCACTTGAACGCCTTGACCGTAGCCGTGCTTCTCGGTGGAAAGTGCGGAATAATCGGCGGCGGCATCGGTCTTGTTGTCGGCGGCATCGAAGAGCATCCGCAGGAATCCGCTGCTCTCGTCGGTGCGTGACTCCTCCGAAGAAGTACAGGAGCAGAGCATAAGTGCCGCACAGATTATTGATATGGTCTTTTTCATTTTATCATTACCCCCAAACGGTCTGTTTGGATTAGTATGTTCATCACGGCGGAAATAATTCCGCTTTCATAAACTTTTTACAGGAGGAAAACACAATGCTTCACGGTTATCTCGATCTGCCCACCTTCACTTTCTGGAAATTCAAGAATATCTGGACCGGCAGTATGTTCAGGACTTTCAATTACCGCATCGTAAAAGATGAGATCAAACCCTCGGAGAACAGTGAGGAAACAACGCCCGTTCTGCGCACGATCGTCTGGTACGGTATGGATGCCTTTGAGAAAACTCCCCCCGAAAAATACGTCTATAACGAAACAAGAGAATTCTCTCCCGAAGGCCTTGAACAGATCATCGCTTTTCTCAATGAAAAGCTGGATGAATTTAAAGCCGCTGGCGGATATCCTGCCAATGTGACAGTTTGATGAAAATTTTCTGATAATATGTTATAGGTATTGACTTTTTGTTGATCCTGTGGTATAATTATGATGTATAGATATAGGCAATGGGGCAAGAAACATATGCCCCCCGTTCGTATGAAAAGGAGAGACAATCATGTTAAAGACAAATCTGCTTACCCCTGTTCTTTCAGTTACGCTCGCAGCTGCTGTTGCAGGTTCGGGTGTGCTGTATGTCCTCGACAGAAAGGATAAGAACAGCAACACCGATGCTGATAAGGCCGAAAAGAACGAAAACACCGTACTGGCTAAAGTATCCGACAGAATTTCCGGCGCGGCTGCCACAGTTGAGAAGGCCGTAAACGGAGAATCCGATAACGGTTATACCTTCAATGCCGACATCACATTCGGCGAAGTGTTCACCGATCTTGCAGGTACCGAGATCAAGCCTGTTTCCTTCAAGGCCGATTCCAAAATAAAGGGCGGCAAGAGCGAAGCAGACCTTCAGCTTTCCTATGATTCCAAGTCCCTCGCAAACGTATACATCATCACCGACAACGACACGGGCACGGTTTATCTGAAATGCCCCGAACTTGGAGATTCCTTCCTCAGTATGAATCCCGACGATCTTGCCGGTCTGTTAAAGAGTGTCGGCGGAGCCGCCAAGCTCCCTACCGGCAGCAGCTATGCTCTGCCTTCCGGCTTCGGAACGACAACAGCAGCTGTCAGCGGTATGGATCTTCTCGGAGGTCTGGGCGGAGCTGCTCAGATGCCCAATCTTGACAGCCTCAAGGACGCCTTTAAGGATGTTGATCTCGAAGCCCTTTGCAAAGACCTTGAAGAATACTGGAAGGTCATCAAGGACACTGTTCCAGAGGGCGTGAAGAAGGAAGACATCAGCGGCGATATCGCCGGTCATTCCTACACCTATGAAGTCAAGTCTGTCGACATTACTCTCGGTACACTGAAGGATATGGTGACTGCTCTGGCTGACAAGGCCAAGGACGACCAGCTTCTCAAGGATGATCTTGCAAAGGCAGGCGTGACCGAGGAGCAGTACAAGCAGCTGATCGATTCTATCGTTTCCACCACCAACAGCATCAGCGAGCAGCAGGCTCAGCAGAAGCTGTTCTCGCTGGACGTATACAGCTACGAGGGCGAAGAAGTCGGATTTGATCTCAGCTTGATGGGTATGGGTTCCGTTAAGATGGTATCTATCAACACCGAAGAGGTATTTGCTATTGATATGGACGCTAACTTCAGCGGCGCTTCCGCTAAGCTGAACGGCGCGTTTGAGATGAACGGTGATGCTGTCAACGGCTCTGCCGCTCTGGATGTGAACAAAGGCACCGAGAGCCTTGCTTCCGTTAAGATGACTGCCAAGGACCTTGTCCTCTCGGAGGATAATCTCACAGGAAGCTTGATCGTTGATGTAACTACCGACGGCAAGACCGTATCGGCTGCCCTCGATTCCACCGGCACGGCTGATGAACCTGCGATCGACCTCGGCGTAACCTACAACGGCAAGAAGGCCTTCGATCTGAAGGTCAAGGGCGAAAAGACCGATGCAAGCGACGTTACGGTCCCCAGCGGAAACATCATTCCCCTCACTCAGGATGGTATCAAGACCTTCCAGGAGAGCTGCGACGTTGAAGGCTTCAAGGCTCATATCAAGGAAGTCCTCGGTGACGAGCTTTATGCAAAGCTGACCGAAAACAGCGTTGCTCAGAAGATCACTCAGAACGACGATGTCGGCGTTACGGCTGATGCAGAATAAAAACAATTGACCGCAAAGGTGTCTGCTCGGGCAGGCACCTTTTTTTGGGTACAAAAAAAGCGCACCCGGAAGGATGCGCTTTTATCAGCCGTTTACTGCGGGATCTTTCCCGGCGAGTAATAGTAATCAAGGCCGAAGTAGAGTTTTGTTTCGGAGATCATCGGCTTGCTGAGGAGGCGGGTGCCGTTGGCATCCACGATCTTGAGATCCTGTGCAGTCTTGATGACTGCGTCGCCTATAGCCTTGGCGTATTCGGTAAGATGTTCGTCAAAGAGTTTATTATCGGTAGCGGATGTGATAAAGCCCATTTCCATAAGTACGCTGGGGCAGGCTGTATCGGCGTTGACGTGATAGTTCTGTGTGCGGTCGTTAGTATAGCCGTAAACGATGCCGCGGTCGTTGGAAATGCCCACGCTGTTCAGATTGGTCATTATGTTCTGAGCAAGGATCGTGTCGGGCTCGGGCATCTTGCTGTGAACGCAGGCCTCGAAACCGCTGACGTCTCCGCTGACGGAGTCGCGGTGGATAGAAACGAACAGATCGCACCAATTGTCGTTGGCGATCTTGCAGATGTCCGCAAGGTCAAGCATCACGTCGGTCTCGCGGGACATTACCACCTGAACGTTCTTGCTCTTTAAGTAGTCGCGGATAGCGTAGCCAAGGCGCGAGGTATCGTCCTTTTCACGGCGGAGGACGTTTCCGTTGTCATCGGTGATGCAGGCACCGTCATCCTCGCCGCCGTGGCCGGGGTCGATGCAGACCTTGAACTGCCACTGCTGCTGCTGAACGGGCTGAGTCACCTGTTCGGGCTGAGATTCAACGGGAGCGGTGCTATCGGCGGCGGAACTGTCGGAAGCGGAATTCACCACCGCGGGAAGCGAATCGTCCTTGCTGAAATGCCTTGCAATGGACTTTATAAGCTGGACAACTCCACAGATAAGCAGTACGAGAATGATAAGGGCAATTATTATCCTGCCCCAATATATCTTGACTTTTTTGCGGCCGCCGGGTTTTATGGGCGGTCTGCCGTAAAGTCTTTCAAACTCTTCATCAGACATATTTACCCTCCGAAATACAGTTTACATTTTATTAATATTTGCATATATTCAAAATATTATACCACATTTCGGCAAATAAGTCAAGTATTTTCGGGAAGGTTTTCTGAATTAGCGGTATCGGTCAACAGGTTCAAACTGTTATCTTTCAACTGAGTTGATTGTTCTGTCATTGAACTATTCCGATATAAATAATCAGAGAGACTGTTTCCAGCCTCTCTGATTTCGGATTTTTAGTACGGCAAGTCGTCTATTGATGTGGGCTTATGGAACTCGTAAGAGTTGTACTTTACCCACTCGGGGTCACTCTCGTTAAGAGTGAGACCCTGCTTCTTCAAGAATGCTTTTTCGCTTGCATAATCAGTATCAACAGGTGTGATGCTTGCTGTGGTGTCGTTATCGTAGACAACTCCGATACGCTGAATAGTAGCATATTCGAATGTTACAAGCTTTTTGTACGGCTTATGCCATACACCCGCGTAGAAGTTATCTGTTATCCAGCTATGGGATACACTTGCAAACCATGTATCAAATGCATATTCTTGCCATGACGAATATCCATTTGTTTTCCAGTTGTTTTTGATTTCTGATTCTAATCCTGTGCTTGTGAGTTTACTATTCGGGTGTTCTTTGCAATAAGCTGACATGAATCTGTCTACATACCAATCGAGTGCTGATTTGGATGTATTCAATCCAGGGAAGTCGCAATAGAATTCTATCTCACCGTTCAGATATGCATTCTTGAGATCAGTTGCTGTTGCGTTTTTCACTGATTTAGTTGAGGTCGAGAAAACAACTTTTGACCTGAAGGTGTCCCAATCATTATACTGCAACTGAACTATTGACAAGAATTTATCGTTACCGTTATAGTGACTGCTGTCTGGTAATGTATTATTATAGTCACAAGCCAATTTTATACCGTCCAACTGCATCTTGACATTCATAACAGCGTCCTTAGTTACTTCGTCGTGATGAATCGTTTTGTACTTATATCCGATTATCTTAGGTTCCACCTTGGATTCTTCCTCCTCCGAATCGTCCGTTTCGGAGCTGTCATCCTGTGAACTGTCATCCACGGGCTTGGGATCGTCTGTATCGTCTTTCCAGCCGTTGACAAGTCTCTGCAGCGAGGCAAGGTCTTTCATATTCAGCTTCCCGCTGCCGTCAAGATCGGCGTTGGTTTCGTTGATCTCAATTTCCCAGCCGTTGAGTTTTCTTTGCAGAGCGGCAACATCTTTCATATTAACACTGCCGTCGCCGTTCACATCGCCTTTCAGCACGCCGTCACCGAGGGCGGTCATCGTCCCTGTTACAGCCAGTGCCAGCGCCGCCGCACCCGCGGTAAGCCGCTGTTTTATCCCATGCATTTCCATACCTCCGTGTAATATTTATCCTTTACTATATTTATATCACAAATACAGAGAATTGTCAAGCGTTGACCGGGCGCGATTTTTTTTACCGAAACTATTGCCTTAACGGCGGAAATGTGATAAAATAAACTTGGCGATCAATGCAGGAAGGAGTGCCCCGAATGAATAAATACATACATCTGATAGACCTTAACGACTACCCTGTTTCCTGGTGGAAACTGCTGCTGGAACTGGCCCACGAGATCAGAGAAGATCCCGCTGCCTATTCCGAGGCCTGCAAGGGCAAGATCATGGGAACGCTGTTCTACGAACCCTCCACAAGAACGCAGATGTCTTTCCAGACCGCGATGCTGCGTCTCGGCGGAACGATCATCGGCTTCGACAACCCCGCCACATCCTCCGTGGCCAAGGGCGAAAACATCAAGGATACCACAAAAATAGTTTCGGGCTACGCCGATATAATGGTGATGCGTCACCCGACGGCGGGTTCCGTAAAGGCGGCAGCCCTTACAGCTGAATGCCCGATCATCAATGCGGGGGACGGCGGGCATCTCCACCCGACGCAGACACTTACCGACCTTATGACCCTCAACGAGGAAAAGCACACCCTCGAAAATCTGACTATCGGCCTCTGCGGCGATCTGAAAAACGGCCGCACCGTACATTCGCTGATAAAGGCAATGAGCTGCTTCAAGGGGAACAAGTTCGTGCTGATCTCCACTAAGGAACTGGGACTTCCTGCCTACATGAAGGACATCCTTGCGGCCAGCGGCCACGGGTACAAGGAGGTCCGGAGCCTTGACGACGCTATCGGCGAGCTGGATGTTCTTTATATGACACGCATCCAGCGGGAGCGGTTCAATTCAGAAGAGGAATACATGGCGCAGAAGGGATTTTACATCCTTGACAGAAAGAAAATGGCTAATGCCAAGCGGGATATGATCGTGCTTCATCCCCTGCCCCGTGTTGACGAGATAGCTATCGAAGTTGACGACGATCCGAGAGCGAAATACTTCGATCAAGCGAAGTACGGAATGTATATCCGCATGGCACTGATACTGACAATAATCAACCACAACAGCAGACCTGCTCCGCTGGTCACCGGGCGTACCATACCTAAGGCTAAATGCTCCAATCCAAAGTGCATAACCAATCAGGAGCTTTATCTGCCCAGATACTTCCGGGGCAGCGGCGATACCGTGATCTGCGAATACTGCGACGAAAGAACGCTTATCTGAAAGAAGGAAACGTAAATGAACCGTGCGTGGGAGCATTTCAAGACCATTACAAAGCACCGTCATGCCGTGATACGCAACTGCTGGCACGCGGGGATATTTCTCCAAGGGCTGGGACACGATCTGTCAAAATACAGTCCCAGCGAATTTATCCCGGGGGCACTGCATTATCAGGGGACGCGCTCTCCTAACGAGGGCGAGCGGGAGGATTACGGCTTTTCCTATGCGTGGATGCATCATAAGGGACGCAACAAGCACCATTTTGAATACTGGACGGATTACGACCCCGTCACCCGGAAAATGAGCCCCGTGAAGATGCCGGTGAGATACGTCAAGGAAATGTTCTGCGACCGCGTCGCCGCCAGCAAGATCTACATGGGGGAGAACTACGATGACGGAGCTCCGCTGGCATATTTTATGAAAGCCAAGGCCACAAGAATGATCCACCCGGAGACCTCGGACCTTATTGAAAAACTGCTGAAAATGCTGCGGGACAAGGGCGAGAAAAAGACCTTTGCCTACATCCGCAGGCTGAAAAAATACTGATGGAAAAGATAAAGCTTTCGCAGGCGGTAATCGTTGAGGGAAAGTACGACAAGATCAAGCTTTCCGCTCTGCTAGATGCGGTCATCATTACTACAGAGGGCTTCGGCATCTTCAAGGACAGACAGACAGCCGAGCTTATCAGAAAATACGCCTCCACCACGGGGATAATCATTCTCACCGATTCGGACGGGGCGGGCTTCCGCATCCGCGGGCACATCAAGGGCATCTGCCCGGAGGGGAAGATCACGAACATTTACATCCCCGACGTGTTCGGCAAGGAGCGCCGCAAGGCTGAGCCCTCAAAGGAAGGCAAATTGGGCGTTGAGGGCATCGATGCCGATGTGCTGAGGGAACTGTTTGAAAAGGCGGGAGTGACGGAGATCGGCAAAGCTCCCTGCGGTGAAATGACCATGCAGGATTTTTTTGAACTGGGCCTCACCGGGGCTCCCCGCAGCAGCGAGCTGCGCCGTTTGACGGCCAAAATGCTGGGCCTTCCGGAAAGAGTGACGCCCAAGGCTCTGCTTGAAGCAGCCAATTCGTTTATAGGCAGGGAGAGGCTCTCCGCTGCCGTTTCACAGGCTGAAAAGGAGATGGGAATTTGAGTTATACGAGCATAATATTCCTCTACTTCTTTCTGCCCGCATTCATGGGCCTGTATGCGGTCGTCAAGGCGCCGTACAGGCCGTTAATTATGTCTCTCGGGAGCAGCATAGTCATCGGCTGGGCTTCGCTCTGGGCTCTGATACCTATGGGGCTGAATGTACTGCTCACTTATTTCTGCGGGATAATAATCTTTAACAAAATACAGAAGAAAAAATCCGCCGGACCGGTTCTGGCAGTGTTCATAGTTGCGGTAATGGGCGAGATAGTCTGGTTTTACGCATTTCACGGCTTTGACAGCATTCTTCCGGCCGTGGTGGGGCTCGGGGTAACGTCTCTGAACTCGATCTCTTATATCACCGATGTCTATCACGGAGAATCCCAACCGGAGACAAGGTTTTTCACGGTCTGGGCATATGTATGCTTTCTGCCTGCACTGTGCGGGATACCCTTTGCGAGGTATGAGACTCTGCGGAAGACCTTTGCGGCTCCCAAGCTGAAAATTGATCTTATGGCCGACGGTATACTGCTGATGCTTATCGGTATAAGCGAAAAAGTTATTGTCTCGGACAGGCTCTACGATCTGTTCTCGGATATGCAGACCACGACGGCAGAAGGCAGTTCCTCCATACTCTCGTGGATAAGCGCTTTCATATTCGGAGCGGCCCTTTATCTGAAGCTGAAGGGCTTGTCACATATCGCCCGGGGATTCGGAATGATGCTGGGATTTGAGATCAAGCGCTCCTTTGACTACCCATATTCGAGCTTCTCAGTCAGAGAATACATCAAGAGATGGAACATCCCCGCCTATGATTTCGGGAAGAAGTACATCTACGACCCTTTGACCGCAAATATCAAAAGCAAGGGCTTCGGGATGTTCGCGGCAGCTATGACAGTAACAGTCATCTGTCTGAGTTACAGCATCTCTGTAAACTATCTGCTTTGGGGCGTGCTGACAGCTGTTATTATAATGCTTGAGATACATTTTGAAAAACTGCTCGCTAAGATCCCGAAGGCAGTAAGGTTCATACTGACCCACTCTCTGGTACTTATCGGCTGGATGCTGATCTCGCAGAGTTCTCCCGAGGCATCTTTGAATCATATACTGCTGATGTTTACGGGCGGGATGCTGCTTGACTCAAAGCCGCTGCTGTATTTTCTCGGCAACGCCCTGCCCTATTTCCTGCTTATTGCGGTATTTGAACTGCCGATAGTAAACTCTCTGATAAACAAGCTCATAGAAAGAAAGAGCAGCTTTATCTCAGCAGCAAAACCGCTTCTGATATTCCTGCTGCTTATCCTATGCACATCCTTTATGATGAACGGCGGGCTTCATGCAAAGGGGGCGGTGATATGAAAAAAACTTTTGATTATATCTCTGTACTGCTGTTCTTCTCTTTGACCCTTGCAGTCGCAGTCTACACATTTATATTCAGTGAAGGCTCGGAAGAGATAAGCATTTCGGAACTTCCTAAAAGCACCGAAAATTATGTTGCCAGAAACTTTCCGCTGACAGAAAACTGGCGCTCACTTTACAGTCTGATAATCACATCCGTGGGGCAAAACAGGATAGGAGATGTATATGTTTCCGAAAACGGGATGATAGAGCTTCTCAGCAGCATCGACCAGGACAAGACTGACCGCAGAACTGCGGACTTCAACGAACTGGCAGAGGCGCATCCCGGGGTCAGCAGCTTTGCGCTTATAGTCCCGACAGCCTCCGGCATATATTCCTCCCTGCTTCCGGTGGTAATAACCACCATCGATCAGCAGAAGCTTATCGACGATATCTACTACAAGCTGGACAATTCGATACAGACTCTTGATGCATTCAATCCTCTGTTCTCGGCCCGTGACGACTATGTCTACTTCCGCACCGACAACTCCTGGACCGAATACGGCGCCTACACGGTTTACAGCAAGATCATCCGCAAAATGGGATTCACGCCCATAAGGCTGTCGTCCTATGATATGGAGTATGCTGAGCGGGAATATTACGGCGACCTTTACCGCAAGACTTTCTACCGAGGCACAAATCCGGATTTCATCAACATCTTCCGAAACAAAAACGGCAGTTTTGTTACCGGCTTCTCGGCCTGGTCGGAGGGAGAGGAATTCTCCTCCGCCTCGATATACTACACGCCCGCCCTAAACAGCGGCAATAAGCTGGACGTCTTCCTCGGAGGGAACTCCTTTGAGAAATACAGGATAACTACCTCCAACACCAACGCTCCCCGCCTGCTGATAATCAAGGGAGACTACGCGAATATGTTCGTACCTTTCCTGACCCCGCATTACAGCGAGATCACCATGATAGACCCCGAAAAACTTGGAGACAAGACTATCGAACAAGCAGTTGATGTTGACAGCTACGATCAGATGCTCCTGCTTTCGGATGTAGATTCATTTTGCAGATAACAAACGCCCCCCTCCGTACATCGTGCGGAGGGGGAATGTATTATATACTTTTACTGCTGAAAGAAATGCGTTACTGTAGATATGTAGTTTATGATCTCGTCCGATGAAAGATCTGCACGTTCCATGTCTTCCTTGCGCATTGAGAACCAAAGGCTGTCGGGGCTAATATTCATTCGCTGAGCATAAAGATAGCAATTGAATATCTCAGATACACAGACTTCATACGGGAATTCCAATCCGTTAGTTCCCATTGCACCGATAAACAGTTCGCGGATATCTTCACCGAGAGAAGGGAGCTTATTAAACAGTGAAACAATGATCTCGCGCGAATCAATGCCTTCGACTTCATCAACATCATGAGTCGTTTTATAACTTGATTTCTTACGGGAATTGGCTATGAGCAGGATTTTAAGTTTTAATTCCTCTTTTCCTTGATCCGGATTCGGAAGCAAAACCGTTATCAAAACGGAATCTTTGAATTTCATTTCTTGATTTTTATCACTATGTCCCAGCTGCCGTATCTTTGCATCGTCCACAAGGTCCTGCAAAACATCAATTTTTATACCGTATTTTTCATCGAGGTACTTACACACCCATTTAAGGATACCCTTCTTAGAAGATATTTTCAGCGAAGAGGAACAGTCAATACCCATAGCAAAAGCGATATGCTCCAATTTTTCCGGATAGTTGTTTATTACATAGTCCATGTTCTCTTGATAATCGCCCTTCATAAGAGTGATCTTTTTATCGTTGAACTTGTCTACGCTCATCTCGATGATAGGCTCGCCCATTTTGCACTGTTCAACAAGCCAATTGACCATATTCTGATCTTCAAGCGAAAAATATCGCCACTGTTTTTGGCCAAGTTGATACTCATAACTGTCAGGCATACGGAATTCGCTTTTCTTTTCAAAGATAAGAGGGATAACTTTCTTGTTATGCTTAACCGCAAGCAGCAATTCATTCATCACCTGCTCTGAATGGACAGTGTTCTTTGAAATGATAATAACAAAGATCTCGCAGGTGTTGATCGCATGAGGAACTTCATAAACGAAATTATCATCGATACTCTTAGGTGCCATCCAAACGTTGACCCCTTCTCCTTTCAGCAGATCAGAGACCTTTAGAGCGATATCGTAGTCAGGGTCACTCTTATAACTGATAAAAACCATTTATTCTTCATCCTCCAAAATATATTCAGATTCCCACGATTCACCCCATTTAAGAAGCGCTTTATTCATCTCAACCAGTA
Organism: Ruminococcaceae bacterium FB2012; assembly: GCA_900104495.1. Lineage (GTDB taxonomy): Bacteria > Bacillota > Clostridia > Oscillospirales > Ruminococcaceae > FB2012. Next base: position 177,671 of record FMXS01000004.1, on the reverse strand, counting down.
CCTTATCATTTCCTCCAGGGACTTTGGAAAAAATAGTCCTTGTGCCCGCAAGACATTTCCCGACATATGGCTCTCCTACATTTAGGATAAACAGATCGCCCTTCTCAAATAGAAATTCCTTTTTCTCGTTAAGCATAAAGATCTTTATAGCTCCGTCAAGGACATAGTTATACTCCCGATTAAAAGAGTGGATATGAGCTTTCTCAAATGTATAGACCGGATAATCAGATATCCCTATTTCATAGTTCTCGGTAGGAATATGCTGAATACCGTTGGCTTTTTCCAAATTGCCGCAGAGATAGACTCTGCCATTACCTGTGAGACCCTTCTCGATCTCGGCGCTTTTTATATAATCCATTGTTTCATCTCCATTTTGCGGATCATCCAGTGAGACTTTCTTGGCTGTTATCGTTTAAATAAGTATTCATCCTCTTGAGAGAAGCACCACGCACTCGACATGGCTCGACCGCGGGAACATATCCACGGCGCGGCATTTTTCGGGCTTGTAGCCGAGAGAGGCAAGTATCGCGCAGTCCCGAGCTGCGGTGGCGTGGTCGCAGGAGATCATTACTATCCTCTCGGGGGACATCTTGACCATGCATTCAAGTGTGTCCCTTGTGCAGCCCTTTCGGGCGGGATCGGCAATTATCACATCGGGACGCTCGCCCCGGTCATAAAGCAGCTGCGCGATCTTTCCGGCGTCGCCGCAGATGAATTCGCTGTTAGATATGCCGTTTGCGGCAGCGTTAGCTTTAGCGTTCTCCACCGATGAAGGATTGACCTCCACACCTATCAGCTTTCGGACTTTGCCCGCCATTGAAAGTCCTATCGTACCGGCACCGCAGTATAGGTCAAGCAGCAGCTCGCCGCCCGTAAGTCCTGCGTAATCGGCGGCTATTGCGTACAGCTTTTCCGCCTGCAAGGTGTTCACCTGATAGAAGGAAAGCGGAGACAGCGTTATCCTGTTGCCGCACATTATATCCTCTATTGTGTCGGAGCCGGAAAGAGTCACCAGCTTCTGACCGAGGATAACATTTCCGCGGGTGCGGTTCTCGTTGAGCACGACGCTTTTTATGTCGGGAAATTTCTCTCTGATACTGTCAGCGAAGGGCCCAAGAATGCGCCCTTCCTTGGCGTCAGTCACAACGAAGCAAAGCATTATCTGCCCCGTGTGTTCGCCGCGTCTTATATAGATATGTCTGATAAGTCCCCTGCCCGACAGCTCGTCGTAGGCGGGGATCTTGTTCTTGTTGATGTGATCGAGACTGTCGTCAAGTATCGCCTTGAAGATCTCCGGCTGGAGCAGGCAGCCGGTGTAAGGAACTACCCTGTGAGAGCGTCGTGAATAGAACCCGCAGACTGCTCTGCCCTCCTGCTCCGCCACGGGGTACTGGGCCTTGTTGCGGTATCGGTCGGTACGGTCACATCCGAGAATAGGCTCGTGATCGAGGCTGAGCTTTCCTATGCGGGTGAAGGATGCTTCAACGGCTTCCTGTTTAACGCGAAGCTCCTCGGCATAATTGAAATGACGGAAGGTACAGCCTCCGCACTTTGCAAATACGGGGCAATCGGGCTCGGTACGCTCCTTAGATGGGGTGATGATCTTTTCGACGATGCCGTAGCAGTAGCTTTTTCCGACCTTAACGATCTTGCAGTCGATCTCGTCGCCCACAGCGGTCATCGGCACGAAAACGGCGATATTGTCAGCACGGCCGACACCGTTCCCCTCGTTGGTGATGCCGGTGACCGTCAACCGGACGGTCTCATTTTTTCTCAGCATAAAAATCAACTATCTCTTTCTTTTTTTCAAGCATATAATCGAAATGCTTGATGTACTCCAGCGGATGTTTGTAATTAAAGATACGCTCCAGTCTTGCGCCTTTGCGGTCAACCAGCTTAGAGGATGCTCCGGCTCCCACCGCAAGAATGGTCTGTATCTCCTCCATGATGAATATATTGTAAAGACTCTCCTCGCCTTGTCTGCACCAGCCGATGTTTTCAAGGTTTTCAAGCATATTCTTCTGCCTGTAAAGATAATAAGGTGAATAGGCGTTTTCGGTCAGCAGTTCCGAGGCGCGGTCCACCATTATGCCCGTAGGATTTTTCAGCACGGTCTGCTTGTCCTCGGCATGATTGAGGTCTGCGGCACGTTTGATCGAAAGGGTATGCACCGTTATATTCTCGGGAGCGAGAGCGATAAGTCCTTCGATAGTGGTGTTGAAACTCTCGGGAGTATCTGTGGGAAGTCCGGCAATAATGTCGGTGTTGATATGCTTGAATCCGAGCTTTCGCGCCAAGTCGTAAGCCTCAAAGAACTGCGCCGATGTGTGCCTGCGTCCTATTGCCCGAAGAACGCTGTCGTTCAGCGTCTGAGGGTTGACCGAAATGCGTGTACAGCCGTTTGCTTTTACAGTCTCCAGCTTTTCACGGGTCACGGTGTCGGCTCTGCCGGCTTCGACGGTGTATTCTCTGACACCGCTCATATCAAAGCTGCGCTCGATAGTCTGCATTATACGGGAAAGCTGACCTGCTTCGATAGATGTGGGAGTACCGCCTCCGAAATAGACGGTATCCAGCTTCAAACCGAGGTCCTTGGAGATCTGTGCGGTGTATTCGATCTCGCGGCAGATAAGTCTTATGTAATCCGGGATCAGCTTTTTCCCCGAATCGATGGTCTGTGAGATAAAGGAACAGTAGGAACAGCGTGTCGGACAAAACGGGATGTTCACATACAGACTGAAAGAATCGTCGGTGACGGTGGGCATTATCCTGCGCTGTATCATTGCGGTACGGTAGGCAATATCGAATTTTTCGGCGGAGCAGTAATACTCCCGCTTGAAAAGATCACGCATCTCATCTTTGGAAAGTCCCGCGTCGATATATTTGTTCACACGTTTAACGGGTCTGACTCCCGTCATCACGCCCCATTTCGGAACGATGCCGGTAATGCCGCTCATGATGTCAAAGAGCATCCTTGACAGGATAAGCTCCCGGTCGGAGCCGTCATCCTTTGAGAGCCTTTGCTCGCGTCGGTTCGATTTTCCGAGATAGCAGACCGTAACAAAAAGCAGGACAGCGTCCTGCTCCTCGTGTACTCCGACAACGACGTGATCGTCTTCGGCTGTGAAGCTGTCGGAAAAAATATGCTTGAAACGTGCGGCGGGGATAAACAGCTTCATTATCCCCTCGATCTCGTATTTATAGTCGTTGCCGCTGAAAATAAGGGTCATATCAGAAATCTCCCAAATGGCTCAGATAGGGATTGTAATGCCTTTCCTCTTCAAGCGTGGTGTTATCCATATGTCCCGGATAGACCGTATAGCTTCCGTCAAGGTAATACAGCTTTTCAAGGGAGCGCTTCATGGCGGCATAGTCCCCGTCGGGCATATCGGTGCGCCCGATAGAACGGCGGAAAAGGGTATCGCCGGTGAAAAGGGCATCTTCGATCATAAAACAGCAGGAACCGCTGGTATGCCCCGGGGTGTGAAGCACCGTGAATTCCAGATCGCCCTCGGTGATAACGCTGCCGTCCTCAAAGGTCAGAGCATTGTGTACGGGCTTAAAGCCGCTGGCACCAAAGAAGCGCCCGAGCATGGCATCGCCCTCTTTCAGCTTCTGAAGGTCGTTGGGATGGATGTATACCTCGCACTCTGTCTTTTCAACAAGATCCGCAACGGCGCCGATGTGGTCAAAGTGGCCGTGGGTAAGAAGTATCTTGTCAAGGGTGAGGCCTAAAGTCCCCAGCTGTTCAAGGATATACTCCGCATCGTCGGGAGCATCTATAAGCACGCAGCTGCCCATACTGTCAGTAACAACAAAGCTGTTGGTATCGCAGACGCTCAGAGGTTTGAATCTGTATACCTTCACGTTAATGCCTCCTTTACTTTCCGCTTCTCTCAACAGAGATAACGTTTTTGATCTTTTTGAGTTTGGCTATCACACCCGCAAGCTGTTCCATGCCCGCAACACTGACCGTTACAGTCAGTATAGCGTTGCCGTTTTTAAGCTCACGGGAAACGGATTCGTGGATATAAATGTTTATCATAGCCAGTGCCGAGGAAACATCCGCCAGCAGGCCGATGCGGTCAACAGCGATAATATCGAGGGTGGTCTTGAAATAGCCTCGGCTGTCCTTGACCTCCGCCCACTTGACGCTGACCCACCTTGATTCCGAATCCGGCATATCCTTCTGCCGCTGATAATTGGGGCAGTCGCACTTATGCACGGAAATGCCGTGGCCTCTCGTTATGAAGCCGACTATCTCGTCGCCGGGCAGCGGATTACAGCACTGGGCGAATTTTACGACGCAGTCGTCGATACCGTCAACGATGACTCCCGAAGAATTCTTGGAGCGGGGTTTGATGTCCTTCATTTCGACGTTGCTGATGATCTTTTCGCCGTAGCGCTTGTTGTACTCCATTTTCAGCCGCTGCATGACCTTTGAGAGCTGAACTCCGCCGTAGCCTATTGCGGCAAAGAAATCATCAAGAGTATCGCAGTTGTGGCGGTGCATATCAAGGGAGAGGAAATCTTCAAGCTCGTCCTCGGGAACACGCATCATGTTCCTTTTGAATTCACGCTCCAGCGCGGAACGGCCCTCGAAGATGTTCTCCTCACGTCTTTCCTTCTTGAACCAGGAACGTATCTTGGACTTGGCCTCGTTGGTCTTGCAGATGTTGAGCCAGGAACGGCTGGGCCCATGTCCGTCGGCGTTGGTAGTGAGTATCTCAATGATCTCGCCGGTCTTGATCTGATAGTCGAAGGAGACCATTTTCTTATCCACCTTGGCGCCCACCATTCTGTGGCCCACTTCGGTATGGATAGCGTAAGCGAAATCAATAACGGTGGAGCCCACGGGCAGAGAGATCATATCTCCCTTGGGAGTGAAAGCGAATACATCCTCGGGGGCAAGGTCGTTTTTAATAGCGCGTACGATCTCCTCAACGTCGTTGGATTCCTGCTGGGACTCGATTATCTGTCTGATCCATGCTAAACGGTTATCGTCCTTGGAGCTTCCGCGGACTCCTTCCTTATACTTCCAGTGAGCGGCGATGCCGTACTCGGCGGTGCGGTGCATTTCCCAAGTCCTTATCTGCACCTCAAAGGGAATGCCCTGCCTGCCGATGACAGTCGTATGCAGAGACTGATACATATTCGGCTTGGGGGTGGAGATATAGTCCTTGAAGCGGTTGGGGATAGGCTTGAACATATCGTGGATGATACCGAGGACATTATAGCACTCGGTCACGGTATTTACGATTATCCTCACGGCGTAGCGGTCGTAGATCTGATCTATTTCCTTGCCGTCGCGGAAGACCTTTTTGTAGATGCCGTAATTGCTTTTTACACGGCCCTCGATAAGCGGTACGGGATCGAAGTCATTGGCAAGGCGGGTCTCTATCTTGTATTTGATGTCGTCGATCAGCTTGCTGCGGGCCTCCTTGCGGAGCTTCATCTGACGTTCGATCTCGGCATAGGCATAGGGGTCCAGGAAATAGAAAGCCAAGTCTTCAAGCTCGTCCTTGATGGAACGTATACCGAGGCGGTGAGCGATAGGCGCGTAGATGTTCATAGTCTCGTGAGCAATGACACGGCGCTTCTCGTCCCGGCAGTAATGCAGGGTACGCATATTGTGGAGCCTGTCGGCCAGCTTGATTATTATAACTCTGATATCCTCGCTCATGGCAAGCAGGATCTTGCGGATGTTCTCCGCTTTCTGCTCGTCCTTAGTGAAGATCTCCACTTTTTCCAGCTTGGTAACGCCGTTGACCAGCATAGCAACGTCAGCGCCGAATTTCTTCTGTATCTCTTCAAGGGTACAATCGGTGTCCTCCACCACATCGTGAAGCAGCGCCGCACAGATAGTATCGGTGTCCATACCCAGTTCAAGCAGGATATAGGCAACGGTCACGGGATGTGTGATGTAGGGCTCGCCCGATTCTCTTTTCTGATCCGCGTGATAATGATCGGCAGTCTCGTAAGCCGAAACTATCTTTGAGAGATCGTACTGCTTGTCGTCATCGAGGATCTTCTGGATCAGAGCATCGACAGTATAAACGGGATATTCTCTCAGCGGGGCTATTGGGGTTCTGTCATTATCCACGGTCATTCCTCCTTATTGATTTTTGATCTTAACCTTGTCAGCACATCTGCGCTGTCAAGATCGACTTTCTGTGTAACGGGCAGAAGCTTTACGCTGTTTGCTGAAGCTGAAAGCACGCTGAGGCCGGTCTGAACAAAAGCGTCAAGTATGATCCTAAGCTTGCAGTAATTCATTGTAGCTGAGCGAAGGGACATATACAACCCATCGATGTCCATTTCCTTTTCGGCGCTGAGCTTTTTGTAAACAAGCACCAGTTCTTCCCGTGAGGGATCTATCTTTTTCAGAAAAGCCAGCGGAAGCTCCGCTCCGAGGGAAAATCGCTCGTAGCAATCGCGGGCATTAAAGTATCTGTCCTGGTTAATGCCGTGAGGACGTTGATCGACGATCCGCAGATTGATACTCTGCTTTCCGCCGTATTCGTTAATTTCAAGGTTTACGGCAAGATCGAGCCTGTCGCCCTGATTGATTCCGAGAACGGAGGGAGAGACGTTGAAGATCGGTGCATAATACTGGGTGCCGCGATAATTCAGCTGAAGACGGGAATGCTTTCCTCCGGAGAGAGGTTCAACCTTCTCAACGGCAGCGTCGATCATTGCAAAAACGGGTCTGCTGTTCCCGGCACCGAAAGGCTCGAGCACCGAAAGTCCCTTTACATTTTCAACGGTAAGATCCGCAGGTTCCAGGGTGAAATCGGAGTCAACGGAGAGGGTCGGCATCATATCAAAACGTTCGGCAAACTTGTAGATGCGCTTAGTCAGCTCACCGATCTTATCTTTGGAAACTGTGAGACCGCCGGCACATTCATGCCCGCCGTAATGATCCAGAAGATCGGAAGCATAGGTGAGACATTCAAAGATGTTGAAGCCCTTGATGCTTCTTGCAGAGCCTCTTGCAAAACCGTTATCCTCAATTGAAAGCAGGATCGTGGGCTTTCCGAACTGCTCCAGCAGCTTGGCGGCAACAATGCCGATAACGCCGTGATGCCAGGCATTTCCGGCAAGTATCAGCACCCTCTGATTTAGCACATGGGGATTATTGTCTATGTAATGCAGGATTGCCTTTAAGATGTCGTTCTCCGTGGACCGGCGTTCCTCGTTGAGAGTCACCAGCGTATCGACATAGGTCTCGGCTTCGTCCTCGTCTTCGGCAAGCAGAGCCTTGACAGCGGTCAAAGGAGAACCGAAACGTCCCGAAGCGTTGATACGCGGCGCGATCTGGAAGGCAATCGTGGTGGAACTCAAGCTTTCACGGTTGACGGAGGCTTTTGTCATAAGTTGGTCCAAACCGAAATTTTCGGTATTTTTCAAATACGCAAGACCGGTCTTGACGATCTTCCGATTTTCGCCCGTAAGCGGGACCACATCCGCCACCGTTCCGATGGCGCAGATATCAGAGAACTGTTCAATAACAGTTTCGGCTTCTCCGTCGTTCAATGCGATGCAGAGTTTAAGAGCGATCCCTGCTCCGCAGAGATCTTTGTATTCGGAGGTGCAGTCGGCACGGTGGGGATCAACGACAGCTTCGGCACGGGGGAGCTTTTCTCCAGGCTGATGGTGATCGGTGACCACAAGCTTCATGCCCAGCTCGTATATCTTCTCGGCCTCGTTTATTGCAGAAATGCCGTTATCCACGGTGACGATCAGCCGAACGCCCTGCTCTGCCAGCTTTTCAACGGCAGTGATGCTCATACCGTATCCGTCGGCACGTTCGGGAATGTAGTACATAACGTTGGCGCCTATATTCTGAAGATAGCTGTAAAGTATGGTCGTAGCGGTAACGCCGTCGCAGTCGTAGTCGCCGTAGATACAGATAAGTTCGTAGGCGTCAACAGCCTGTTCTATGGTCTCGGCGGCCTTGCGCATATCGGTGATGGTGAAGGGATCGGCAAACTCGTCTGAACGGAGCAATGAAGCGATCTGATCGAGATCGTTGAATCCCCGTGAACTCAAGACCTTCAATGTCAGCGGAGTAAGGTCGCATCTCCTTGACAGATCAGAAACTGCGGCAGAATTGTATTCATTGATCTTCCATCTTTTCATCGCACTCGCCCCTTAACAGTATGATAATAATATTATATTATACCACGCTTATTAGGATATTTCAACACTTTTGAAGAAAAATCGGGTTAAATTTTTATTGCAAAGCAATTTATGTTGACAAATGTTATGCTATACTTGACAATACGGGTCGGCTGTGATATAATACAAATACTATGCGCCTGTGGTGAAACTGGCAGACACGTCAGATTTAGGTTCTGATGCCGAGAGGTGTGCAGGTTCAAGTCCTGTCAGGCGCACCAGCAGTATAACTGCAAAATAATCATTTAAGGAGCTGTCTTTTTGACAAAAACCAAATTGGAGATAGTAGCGTAAACGGGAGGTTTGCGAATACTGTCACACAAGCCTCCCGTGCCCGGTCAGCAAATACAGGAGGAAATAAACAATGAATAAAAACGACTATATCATCCGTTTGGAAACGGAAAAGGACTACCGCGAATCAGAAGAACTGGCCCGCGAGGCCTTCTGGAACCTTAGCGTTCCGGGGTGCAGCGAGCACTATTTCATCCACCTGCTCAGACAGCACAAGGCATTTCTCCCGCAGCTGGACTACGTTCTCGAAAAGGACGGAAAGATCCTGGCGCTGGTGATGTACTCGGAGTCAGAGCTTGTTGATGAAAAAGGAAACAAAAAGACCGTGCTGACTATGGGACCGCTCTGCGTTCATCCCGAATATCAGAGGAAAAGCCTCGGCAAGATGCTGCTTGAATACACTTTCAAACTGGCTGTCGGAATGGGCTATGACACGGTAATCAACTTCGGCAACCCCGACAACTACGTTGCCCGCGGCTACAAAAGCTGCCGGAAGTACAACGTCTGCTTTGAAGGGGACATCTATCCCTCCGCGCTGCTGGTCAAGGAGCTTAAAGAAGGCGTATTTGACGGCAGAAAGTGGTATTATTATCAGAACGACGCCGACGAGCCCTGCAATGACGAAAAGGCCGTTGCGGAATACGACGCGCTGTTCCCGCCGAAGGTCAAGGCCTGGCAGCCCAGCCAGGAGGAATTCTACATCCACCGGCACTCTGTCATAGGCCGCGAATGACGTTCCAAAAAGCAATACAGCCCCGAGGACATCCTCGGGGTCTGTTTTTTACCCGGATATTTTTCCGGCCTTGGGCGGATTTTCGGCGATGTATTTATCAAGTATCTCCGCTGCGGTGCGGACAAATCTTATACAGGGACGGACTTTGTAATACTGCTCTGTCCTGCGCTCGGGCTCCGGCGCGGAGGTCACGGCAAGACCTTTCAGCAGATCACGGCAAACGATAGTTTCGTGCTTCTGCTTGAACTGCTCCGCAAGATACTGGATCCGGCGGTAATGCTCCGCCTTTTCCCCGTCTGTAAAGCCTTCGCCGAGGCCGTAAAGCAGCCCGGCTATCATAAACATTGCCGAACAGGTCCCGCAGACTTCACGCATCCTGCCCATCCCTCCGCCGAAAGAGGAAGAGAGCCGCATGGCAGTTTCCTTATCAAAGCCCGTAACATCGGTAAAAGCCGCAAAGACCGCCTGTGCGCAGTTCATCCCGTCGGCAAAATTCTGACAGGCAAGCTCGGTGTGGTCGGTATTCATATCAAGATCAGCTCCTTGTTTTTTACAATTATACATCAAAACGAAAAAAATATCAAGGGGGTGTAAATACATAAATCATATCGGAAAAGCAGGCTTCAGCCTTCCCCAAAATATTTATAAAAAAGACTTGATTTAACAGACAAGATGTAGTATTATATCTATAAGGGCTTTTATGTCCATAAACCGAAAGGAGTATTAAAAAATGATCTATTCGCACGAAGTTGAAACAATGTGCCCTATCGCACAGGGCGTTGCTCACGGCGCTGCTCCTATTCCCGAGGAAGCTAAGTGGGTCAAGGCAAAAGAGATCAAGGACATCTCCGGCTTTACACACGGCATCGGCTGGTGCGCTCCTCAGCAGGGCACCTGCAAGCTCACCCTCAACGTTAAAGAGGGCGTTATCCAGGAGTGTCTCGTTGAGACTATCGGCTGCTCGGGCATGACCCATTCCGCAGCTATGGCTTCCGAGATCCTTCCCGGCAGAACAGTTCTTGAAGCTCTCAATACCGACCTGGTTTGCGACGCTATCAATACTGCTATGAGAGAGCTTTTCCTCCAGATCGTTTACGGCAGATCTCAGTCCGCGTTCTCCGAGGGCGGTCTTGTTGTAGGTGCAGGCCTTGAGGACCTGGGCAAGGGCCTCCGTTCGCAGATCGGTACTATGTACGGCACTCTGGCAAAGGGTCCCCGCTACCTTGAAATGACCGACGGTTATGTTACCAAGCTGGCCCTCAACGAGGAGAATGAGATCATCGGCTATAAGTTCGTAAACTTCGGCAAGATGATGGACTTCATCAAGGCCGGCGATGACGCTAACACCGCTTTTGAGAAGGCTCAGGGTCAGTACGGCAGAGTTGCCGACGCTGTAAAGCTCGTTGACCCGAGAAAAGAATAAGGATAGGGAGGATCAGTAAAATGGCATTGTTTGAATCTTATGAGAGAAGAGAAAAACAGATCCTTGCGGTTATAAAGGAATACGGCATCAACTCTATCGAGGAGTGTGCCGAGATCTGCAAGGCCAAGGGTCTTGATATCTACAAGCTGGTCGAGAGCATCCAGCCCATCTGCTTTGAGAACGCCAAGTGGGCTTACACCGTAGGCTGCGCGATTGCTATCAAGAAGGGCTGCACCAGAGCTGCCGACGCTGCCGCCGCTATCGGCGAGGGCCTCCAGGCTTTCTGCATCCCCGGCTCCGTTGCCGATCAGAGAAAGGTCGGCCTCGGCCACGGCAACCTGGGCAAAATGCTGCTTGAAGAAGACACCGAGTGCTTCGCATTCCTGGCAGGTCACGAGTCCTTCGCTGCTGCCGAAGGCGCTATAGGTATCGCTGAGAAGGCCAACAAAGTTCGTCAGAAGCCCCTGCGTGTTATCCTGAACGGTCTCGGCAAGGATGCCGCTCAGATCATCGCAAGGATCAACGGCTTTACTTATGTTGAAACTGAAATGGATTACCACACCGGCGAGGTCAAGGAAGTATTCCGCAAGGCTTATTCCGACGGTCTCCGCGCTAAGGTAAACTGCTACGGCGCTAACGACGTTACCGAAGGCGTTGCTATCATGTGGAAGGAGAACGTTGACGTTTCCATCACCGGCAACTCCACCAACCCCACAAGATTCCAGCATCCCGTTGCAGGCACATACAAGAAGGAGCGCACCGATGCCGGCAAGAAGTACTTCTCCGTTGCATCCGGCGGCGGCACAGGACGTACACTTCACCCTGACAACATGGCAGCAGGCCCTGCTTCCTACGGTATGACCGACACCATGGGCAGAATGCACTCCGATGCTCAGTTTGCAGGCTCCTCCTCCGTTCCCGCTCACGTTGAAATGATGGGACTTATCGGTATGGGCAACAACCCGATGGTCGGTGCTACTGTTGCTTGCGCAGTTGCTGTTGAAGAAGCTATGAAAGGCTGATACAGTTTTTCGTAACTTAACAGACTGAATAATATCTTGACCCCATATCCGCTGGCGGATATGGGGTCGTTTTTATGGCTTGATAAGCAGGAGAAGTCAATTTCTCAGAAAGCATCTCCGCCTTGGGAGTGCAGACGGTTGAGCTCGTCGATTATTTCAAGTCGGCGCTCGTGGAACATCAGCTCTTTGTCGTAGCGGTAATACTCGTCACAGCCGTACAAGCCGATAAATCGGGCAGTGTTGGGATTGGCAGCGACCTCCGTAAGAATTATCAGCAGTTCTCTGTCGGTGCCGAAAACGCGGTTCGTGAAGCGGAATGTGTTGTCAAGGTGCTCGCGTACCTTTTTGGTCTCGGCAATGAATGCTGCGGCATCCGACTTGAAACGCTCTTCGGTGCTGTCAAAACCGCCGTCGGCTTTTGAGGCAAGTTCAAGCAGCATAGCTCTGCGGCGGAGTATACTATCGTCCGCTTTTTTGGACAGATTATTTGCTGAGATAAGACGATCCCGCTCAGCGTCCAGTTCCTCTGCGGCGGCGCGGAGAAGTGATGCAGCATCGCCGCCCTCGGCGCAGGCATCCTTTATCTCGGAGAGCTTTTTCTTCACAAGCATCATATCGCCGTCCCGGGACAGCATTTCTCCGCACTCCCTGCCGACGGCATCCAGCATAAGGCCCAGCAGCGCATACCGCTCGTCAAAGGATGCCGCTTGGGCTCTGTCGCTGATCTCAGCATCCTCACATCCCGAAAGTATATCGTCAATGCGGTAGTCGCTCTGATATTTGCGGTAGAGTTCGTAGTATGCCGCGAAATCCTCCGAAGTGCGGCGGTCCTGGATATACTGTCCCACAAGTTCCTTATCAGCTGGGATACCCAGCTTTTCATACACCCCGAGGACCCGGCTCAGATCGTCCCAGCCTCTCGCCGTCACAAAACTGCGGCCCGATGCGGTTTTTTCTATGCGGTAGAAATTCTGCGGCTTTATCTCAAGATAGGAGATCACTGCGCCGTGAACGCCTGCGGAATAGGTATACTCCTTCCATGCGGACATATCGGGCTCAACGTCGATACGCTTCAGCCTGTCCCAGGTGACAGTATCGAACTCACGCACTGAGCTGTTGTACTCCGGGGGATTGCCCGCCGTCACTACTATCCAGCCCTCGGGGAGCCGTCTGCCGCCGAACTCCTTGTATTGCAGGAATTGGAGCATAACGGGAGTGAGAGTCTCGGAAACGCAGTTGATCTCGTCCAGGAAAAGGAGGCCGCTCCTTACCCCGGAGCGCTCCATAAGGTCATAGACTGCGGCGATTATCTCGCTCATGGTGTATTCGGTGGCCTCAAAGGTCATTCCTTCGAATTCCTTTTTGCGGATGATCGGCAGACCCATTGCGCTCTGGCGGGTATGATGTGTCATGGAATAGGTGAGCAGACCTATCCCCAGGTCGGAAGCGACCTGCGAGATTATTTCGGTCTTTCCGATGCCCGGCGCACCTATAAGGAATATCGGGCGCTGCTTATGCTGCGGGATAAGGGGCCTTCCCGCCTCGTCCGTCGCAAGATAAGCCTTGACGGTGTTTCTTATCTGCTCCCCGGCCTGTTTTATGTTCATGATATTCAGCCTCCGTTACAGTTTGAATCTTTCCGCCGCTTCTGTTTCACCGAAACGGTCGTGACGGTATCGCATCAGCAGAACTTGCTGTTTTGTCTGATGATTTTCTATTGTGTGATCTATGCAGATACGCAGCTGTTCAAGATCTAAAAGTCCAAAATTCAGTACTGTTTCAAACAGCTCTGTGTCTCCGTCATTGGCAGCATAACAGACCGCCTCTGCGGCATTTTTACGGAGAAAGTCTGCATAAGCTCCTCCGAGACCGTAAAAGCAGATCGCGCAGGGTATCATGTAGCAGCTCTTTCCCATCGACAGAAACCTTTCCTCGGAGGGTTCTGAAACGAACTCCCAGAGTCTCCGCTCGGGACAGTCTCCGGCTTTGATCTCCCAGGTGAGGGTTACGGAAAGCTGTTTCCCGCCGATGATAAAAGTAAGTCTCGCGCCGTCGGGGAAAGCATTCTCTCCGAGGATGCCGCCGGGCTCCTTTACGGTTATTTCAAGCTCTCCGCAGTTGGCAAAAGCGTTTTTGCCGATCTCCGTAACCGACGCGGGTATCTCGGTTCTTGTCAACTCGCTTCGCCAGCGGAATGCTCCCTCGCCTATCGTCCGAAGGCCCTTGGGCAAAACTACCTCACGGATACCTCCGCAGCGGGCGAAGGCTTCATCGGCAATGATCTCGGTCCCCGGGGGAAGTTCAAGACGTCCCACCGTATCCGAAAACGACAGCAGATACTTTCCTGCCGTAAAGCCACATTCCGCACCGCTGCCAGCGAAAAGCTCCGCTCCTATATGCTCCAGTTTATCCGGAAGGGATATATCCGTAAGCTGCGGACAGCGGGCGAAGGCTCCCCTGCCCAGCCTTTTCAGCCACTTGGGCAGACGAACGCTTTTCAGCGCCGGACAGCTGTCAAAGGCGCCCTCAGCAATCTCGGTGACGCTTTCGGGCAGCAGCACCCGCACCGCCGTTTCACAACAGGCAAAAGAATGGTCTGCGATATATTCCACGCCCTCGGGAACCTCGACGGTCTCGTCCGTGCCGCTGTAATGCATCAGCACTTTTCCGATAATAACAAATTTCTCGGTGCTGACGTTCATCAGTCCGCTGTTGTAAAAAGCATTACCCGCAATGACACGCACGCTGTCGGGTACGCTGATAGACATAAGCCTTCCGCACTGCGAAAAACACTGTCTGCCGATAGAATTCAAACCCTCGGGAAGGTTCACGCTCCGAAGCGAGGTACAGCTCATGAAAGTGCTGTCGTCAAGATCCCGCACTCCCTCCGGAATAACGATCTCTGTCAGACTGACGCATCCGCGGAAGCAGCTTACGCCTATCCTGCGGAGCTTTGCGGGCAAATGAATACCCGTGAGCCGAAGGCATTCGGAAAAGGTGCTGGCACGAAGTTCCTCCAGCGTATCGGGGAGAATAGCCCTTTCCAGCTGTTCACAATCCCGGAAAGCAGCCTCTCCGACAAAAGCGACACCGTCGGGAATGACGACCTCCATAAGGGAGCCGCAGTTTCTGAATGCATTGTCACCGATGCTCCGAAGCGCTTCAGGCAGGCTGATCTCCGTCAGCAGTTCGCAGCCCCAAAATGCGCGTTTTTCAATCTCCGTAACACCTTCGGGAACAGTCACGTCCGTCACTGGAGTGCCCATAAAGGCACCCTCGCCGATGACCTTCACTTCCTCGGGGATGATAACTTTGCTCTCGGAGCCGAGATAGGCGGTAAGCACCTCGCCGTTTAGGGCAAAATCAGTCGTCATCGTCGATCTCTCCTTCCGAAAGCACCACTTTTACTGCCCAGGGCGGCAGTTCAGGCCGGTCGGAACGCTCGTAATCCGCTTCGAGGAAAACAAAGGCAGTTTCATATTCGGGAGCACACTCCGGGTAGATGCCGGCCCCGTCGGTGAAATAGATAAGCCCTTTGAGATCGGTGAGCTTACCCTCCGCACGCTGCCTGTCAACATACTCAAAAACGGGACGGAAATCCGTGCCGCCGAGGCCCTTGATCTCCAAACCGTCGATGTAGCGTTCTATATCCTTCTCGCAGGTTATGACTGCGGCATCTTCTATAAGTGTATCGCACTGTAAAATGTGGATGTTCACCTTGGAGAAAAAGCTCTCCTCGGTTTTAAGGACAGAATAGGTTTTTTGTACGAAATTTCGTACAGTTTTGCCGCTTACGGAACCCGATGTATCTATTGCGATAACGAAATCCTTGATGCGTCTAACTTCCTTATGTTCGGGGGGCTCGATGAAAGCAACGTTGCCGTAAAGCTGCATACCGTAGCTGTAAAATCCCACATCGAAGGAATCAAGGTCGGGCTTCATCACTTCGCCGGCAACCGCAAACCTCCGCAGAAATGCACGGTAATCTGTCCGCTCACGGTTTACCTTTTTCAGTACGTCGACGAGGCGCTCTGTATCTCTTCTGCCTGCGAAGCCTTCAAGCTCCGCCTGGAGCTGCTTGGAGATCTCCTCCCACTGCTTTGACAGTTCTTCCTTTTCGGCGCTCTTTAACTCGTCAAGCCACTGTTCCATAGAGTTGTTGTCCGAATTTTCGGACTGTACCTGTTCATCGGACTGTTCTTCACCCTGATTTTCACCGTCACCGTCGGCGGCTTCACCCTCTTTGCCCTCGTTTTCCTTCTTTTCACCCTGTTCATTGAACTCCGGGAAGATATGCGGCGTCTCGGACTCGGGCTCCTTTTCGAGCTCAACGCTGTTTTTGTACCAACGCTTATGGTCGTCGGCGGAAAACATCGCCGTGTATTCCGCAAGGCGTTCCTCGGAAATACCCTGTTTGTCCATAAAGTGATACAGCTTTTCAGCAGTCAGAGGCCTAACCTCAAGGGAGAGGTCCCGTATGATGCTCTCCCGATTTTCACGTTCATCCCCGGGACAAAGCTCCGGGTCAAGGCTCAATATGACCGCCTCTGCCGCAATGTCGCAGGCGGCATCCCAAAGCTCCGGGCGAGCGGGACCTATATCCCAATGCCGGAAGATGTTATGCAGCAGCGAGTGAAGCAGATCGTGAACGGGCAGATTCTCGTCCTTGGCGTACTTTTTCAGCACCGAAAAGGGCTGATAGCTGAGATCTCTGCCGTCGGTGAAAAGATACTCGGCGCCCTGTTTCAGCCGAAGCCTGCAAAGCGCAGGAGAAAAATAGTGGTGCCGCAGAAGCAGCTTCCCTACCGAGACCGAAATGACCTCGGCAGCCAGCTTTCCCGCCTGTTTGGACATCTCTTCACTTGTCATAACATTACCGCCTTTCACCGTGGGCTTATCCCGACGGTCAAAACCCGTCCGCAGCCGGACAGAGAGCCGTATATGCGCAACGGTTTTCTTGTCATATTATAGCATAATACGGGTCGAAAGTCAATTATTCTGACTTGAAAAGCGAACCGCCGTTCGGAGTTTTCCCGAACGGCAGTTTTTGTTAAAATATGAAACAGCAAAAAGCCGGCATCCGAAGACGCCGGCAGAAAATGTACTTTTACGGTCAGGAAACCTTCCTAAGTGCATTCTCACCCTTGCGGGCAAGAGATCTCAGCTTGCCTTTAAAATGCTCACCGAGTTCAAGCATTGCTGCGTATTTATCGGTCATAACGATAACATAGCTCTCGGCATAGCGGGGCAGCTTCAAAGTAAGGGGCCACATATGTTTTACGATCATATCTTCCTCACGCTTTGAAACGTCGAAATTCTGAACGGCATTCTCCAGCGCTATCTGCGGGTGACGAAATCCGTGAGGCAGGTCGCCCTTTTTGCGGGGAGTATCTCTCCAGTCATAGAGAAACAGGTCGTGCAGGATGCCGGCTCTGGCGGCTTTCTTTGCATCAAGCCCCAGCTTGCGGCATACAAGGTAGTTATAGTACGATACGTTCAGACAGTGCTGATAGCAGGTCGTACTGTAATGGTGGCGGTATTTTTTCATCTCGCAGACTATATCACTATCCAGAAGGTCCTTAACATAATGATAGAATTCCTCTGCTTCCTCGGAGCTTTCGATCGAATACTTCGAACCGATAGCCTTGGACATTGGCATCGCCCTCCTTCAGAGACAACCGCACACAATATTATGTGACAGCTGCATATTATAAGAACAAGCTATGGTATAACCTATTCTATAATACATTATACACTGAAGGTTGATAAAGTTCAATCTGAAAGTATTACCATTTATAACAAATATTAAGTATTAGATAAATCATAATACAAATGATCATAAAAAATAGGAATATATTCAACTTCAGCGGAGGAACGCTCTTGAACGAAGCCGTCAAAACCTGCTGATTCAAGAGCCTTGACTGCTGACTCGTATTCAAATGTCACGGTCCTGCGTCCGAGGCCGTATTCGGCAGATTTATAGACCGGCGTAAACTGACTCATCAGACTGACAAGAAAACTGTCCGTCGGGAAGTTTTCACCCAGCCACTTTATCAGTGCCTCGGAATCGTGTCTGCATCCCGGCAGGACAAGGTGTCTGACTATAACTCCCCCCAGCAGGCGGCCGTTTTCATCATATCGCGGTTTTCCGGCTATATCCAGCATCTTTTTCAGAGCTTCTCCGAAGCGGGCAAAATAATCGGGAGCGCGGGAAAATCTCCCGGAAAGGCCGCTGTCCATATACTTCATATCCGGAAGAAAGATATCAACATATCCCCGGAGCATCGCCAATGTCTCCGGTTTCTCATAACCTCCGCAGTTATATATCACCGGGAGGTCGAGACGGTCCTTAACAAGGTCAAGAGCCTTGATAATTGAGGGGACAAAATGGGTAGGCGTAACAAGGTCAATGTTTTCGGCGCCCATATCCCGCAGACGCAGGAAAGTGTCCGCAAGCTGACGTTCGGTAAGCACAAAGCCCTTATGCTCCGCCGAAAGTTCGTAATTCTGGCAGAATACACATCCCAGCTGACAGCCCGAGAAAAACACGGTCCCCGAACGTCCTTCGGGGCTGAGGCAAGGCTCCTCCCATTGGTGAAGCTCCGCTCTGGCAATGCGTATCTCCGCGCTCTCTCCGCAGAAGCCCCTGCCGTTATAACGATCGGCGCCGCACTCCCTGGGGCAGAGGGTGCAGCGCGAATAAATATCGGTTATCATGCGGTCTTATCCTTTTTGGAAGACGATGTATCGCTCTCGGCCCGAGTTGAGTTGTCGTCTTTTTTCTTGTCGGGCTGGATGTTAAATCTCTTGATGGGTATCAGCTTATGGACTGCTTCCCCGGTTTTTGAATTGACCAGCAGGTAGAGTTTGAATTCTTTATAATCCGAAGGGACAAGAAAAGCGGCGTCCCGTATCTCTGTTCCCGTTTCGCGTTCATCCATGATGTAAGATGTGCAGATAACAAGGCCCTGAGAATCAAGGGTCTCAAGATAGCATCCCATAGCAACGATGTCGGGAGAAGAGGGGTCGTTTATGTCTACGGAGACGGAAGAAAGATTCATACTGAGCCGAACATATCCTTCGGGGAGGTAACCCTCCGCTACTCGGTGAGTCTTGATCTCCTCCTCGGAGAAATTGTCTTCAAGCCGGTCGGGAAGGATGACCTCGCCAGCTTCAATGTTCTTGGCATAAAGCTGATAGCCGTTGTCCATTACTGAAGCCTGCCTTGGGTCAAGGTCCTCGACGTCGGGAATGCTGACGCTGGGCATTGAGAAATCCGGCATAGTGTAGCTTATATCGATATTGTTCTTCTTGGTAGTTGTGGATTTAGACTTTGCCTTATTGGATGAAACGCCGTAGTTTTGAACTATCGACCTAATGACCGGGATGAAAAAAGCAACAAGCATTATTATAACCACAACGGCTACAACGCCGGCGTTTGACTTCTGCTTCTGTCCGTTTCTTGTGTAATAAACGGGATTCCCGTTGGGGGCGGTCCCATTTTGTCCGAAATACACATTCTGCGGGTTATATCCTTGACCGCGCGGAGCCTGTCTTGCATTCCGCAATGCATCAAGTTTATCTTGACGTGACTGTCCTCCGGCGGAATAGCCGTTCCGAGCTCTCGGCTGACTGTAGCTCTGCTGGGCATAGGTCGGAGGAGGAGTCCCCTGCCTGCTGCCGTAAGTGGAGGACGGAATGGGATCCTTGGCCTCTTCGGAACGCTGTTCGTCAATAAAGCTGCGCTCCTTGAACTCGTCGTAGACGTCGCTGCTCTCGGTAGTTGATAAACCGCTGCCGTGGGAATGCTCGCTGTGACTGAACTGATTGCAGCTTATATCATCATCCCGGGCGGTAAAGCATTCCGGGCAGATATCTTCATTACCACGAAAACGGTAGCCGCAGATGCGGCACTTTCTCGGTCTTGCCATTATATCACCTCATGATCTCCAATCCGTGCGGTACAGGTTCAAGCACCTGCGCAAACGGGTATTCCTTCATTATGTCTATCAGCAGACGGGCCTCGGTCTTGTTTTCAAACACCCCGAAGACCGCCGAGCCGCTGCCTGTCATCAAAGCGCCGAGGGCGCCTCCGGCTATCAGTTTTTCCTTAACTGCCGCCACGTCCGGATCCTTGACAGCGGCTTCAAGAGCGTTGAACATACTGTCTGCAAGTTTCTGGCTGTCATCCAGCTTTAAAGCTTGAGAAAAAGCGGCAAAGCTCTTCTTCCGCATAGGCGGAGCACTGTCGTAGGCCTTATAAGCGGCGGGCGTGGATATCCTCGTGTCGGGACGCACGACTGCAAAGCAAATATCCTTTACATCTTTAAACTTTGTCATTTGGTCGCCGATGCCTTCGCAAAGCATAGTGCCGCCCACCATTGTAAAGGCCACGTCCGCGCCCAGTTTCGGGGCCAATTTAAGCAAATTCTTGCTGTCAAGCGGAAAACCGTACAGCTCGTTAAGAGCAGTCAGAGCGGCGGCGCCGTCGGCACTTCCGCCGGCCATTCCTGCCATTGCGGGTATCTGCTTATCGACGGTAACAGTCAGTTTCCCACGGGGAGAAATATTCATTTCCGAGAAGAAAAGGTCTGCGGCTTTACAGATAAGATTGCTGCTGTCAAGTGGGAAATCAGAATTGTCGCAAACAAGTTCAATGCCGCTTCCCTCGGATATCTCAAATTTCAGCGTATCAAAGACCGAGACTGACTGCATCACCGTCCGCAGAAGATGATAACCGTCTTCCCGCTTGCCTGTGATATCAAGATAAAGATTGAGCTTTCCGTATGCTTTTACTGTGAGTTTATCCATTTTTTATCTCCCGGACGAACTGTCCGATACGAACGAGAGCTTCTTTCAAGTGAGCGATCGAGTAGGCGTAGGAAACTCTCACGAAGCCTTCTCCGCAGTCTCCGAAGGCATTGCCCGGAACAACTGCGACTTTCTTGGAATAGACCAACCTTTCGCAGAATTCCTCACTTGAAAGGCCGGTGGATCTGATACAGGGGAAAACATAGAACGCTCCCTGGGGCGTAAAGCAGTCCAGCCCCAGCTTATTGAAGCCGTCCACCACGAAGCGTCGGCGCATATCGTACTCTTCGCGCATAGCGGCCACATCGTCGGCGCAATGTTTGAGAGCGGTTATTGCCGCGAACTGGCTCACCGACGGTGCGCACATTATCTGATACTGGTGAAGTTTCAGCATCTGCTTTATCACCGGCTCGGGACCTGCCGCAAAGCCGAGACGCCAGCCGGTCATCGCAAAGCTCTTTGAGAAGCCGTTGATGACCACGGTACGCTCCCGCAAACCTTCGATCTCGGCGATAGAAACGTGCTTGCCGGAATACGTCAGCTCGGAGTAGATCTCGTCGGAACAGACAAAAACATTCGTTTCCCTTAGAACTTCCGCAATTGCTTCAAGGTCCTCACGGCGCATGATAGCCCCCGTGGGATTATTGGGGAAGGGCAGGAAAAGGAGCTTTGTCTTATCGGTGATCTTAGCTTTCAGAGCCTCGGCGGTGAGTCTGAACTCGTCCTCGGACTTGGTCTCGATGATAACGGGAACACCGCCCGCAAGACGCACAAGCGGCGCATAGCAGACGAAAGAAGGCTCCACAACCAGCACCTCGTCGCCGGGGTCAACAACGGCTCTTATCATCAGATCTATTGCTTCGGAGCCGCCGACGGTGACAACCACCTCATGCGCGGGATCGTACTCGGTATGTATCGTCCGGGAAAGATACTTGGCGATCTGCTCCCGAAGCTCGGCAAGGCCGGCATTTGCGGTATAGCTGGTCCTGCCCTGTTCGAGAATGTCGATTGCGGAGCGTCTGATCCGCCAAGGGGTCTTGAAATCCGGCTCGCCCACGCCGAGGGAGATCACATCTTCCATTTCGGCGGCGATGTCGAAGAATCGGCGTATGCCCGAGGGCTTTATAGCTGTGGCCTCTTTTGAGACGAGCTTATCGTAATCTATCATGGGAAGATCATTCCTCTCTCGTCCTTTTCGGGGTCGGTCTTGATGATGCCGTTCTCCTTATAGCTTTTGAGGACAAAATGGGTAGTAGTGGACTGCACCGCATCGATAGCCGCAAGCCGCTGATTCACGAACTGTGAAATATCGCGGATATTCCTGCCGATGACAGAGACCATAATATCGTAGCCGCCGGACATCAGACGGACAGACTCCACCTCTTCATAAGAAGCGATACGCGCGGCGATCTCGTCGAAGCCGCTCTGCGACTGCGGGGTGACTTTAAGCTCTATCAGCGCGAGGACGGCATCGTCATCAAAGGCGGAATCGTCTATGACCGCCGAATATCCGCGGATGATGCCCTTGTTTTCAAGCTCTGCGATCTGAGCCTCGACCTCCTGCGGGGTTCTGCCGGTCATGACTGCCAGTTCCTCCGCGGAAAGGCGGGCATTCTTTCTGAGTATTTTCAAAAGCTTCTGCATAACGCATCTTCCTTTCGTTCAAAGATATAACTGTTCTATCCTATTATACCACATTATATCCGATAAATCAAGAGGATATGACAAAACGGATAAGCCGGTACAAAACAAACAGAAGCGCAGATCTGATAAAAACTAAATAACGCATGACGATACAACAATCAAACGTATGACAGGATCAAACGACCCACCGTATCAAGAATGCAAGAGCCCCGCGTTACATAACGAATTCAGGTCCGCGGCGCGGGACCTGCGTTACATCACGCGCCGCCCCCAAGCGACCAACGGGAGCGCAGCGCGGCCTAAAAAAGGCAAAACGGCGATGCACCAAAGCGCACCGCCGTTTTGCCCCATAATTCTATAAAAGCGGGGTCTTACCCCATATCCGAAATAAGCTCGTTTGTGAACCGGCCGGCGTCCATAGGCTTGCCGAAGCGGTAGCCCTGGGCTATCTCACAGCCGATCTCTTCAAGGAAATTCACCTGGCTGAGCTTTTCAACGCCCTCGGCGATGACCTCCATGCCAAGCTCGACTATCGTATTCACTATGTTGCGGATGACTATTCTTGCGTTGTCACCGTGCTCCTCAATAGAATCCACGAAAGATTTATCCAGCTTTATCATATCAACACGGATATCCTTGAGCATATTCAGCGACGAATAGCCGGTGCCGAAATCGTCTATCGAAACGCCGAAGCCCCGGCCGCGCATCTCCTTGATGAAGGCAAGCATAGCGTCGTAATCCTCATGGCAGGAGGTCTCGGTCAATTCTATCTCTATGTACTTCGAAGGCACCTTATATCTTTTCAGAATGTCGTGGATATCGTCCGCGAGCCTGGTATTATGCAGATGTATCTTGGAGAAGTTCACCGATACACGCACCGGCGGTATGCTGTTGTCCAGCCAGTAGCGTATCCAGCGGCAGGTCTCCTCCAGCATATAGAAATCAAGATCACAGACGGCGCCTGTGCGCTCCAGTACCGGGACAAAATCGTTGGGCGGGACAAGACATCCGTTCCTGTTCCAGCGGACCAGGGCTTCACATCCGCAAAGCCTGCCGATGTCCATTCTTACCTTCGGCTGGAAATAAACTTGAAACTCCTTGTTTTTCAAAGCCTCGGGGAAAACTGCGATGATCTCGTTCTCGGAGGTGGATTGTCTGAAGATCTCCGAAGTGAAGTAGACCACCCGATCATTGAGGGACTGCTTCGCTGCGATGTAGGCCATATTGGCGGAATTGAGGATATCGGTGACGGTGTCGATCATGCCGATCTTATAAACGCCCACCTTTGCGGAGAGGTCAAACCTCATAAAATCACCGAAGGTAACGCTTATCTTCCCTGTATTGCGGATGAACTGCTCCGCATCGGCGTCCTTGACGAAAGCAATGAAATTGTCTCCGCCGAGTCTGGCAACGGTGCCGTCGCCGGCAAGCTCCGTGAGTCTTTCGGCGTATCTTTTCAGCACCTTATCGCCGGAGCGGGTGCCTATATTCTGATTAATGAACTTGAAATTTCTGATATTCAGGAAAACGGCGGTATATCCGCCCATCATGCCGGTGAGAAGGGTCCTTTCGCAGTAACGGACAAGGCCCTGTCGGTTAAGCACGCCGGTGAGCTGGTCCCTTACGGCCAGGTCGTGGACCTCTGTAAAGGCTCTGGTCTTTGCACATATAACAAAGAGGGTCTCGAGCAGGAAGTCCACCGCATCCTCTTCTTCGCTGCTCCAGGTATATCCGGCGGAGGGATAAACAGTGATTATAACATCATCGTTATCGTGGGTATTGAAATGCCTTTCGATCTTGTTGTCGGGATTGAACTCCTCGGAGAAAACTGTACACTTCCTTGAATCGGTTCCCAGCTCCTCAAGGGAAAAATCGGGGCCGACTTCAAAATCCAGTCTGCCGAGATGTATCTCATCACTGATGATATGGATAGTATCGCCCAGCAGTTTTATCAGATCACTGAGCGTTTCGGCTTCCGTAAGCACGGAGCTGAAGAATTTTCTGAACCCCGGACTGCAAAGCACGCCTTCCATAATACACCTCCCGTCAGAACTTTGGACTTTTTCTCCCGCAAAATTAGTTAAAATATATTATCAGAATTATAATATCATTTTTCGTTAAATTTGTCAACTCTTTATTTGTAAATTAGCGCCGAAATTTTTCGGCATTATTTGTATATTATGCTCAACCGTTTTATCAACACAAAAATAATTACGGTCAGAAGGCAAATATCACTTGCAAAAAATGTTCAGATAGGTTATAATAATAAATAGGTATGCAAAAGCATTATCTGACACCTCAGCAAGGAGTGATAAAAATGCCCGTTGTATTCAAATGCAATACCAAACCTGAAAAAATGGTGCTGGCCGCCACATTGGCAACAATACTTTCGGTGGTCTTTGACCAGAAGAAGAAAAAGCTTCGCGGCTCTAAGAAATACCGCAATTTCCCGCAGCGGATGATCAAGAACTACAAGCTTGCCGACAGCATCCTCGGTAAGACCTTAGCCAAAGACCTCGACGAAAAGGCCCAGCATTTCAAGGACAAGAAGCTCGAAGAAATGACTATCGAAAACGGAGAGTTTATTGATATATGACAAAGTATCTGACGGCATACAGAGCCTATATTCTGAAATGCCTGGAGGATGACAGCACGGACTTTGAACGCCTGCTGGACTATCACCGGGAACATATCAGATTTTTTATGCACGAAAGGTTCATCCACTTGATAGTCATGGTGCTTTTTGCTTTGGCGACCGTTGCCTGCTTTCTTGTCATTGCAGTGAGCGAGAAGGTCATCCTTATACCGCTGGCAGCAGCACTGCTGTGCCTGCTGATCCCTTACATAAAGCACTACTATTTTCTGGAAAACACGGTGCAGAAGCTCTACAAGGACTATGAGCGTATCTACGAGAAAGTCTACGGCTGGCCGGGCACCGGCTGGAGGCAGGAATGAGCTTCACGGAATACACCAAGGAAAGCTGGAAGGGCAGCGTTATCACCTCTCCCCTGCCGCCTGTGCTGGTAAGCTGCGGAACGGAGGAAAAGCCGAACGTGCTGACAGTTGCATGGACAGGCATCCTCTGCACTCAGCCGCCGGTGACCTATATCTCACTTCGGAAGGAAAGGTTTTCATACGACATTATCAAGGACAGCGGAGAATTCGTCATCAATCTGCCGACGGCGGAACTGGTGAGAGCGGTGGACTACTGCGGAGTGAAAAGCGGACGCGACACCGACAAGCTGAAAGACACGGGTCTGAAAGTTTCAAAGGCAAGCGAAGTTACGGCGCCTATCATCGTACAGTCGCCGGTGAACGTGGAATGCCGGGTGAGGGAGATTGTCCCGTTGGGGACCCACGATATGTTCATCGCGGACATTGTCAAGGTGGATGCGGCAAAGGAACTGCTTGACGACAAAGGGCGTCTCGCTCTGGAAAGGGCCGGTCTGCTGGCCTATGCTCACGGGGGATATTTCCCTCTGGGGGCAAAACTGGGGAGTTTCGGCTTCACGGTCAGGAAAAATAAGAAAAAGAAAAAACACAGCAAAGGAAAATGATCTATGTTAACACTTATCGCTGCCTGCGCCGGACTTGCGGCATACAAGCTGGCAAAGCCCATCAAGGCGGAGGCATGGTTCTCTGTCACACATGAAGACATCACCAAGAAGGCTTTAAAGCTTCTTGAAAAGGACGGCAAGGTAAAACAAGCGCAGTTCTACAAGCCTTATCACGAGGAGATACTGAAAGGATGCACCGAACCGGATCAGGAGGACGACATCGACAGAGGCCCGGGGATGCACTTCTATTCCAGCAGGACACCCAAGGGCAAGGAGTTGAAACCGGTCAACGGCTACTACAAGAACAGGCTGGGGAAATTTGCCAAGTCGGCAAGGACCCTGCTGGAGGAAAACTACACCTCGGCGCTCTGCCTTTACAAGAGCGGAAAGACCAAAGAAGCGATGCACTATCTGGCAAGGGCGGCTCACTTCATCGAAGACCTTAGCTGCACTGTCCACGTCTGCAACGTTGAATGGGTAGAGAGAGCTTCGAATCTTCACCACGCATACGAGAACAGCATCAATATCACCTGCTCGCGATTCACGGCGGGAGAATTTGACAAGAGGCTGTTAAAGACCTATGAAGGAGACAGCTTTGAGAACGCCGCCAACAAGCTATCTGTCACGGCGGCAAGGTTCCTTGAGAAAATCTCGGAGTTTGACCCGCTGGCATTTTCATTCGCCGGAGACAACACCTTGAAAATGGCCCAGCAGAACGTTATGACGCTGTTTCTGAAATTTTACGACGAAGCAAACGGTGAAAAGAAGAATTACATAACCGACGGTAAAAAATACACTTTAAAGAATGAAGCCAGCGGACTTGTGCTGACGGTCTCTGAGGGGAACATCCTTCCCGACAAGCCGGACAAGACAAAGACGCAGAAGTTCACGGCCTTTATTGACAGCAAAGGGACCATCGCCTTCGGCACCGAGGACGGCGGCTTCATCAACGCGAAATGCAAGGGGCTTGACACCCCGAAGGACGCTGACGGAGCGGCAAGATTCAGACTTGCGGCTTTGGGAAACAGACGTTTCCGCATAATGTGCGGCGGGGACAACTTCCCGCTGACGCTGGGCATCGCACGTTCCGGCAAGCTGGCGATAAGCGAATTTGATCCTGCGGACAAAGGACAGGTCTGGGTGATAGGATAAAAAAGCATAAAGATACCAATGGGCCTGATATTATTTACGATGTACCCGGTGCTGCCGGCGTGCATCTGTTACCAGGTCACATACCGCATAATCACCGATAACAAGCCTTCAATGAATAAAGGAAGAATAGCGGCTGTTATATTTTTCTGCGCGATCCTGTTCGGACTGATAGCAGGATATTTTCACTTGACGCTGTTCGGCTGATATGATATGAAGCAAATAATAAGGGGAGGATAAAAATGGACGAAAACGAAAAGCTGGGCCCGGTGTCCGAGGGTCAAAGCGTTCCCGAGGAGGAGATCCGGGCTTCCGAAACACCCGCAGATGAAGCCCCGGCGGTAAAGGTAAGCAGGAATAAGATCATTGCGGCCTTTGCGGCAATGGGAGCGGTGATAATCGCGCTGATGACGGCGCTTATCATCACCAACTCCGGCGGCGGGGACAAGATCAAAAAGAGCGACGGCTCGTCGGTCAATGCGGCGGAGGACATCTCTGCTGATGAAGACAGCGAGGATGGCTCTGAGGATGAAGACAGCGAGGACAAATCCGAAGCTGATGAAGGATCGGAGTCCGAAAGCAAGTCCGGTAAGGATGCAAGCTCCAAAAAGGACAGCAGCCGCTCCGACAGCAGATCGGACAGCAAGTCCGAAAGCAGCAAAGCAAGCAGCGGCGGTAACTCCGGCGGAAACAACGGAGGAAATTCCGGCGGGAACAGCGGAGACAATTCGGGAGGTAGCTCCGGCGGGAATTCATCCGGGAACAGCGAAGGAAACTCCGGGGGCAATTCTGGCGGCGGCAACGGCGGTTCAAACAACGGCGGTTCTTCGGGAGGCGGCTCAAGCAGCAGTTCCTCCGGCGAGAACGTAGTCACCTGGAGCGGAAACAACACCTGGGAAAACGCAGGCGTCACGATGACGGGCTTTGAGTGCGGCATCAAAAACAATACAAGCAGCGTCATCAAGGACTGGAAACTGGAGCTGGAGATCGAAGGCATCAAAAGCGCCGACGGATGGAACGGCACCTACACCGTAGGCACCAACAAGCTGACTATCACTCCCGCGGATTACAACAAGGAGATCCAGCCCGGCGGGAACATCTCCCTGGGTGCGAATATGGGCACCTCCGGCAAGCTGAACGTCAAGTCCGCTAAGCTCAACGGCAAGACCGTCAAGCTGGTGAACGGCACTGTTGCACAGGAGAACAATCAGCAGCAGCAGAACAACAATAATAACAATAACAATAATAATAACAACAGCAATAACAACGGCGGACAGAGCGGGAACATTTCAAGCGCTGATGTCAAGAAAATGATCGCTGCTCCGGTGGCAGCTTCCAAGGGCGACGACTGGCTCCACACCGACGGCTCGAAGATCCTCGACAAGAACGGCAAGTCAGTCTGGCTCACGGGCCTTAACTGGTTCGGCTACAACACGGGGACAAACACCTTCGACGGATTGTGGAACTCCCAGCTCGCACCTACTGTCAAGGCTATCGCGGACAGAGGCTTCAATCTGATAAGAGTGCCTATGTCGGCGGAGCTGCTGCTCCAATGGAAGAGGGGCGAGTATCCAAAGGCGAACTACAACAACGCCTACAACCCCGAACTCAACGCTATGAACAGCCAGGAGATCTTCGACTATTTTCTGAAGCTCTGCTGCGACAACGGCATCAAGGTAATGCCGGACATCCACTCGGCGGAGACCAACGCTTCGGGACACAATGTAAATCTTTGGTGTACCGACAAGATCAAGGTCAACGATTACTATACGGCCCTTGAATACATAGCTGACAGATACAAGAACAACGACACGATCATTGCCCTTGACCTTAAAAACGAGCCTCACGGCAAGCCCAACGAGGGCAGCAATGCTGCGATATGGAACGACTCCACTGCTGCGAACAACTGGAAGCATATTGCCGAAACAGCGGCCTCCAAGGTGCTGGCAAAGAACCCCAACCTGCTGATAATGGTTGAAGGCACGGAGATCTACTCCAAGAAGAACGGAAGCTATTCCTCGCAGAACAGCGCCGACTACTACTTCAACTGGTGGGGCGGAAATCTGAGAGGCGTAAAGGATTATCCCGTGAACTTAGGAAAATATCAGAACAAGCTGGTATATTCTCCTCACGATTACGGTCCCACTGTATACAAGCAGCCCTGGTTCGAAGGCAGCTACAGCTTCGACTCGCTGATGAAGGACTGCTGGAGGGACAACTGGTTTTATATCAAGGAAAAGAATATCGCTCCCCTGCTTATCGGTGAATGGGGCGGCTTTATGACAGAGCCCAATCTGACCTGGATGACCTATATGAGAAAGCTCATAAAGGACAACAAGCTCAATCACACCTTCTGGTGCCTGAATGCAAATTCCGGCGATACGGGCGGGCTTTTGCTGGACAGCTTCACCGACTGGGACGAGACCAAGTACAAATTTGTCAAGGAGGTGCTGTGGCAGGAAAACGGAAAATTCGTCGGACTGGATCACGAGGTCAAGCTCGGTTCCAACGGAATAACCCTTTCCAACGCGAAGGGACTGTAAAATAAGGAGGAAGAAACAGCATTATGAAATTATTCAGAAAACTGCTGGCAGCGGCAGCCTCGGCGGCGATAGCGATAACCTCGCTGGCGTTCCCCACAAGTGCGGAGGCAGCAAGCAGAGCCAAAGAGATCGTCAAGGAAATGGGCGTCGGCTGGAATCTCGGCAACACCTTTGACAGCATAAACATCAACACCAGCGACGAGATGAAGTACGAGACCGGCTGGGGAAACCCGGAAACTACCAAGGCAATGATCGACATGGTGGCAGAAATGGGCTTTTCGTCCATAAGGATCCCGGTGTCGTGGCATCCCCACGTTGACGGAAACAACAACATCAGCTCCGCATGGCTGAACCGCGTCAAGACCGTGGTTGACTGGGCTATAAACGACGGACTTTATGTTATCGTCAACATTCACCACGACAACGATATCCGCAAGGGGAAGAAGAATTATTTCTATCCCTCTTCCGATCATCTTACCACTTCAAAAGAGTATGTAACTAAGATCTGGAAGCAGGTATCCGAAAAATTCAAGAACTATAATGACCACCTTATATTTGAAACTCTCAACGAGCCGAGACTTATCGGTACGAACAGCGAATGGTGGTTCAACACGGCAAACCCCGGAACTGCCGTAAACGACGCTATCAACTGCATCAACATCCTCAACCAGGCGGCAGTTGACACCATAAGAGCCACCGGCGGAAACAACAAGACAAGACTTATTATGTGCCCCGGATACGATGCTTCTATCGAAGGCGCAACGGTCTCAAGCTTCAAGATGCCTAACGACAGTGCCAATATGCTTGCTTATTCGGTACACGGTTACACTCCGTATGAATTTGCCGGTGATGGCAAAGGCACCGCCACTTACAGCAGGACCGTAAAGAACAGTCTTAATTGGCTTTTCACCTCACTGAAAAACAATGTGCTTACCAAGGGCTATCCCGTTGTTCTCGGTGAGTTCGGCGCTACCGACAAAAACAATTACACCGACAGAGCAAACTGGGCGAAAGATTATGTCACTCAAGCGACCAATCTCGGTATTGCCTGCCTGGTATGGGACAACGGCGGATTCCGTTCGCCAAACAGCACCAATTATAACGACCATTACGGCGTTGTAAACAGAAGGACTCTCTCGATCCCCGATACGAAATACGCTGATGCGCTGCTCTCCTGTGTTAAGAAGGTGGGCTCTCTCAAAAATTCTGAGATAACTGTCAAGTATCCATCCTATACATACTCCGGCAAGGCGATCACTCCCGACTCCAGAAACGGCGCGAACGAGTTTACCGTAAAAATGAACGGAAAGACTCTTACCAAGGGTCTCAGCTACACCGTAAGCTACAGCAGCAATGTGAAGGTCGGTGTGGCAACTGCTACATTTACAGGCAAGGGCAAATACGAGGGCTCAAAGTCCGTACAGTTCGTTATCAAGCCTGCGAAGAATTCCATTACGGGTCTTACCACTGCGGCAAACAAGATCACAGTCAACTGGAAAGAGGACAAGACGGCCACCGGCTATCAGGTGCTTTACTCCACTGACAGCAGCTTCAAAACTTATCATAGCACCACCGTTCAGGGCAAGACCTCTGTAAACCTCACAAGCGTCCCCAAGACCGGCGAGAAGTATTACATCAAGGTACGTTCCTTCTTCACCAAGGACGGCAAGCTGACCTCCACACGCTACGGCAATTACAGCGACGTCAAGAGCATCGTAGTCGGCAGCGCAAAGGTGCTGGGCTCTGCAAGTCTTGCATACGGATCCTATACCTACACCGGCAGCGCTATCACTCCCGATAACAGGAGCGGCAAGGACGATCTCACCGTCAAGGATGCCAACGGAAAGAAGCTGACCAAAAACGTTGACTACACCGTTTCCTACACAAACAACAAGGCAGTAGGCGTGGCTTACATCTCCATCAAGGGCAAAGGCAGCTACAGCGGCTTCCTGAACAAGCAGTTCGTTATCAAGCCCGCCGTAAACGAGATCACCTCCCTCACTTCTACCTCCGGCGCTTTCAAGGTCGCCTGGAAGAGAGGCACATCCGGCACGGTAGGCTATCAGGTCAAGTACAGTACGGATAAGAATTTCGTGAACAACGTTCATAGCTACACCTCAACAAATCTCAGCGACCTCAGCGAGAATTTCTCCAGCGTGCCGAAGTCGGGAGAGACCTGGTATGTGAAGGTTCGCTCTTTCTACACCAAGGACGGCTCCGTAACTGCGACAAGATACGGAAACTACTCGGCTGTCAAGTCGATCAAAGTAAAATAATCGGCACAAGCCGATAAAAACGGAGGGTTTTCCCATGTCAAAGAAAGCTGATTTTGAGTACATCTGGACTGACAAGAAACGCACGCTTTTCGGTCTGCCGATCTCTTTTACAAGGTATTTTCTGACCGAAAGCAAATTCATCACCAGGAGAGGTCTGCTGACTATCACCGAAGACGAGCTTGATCTTTACAAGGTGACCGACAAGAAGCTGGTGCTGAGATTCTTTGCCAGGATATTCAAATGCGGATCGATCATTATGAATGTCAAGGATGTTGATACTCCTATCAAGGAGATAAGATCCGTAAAGAAGCCCCGTGAAGTGCTTAATATGCTTGACAAGCAGATCGACATCAACCGCGACAAGTACAATATCAGAGGCCGCGATATGATCGGCGGCGGACACCATATGCATCCTGCCGATGCTATGGATGCCTACGATCACGACGATGCTTTTTTTGAAGATCAACACGGATAAAAAAAGAGAAGGACGGCGGCCTGCCGTCCTTCTTTTGTGAGGTGGAATATGTTTGATCCGAATGAACTGAAAGCCCTGCCGACCTGGGCGGAACGCTTGAAAAACAGCGGTCTGCCGGTTTATATCTACGGTATGGGGGACGGCTGCGAGAAGGTGCTGAAAGCCTTTGAAACCGAAGGGATCGAATGCAGCGGAATATTCGTGAGCGACGATTTCAAGCGGGACAAGGTGTTCCGCAGCTTCAGACTGCTGGGAATGACTGAGCTTGAACAGTCTGGGACGGAATTTGCGGTCGCCTGTGGCTTCGGGACTTCCCTGCCGGAAATAATGGAACGCATAGACGGGCTGGCTGAAAGGCATCTTTTGGTATATCCCGACACTGCGGTGATCGGTGAGGGCTATTCCCGAAAAGACGAACTGATTGAACGCATAGATGATATAAAAAAGGTCTTCGGGCTGCTGGCGGATGATACTTCCCGGGAGACCTTTGCAAACGTGCTTAAATTCAAGATCAGCGGAGACATCAGGTATCTTTCCAATTGGTCCGATACCGACGAGGTATACCGGCTGCTTGAACTGTCGGATCACGAGATCTATGCCGATCTTGGCGCTTACACGGGTGACACCGTTGAGTGTTTTCTGCGTTACACCGGCGGGAAATACCGAAAGATATACGCCGTGGAGCCAAGCAGGAAGAACTTTGCAAAATGCGCAAAGAAATGTATGCCCTTAGACAACATGGTACTGGTGAATGCGGCGGCCTCCGACCGTGACGGCACTGCCTTCTTTTCAAACGGTGCAGGACGGCAGCAAAGCCTGTCCCACACGGGAACACCCGTTGCCTTGAGGAGCCTTGATAGCATCCTTGCCGGCGGAGAATGCACATTTATCAAATACGATGTCGAAGGTGCGGACGCTCCCGCATTAATTGGCAGCAAGGGAACGATCACAAAATACTGTCCGAAAATTCGTACAGGTATATATCATCGGCCCTATGATATACTTGACATTCCCTTGCTTGTTCATAAGATGCAGCCGAACTACCGGCTGTATATGCGACGTCAGAGATACTATCCTGCCTGGGACCTTGAACTTATCGCAAAGACATGAAAAAAGCCTGTCTGCTTTTCGCGGACAGGCTTTTGAAATTCTTATTCGACGGTAACGCTCTTGGCAAGGTTTCTCGGCTTATCGACATCGAGGCCCTTGGCCACGGAAACGTAGTAGCCCATAAGCTGCAGCGGGATAACTGCAAGGCTGGCAGTGAACAGCGGGTCGGTCTTGGGAATGTAGACCGTGAAATCGGCGGTGTCCTCAACGCTGTAATTGCCGTAGTTGGTAAGGCCCATGATATAGGCGCCGCGGCTCTTGCACTCTACCATGTTGGAAACAGTCTTCTCAAACAGAGCCTGCTGAGTAATGACGCTGATAACGAGGGTGCCGTCCTCGAGCAGAGAGATCGGACCGTGTTTCAGCTCGCCGGCGGCGTAGGCCTCGGAATGGATATAGCTTATCTCCTTCATCTTTAAGCTGCCTTCAAGGCTGACGGCGTAGTCAATACCGCGTCCGATGAAGAAAGCGTCATGGATATTGGCAAACTTGGCTGCGAACCACTGAATGCGTTCCTTGTTCTCCAGTATCTTTGCAACCTTTTCGGGGATAGTGGCGATCTCGGTGAGAAGCTCCGAGAATCTCTCGTCGGCGATCTCACCGCGGACCTTGGCAAACTGCATAGCCAGCAGGTATCCCGCGATAAGCTGAGTGCTGTAAGCCTTGGTGGTAGCCACGGAGATCTCCGGTCCGGCAAGGGTATAGAACACATTATCAGCGTCACGGGCGATATTTGAGCCCACAACGTTAACGATACCGAGAGTCTTGATGCCGTGTTCCTTGGCAAGAGTAAGTGCCGCACGGCTGTCGGCGGTCTCTCCCGACTGGCTGATGATAATTACAAGGCTGTTGGGGTCAAGGGGCATCTTTCTGTATCTGAACTCGGAAGCGAGCTCAACTCTTACGGGGATAGTGGTCAGCTCTTCAAAAACATACTGAGCGCATACACCCACATGGTAAGCCGAACCGCAGGCCACGATATAGATCTGGGAAAGGTTCTTTACTTCGTCGTCGGTGAGGCCGAATTCTTCAAGAACGATCTTGCCGTCCTTGACCACGGAATTGATAGTATCCTTGATGACCTTGGGCTGCTCGTGGATCTCCTTGAGCATGAAATGCTCGTAACCGCCCTTTTCGGCAGCGGCAGCATCCCATTTGATCTCGGAAAGCTCGTGAGTGATCTCCTCACGGTCGATGTTGTAGAAGGTAACCTCACCTTTGCGAAGCCTTGCGATCTCCATATTGCCGATGTAGTATACCTGTCTTGTATATTTAAGGATAGCGGGAACATCGGAAGCCACATAGGACTCGCCGTCGGTGATGCCGATTATCATGGGGCTGTCCTTACGGGCGGCATAGATCTCCTCGGGGAAATCCTTGAAAAGCACGCACAGCGCATACGAACCGCGGATACGGGTCATAGCACGGCAGAGGGAGTCAACGGGACCCAGCTTATATTTCTTGAAGTAATAGTCCACCAGCTTGACAGCGACTTCGGTATCGGTCTGGGACTTGAAGGTATAGCCTGCCTTTGTGAGTTTTTCTTTCAGCTCATGGAAATTCTCGATGATGCCGTTGTGAACGCCGATGACATTTTCGTCATCCGAGGCGTGGGGGTGGGCATTCAGCGTAGAAGGCTCGCCGTGGGTAGCCCAGCGGGTATGACCGATACCGCAGCAGCCCTTGACAGCCGCGCCTCCGTTGGTCATCTCCTTGAGGACCTCCAGCTTGCCCTTGGCCTTGACTATCTCCGGCTCCTTTTCACCGTCTCTTACAGCGATGCCCGCAGAGTCATAGCCTCTGTATTCGAGTTTAGAAAGACCGTCCAAAAGAATGGGAGCGGCCTGTTCAGTTCCGGTAAATCCAACGATTCCGCACATATTATGACCTCACATTCATAGTTTTTTGAAAAGTATACGATATATTATAACACATTTTATCCGAAAAGTCAACCGTTACTTTCTGCCCGAGGAGCTTTTAATCCTGCGGCGCTTGCGGTCGGACTTGTTCCTGATCCAGGTTATCACGATCACCAGCGCAAGGACAAGCACTCCAAGCACCACGAGAAGCCAGGGCATCAGCTTGCGCCGGAGTTCGGACATTCCCGAAGGAGCAGCCGAAGAAGAAGCCTTCGAGCTTCGTGAAGAAGCCGGTTCGGAAGTGATCTCCTCCTCAGAGGTGTCAGCGGGGTCAGCGGCAGTAGTGACCACAGCCGTTTCTGCGGCTGAGCTTGTTTCCGCTTCCGAGGAGACGGTCTCCTCGCTTTCGGAGCTTTCTTCCGGAGCGGGGGCACGCTGGACCACGATCTTATAAGTGTTGTCGTGACCGTTATCGTCGTAGACTCTGATAGTCCGTACGGTGCCGGTCTCGCTGAGCTTTTTTGAGCCCTCGTACCAGATATGGTCGTCCTCCGACCTGCGCTCGGCGTCAACCTCAAAGACTTCAACGTCATGATCCACCTTAACGACGTAGTCATATATAAGCGGCGAAAACTCCGGGATAAGCTCGCCTGCGGAAACAGTGATGCTTGTCAGCACGCCGTGATATGGGATGCCGTTCTCGTCCTTGTCGCTGAGGGAGGACTGGTCCTCGCCGGGCTGATCGCTGTTTTCGGCATCGTCGGAGCTGTCCTCAAGGACGACCATTGCCGCAGATGCGGAAGGCTCGGCAAGAGGTGTGCCCTCCGGAGAACTTACACGGCAGTTTGAAAGGGTAAAACTGAGATCTCCGGGAGCTACCGCTGTAAAAGTAAGCACTACGGACAGCGTCAGACTCTCCTGGGCGGAGACTTCTTTGACGTGTATCACTCCCCCGCTGCCGGAAGCGCTCCCGCCTGTAAAGGCGGCAACGGAGTCATCGAAGATAAGATCGGTCTCGATAAGCCCGATAGGAGTATCAGCATCAAAGGAGAGTTTGACCTCAAAGCTCTCTCCCCGCTCCGCCGAACCGGGAACCGAGATAAAAGCGAGGGCCTCGGCGGACGCAGTTATCGCCGTAAGCTGGAGCATTGCCGCCAAAACAAAGGCAATAATCAGCGCGGCGAGTCTTTTTATGTATGTCATTTTAACCTCCGTTATTTTAGGTCCTGTTGTCTTTATACATTATAATACAAACCTGCGGAAAAGTCAACAAAAATCTACTCGGCGAGAGCTCTTTTCATAAACTCCTCCGTTGATACAAAAGCGGGGCGGTTGTACCTGTGAAGCTCTGTCAAGGCGGAGCTGTCCCCGCGGGTAAGGTGGTTGGGCTTCTCCTCGCAACCGAGAGATGCTTTGAAGCCCAGCATTTTCAATACGGTCCCGGCGACAGGACACACCAGTCCAAAGGGATAGGCATATACAACGGGCTCGATGCCCAGTTCCCGCTTGAAGAGCCTCTGCGCATAGGACACGTCGTTCAGCATTGCTCGGCGGTATTCTTTATAGCTCTCATCGGCACGCTGTAAAGCTCCGCGCCTTTCATCAAGGCTGTGCATATTGTAGCTGTGGTTCACAAGCTCCGCACGGCCGCTGTCCAGAAGCTTTTTAATATCGTCAAAATCAAGGTAGGAATAGGACGGATCAGGAGCGGCATCCTCGCAGGCGGCTTCGGTATAGCGTCCCACCACGGAAAAGGCGGCGCAGAAGTCATGCTTTTCCAGCAGCGGGAGAGCGTAGGTAAGATTGTTCAGCTGACCGTCATCAAAGGTGATGACCACAGGCTTTTCGGGAAGTTCACCGGTGCCGTCGCAGTATTCGATCAGACTGTCAAGGGTCACGGCTTTATAGCCGTTCTGCTTCAGATAAGCAAGATCACTGTCAAGCTGTGAAGGAGTTATGACGTAATCTCCCTTCTTTGAAACATCCGGCAGGATGCTGTGATACATGATGATCGGGACATTGACATAGGGCTTATCAACGTTGATGACCGCCGTTCTGACCGTATCGGGCTCCTCCTGCCTCGACGCTTTCAGACAGCACAGCCCCAGAACAAGGGCAGATATTCCCAGCAGGAGCATCATTCGGATAAGGCTTTTTCTTTCGTTCATTGCAGTTACCTCCGTTCAGATATACTGCTTAATTCTATGCTAAAAAATGCGCTGTTAGGCATTATTCCCGAAAACCAAAAAAAATTATAAAAAAAGTCGTATATTTGCCCTTTACCCCCTTGAAATATTTGTGCATATCTGATATAATAAAGAAGTAAGTAAACAAATTCTTGTGAGTTATTTCACAATATGCTTAAATATGAAGTCGGGGAGGAATCACCTTGAAAACTATCAGATCAAAAATGATGATCGCAATGTTTGCGGTATCCTTGCTTATCATCGCGCTGCTGAGTGTGTTCAGCATCCTTTACATCAATAAATCGGTAAAGCTCACCCTTAACACCACCATTGCGCCGCTGGCGGAACAGTCGGCAAACAACTTCGATACGGTGGTCGAGAACTACGGAAAGACATTTTCGGCCTATACCAAGAACTCGGTTTTCACCTCGGCTTTCTCTGATAAGGAAAGGCTCGATTTCCTCAAGAGCTGCTTTACCGATACAGAGAACGAGTATTCCTACGCCCTTTACAGCGACGAGAACAAGATCATCACCGCGACACAAGGGCTTTGCACCGTCTGCATTAAAGAGACCGACGTAGCTCAGGCGTTCAGCAGGAACGACATCGTTTACGGACAGATAATGACCCAGAAGGACGATATCTATTTCTCGGTGCTCTGCCCCGTCAAGCTGGACGAAGTCAAGAATAATGAAGGAAAGGTCGTTTCAGAGAGCAGGACCATAGTTGCAGGCGTTACCATGAGAGCCAAGGCGCTCAACGATGTTATTGCAGATATCAAATTCGGCGAGAACGGCTACGCCTATGTCATTAACTCCAAGGGTGAAACTCTGCTCCACAATCAGATACAGAGAGCTATCAACCGCTCCAATCCCATAGCTCTTTCAAAGGATGACGGCACATATAAGGAACTTGCGGATTTCCTTACGACGGCGGTAAACAGCGACCTCGGCTCCGACGAATATGAATACAACGGTGTTAAGTATGTCGGAGGTTTTTCCAACTGCGATTACTTTGGCGGTACTCTCTGCGTTGTGGCTCCCTCCGAGGACTTCATGACCACCAGCACCAACGCACTGAAAAACATCATCTACATCGGCGCACTGCTGATCGTGATTTCGGTCATCGTTTCCATTCTGTTTGCGAGAAAGCTGTCGAAACCTATCGTTTCCACCACCAACCGTATCCGGGAACTGGCGCAGGGCAACCTGACAGACCGCGTTGATGTCTCCTACTCCAAGGACGAGATCGGTATTCTCTCCGGCTCGCTGGCTGATACGATCGTAAGACTGAGACAGTATATCACTCAAATTACTGTTGCGCTGACAAACATTTCCGAAGGCAATATGACCCACCGCGTTGAAGGCGACTTTAAGGGCGACTTCATCCAGATCAAGCAGACCTTCAACGACATCCTTGAATCTTTGAGCGAGACATTTGCCTCCATCAACACCGCGGCCGAGCAGGTAAACTCCGGAGCCGTTCAGGTATCCAATTCGGCGCAGGCGCTGTCACAAGGCTCCACTCAGCAGGCCAGCGCTATCGAAGAGCTGTCGGCTACGCTGAACGAAGTATCGACCCAGGTAAAACAGAACTCCAACGACGCGAAGAACGCTTACAACATCGTTACCGAGAACACCAAGGCTATCACCGCCTGCAACGAAGATATGACGAATATGCTGGAGGCTATGCAGCAGATCCATTCAACTTCTGCTGAGATCTCCAACATCATCAAGGTCATCGACGAGATCTCCTTCCAAACCAACATCCTCGCGCTTAATGCTGCCGTTGAGGCCGCACGTGAAGGCTCCAAGGGCTTCGGCGTGGTTGCGGACGAAGTTAGACGTCTGGCATCCCGTTCGGCTGAGGCCGCCAAGCAGACTTCGGCTCTGATCGAAAACTCCACCAAAGCCGTTAGCAAGGGCTCCGAGCTGGCAGAACAGACCGCCCGCTCACTGGGTGAGATCGTTGAAGGCTCCGAAACTATCCAGGGTCTTGTAAAGAACATCACGGACGCTTCCGAGCAACAGTCCGAGGCTATCATTCAGATCAACACCGGCGTGGATCAGATCTCGGCAGTTGTTGCCACGAATACTGCAACAGCTATCGGAGCCGCCTCCGCCAGTGAAGAGCTTTCGCAGCAGTCGCTGATACTCAAGAACATGATCGCGAAGTTCAAGCTCGCCGAAAACGAAAACAGCAGCTATCCGGACGAAGACTTCGACAGCTTCAACGGTTACGGCAGCAATGAGAGCATCCTCAGCCAAAAGGTCAAAGAACTCGATGACGATGACGATGTAGATCTGTCGGAATCGGGCATCAGCCACTCTGACTTAAAAGCCGGCGAAGATGCCGTTAAGGATGAACTCAAGATCGTCCTCGATGATGATGACGATAAATACTGATAGGACTTGAAAAATTTAACGGGTGCAGCCTCTGTTGACTGCACCCGTATATAACATAACAGGAGGAAATAATATGAAAAGACGTATCGGGATCCTTACAAGCGGCGGCGACTGTCCGGGACTGAACGCCACTATCAGAGGCGTGGCAAAAGCCTGCTATGAACGCTTCGGCGAGGACGTTGAGATCGTGGGCATCCAGGACGGATACTACGGTCTGATGAACAATATGTGCAGGGAAATGCAGCAGTCCGATTTCTCCGGGATACTGACCCGGGGCGGGACCATATTCGGCACCAAGAGAACGCCTTTCAAGATGATGAAGGTCATCGAGGAGGATAATCTTGACAAGGTAAAGGCTATGAAGCAGACCTACAAGAAGCAGAAGCTTGACTGTCTGCTGACCCTCGGCGGCAACGGTACTCACAAGACCGCCAACCTTCTTTCGGAGGAAGGGCTCAACGTTATCGGTCTGCCCAAAACTATTGATAACGACATCTGGGGCACAAGCGTGACCTTTGGCTTCCATACTGCCGTGGATATTGCCACCGACGTTATCGACAGGCTCCATACCACCGCAACTTCCCATAACCGTATTCTGGTTGTAGAGATAATGGGCAACAAAGCGGGCTGGCTGACCCTGTACGCAGGTATTGCCGGCGGCGCAGATATGATAGTCATTCCCGAGATACCTTACGACATCGACAAGCTGGCAGCCGCCTGTGTAAAACGTGCGGAAAACGGCAGAGGCTTTGCTATAATGGCCGTTGCTGAGGGAGCCTACGACATCAACGAAGCCAAGATGAAGAAGAAAGAGCGTGCTAAGAGCCGTGTTGAAGCCGGCATCACAACGGCCTCATCGCGCATAGCCAAGCAGATCGAGGCAGCCACAAACTGCGAGACGAGAGTATGCGTTCCCGGACATATGCTCAGAGGCGGCAGTCCTTCGGCTTATGACAGAGTTCTTGCCACCAAGTTCGGCGTTCACGCGGCGGAACTTATCGCTCAGGACAAGTTCGGATATGCCGTGGCTATGGTCAACGACACCGTCACCGAGAACAAACTCGTAGACGTAGCCGGCAAGACAAAGTTCGTTCCCGCTGACGATCAGATGGTCAAGACCGCAAGAGATATAGGCATCTCCTTCGGCGATTAAACACACGTTAATAACAGCAAACGGCTTGCATCATTGCAAGCCGTTGTTTTTTAGTTAAGCTGTTCGCAGACCTGATAAAGTATAGCTGAATAGGCGTGTCCCTGGAGGTGGATCCCGTCACCGCCGGAATACTCGTAAGAAAGTCCGTTCCACTTGTCCTTTAGATAGGAGGCTATATCAACATATCCGTAACCCTTGCCGGAATCGGCGAGGAACTGCTTGATAGTAGCGTTGTAGTTGTCGATGTTGGCATTGTTGTTGAAGTCAATACCGTTGGAGATCGGGGTGATAGAAGCCACATAGAGCTTCGCCGAAGGCACCGCCGCATGGACCTTATCGAGAAGGTTCATATAGTTTTCGCAGTACTGATCGGGGTTCGTGAGGTTTATATCGTTCATGCCCATTGAAAAGATTACTATTTTCGGCTGGACCTTTTTTACTGCGTCAACGATTCCGTACTCCGCATCTCCGACATCAAAGGTAAAATCAAAGATGTTCCTTGCAGCTACGGAACCCACCGCCAGCACATTGTCCGGGGGCATATAGTCATAGACTTCAAGTCCGTAGCAGATGCTGTCACCCACGAAAGTCACATCGGAGAGGAAACGCTCGTCCGCATCGGAAAACTTATACAGCTTCTGCCCGTAGGCGTCGATCTCATATTTCTCATCCGAAGTTTCGGGCTCGGACTCCTCCTCGGGTTTTGTGGTAGATGTGGCGGAGGTGGTGGTAACTGCTGTGGTAGTAGTTGTCTCTGCCGGAGCAGCGGTTGTTGTGGTTTCTGTCACCTGCGCTGCTGCCTGCTCAGCCGTAGTCGCAGACGTCACATCGGAAACGGAAGTGACCGTGACCTTCCCGGCATCTGATGTGCTGTCGGCTCTTGTGAATCCGGTATGGGCGGGATTCCGTGAGGAACTGTCGGATGCTGAACAGCCGGACAGCATTACGGCTATAACAGCTGCGGCAGCCGCAGCTGTAAACCTTTTTGAAAAATAGGACTTTATCATTATTTGCATCTGCCTTTCAAAGTTCTTCCCTGTATGACATTATAACATCCGTAAAGAGGATAGTCAACACGGCTGTTGTTATTTTAAACAATTTGTAATACTTCATTCGCGGAAAGAAAAAGCATCCGCAGAAGCGCGGATGCTTTTGAATATACTTTATTTTTACCAATACATTACCACCGGCGTGCCGATAGGAACATTTTCATAGACATATTTTGCGGCATTGACCGGCATATTTATACAACCGTGGGAGCCGTCATACTTGTAGATCGTGCCGCCGAAGTATGATCCGCGCCAGGATGCGTCATGCAGACCGATACCGAAGGTGGAGATGTTGTTCCAGTAAGTGGTGGGAGTAGACCAGCTCTCGCCTGCTGAGGTACTTCCGGTGAGCAGCTTATTCTTCTCCTTGAGCCAAACCTTATATATGCCTGCGGGAGTCCGGCGCTCGGGAGTGTCCTTGCCGGAAACTATATCGCACTCGTACTGGAGCTTGCCCTTTTCGTAGTACCAAAAATGCTGAGCAGCCAGGTCCACCTCACAGTAGGTGTTGCCGATGTCGGTCTTTTCGGTGCGGTACTGCGGATCGCAGTCATAAACATAGTTGGAATAGGGGTTGACGTAATAGATAGGCTCGATCTCGCAGGAATCGCAGTTCTTGATAAGGCTGATGATCTTCTGGCACATCTTGTCCTGATACAGCCAGAAGCCGTAGCAGCCCTCGCCCTGCTCTACCTTGATCTTTCCGCGGGTAGTGGACTTGAAAGTGCGGACGGTGTTATAGGTGTCGTACTTAGCTGCAAGCTGTTCAACGTAGGCCATGACCTTCTTTTCGTCCACCGTGAAGCCGTTGAGGGCGTTATCCTCGTCGTACTTGATCCAGTCCTTGAACTCGGAG
Organism: Ruminococcaceae bacterium FB2012; assembly: GCA_900104495.1. Taxonomy (GTDB): domain Bacteria; phylum Bacillota; class Clostridia; order Oscillospirales; family Ruminococcaceae; genus FB2012. The sequence goes on along the minus strand of FMXS01000004.1, from coordinate 134,948 downwards.
CCTTTCAGAACGGCCTTTTCGTAAATGAAATCGATGGTGATCTCCATATCGTCGATGCTTTCAAGCTCTCTGAGATCGTCTTCGAGGTCAGCGGCAACGACCTTGGGCCTCTGATAGAGGTCAAGGCCCACGAGATCTATTTCGTAGCTGCCCTTGTCAAGCTCTTTGGTAACATGATCCACCAGCGTATCCAGCTTCTTATCGTCGATGTAGTCACCGATGACTTCCTTCACCACCTCAAAGCCGTTTTTGGTATGCTTGATATAAGCGTCCTTGGCTTCGGTGCTGCCGGAGGCATTGAGCATCCTTCGTCTGATCTCGGAGATAAGCAAACTGCGGTCATATTTGAACTCGGGTTCAAATCTGTAATCCGTCCTGCCGGAGGAATGGGTGAACCACAGATAATAATTCTGCTGGGACATATACTGGGAAACGGTAGTCTTGACGTTATCCTGGTAGCCGAGGTTTTCCAGCGGGAACTCTATCTTTGTGCCGTCGGGCTTCACAAGGGTGACTGCCTGCGGGAAGGTGATAGAGGCCTTTACCTTATTATAAGCCTCGGATTCGGTCAGTTCGCTGACCTCAATATCGTTTATATATGTATTGTCAAGAAATTTTCCCTGTGCATTGCGAAGGCCTCTGAAATAAAGAAAAGTGAGGAAACCGAGCACCAACACAAGAATGATGATTATCGTTATCACAACGGCCTTAACAGGGCTCATTGTCTTGGCTTTAACCTTAGCGGGCGCTCTGCCCGACTGCTGCGGACGCCTCTTAGGACGGCTCGCGGCACGCTCGTTCCGCTGCATATTTTCTCTGATCTTCCTTGCAAGATCGTCGTTTGTCATACGCGGTTTTTGTTCCCCGCTCATAGCAACGCTCCTTTCAGTCCTGCGTATACCTTACGATTCGGCATACATATTTATTATACACCAAAGAGCTATGATTTTCAACTATGATTTTTGCACAATTATAGAGATACTATTCTGTAGAAAAAGTACAAAGTGATGAAATACGACCACGGCAGTATTTGTTTAAACTGAGTTTAAAATACAGGAATATAATGTCAGAGTATTCTTATACAAATTGGAAAGGAGAAATCAAATGCTTTGTTTAAAGGGTATCACCAAAAACTATGTAACAGGCGATGAGACCGTCAAAGCGCTGAAAGGCATCGACATCGAGTTCCGCGAGAGCGAATTCGTTTCGATCCTCGGACAGTCCGGATGCGGCAAGACCACGATGCTCAACATCATCGGCGGACTTGACCGCTACACCGAAGGCGATCTTATCATCAACGGGCGCTCCACCAAGGAATTCAAGGACAGCGACTGGGACACCTACCGCAACCACTCCATAGGCTTCGTTTTCCAGTCCTACAACCTTATCCCGCACCAGACTGTGCTTTCCAACGTTGAGCTTGCGCTGACGCTTTCGGGCGTTTCCAAGGCCGAACGTCGGGAAAGAGCTTTGAAGGTGCTGGAGCAAGTAGGGCTTCAAGACCAGGTCCACAAGAAGCCGAATCAGCTCTCCGGCGGACAGATGCAGCGTGTTGCTATCGCCCGCGCACTGATAAACGACCCGGATATCCTGCTGGCCGACGAGCCTACCGGCGCTCTCGACTCTCAGACCAGCGTACAGATCATGGAGATCCTTAAAGAGATATCCAAGGATAAGCTTATCATTATGGTAACGCACAACCCGGAGCTCGCCGAGAAGTATTCCACGAGAATAATCAATCTGCTGGACGGACTCGTTACCAATGACACCAACCCCTACAAGGGCGGCGTGGTGGAGCCTATCAAGGACAAAAAAGCCGAGACCAAGGAAAAGAGCAAGAAGACTTCCATGTCTTTCCTGACTGCGCTTTCACTTTCCCTCAACAACCTGATGACCAAGAAGGGCAGAACGATACTCACGGCCTTTGCGGGAAGCATCGGCATCATCGGCATTGCACTGATACTTTCGCTGTCAAGCGGCGTTCAGAACTATATCGACCAGGTCCAGGAGGATACACTTTCCACCTATCCCCTTCAGATCGAACATCAGACCTTCGACCTTACCGAACTGCTGACAAGTATGACCGGTGAAACAAAAGTCCCCGAAGACAGGGTCAAGGATAAGATCTACTCCAGCAGCATTATGTATAACATCGTCAACTCGCTGGTGAGCCAGGTCATCACCAACAACCTCAAGGACTTCAAGAGCTATCTGGACGATCCGTCCAACGGATTCAGCGATCTGACCACGAGCATCAAGTACACCTATCAGACACAGCTGAATGTTTACCGCGCCGATCTTGACAACGGACTTGTCAAGACCAACCCTTCGACGATCATTGACGATCTGTACTCCAGCATGGGCGTGACCTACAACGTCACCGGCGCCGCAGGTTCGATGATGAACCTCGGAATGTCCAACAACAACGTGTGGACAGAACTTATCGACAACGATAAAATGCTGGAAAACCAGTACGATGTCATTGCGGGAAGAATGCCTGAGAAATACAACGAAGTCGTTCTGATAGTTGACGAGAACAACGGCATCCAGGATTACTCGCTTTACGCTCTCGGATTGAAGGACCCCGAAGAGATCAAGGAAATGCTCCGCAAATCCCTGGCGGGAGAAACTGTCGAGAAAAACAAAGCCACGGAAGAGACCTTCACCTACGAAGAGATGATGGCCCTCAAATTCAAGCTGCTTGTCAACACCGATTACTTTGAAAAACAGGCAAACGGCATCTGGACTGACAAGACCGATGATGATGCCTATATCGTTACCAAGCTGAAAGACAGCGAGGAGATCAGCATCGTCGGCATTCTCCGTCCGTCGCCGGATGCAGTGACTACCTCGGTAAGAGGCGGTTCCATCGGTTACAGGAGCGAACTGATGAGGCACCTTATTGATAAGGTGAACGACAGCGAGATCGTTAAGCAGCAGAAGAATAACCCCGACACTGACGTATTCACCGGGCTCCCCTTTGAAAGCAAGGACGTCAACGAACAGCTTTATGACGCATACATTGCCGCGATAAAGGATCCCGAGCAGAAGGCAAAAGTACAGGCTTATGTGGATCAGCAGAAGAAAGACGGCAAGGAACTGGAGATCACCGAGGAAATGCTCCAGGCGTATGCAATGACGCTTCCCGCCAATCAGCAGGCCACGGTTTCGGCTTATCTTCAGCAGCTTAAAGCATCGGGGCTCTCTCCCAACGACATAGTAAAGCGCTTCTCCTCGCAGATGAGCTTCCTCAAAACAGACGCCACCTACGATGACAACCTGCTGAAAATGGGCGTTTCCGATCTTGCTGAACCCTACAGGATCAACATCTATCCCAAGGACTTTGAGTCCAAGGAGAAGATCACCGAGAAGATCGAGGCTTACAACAACGCCAACGGCGAAGATAACAAGATCACCTACACTGACTACATCGGTCTGCTGATGAGTTCGGTATCCACGATCATCAACGCTATCAGCTACATTCTGATCGCATTCGTTTCTATCTCGCTGGTAGTTTCATCCATTATGATAGGTATCATCACCTATATCTCCGTTCTCGAAAGAACGAAGGAGATCGGTATACTGCGAAGCATCGGCGCCTCAAAGCGCGACATCAGCCGCGTATTCAATGCCGAAACGCTTATCGTGGGCTTCTGCGCAGGCGCGATAGGAATTATCGTAACGCTGCTGCTGAATATCCCAATCAATATTATCATCAAGAGCATCACGGATATAAGCGGGCTCTCTAAACTGCCTTGGGGCGGTGCCGCCGCGCTGGTGGGCATCTCAATGCTGCTGACATTCATCGCGGGACTTATTCCATCGAAGATCGCCGCAAAGAAAGACCCCGTAATCGCACTCAGAACAGAATAAACACATAACAGAAAACCGCCGCACCGGAAATTAATCGGTGCGGCGGCGTTTTTCATTTGCTTTCTTTCTTGATCTTACTTAACGGGAAGGATAATCGCAGCTACGATGTAGGCCACAAGCCCCATTCCGGTGCAGGCGAGGATCACTGCCGCAAGGCGGACGAGATTGGGATCTATCTCGAAATATTCGCCGAGGCCGGCGCATACTCCGCAGATCATTCTGCCTTCGTTAAGTCTGTATAGTGTTTTGTTGTTCATAGCAGATCCTCCTTTACTTCTTTTCTGCAAATACCAGATTCACTTCGCCGATTCCGCCGTTTATCTCAACGGGGATATCGCCGTGACCCGCAGAGTTTCTTGTAACGTTGACACCGCCTATGCCGGATTCTGCATCAATGTCATAATCGGAGCTGAGGCCGTAGATCGTGATATTTACCTGTCCTATACCGCAGTCGGCTTCGAGTTTGCCGTATACGGTGCCGGAGTATGTAAGCTCGCCCACGCCGGTATCCAGATCGACCTTATTGGCGTCGAAGTTTTCAAATTTGCTTTCGCCGGTGCCGACGTCAATATCAAGCTCGTTCTTGACCTTGAAATTGCTTGCGGTCATAGCACCTGCGCCCACGTCTATTTCAACGTTGTTTGCGGTGAGGCCCTCAACGGTTGCGTCTCCCGCGCCGACAGCGATCACGATGTTATCATACTCCTTATCGGGAACAGTGATCGTCAGCTTCGGATCGGTCTTCTTATCCGAGAGCCAGCTCACAATTGAGGGGAAGATGAACTCGAAATATGACTTTCTCTTTAAGTAGAACTTGCCGTCAGTGGTGCCGTAGCTGTATTCATTCTCGGGGAGATTCTCACCGATGACTTCCAGTTTGTCTCCGCCCTTCTTTATAACGACTTCAGCGCTGCCGACCTTTATCTCCAAGTTATTGATGCCGTCCATGGGCTGATCCTTGATCGTAAAGCTCTCGGTCTTGATATACTGATCGACTCCATTGACCTTCCACATAATAAGTCCTGCTGCGAAGACTGCAATGCCCAAAAGGAGAATTATAAGTCCAACTATGGGAACTGCGGACTTTCTCTTTGTCTGTACGCTCTCAGACATTAGTCTCACCTCCGACAAAGATATTATGCGCAACTCCCACCAGCTTGTTTATCAGGCCGGCAAAAACGTTGAAACTGCCTTTGAATACGGCTTTTACGCTGAGTATGAACAGGCCCACCATAAACAGGCCGATACCGATGGACATAAGTCCGGCAGGCGGGATCTTGAAGCAGGTAACGATGCCGCCGATTATCATCGCGGTGCCTGCGGCAACAAGGACGATCTCCAGCACAAAACCGAGGATGAAGAACACCAGCGTCAGCACGAAGCAGACGATAAGAAGCGGGAGCCACAGCGGAAATAGCGCTATCATCAGAATAACCTTACTGGTATTGATCGGCTGCTGCTGGCGGACGCTGTAGCTGCGCTGAACTGGCATCTCCGGAGAAGGCTCTTGAGAATTCCCCTCGTCGTGCCTCTCGTCGAGGATAAACGTTGGACGTCCGTCGGGCTCGATACCGTTCTCGGCATATATCTGCCTTGCGATGTCGTCAATACTGCCGAGGCTCTCGGCGGTCTCTTCTTCTTTATCCTCGCCTGCGTCGAGAAATATCTCGTTATAGTAATCAAGCGCATCTTCAAGCTCTTCTGCGGGCAGCCGATTCAAACGCGCCCTGAGAGCATCAATGAACTCCTGTCTTTTCATACTGCTTCTTCCTCCCCTGTTAAGATACGATCGACCTTTGCTTTATGATCTTTCCAGTCGATCCTGTACTGTCCGAGTGCTTCACATCCGGTGGTAGTTATCTTGTAGTACCGCCGGTTCCGACCCATAAATTCCTTATCATAGGTCTCGAGCATCCCGTTTTTCTGCAATCGACGAAGAACGGGATATAGCGTTGACTCGGAAACATCTACGGCCTGCCGGAGCATCTGGGTCATTTCATAGCCGTAGGTATCGCTTCTGTCTACGACTGAAAGCACCATTGCGTCAAGCAGTCCCGAGCTGATGGGAAAACTCATATATTATTCCTCCTTCTGTAATATTGCTTCGTTGACTATATTATACGTCGTATAATATTATTTGTCAATAGCATATTGTAGAATTCAGAGTATTATACAAAAACAAGAACGCCCATAAAGGACGTTCTTGTATATATCATATAGAATGAACTTTATTTGCCGCATCGGAATGCTGATCGATGCCGTATTTCTTGTTTCTCCTCTGCTCAAAGAACTTGGGAGCCACCTTCGGGAACATTGCGTAGGTGAGCACATCCTCCTCCTGCTCTGTCCACTCGGCGCATTCCTTGCGCATATCTTCAAGCTCGGGCTTCAGCAGGTCGGCGGGACGGCAGGTGATAGGCTCCTCTGCGCCGAGGATCTGCTTCTGGAACTCGGGGTCGATCTCGACGGGTGTTTTGCCGTACTCTCCCTTAACAAGGCCTTTGAATTCCTTGGTAACGGTCTTATAGCGCTCTCCCATAATAACATTGAACACGGCCTGAGTGCCGACGATCTGAGAGGTGGGAGTAACCAGCGGCGGAAAACCGGAGTCCTTGCGGACACGGGGAACTTCCTTGAGAACATCCTCCAGCTGATCTGCTTTGCCTGCCTGTTTGAGCTGCGAAAGCAGGTTCGAGAGCATACCGCCGGGTACCTGGTAAAGCAGGGCGTTGGTGTTGGTGGCAAGCATGGAAGGATCCAGCAGACCGGAGTCGATATATTTCTTGCGGAGAGTCATGAAATAGTCTCTCAGCTCGTTGAGCTTGACAAGATCAATGCCGGTATCGTACTCGGTACCCTTGAAGGTAGCCACGATAGACTCCGTAGGAGCGTGGGACGTACCGAGAGCAAGGGGCGAGATCGCGGTATCCACCGAATCAACACCGGCTTCAACAGCCTTAATGATACACATAGAGGCAAGACCGGAGGTATAGTGAGTATGCAGAGCCACCGGGATCTTTACCGCCGACTTGATGTCGCGCACAAGGCTCTCGGCCTCGTAGGGTGTCAGCAGAGCGGCCATATCCTTGATGCAGATAGAATCTGCGCCGGCGGACTCTATGCGCTTGGCATAATCCATATAATATTCGTGGGTGAACACTTCTCCGAGGGTATAGGAGATCGCCACCTGGGCGTGGCCCTTCTCCTTGTTGGCCGCCTTGATAGCGGTCTCCAGGTTTCTGATATCGTTCAGAGCATCGAAGATCCTGATGATGTCAATGCCGTTGGCAATGGACTTCTGCACGAAATACTCCACCAGGTCATCGGCATAATGACGGTAGCCCAGCATATTCTGCCCTCTGAAAAGCATCTGGAGCTTAGTGTTGGGCATCTCGCGGCGAATGGTGCGCAGACGCTCCCACGGGTCCTCGTTAAGGAATCTGATGCAGGCGTCAAAGGTTGCGCCGCCCCAGACTTCGGCGGAATAATAGCCGATCTTATCCATCTGCGAGAGGATCGGTTTCATATCGTCGATAGACATTCTTGTTGCGATCAGAGACTGATGCGCGTCACGCAGAGCGACCTCTGTTATCTTCAGCTTTCCCATTTATGACCGTCCTTTCGTTCAGCCGATAACAGCGAGAACTGTTCCGGTCTCTACTGCCGTGCCCTTTGTGGTGTTGATGCTCAGCACCTTGCCGTCGGTGGGAGAGTTGACGTCGTTTTCCATTTTCATAGCCTCAAGAACAAAGAGCGCCTGACCAGCCTTGACGGTATCGCCCACGGATACCTTAACATCAAGGATAGTTCCGGGCATCGGAGCTGTGATCTTTGTGCCTTCAACAGCGGCAGGAGCCGCAGCGGGTGCGGGAGCCGCAGCCTTGGGAGCGGCTGCGGGGGCAGGAGCGGCTGCGGGAGCAGCAGCGTCAGCGCCAAGCTCCTCAACGGAAACATCGTAAGCCTTGCCGTTTACTGTAATGCTGTATCTTTTCATTTTACATAACCACCAATCTCAATTAATATATTAAAGCTGAATATTTGAATGCTTCTTGGGGAGTCTTGAAATGCGCTTGCCGGAGAGAATATCGGCGGCACCGATCAGAGCGGCTCTGATACCCTCGGCGGAGATAACTGCGTCAACTGCGCCGTGCTGTGCGGCAGCCGCAGCAGAGGCCTCTTCCCTCTCATACTTGGCGGCAAGCTCAAAACGCTTGGCCGAAAGATCATCTGCGCCCTTGAGTTCGTCGTGCGAGAGGAACTCGGCTGCTGTAAGAGGTGCCAGCGGCGAGATCACCGCATCGGGAAGGGCGAAGGTCATATCGGCGTTGGCGCCCTTTCCTGCCAGCGCGATATATGCGGAACCGTAAGCCTTTCCTGTCACCACCGCGATCTTGACGGTCGTAGCCTCGGCGTAAGCGTGAGCCAGCTTTGCCATGCTCTTGACAGCGCCGGCAGCCTCGGTCTCGTCATCTGCGGCGAAGCCCTCGGTATCAACAAAGGTGACAACGGGGATAGCAAAAGCGTCGCAGGTGCGGACAAAACGTGCCAGCTTGGAGGCATCGTCAGCGGTGAGCTTGTCAGCAGTCTTGTTCGTGGCGAGAACGCCCACGGCTTGACCGTTCAGAGAAGCAATGGCTGTATATGCTGCCTTGCCGTAACCGGCATAAAGCTCGGTAACGCTTTCGGCATCGAAAACTGCCTTGGCAAAGGACTCGGCGTCCTTGCCGGCTGCGCCCTCGGGAGCCTCAAACTCAAACATGGGAACAGGCGAAAGGTTATTGGCGGGCAGCTTCATCAGAAGCGCCTTGGCGGCCTCAACGGCGGCCTTGTCGTCCTCACAGACGAGAGCGGCAGTACCGTTCTTGGCGGCATTCTCGGCGGGATTCTTTATCCCGCTGTTGGCGGCCACATAAAGCTCCGCATCCTTGGTAAGTATTGTGAAATCGGCGCTCTCGGCAAGCATAGCCGCGGCACCGGAGCACACTCCGGCTACCACCGCGATCTGAGGTACTACTCCCGAAAGATTGCTGCTCCACATAAGCAGCTCGCCGTAAGCGGACATAGCGGCAAAGGGGTCGTTAAGATCGGCACCGAAGCTGTCGAAGATCCCGACCACGGGAGTTCCCGTTTTGGCGGCAAGATCATAGAGCTTAATGATCTTATCGGCCTGAGCCTTGCTCATGGCGCCGCCCCGGACCTTCACATCCTGTGAAAAAGCATAGACGGGTTCGCCGTTGACGCAGCCGTAGGCGGTCACAACTCCGCTGGGCTCGGAGCCCGAAAGCACGAACCTGTCAAGCTCCGTAAATTCTCCGTCATCAAACAGATATGTCAGACGTTTTCCTGCGTCACAGTTATCAGCCGTAAGCTGATCCAGCTCCGCAAGAGACAGATTGTTCTGAGACATACAGTTTCCTCCATTCAAATATTCTAAGGGTAATTATCCCATACCAATACATTATAATTATACTATTTTTCCGAATATAATACAAGAGCGGACAGCGCCTTTTTACAAATTAGTAACAATTAAAGACACGAAGCCTTCGGTAGGAACAAATGTAAAAATATTATGAACATCCTTGACAGTACATCCGGCATATAGTATAATGACTATGATATATCAAATGCGATGAAGGGAAACAAGGCTTGCTGTTTCAGTCAAAGAGAGCCGCCGTTTGGTGAAAGGCGGTAAGGACAGCGGGCTATAACTCCTCCCCGAGCAGATAAAGCGAAAAGTCAAGTAGTTTTATTCGGGCGCTCCCGTTACAGAGCGGCACATTGTTCGATGTGCGTAAGGCATAGGCGGTGACGTTTATGTGAATGAGAGTGGTAACACGGGTAGCTCGCTCGTCTCTTGATAGGGAGACGGGTTTTTTTATACCTTAACATCAAACATCATAATAAAAAGAAAGGAGCAGGTACTGTGATCCGAAACATCGCAATAGTAAGTCTTTCTAACGGCATACTCGGTGAACCGTTCGTCAGCTTTGAAAACGAAATAGGTCTGAAACGACTAAGCAGCCTCGGAGTGAATGTTAAATTCATGCCGAATGCCCTGAAAGGTATTGAATACCTCAGAGACCACCCCGAGAAGAGAGCTGAAGACCTGCTCGAAGCCTTCCGCGATCCGGAGGTCGATATGATCCTCTGTGCGATAGGCGGAGACGACACCTACCGCCTGCTGCCGTATCTTTTTGAAAATGGCGAGCTTAAAAACGCGGTGACTGACAAGATATTCCTTGGCTTCTCGGACACTACGGTCAATCATTTTATGCTTCACAAGGCAGGACTGCGGACATTCTACGGGCAGTCGTTCCTCTCGGATATTTGTGAACTCAGCAGCGATATGCTCCCCTATACCAAAAAGTATTTTGAGGAGCTGATAACCACGGGCAGCATAAAGGAAATTACTCCCAGCGAGGTGTGGTACGAGGAGAGAAAACAGTTCTCACCGGATCAGGTGGGCGTTCCCCTTACATCTCACCCAAACGGAGGGTTTGAACTTTTGCAGGGCACACCGGTGTTCAGGGGAAAGATCCTCGGCGGCTGCATAGATTCGATGTACGAAATGTTCTGTCCCGGCCGATATGAGGATATGCCCGTGCTTTGCAGGAAATACGAACTCTTCCCCGATGCGGAGGACTGGCAGGGACGGATACTCCTGCTTGAATCCAGTGAAGAGAAGCCATCGCCGGAAAAATACCGCGAGGCGCTTGTATGTCTTAAAGAGGCCGGCGTGTTCGACAGGATATCGGGCATACTGGCAGGCAAGCCCATGGACGGGGTCTACGAAGAGGAGTACAAAAAGCTGCTCGTCGAGGTCACGGACTGCCCGGAGCTGCCGATAGTGTTCAACATAAGCATCGGTCACGCGATGCCGAGGTGCATAATCCCCTTCGGCGTTGAAGCAGCGGTGGATGCGGAAAAACAGGTCATCACATTTGAGAACGAGTGATATAAAAACAGTCAGTAATGTATTTGTATAAGGAGTGTTTAGTTATGATGAATGCAAGCAAGTATCAGAGAGGCTATTTCATGCCGCCCTATCCCTGCCTTAAGTGGGCTGAAAAGGAGTATATCGACAAGCCGCCTATCTGGTGTTCGGTGGATCTGAGAGACGGCAATCAGGCTCTTATCATCCCTATGAGCCTGGAGGAAAAGCTGGAGTTCTTCGCCAAGCTGGTAGAGATCGGCTTCAAGGAGATAGAGATCGGCTTCCCTGCCGCTTCCGAGACCGAGTATGAATTCTGCCGCACGCTTATCGAAAAGAACCTTATCCCCGATGATGTAACGATACAGGTGCTCACTCAGTCGAGAGAGCATATCATCAAGAAGACCTTTGAGGCTATCAACGGCGCCAAGCACGCTATCGTACACCTTTACAATTCCACATCCTACGCTCAGAGGGAGCAGGTGTTCCGAATGAGCAAGGAGCAGGTGAAGGAGATCGCAGTCTCCGGCGCAAAACTCTGCGAGGAATACAGGCAGAGGGCCAAGGGCGGAATCATCTTTGAATACTCCCCCGAGAGCTTCACCGGCACCGAGCCGGAATACGCTCTTGAGGTATGCAACGCTGTACTTGACGTCTGGCATCCGACTCCCGAGAGAAAGGTCATCATCAATCTCCCCGTTACGGTGGAAATGAGCCTGCCTCACGTTTACGCTTCGCAGATAGAGTATATGTGCGAGAACATGAAATACAGGGAGAACGTGATCGTATCACTTCATCCGCATAACGACCGCGGAACAGGTGTTGCAGATTCCGAACTGGGTATGCTGGCGGGCGCTGATCGCATTGAAGGCACCTGCTTCGGCAACGGCGAAAGAACAGGCAACGTGGATATCGTAACGCTGGCGCTGAATATGTATACCCACGGCGTCGATCCCAAACTCGACTTCTCGGATATGCCTTCACTTGTGGAGATATACGAGAGAGTTACAAGAATGAAGGTCTATGAGCGGAGCCCCTATGCGGGTCAGCTGGTATTCGCGGCCTTCTCCGGCTCGCACCAGGATGCTATCGCAAAGGGCATGAAGTGGCGCGAGGAAAAGGACCCCGACCACTGGACCTGCCCCTATCTGCCGCTTGACCCCAAGGACGTGGGCAGAGAATACGACGGCGACGTTATCCGCATCAACTCTCAGTCGGGCAAAGGCGGCATAGGCTTCCTCATGGAGAAGAAGTACGGCTACAATATGCCCAAAAAGATGCGCGAGAACTTCGGCTATGCGGTCAAGGACATTTCCGACCGTCTGCACAAGGAGCTTCTCCCCGACGAGATCTACAAGATCTTCAAGGAGAATTATCTGAACATCGACACGCCTGTTAAGGTCATTGAGTCTCACTTCAGACAGGATGCTGACGGCAGGATCTCCTCGGAAGTGACAGTTTCGGTGAACGGCAGTGAGGCAAGAGTTTTCTCCGCCCGCGGAAACGGCCGTCTGAACGCGGTGGCAAATGCCCTCAAACAGGCCACGGGCATCGACTTCACTCTTGAAAGCTACGACGAGCACGCTCTTGAAAGACACTCCAACTCCGAGGCGGTATCCTACGTCGGGATCTCGGCCAACGGAAAGACCGTCTGGGGCGCAGGCAGGCACACGGATATCATCGTGTCCTCTATCTATGCGCTGCTCTCGGCGATAAACCATATCATAAAGTAATCAAAAGCACAGCGCGGCAGAGTGAGATCTCTGCCGCGTTTTTTTGTGTCCCCTTTTGCTGACGGAGCATAGTATGAAGCGGGGTGTGCTTATGGATATCGAGAAGAAATACGGGCGGATAGAGCTGTCTCTGACCGATGAAGAAGCAGATGAAGCAGGACTCTGCTACGATACATTTGAAAAGGGAGACCGCCCTACCGAAGAATTTCTGAGGTCGGTGCTGGGGATGCTCCGACGGGAGAGACTGCTTGAAGGCCGTGACAACAGGCTGGATATAGAAGTCAGCGAAACGGAGGATGGGCTTATGATAAGCATAACCGAACGGGGAAAGCTGCGCCGTGAGAAAGTCAGCATATTTACAGAGCCCGCCGAATTGGCGCTCGCACTTGGAGAACTTGCTGACGAGGAAAGTCCGTACTGCGAACTGTGGAAATGCGGGGATTGCTACGCGGTGATCTCCGAAAGCGAGGAGACCGATCAGACGGTGCTTGCGGCAAAAATAAGAGAGTACGGAAATCTTCTTTCCGACTCTCCTTTTGAGTTTATATAGCTTATATAATATCTTCCTGCTGAGGATAAACTTACCTTCTCAACGAATCAACTGCGGCTCTCATATCCTCGGCGGAGAAGAGGTAGGAGCCCGAAACAAGAACGTTGGCTCCCGCTTCCTTGACGATAGAAGCAGTCTCGCCGTTGATGCCGCCGTCCACCTGGATGTCAAGATCAAGTCCCTGTTCATCGGAGATGCGGCGAAGTTCTCTGATCTTGGGAAGAGTCTCGGGCATGAAAGCCTGTCCGCCGAAGCCGGGCTCCACGGTCATTACCAGCACCATATCAACAAGATCGAGATACTTAACGATACTGTCAACGGGGGTGGCGGGCTTGATGGAAAGCCCTACCCGTCTGCCGAGGCTTCTGATAAGTCTAAGAGCGGCGGCCACGTCCTCGCAGGCCTCGGAATGAACGGTTATCCCGGCAGCGCCCAAAGCCGCGTAACGCTCGATATATCGGGCAGGCTCGGTTACCATCATGTGGACATCCAAGGGCAAAGAGGCAACGGCAGCCGTGCATTTGAGGACAGGCTCTCCGAAGCTGATGCTGGGGACGAACATACCGTCCATAACATCGAAATGCAGCCAGTCGCAGCCGCTTTCGGCGGCTCGGGTACAGTCCCGGCCGAGATTTGCAAAGTCCGCCGACAGCAGCGACGCGGAAATGATCGTATCACGTTTACTCAAAACTATCACCGCTTTCCCTTGTATTAGGCCTGCTCGTCCAGGGTGAGGTCATATGGCGGGATGAATTCGGCCAGGAATATCTCCGCCTCTTCGCAGTCCAGCTTATGGATAGCCGCCAAAGTGGCCTCCTCGGCTGACTTGAAATCCACATTGCCCATTCGGCGCTCCTCGATGCACTTTATCAGCGCCGAGAGCTTGTCCGCGGCCTTGACCAGCGGTCTCAGCTCCGCATCCTCGGGGGGCGGGCTGAAAATAGAGGCGTACTCCTCCCGCAGATCGTCGGGAAGGTAGGAGAGCATCTGCCGCTCGGCGTTTTCCTCGATCTCGTTATAGACGGATTTTATCTGTTTGTTGTAATACTTGATCGGCGTCGGGAGGTCGCCGGTGATGATCTCGGTGGTATCGTGATACATCGCAAGCAGCGCCGCACGCTCGGCGTTATAGTGCTTTCCGAGGCGCTTGTTTCCCAGCAGAGCAAGAGCATGGGCAATGAACGCCACTTCAAGGGAATGCTCTGAGATGTTTTCGTTTATCGTGTTGCGCATAAGAGCCCAGCGGTTTATATATTTCATCCGCGAGATCATTGCAAAAAATTTGTAGTCCATATTATCACCGATATTATTATATACCTAAAAATCGGGATTGTCAACTCACAGCCAATTTTTAAGATCATTCACATAAGTAATATTATTGGCAGTAGGGACGGAGACCAGAAACAGCACGTCAGTGGCACCCACTTTTCCGGCAAGCTCAGAAAGACTCGTTCCGAGGCTGCGGATATCCACGCAGTAGATATTTTCGTAGTCATCCACAAGGAACGGCACGGCGGGATAACCGAAGCTGTCTCTCACAACAAGCAGGGTCCTGCCGTTGGCGCAGGTAGTTTTTATCTCGCAGATCCCGTCGCTTTCATTGTAGACGGATGAATATATATCTTCCTCGAAGTTCGGAGCGAAAACAAAGGTTTTAAGGTCGCTTTTGGCCTTGTCAAGTTCGGTAAAGGTCTTGTTCCAGTAGTTTATCTCGCGGATGTTATAATTCATATCTTCCGAGGGTGTGTAATAAACAAACTTTTCGGCGTTATCGAGGAAACGCTCGTTGTTTCCGCTGTAGCCGTACAGCGTTCCGACATATTTATTGACAGTGTTTTCATTGAAATTCTCAATGGAAGGAAATTCGTGATCGCCTGCTTTGGAAATGAATCTCTGCATAGCATAGTAGGCGGCAAGGGGCGCCCAGCGGTGATCGGTGCGGAGATAAAGCTCCTCGTCCCTGTACATCCAAAGGTGATAATAAATGTCGATGTTTTCCACACCCTCCAGCTGCTCTCCCACCGAGAGGATCGCTCCGTGCTGGGTATCATCGGGAACAGAAGAGTCATCGGGAAGATAATAGGCGGCGGCGGTGGGACAAAGCATATTATTCACCTTGACATCGCTGCCCACTTTTTCCTTGAAGGTGTTCAGCGCTTTGGCATACTCCGAAAGCGCATTATCGGATCTGTAAAACAGCGGGACGCCACGGAAGTCCTTTCCGACGCCGGTCGTCACAAGGTTTACGGGCATTTCGCCGTTGCTTATCTCGGAATGTTCGGTATCAAGCCATTCAGACAAATTATCCGAATACAGCTCGCAGGTAAGATCGGCGGCTGAGATCATAAAAAGAACATCGTCGGCATTGACCTTCTTTGCAAGGTCAACTATGCTTGTGCCGATCGCACGGATATCTATGACATAGATATTCTCATAGTTCTCCAGCAGGAAGGGTACTGCGGCGGAGCCGAAGCTGTCCTTGACCATTACCAGTGTTCTGCCGTTGGTGCAGGCCGTTTTTATCTCGCAGATGTCCTCGTCCTCACCGAAAAGAGATGTATAGGCATTCTTCCCTTCCTCGACGGGGAAATAGAAGCTGTGACCCTTGCCCTCGTCGATCTTTGTAAAGGTCTTGTCCCAGTAATTGATCTCTTTCCAATAAACATCCGGGTTCTCCTCCGGTTCGTAATAGATCAGTTGATCGGGATTCTGAACAAATTCCTCGTAACCGGTAAAGTCGTACATCGTTCCGCAGAAGCCTTCCAACACGTTTTTGTTGTAATTGTAATCCAGCGGACGAAAACTGTTATCGCAGGCGATCTCGTCGTATTTCTGCATAGCGTAATAGGCGGCAAGGGGCTGCCAGCGGTGATCGGTTCGGAGGTAGATATACTCGTTCTTATGGGCCGCAAGGGTATCAAAAATGTCGATGTTGGTAATGCCTTCCAGCTTTTCACCGATCCTCTTGATAGTGTCGTGCTGATGATCTGAGGGCTCAAATTTCCCTTCGGGCATATAGTAGGCCGAGGCCGTGGGGCAGATAAGATTATATACATTTACATCGTCGCCAAGGGCTTTTTTGTATTCATTCAGCACCTTGACATATTTTTTCTCGTTTTCTTCATTCTCTGTGACCCAGGACATTCCTCTGACGTCCTTGCCCGAACCGACTATGATCTGATTGGCTATGATGTTTGTCAGACCGTGGCCCGAACTGTCCTGCGACGTGCTGACTGTCCCTGCTGCGGAGCTTGTCTCGATAGCTTCCGCGCCGGAAGCGCCGTCCGACGAAGTCTCGGTGCGGAGCCTGCTGTTATGGAATATCAGCACAGCCGTACCCACGGCTATGAGCACAGCGACGGCTGCCGCGGCTATGCCGAAACGGCTTCTGACAAATCCGCTTGTCTGTATACGCGACTCCTCTTCTTCCGTAAAGCGTTCTGAATTGATAACCGGCCGAACTCCGCCTGCCTTTTCAAGCACACTTGCCACCAGCTTTTCGTCGGGGGCGAGATACGGGCGCATACTTTCAAATATCTTTTTATCCAAAATAGTCTCCCTCCAGTTTTGTCCTAAGTTTCTTTCTTGCTCTCGACAGTCTTTTCTGCACCGCTGCTTCGGTTATTCCCAGGGCCTTGGCTATCTCCCGGACGGACATATCCTCAAAGTAGAAAAGATAGACCGCAGTACGGTATTTCGGCTCAAGGGACCTTACAGCCGCCCATATACCGTCCTCCTCACGGGAGCCGAAATGCACAGCAACGTCCGCGCCGGCGTCGGGGTCCTTATCCACACGGGTATTCCAGATGCTTGAGTTGGAACTTCTGCACAGATTCAACGCAGTACGGACCAGCCAGGCTTTCAAGGCTTTTTCGTCGTCGAACTGCGGGGCTTTCGTATGGTAAAGCAGAAACGTTTCCTGAAAGACATCGTCAGCGTCGGCGCGGCTGTTCAAATGCGAAAGAGCAATGCCGTAGACAGTCTCCTTGTATTTCCCTATCACGTCTTCAAGACGTGAAACGGGATAGGGTCCTCTCTGCATACCGATCACCTCCTGTAATAAAATGCCGACAGGCTGCCGAAAGCTGACTTCACCGAAAAATCTTTGTAACATTATACAGTTTCGCGGAGGTCAGATCATGTAATATACACAAAAAATGTCTCTCCGCCGAAACGGAGAGACATAACCTTTTAATTTGATATGCGTCAGACCTGAACGATACTGAGCAGAACGCCGGCCGCCACTGCCGAGCCGATAACGCCTGCAACATTGGGGCCCATGGCGTGCATCAGCAGATAGTTGGTGGGGACTTCCTCCTGGCCGACCTTCTGAGAAACTCGGGCAGCCATAGGAACAGCGGAAACGCCGGCCGAACCGATAAGGGGATTGATCTTGCCCTTGGAGAAAACATACATCAGCTTGCCCAGCAGGATACCGCAGGCGGTGCCGATTGAGAAGGCGATAACGCCCAGCAGGATGACCTTTCCGAAGGAGAAGGTCAGGATCTTGTCGGCTCTGGTCGTAGCGCCGACGGAAACGCCCAGGAAGATCGTGACGATATTCATCAGCTCGTTCTGAGCGGTCTTGGCGATACGGTCGCAGCAGCCGCTTTCTTTAAGCAGGTTGCCGAACATCAGCATACCTACCAGCGGAGCCGCCGAAGGCACCATAAGCGAAATGATGACCGTTACGAGTATGGGGAAGATCAGTTTTTCGATCTTGGAAACGCTTCTCAGCTGACCCATTACCACCGAACGTTCCTTCTTGGTGGTCAGCAGACGCATAATAGGCGGCTGTATTATCGGTACAAGGGCCATGTATGTATAAGCCGCAAGGGCTATGGTACCTACACCTATCGAGTCAGTCTTTGAAAGCAGCTTTGACGAAACGTATATCGCCGTAGGACCGTCCGCACCGCCGATGATAGCGATAGATCCGCACTCAGCCGCAGACATATTCAGCAGAGCCGCACCGACAAAGGTGAAGAAGATACCGCCCTGAGCCGCTGCGCCCAGCAGGAAGCTCTTTGGGTTGGCTATCAGCGGACCGAAGTCGGTCATAGCGCCGATGCCTAAGAATATCAAGGGCGGATAGATCTGCAATTTTACACCGCAGTATAGTATATCCAATAATCCGCCGTGTTGTAGTATTCGGCTGTAATCAATGAAATGGCTGTTCAGTTCGCCCGAACGCTCGGGGATATTTTCAAGATACTCCCAGTATTCGGGATGATACATCTCCGCGAAGGGCAGGTTCGTCAGCAGCATACCGAAGGAGATCGGCAGCAGCAGCAGAGGTTCAAAGCCCTTGGCGATCGCAAGATACATAAACAAGAATGAGATAAGGATCATGATGATATTTTTCCAGCCGCCGTCTGCAAGGAAGCCCGCAAAACCGGATTGAGAGGCGAGGTCAGCCATCGTGTCCAAAAAGCTGTCTATAATACCCACTTGAATAACACTTTCCTTTCCTCACCGATTAAAACGGTCTTGTATTTTCCGCTATTCCTGCGGAAGCCCATGCGGAGCGGGAGCCCTTGGCGGTCTTTATGCTCCTTAGAGCCAGCTTTTTCCCGCCGGCAGCGCCCATAGCGGCTATCGCAGCGGCGATGACTGCCACGATCTCCTCTTCAATGCCGTCCTCGACTTCGGGAGGCGGGGCCTGCTCACTGCGAATAACGGGAGCCATCGGCTTAACTTCGCCCTTGGCGGCCTCTTTCAGCTTGGCTTCAGCTTCGGCCTTTGCCTTGGCAGCCTTATTCTTGTTGATCGTATCGAACACCTTGCCGTAGATAGATACAAAAAGTATCAGCAGGATAAGTCCGATAAAGACGACGACGATACCCGTAACAACAACAGAGGTTATCGTTCCGCCGCCGAGTCCCTTCTCCGAACCCTTGAGCATTAGCTCGGGAGCGGTATTCAGAAGTTCATTCATCAGAAATCACACTCTCTCACACAATATTATAAACACGAAGCGCCGCCGGGCAGCGCAAAAATACCCATACAATTTGATTATACACCAAACTATCACAAATTACAAGTGCTGTTAATACAATATTTACATATAAAATCACTGCCGAACCTGATTGTCGAGATGCACGTCCAGCTGGTTGTAAGGAATAGAGATCCCGGCCTCGTCAAAGGCATATTTAACCCGCTTGAAAAGCTCAAAATACACCGCCCAGTAGTTTTCCTGATCCACCCAGACTCTAAGCATTATGCCTATTGAGTTGTCGTGATGACCGTCCATGACGATCATCGGTGCATCAGGAACCGAAAGAAAACGCTCGTCGTTGCGAAGGACTGAGCGGATAGCCTCGCAGGCCTTTTCAAAATCAGCATTGTAGGAAATTGAATAATGCTGTTCGAGGCGGCGCTTTTCCTCAACGGTGTAGTTGGTGATCGTGTTGCTTGTGACAGTTGCATTTGGGATATAGACCACCTTATTGTCAATGGTGTGCAGGCAGGTGTGTATGATAGTGATCTCGCTGACTGTGCCCTCGGCACCTCCTGTGGAGATATAATCCCCGACCTTGAAGGGACGAACGAACATCAGTATGAAACCGCTGGCAACATTTGACAGGTTTTCCTTGAGAGCAAGGGAAATTGCCAATCCTGCCGCAGACAAAACGGCTATTATCGAAGTCATCGGAACGCCCAGTTTGGAGAGTGAAACGATAAAGATGATCGCAAGAAACGCAACACGGAGTATGGAAAGCAGAAATGCGTGCCCGGTGGGATCAATGCGGCTTTTCTTCAAAGTCTTACTGATGATCTTCAGCAGAACTTTTGAGAGCAGAAGGCCGATAAGGAAGATCAGCGCAGCTGAAAGGATAGTCGGTCCGTAGTCTTCGATCCATTTTATAAATTTTTCGTACATAACTTTTCCCCCTCAGAGAATGATGCCCACTTTAGCGAGGGCTTTTTTGACAGTATCGGTTTCAAGGTCGAAATAGTCGCTTTTATCTGTGCGCTTTTCATACTCGACCCGGGTGAAAAACACATAGTTCTCGGAAAGATCGGAGTTTGAGTAGATATGCGCCATTATATACTGATTCTTGACAGCATAGTAATTCACGGGCTTTAATTTCAGTATTGCCCGCCTGTCGGATTTGATATCACTTATAAGCTCGGAAAAATCCGTATCCACATAGCTTATCTGCCGGCATTTCATCTCCTTGATTTTCTGTTTGACAGGTGATCCGTCCTCGGAGTTTCTGCGCTTGAAAAACAGCATAGCGGCACTCCCCTTTCTTTGGCATATTATGATTATAGCATAATAAGCGCTATGCGTCAACACCGTGAAGCGGGTTGTCCGCAGACAAAGCTCTCCGCAGACAAAATAAATAAAACGTTGTCACTGCTGCAGAAACGATTGTGCATTTTGCATTAAAAGCACTTGACTTTACATAGGGAATATATTATAATATAATATAGATAGTTGTCAGCATTTACTGAATACCGTCGGCGGAGGTGAGCGAAATTGGAGAAAAGATGTCCCTGGTGCGGCGAACTGATAGAGCGTCCGGGTCTCAGTTCTTTGGGCGAGTACCGCTGCCGATGCTGCGGAAAGAAAAGCACCGTGCGTCATAACAGTCTCAGCTGGTGGATCCCGGCGGGCATCTGTTTCCTGCTGATGTTTCTGCTGCGGAGCGTCTGGACGGTATCTTCGCTTTCTCTGATAGCGCTTTCCGTCTATTACAGCAGCGTTATCGCTCCCCTTGAACGCAGACCGAGGAAGTTCGTATCGGTCAAGACTGCGGCGGCCAAAGCCAGTCTTATCGGGAAATGGAACATTATCAGAAAGAGAACAACATTTGTAAATAACAGGATACTTGTGATAACCTTCGTCAACGAGGATTCGGAAGCTATCTCCCACACGATACCCGTTTCGCTGGACGAGATAAAATCTGACGAAGAAGGACTTACCTTCCGCATCTCCTTTATGCTTAAAAACAGATATTTCTGCGGCTTCCCTGCGGGGACGGCGTTTTACTTGTTTGAGGGAAAGGAAAGGGTCGCCGAGGGCGTCCTTACCGAGGATGTGAAGTTTCCGAGATATCCCGCGGCTGAACTGCCGGAATAATAATTGTCCCGAGAGGAAAAGAATATGTCTAAGAAAGTATACGACAACCGCGAGATCTCGTGGCTGAAATTCAATATGAGAGTGCTTGAAGAAGCGCAGGACAGCTCCGTGCCCATAATGGAACGGCTGAAATTCGCGTCGATCTATTCCAGCAACCTTGACGAGTTCTTTATGGTGCGCGTCGGGGCGCTGATAGATCAGAAGCAGATCGACGACAACGAGAAGGACAACAAGACCAAGCTAAAACCTTCGGAGCAGCTGTCGGAGATCTATTCCCGGGTGGCAAAACTTGCCGACCGCAAGGACAAGACCTTCCACACGATCTGCCGGGAGCTGGAACTCAAAGGCGTCAGCCGACGCAGCTTCAAGAGCCTTAACAAGACCGAGCAGGAGTTTGTTGAGAAATACTGGTCCTACGAAGTGCAGCCCATGCTCAACGCCGTGATAGTTGACAGGCGTCATCCGTTTCCGTTTCTCGGGAACAAAGAGCTGTTCATCTGCGCCAAGCTGGCCAGCAAGACGGGTCTGCTTATCGGGCTTATCAGCTGCTCGGAGAAGTTTGAGCGTGTCATATTCCTGCCGGAGGAGAACGGCCTCGTCAGCTATATGCTGATCGAAGATATTATTTCGGCCTTTGCGGACAAGGCTTTCCCGAGCTACAAGATCGAAGAGCGGTGCGTGCTGAGGCTCACAAGAAGCGCGGATATAAGCCTTGATGACGATTTCGATATGGAACTGGACGCAAGGCAGAATATGTCCGAACTTATCAGCAAGCGCAAACGGCTGAGACCGGTGCGCATCCAGCTGAGCCGTGCTATGCCCGACGACGTCACCGATGAACTGTGTGCAAGGCTGGAAATGTCCCCGAAGCAGGTGTTTATAGAGAAGGCACCCCTTGACCTGGGGTATGTGTTCTCGCTTTGCCCGAAATGCTCTCAGCGCAGCGAGATGTTCTACTCCAAACGGGAACCGCAGCTGTCAAGGATGATAGACGAGAGCAGGCCGATGCTTGACCAGATCGCTCAGCGTGACCTGCTGCTTTCCTATCCCTATGAATCGATAAAGCCTTTTCTGCGGCTGCTGGACGAAGCTGCGACAGACCCGGACGTAGTGTCGATAAAAATGACGCTCTACCGCGTTGCTAAGAACTCGCGGGTCATCAAGGCGCTGTGTACAGCGGCGGAGAACGGCAAGGAAGTGTTTGTGCTTGTCGAACTGAGAGCAAGGTTCGACGAGGAAAACAACCTCGAACAGTCCCGCCAGTTGGAAGAAGCGGGATGCCGGGTGGTATACGGTCCTGCGGGGCTGAAGGTGCATTCAAAACTCTGCCTTATCACCAAGCGCACTGCCGGCGGATTGAAACACTTCACTCAGATCGGCACGGGCAACTACAACGAAAAGACAGCCGAACTCTATGCCGATTTCTCGGTGATGACCGCCAATCCCGACATCGGGCTTGACGCCTGCGATGTATTCAAGGCGCTGGCAATGGGCGAAACGGTGGACAGTATGCGTCTGCTTTGGGCGGCTCCCCACTGTCTGCAAAACCGCGCTTTGGAAATGATGGACAACGAGATCCGCATTGCCCGTGCGGGAGGCGAGGGCTATGTGGGTCTGAAGCTCAATTCTCTGACCGACAAGGCGCTGATCGACAAGCTGATCGAATGCTCACAGTCGGGTGTCCGGGTGGAAATGATAATCCGGGGCATTTCCTGCCTTGTGGCGGGAATAAAAGGCGTAACGGAGAACATTCGGCTGGTGTCCATAGTCGGGCGCTATCTTGAACACGGACGGATCTATATTTTCGGCACCGGAGTAAGGCAGAACATCTACATTTCCTCGGCGGATTTCATGACCCGAAACACCACCCGCCGCGTTGAGATCGCCGCGCCGATACTCTCCGACGAGATCAAAGAACGCCTCACCGACTATTTCAAGGTGGAATTCAACGACAACGTTAAGGCCAGAGAACAGCTTTCCGACCGGAGCTATATCCACGTCAGCAACGACAATATGCCCCTTGACGCGCAAAAGCACTTCATCGCGGAGGCCTATGCCAATGTTCCGCTGATGAAAACACTTCCCTCCCCGACGGAGAAAAAGCCGGGATTCTTCAAGCGGCTGTTTTCACGTTTCAGCAGAAAAAAGCAATAACATCAAAAGCCCGGAAGCGATCTCTCGGTCGCTTCCGGGCTGATCTTATGATGTAACGGCATTTATATCGCCGGGTTTCATTCGCATAAACATAACACACATTATAAGGAAGCCGATCCCGTAGCCTGCGGGAGCAAGATACCAAAGGCTTTCCGAAAAGAAACTGCCGACAAAACCCGCAAAACAAAGCGCCGCGCATATAAGCGAGAGTATCCTTACGGACCTGCCGCTTATGCCAAGATACAGCGAAAGAAAAGCAAGGCCCATGAACAGTCCCCACGCGGTATAATCAAGAGTCATCTCGATGCTGGGGAAAAAGCCTATCCTGACGAAATCGGGGATGTCCTTGCCCTCTGCCACAAGGGGTCTGACGACCCCGATGCTGGTTATATGTGCTATCGAAGTTATTATCATAGTCGCGGAAAGTGAGATCAGCATAAAAGTGCGGTATATCCTTTTCATCCCGAGCCTGTCCGTGACAACCACAAGCACGGCAAGGATCGCTGCCGCACCTATCACGGTCATCAGCTCCCAAAAGGTAAGAGCCGCGTCAGCTTTTGTCACCAAAAACAATGTCACCGAAAGGAAATAGACGATCTCCGCTGCTATACCCGAAAGTGCGATCGGTTTAATGACGTTTTTCATATAATGCGTTCACATCCTTCAATAAAAATGCCATAGTGTTTTCAAAGTGCAGAAACGCTATGGCATTTACTGTTATACAGTTTTTCCGATCTGAGTATTACTCAGCGATATCCTTGCCGCCTACTCTCTCTACTGCGAGCTTGGTCTTGGCAACGTCAGCGCAGGCTCTCTGGAGGGTGTTTTCGGCATCGGTAAGGGTCTTTTCAAGGGTAGCGGAAAGCGCAGTCTTGATCTTGCGCTCGTTATCCTTGGCGGCGCCCACGATCTGATCGGCCAAAGTCCTTGCTTCGGCCACGGTGTTGTCGGCCTCGTTCTTGGCGCGCTCAAGCTCCTGCTTGGCAACTTCTCTTGCCTGCTTGATGATCTCCTCTTCGGCGACCATAGCCTTGGCTCTTTCCTCAGCCTTGCGGACGATCTGCTCTGCCTCGCGGTTGGCGTTGGCGATAATATTCTTATACTCGATCTCAGTTTCCTTAGCCTTATTGATCTCCTCGGGCATATTGAGTCTGATGCTGTCTATGTATTCTCTCATCTGCTCTGCGTCGATCATACGCTTATTGGAAAACGGTACTGCGGTAGACTTATCAAGCAGGCCGTCCATCATTCCCAGAATCTCATCAATTTTCATAGTTAATAACATCCTTTCATTTTTTGATATTCCCGTGATTGGGAGATAATCTTTCAAGAATAACACCGCGTATCGCGGGAGGCACGAAGCCGTTTATATCTCCGCCGAGGCTTGCGATCTCACGGACCATACTCGACGAAAGGTACATATTCATAGGGCTTGTAGTGAGGAAAACCGTTTCGGCGGTGGAACAGAGCTGACGGTTAGCCAGTGCCATCTGAAACTCATATTCAAAGTCCGTAACGGCCCGAAGGCCCTTCACTATAGCGCAGGCACCGGTCCGTTCAAGGTAATCCGCCAGCAGACCGTCGTTGCAGTCAGCCACCACGTTATCGAAATCCCCGATTACCGCATTTATCATTTCCAGCCGCTCCTTGACCGAGAAGCGAGCCTTCTGCTTGTTCGGATTGTAGGAAACAAGCACGATGACCTTATCAAAGAGCTTAGAAGCTCTGTTGATGATATCCAAATGCCCGTTGGTGACAGGGTCAAAGCTGCCCGGGACGACTGCGATCCTCATTTATTCCTCCAAGCCGCTCTTGTCATAGACGCTGAGCATTATTTTTCCGTAGCGGTAGCGCTTGCGGAGCTTCAGGCTCCCGTACTCTCCTGCGGCAAGGAATTCCCGTTCATGCTCGCAGACAACTACCGCACCGGGGTTCATCACCCTGTCAAGAAGCGGCATTGCCTTATCGATCAGCCCTTGTCTGTAAGGCGGATCAAGCAGAGCTATGTCGAATTTCTGCGGAGTCAGCTTGAGGAAATTCAGACTGTCGGAATTCTCCACCCTTGCCAGCTCAGTCAGCTTGCAGTGAGCGAGATTGGCCTTCACAAGCTCATAGGAATCACGGTTCTTATCCACAAAGGTGCAGAATGCGGCGTCACGGCTGAGGGCTTCTATCCCAAGCTGTCCGCTGCCGGCAAACAGGTCAAGCACCTGTGCTCCCGGGACGCTGAACTGGATTATAGAGAATATGGATTCCTTGACCATATCGGTAGTGGGGCGGACGTCCTCGCCTTCAAGGGCGGATAGTTTCATTCCCCTTGCTTTACCGGTAATAACTCTCATTTTATTTACCTCGTTTTTCTTAGGTAGTATTATTATACAATAAAAAAGCCGCTTTGTCTATAGTCTTTTCAATATTTTTTTGTCAAAAATTAAAAAATTCTGTTATCAGGTGAAAATGACTTGAAAATTCCGGCGAAAAATAGTAAAATAAAAGAATAGCATTATTTTTCACACACATTGATCTCACCTTCCCTGCCGGGACGGCATAGTATAAGGCGAGGAGGTGCGGGATATGATAATGGTCATCATACTGGCGGTACTGCTGATACTGCTGACGGCGTTCTGCGTGCTGCTTTGGAAGAAACAGGAAAGGCCGGACAATGCTCCGCAGGGATATGTGGTGATCCCCTGCAGCGACAAGACCGAACAGCTGGAGCTGACGGTCAGAAGCGCTTACTGGGGCGAGATGCTGGAAAGCAGTGACCGGCGCCGAACCGTGCTTATCGTACTTGATCGGGCGGGCGAGAACGAATTCACCGCGAGACGACTTGAAGCTGAGCTTTCCGGCGTGGAGGCGGTGGACATCTCTGCGCTGAGAGACAGGATATCGCGGGACCGCATTTGACATACAGAACAGAAAAAGAAAGGAACGTTGAATGGAAGACAAGGATCTGATAAAACTCTCCGGCACCGTGGACAGCGTTGTGTTCCGCTCGGAGGAATCGGGGTTCGCGGTCATCAAGATGGTGACGGAGGACGATCTCGTAACGGTGATCGGCGACCTCGGGAACATCGAGGAAGGCGAGGACCTTTGCTGCACCGGCAGCTTCGAGGAAAACTCCCGCTTCGGCACACAGTTCCGGGCACAGCTCACAGAGCGCAGTCTGCCTACTTCAGTCTCTGCAATAAGGCGGTATCTGACCAGCGGTGTGATCGAAAGCATCACTCCGGCCCTTGCAAAAAAGATCGTTGACTGCTTTGGCGAAGACAGTCTCGATGTGATAGAAAACGACCGTGAAAGACTTGCCACTGTCAGCGGGATATCGGCAAAGAAAGCTGAAAAGATCAGCGAGGATTTCAGAAAGACTTTTGCGGTCCGTTCGCTTATGGTAATGATAAACCGCTTTGAACTGCCTGCATCCGTAAGCGTCCGCTCCTGGAAAATGTGGGGCGAGGATGCTCAGGATATAATTATGTCCAATCCCTATGTCCTCTGCCGAAGCGGGATAGACGTCAGCTTTACGAGAGCGGACGGGATCGCAAGAAGTCAAGGGGTACCCGCCGATTCTCCCGAAAGAGTCCGTGCGGGGATAATATGGATACTTAAAGACTATGCCAACCAGGGATACACTGCGGTCCCCTTTGACGAGCTTCGGGAAAGAGCACTGCCCTTCCTGTCCGTGGACGCAGAACGATTCAGCCGGGTGATGACCTCAGAGCTGGAAGAAGAGAACATCCATGAATATTTGAAGGACGGAAGAGTCTTCGTAATGCTCCACGACTACTACAAAGCCGAAGACTACATTGCCCGCAGGCTGAAGATAATGAGCGAACTGAGTTATGATACTCAAATGGATTATTCTGAGATAATAGATTTAGCCGAAGAAGAGAACGGCATCAAATACGAAGAGACTCAGCGCAAGGCTATCAATCTGGCGCTGTCGAAGGGCTTTCTGATACTTACCGGCGGTCCCGGAACGGGCAAGACCACGACTCTTAACGGAATCCTCTCGCTGTTTGAACAGCAAGCAAAGAACGTCATGCTGGCGGCTCCCACGGGGCGTGCCGCAAAAAGACTTTCCGACTTGACCGGGCACGAAGCCAAAACGATCCATAGGCTGCTGGAGGTCAATATGATCGACGACGAGCATCACCGCTTCGTCCATGACGAAAACACCCCGCTGGACTGCGATGTGCTTATAATCGACGAGATGTCAATGGTGGACAGCTGCCTGTTTGAAGCGGTGCTGCGGGCGATCTCGGTAAGCTGCAAGCTGGTGCTGGTAGGCGACTCGGATCAGCTGCCTTCGGTAGGTCCCGGAAATGTGCTGAGGGACATTATCGACAGCGGAGTTATGCCGGTTGTTACGCTGACGGAGATATTCCGGCAGTCGCAGAAAAGCTCGATAGTCACCAATGCTCACAAGATCGTGAGGGGGGAATACCCGGATGTCACCGAGCGGGACAACGACTTCTTCTTTATGCAGCGCCAGACCTATCCCGAGCTTCAGCAGCTGGTCCTGGACCTTTGCCGCGAGCGGCTCCCAAGGGCATACGGATACGATGTATACAACAACATACAGGTGCTTTCACCTACAAGGCAGGGACCTGCCGGCACGGTGAAGCTCAACGAGCTTTTACAGAAGGAACTGAATCCCAAGGCTGCGGGGAAAAGTGAAGTCGTGACGCAGTTTGCCACCTTCCGGGTGGGGGATAAGGTCATGCAGACCAGAAACGACTACAACATACTCTGGAAGCGTTCTGTCAGCGAAGACGAGACCGAGGAAGGCTCGGGCATCTTCAACGGCGACATAGGGATAGTCATCAAAGCCAATAAAGTGCTGAAAAGTCTGACCATAGATTTCGACGGCAGGATAGCCGAATACACTTCGGAAATGCTGGACAAGCTGGAACTGGCCTACGCGGTGACGGTCCACAAAAGCCAGGGCAGCGAATTCGACGCGGTCATACTCGCACTTTTCGGTGGCTTTGACAAGCTTTATTACCGCAATCTGCTTTACACTGCTGTGACAAGAGCCCGGAAGCTGCTGATAATCATCGGAACGCGCAAACGGCTCTACACCATGATCGACAACGATCACAAGGCGGTAAGATACACCTGCCTGAAAGAAATGATCCTGGAAAACGGAGATTTTTGACATTCACCCTTGAAATTTCCGACATTTTATGGTATAATACAAGTTGTATTGTTTATCTTGAGCATTAGGGGGAATCGAATTGTATAAGATACTCAAAAAAAGGAAGCTGAACGAGCAGGTAGTGCTGATCGTTATAGATGCGCCGTTTATAGCCGCCAAGGCCGAACCGGGGCAGTTTGTGATCGTAAGATGCGACAGCAAGGGGGAGAGGATACCCTTTACGATCTCGGACTACGACAGGGAAAAGGGTACTGTCACCGTGATCTATCAGATCGTGGGGGCATCTACTATAAGGCTCAACGAATTTGAAGAGGGCGACGAGATCCTTGATGTGGCGGGACCTCTCGGAGTCGCCACCGAATACAAAGAAGGTGCAAAGCGCGTTGCGGTCGTGGGCGGAGGCGTCGGATGCGCTATCGCCTATCCCCAGGCCAAGAAGCTGCATAACATGGGCGTCCGGGTGGATATGATCGCGGGCTTCCGAAACAAGGAGCTTATCATTCTCGAAGACGAGATGAGAGCGGCCTCGGAGCAGCTTTACATCTGCACCGACGACGGCAGCTTCGGCTTTAACGGATTTGTCACCGATCAGCTGAAAGCACTGATCGAGGGCGGCGCGGAATACGACGAAGTCATTGCCATAGGACCCGTTCCCATGATGAAATTCGTAAGCGCTGTAACAAAGCCCTACGGCATAAAAACACTTGTTTCGCTGAATCCTATTATGGTGGACGGCACCGGGATGTGCGGCTGCTGCCGTGTCAAGGTTGGAGGAAAGATAAGATATGCCTGCGTTGAGGGCCCGGATTTTGACGGCCACGAGGTGGATTTTGACGAGCTGATGCGCCGTAATTCCACATACAGAGAGCATGAAAAGGATCACGTTTGCAGACTGACGGGAGGTGTGCGCAATGGCTGATA
The DNA here is from genome assembly GCA_900104495.1 of Ruminococcaceae bacterium FB2012. GTDB lineage: Bacteria > Bacillota > Clostridia > Oscillospirales > Ruminococcaceae > FB2012. The sequence continues at coordinate 105,536 of FMXS01000004.1, read as the reverse complement.
TGAACCCGAAAAAGACGCCCATGCCCGAACAGGATCCCAAGGTAAGGGCCAGGAACTTCATGGAAGTCTCCCAAGGCTACACCAAGGAACTTGCAATGCAGGAGGCACAGCGCTGCCTTAACTGCAAGAACCGTCCCTGCATGACGGGCTGCCCCGTGAGCGTGCGCATCCCCGAATTTATAGCGCAGGTGGCTGCGGGCAATATCGAGGAAGCCTACAGGATAATCAAATCCACAAATGCCCTGCCGGCGGTCTGCGGAAGAGTCTGTCCGCAGGAAAGGCAGTGCGAGAGCAAATGCGTCCGCGGGATAAAGGGCGAGCCGGTGGGCATAGGCAGGCTGGAACGCTTCTGCGCAGACTATATGAGAGGCAAAGCGGCAGCCGAAAGCATCCCCGAGAGCAACGGACACAAGGTGGCAATCATCGGTGCGGGGCCTGCGGGGCTGACAGCGGCGGGAGATCTTGCCAAGCTGGGCTACGATGTCATCGTTTACGAAGCTTTTCACACGGCGGGAGGCGTGCTGATGTACGGCATCCCGGAGTTCAGACTTCCGAAGGCTATCGTTCAGAGCGAGATCGAAGGGCTGGAGGCCATGGGCGTGAAGATCATGACCAATATGGTCATAGGCAAGGTGCTTTCGGTGGACGAGCTGTTTGAAATGGGCTTTGATGCCATATTTATCGGCTCCGGTGCGGGACTTCCGAGGTTTATGAACATTCCCGGGGAGGATCTTGTTGGCGTTTATTCTGCAAACGAGTATCTTACCCGCATCAATCTGATGAAGGCTTATCTTGACGATTATTTCACGCCAATCATCCGCTCAAAAAAAGTTGCGGTCATCGGCGGAGGAAACGTGGCTATGGACTCCGCCCGTTCGGCAATGCGGCTGGGCGCGGAGAAGGTCTATATCATCTACCGGCGTTCGGAGGAGGAGCTTCCCGCAAGGAAAGAAGAAGTCCACCACGCTCGGGAGGAAGGCATTGAATTCATGTTCCTCAGCAACCCGACGAGGATCATCGGCAGCGAGGACGGTCATGTTACGGGGATCGAATGCGTCAGAATGGAACTTGGAGAGCCCGATGCCTCCGGCAGGCGAAGCCCTGTCGAGATACCCGGCTCGGAATTCACCATTGACATCGACACGGCGATCATGGCTATCGGCACATCTCCCAATCCCCTGCTGAGGATGACTACTCCGGGGCTGGAGGTCAACAAAAAAGGAACGCTGATAGTTGACGAGAACGAATGCACCACTAAGGAAGGCGTATTTGCCGGCGGCGACGCCGTCACCGGCGCAGCTACCGTTATCCTTGCGATGGGCGCCGGTAAGAAAGCTGCGGCTGCTATTGACAGTTATATCAAAAATAAATAACAGCTGCATATTAAAGTCGGCAAATTCCTGCTTGAAATCCTGTGTGAAATGTGATATAATACAAAACTGTGAGCAGAAAAACATCTGAAAGGAAATGTATGATGAAAAGAAACACAAAAGGCACGTTCTCGGCGGCGGCTTTTGCCTTTGCCGTCACGCTGATGTTCACATCCTGCGGGTCGCCTATCGTTGATACCGACAAGGTCGGTGCAAGCGATATTTCCGTACTGAGCAGGCTGGACAGCAGCAAGTCCGGAGACGAGAGCAAAACTGACGCTCCCGCAGAGAGCAAAAACGATGACAACAGCACCGATGCTGATAACTCCACCGCCGAAAGCAAGGCTGAAAAAACTGAGGACAGCGCTCCCGAGAGCAAAAAGGACGATCCTGCCGAATCAGCAGCTCCCAAGGATGAACCTACCGAAGGGACCACGGTCGTTCACCTTTGCTGTGCGGGTGATAACCTTATCCACGACAATATTTACGTTGAGGCAAGGCAGGATGACGGCACCTATGATTTCTCCCCTTGCTATGCGCCCTGCAAGAAGCTGATCGAAGGCACGGATGTAGCGATACTCAACCAGGAAACTATTGTAAACGACGCCTTTGAGCCCTCCACCTTCCCGCTGTTCTCCACGCCTACGGCCCTCGGTGACGAGGTTGTGGATTTCGGATTCAACGTGATCTCCATGAGCAACAATCACGTGCTGGACAAGGGCTCAAAGGGACTTATCAGTTCCCTTGACTACTGGGACACCAAGGACGTGGTCCACTACGGAGCATACCGCGACGAAGCGGATTCGGAGGATATCAAGACCCTTGAGGTTAACGGCATCACATTTGCCTTCTTGGGCTATATGCAGCACACCAACGGCATCTTCCTCAACGACGGCGAACCTGGAAAGGTCGTTTACCTTGAAGAAGAGGATGTCATCAAGCGGCAGATCGAAAAGGCCGACAAAATGGCCGACGTTGTAGTGGTCTCCTGCCACTACGGCACAGAGATCGAGAACGAGCTCAACGCTCAGCAGATCACACTCACGCCCAAGCTGGTAGAGTGGGGCGCCGATCTGATAATCGGTACTCAGGCTCACGCGCTTTCCACCTGCACTTATATGGACAAGCCCGACGGCGGTCAGGCCTTTGTATACTACGGGCTTGGGAACTTCTTCCACACCATGTATGACAACGACAACCCCGACGGACATCAGGGCAAATCACTGGTGGGCATCTTCGGCAAAATGGATGTAGTCAAGGACTACGCCACCAAGGAGATCAAGTTCGAAAACGTGAAGGCTATACCGGTCATTTCCCACTTTGAAGGCGTGTCCTGGGATACCATGTGGTACAACTGCCGGGTATATCCCTACGGCGATTACACCGACGAGTTGTGGTCCAAGCACATGATGCACGTCCGCAGCGGACTGCAAAGAAGCGACCTTCAGCGAAGCATAAACTACATCCCGAAGGAATTCCTCGCTTACGAATAAAAGATCAGCACCCTCGGTCACAAACGGCCGGGGGTGCCTTTCTATACTGTTATTATAGCTATTGTATCACATCAGCTTTTCTGTCTGCATTCCATAGGAGATAGATAAGTATCCCCGCAGAAAGCACGGCGCGGAATATGATCGTCGGGATATCGAAATATGTGAAAAACAGACTGTCATCCTTGCTGTAGGTGTTGAAAACACCGAGGAACACTCTCAGGAATATCCCGTGGAACAAGGACGAAACGAAAGATATCAGCAGGAAGTACAGGAAGGAGATGCCGAACCGCGACCCGCTGTGCTTTGAAGCAAGGGTCACCGCCAGCATTATCATCAGTTCCACGGAAAGTACGGTTAAAAACGAAGAGAAGGCCACCGACATCCAGTTGGCTCTATCCTCTATCAGGCTTTTCAGCAGGGAGCCTAAATTCATTAAAAATTGGGCTGGGTCCTGAGAAAAGGACGGCACCAAAAGCGCAAGGATCATTACCGCCGCAGAAATAACATACCATATCACGGAATTCAAAACGATACTGATAACAAGCGTCTTTCCCTTGACAGGCAGCGGACGCATAAGATAAGCCTTCTTTGAGAAGAAGACGTCGTTATAGCGTTTGGCTCCGAAAATACAGCAGACAAGGGGTATCCCTATCACGGAGAGGAACATCATGGGAATGAAGCATATCCAAAGGAGCAGGATCACAAAATCCCCCTGTTTAAAGCCTAAGTTCATAAGAACAACTTCTATGATCCAGGTGAAAGCAAACACTCCCAGCATGGGGAGCATCAGCTTGGCGAAGGCTTTGAGCTCGTATTTCATGCACTTGCCTAACATCTGTACACCTCCCGGAAAAGCATATCGATGCTGCCGCCGGTATCGGCGCGGATGCGGTCGGCGGGGCCGTAAAGCCTCAGCGTGCCGTTCTGGAGCATAATTACATCGTCAAGGATAGGCTCAACATCGGCGATAAGGTGAGTCGAGATAAGGACCGTCGAACCCTCCTTATAATTTTGCAGCACGGTGCGGAGAATATAATCCCGGGCGGCAGGGTCCACTGCTGCGATAGGCTCGTCCAGCAGATATAGCTCAGCCTGCCGGCTCATGGTCAGAGCAAGCTGTACCCTTTCCCGGGTGCCCTTGGACATGGTGCCGAACTTCTGTGAAAAGTCGATCCCAAGCCGGGAAAGAATATCGACGGCGCGGGCACGGTCGAAATCGTCATAGAAATCTCCGAACAGCTTCAGCAGCTCGTTTACACGCATACTCACCGGGAGATAGTCCCGGTCGGGAAGGTAGCTGACTATCCGCTTGGTGTCGGGACCGATGCGCATCCCGCCGACGGCAAGTTCTCCCGAGTTCGGGAAAAGCAGTCCCGCCACAAGTTTGATAAATGTAGTCTTTCCGCTGCCGTTAGGACCGAGAAGCCCCACTATACGGCCTTTGAAGATGTCGATGCTCAGCTGATTCAGCGCGGGGATACTGCCGTAGGCTTTAGTGAGCCCTCTTGCCGAGAGAATAGGATCGTTCATCTTTCGCAGCAGATAAGCTTGATGCCTGTCCGCTCCTCGTCATCTATCACGATGCTTGCAAAAGCAGGGATAAGTACAAGGTCGATTCCGTTGGCGGCAAGATAACCTCTTGCCACGGCACAGGCCTTGACAGCTTGATTCACGGCGCCGGCTCCCACAGCCTGCACTTCAACTTCTCCGCTGTTTCTGATAACTGCGGCGATAGCTCCGGCAACCGAATTGGGCGCCGAGCGAGCCGAGACCTTTAATACTTCCATGATAATGACCTCCGGTTTGATCTATCTGACGATCAGCCGCTCTACGGCGGATGCCCGTCCGTTTCTTTCGTCGAATGTAACGATGACCCCGTTCAGAAAGCAGGGGCTTTTGCTGACGCGGAACTGCACGGGGCGGTGGTATCTGAACTTTTCTATCACAACGGATGTTTCGACCCCCAGGACCGAACGCTCGGGACCTGTCATCCCCACGTCGGTGATATAGGCCGTACCGCCTTCAAGGACAGTTTCGTCGGCGGTCTGAACGTGAGTGTGAGTTCCGAGGACCGCAGTAACACGTCCTGCGAGGTAGAAGCCCATTGCCTTTTTCTCCGATGTCGCCTCGGCGTGGAAATCCACGAAGATATTCGGAGTATCCAGTTCTTCCAGCAGCCTGTCGATCTCACCGAAGGGGTTGTCAAGACTTTCGAGATACATAGTCCCCAAAAGGTTGACGACGGCGACTCTCGTCCGCCCGAGGTCGATGACGGCGCTCCCCTTTCCGGCAACGCCTTCGGGATAATTGGCGGGACGCAGCAGAAAGGGCTCCGAGGCGTAAAGCCCCTCGATGCCCCTGTGACGGAAGCAATGGTTCCCGGTGGTGATGCAGTCCGCACCCACGCGGATAAGTTCAGCGAAGGAATCGGAGGTGATGCCGTTGTTCTGAGCGGAATTCTCCCCGTTTATCACGGTGATGTCTATCCCGTGTTCTTTTTTGATGCGCCAAAGCTTTTCCTTCACAAAGGCAACGCCTGCATCACCGACCACATCGCCTATAAACAGCAGCTTCATTTCCGATCTCACCCCGTTCATCATTTATTTAATTAATTATACCAAACCGAGGCGGCTTTGTCAACATCATTTTTGCAATATGGGCTTGAGCTTTTCTGTTTCTTCCCTTCCCCTTTCATCGGTGAAAAGGCTGTTGTAGGAAAACAGCACTGCGCCGTCAGTCTCCGAAAGAGCAAGGGCGGACTGTCTGCCGATGATGCCGATCTCGTCTATGAACTCGTCCTCGGTCTTGATCTTATAAGCGGCGATGCCTATGAGCAGCTTTCTTCCGCTCTCACGGCAAAGCTCCTTCCAGACTGCAAGGGTGGGGGCAAAGGGCTTATAGGGGTTATTGTAACCAAAATATATCTGCGGGCAGATATAATCGCAGAAGCCCTCCTCGGCGCACCATTTTCTGACGTCTGCGAACATATAGTTATAGTTGTTCTCGATATTTCCCTGGGGGGCGATGCCGAACTCAACTGTCGGGTTTTCACGCTTGACGGCTTCATATATAGCCCGTACCATTTTATCGCAGTTCTCCGTGCGCCACCGGTTCAGCGGAATGTCGATGCCTTGCTCCACATAGATGCCGGCGTCAAACCAGCCCTCGGTGGTGGGATAGAAATAATCATCGATATGGATGCCGTCCACATCGTAATCCCGGACGATCTCTGCTGCGCCCTCGGCGATAAGCTCCCTTACCTCCGGGACGGCGGGATCCAGCCACCAATGGCCGGTATCCTCCACATTCATTATATATTCGTCGTATTTTACGGGATCGGAATACCACTGTTTGGTCTTGTAGTCCGAGGCGGTCTTATCAAGCACCTCGGTGGTCTCGCAGCGCAGCGGATTTATCCAGGCATGGATAGACAGTCCCCGCTTATGGGCCTCTTCCGTCATTACCGCAAGGGCGTCGAAGGACCTGCCGTTGAAAGCCTTGGTCTGAGGGTAGAGCTTTGAGGGGTAAAAAGCGTCCCCGAAGGTGCGGACGTGAGTGATAAGCGTATTCACGCCGAGCGACTCGCAGTTGTCACACATCTTTGAAAACTCTTGACGGAAATGCTCCTCGCCGTCGGCGGCAATGGGAGCCAGTTCGAGATAGGAAATCCATATAGCTTTCACTGTATCGAAATTGAGGGCCTCGTATTTCCCCGAAACGGGAAATGCCGTATTCTTCACTGAAAGTCCCGCAGGAACGGGAGAACCGTTTTGAAGCGCAGGCCTGTACGTTATGGGTGTGCCGCAGGCTGTCAGTACCAGAGCGGATAGAATAATAAACAGCTTTTTCATTTTCTGCCTCCTTGTCCTTTACTATATTTATAGCACAGGAGGCAAAAAAATATGCGCCCCGATATTGTCGGAGCGCATCGCTTTGTTTACTTTTCTATATATTTATCCAAAATGCCGGAGAAATCAAAGGTGCGGAAGTAATCGGAAGGCGTCTCGGCGCGCCGTATCATCTGAACGGAGCCGTCCTCTTTGAGCAGAAGCTCGGCAGAGCGGAGCTTGCCGTTGTAGTTGTAGCCCATTGCGAAGCCGTGAGCGCCGGTATCGTGTATCACCAGGATGTCTCCGATGTCGATCTCGGGGAGCATACGGTCGATAGCGAACTTGTCGTTGTTCTCGCAGAGGCCGCCGGTAACGTCGTACTTGTGGTCGCAGGGAGCGTTCTCCTTACCGAGAACGGTAATATGATGATAGGAGCCGTACATAGCGGGACGCATCAGGTTGCATGCGCAGGCATCGCATCCGATGTATTCCTTATAGATATGCTTCTGATGGATGCACTTTGTAACAAGGTGGCCGTAGGGAGCAAGCATATATCTGCCAAGCTCTGTAAATATGGCAACATCGCCCATGCCCGCAGGGACAAGTACTTCATCAAAGGCCTTGTGTACGCCCTCGCCGATAGCGAAGATGTCGTTCTGAGGAACGTCGGGCAGATAGGAGACTCCCACGCCGCCGGAAAGGTTGATGTACTTGATGTCGGCGCCGGTCTCTTTATTCAGTTCAACCGCAAGTTCAAAGAGAATCCTTGCGAGCTTCGGGTAGTAATTATTCGTAACGGTGTTGGACGCAAGAAAGGCATGGAGTCCGAAGTGCTTAACGCCCTTGGCTTTAAGGATTTTGAAACCTTCAAAGAGCTGCTCACGGGTAAAGCCGTATTTGGCGTCGCCGGGGTCGTCCATGATCTTGTTTTCCAGTTCAAAATGCCCACCGGGATTGAAGCGGCAGAACAGCGTCTCGGGAAGGCCGCAGAGGTTCTCGAGGAATTCTATATGGGTAATATCGTCAAGGTTGATGAAAGCGCCCAATTCGGAGGCCTTTTTCATATCCTCCTCGGGGGTGACGTTGGAGGAGAACATGATGTCGCTGCCGGAAAAGCCGCAGCACTCACTCATCATCAGCTCGGTGAGAGAGGAGCAGTCAACTCCGCAGCCCTCCTCCTTGAGGATCTTCAATATATAAGGATTGGGGGTAGCCTTCACCGCAAAAAACTCGCGGTAGCCCTTGTTCCAGGAAAAAGCCTTGTAAAGATCTCTTGCGTTCTTTCTGATGCCCGCCTCATCGTAGATGTGAAAGGGGGTGGGATACTTGGCAATGATCTCTTCGGCCTTTGCTTTCGTGATAAAAGGAGTTTTCATTTTTATCATTCCCTTGCTTTAAAATTGAGTATATGCTAATGCTTTAAATCAAAAACATATTAGTATAATAGCACTTTTTTGCTCCCGCGTCAATAGCTTTCGTTAAAATTAACAAAATAACAATAAAACGAATAATTCATTTCTTGATGCTTATATCCGAGTTATTCTTGACTTCAAAGACAAAAAATGGTATAATTTGTATCGGAGGAAAAGAGTATGAAGATAGATTTTCATTCACATATCCTGCCGGGGATAGATGACGGTTCAAGAAACATCGAGGAATCGGTGGAGCTTCTTGACATGATGGCTGAGGACGGTGTTGACATCGTTTGCGCCACTCCGCATTTCTATATGCAGGAAATAAGCATCGACGGCTTTATAAACCGCCGCAACGAAGCCTACGAAAAGCTGAAGCCCCATTTAAAGCCCGAGCATCCGAAGATCGTGTTGGGAGCTGAGGTGCTTTACAATCACGCCCTTGTCAAGTGTGACGACACCCCGAAGCTCTGTCTTCAAGGGACGGATTATCTGCTGTGGGAAATGCCCTACACCAAGATAACCCGCTCAATCGTCAATGACACCGAGGAACTTGCCGGCATGAATCAGCTGAAGATCATGGTGGCCCACATCGAAAGATATCTGAACTTCACCTCCTACAACGAGCTGGCGGAACTGATGAGCCTTGACGTTATCGGGCAGATAAATGCAGTATCCTTCACCAAGTTCTCCTCCAGGGGGAAGATCAAAAAGCTGATAAAGGACGGTTTCGTTTATGTGCTGGGCACCGACTATCACCGTCCCACCAGCGGACACGCTCTGTTAGGCGAGGCAGAGGACATCCTTCGCTCGAAATTCGACGAGAGGATGATAAAGCGCATTGCCAATAATGGGGAGAAGATACTCTCCAACGAGCCCATACACAAATTGCACAGTCTGTAAACTTTTCATTACGCTATTGACATAATTCGCGGTTTGTTGTATAATAATCTATATAATAATATTACCTTATCAAGAGCGGCTGAGGAAACAGGTCCTGTGAAGCCCGGCAACCTGAAGCAATTCAAGGTGCCAAATCCTGCGGTATTATTCCGAAAGATGAGGATCAAAGATCGGCGTTTCGGAAGAAGCGCCTTTTTCTATTCTCTGAAAAAACAGTCGCAGCAAAGCTGCATAGAGGAGGACAATATGTCAAGATATTTATTCACATCGGAATCGGTGACCGAGGGGCATCCCGATAAGATCTGCGATCAGATCTCGGATGCGATCCTCGATGCGCTTCTGGAGCAGGATCCCATGTCAAGAGTTGCCTGCGAGACAGTGACCACCACTGGTCTCGTTATGTGCATGGGTGAGATCACCACCAAGGCCAGCGTTGATCTGACGCAGATCGTCAGAGACACGGTGGTGGGCATCGGCTATGACCGTGCCAAATACGGCTTCGACGGTCACACCTGCGCGGTGATGACCACCATAGACAAGCAGTCGCCAGACATTGCCATGGGCGTGGACAATGCCCTTGAGGGCCGCGAGGAAAACGCCTTTGACACCGGTGCGGGAGATCAAGGCATCATGTTCGGCTTCGCCTGCGACGAGACTCCCGAGCTTATGCCTATGCCTATCTCGCTGGCTCACAAGCTTGCAAAGAGGCTTACCGAAGTCCGTAAGAACGGCATACTGCCCTATCTCAGGCCCGACGGTAAGACACAGGTCACCGTTGAATACGTTGACGGCAAACCGGCAAGGATCGATGCGGTAGTTGTTTCCTCACAGCACGACGCCAGCGTAATGCTCAGTCAGATCAGAGAGGACATTATCGACAAGGTCATCAAGGAAGTCATTCCAGCCGAATTGCTGGACGAGAACACCACCTACTTTGTGAACCCCACCGGAAGATTCGTTGTGGGCGGTCCTCAAGGCGACAGCGGACTCACCGGCAGAAAGATAATCGTTGACACCTACGGCGGCTACGCCCGTCACGGCGGCGGAGCCTTCTCCGGCAAGGACCCCACGAAGGTGGACCGTTCCGCCTGCTATGCGGCACGCTACATAGCTAAGAACATTGTGGCGGCGGGGCTTGCGAGCAAGTGCGAGGTGGAGCTTGCCTATGCTATCGGCGTGGCAAACCCCGTATCCATACTCGTTGACTCCTTCGGCACCGGGAAGATCAGTGACGAAAAGCTGTCCGAGGCGGTAAAGAAGGTATTCGATCTGCGTCCCGCGGCTATAATCCGCGACCTTGACCTCAGAAAGCCGCAGTACAAGCAGCTTGCGGCCTACGGTCACATCGGACGCGAAGACTTAGGCGTCGCCTGGGAAAAGACCGACAGAATTGAGGCTCTGTTGGAAGCCGTAAAATAACATAACAATTTAGCCCTGCGGAACATTCGCAGGGCTTTTATTGTTTTATCGATATAAGAAGTATGTCAGAAATTACTGCTTGACGATCTCAAAGCTGCTTCCGTCAAAAACGGTAAAGATCAATACTACTGAAGCAACAATAACTGCTGCTGCTGCAAGAAGTCCGAAAAGCGATCTTCTGTTCATACTGAAAGAGGCCGAGCTCTTGGGAAGCATACCCGTAGCTCTCAGAGCTTGAGAAAGCGGCTTATAAAGAATGAAGGCTATCGAAGCGTTGAGCATACCCTTGATGAGGTTAAAGGGAAGCAAAAGCTTGGGTATCATGCTGACAACAGTCTTGGCATCGGTATGAGCGTAGATAGGTGTGATAAGGATATTCATAGGCATCATCACTGCTGTCATGCTGAACACGGCAGCGACAAGACCGATCACCGCACCTTTAAAAGTCTTGTTAAACTTATAGATAAGCGATGCAGTGACAGCAAATGCTGCACTTCCCACAAAGTTCATCAAAGCTCCCCAGAAGCCGGTATCTGAAATGGTGGCAAGCTCAAGGAGAGTCTCGGTCAGTGCGACTGCCAACGCCGCTATCGGGCCGTAAACGAAGCCTGCCATCGTAATAAATACATCCTTGAAATCAAGTGTCAGAAATGTGACCTTGAATCTGAATACGAACAGGCACAAATAGCCCAGCGCGATAAACATTGCCAATATAGACATTTTCTTCACATTCATTGCCGAATTACCTCTGTTAGCTGATATTGATTTTGTACTCATTTTTATTCCTCCAATATTCATATTTGGAGAAACAGCGGGAAAATGAAAAGCCCCCGAAAAACTCGGGGGCGCAAATTCATAAATGAACCGTCGTTTCTTCCGTCCGGACTTTAACCGTCGGTTTCGGAATTTCACCGAATCAGCGCTCTTTCGAGCGGTCGAGGACTGTCACCTCCGGTGTGGACTTTCACCACCCCTGAAACTATTGTTATATTTTCATTTTTTCGGACGCGGAAGGATCACTCCTCCTTGCCGTCCTCTTCTTCCTCTTCAAAGTCGAACTCCAGCTTTTCGCCGCAGTTGGGGCAGTCGATAGAGCCCTCTTCTACGAGGCTTTCGTCAAGATAGATCGTATCGCCGCAGGTGGGGCAAACGCACTCATACTCGCAGTCCTCAAAGTCATCGTCCTCGTCGTCCTCGTCGTCATCGTCGTCGAGATCGTAAACGATCTCCTCAACATCGCCGAGGTCCTGATCGAGGGTATCAACGAGTTCAACGGTCTCATCCAGCTCAACGGACAGATCTTCGATAGTCTCCGCCATTTCCTTCAGCAGATCGGACATTGCCTTGAGGACCTTGCCCTCCTTGGTATTCTCGTCGATACCGAGGCCGTCCATCAATCCGAGGAGATAAGAGGCTTTATTTGTCAGTTCCATAATTGCAGACCTCCGATCGTAAAAAACTTATCAAGCACGCTCCATGTACTCGCAGGTACGGGTGTCGATCCTGATCTTGTCGCCGATGTTGATGAACAGGGGCACCTTGATCTCGGCACCGGTCTCAACGGTGGCGGGCTTGGTGGCGTTGGTAGCGGTGTTGCCTGCAAGGCCGGGCTCCGTCTCGGTGACCTCAAGGTCAACGAAGAAGGGAGGCTCCACGCCGAAGACCTTGCCCTTGTAGGACAGGATCTTGCAGATCATGTTCTCCTTGACGAACTTGAAGTTCTCGGAAAGCTCGGAAGCGTTTACGGGAACCAGCTCATAGCTCTCGGGGTCCATGAAATAATAGAGATTTCCGTCGTTATAGGAATACTCCATATCCTTTCTCTCAACAAAAGCGGTCGGGAACTTAGCGGTGGGGTTGTAGGTCTTTTCAACCACGGAACCGGTAATTACGTTCTTGACCTTGGCTCTTACGAATGCAGCGCCTTTACCGGGCTTAACGTGCTGGAACTCAACGATCTGCATTACGTTGCCTTCCTCTTCAAACGTTACACCGTTTCTGAAATCGCCGGCAGTAATCATAAATTCTACCTCCATTATTTTATTCGGCTGACACAGCCACTGTTAAACTGATTTTTTAAAAATCCTTACATTATATTTTACCTTATTTTCAAGCATTTTGCAAGTGTTTTCAGAGTATTTTTGCTATCATTCATAATATATTTACACTTAGAGGATGATAAGCTCCTTCGGGGCGGCGGTCATATTGAAGCATCCGTCCTCACGGACGACAACAAAATCCTCGATGCGGACGCCGAATTTATCGGGAAGATAGATTCCCGGCTCGACGGTGACCACCATATCTGCGGCAAGTATCTCCTTGCTGACGGGAGAGGCAAAGGGCGGCTCGTGGATGTCCATTCCGACGCCGTGACCGAGGGAATGCCCGAAATATTCGCCGTAGCCGGCATCGGAGATCACCTTGCGGGCAGCCGCGTCAAGGTCGCTTGCGGCAATGCCTTCTCTGACGGCGGCGATCCCTGCAAGCTGAGCATTAAGGACAATATCATAGACCTTCCGCATCTCTTCCGTGGGCTGACCGACGCAGACGGTACGGGTCATATCGCTGTGCCAGCCGTTCACAACTGCGCCGAAGTCCAGCAGGACAAAATCGCCCTCCTTGACGGTATCGCTTCCAGGGACGCCGTGGGGCATGGACGTATTCTTCCCGGTCAAGGCAATGGTATCAAAGGATAGAGCCTCTGCACCGTTAGAGAGCATATAGTGATCCAGTTCAAGCTGAAGCTCCCGCTCTGAAACGCCGGGCTTGATGCAGTCAAGCATATGAGTGAAACCGCTCTCGGCGATACGCTGGGCAGCGATCATAAATTCGATCTCCTCGCCCCGCTTGACGGCTCTTATGGAGCGGACGGTTTCGGCAAGTTCATCCGAGCCGTCCAGTTCGCAGGAGATCTTCTCCGAAAGAGCATTGAACTGCTCTACCGTTGTCTTTGAAGTGTTCACCGAGACTTTTACGGCATCGTGCTTTGCAATAAGCTCGTTGAGCTGATCGTAGAGCTTCGTTTGCAGGATGACCTCGCAGCCGGTGACTGTCTTGCGGGCCTTTTCGATATAGCGGGAATCTATGATAAGATAGGCCGCATCGCTGAACACCGCAAGGGTGCCGGCGCTGGATTTCATCCCGGTGAAATAGCGACGGTCGGTATCGTCGGTTATAAGAGCGCAGTCGGTGAAGGTGCCGATCTCGCTCATCAGCATATAAAGCGGAGAAAACTCACTTGGCATCTTCAAGCATCTCCTTCATAGCTTCTACGGCAAGGAAATAGCTTCTCTTGCCGAAGCCGGCGATCTGTCCGACGCAGACGGGAGCGATAACAGAGGTATGTCTGAATTCGTCCCGGGCGTGGATGTTGCTCAGATGCACTTCGATAACGGGTATCTTTATTGCGGCAATAGCGTCACGGATAGCATAGCTGTAATGGGTGTAGGCTCCGGCGTTGAGTATAACGCCGTCGAAACTCTTTCTTGCAAGGTGGAGCTGGTCGATGATCTCTCCTTCGTGATTGGACTGGAATATTTCACAGTGCAGTCCCTTTTCCACCGCAATGGCAAGTATCTCGTCGTTGATGCTGTCGAAGGTGTCGGAGCCGTAGACTCCGGGTTCACGTTCCCCCAGCAGGTTGAGGTTCGGGCCGTGGATAACAAGTATCTTCTTCATTTGTCTGCCTCCTTTAAAGCGGAAAGATAATGCTGTTTCATAGTAAGTGCGTCCTCGGTCTGGCGGCCGGCGCTCTCGCAGATGATGACCGGGGAAAGTCCCTTTTCGGCGATAAGCTCCATAAGGGGCTCATAGTCGGGACCGAATTCTCCGCAGTCGTCGAAATTGAGATGCTTTTTCTCGCCTCCGGGGACGGTATATTCGATCTTTGAAAAATGACTGTGGAATTTCTTCTGCCTCTCTGTACCCAGCATCCTGCCGATCTCTTCAATTATGACGAGATAGTCTTCTCTGCCCTTTATGCATCCGAAGCCACGGGCATTGAGATGCCCGAAATCTACACAGGGCAGGAAGCTGTCATCAAGGCGGCAGAGTTCCAGCACCTCGGTGAGATCTCCCAGTTGATTGACCTTGCCCATTGTTTCCGGGCAGAAGATGATATCCTCAAAGCCGCGCTCAGCAGCCTCACGGCGGGCTCTTATCAGTGTGTCATTGGCTAAGGCAAGAGCTTCCCCGCGGGTGATCTTTGAGCACGACCCGCTGTGGATGACGATGCGCTCCGCGCCCAAACGTTTTGCGGCATCGCAGGACTGGATTATGTAGTTTATGCTGTTGTCACGCTTTTCCTTTTCGACGCTGGACAGGGATATGAAATACGGTGCGTGTACGGAAAGCGTGATACCGTATTTCTCCGCCTCCGAACGCAGGCCTTCAGCGAGGCTGTCGCTGACCCTGACTCCCCTGCCGCACTGGTATTCGTAGTGGTCAAGGCCAATCCCGGACAGATATTCCGGGGCGCTTAGCGTGGACTTATACTTAGCGGAGAAGCTGTCGGAATTTCCGGCGGGGCCGAAGCGCGCTTTCATTTTGCACCTCCCGGCTTCTTGGGAAGAAAAGGCTTCTCACAGGCGCGTTTGAAGCGGAAAGGCAGGCTGTTCTCGGGCTCGATGGGGAACACGAATATCGATCGGATGCCCTTTAGGTTCGACCCGAGGACGTCGGTGAAGATCTGGTCTCCCACCGCGGCCACATCACGGTTGGTAAGGCCCATTCGCTTGATCGCCCGGGTATAGCCGAAAGTGAGGGGCTTCTTGCCCTCGGCCTCAAATTCAAGGCCCAGCTGTTCGGCAAAGGGCGTCACTCTCGGAGGGTGATTATTGGAAACGATCATCAGCTTTATTCCCGCACGATTCATAGTATCGAGCCAGTCAAGACTTGACTGAGGCGGAACGGGATTGTTATGTGTGGTCAGCGTATTGTCAAGATCGAGGATCAGCCCTTTGATATGTTTCCTTCGCAGAAACTCCGGCGTCACCTCGCCGATCTTGTCAAAAACATAAGTGGGTCTGAATAACATCATATTCTCCTTAAACGAAAAGGCGGACAAATCAAATGCCCGCCTCTTTTTCAGATATTAATATTTGCGCTTACGAGCAGCTTCGGACTTCTTCTTGCGACGTACCGAAGGCTTTTCATAGTGCTCTCTCTTACGAACCTCTGCGATAACGCCGTCCTTTGCGCAAGATCTCTTAAATCTTTTAAGAGCGGTATCCAGAGTCTCGTTTTTACCAACACGGATTTCTGCCAAAATCATTCCCTCCCTTTGCCACCGTTGACAGAGGCAATCATACAAGCTCAGTCTGACATCAGGTGAATAGTGAAGGTAGTCTGCCGATGCAAACCGTGAACGGAACACGTTCCTTGTCCTTGCGGACTCTCTGTCATTAATCAGACTGATAATAAGCCAATATGATTACAAATAACATTATACTATATCACACTGCAATTGTCAATAGCTTTCACAAAAAATATTTAAATGATTTTTAAGAGAATTAACTGTATTTACAAATTTCCTCGGTCACTTTACTACGATATTTACGAGCCTGCCCTTGACGTAGATCTCCTTGACGATGTTCTTGCCTTCGATAGCCTTGGCGACGCCTTCGTCCTGCTTAGCGAGAGCCACGGTATCTGCCTGCTCAATATCTGCGGGAACGTTGAGTCTGCCTCTGAGTTTTCCGTTCACCTGTACCACGATCTCGATAGTGTTCTCCACCAGCTCGGCCTCGTCGTAAGCGGGCCAGCTCTCGTAGGCGATAGTATCGTCATGTCCGAACTGGCTCCAGATCTCCTCGCAGATATGGGGAGCCACGCAGGAAAGCATCTTGATAAAGCCCTCGGCGTATTCCTTCGGGCAGCTCTCCTTCTTGTAGAGGGCGTTGACGAAGATCATCATCTGAGCGATAGCTGTATTGAACGCAAGCTGCTCAAAGTCGTCGGTGACCTTCTTGACGGTCTGATGATAGACCTTGGAAAGCTCGCCGTCGTTGGTATCGGTGAGGTTTGCGGGCTCAGTGAAGAAATTCCATACGCGGTTGAGAAACTTCTTTGCACCCTCGACGCCGCTCTTGCTCCAGGGCTTGCTGACTTCAAGGGGTCCCATGAACATTTCGTAAAGCCTCAGAGTATCTGCACCGTAATCTCTTACGATGTCGGAGGGATTGACCACGAACTCGGGGAAACGCTTGCCCATTTTGATGCCGTTCTCGCCCAGGATCATGCCTTGATGCACCAGCTTCTTGAAGGGCTCCTTGGTGGGAGCAAGGCCCTTGTCGTAGAGATATCTGTTCCAAATTCTGGAATAAATAAGATGACCTACTGCGTGCTCGGGACCGCCGATGTAAAGATCGACAGGCATCCAATGCTTCAGAAGCTCCTGGTTTGCAAACTCTTTGTCGTTGTCGGGGTCGATGTATCTGAAGAAATACCAGCTGGAGCCGGCGCTTCCGGGCATAGTAGAGGTCTCGCGGGTGCCCTTGATGCCGTTGTGGTCGTACTGTTTCCACTCCGTCGCATTTTCAAGGGGAGCCTTGCCGTTCTTGCCCTTGTAGTCATCCAGTTCGGGAAGGATAAGCGGCAGCTCGGAGTCATCGAGGACGTGTATCTCGCCGTCCTCGCCGTGGACCACGGGAACGGGCTCGCCCCAATAGCGCTGACGGGCGAAGATCCACTCGCGGAAGTGATAGTTGACAGTCCTCTTGGCTCTGCCCATTTTCTCCAGCTTGACGGTGATAGCCTCCTTGGCATCTTCGACGGTCATGCCGGTGAACTCCTCGGAGTTGATGAGCTTATAGCCCTTGCCGAGATACTCGGTCTTTTCCATAGCGGCTTCGGAGACGTCGATGTGCTGGTCCTTGCCGTCGATGACCTGGAGCATATCGATGTTGTGGGCAATCGCATACTCAAAGTCTCTCTGATCGTGGCTGGGGACGGCCATTACTGCACCGGTGCCGTAGCTGGCGAGAACGAAATCACCGATGAACATACGGACTTCTCTGCCGTTAACGGGGTTGATACAGGTCACGCCTTTAAGCTCGCAGCCGGACTTGGTCTTGTTAAGTTCGGTGCGGTCCATATCGTTCTTCTTCTTGGTCTCGTTGATGTAAGCCTCCACCTCTTCACGGTTCTGGACTCTGTCCAGCAGTCCGGCGGTGATGTCGCCCTCGGGGGCCAGCACCATAAAGGTTATGCCGTAGATAGTTTCGATACAGGTAGTGAAGATAGAGAACTTTCCTCCGCCCACGATGTCGAACTCCACCTCAACGCCGGTGGACTTGCCGATCCAGTTGCGCTGCATCTGCTTGGTGGATTCGGGCCAGTCGATCTCCTCGAGGCCCTCAAGGAGCTTCTCTGCGAAAGCGGGCTGATTGATGACCCACTGCTTCATATTCTTTCTCACCACGGGATAGCCGCCGCGCTCGGATTTGCCGTCAATGACCTCGTCGTTTGAGAGAACGGTTCCCAGTTCCTCGCACCAGTTGACGGGCATATCTATATACTTGGCGTAACCGTCGAGATAGAGCTGCTTGAAGATCCACTGGGTCCACTTGTAATACTTGGGATCGGAAGTGGCGATCATCTTTGACCAGTCATAGTCAAAGCCCAGCTCTCTCAGCTGCTTGGAGAAGGTCTCGATATTCTTCTGAGTGAAGCCGTTGGGGTGATTACCGGTGGTAACGGCATACTGCTCGGCGGGAAGGCCGAAGGAGTCGTAACCCATGGGATGAAGGACATTATAGCCCTGCATACGCTTCATACGGGAAACGATATCCGTAGCTGTGTAGCCCTCGGGATGACCAGCGTGAAGGCCCACGCCCGACGGATAGGGGAACATATCGAGGGCATAGAACTTGGGCTTCGAGAAATCCCAGACGTCGGTCTTGAAGGTCTCGTGATCGGCCCAGTATTTCTGCCATTTCTTCTCTACTGTACTGAAATCGTACTTCATTTATATCATTCCTTTGCAAAAAATAATTGACCTTAGCTGTGATCGAACCATTCTCTGATGTCCCGATCTGCCACCAGCTTAAAGGCGCAGACCACATCAATAACTGCTTCGATCAGATAAACGATATGGACATTGAGCCCGATATTCGTGATGTTATCCTTGATGTGGATGACAACCATAACGAACAGGAATGCCGCCGTGATATAGTTCATATATCTGAACCTTATGAGCATCCCGAAGCCGAGACCCGCAGATACTGCCAGCATCATCACATTAAAACCGCTGAAACCCAGTATCAGATTAAGGATGCCTTTTATCACCATATAGCCTGCGATCAGGCCGCAGAGGTTTCTGCCGTTGACGGAATGTCCCATAACGCACCTCCGTCATTCCTTGACGATATATTCGGAAATGTCGATCTGCTCGCCGTCCTGCCAGAGCCTTTCAAGGTTGTAGAAGTCTCTTGTTTCCTTATAGAACACATGAACTACAATATCGCCGTAGTCCAGCACTATCCAGTTCGCACCCTGATAGCCCTCGGTGCGGGTGGGCTCGATCCCCTTCTGCTTGAGCTGAAATTCCACCTCGTCGGCAAGGGCCTTGGTCTGAGTGCTTGAAGTACCGTTGGCGATAACGAAATAGTCCGCAACGATAGTAAGATCCTTGATGCCGATAAGATGGATATCCTCCGCTCTCTTGGAATCCAGTGCCTTGATAACAGTTTCGATCATCTGCTTCTGTTCGATCTGAGCCATACTTTTCCTCCTTTATTTAACGTCACGCCTGCTCCGGCGTGTTATGTCCCTTTTTTGAGCTTCAAAAAATAATTGTATGCTTCAAGCGTACACAGCGGGATGGTATTCTCTTTGCCGACGGAATCGGCTAAAGAAAATTTCAGTGCTTCGAGCATTGCCTTTTCAAGGCTCTGCTCTGCCACCTTCCGCATCCTCTTGACGTCCTTGTAATCCCTGTCCTCGGAAATAAGATCGGCTATGTAGATCACCTGCGAAAGCTTGTCCATATTCCCGCAGGCCACGGTGTGATACCTTATTGCCTTGACTATCTCCGGGTCTGTAATGCCGAACTCCTCCCGGATGAACACTGAGCCCGCCACCGCATGGAACAGCGCAGGAGTCTTTTTCTCGTACTCGCTTACATCCAGCGGCGAACGCAGGACATATTCCAGCTGTTTTTCAGCAGGCATTTCCTTGCATACGTCGTGCAGAAGCCCGGCCACATAAGCCTTTTCCCTGTCAGCGCCGTACATTCCTGCCAGTTTCAGAGCAGTTTCCGCCACATTGACGGAATGCTGGGCCCGCTTCTTGGAAAGATGTTCCTTGATATATGTCTTGTAAACGGAATATTTTTTCTTCTCCCACGGTGCGGGAGCTTCGGCTTTGTAAAGACCGTTGGCCTTAATATATTCTATCACTTTTTTATCCAGATAGCAAGAGCAGTCTTCGTTGTTCCCGATCATCTCTCTGATCTTCGTGGAAGAGATCTCAAAGGGCTCAACGCTGATGACCGTGATCTTTCCCGGCTTATCCGAGATCCTTGCGGCCTTCTTTTTCAGCTCGTCGGAATCAAGGCTGTCCTCGCGTGAAAGGACTATCAGATCCGCTATCTCAAGTATATCCTGCCAGCGGTACCAGGTGTCGAAGACTTCAAGCTGGTCGCTGCCCATGATGAAGCATATCCTGCTGTCGGGATATCTGTCTTTCAGATACCTGACCGTGTTGTAGGAATAGCTCTTGCCTTCAAGCCCCAGCTCGTAGTCGGAGATCTCTGCCTTGTCAAGATCGGCAAAGGCGAGGCGGCACATTTCAAGGCGCTGTTCACCCGAAACTATCTTTGCGTCCGCCTTATGGGGAGGTATCTTTGCAGGCATTATTATCAGCCTGTCGAGGCCGGCCTCTCTGACCGCCGCCTCGGCAAGATACCGGTGTCCCAAATGGACGGGATCGAAGGTCCCGCCAAAAAGTCCTATTGCCGTGCTCATCTGTTTTTCAGCCTTATTACAGGCTCCTTCTCGTTGCGCTTGTAGAGTATCGCTTTCGAGCCGATGACCTGCACCACCTCGGCGGAGATGAGCTCCGCGATCTCAGCGGCGGCTTCCTTGGCAGTGTAAAGCGAATTATCCAGCACCTTAATCTTCACCAGCTCGTGAACTCTGAGATAATCGTCGATCTGAGCGACCTGCGCGTCGTTGACGCCCCCCTTGCCCACTTGAAAAGCAGGCTCCAGGGAGTTTGCCAGAGCTTTCAGCTCGGCTCTCTGCTTAGGTGTTATCATATATCCGTCTCCTTTAGTTTTTCGATCAGCTTCTTCAGAGCGTCAGCCCGATGAGAGACACGATTCTTTTCATCCGCGGGGATCTGTGCGAAGCTCTTATCCCCGAACATGAATATCGGGTCATATCCGAAGCCGTTCTCTCCCACGGGAGCATAGCCTATCCTGCCGGAGCAGCTGCCCTCCACGGTGATCTCTCTGCCGTCCTGCAATATCAAGTGGATATTGCAGACAAAGTGGGCTCCCCTTTTCTCCTCGGGAACATCCTTGAGCTTATCCAGCACCAGCTGCGAACGCTCCCCGGAGGTCTCCAGACCGCCGTAGCGGGCGGAGTAGACTCCCGGCTCGCCGTTCAGCGCATCCACCGAAAGGCCGCTGTCGTCGGCAAGCACTGCGCAGCTTGTCATTCCGAAGATCGCCCGGGCTTTTATAGCGGCGTTCTCGGCAAAGGTAGTGCCTGTTTCCTCTGCTTCAAGGGAGATCCCCGCCTCGCTCTGAGACAGGACCTCAAAGCCCATAGGCTCCAGTATCTGCTTGTACTCTCTGATCTTGCCTTTGTTGTTGCTTGCGATTATCAGTTTCATATCTCTGCTCCGTTACAGCAGCGTAACGCGGCTGCGCTTGAATTTTTCTCTCATCTTCTCCGACTTTTCCGGCGAAACAAAGACCATGCAGTTTGAATTGTAGAGCACGTTTATGTTCAGCTCGTTAGTAGCCGTTACCGTGGTCAATCCGATGGAGTTGTTCACATCCACACCGACGATCTCGATCTGTTCGATGTTCCGGGAGCAGACAAAGTCCGCTACTTTGTCGATACTAAGCACGTCGGGTTTGCTGCGCTCGTAAACGTTCTTGCCGATTATTTTCAGCCGCTCCACAAACTTTGCTTCGTGGGTATCCGCCTTTGGCATTGCACCGAACAGACCGCCAAGGCCCTTGGCAATACTCTTGAAATAGAATATCTCCTCGGGCTGATACTCTGCAAGTCTCAGATTAACGTTGTCGATCAGCCTGTCTGTATCGTAGCTGTATTTTTCCTTGTTGCGTCCTCTGCCGGCATATATCTCCTGCATATCGACTACAAATAAAACCTTATCCATAGCTGTAATATCTCCAAATGTCTATCAATTGCCTTTACTTCTCTTACTTGCTTTTCATTTATTCAAAAAGTGCCTCGACGAAGTCCCTTGTGTTGAAGGGCTGGATGTCGTCGATCTTCTCGCCCACGGTCACCAGCTTTACGGGGACCTTCAAATCGTCAACGATGCTGATGATTATGCCGCCCTTAGCGGTGCCGTCCAGCTTGGTGAGGATGATGCCGGTGATGTCGGCCACCTCGTTGAACTGCTTCGCCTGGTTGACGGCGTTCTGTCCCGTGGTGGCATCAAGTGCCAGCAGAACTTCAAGAGCGCAGCCTTCGGCCTGCTGATGAACTATCCTTGCGATCTTTTTAAGCTCCTGCATCAGATTTTTCTTGTTATGAAGTCTTCCCGCCGTATCGCAGATCACAACATCCGCGTTCCTCGCTTTAGCGGCGGTAAGGGCGTCAAACACTACCGACGCAGGATCGGAGCCCTCGTTGTGCTTGATTATATCAACGCCTGCACGCTGGGTCCAGACTTCAAGCTGATCTATCGCCGCCGCACGGAAAGTATCCGCTGCCGCAACGATGACTTTCTTTCCGTCGTTGTGGAGCTGATTTGCCAGCTTGCCTATGGTCGTGGTCTTGCCGACGCCGTTGACGCCTATCACAAGGATGACCGACGGCACCGTGGAAAGGTCGAGGGGTATTTCCTCGCCCAGCATTTCCGCGATTATCTCTTTGAGCAGGTCCTTGACTTCGTGAGGATCTGTAACGCCCTTGGCCTTGACGCGGCTTCTCAGTTCATCACATATCTTCTCCGAAGTAACGACTCCTATATCCGAGGTGATAAGAGTTTCCTCCAGTTCCTCGAAGAGATCCTCGTCTATTTTGGTGAAGGAATTGAGCAGGCGCTCTATCTTTCCCATCATAGAATCCTTGGTCTTTTTCAGACCGGCTTTCAGCTTTTCAAAAAAGCCCATTTATATCACTCCTTTTTCGGGGTTTCAAGATCTATCGTATCTCCCGGGTCCATTTTCAGCAGCTTGGAGATGCCCTTATCCTGCATGGTGACGCCGTAAAGCACATCCGCCTCTTCCATAGTGCCGCGCCTGTGGGTTATTGCAATAAACTGGGTGGTGTCGGTGAATCGGTGGAGATACTGGGCGTACTTGACCACATTGCTCTCGTCAAGAGCGGCTTCGATCTCGTCCAGCAGACAGAAGGGCGAGGGGCTGATCTTCAGTATCGAGAAATAGATGCACACCGCCACGAAGGCCTGTTCACCGCCCGACAGCGACAGCAGATTCTTCACTATCTTTCCGGGAGGCTCCACCTTGATCTCTATACCGCATTCAAGCACGTCATCGGGATCGGAGAGTTCCAGTTCGCCGTGACCGCCGCCGAAAAGTTCGGTGAACACCTGCTTAAAGTTCTTATTGATCTTCTCAAAGGTGGTGACGAACATTTCCTTCATGGTCTCGGTCAGTTCGCCGATCATGGTCTCCAGTTCGGACTTGCTCTTAGTTACATCCCCCAGCTGGCCTTTGAGGAACTCGTATCTCTCCGAGACTTGAGCATACTCTTCAATAGCGCCGAGGTTCACGCTGCCGAGGGCGTTGATCTTCGCCCGAAGCTCCGCCAACTCCTTGTTGGCCTGGGGCATATTCTCAACGGGCTCGCAGTCCTTTTCGGCTTCGGAGACGGTCAGCTCGTGGTCGGTCCAGAGCTTGTCGGCCAGCTTGTCGTATTCCGCTGTTGCCGACTTGATGCGTTCCTCCAGCCTGTTTATCTCGTTGGATAGCTTTTCCTTCTCTCCGAGTTTGGCCTTCTCTTCTTGATGAAGCAGCTCCGCCTTGTCGGAAAGCTCTGAATGCTCACGCTGAGCGGTGCTTATCTCTTTTCTGATCCCGTCTATGACCTTGACAGAATCCGCAGCCTCGGCACGGATCCTTTCGATGTCCTTTTTCTTTTCTTCGATGCCGGCCTTCTTTTCCTCTATCTGTGAGAGCAGCTTTGTTTTGTCGCTGCTGCTGCTGTTTATGCTTTCGTTAAGACGTTCTATGGATGCGGCGCAGGCTTCCCGGTCCTTGGACAGCTCGATCTGGTCCATTCTCAAAGCCGAAAGCTTTTCGGAAAGTTCCTCGCGCTTGGCCTTCATTTCGTCCAGCTCGTTCTGAGAGGTCTGCATATCGGCTTCGCCCTCGACTATTGCCTTGTCATTTTCGGCAGCAAGGGCATTCAGTTCGTCGATCTCCTTGGTGAGCAGAGTCACCCGCATAGAGAGACGTTCGGCCTCTGCGTTGAGAGCGTCGTGCTTTTCTCTGCACCCCTTTTCGTAGTCCTTCACCCGGGTAATATCCAGATCCAGCTTCATCAGCTGTTTGGAAACCTCCGCCAGCTGATCCTTGCTGCCGTCGATGTCGGCAGCGAACTTGGCGGTCTCCTGTATAAGACGCTCTCTGTCATCCTTGAGTTTCTTAAACTCCTCGGACAGCTTTTCAACAGTCTTTTCCAGCTTCTCGATCTCGTTCCGACGCGAGAGGATGCCGGAATTCTTGGTGGTGCTTCCTCCGGTAAAGGAGCCTCCCGCATTGATGACTTGACCGTCCAAGGTGACGATCTTGAAACCGAAACCGTGTCTGCGGGCGATGTCGTTGGCGGAATCGAGATCCTCGGCTATGCATATTTTTCCGAGAAGGTCGTCGATTATACCTCTGTAAGCGCTGTCGCACTCCACGAGCTCGCTGGCCATGGCGACATAGCCCTCCTCGCCCTCGGGCGGGTTCTTTGAGCGGGAGCCCTTGACGGTCGTAAGCGGCAGGAAGGTTGCGCGTCCGGCGCGGGCATCTTTCAGCAGTCTGATGCCCCGCTTGGCGATGTCCTCGTTCTCAACGACTATGAACTGCAATGCGCTGCCGAGAGCGGTCTCAATGGCAACGGTATGCTCCGGGTCCACCTTTATCAGCCTGGAGACCGTCCCGTGGACGCCGGAGATCCTGCCCTGCTTTGAGGCAGTCAGAATATGCTTTACGGAGTAGCCGAAGCCCTCCATTGAATTTTCAAGGTCCTGCAAGATCTTCAGCTTCTGTTTGGCCTGCTGGAGCTTGTCATTGTTGTCGTCGTAGAGCGACTCTGCCGAAGCCAGCTTGGACTTCTTGTTTTCAAGCAGCTTGTTCAGACCCGCAAGGCGGTTTTTGAGTTCACCCTCCTGCTCGGCAGCCTTTTCCCGCTGGGCAGAAAGTGTTTTCAATTCCTTTGCGGCAAGGTCGCATTTGCCCTCTATGTCCCTGCCGTCCTCCACGGCGGATGCCAGGCTCTCCTGAACATCGGAGAAGCTGTTCTTGGCGCTTTCGAGTTTGTAGGCCAGCTCGGATTTTTTGATATAAAGCCCGCTCAGCGCCGAATTGGACTCGCTGATAGACCTGTCAAAGTCCTCGGACTTATCCTTGATCTCAGAAAACTTGCTCTCGGTATCGGCAATATCCTTCTCCAGCTTTTTCTGAGCTTCGTCAAGGGATGCAAGATCATTGTTCTTTTCTTTGAGCTCGCATTCCAGCAGATACTTCGACCCCTCGGACTCGTCGATCTGAAATTCCAGGGTGCTGATCTGCTCTTTCAGATGCTTTATATCGTTCTCGATAACGGCGACAGCCGCATCAGCCTGGGAATTGTTCAGCTCGATCTGATGTATCTTAGCTTTCAGTTCGTCAATAAGCACCGAACGCTCGGAACTTTGCTCACGGCAGAGATCGACCTTGTCGCTCAGTTCCTCGGCTTCCTTTGAAGCCTGTTCGTACTGCTGAGCCAGCAGTTCGGCCTTTTCCTTATTCTCGGAAAGAGTCCTGTCGATCTGCTTCATCTGGGTTACCCAGACGTCTATCTCCAGCTTGCTTTTTCTGCCATAAAGCTCGTTGAATTTCTTAGCCTTCTCGCACTGCTTTTCAAGCGGCCCGATACGGCTCTCCAGTTCGGAGAGGATGTCTCTCAGCCTGGCAATGTTGTCTTCGGCGGCTTTGAGTTTTCTCTCGGCCTCCTCCTTCTTGTATCTGAACTTCGAGATGCCTGCGGCTTCCTCGAAGATCTCGCGTCTTTCGGTGGATTTGCTGCTGACGATGTCAGCGATCCTGCCCTGTCCGATTATGGAATAGCCGTCTCTTCCGAGACCCGTGTCCATAAACAGCTCCAGTACGTCTTTCAGACGGACGTTTTTGCCGTTGATAAGATATTCGCTGTCGCCGTTGCGGTAGAGCTTTCTCGACACCGACACCAGGTCGGTATCCATATCCAAAGCGCGGTCGGTATTGTCGATATTAAGGGTCACCTGTGCGAAGCCTGCCGCGGGACGGTTCTTGGTGCCGTGGAAGATAACGTCCTCCATTTTGCCGCCGCGAAGGGTCTTTGAGGACTGTTCGCCCATTACCCAGCGCATAGCGTCGCCTATATTGGATTTGCCCGAGCCGTTGGGACCCACAACAGCCGAGATGCCCTTGTTGAATTCCAGCTTTATTTTATCGGGAAAGGACTTGAAGCCTTGCAGCTCAAGCGACCTTAGGTACATATATTTTCACTTCCTTTAAGGAACACTGTCAGCCTATCTTAACGGCTTTGAGCTTCTCCCGGAGATCTTTATCTGGGATGAGCCTCAGCCGGATGTTTTTTTGTTCAAAGAATCTTATGTTGCTTTTCTTCTGACCGAGGGCCTTGCTCAGGTTTCTTTCGGGTACAAGAAATTCCGCATAAGTCACATTTTCGTGTTTGGAGATCTCCGCTTCGATCAGCCTTCTGTAAATGACCGATTCGCATAGTTCACGGAAAGCGGGATGATAGAATCCGCCCAGCATATCCCGCTCCACCAGTTCCGAAGCGTGTAGCCCCACTTTGATAACGCGGATGCCATCCTCCTCAAAGCGCTGCATAAAACGGGCCGCCATATCGACCACGTCGTCAAAGGCGAAGGTCTTATATTCTCCCCGCTGATAAAGCTCACCCAGCTTGGTGTTTTTCAGTATCACCACGGGATAGATCCTCACGGTATCGGGATGAAGGGCGCAGATCGTTTCAGCAGTATGGAATTCCGAATCCCGGGTACTGCCGTAAAGGCCGATCATCATTTGCAGGCCCAGTTCAAAACCCTGATCTTTTATCAGCCGGGAGGCATTTATCACATCCGAGGCGGTGTGCCCTCTTTCGTTGAGGTCAAGCACGCTGTCATCCAGGGACTGCGCCCCCAGCTCTATGGATGTAACGCCGTATTCTTTCAGCAGATCAAGTATCTCCCCGTCGATATGATCGGGTCGGGTGGAGATGCGGATGCCGTGAAACTTCCCTTCCCCGATGAATTCCGAAGCCGCACTCAGCAGTTCGGTCATATAGTCCCGGGATATCGCCGTAAAGCTGCCGCCGAAAAAAGCGATCTCAGTATCTTCGGGAGAGCTTATTCTTTCAAGGGCCTCGCCGCAGACTCTTCTGACATACTCCCCGTCGGGGCGGAAGGCCGTTCCCGAAATGGAATGCTGATCGCAGAAGGAGCATTTATGCGGACATCCGGCGTGAGGAACAAAGATCGAAATATTGCCGTGAGCCATTACGGTCTGATCCCCATAAGGTCAAGGGCTTCTTTGGCGGCGGCCTGTTCGGCGGCCTTTTTCGATCTTCCAGTGCCTTCGCCGATCACGTTATTGTTGAGCATTACCTGCACCGTGAACTTCTTGTCGTGGTCGGGGCCGGACTCCCCTTTGAGGTTATAAACTATCCGCTCCTCCGGATTGCGCTGGATGACCTCCTGGAGAATGGTCTTGTAATCGTGGAAAGCGTCGCTGCCCCGGGGGGAGATATCCTCGGGGATGAAGGAAAGCACATATTCTCTGGCAGCCTCCATACCGCCGTCAAGATACACCGCCGCGATGACGGCCTCAAAGGCATCCGAAACGATAGAAGGACGCTCTCTGCCGCCTGTCTGCTCCTCACCCTTTCCGAGAAGAATGAAGTCTCCGAGACTTATCTTCTTCGAGAAATCAAAAAGTGCGCTCTCGCAGACGAGAGAGGCTCTGAGCTTGGTCAGATCGCCCTCGGGAATATGGGAAAAATGCTTGAAGATATAATCCGAGACCACTATCGACAGCACCGAGTCGCCCAAAAATTCAAGGCGCTCGTTGCTTCTGAGATTCTTGTTCTCGTTGGCATAGGAGGAATGGGAAAGCGCTTCAAAGAGCAGCTTTTCATTTTTGAACTTGTAGCCGATCTTTTCCTGGAGAAGGCTTACACTTTCCTTTGCTTCCAATCGGGACACATCCTTTCAGTTTACTGACATCCTCAGTTTTCGTCGTCGCCGTCATCGGTCTTCATAGCCGCCAGCGACTGGGAGATCTCTTCTATTGCGTTGGACTCGATGAACAGCTTCGCCTGCCTTACGGCATTGTAGAATGCCTTGGCATTAGACGAGCCGTGAGCCTTTATGACAGCCTTTCTCGTTCCGAGGAGCGGTGCCCCGCCGTACTCGGAATAATCCAGCTTCTTCTTGAAGTCTTTGATAGCGCCCATCATTATAGCGGCAGCCATTTTGGTCTTGACGCTCTTGCTGAACATATCCTTGATTTCCTTGGCAAAAAACTTGCCCATACCCTCGTAGGTCTTGAGGATAAGGTTTCCGCAGAAGCCGTCGGCAACTACCACATCCGCCTCGTCGAAGGGGATGTATCTTGCCTCGATGTTTCCGGTGAAGTTGACGGGAGCCTTCTTGAACTGCTGATAGGCTTCAAGCTCCACGGGACGTCCTTTGCTCTCCTCGGCACCGATGTTTGCCAGCGCCACCTTGGGGTCCTTCATCTTCATTACCTTGTTCATATAGATCGAGCCCATGATGCCGAACTGCACCAGTATCTCCGGACGGCATTCGGCGTTGGCGCCGCTGTCAAGAAGCATTGCGGGCTTGTCTGTGGTGGGGAGCAGAGTTGCCAGCGCGGGACGCTTCAGCCCCTTGATGCGCTTGACGATAAACGTAGCGCCCACCAGCAGTGCTGCCGTGGAACCTGCGGAAACGAAGGCGTCGCCCTCGCCGTCAGCCAGCATTTTCAAGCCGATCGCCATTGAGGAATCCTTTTTGCTCTTGATAACGCTCTTGGGGTCGTCACAGATATCAATAACTCCGGGAGCGTGTTTTATTTTCAGATTGGAAATATCGAGCCTGTTTTCGTCGGCGCAGGACTTGATCTTCTCCTCGTCGCCCACAAGGGTGATCTCAACACCGAATTCTCTCTGAGCGTCGATAGCGCCCTTCAGCACCTCCAGCGGAGCGTTATCGCCGCCGAAGGCATCCATAACTATGTTCATGCTCTTACCTCCTGTGTTCTTATATATTCGTCCAGCTCGTCAAGACCGCGCTTTGCGATCGTTTCGTAGCGGAGCTGTTTGTCTCTTATCCTTTCGGGCAGCTCGGGGAGGATGCCCATATTACAGCCCATAGGCTGGAATTTTTCCACCGACGGATCGCTGATGTATCTTGAAAGTGCGCCGATCATGGTGGTCTCCGGCAGCAGACACATTTCCTTCCCGCGGAGCCTTCTTGCCATATTGAGTCCGGCCATTATGCCGCTGGCCGCCGATTCGATATATCCCTCTACGCCGGTGATCTGTCCCGCGAAGAAAAGGCTTTCCCGCTGACGGAGGTCAAAATACGGCGTCAGCAGACGCGGGGAATCAATGTAGGTGTTGCGGTGCATCACGCCGTAGCGCATGAACTCGGCGTTTTCAAGCCCGGGTATCATTGAGAACACGCGCTTTTGCTCGCCGAATTTCAGATTTGTCTGAAAACCGACGATGTTGTAAAGCGTCCCCTGAGAATTCTCGGCTCTCAGCTGGACCACAGCGTAGGGACGTTTTCCCGTTCTCGGGTCGGTGATGCCCACGGGCTTCAAAGGCCCGAAGCGCATGGTGTCCTCACCGCGCTTAGCCAGCACTTCGATAGGCATACAGCCCTCGTAGACCTTAAAACCGTCCCTGCCGAAATGCTCCTGCTCAAAATCTCTGAGGGGCGCGGACTCTGCGTTTATCAGCTCGTTGTAAAACGCGAGATACTCGTCCTTGTCAAAGGCGCAGTTGATGTAATCCGCCTCGCCCCGGCCGTAGCGGGAAGCGAAAAAGACCTTATCCTTGTCAAGGCTCTCGTAGGTGACTATGGGAGCAGCTGCGTCGTGGAAATAGAGTCCCTCGCCGCAAAGCTCTCTGATGCTTGCGGCCAGCGGGTCGGAGGTCAGAGGACCGGTGGCGATTATTACGTCACCCTCGGGTATCTCGGAAACTTCCTCACTTACAACGGTTATCAGAGGCTCGTTTTTGATACGGGCCGTGACAGCGTCGGAGAAAGCTTCTCTGTCCACAGCCAGCGCTCCGCCTGCGGAGACCTTGGTCTCGGCGGCACACTCCGTCACAAGGGAGCCTAACCTGTGCATTTCCTCTTTCAGCATTCCCGCAGCCGAACCGATGCGCTCCGCTTTCAGCGAATTGGAGCATACCAGTTCCGCGAAGCCGGGATACTTATGTGCGGGAGAATACTTGCGGGGCTTCATTTCAAAAAGCTCCGTCTCAATGCCCGCCTTTGCCAGCTGCCAGGCGGCTTCGCAGCCCGCGAGACCCGCCCCGATGACCTTAACCGCCATTGGAAAGGTCCTTTTCATAGCCGCAGCCTTCCTTGTGGCACACCAGCTTGCCGTTCTTGCCGCCCTTCTGGAAAAGGGTGGAGCCGCAGTTGGGGCACTTGGTTTCAGCGGGGATGTCCCAGGTCATAAATGTGCAGTTCGGGTTATCCTCGCAGCCGTAATACTTCTTGCCGCGCTTGGATTTCTTCATCAGCACGCGCTTGCCGCAGAAGGGGCAGGAAGCGCCGGTATCCTCGACGATACGTCTTGTATTCGTACACTCCGGGAAGCCGGAGCAGGCCAAGAATTTTCCGTATCTTCCGATCTTGATGACCATAGGCTTTCCGCAGAGGTCGCAGACCTCGTCGGTGGCCTCGTCCGGCACCTTTATGCGCTTGCCGTCCATAGCCTCTTCAGCCTGGTCAAGCTCCTCCTTGAAATCCTTATAGAAAGAATCAAGTGTTTTAGTCCAATTTTTTGTACCGTTCTCTATCTGGTCGAGGCTGCTCTCCATCTGAGCCGTGAACTTCACGTCAACGATCTTATCGAAATGATCCTTCATCAGATCGTTGGTGACCTCGCCCAAAGAGGTGGGTTTCAGCTGTTTGCCGTCCCGCTCAACATAGCTTCTCGCAAGGATCGTTGAGATGGTGGGGACGTAGGTGGAAGGTCTGCCGATGCCGGTCTCCTCAAAAGCCTTAACCAGCGTAGCCTCGGTATAGCGCGGAGGCGGCTGGGTGAAATGCTGATTGCCCTCAAGGGACTTCAGCTTTAAGACGTCATTTTTCTTTATGGGCGGAAGGACGTTTTTCTGCTCCTCGTCCTCGTCCTTAGCCTCCTCGTAAAGCACGGTGTAGCCGTCGAACTTAACGGAATATCCCGAAGCCTTGAATCCACATCCGTTGGCATCGATGTCCACGGAAACGGTATCCATAAGGCAGTTGGCCATCTGGCTGGCAATGAAGCGCTCCCAGATCAGCTTATAGAGCTTATACTGATCGGAGGTCACGCCGCTGGCTTTCACGAGGTCGGGGGTCAGTTCGGGATGAGCGGGACGGATAGCCTCGTGAGCGTCCTGGGTGTTGCCCTTGGTCTTATATTTCTTCGGCGTTTCGGGGATATACTTCTCGCCGTATTTTTCCTTGATGAACTTATAAGCGGCGTTTCTCGCCTCGTCGGATACACGGGTGCTGTCGGTTCTCATATAGGTGATAAGACCCGTAACGCCCATTCCGTTGATATCCACGCCTTCATAAAGCTCCTGGGCGGTCTTCATAGTCCTGCGGCCCTGGAAGGAAAGCCTTCTTGAAGCCTCCTGCTGGAGAGTCGAGGTGGTGAAGGGTGCCGAAGGAGATTTCTTGTGGATACTTTTCTTCACATTCACGACCTTGTACTCCGCGCCCTCAAGCCTTTTGAGGATCGCGTCGGTGGACGCCTTATCCGCGAGTTCTGCCTTGACGCCGTCCACAGTGGCCAGCTTGGCGGAGAAGGCCTTGCGGCAGCCCTCGGCCAGCAGCTTTGCGTCAATGGACCAATATTCCTGGGAAACAAAGGAGCGTATCTCCTCCTCGCGGTCGCAGATCATCCTTACGGCCACGGACTGCACACGTCCCGCCGAAAGGCCGCGTCTTATTTTCCTCCAAAGGAAGGGCGAGAGCTTATAGCCCACGATCCTGTCCAGCACGCGCCTGGTCTGCTGCGCGTTGACAAGATTGATGTCTATGGAGCGGGGGGCGCTCATGCCCGCCTTGATGCCGCTCTCGGTCAGTTCGTTGAAGGTAACGCGGTTTTTATCGTTAAGA
This sequence comes from Ruminococcaceae bacterium FB2012, assembly GCA_900104495.1. Classification (GTDB taxonomy): domain Bacteria; phylum Bacillota; class Clostridia; order Oscillospirales; family Ruminococcaceae; genus FB2012. The sequence goes on along the minus strand of FMXS01000004.1, from coordinate 73,335 downwards.
TCAAGGCCGAGGAGCTGCGCCAGATGCCAGGAGATAGCCTCTCCCTCGCGGTCGGGGTCTCCTGCGAGATAGACCCGGTCGCTTTTCTTGGCCAGCTTCCTGATGCTCTTGATCGTTTCTTCCTTTTCCTTGATATTCACATACTGGGGTTCAAAGTTATGTTCTATGTCAACTCCGAGCTTGGATTTCGGCAGGTCTCTCACATGACCCTTTGAAGCCACGACTTCATATTCGCTGCCGACGTATCTTTTGATCGTTCTTATCTTGGTCGGCGACTCAACAATAATTAAACCGGACAATTCTTACTCTCCCATCTCTCTGATTATTGCTTAATGCTGCAAGCCGAAGCGCTTTCCCGGCAGCGAGACCACATAGTCGTCAAGTTCGAGCATCGTCAGTGCCGAGAGCGTCTCGGCAATATCCGATCCCGTCTTTGCGGAGATCTCGTCAGCCAGCATAGGACCTTCCTTCAGCAGCTGTATTATCTTCTTTTCTTTTTCATCGAGCTCCGACAGGTCCTGCACCGGCGAAGGCGTTTCCTGCGGCTTTGGAGCCGCCGCCTTTTTCCGATGCCCGGCAGAGCTTTTTTCCTTCTTTTCCGCGGAGACCTCGTCCGTAAAGAACGAATAGTCGCCGATATCAGTATATTCCGCACTGCGGGCATTGTATTCCAGTCTGTCAAGGCCCATGTGCGAAAGTTCAAACAATACGTCCTTATCGCTGATAAAGGGTCTGCACCCTCGTCTCAGCAGCAAAGCCTGTCCCAGATACCGCGGGTCGGTAATGTCATGGGGCGGCACCACGAACAGCAGTTTTCCCTGGCTGATGCAGCTATTGCAAAGCTCCAGTCCCCGGCTGTCGCGGGAACCCTCAACGAACACCAGCGCATCGCACAACGCGGTTATCAGCCTGTTGCGCTCTGCGAACTTCGGCCTCGGGAAATTCATCTCCGAATGAAGTTCGGAGATCATCGCGCCGCACTCGGCGGGATCGGCGTCCTCGCCCTGGACGAAGCTGTCTATCGCCAGGCCGTAGATGCCGAGAGTCATAAAACCGCAGTCAGAAGCTATATTCTCCGCGAGAATGTCTGTCCCCGCAGAGAGCCCCGAAGCGATCACGCAGCCGTTTTCGCCCATAGTACGGGCAATGTAGGCGGTCACCTTCTGAGAATATTCCGAAGGCGTGCGGGAACCGGCGATACACACGACGAACCTGTCCTTCAGAAAATCGAGGCTGCCTCTGAGAAACAGAACGGCTGGCGGATTGGCGATCTCTCTGAGCCTTTCGGGATACTCCTCACATTCATAGCTCAGCACCCGGATGCCTTTCTCGCCGCTCACCGAGATGATCCTTTCGGCCTCTTCAAAGGGTATGGAAGCTGCCCGTTTCCGCTCTGGCACGGTCAGTTCCGGGATCTTTCCCTCACGCAGCGCCTTGCAGAATTCCTCGGTGCTTTTCATTTTCGCACTCAGCTGCCAGATACGGTTGTTTGCGGGTCCGAAAACCAGCACGAGCCAAAGCCAGTAAACTCGCTTATCCATGAGCTTCACCTCTTGTCATTTCCCAAAGGATCACCGCAGCGGCGGTGGCGGCGTTCAGCGAGTCGATATTTCCGTGCATACGGATCGTGATCCTGTCGCTGCACATTCCCACTGTTTCCTCACTGAGGCCTCTGCCCTCGTTGCCGATGACGACGGCGCATCCGCCGGAGAAATCGAAGCCGATGATATCCTCGCCGCCCGATACAACGGCGGCAGCAGTACGGATACCCTTTCCGGCCAGGATCTCAAACACGCGGGCGCGGTCATTTTCGATGAAGATCTCGACTCTCGGCAAGCTGCCGACAGCCGATCTGACCACCTTCGGATTATACAGTTCCACGCAGTTTCCCGTGAGGATGATCCCGCTGATACCCACGGCATCGGCGGTCCTTATGACCGTTCCGAGGTTGCCGGGGTCCTGAAGCCCGTCAAGGACAAGATACTTCCCTTCAGCCTTTACGGCATCCGGAGTCAGTTCCTTATCCAGCTTCCTCGCCACGACGAATATGCCCTGGCTCGTCTCGGCGTCGCTGATGCGCTCCGCCAGTTCACGGGTTATCTCAAAGCGTTTGCTTTCCTCTATCCTGCCGATCAAGTCGGCGGGAAACTGCTCTTTCTGAGCCTCCGCCGCCTCGGGGACATAATAGACCGCATCAACGACAAAGCCGCTCCCCGTCTTGCAGGAAGCCAGCGCGTCACGGCAGCCTCTTATCCCCTCGATGACGAACTGCTCTGTTTCGTTTCTTGCTTTCTTGCTTGAAAGCAGCTTTGAGAGCAGCTTTATCCTGGGGTTATCCTTGCCCGAAATAAGCATAGAGCCCCTCCTCCAATGATCTGCGATGTTGCCCTTATTATACAACAAAACACGCATTCCTCAGAAAAATGCGTGTTATTGATGTATTAAAGCGCAGCCTTGGCCTTTTCTGCGATCGCGGTGAATCCGGCAGGATCGTTGATAGCGATCTCGGAAAGCATCTTTCTGTTGAGAGTGATGCCGGCCTTGTTAAGACCGTTCATAAAAGTGGAATAGTTCATTCCGTTGAGCTTGCAGGCAGCGGAGATCCTTGTGATCCAGAGCCTTCTGAAATCTCTCTTCTTCTGCTTTCTGCCGATGTAAGCGTACTGGCCGCTCTTCATCACGGCCTGCTTAGCCATCTTAAAGTGCTTGCTCTTTGCGCCGAAGTAGCCCTTTGCGAGCTTCAAGGTCTTATTTCTTCTCTTTCGAGTCATCATTGCTCCCTTAACACGAGCCATAGTAAATTACCTCCTGAAATTATTTTTGATCGTCCCTACAACTCGTTTACTTGTAAGGGATAAGGGCCTTAACGTTCTTCAGATTGGATTCGTCAGCATAAGCGGAATTTCTGAGAATTCTCTTGCGCTTGTGATCCTTCTGATTGAGTCTGTGTCTCTTGTTGACGTGCTGGAACTTCACCTTACCGCTGCCGGTCACGGAAAAACGCTTCTTGGCACCGGAATGTGTTTTGATCTTGATCTTAGGCATAAATATATCCTCCTTAAAGTTTATTTGTTGTTCTTCGGAGAAACGAACATCACAAGGCTTCGTCCCTCCATTTTGGACGGCTTGTCAACAACACCGAATTCCGAGATAGCCTCTTTGAAATTCTTCAGCAGCTCCTCACCGAACTGGGGATGAGCGACTGTTCTCTTTCTGAAGCGAACGGATACCTTCAGCTTGTCTCCTCCGCTGAGGAATTTGATAGCCTGGCTTACCTTAGTGTTGAAATCATGCGTGTCGATCGTGGAGGACATTCTGATCTCTTTGATCTCCATCGTCTTCTGATTTTTTCTTGCTTCCTTTTCCCGTTTCTGCTGCTCGAACAGGAATTTGCCGTAATCCATGATACGGCATACAGGCGGTGTAGCCTGGGGGGCGATCTTCACGAGGTCGAGGTCTTTCTCCTCGGCTATCGCGAGAGCTTCCTTAGCAGATAAAATTCCCAACTGAGACCCGTCAACGTCGATAACGCGCAGTTCCTTATCGCGTATTTCTTCGTTGATCTGGTATTCTTTGCTGTTGCTTATAACTCAGCACCTCCAAAAATAAAATAAAAACAGGTACGGAACAAGATCCGCACCCGAATAAGGCCATACCATAAAGTATGATCGTTATTGACCTCTTTGCTGACTCGCTGGAGGTGAGGACGGATCAAGCCCTTCTTTGTTCCATAGTATTATACTACATCCCCGGGCATTTGTCAAGGGGTAAATCAAATTTTTTTCAAAAAGTCCTCCGAGGCCCATAACAAAGGCCGCTCCTCAGACGGGAGCGGCCTTATTACGATCATTCCTTGGCGTTGGGGTCGAGGGCCAGATGCTCGATCTTGGAGAAATCAACGGAATGTGTGGGACCTCCGTGATAATCCTCGAAGCTGTACTTATGCATGAACTTCTGGCAGTGATAGCAGCTTTTGAGTTCATTGTAGAGATATTTGAGCTCATCGCCGTTATCGAAGCAGGCCTCAACGAAGGTGAAAGAGTTCTGCATCTTCTTGATCGCCTGGTCGGTGACCTCGATCATCTTGGCGAGGGAGCCCTGGAACTCCTGCATTACGCACTGAACGGCTCTCGGATTATCTCTGCACTTGGTAGTCTTGTCCATATAGATAGTCAGGCTGTAAATGATCCAGTGCATGATCCTCTTATCGGAGGGTGAGATAACGCGGGCGCGGGTCAGCTTTTCGAGCCTTGCCTGCTCTCTCATGATATGCTGCGAAAGGATCTCACGGTTGGAGAAATTCGCATTCAGTCTTGCAATGGTATCCTGGAGGAGCGGCTGGATCTGCTTGAGCATCTTCTCCATTTCAAGGCTGTCTCTCATAGCTTTGGAAACGCTCTCGATTATCATGCCGAAGAGCAATCGCTTCTCATCGGGGCCTGCCATTTTAGCGGACTCGATTATATCCTCGGTGACATTGCCTTCAAGGATATCGTCAACGTAATACTTATTATAGTACTCAACATATTTGCTGTAATAAGCCAGGAATCTTGTAGCTATGGGAATAGCCTGGATATACTGCTCGATAAGTGTGTTGTCGATATTGATGCCGTCCTCCTCGTAAAGGAGCATCATCAGGGAAAGATCCTCCCAGCCTCTGGCGGTAACGAAGCTTACGATCTCTCCGTTCTCGTCCTTGCCGATATGATAGAAGTCCTCGGGCGAGCTCTCGAGGAAGCAGGTAATGGCGGTATGTATATGCTGCTTGTAGGCATATTCCTTCCAGATGCTGAAATCAGGCTCAACGTCTACTCTTTTAAGACGGTCCATCGTAACAACGTCGAACACGTTAACGGACTTATTGAACTCGGGGGGGTTACCGGCGGTACAAACCACCCAGCCGGTGGGTATCTGATGCTTGCCCAGCATCTTATACTGAAGGAACTGGAGCATTACAGGCTGGAGGGATTCGTGAACGCAGTTGATCTCATCGAGGAACAGGATGCCTTCCTTGATGCCGGTAGCTTCAATGGTATCGTAAAGCGAAGCAACGATCTCACTCATGGTATACTCGGAGATCTGGAAATCGGCACCGGTATAATTTCTGTGGACGATCTGTGCAAGGCCGAGCACGGACTCTCTGGTATGGTGGGTCATGGAATAGGAAACAAGGCTGATGCCCGTATCCTGAGCGATCTGCTCCATGATAGCGGTCTTTCCGATACCGGGGGCACCCAGCAGGAAAACAGGGCGCTGTTTTTCCAGCGGGATCCTGTACTCACCGAATTCATCCTTCATCAGATATGCTGTTATCGCATTCTGTATCTGCTGCTTTGCTTCTTTTATATTCATATACAGACCTCCAAAAAGGAATAGATGAAACCGCCCGGAAGACCTGAACAGTCTCATACATTCTAATTATAAACCTCACACAAAATGATGTCAATAGTTTTTTTCAACTTTGTATCATATCACAAATTAGTTGACTAAAATATGTATGATATGATAAAACGTGGGTCAGCTGTTTCTGTCTGCAATGGCGTTATTGATATTCTGCATCTCTGTGTCAAGCTCCTGTATCGCCTTGGCGCAGATCTTGAGCCGGTATCGCAGGTCCTCGGCCACCTCGTTATCGGTCTTGTATTTCAGCTTATGTTCGAGACTCGCCCAGAAGTCCATTGCGATAGTGCGTATCTGTATCTCCACGGGGATCGGGAAAGGCCCGTCGGAGAGGAATATGGGCACTTCGACTATCAGATGAAGGCTCTGATAGCCCGAAGGCTTCGGGGTCTTGATATAGTCCCGGCGGCGCAGCAGCTTGACGTCGTTCTGCGCCAGCAGAAGATCCTCTATCCTGTAGATATCGTCGAGGTAATTGCATATGACTCTTATCCCCGCGATGTCGGTCACGTTCTTTCTGATATTGTCAATGGTGATCTCAAGGCCCTTCTCCTTGATCTTATCCATAATACTCTTTATGGATTTGAGCCTTGATTCTATATGGTGTATGGGATTGTAGGAATATTTGGTCTGAAACTCGTCGTCGAGCACCTCAAGCTTTGTGCGTATCTCCTTGATGCCCGAACGGTAGATCATCATCTGATCGAGAAACTCCTGTATGCTGACTTCAAGGTCGCTGTTCATCAACAGCTCATATTCGCTGGCAGTTCCTGCCATATCATTCATGCTCTCACCTCATTTCGGGATACTGTCCCTTGTATATTATACCACATATCTTTCAAATTGTCTATATATTTTTTATTAATTCCGCCGATTATTTTGCCTTTTTTAACCTTCCCTCTTTCCTACGGCGAAACGCCGGACAAACTCCTGCGAAGTGATATGCTTTCCGGCGGTGAGAGCCGTATAAACGGCACCCTCGTCCTTCATGGAAGGCGACCTTGCACTGTCGGAATAGGACAGAAGCAAAGGTTCTTTGCAAAAGCCGGAGTCCTCAGCCCAGATAAGGGCTCCGCTGTTTTCAAGAGAAAGCAGCTTCCAGACATAGCTGTCGCAGAGAAGAACTACTCCGCAGCCTTCCCTTTCCTTTATGCGCCCGGCAAAGTCGGTGATTATCCGTGCCAGCTTATATTTGTCCCCGCTGCGAAGGCGCTCACCGAGGCTGAGCCGTATATCCAATGCGGGGATGAGCTGTCCTTCAAGCTCCCCCGTAACGGACAGGAAATTATCCGCTTGAGCTTTGCCGTCGGCGGCAGGGTCAAGGTCATGGACCGCCCCGAAGGGAAGCCCGCTGCTTTGGGCGCCTTTCAGATCATACTCCGCTCTCCTGTCGGCAAAGGCAATGCCCCGTGACGCCCGGATATAACAGAAGTCAATATTCTCCTTGGGCAGGCTGTTCCAGTTCACAGCGCCGGAACGCTCTGAGATATACGCTCCCCGGCAGGGATACTCAAAGCGGTCGGGGCGGGTCTCGAAAAGCAGTCCCCGGCTTTTGAGGACAAACAGCGATGCAGCAGCTGCAGCTGCTGAAATAAAAGCAGCACAGAACGCCCGTCTGAGCATTCTGTGCTTTCTGATCTTTTTAGTTCTGTTTTTCTTCGACAAGCATCAGCGCATCCCTTTCGGTTTCCCGGGATGCCGCCAGCAGGTCGGCAAAATTGTAGCCGTCCAATCTGTCTCTTACAAGTTCGGTGATCTCGCCGAAAGCCCGCTGATAACAGCAGACCCCCGACATTCCCCGGTTACACTCACCTTCCGGCGAAAGGCATCTCGAAAAATAATATGTACCCTCGATAGCCTCGATTACCTGTCTGAGATTTATCTCTGACGGCTCACGCTTCAGCACATATCCGCCTTGAGTTCCCTTGAAGGAATCCACCAGTTCGGCAGACACAAGCTTTCTGAGGATCTTCAAAGCAAATCTCAGCGAAACAGAGGCCTTGTCCGAGATCGTTTTGGCGTCCGCACGACCCTCTTCCATACAAAGCACGGATATTATCCTAACTGCGTAATCTGCTTCAAGTGTAAGCTGCATAAATACCTCCGTTTATATTATGTGCAGTTTACGCACTTTTATTCAAGATAATCCTTGACCTTGTTGCTTCTTGTGGGATGACGGAGCTTTCTGAGGGCCTTAGCCTCGATCTGTCTGATACGCTCTCTGGTAACGTTGAACTGCTGGCCCACCTCTTCAAGAGTCCTGGCTCTGCCGTCAACGAGGCCGAAGCGGAGCCTCAGCACCTTTTCCTCGCGGTCGGTCAGCGTGGAGAGCACCTGATCAAGCTGTTCCTTCAGCAGCACTTGAGAAGCAGCCTCTGCGGGAGCGGGAGCTTCCTCATCGGGGATGAAGTCGCCCAGGTGGGAATCCTCCTCCTCGCCGATAGGAGTTTCCAGCGAAACGGGATCCTGCGCTATCCTCATGATCTCTCTGACCTTATCTACCGGCATTTCCAGCCTGCCGGCGATCTCCTCAGGGGAAGGATCGTGGCCGTTCTCGTGGAGCAGCTGGCTGGACACTTTTTTCACCTTGGTGATAGTCTCCACCATATGAACGGGGATCCTTATGGTCCTGGCCTGGTCTGCGATAGCGCGGGTGATAGCCTGTCTGATCCACCATGTTGCATAGGTGGAGAACTTGAAGCCCTTGGTATAGTCGAACTTCTCAACGGCCTTGATAAGGCCCATATTGCCCTCCTGGATGAGGTCGAGGAAGCTCATGCCTCTTCCGACGTATCTCTTGGCAATGGAGACCACGAGTCTGAGGTTTGCCTCTGCAAGACGCTTTCTGGCATTGGAGGCTTCCTTCTCGTTATTGCCGGACATCTTCTCCGCCAGCTGGATCTCCTCCTCGGAAGTAAGAAGCGGAACACGTCCTATCTCCTTGAGATAGATCTTTACGGGGTCGTCGATGGCGATGCCGTCGGTGGAAAGCCCGATATCCACATCCTCGGGAGACATCTCGTCCTCGGGATTGACAAGGACAAGTGTATCGTCGGGAACGATATCGTCGATGATCTCGATGTTCAGCGCAGTGCAGTTGTCGTAGAAATTATCTATCTGCTCCACGTCGAAATCCAGCTTTTCCAGAGCGTCGGTTATTTCCTTGGCGGTAAGTCTGCCGTTGGCCTTGCCCTGTTCCATCAGGTTTTCCATGATCTGCTTTTTGTTTTCAGACATAATAACATCCTCTCTTTTTACTTTTTCTTTTTCAGACCTTCTACGATGCTTTCAAGCTCATCGATGGAAGCAGTCCCCTCCTTCTCGGGATGAGCCTGCCTGGTATTATATTCTTCAAGGACTCTTATACAGTCCTCAGCTACCTCTTCATTGATTCCCTTGTCGGATGATTCGCTGACTATATCAACTATGCGGTCCACCTCTTCGGGCGAGAACTCGGAATAGAAGGAGGAGAACGAACAGTCCTCGCAATTGATTATCCTGCGGGAAAGCGAAGCATATATCCTGGCGTTGAGCCCGGTCACGAATTTTTCCGACGGGAGCCGTTCAAGCAGCTGTTTGCAGCGGTCGGGATTCTTGTAAAGGAAATAGATCAGCTGTTTCTCGGCGGTATTCTCTCTCGGGTGAAGCACCGCTTCGGGATTCAGCGGATCACGCTTTTCAGCGAAGGCCAAAGCCTCCTGCTGTTTTTTCTCACGCCTTTTGCGCTCCTCGGCTTTCAGCATAATGCTGACCTGCTGCTGGACAGCCTCCTTGGAAACGCCCTGTTCCTTGGCGACCCTTGCGATATATATATCCCGCTCTATCGGGGACTTTATCCGCATCAGCACCTCGCAGGCGCGTTTGAGATAATCAGTCTTTTCGGCGTCCTTGTCCAGATCGAGGCCACCCTTGGCGGTGCTGAGCTCAAAGCTCACCGAATCCACGGCCTTGCTTAGGATATGCTCAAATTTTGCCGGACCGAATTTGTTGATGAACTCGTCCGGGTCCTTGGCGCCGTTCATAATGACCACTGAGGCTTTCAGTCCGCCCTCGCGGATAAGATCTATGGCCCGCTTGGTAGCCCTTTGGCCCGCCTCATCGGAATCGTAGCAGATCAGCACCTCGTCGGCATAATGGGATATCAGCTTTACCTGGTCGGGGGTGAGGGCCGTTCCGCAGGAGGCGACGGCATTTTCAAAGCCCGCTTGATTCATGGAGATAACGTCAAGGTTGCCCTCACATAGTATTATCTTTCTGTTCTTCACCGAAGCGTCCTTGGCGAAGTTCAGCGAGAACAGGTATTTGTTCTTATTATATACGGGAGTATCCCGGGAATTCAGATATTTCCGGTTTTCGTCAACGCTTAATGTCCTGCCGCCGAAGCCGACTATATTCCCTCTCAGATCAAAGAAGGGGAACATCAGACGGAACACGAAGAAATCAAAAGTCTTCTTCGTATTGTTCTGCGACCTGGATATCAAGCCGGCTTCCACAAGTTCCTGCTCGGAATAGCCTAAAGAGAGCATATGACTTTTCAGCGCTGACCAGCTGTTGGGAGCGAAACCCATGCCGTATTTCATAACCGTGGCGGCGGTGAGCCCGCGCTTTTTCAGATACTCCTTGCAGACCCTGCCCTCCGGGGCACGGAGCTGATCGTAGAAGAACCTGGCCGCATCCTTATTCATTTTATATATTCTCTTGCGTTTTTCGGCGGACCTTGTATCATAGGAACTGTCCTCGGGAAGCGGGACTCCTCCCCGTTCGGCAAGAAACTTCACGGCCTCCCAGTAATCAAGGTTGAGATGACGCATCACAAAGGTGATAACATCACCGCCGGCTCCGCATCCGAAGCATTTGAAATACTCCTCGCCGGGATGCACATAGCAGGAAGGCGTATCTTCGCCGTGGAAGGGGCAGAGGCACACGAAATCTCTGCCGGAGCGCTTCAGCGTCACATAGGTCCCCATAACGTCCGCTATCGGGTTAGCCGTCTTTAAGCGGTCAATAAAATCGGGCGGCAGAGCCATAGAAATCACCTCTTTAAGAGTTCACCTTATCATCCAGTCCTTCGGTATGAACAGGTCTGTGAAAATATCCACCGCGTACCTGTCGGTCATGCCGGAGATATAATCGCAGACGGCTCTTTCCTTGCCGTACCTTTCGGCAAGGCTGACATAGAGCGGAGGCATGGAATACACATTATTGCAGAAATGCTCGTAGAGCTTCCGGAGCATTTCCTGGGCCTTCGCTTCCTCCGATTTGCATTTCGGATTGCGATAGACGCTGTCGAACATATATCTGTGCAGGGCATTGTACGCCTTGGCGGTCTCGTCATCCATACCGACGGTGGGCTGACCGTTTTCAATATATATCCCTTTGTCGATAACAGATCCCACCAGCGTCGTTATGCGCTCCGACTTGGAGTGTCCCAGCACATCGGTTATCTCCGAAGGGATATCCTCCTCGGTGATTATCCCGCCCCGGACGGAATCGTCGATGTCGTGGTTTATGTAAGCGATGATGTCCGCAAAACGGACGATATAGCCTTCAAGTGTCTCGGCTTTGGCATTGGTATGCTTTAAAATGCCGTCCTTGACTTCGTAGGTGAGGTCAAGGCCCCGGCCGTTGTTCTCGATAAGGTCAACGACTCTTATCCCCTGTTCATAGTGCTTGAAGCCATCGGGACAAAGCTCGTCGAGAGCCCGCTCGCCGGCGTGGCCGAAGGGAGTGTGTCCCAGATCGTGGCCCATAGCGATAGCCTCGGTGAGGTCCTCGTTGAGTCTTAGGGCTCTTGCCATGGTACGGGCTATCTGCCCGACTTCAAGAGTATGGGTCAAGCGCGTCCTGTAATGGTCCCCGGTGGGGGAAAGGAAGACCTGGGTCTTATGCTTGAGGCGCCGGAAGGAGTTGCAGTGGATGATCTTATCCCTGTCCCGCTGGAATTCGGTGCGGTAGTCGCATTTCTCCGAGGGGCGCATCCTGCCCTTGGTATCCACGGACAGACAGGCATACTCGCAGAGCATCGTTCTTTCAAAATCCTCGTATCTTTCCCGCGGAGTCATAAGCAAGACCTCCCTCAGAAGAACTTCACAGCCGTTTCTGTAATATTATACAATCCGGGCGACAAAAAATCCTTTATTTTTCAAAAAAATATTTCGTTCACGCGAAATTTTCCCGCAGGCCCTTCTCTTCTTCGAGGGAAACGGTGCCGTTTGAGATGTCCACAAGGCGCATACGGAACTTCTCCGCCAGCTCCGACTTTACAAGGACGGTCAGCTTCACGTCGTCGGCAAAGCTCTCCTCCAAAGTCTTTGCGGAAAACTCCGGCAGGACATAGCTTAGCCTGCCGTACAGGGAATAATCGCACTTCACCGTGAACCGCGAGCAGAGGCACATGACCATTTTCTCGGCGGCATCCACGGCTATCTTACAGGCGTGGGAATAGGCTCTGACAAGACCGCCTCCCCCCAGCAGTATCCCGCCGAAATACCGGGTCACTACCACACAGACATCGGTGAGGCCCTCCTTCATCAGCACATCAAGGACGGGGGTCCCGCCGGTGCCCTGAGGTTCGCCGTCATCGGAATAGCGGGTGGTGTTGCCGTCGCGGGTGATGTAGGCATAGACGTTGTGCCTTGCCTTGCGGTGCTTTGACCTTATCAGCTCGATGAAAGCCACAGCATCGTCGGCGTTCTCAACGTGGCAGATCTGCCCGATGAACTCCGACTTCTTCTCGGTGAAGCTGGCCTCGGCCCGTCCTCTGACGGTGATATACTCGTCGCCCATAAAAATCTCTCCCAACAAAAAAGAGCGGAAAATCCGCTCTCATTGCAATCAGTACGATCAGTCAAGATTGAATCTCTTCTTGAATCTGTCAACACGTCCGCCGGTATCAACCAGCTTCTGCTTACCGGTGAAGAACGGGTGGCACTTGGAACAGATCTCGACCTTGATATCCTTCTTTGTAGAACGAGTCTTTATCACGTTGCCGCAGGCACAGGTGATGGTAGTCTCTTCATACTTGGGATGAATTCCTTCCTTCATTATTATGACCTCCTTCCAAACTAAGATTTATGAACTCATAGAAGCCCATCATCCTCAGTTCAGACAGTAGTTCTATGTAGTGATCACAAATTTACCTAAATATTATAGCACACATTATGTCGCTTGTCAAGGCCTTTGCTCAAATTTTTTCGAGAAGCGACACGGTCTCTATCCCGACGGTATGGGGAAACATATCCACGGGCTGTATCGCCGTGACTTTATAGCCGCTTTTTGTCAGATATTTCAGATCCCTCTCCAAAGATTCTATCTTGCAGGAGATATAGACCGTTCTTCTCGGCGACAGGGCGATAAGCGAATCGAAAAAGCGCCTGTCGCATCCGGCCCGGGGCGGGTCGGTGATGACGGTGTCTATATGTGTCTTTTCGGCGGCGAGTGAGCGCATGAACTTCCCGGCGTCCTCGTTGACAGTTGTATAATTCGTGATGCCGTTGAGGCGCAGATTCTCCCGGGCGTCCCTGCAAGCGGCGGGGTTCAGCTCCGTCCCGAGGACGCGGCTGACCTTATCGGCGCAGATGATGCCTATGGTGCCGGTGCCGCAGTAGGCGTCTATCAGCACGTCGGAGATGCGGAGGTCCGCCAGCTCGGCGGCGAGGGAATACAGCTTCTCCGTCTGTACCGAATTGACTTGATAAAAGGACCGCGGCGAGATGATGAACCTTTTTCCGAGGATGACATCCTCGATATGCCCGCTGCCGTAAAGGACGATATCCCGTTCTCCGAGGGAGAGAGGAAGGGTCTTGTCACTGACATTAAGCACAAAACTCGTCAGCACGGGGCAGGCTTTTTTCAGCTCCGAGGCGAAGGCCTTAGCCGAAGGAAAAGCGCTCCCCGAGGCGCAGACGCAGACCATGAGCTGTCCCGTCGAAGCCGAATATCTTGTGAGGAGATGTCTGACAAAGCCCTTCCCCGAAACGGGGTCATAGGGCGTCAGCCTGAAACTCTTCATCAGACGCTTGAAGGCGAGGACCGCTTTCGTGCAGGTCCTGTCCTCCAGCATACAGTCTTCGGTGGCGGTAAGGCGTCCCGAGTTTGACTGATAGACCCCGGAGATAAGCTGTCTCCGGCTGTCATATCCGAAAACGGTCTGCACTTTATTCCGGTAGTTATACGGCGTTTCCATGCCGATGATGGGGTTCACCTTACAGAACCGCGAGAGCATCCTCTCGGCCTTCTGCTGTTTGCGTTCAAGCTGTTGAGAGTAGGTCATGTCCAGCTGACAGCCGCCGCAGCGCTTGAAGCAGGTGCAGCGCTTTTCGCCGGTCTTAGGGTCGGTGACGATATGCTTGTTCTTCATGATTCGCCGTCCTTACTTGGCTCCCACATATCCGACCAGCAGATAAGTCACTACCGAAAGCACGCAGAAGAGGATGACTCCGACGGTCAGCACACGGGAAATGACCTTTTTGACTGTATTGCCACGGTCGCTTTCCAAATGGTCGAAGAGCATAGCGTATTCTATCGCCGACACCGCCAGCAAAGGAGTAAGGTAGCGGAAATTCATAGTGCAGGTGGCGGAGTAGGTATAGCAGAATACATAGAAATAATACATTGTGAATATCCAGTAGATCGCAAAAAAGAGCTTATGCGGTCTGGAAAGGCGGGCTTTTTTCTTGAACAGGAAGAAGAACAGCGCGAAAACTCCGATTAATGCCAAAACCAAAGCCACCCAAAACAGTATCGTCGGGATAACGGTGTTCTCTCCGGGGAAATTGCTTTCCTTGATATTCTCGCCGAAGATAGAATTCTTGAGGATCGCAATGTTGGGGTTGTACTCTGTGAAGCTGCGGCCGTCGGTTATCCAGTTCTCGAAAACGGGGGAGAACTGTTTGCCGGAAAAGTCAAAGAGCCTTTCAAAGATGCCCATGTCGATATACTGGCTCCCGCCCACGGTGGGGACGTAATCGAAGGGCATACCCCATACGATCCTGTTCTTCACCTGCCACCAAAGCCCCAGCGGGACGCAGATAACTCCGAAAACTATATACTGCCGTATAAATGTCTTTATCTCGTTAACATGCTTTATCAGCTGCCACAGGAACAGGGCCGCGACGGCGGGGGCAATTGTACCCGCATTCAGCTTGGCCATCATGCCGAAGCCTATGGACAGCGCGATAGGTATGATATGTTTGGTATCGGGCTGCCGGAACCAGCGCAGGGTAAAGAGCATGGTAAGCACCGTAAGCAGTGCGGCCAGCTGGTCGTTGTTTATAGCTCCCGAGGAAAGGATATAGGCCGGGTGGAAGGCAAACAGCGCCAGCGGCAACAGCAGTGACTTCCCGCTGAAATCGAAATATCTCAGCAGCTTATAAACGATTATAACTGCGGCGACGGAATAGAACAGCATCAGCATCTGGAGAGATTCGCGGGCGTGATTGCGCGAGGCGCCTAAGATGTTCTCGCAGAAATCTATCCAGCAGGCGGATATAGTATGATGAAGCGGCGGATGATAGAACTGCCATCTTTCGGTGGGGCAGAAATCGGGGAGATGCTTATTCTGTATCAGATACTCGATATATCCGGCATGGCCCCAGTCTTTGTCGAAGGAGCCGACGTCGTTCTGACGGGTGTAGCAGCTTGAATAGAGCACATAGCAGAACTTGATTGAAAAGCTCAGCACCATTATCACGAAAGCGTTGTGCTTATCGCTTCTCTCCTTATCGCCGAGTGTCATATACCAGTACAGGAACGCTCCTCCGGCCATATAGCCGAAGATCCACAGCGAAGCCCGCTCTGAGCGTATAAATGCATGGCTGACCAGCATCCACGGGATGACAAGGACTCCCGAGCAGATAAAGAATGCCTTTTTGCTGATGAGATCCACGCTGTAGAACACGAACATCGCAGCTATCGGGCCGGCAAGGCCAAAAAGGCACCAGACCATCTTGGCGCTGTCGGTGATATTGCTCTGAGCGCCGAAGCAGAGGGGCACCAGCAGAAAGATCAGTCCGAAGCTGATCAGGAATGGGTGCCTTCCGATGACGGAATAGAATCCGCCTGTGCGTTTTAATAAACGGTTAAAGTTTTCTGATGCCATATTACTTCTTCTCTTCGTGATATTCCTTTTCGGTGTTTACGTTCCAGACCTTTTCCTTGTCGCAGGTGCCTGCGGCTATCTCACGGGCGGCATAGATGCCGGTGAGCATCGAGTGATCCATATTGTTATAGCGGTGCTGACCGTTTCTGCCGACGCAGAACAGATTGTCGTACTTATCGAGAAAGTCAACGACGCAGTCAAAATCCTTATAGGTATCGAAGTAGGCGGGATAAGCCTTCTTGACACGCTCGCGGTGCCAGTCAAGGACGGCCCCCTTCTTGATAACGCCCATTTTCCGAAGCTCTCTTACCGCGAACTTTGCGGTTTCCTTGGCGGTCATGCTCCAGAACTCGTCGCCTTCGGTGCAGAAGTATTCAAGGCCGATCCAGACGGTGTTCTCGGGGTCCTTGACGAGATAAGGCGACCAGTTGTTGAAGATCTGTATCCTTCCCAGCTTGACGCCCTTATCCTGGACGTAGATCCAGCAGTCGGGGACGATATTGCCGAGGGTCTTTATCTTAGTCTTGTTGACAAGCTCCAGTTTATTGACCAGCAGGCCCACGGTGACGAAATCTCTGTACGGCAGGCCGGCGGCGGTCTTTTTCACCTTTGTGCTGATCTTATCGCCTTCCATTGCGGCAACCAGGTCCTTGACGGGCATGGAGGAGATGAAAAAGTCGCCCTCGATGCGCTTCTCGCCCTCGGGAGTATCGCAGACAACAGCTTTGACCTTACCGTTTTCAAGGATGACCTTCTTCACGGTATGCTCGGTGAGCAGCTGAGCGCCGTTTTCAACGGCGGTGCTG
Organism: Ruminococcaceae bacterium FB2012; assembly: GCA_900104495.1. GTDB lineage: Bacteria > Bacillota > Clostridia > Oscillospirales > Ruminococcaceae > FB2012. The sequence goes on along the minus strand of FMXS01000004.1, from coordinate 57,030 downwards.
ATGGCCTTCTCCCAAAGCTGGCCGGGGCCGTACTTGGGATACCAAAACTGTTCGATCAGCGAGGTCTCCACTTTCTTGGACTTGATATGGAACAGCTTCATGAACATATCCTTGAGAACGGCCTTTATGGAAAGGCCCTTGACGCGCTGAGCTCCCCACTCTGCCGAGATCTCACGGGGATGTCTGCCCCAGAGCTTTTCGGTGTAACCCTCGAAGAACATACTGTAAAGGACCTTGCCGAAGCGGTTGATATAGAAGTTTTCAAGATTGGTCTCCGGCTTCTTGAAAACACAGCTCCAAAGGTAGCTGAAGCCCGCCTTCATGGTGGTGAAGATGCCCATATTTTTTATCGTTTCGGGCTTGAGGGAAATGGGATAGTCAAAGAATTTTCTGTCGTAGTAGATACGGGAAACGCGCTCACGGATGAGCATTACGTTATCCTCGGAATCGGGATCGGGGCCGCCTGCTGAGAGGGGCTTTTTGCGGTGCAGTTTTCTGTCGTCGAAGGACTGCTTCCCCTGGAGGGGCATAAGGTCGCTCCACCAGTTCATGACCTCCTCGGACTTGGAGAAAAATCTGTGTCCGCCGATGTCCATTCTGTTGCCGCGGTATCTCACGGTCTGCGAAATGCCGCCGATGGCCTTGGAGCCTTCAAGAATGGTAACGCTTATATCCTTATCCTGCTTCTGGAGCTCCGCCGCCGCTGTTATTCCCGCGGGGCCCGCGCCTATGATAACGACCTTTTTCATTTCGGTTCCTCCTCAGATGTGCTGTTTTTGTTGAATATGATAAACTTTCTCGCCGCGAAGTTCCAAATGAACACTACCGCGGTGGACACGAGTTTTCCTATCAGATAATACTTGTCCTCGGGGATGAAGTCAAGGGGCTTGCGGGGAGCGATGACATCGTCGAAGAGCCAGATTATCAGCTCGTTGATGCCGAGGCCGATAACTCCGATCACTGCGAAGGCCGCAAACTCCGCCAGACGGTTGCCTATCTTGGAGTTTTTAAATATCCACAGGGTGCTGAGGATATAATTAACTATCAGTCCGAGGATGAACGCCACGACTGCCGCCAGCTTGGCATTGAAGCCGAAGACCTCCACCAAAAGCATCAGAGTGCCGTAATCTACCACGAAGGCGAAACCGCCCACAAACAGATAGCGGAAGAACTGGATAAATGTGTTATCTGTCTCTCCGCTGAACAATTCCTTTATTTTCATACACTAACACTTCCCAAAGCGATATACATTATTATTATACCGCATAGGCACGAAAAAGTCAACACAATATTGTCAACAATTATTAATAAATATACCACTTGCACAAAACGGACAAGTGTGATATAATTGTATTCAAGAACGATCAAGGAGCAAAGAACAATGCCTATCAAGATACCAGACAATCTTCCCGCGTATTCAACGCTGATCGCGGAGAAAATATTCGTTATCCCCACTCAGAGGGCGGATCATCAGGATATCCGTGCGCTGAAAATAGCTCTCGTCAATCTGATGCCCGACAAGATCACCACCGAGACGCAGATACTCCGTCTGCTGTCCAACACTCCCCTGCACGTTGAGATAGACCTTGTGCAGATGAACCACGTTTCCAAAAACACCCCGCAGGAGCATATGCTCCAGTTCTACAAGACCTTTGACGAGGTCAAGGAGAACCGCTACGACGGGCTTATCATCACCGGCGCTCCGGTAGAGCTTATGGAGTTTGAGGAAGTGGATTACTGGCAGGAGCTGTGCGAGGTCTTTGAGTGGTCAAAGACCCACTGCTTCTCCACCCTGCACATCTGCTGGGGAGCGCAGGCGGGGCTTTACTATCACTACGGCATACCCAAACATGAGCTGGACCGCAAGATGTTCGGCAACTTCAAGCACCACATAACCTGGGCGCAATGCTCGCTGTTAAAGGGCTTCGGAGACGTTTTCCACTGTCCGCATTCCCGTCACACCGAAGTAAGGCGCGAGGACATCGAGAAGGTACGGGAGCTGATAATCTGCGCTGAGAGCTATGAGGCGGGCGTTCACGTTGTGGCTCATCACAGCGAACGGCAGTTCTTCCTCTTCGGACACTGGGAGTACGACCGGGAGACTCTTTCAAAGGAGTATTTCCGCGATCTCGGCAAGGGGCTGGACATTCAGATCCCCTATAACTACTTCCCGGACAACGATTCAAAGCAGACGCCAATCTTCAACTGGAGCTGTTCCGCCAACCTGATGTACGCCAACTGGCTCAACTACTGCGTATATCAGCAGACGCCCTACGATCTTTCCGAGCTGGAGCCTCTCCCCCGATGATATACTACCCTTTTACAACAGAATATCACGCAAAAAGAGCAGCCGTTTTTCCCGGCTGCTCTTTGTTATGCGTTCAATATCGGATCAGGCTCCGCGCTTTTCGGCCTTATGCTCGATGATGGCTTCCTTCTCGCCTCTTACCACTTCGGCATCAATGGTGATGCGGGTGATCGTGGGATCGGAGGGAGCGTTGAACATCAGCCCGGTGAGGAGGCCTTCAAACACGCCTCTGAGGCCGCGGGCGCCGGTCTTCATTTCCAAGGTCTTTCTTGCAAGCTCAACGGTGGCATCCTCGGTGACCACAAAGTCGATGCCGTCCATTCGGAACAGCTTGGTATACTGGCGCACAAGAGAATTCTTGGGCTCGGTGAGGATGCGGCAGAGAGCCGCTTCGTCCAGCTCCTCCAGCACGGTGATGACAGGAAGCCTACCCACCAGTTCGGGCACGATGCCGAACTTCACAAGGTCGTGGGGCATGACCTTCTTCATCACGTTGGTCTCGTTCTTTTTATCCTTGATGACGCCGCCGAAGCCCATAGACGAGGAATCGGTGCGCTTGGTGATAACCCGCTCCAGGCCGTCGAAGGCGCCTCCGCAGATGAACAGGATGTTCTTGGTGTCGATATGGAAGCACTGCTGGTTGGGATGCTTTCTTCCGCCGTTTGGGGGAACGTTGGAGACTGTTCCCTCGATGATCTTCAGCAGAGCCTGCTGAACGCCCTCACCGCTGACGTCGCGGGTGATAGAGGTGTTCTCGGACTTGCGGGAGATCTTATCTATCTCGTCGATATAGATAATGCCCTTCTGAGCGGCTTCGATGTCGTAATCAGCGGCCTGGATAAGCCTTGTGAGCACGTTCTCGACGTCGTCGCCCACATATCCGGCTTCGGTAAGGGTGGTGGCGTCCGCGATAGCGAAGGGAACGTTGAGGATCCTTGCCAGCGTCTGAGCCAGCAGGGTCTTGCCGGTTCCGGTGGGGCCCAGCAGAAGCACGTTGGACTTCTGTATCTCCACGTCGTCGCTTTTATCGTCGATGGACGTGATACGCTTATAGTGGTTATACACGGCGACAGAAAGAGCCATTTTTGCATCGTCCTGTCCGATGACATAATCATCCAGCACCGCCTTTATCTCGGCGGGCTTTTTAAGCGAAAGCGTCTTGACATTTGTTTCATCGGCGGCGCCGAATTCGGGGGTCAGGCTTTCACGGGCAGGAACGATCCCCTGGTCTTCAAGGATATCGTAGCAATAGATAACGCACTCGTCACAAATATTGTAAACACCTGCCGAGAACATATTTCTCACTTTAGCCTCGCTCTTGCCGCAGAAATTACAGCGCTTGTAAACGTCATTAGCCATATAAGTGCTCCTTTCTTAACGGATCCTTATCTGTGGGCGATCACCTTATCGACAAGGCCGTAAGCCATAGCCTCGTCAGCATACATGAAGTTATCTCTCTCGGTATCGATAGCGATCTGCTCGATGGTCTTGCCGGTATTCTCGGCAAGGATCCTGTTCATTTTCTCTCTTGTTCTTACGAGGTGATCCGAATGGATCTTGATATCGGTGCACTGGCCGCCCAGGCCGCCGCTGATAAGGGGCTGGTGGATCATGATCTCGGCGTTGGGGAGAGCGAATCTCTTGCCCTTTGCGCCGGAGGACAGCAGGAATGCGCCCATTGAAGCAGCCATACCTATGCAGATCGTCGAAACGTCGCACTTGATATACTGCATCGTGTCATAGATAGCCATACCGGCGGTGATAGAGCCTCCGGGACTGTTGATATAGAGATCTATATCCTTTTCGGGGTCCTGGCTCTCAAGGAAAAGCAGTTCTGAGACCACCACGCTGGCAACGGCGTCGTCGATAGGCTCGGAGAGCATGATGATACGGTCGTTGAGAAGTCTCGAGAAAATATCGTAGCTTCTCTCACCGCGGTTAGTCTGTTCCACAACGTAAGGAATAAGTGCCATTTGATAACCTCCCTTTGATATACATTTCGCCCGCATTGGAAACTGCGAGCGAAAATAAATATGTCGTAAACTGTAAAAATGTCTTACTTGATGACGGCGCTGCTCTTGATAAGCTCAACGGCCTTGCCGACAGCGATATCCTTGGCAACATCGGCGTCGGAAACGTACTTTCTGACTTCCTCGGCGGTGATGTTGTTGTTCTCGGCGATAGTGTTTATCTCAGTCTCCACTTCTTCGGGGGCAGCCTCGATGCCTTCGAGCTTAACTACCTGCTCAAGTGCGAGACGGAGCTTCACCTGCTTCTCGGCCTGCTCTCTGTAAGTCTTTTTGAGCTGCTCGGGAGTCTGTCCGGAATATCTCATATACAGGTCAAGGCTCATGCCCTGTCTCTGGAGTCTCATAGCGAAGTCGTTGAGCATCTCGTTGACGCGGTTCTCGAACATTACCTCGGGGATCTCGGCCTTCATGCCCTCTACTACCTTATCGAACAGATAGTTCTCGATAGCGTTGTCGGCGGCCTTCTCGTTCTCCTCTTCCAGCTTCTTCTTAGCGTCTGCCTTGAACTCCTCAAGAGTATCGAAATCTGTGGTCTCGGAGATAAGATCGTCATTGACCTCGGGGTACTCCTTCTTGGTGATGCCCTTCAGATTGATCTTGAATACTGCGGGAGCGCCTGCCAGGTCGGCAACCTGGTACTCCTCGGGGAAGGTAACGTTGATATCGAACTGCTCGCCGACGCTGTGACCGACGATAGCATCCTCAAAACCGGGGATGAACTGTCCGCTGCCAAGCTCAAGGTCGAAGTCATCGGCCTTGCCGCCCTCAAAGGCAACGTCGTCCTTGAAGCCCTCGAAGTCGATCTTTACGGTATCGCCTGTTTCGGCAGGCCTGTCGTCAACAGTAACGATCCTGACGTTCTTCTCCTGGAGCTTCTTTATCTCGCGGTCAAGGTCCTCGTCCTCGACGGGCTTGACATTCTTCTCTACCTCGATGCCCTTATACTCGCCCAGCTCGACTTCTGGCTTGACGGTGCAGGTCACCTTCATTTTAACGCCCTCTTCCTTGCTGACGGCTGTGACCTCAACATCGGGTCTTGTCACCAGCTCCAGAGCGGCCTCCTTGACGGCGGCGTCTACCTCGGCGCCGTAGATAAGGTTGATAGCGTCCTCATAGAAAAAGCTCTCGCCGTACTCCTTCTCGATCAGCTTTCTGGGGGCCTTGCCCTTTCTGAAGCCGGGGATCTGGATCTTCTTGCGGGCGTTGAGATAAGCCTGCGAAACGGCCTTCTCGAACACATCGGGAGCGATCTCTATCTCAAGCTCATACTTGTTGGTATCGACCTTATTTGTTGACTTCAAACTCATTTTTATTCCTCCAGTTATAATACACTTGCTTTACATAATATTGCAAGTGAATAATCTATCTAAACAATTATACCACAAACATATTTATTTTTCAAGTGTTTTTTTGAATTCGGCACTTTGCACAATTTCGGTTATATCCATTGGGTCAAACTGCAAAAAATCCGCAGAGATAAGCCTCAGTTCGACACCGTTGTAATTTCCGGTCACGGCGTTGGTATGGGCTCGTTTGCCGTGGAGATGTCCGTAAAAGCAAAGCCCGATGTTATGCCTTGTCAGCACCTCAAATATCGGCTCGTTCACCGCTCCGGCGTACACGGGTGGGTAGTGCAGGAACACCACGGGCCGGAGCCCTTGCTTTTCCGCTTCGGACACCGAAACTTCAAGGCGCATGGCCTCCCGGGCGATGACCTTGGCATCCTCGGGCTTGCCGGTCTCGTTGATCCAGCCCCGGCTGCCGCAGATGCCCACATCCTCAAAGGCATAGCAGTTGTTATGCATGATATTCAGAGTCGTGAAGCCGCTTTCGGTGAAGAAGCGGTTCATTTTGGCGGCGGTATCCCACCAGTAATCGTGGTTGCCCTTGGAGATGATCTTCCTGCCGGGAAGGCTGTCTAAGAACCTCATATCGTTATAGCTTTCGTCTATGGACATAGACCACGAAACGTCCCCGGGGATAACCACGGTATCCTCGGGGCCGATCTTTCTTTTCCAGTTGTATTCAAGCCTGCCGACATAGTCCTCCCAGCCGCCGAAGATATCCATGGGCTTATCCGCGGACAGCGGAAGGTGAAGGTCGGCAATTACAAATAACTTCATCGAAAGCTCCTTTTTATGCGAATAATCCCATTTCTTTGGGGCACAATAAGATCATCAAACTGAAAGGAGTTTTGATATATGACAAACAAAACACTCAGCTCGGTAAAATGCGGCGTGGAAAGCTGCGTCCACAATGTTGAAGGCAAGGAATGCAGCGCGGACTGCATCACCGTCGGCAGCACCTGCTCCTGCGCGGACTGCTCGGACGACACCCTTTGCAGGACCTTCAAGTCAAGGGAGAACTGAGGCTCAGTCCTTTATTCCCAGGGTCCTGAAAACGTAGTCCTTCATTTCTGCCTTGTCCACCGTTTCGCTGAAGCGGACCTCCTTGTCCTTCAAAGCGGCCAGCGATGCGGGGACGGGCAGCTTTGATGCTTCAGCCAGCCTGTCAACGAGGGAGAACTCGTCGGCATCGGTGCTGACGCCGATAGCCGAAAGCACGGAGCCGGAGAACTTATAGGGGCTTGCCGTGGAGGCGATGACCGTAACGGTATCGTCGCCGGCGGCGGCCTTGTAATCCTGATATACCTTGACAGCTACCGCCGTATGGGTATCGCAGGTATATGAATACTTATCGTATATTCCCTTGATGCATTCCTTGGTCTGCGCGTCGTCGCAGCAGCCGGCATAAAACTCCTCGGAAAGCACCTTCTTCACATCCTCGGAGACTTCATATCTGCCCTCGGAAGCCAGCTTGCCGAACCAATCCCTGATCGTAGCATCGTTCTCGCCGCAGAGATGATAGAGAAGCCTCTCCAGGTTGGAGGAGATAAGAATATCCATCGAGGGAGAAATGGTGGTATAGAACTTTCTGTTCCTGTCGTAAACGCCTGTGTTGATGAAATCGGTCAGCACGTTGTTGGCGTTGGAGGCGCAGATCAGCTTGTTGACGGGAATGCCCATTTTCTTGGCATAGTAGCCCGCCAGTATGTTTCCGAAGTTGCCGGTGGGAACAACGATATTGATGGGCTCGCCCAGGTCGATAGCCTTATCCTCCACAAGCTGAGCGTAGGTGGAAACGTAGTAGATTATCTGCGGAGCAAGACGTCCCCAGTTTATGGAATTGGCGGAGGAGAACTGCATACCGTTCTTATCGAGAGTCTCGGCGATCTCAGCATTGGTGAAGATAGCCTTTACGCCGTTCTGAGCGTCGTCGAAGTTGCCCTTGATAGCGCATACTCCCACGTTGGCGCCTTCCTGGGTGGTCATCTGCTTTTTCTGCATAGCGGAAACGCCGTCCTCGGGATAGAATACAAGGATCTGCGTATCGGGAACGTCCTTGAAGCCTTCAAGGGCGGCCTTGCCCGTATCGCCGGAGGTAGCCACAAGGATAACGATCTTCCTGCCAAGATCCAGCTTCTTTGCGGAGGTGGTCAGCAGGTACGGAAGTATCTGAAGGGCCATATCCTTGAAAGCGCAGGTAGGGCCGTGCCAAAGCTCCAGCATATAGGTCCCGTCGAACAGGTGAGCCAGCTCGGCGATACTGTCGGAGTCGAAATTCCTGTCGTTATAGGCGCTGTCCACACAGTAACGGATCTCGGCGTCGGTAAAGTCGGTCAGGAACTTTGAGAACACGAAGAAGGCTCTCTCCGCGTAGGTCATCTTCCCCAGCTTTTTAACATCCTCAAGGGTGATCGAAGGGATCTCGGAGGGGACGAAAAGCCCGCCGTCCTTGGAAATGCCCTGAGCGATAGCCTGTGCCGACGACACATTCACCGAACTGTTTCTTGTACTCTTGTAATACATACTTTTCACCTTTCCTTATGACTTTGCAGTCTTATTTGCTTGCGTCAAAAGCCGCTACATAATACTTCATACGGAGCCTGCCGTTTTTCAGCTGTTCCACCGCTGCCACATCAAAGCGGCCGCTTTTGCCTTCGCCGAACTGAAGCATATAGCGCTCAGCCGCGTGTATCAGATGCCTTCGCTTGGCCGCGTCAACGGCCTCCTCGCCGGTGACGGGGGCGCCTTCCTTACGCAGCTTGACCTCAACGAATGCTATGATGCCGTTTTTCTCGGCGATTATATCTATCTCGCCCCCACGGACCGTATAATTCCGCGCCAGGACGGTATAGCCGTTGTTTTGAAGGAACCCGCAGACAGCGTCCTCGCCTGCGTTCCCGATCTCACGCCTGTTAAGCATCGTGAGCCGCCTTCTTGGCGTAATACTTTTTTAAGAAGCTGGGCCTGTGTACCGGGCTCTCTCCGAACTGATCTATCATCTGATAATGCAGCTTGGTGCCGTAGCCCTTGTGCTTCTCAAACTGCCACTGGGGATATTTTAATGCCAGCTCCTTCATATATCTGTCCCTGGCCACCTTGGCCAGCACGGATGCCGCGGCTATCGCCTGGCTGGTGCCGTCCCCTTTGACAAGAGCCTCGCTGTCGGTGCCGAACTTCGGGGGCATATTGCCGTCGATCAGTATAATATCCGGCCGGAGGGAAAGACCCTCCACCGCCCGCTGCATAGCCAGCTTTGCGGCTTCGAGGATGTTTATGCGCTCGATCTCCTCCACGGTGGAAGAGGCTATGCACCAGGCCAGCGCTTTTTCCTTGATCTCGTCAAAGAGCTTTTCGCGCTGCTTCTCGGTGAGCTTCTTGCTGTCGTTGAGGCCGTCGATCACGACGCCCTCGGGGAAGATCACGGCGGCGGCGTAGACATCCCCGGCGAGAGGACCTCTCCCCGCTTCGTCCACCCCGCAGATAAACTTATATCTGTCCCGGTAGGTATTGTCAAATTCAAACAGTGTCATTGCGGTCACCCGGCCTTTCAAGGCTAAGCCGCCCCAGCTTTCCGCTGCGGAACTCGTCCATAACGGTTATGGCGGCGCGTTCGGTGTTTATGTCTCCGCCGGAGAGCAGGAATCCTCTTTTCCTGCCGATGCGTTCCAGCATTTCAAAGCCCCGGACGCAGCCCATTGTTTCGTCGGTGTTCTCCGGGAGGTCCTCAAGGGAAATGCCGTAGCGCCCGGAAATAAGCTCCGGGTACCCGTCGTTCATATATTCCAGAAAACGGCAGGCAAGATATTCCATATCCATTATATCGTCCTTGACGGCGCCGGTGAAGGCAAGCATCTCGCCCACACGTTTATCCTCGAACTTCGGCCAAAGGACTCCGGGCATATCCAGCAGCTCCAGGCCGTCCTCAAGGGACACCCACTGCTTTCCCCGGGTGACGCCGGGCCTGTCCTCCACCTTAGCGCGTTTCGCGCCGGCGAGACGGTTTATCAGCGAGCTTTTCCCCACGTTTGGGATGCCGACTATCATCAGCCGTATGGGCCTGCCCGTCATGCCGTGAGCCTCCCATTGGGCTAACTTATCCTTCATTATCTCCCGAAGAGCATCGCGGAACTTATTCACGTTGCGTCCGCTGCGGCAGTCTGTTGCCACGGCGGTGATGCCTTTTCTTTTATAGTGATCCAGCCACATTGAGGTGACTGTTTCGTCTGCGGAATCGGCTTTATTCAGCAGCAGGACTCTCGGCTTCGAGCCTACGAGCCTGTCCATTTCGGGGTTGCGGCTGGAATAGGGTATCCTTGCATCGGTGAGCTCCACGACCACGTCCACCAGTTTAAGGTTGGACTGCATAATCCTTCTTGTCTTGGCCATATGCCCGGGGAACCACTGGATATTCGCTTCCCTGCTCACGCTGCTCACCGTCCTTTACTCAATGACGCCTATACTGCCTCTTTCGGAATAATATCTGAAAACTGCCTTGCCCACGATCTCGTCGCGGGTGACGAAGCCAAAGACCCTTCCGTCGGTGGAATGGTTGCGGTTATCGCCCAGCACAAGATACTTGCCGAAGGGCACCTTATACACATACTTTTTCCCGGAGGCCTCGCGGAAGACCTGCGCAAAAACATCCCTCTGCTGCATAGTTTCGCTGACGTAGGGTTCCTCCAGCTTTTCACCGTTGACTGTGACGGAGTTCTGCTCATAGTCGATCTCCACGGTATCGTTGGGTTCGCCTATAATGCGCTTGATGATGACCTCGTGCATATTCTCGGAGCTGATTATCACCACGTCACCCCGTCCGGGGGTATACATAAACTTCCGGCTGACGAGCCTGTCGCCGTTATAGAGGGTATTCTCCATACTTTCGCCCACGACGGTCACGTTGCTCAGCACAAACGTAAACAGGCAGACGAACACCAGCACCGCCACGGCGGCGGTATCGGCGAAGTCCAGCAAGTCATCAAGGAGACTGCTTTTCCGGGAGCCTTTCATTATTTAACAGACCCGAAGCTGCCGAAGGGCAGGAATCTGAAAAATGCCTTGCCGAGGATGTCCTCGTACTTGATAAATCCCACATAAGAAGAACGGCTGTCGGTGGAATGGTTTCTGTTATCTCCCATAGCGAAGACCGTTCCCTCGGGGACGTGATAAGTATAAACGTTCTTATCCGTAAGGAAGGACTGGTCGAACACGGGAAGGTTGCTCTTCATGCCCTCGCCGAGATATGTCTCCTCCAGCTTTTCGCCGTTGACGTATACGCAGTTGTTGTTGTAATCCACAACGACGGTATCGCCCTCGATGCCGATGCACCGCTTGATGATGCACTTATCGAGCCCCGGGGAATTGCAGACGATGATATCGCCACGTTCGGGGGTATAATTCAGGTGTGTGAGTATCAGCCTGTCCTTATCGCTGAGGGTCGGGTTCATTGACGGTCCCGAGACCTCCACCACACGCAGAAAGAATATGAATATCAGCACTACCGCAAAAATCGCCAGCACGAAGGCCTCCGCCCAATCCAGCAGTTCATCCGCCAGCGGAGTCTTCTCCTCCTCGGGCAGAGCGCCCGCTTTGATCTCCTCGCTCATGTTGATCCTCCTTGATCTCAGAATGATCTATACCCTATTATTCTATCATATCCCCGCACAAAAAGCAATAGTACGGATGAAAAAATCACCAAAAATTCACATATTTTTTTGTGTATTGCAGATAGATATTCGGCTGGAAATGCCCTCCCCGCAGTAGGCGGTGGAGATTCGTTTTCCGCATTTCTCCGAGCCGCCGTCCGGCAGCGAGGAAAATACAGCAGCTCAGAAACGGAGCAGGAGCAAGAAAAAAGGCACCACTTTCGTGATGCCTTTGATCCTTTGATTACTTAACAAGCTCCTTGACCTTAGCGGCCTTGCCGATTCTCTTGCGGAGATAGTACAGCTTAGCGCGGCGAACCTTACCGCTTCTAACCAGCTCTACCTTCTCAACCACAGGCGAGTGTACGGGGAAAACTCTCTCGATGCCGCAGCCGTGTGCTACGCGGCGAACGGTAAATGTCTCGTTGATGCCGCCGTGCTTCTTGGCGATAACAGTACCCTCGAAGATCTGGATCCTCGACTTGTCGCCTTCAGCGATCCTTACATGGACCTTGACGGTGTCACCTACGTTGACTACGGGTGCATTTTCCTTCATGCTTGCTTTCTCGATCAGCTTTAAAGCGTCCACTTTAAAAAACCTCCTGTTGTTTTCAGACGTTCATTCACTTTATCGCGGCACCGTGCGCCACAAAGCCAGAGGACTGTCCGCTTTAATGTCGTCCCGATGTTCACGGGGTTTGGCATTAACTCTCGTCGGAGCATACCGACGGTAATTCAAATGCTTTAATATTATACCATACTCCGGCGCGTTTTTCAAGCGTGGGCTATGTAAAATTTTCTCCCGATTTTGCCAGTATCTTTGTACGTGTTGTATAAACGCTGTCTATCTTCCCTTCAAATCTCTCCGCGAAGGCATCCATGACGACGCCGGTGTTCAGATTGAACTCGGTCCCCGCAGGCAGACGCAGGGAGATATTCGTCCCGCTTTCGTCGGTATCAAGAGAGATCAGCGTGATATGCGGCTTGATGTCCACAAGGTTGATGCCTCTCTTTTTGGTGCGCTTCTCAACCTCGATCTTTTCAGCGGAGAGAAAGCTTCGGAAGGCTTCCGCCGTTTCTTCGGGGGTAAGGTCGGTGACAAGGCGGATGCTGTATTCGGCGGAGGCTATTTCGGTGTGCTTCATGTGGGGTGTTTGGGCGGATAGTATCCGCCCATACACTATCCTCAGTCCTTCGGGCATACATTCGTTGATCCTCCGGCAAAGCTCTTCGGGCTCCAGTTCCTCGATCAGCGCAATATCAAGGACCTCCACGGAGGAATCCGTCCCGAGAGGGAGAGCCAGCGGGAACATCAGATAAGCGTGAGGATTGAATCCCTGAGTATACCAAAGAGGTATCCCCGCCCGCTTGAAAACCCGCTGAAAGGCCCGCATAAGGTCCAGGTGGGAGATGTATCGGGCTCTGCCCTTCTTCTCGAAGATCAGCCTGTATTCGTACCTGACAAGTCTGAGCCCTTGGTTTTTCGGTAAAGGTTCAGCCCCCACAGTAAACACCTCCGCATTCCTTTTTTATGCCGCAGCCCGAACATCCTTCGGCGCAGTTGCGGGTGGTCCTGGCCTCGTGAGCCTTTTTGTTCTCACGGATCAGAAACTCGCGGGAGACCATATAGTCCAGATGCGACCAGGGCATTATCTCATCGTAGGAGCGTCGGCGGTTGGCGTAGAAGGCCGTGTCGGTGCCGCATTCCGCGAAGGCCTCCTGCCAAAGGTCGAAGCGGAAATGCTCGTCCCAGCTGTCGAGAGTGCAGCCCTTTTTCCAGGCGAGATATATCACTTCGCAGAGACGGCGGTCTCCCCGGGCAAGTATGCCCTCCAGCACGGAAACGTTCATCTGATGATAGCTTATCCTTATCTTCTTGGACTTGATATTGTCCAGCAGGAAGCCCTGCCTGCGCTTGATCTCCTCCGGGGTGGCCTGGGGCTCGAACTCAAAGGGCGTAAAGGGCTTCGGCACAAAAGTGGATGCCGAAACGGATACCTGTACGCTCTTTCCCCGCTGTTCCTTGGGGGTCTCGTAGTAGAGATTGACCACCTTCTGTGCCAGGTCCGCGATGCCTGCGATGTCCTCATCGGTCTCGTCGGGAAGGCCAAGCATAAAATACAGCTTGACCGTCTGATATCCTTCGGCAAAAGCAAGCTTGCAGGTGCGGATGATCTCCTCCTCGGTGATGTTCTTGTTTATCACGTCCCGGAGGCGCTGAGTGCCGGCCTCCGGGGCAAAGGTCAGTCCGCTTTTGCGCACGGCAGCGATGCGGTCAACGATCTCCTTGCTCATGGTGTCGATGCGCAGAGAGGGCAAAGAGAGGTTGATATTTTCGTTGTCCGTATAATCCGAAAGTGTGGTGAGCAGCTCCGTTATCTTCGTGTGGTCGGAGGTGGACAGGCTCGAAAGCGAAACTTCCTCGTAGCCCGTCTGCTCGCAGAGGGTTCTGGTCTCGCCGGCTATGGTACCGATGCTCTTCTCCCGGAAGGGACGGTAGATAAATCCCGCCTGGCAGAAACGGCAGCCTCTTATACATCCCCGAAGCACCTCCACCACCACTCTGTCGTGGACGATCTGCGTGAAAGGCACCACAAAGCTGTCGGGATAGTAGGCGTGGTCAAAATCCGGGATGACCCGCTTGGTGATCTTTTCACTTGCTTCCGGCACGTTGGGATTTACACTCTTTACGGTGCCGTCCTCGTTGTAGGTGACGTCGTAGAATGAGGGCACGTAGATGCCCGGTATCTTCGCCGCCTCCCTGAGGAATTCTTCCTTGGTGGGATCCTGCGGTTTCATTTTTTCATAGAGCCACATCAGCTCGAGGTTGACTTCCTCCCCCTCGCCTAAGATGAACAGGTCAAAGAAATCGGCTATGGGCTCGGGATTGCAGACACAGGGTCCGCCCCCCACAACAATGGGAGTGAGGCCCTTCCTGTCCTTTGCATAGACAGGCAGCCCCGCCAAGTCCAGCATTTCAAGCACGTTGGTGAAGGACAGCTCATATTGAAGCGTAAAGCCGATGAAGTCGAAGTCCTTTATAGGGTCAAGGCTCTCCAAGGCGTAAAGGGGGATGCCGTTTTCCCGCATAAGCGCCTCGAAGTCCTTTTCTGGCATAAAGACCCGCTCACACCAGTAATTCGGTACGGCGTTTTTCAGTCCGTAAAGTATCTTCATCCCCAGGTGGGACATTCCCACGTCGTAGATGTCCGGGAAGCAGAAAGCGAACCTTACGTCCACCTTGCTCTTATCCTTGACCACGCTGCCGTGCTCGCCGCCGATATAGCGGGCGGGCCTCTGCACTTTCAGCAGCAGCTGTTCTATTTTATCCTTTATCTCTTTCATTTTTTCACAGCCTGTTCCGTTTATTCGTCCGCACCGGTCACGGGACCGATGCTGTTTTACCGTATTCTCCCCTTCTCTCAAAAGCTGTCGGCCACGATAAGCATCGCCGTCACAATAAGCGAGACAGGCACCTTGCCGCACAGGCAGGAATACACTGCTGCCGCCGCCAGCGGAAGGACGCATACCAACTGCACCGCCGCCGAAGGCTCCGAGCCCGTGAGTTCAAGACAGAGACGGCCTCCGTCAAAGCTGCGGAAGGGCAGCAGATTGAACAGCCCCAGCATAAGTCCCGCTGCGGCAAACATCCCGGAGCCGCCGGATAAAAGGCTTACCGCCGAAGCGCAGAGATTCACCGCAGGTCCCGCCGCAAGCACCGCGCAGGTCTTCAGCCTTGAACAGTTCAGACTGCTGCCCGGGAGCATTATCCCGCCGGCATAGAAGGTCACCGAGGCGGGAGGTATCCCCAAAAGGCACATCGCAAGGATATGCCCCAGCTCGTGCATAAGGGAACAAAGGAGAACGGTCAGAAGCTGCGTCTGCACTGCTCCGCCGAGAGAAGCCGTCAGGCCCACCACGGCGAAAAAGGCGAATGTGACCCTTACGCTGAAGCCCCGGAATCTCAGTTCCAGCATTTTCATCACCCGAACAATTATACGCGGGTGAGCGAAAGAATATCACGCGAGAGAATACTTTGCGGAGTATTCCTCTATCTTGCGGAGATAATCCTCGGGGCCGTTTTTGTGGAGGCGGTCGAGATACTCGTGCTTTTTGAGGTTGTCCCGATTGTCGATGAGCGCTATCAGATAGACGGCGATGTTCGAGCAGTGGTCGGAGATACGCTCCACGTTGGTGAGGATGTCCAGGAAATGAACGCCTGTCTCGATATTGCATTCGCCCTTTTTGGAGCGCTCGATATGTACGGCTTTCAGTTCCTCCACCAGCCTGTCCACCACTTCTTCAAGAGGCTCCACCGAAGTAAGGACCTTAATGTCAAGTGTCTGCGCCGACTCTATCGCCAGACGTATGATCTCGCTTATGGCGTCGCAGAGGACTTCCAGTTCGTGCATGGCCCGATCGCTGAAACGGTCCTCGTTCTCGTAGAGGGTCTGAGCGGTCTCCATGACGTTTATTGTATAGTCCCCGATGCGCTCGAACTCCGAGATCAGATGAAGCAGAGTCGTTGTCATGCGGTTCTCCTGCTCGTTGAGGCTCTGCCCGGTGAGTTTGATAAGATACTGGCCTATCCTGTCCTCCAGGCGGTCAATGGATTGTTCCCGCTCGTTGATCTTCTCCGCTTCTTTCAAGTCGAAGTTATCAAACAGGGTACGGACAGCGGCAAAATTCTTCTGAGCGTAGATGCCCATCTGCACCACGCCTTCCGAGGCCCGTGCAAGGGCCACGTCGGGCTGGAGCAGGAAACGCTCGTCCAGAAGGTCCTCTTTGGAGAGCTTGTCATCCTCCTCGTCGCCGGGCTTGTCCCGGACGGTGAAGCAGACCAGTTTTTCCAGCAGTCCCGCAAAGGGGATGAAGATAAGCGTGGCCACCACGTTGAATATGGTGTGGAAGTTGGCTATATCGCCGGTGGTGAATTCCTTGCTCCAGAAGGACCAGCCTATTGTATACTGTATCAGATAGATCGCTATAAGGAAAATGACCGTTCCCAGCAGGTTGAAATAGAAGTGGAGCATAGCCGCCCGCTTGGCGTTCTTGGAGGAATTGATGCTGGACACCAGCGGTGTGGAGCAGGTGCCGATATTTGTCCCCATGATTATGGGGAAGGCCGAGGCAAAGGTGATAGCCCCTGTTCCTGCGCCGGAGATTGCCTGCAAAATGCCGACGGTGGCGGCGGAGCTTTGGGTCAGCACCGTGACGATAGCTCCCGTGACTACGCCGAGTATGGGATTCTCCAGGGCGTTGAATATCTTCTTGAAGCCGTCCCAGTCCGCAAGGGGAGCAACGGCGGTCTGCATATTTATCATACCCGTAAAGAGTATGGCGATGCCGAGAAAGATCTCGCCCTTGTACTTCTGCTTGTTCTTCTTGGCGGTCATGATTATCAGTATGCCCGCCAGCGCCAGCACCGCCGAGAAATTCACCGGCGTCAGCAGTGAGATGAAGAAATTGCTGTTTGAAGAGGTGTCGATCTTAGCCAGACGGAGTATCTGCGCGGTTATGGTGGTGCCGATATTGGCGCCCATGATAATGCCCACAGCTCCGCGCAGTTTCAGCAGGCCTGCATTGCAGAGGCCAACGACTATAACGGTGGTTGCCGTGGAGGACTGCACTGCTGCCGTCACCAGCGCACCGAAAAGCACGCTCACGAAAATGTTCCCGGACATCTTTGCCAGGACTCTTTCCATAAGCCCGCCGGAGGCCTTTTCAAGGCCGGAGCTGAGAATATTCATACCGAAGAGGAAAAACGCCAATCCTCCCGCGACTTGTATTACTCCCCAGAATACGTCCAAAATATCACCTGTGCTTTCCGTGGTTTTCCGTTCTCTGACGAACGGTGCCGTATAAAAAACAAAGCCAAGCCGTAGCGGACCGGGCCGTCGGCTTGGCAGAAAATACTATTTTTTACCTGAAACTGTCAATCTGTTAAGGGCGCGCTTTAAGCGCTGTTCGGCGTGGCGGAACTCCTTGTCGCTGGCTTCTGCCGCAAGCTCACGCTCGGCGCGCTCTTTGGAGCGCTCGGCTCTTGCGATGTCGATATCCTCGGCCCACTCAACGGCGGTAGTCACCACGGTGGCGGCACCGTTCTCGAACTTCACGACGCCAGCCGACACGGCGGCCACCCGGAAGTCGGTGCCGTTCTCGGATATTCTCAGCGGCGACGGGACGATATTTGCAACATAAGGCGTATGCCCCGCCATTATCCCCACGTTGCCCGCGGCGGTCTTAGCGATGATCTGCACCGCGTCGCCCTCGTAGAACACCTTTTCGGGGGTTATGATCTTCAGCTTGAATGTATTCATATGATCTCCTCGGAGAAAATATTAGTCTTCTTCTGATCTCTTGGCCTTCTCAACGGCTTCCTCGATGGTACCCACGAACAGGAAGGCAGACTCGGGAAGGTCGTCGTGACGTCCCTCGATGATCTCCTTGAAGCCCCGGATAGTCTCCTTGATAGGCACATACTTGCCCTCCATGCCTGTAAACTGCTCGGCAACGGAGAAGGGCTGTGACAGGAAGCGCTGTATCTTTCTGGCGCGGCTTACGGTGAGCTTATCCTCGTCGGAGAGCTCATCCATACCCATGATAGCGATGATGTCCTGAAGCTCCTTATAGCGCTGGAGAATGGACTGAACATCTCTTGCCACCTGGTAATGCTCGCTTCCCACGATCTCGGGAGTGAGTATCCTGGAATTGGATTCCAGGGGGTCAACGGCGGGATAGATACCCAGCGAAGCGATGCTTCTGGAAAGAACTGTGGTAGCGTCCAGGTGAGCGAAGGTAGTAGCCGGAGCAGGGTCGGTCAGGTCGTCCGCAGGCACATACACGGCCTGTACGGAAGTGATCGAACCCTTCTTGGTGGAAGTGATGCGCTCCTGGAGAGCGCCCATTTCCGTAGCCAGCGTAGGCTGATAGCCCACCGCAGAAGGCATTCTTCCCAGCAGAGCCGAAACCTCGGAACCTGCCTGGGTGAAACGGAAGATATTATCGATAAACAGCAGAACGTCCTGGCCTTCCACGTCACGGAAATACTCGGCCATAGTCAGTCCGGAAAGGCCCACACGCATTCTTGCCCCGGGAGGCTCGTTCATCTGACCGTAGACTAAGACGGTCTTGTCGATAACGCCGGACTCGATCATTTCGTTGTAGAGGTCGTTGCCCTCACGGGTACGCTCTCCGACGCCGGTGAATACCGAGATACCGCCGTGCTGTTTGGCGATGTTGTTGATAAGCTCCATGATAAGCACCGTCTTGCCCACGCCGGCGCCGCCGAACAGGCCTATCTTACCGCCTTTCAGATAAGGCGCGATAAGGTCAACGACCTTGATGCCTGTTTCCAGCACCTCGTTGGAGGCCTTCTGCTCCTCGTAGGAAGGGGGCTCGCGGTGTATGGGCCAGCGCTCCTTGGTCTCGGGGGCGGGCTTGTTGTCAACGGGCTCGCCCAGCAGGTTGAACATCCTTGAAAGGGTCTCTCTGCCCACGGGCACGCTGATAGCCTTGCCGGTATCCACGGCTTCGGTGCCTCTGACCAGTCCGTCGGTGGAGCTCATGGCGATGCATCTTACAACGTCGTCGCCGATATGCTGAGCCACCTCGACGGTCAGCTTCTGGCCGTTAAGCATTATCTCTACTGCATTCAGCAGATTGGGAAGGTGTTCCTTTTCAAAACGGATATCCACGACCGCTCCGACGATCTGAACGACTTTTCCCACATTCTTCTCTGCCATTTTTCTATCGTCACGCCTTTCTGTGTATCGTTGTATTCCTCTTGTGCCGCTTTCCTGCGGCTCTGCGCTTTCTTACTATCATCCAAAGGAAAATATCCTCAAAGATCAGTTCGGCAAGATCGTACACCCCGATGATGAATGCGGCCTGCAGGACCCTGTCAACAGTCCTGCGGCGGGGGCTGGTATATTCCCGTTTCATTTATCCTTGGGAGCTTTTTTCTGTATCCTCCTGCCGACCCTGTTGAAAACGAAGGTCAAAGCAGAGCAGACAAAATAAGCAAGCACGGGGACAAGTATGCTGTCCTTGAAGGTGAAATTGTACTTATCCTGATTTACCACCCAGTCGATAAGGTCGAAGGCGACCACGAACAGAGCGATGCCTACGAACCAAAGTATCATTCTTTTGGTAAAACCGCTCATCCCGATGACCTCCTTTTAACCCTCGTCATTCAGGCTTGCCGAGCTGATCTCGGTGAGCTCCTGAGTTATCATTGCCTGTCTTGCTCTGTTATAGAGCAGGGACAGGTTATTTATCATTTCCTCGGCGTTATCGCTGGCGGACTCCATTGCGGTGCGCCTTGCGGCCTGCTCCGAAGCGAAGGAATCCACTACCGCTGCGAAGATCAGCCCCGTGAGATACTGGGGCACAAGGCCGTCGAAGACCTCCTCGGGAGAAGGGTCGTACTCGATCAGCGACTTTGATCTCACGCCTGTTGAAAGGTCCTCCACGGGAAGCACGGACATAGCCACGGGCTCCTGTGTCAGCGCGGACATAAACGTGGTATAGACCAGATCCACCTGATCGTAATAGCCGCAGCGGAACTTCTCGATTATCAGATCCGAAATGTCCTCGGCGTCCACGATATTAAGACTCTCGGCCACCTGCGGGAATCTTCCCACTACGTCGTAGCCCCGCTTATCGCAGAACTCAATGGCCTTTCGTCCCACCGCAATGACGGAGACGTTCTCCTTCTTTTCAGTGAGCTCACCGATCTTCGAGGCGGCCAGTTTCAGCACGTTGGAGTTGAAGCCGCCCGCCAGGCCTCTGTCGCCGGCGATGACCACGAACAGCGTGGATCTGAGCACTTTTTTCTTGGTATAAACAGACGTAAAAGCGGGGTCGTTGGAAATGTCGCTCATAGTGTCGTAGAGTGCCGCAAAGAACGGCTGAGCCGCCAATGCTCTCTCCTTGGCACGTCTGAGCTTGCTCGATGCCACCAGCTGCATAGCCTTGGTGATCTGCATCGTGCTTTCAACGCTCTTGATGCGCCGCTTGACGTCCTTCATATTTGCAGTTGCCATATAAGCAGCTCCCTCTTATTTTGCCGCAAGATACTTCTCGACGAACTCCTTGACGGCGTCCTTGAGCTCCGCTTCGGTCTCCTTGGAGAGCTCGCCTGTATTGCGGATATTTGCGCTCACATCGGGATGCGCGGAATCGACGTAGGCGAAAAGCTCGCCCTCGAACTCTCTTACGTCCTCAACGGCTATCTTTTTCAGATAATTGTTTACCACGGCATAGATGATGATGACCTGATGCTCAACGGGCAGGGGGGAATTTCTGTCCTGCTTCAGCACCTCAACAATACGCTCGCCCTGAGCAAGTCTTTCCTTGGTGTCCTTGTCAAGGTCGGAGCCGAACTGTGAGAACGCCTGGAGCTCTCTGTACTGCGAATAAAGCAGCTTCAGCGAACCGGAGACCTTCTTCATAGCCTTTATCTGAGCCGAACCGCCGACACGCGATACTGAGATACCGGGGTTTACGGCGGGTCTTACGCCCGAGAAGAACAGCTCGCTCTCCAGGAAGATCTGTCCGTCGGTAATGGAAATAACATTTGTGGGTATGTATGCGGAAACGTCGCCTGCCTGAGTTTCGATTATCGGCAGGGCGGTTATGGAACCGCCGCCGTAGTCCTTGTTAAGGTTGCAGGCCCGTTCGAGAAGTCTCGAATGGAGATAGAAAACGTCTCCGGGATAGGCCTCACGGCCGGTAGGTCTTTTCAGCAGCAGCGACATAGTTCTGTAAGCCACGGCGTGCTTGGAAAGGTCGTCGTAGATACAGAGGACATCCTTCCCCTGGAGCATGAAATGCTCGGCCATAGCCACGCCGGAATAGGGGGCTATATACTGGAGAGGAGCCATTTCCGAAGCCGTAGCGGAAACGACGATGGAATACTCCATAGCTCCGGACTTTTCGAGGGTATCAACGACGTTTGCGACAGTCGATCTCTTCTGTCCGATAGCCACATAGATGCAGATAACGCTCTTGCCCTTCTGATTGATGATAGTATCGAGGGCGATGGCGGTCTTACCTGTCTGGCGGTCGCCGATGATAAGCTCACGCTGACCTCTGCCGATAGGTATCATGGAGTCGATAGCCTTGATGCCCGTTTGGAGTGGGCGGTTTACTGACTGTCTTGTGATGATGCCGTAGGCGGGGCTCTCGATAGGTCTTGTTTCCTCGGTGAGGACGGCTCCCTTGCCGTCTATAGGCTGACCCAGGGCATTTACGACTCTTCCGAGAAGAGCTTCGCCCACGGGAACGGAAACTATCCTGCCGGTCCTTTTCACGGCTCCGCCCTCCTTGATGCCGTTATCAGAGCCGAGCAGAACGGCGCCGACGAAATCCTGCTCTAAGTTAAGGGCCATGCCCATTGTCTTGTTCTCAAATTCTATAAGCTCGCCGGACATACACCGTTCAAGGCCGTGTACTCTGGCGATACCGTCGCCGACAGTTACCACCGTACCCGTATCGGTCAGCTCGACCTTGGAGCGGTAGTCCTTGATCTGCTGTTTGATTATACCGGTTATCTCATCAGGACGCAATTTCATAAACTGTCCTATCCTTTCGTTATGCAATTATGCTGTCTATCTGCGATTTCAGCCTGTCGAGGCGGCCCTTGACGCTGGAATCCAGCTCGGCGCCCTCGTACCTTACGACGATGCCGCCGATAAGGCTCTTGTCCACCGACTGCTTCATAATGACCTTCTTGCCGAGGGTGCTTTCCAGCTTGGCTTTCAGCTTCTGTGCAAGGGCTTCGCTCATGGGCATAGCAGTGATAACGCTCACTTCAAGAATGCCCTGCTTCTTATAATACAGCGCCTTGAACTCCCCGCAGATCTGCGGAACGAAGCCTGCCCTGCCCTTTTCGGTGACAAGGCACAGAAAATCAAAGACGGTATCGCATACCTTCCCGCCGAAGACATTTTCCAAAAGCTGTTTCTTCTCACCGAAGGCCACGAGAGGCGATTTCAGCACCTTCACGAACTCCTCGTTCTCCTCGAAGATCTCTCCCACCGCTTCAAGCTCGGCGGCGGCTTCCTCCTCGATGCCCTGCTCACAGCAAAGCTCAAAGACGGCTTCGGCGTAAATATTTCTCAAGCTCTCTGCCATTACTGCTCACCCACACGGCTGATGAAGCTCTCGATCAGTCTTTCGTTGTCCTCGAGGCTGATCTCCTTCTCAGCTACCGCAGAGGCAGCCGACACGGCCAGCTCCGCGATCTCATCCTTGATCTGATTGACGGCGATCTTCTTCTCGCGCTCGATCTCGTCATTGGCGTTATCGACGATGCCCTTAGCCTCGGCCCTTGCCTCGGCTATGATCTCATCCGAGCGGGTCTGGGCTTTCAGAGTGGCGGCGCGGACGATCTCCGCGCCCTCCTCCTTGGCTCTGCCGATCTTCTCGTCGTATTCGGCGGCAAGATTCTCAGCTTTTCTCTGAGCCTCGTCGGCATTTTTATAGCTTTCGGCTATCTCACTTTTACGGTCGTCGATGACCTTATTGACCTTGTCGAAAAGAAAATGCTTCAGAACAAGAAAGAGTATGAGCGTATTGCACAGAGTCAGCACGATCGTTGTCGGATCTATGGTCAGAAACTCGGTGATCTTAGCTTGTACCATTTAACTCATACCTCCTGTCCGCTGTTATCCCTGTTCTCCGGCGATCAGAGCTTGCCGATGAAGGGGTTGGCGAACATAAGTATAAGGGCTACAACGAAGGCATAGATACCGGTAGACTCCGCCATAGCGACACCGATGAACATTGTTCTGGTGCAGTCGCCCTTGGCTTCGGGCTGTCTTGCAATGGATTCGATAGTCTTGCCCACCGCATAGCCTTCACCGATACCGGGGCCGATACCTGCGATCATTGCAAGGCCGGCGCCTATTGCCGAACATCCGAGTACGATTGCTTTTTCCAACATAGTTTATTCCTCCAATAATTATTGACTGTTATTCCGATTCCGCCGCGCTTGAAACATATACCATAGTCAGCGTAGCGAAGATGTATGCCTGTATGCACCCCGAGAACAGGTCGAAGTAGACCGAAAGCACTGCGGGGATGAACAGCTGAAACAGATTGAACCCGATGCCGCCTGCCTCAAAGGAAACGTGTACCAGCTTGGAGAGCCCTGCCAGTGCGCTGTAAAGCAGCGCTGTGATGACCGCGCCGCCGGAGACGTTTCCGAACATACGGAAAGCCATGGAAAGGGGCGTAGCCACCTCGCTGAGCAGGTTCAGCGGGAGCATAACGGGTATGGGCGAGGCGAAGCTCTTGGCATAGCCCAGAGGTCCGCCGGCTTTTATCTTGTAGAAGGTTATCAGCACGAAGGTCATCAGCGCCCAGGTCAGCGGGACGTTGAAGTCTGCGGTCATGGATCTGAGGCCCAGCAGAGAGACCAGTGCGCCCAGCACGGCATACACCAGCAGAGTGGCTATGTAGGGAGCATAATGCCTCCAGCGCTTGCCCATTGTGGACTCCACCATATTATTGACGAAGCCTACGAACATCTCCGCGATTATCTGACGTTTCTTCGTGGGCTTCTTTGAGAGCCCGCGGGTCAGATAGAGGCACAGAAGCAGCACAGCCACTATGATGAGCCAGCCGATGACGATAGTTTCGGTAATTTCTATGCCGCCGAATATCGGCAGCGTAAAGGCGACCTTCGGGCCCTGTCCTATACCGTCCATAGAACTATTCCTTTCCGAAATGGTTTAAGCCGAGGAAATGATCGAACATCAGAAGTATCCTCGGGAAAAGCTGGGGGACTACTATCCCCACAACACTGATATATCCTGTTAAGAAGCCTGCCGCGCAGAGGGCGGTAAGCACCGCGAGCCTTACGCCGTAGCAGGTTAGCATCATGCGCTTGGCGCGCTTGACATCGCACTCGACGGCTCTGTTCACCGTCACGGCAAGATACCGAAGCCCCAGGCAGGCGTTGACGCCTCCCACCGAGAAGCCGATAAGGTTCCTCCACTCGAAGTCCCAGAACAGCGTGAACAAAAAGCACAAAACGCTGAGCAGCAGCATAGCTCTGCTGAGCCTGCCCACCATAGGCAGCAGACCCGCACTGTCGTTACAGTCTTTAGCTGTCGAGCCCATAGCGCCGTTCCTTTCGCGTCGGTATACAATGTCTGCATTCTCTACCATTATAGCATTATTTCCCGCAGATTTAAAGGGCACGGGAAAAACTTTTACGTTTTGCACAATATATTTAAACACGAGCCCCTTGTTTTTTAGGAAGAGTCGGAAAAACAAAGGGAAATGCGGCGTCTTCGGGGGGACGAAGCGCCGCATCAGGGGGAAAATAGGATTTGAAAGATCAGTACAATTCGTATCTTCTGGAATTATTATACCACAAGAGGTCAGATTTTTCAATAGACATTTTTGGACAAATGTCTAAATAATCTGTTATGTTCCTTTGATTCAGAGCATCAGACGGCGTCTGAGCTGGAGATAGGCCCGGAAATCCGCGCGGATATCATCCTTCATACCGTTGTCGAGCCAGTTTATCATATAGCCGAAGCAGAGGCATTTTACCGCTCCCAAAGCCACTGCCGCATCCTCCTTTGTGAACTGGGAAAGGAGCCCCGAGGCTCTGAAATACTCCTCGGTGACGTGGCCGATTATCTTCATCAGATACTTTTCGTACAGTTCCCGGTCGGAGGAATCGTGAAGATTAAGTATTGCCCGCTTGTGCTCCATTACAAACTCCACGGCGACGCCGAAGGTGTCCTCAAGGGAGCTGAGGTCATAGCGGCTGGAGATTATCTGCTGAGCGGTCAGATTTATAGACTCCTCAACCAGCGCGGGGATGTCGCTGTAATGATAGTAGAAGGTATTGCGGTTGAGCCCGCACCTTGCCACGATGTCGTTGACGGTGATATGCTTCAGCGGTTTTGTTTCCAGCAGTTCGTACAAAGCCTGCCGGATCTTTTCCTTGGTGTTCGCGGACATTTTATCGCCTCCGATGCTTATTGCTGTCTCCATTATACCACATCCCGGCGGCGATTTCAAGCAAAGATCGCCCCCGAAAAAACGGGAGCGATCTGCTTTCATCTGAGGATATCGTCCGCGACCTCGCCGGCTGTTGAGAGGGTGGTGTCGATACCGTCGGCCACGTCGTCGCCCAGCTCGTCGAGCTTGCTTTCAGCCTGCGACATAAAAGAACCGCTGTCGTCCCGTGAGGACGTCGTTCTTCCCGTGGTGGTCACCGTAGTGTCCGAAGTGGTCCGGGATGTTCCTGTTGTGGTCACCGTGGTGTTCCGGGCCTCGTTACGGCTGTTGGTGTCGGATTCCGTGTTCCCCGCGCAGGATGCCAGCAGCGCTGCTGCCGCGCTCATGCCGAGGATAGCTGCAAAGATCTTTTTCACTGCACTGTCTCCTTTCCGAAATTCATACGGCTTCAATATTATTTCCCGGCAGTGCTTTATTATGCAAAAAAGCCGCCCTTAACGGACGGCTTGAATTATCTGCCAAATTTGATATCAATAATATTTCTTTTTCTTTTTGATGAAGAAGAATAATCCGACGCCGGCTGCAATGACTGCAACGACGATAACGATTACCACGATGAAGCCGTGGCCGCCCTCCTGCTTTTCGGGAGTGCTGCCGATCTCAGCGGTACTTTCCTTCTTCTCCTCGATCTGGATAGCGTCGATGATCTCCTGGGGCTGAGCGTTGGCGTTATAGCCGTCCAGGGGCATTATACTGAGGGTCTTGCCGTCCTGATCTATGGGCAGCGAGATACCGATGTTATCCAGGCAGAGCACATCGGCGTCGGTATTTTTCAGCAGAGGGACTTCAAAGACGATCCTTGTGCAGGCGGAATTGGCGGGAACGCTGACGCACTGAGTACGGTACTGGGTCACGTTGTTGTTCAGAACGGTATCGTATTTCAGCGTAAGCAGAGAATACACGGGGGTGTAAGTATTGTCGGTGCCGAAGGCATAGATCGAATCGTTCATCAGCTTATCCTTACAGTCGGAGCCGATCTTGTAGAAAAAGCTGATGAAGCATCCGTCGAAGCAGGAAAGGCCGAAGTCCTCGCATCTGAGCTCCACGCCGGGACAGATGAACTTAGCGCCCTCCTTCTCGGCATCGGGATAGACAAGGTTATTGTCCGCATCCCGGACGGTGCCGGCGTTGAGATACATCTCGCTCTCCTGAGCGCCGGAGCAGTTGGCTTTAAGGGAGAACCCCTGGTAGAAAGTGGTCTTGTCAATGGTGATGGTCAGGCCGATCTTCGAGGCATCGGGGGTGGTATGGACATACTTTGACCAGTCGTCTCCGTCGAAGGAAACGGCGGGGGCGCTGGAATCGGTCACTGTCAATGTCTTATCGGCAGTGAACGGGATGGATTTTTTCTCCTCGGCATCCGCCGACGCGGACAAAGCCAGGCAGGAAAGGGCTGTCACGGCCGCGCAGACCGTACAGAGCAGTTTCTTGAGCTTCATAAGCAAGCCTCCTATGCGTTCTTAAACAAGAGTTTCAAACGTTAACACTAAGTTTATTGTACACTTTTTTTCCCTGTTTGTCAAGGGCTTTTATTATCTTTTATTAATATTCCGACAGTCTCCGGAAACATACAAAAAAGCGCATCCGCCGGAAGAAGGCGGATGCGCTGCCGATCTTTTAGGAAATTCCCAGGAACTCGAAATAGTTCTTGGCGGGAAGGCCTCTGATACGCATGGACTTTGGAAGCTCCTCGTCGGTGAGCTGATAGAGCACTGCCAGGAAATTCTCTCCGGTAGTCTCGTCGGTCTCAACTATCCAGCCCACATTCGGAGGAACGATGCCTCTTGTGCCGTTTTTGGTAATGGTCTTTCTGATACCCTTCTGCTTGAGGGTAAAGTATTTCAGCTTGATATCCTGGTTCGCAGGCACCACATAGATCTTCACAGCGCCCTTGTCGCTGTCCTGGAGGTCGGTGATATAGAACCTGTAAGCACCGTCGGGGGAATAGGTGTTGGCCTCGTCGGTCACGTCCGAGATGCGCTTCATCTGGCCGCTGTATATCTGATAAACCGAGCCGGCGGGATCAAGGGAAAGGTCGATGACCGTCTCAACGGAGGAACCGCCGATCAGCATATTCAGCACGAAATAGGCCACGATGCCCAGCACATACATCAGAAGGAATATGGTACCCAGGATGACCTTGACGTTCTCCTTGGTACCTGCCGCGAAGAACATCACCAGCGCCACCACGAAGGGCGGGATGATGAGGGCCCAGTTATACATATTCAGCAGTATCAGGCAGAAAGCCACGGGCATCATCAGCAGGCTCATGATCCTGGTCAGAAAAATGTCCCTCGAATAGATCATCAGCACAAGGAAGAACACGCTGGCCGAAGCATAGATCACAAGGAACGGCCCGGTCATGCCCTCGGCAAATTCGAGCTTATATAAAAACGTAGCATAGGTGAGCAGTGTTATTACCGCGAAATATGCGGCGGAGAACACCGAAACACAGCGCTTCACCCACACATTGCCAAGTATCTCCTTCAAATTGAAATCCTCCTTAAATACGCCTGAGCGCATAAGCATTCAATACACACAGTTATATTTTATACCATTTCTTTCTGAAAATCAAGTCTTTTAACAAACTTTTTATTTTTAGACAGTTTTTCGCGTCCCGAGCGCCGTCTTTTGGTGACGGCGACAGTATCAGTTGAGGATAAGCTCCTCGCCGCCTGCGAGCCCGCCGGTGACTTCGGTATACTCCCCGTCAACGATGCCTGTTTCTATATCCTGCTCCACCTTGACGCCGTCTATCAGCAGATTGACGAACTTCCTGTCGCCGATAGTCTTGATAGCCGAGGTGGGGACCACCACCACATCCTGTCTTGAATAGACGTTGAAGCTGACCTTCACGGCGCCGAAATCGAAGAGCTCGTTGCCCTCGTCGGGACGGATGACATAGATATAGCTTGAATAATCTCCGCTCTCGTTGCGGATGATATCCGCAACCATGCCGCCGGCAGTGGTCTTGCCCTGTATGAGCTCTACCCTTGTGCCGAAGTTGACGTTGTTCAGCGGATTGTCAAATATCTCGCAGATCAGAAACTGCTCGGAGTTATCCTGCGCGGTGCCGAGAGTGGTGCCGGCGTTCACCCACGAGAAGCGGTTAAGGCCTCCGCCGAACTGGCGGGAAAGTCTGAAATAGCCGTCGCAGGGGGCATAGACGTTATACTTGTCCTTTTCCAGCTTCATATGGTCGTACTCCAGCTGCTGGATCTCCAGGTCCACCTTGGCCTGCTCGATCTCGTTGGCGTTGCCGCCCTCTGCGGTTAGTGTGTTGAGGGTCTTTTTGGCCTGTTCGAGATAGACTTCCTTCTCCTCAAGGCGCTGATCCAGGTCATCGTGGAACAGGGTGCAGAGCAGATCGCCTTTCTTGATCTGCTGTTCGGAATCAACGTTCACCTGGTCGATCTGTCCCGAGACGGCGAACTTCACCTTTTCCGAGTATGGAAAGCCGTAGTTCCCCTCCTTGACGTAGCGCTCGCTGATCTCCCTGATCTCGGCGAAAGCGGTCTTGTAGCTCACCTGCCTGGCCTCGTAGATCGGCACGGCGATCTCCTGCTTGCTTTCAGAGCCGCCGCAGCCGGTGGCTGCCAGCATAGCTCCGCTGGCGAGAAATATAAAAATTTTCTTTGAGATAGTATGCTTATGCATTTGTACACCTACTTTGAATTGTCCGTAAAAAACAATACTCCAAGTTATATTGTAGCACATTTTGCCCCGAGGTTCAACCGTCGCCGGAAGATATTGTATGACTGCACAACAACCGTCCCGGCTTTTTGGATATATTTACTATTGCTTTCAGCTTAGGAATGAAGCTATAACAGAATTTGAAACCAGCATCCCCTTGGGAGTGAGACGGACCTCCCTGCCGTCCGTGACGCAGAGCCCTGCGGAGGCGTATCTCTCTGCCAGCAGGGAGATATGCTTTATACGGTCCTCTTCCGCTCCGAGGGAGGCGAGTTTGTCAAGGCTGATGCCTTTGCACAAACGCAGTCCCAGCATAACATATTCCTCGGAGGGATCGGGAGCCGGGTCGGTGACGGTCATCTGCGGGCCGGAGGCAATGAAGGCTTCAAGGTCCCCGGGACAGCAGTAACGTATACCTTTATAAAAGGAATGGGCGGCGGGGCCGAAGCCGAGATACTCTTCCCCTTCCCAGTATTTGCAGTTGTGGCGGCTCTCATACCCGGCGACGGCGAAATTTGAGATCTCGTACTGCCGGAAGCCCCGTGTTTCGGCGGCTTCTACGGTCCCAAGATAAAGCTCCGCAAGAGCGTCCTCGTCCATAAGGCGGTCCCGGACGGTATCGCAGTCGAAGGGTGTTCCCGGCTCCACCTTTATCATATACACCGACAGGTGCAAAGCGCCGAGACTTGACAGTTCATCCACCGTCCTGCCGATGCTTTCGGGGGTCTGCCCCTTTATACCTATCATCAGGTCGGCGGAGATGTTTTCAAAGCCTGCCTCCCGGGCTGATCTAAGAGCGTCAAGGGCCTGCGTTCTGTTATGGAGACGTCCCAGAAAGGCCAGCTCGCCGTCGTCCAAGGACTGGACTCCCACCGAAAGGCGGTTCACGCCCGCGGCACGGAAAGCCTTCAGCTTTTGCCTGTCTATGCTGTTGGGATTGCATTCAAGAGTTATCTCCGCGCCGTCAAGGCCGAAGCTCTGACGGCAAATCTCAATGATGCTCCCGATGTTCTCCGGGCCCAGCAGGGCGGGAGTGCCTCCGCCGAAGTAGAGGGTGTCTGCGCGGATATTATCCGCGCTCTCCGCGATGCTTTTCAGCAAAGAGCGCATATAGCCGCCGACGTATCCCGAGCGGCATGGCACGGAGTAAAAGGCGCAGTAGGGGCATTTGCGCTCGCAGAAGGGAACGTGGACATATATCCCGGTCATTTGAGGTCACCGCTCTCGTCAAAGGCGTTGGCGATGTAGTCCCCCACCTGTTCGCTGTTGCTCCTGATGCGCTTTACAGCATAACGTATGCCCCAGGCGAAAAACATCACCGCAAAAGCCGACAGCATTATCAGCACGGCGTAGAGCCACCAGAGCATCTGCTCTTTGAGTGTCAAGTAGAAATACTTTGAGTTCTTTTCGAGCAGGGCCACCGCCGCATTGTGGACGGCAATGTAGAATATCAGTCCCATCCCGAAGGTATAGGCAAGTCCCGCAGAAGCCGCCAGCAGAGCGGCTTTGCGTGACAAAGCGGAATACTTTACACCAATGAACACCGCCCATGCCGCCAGGACGGACAGCGCTATCCCCCGGGAGACGTTGGCGTAGCACTCGTACATCAGCGGAAGGAGAAGCGCTCCGATAAGTCCGAAGATCAGCGACAGCTTCATTGACTTTTGGAAATCTATCATAAGCCCCGCTCTCCTTTCAGAACATCCTTGTGAACATAACGATCAGCGCCGCCAGGGATGCGCCTGCCAGCACCGTTCCGAGATACACCGTCACCCGTGAGTAGAGGTCGTAGACCTTCCCCCGCTTGGTGACTCTGACGAACACTTCCCTTTCGGTCCTGTAAAGCCTTTTCTTGAAGACGAACTCGTTGGGGAAGGCGTTGCGCAGTTCCTCGCCGTCGGCGATATAGACCGCCGACGGGAAAGAAGCCCCTTCGGGCTTGTCGGTACGGTCAAAGCGGACTCTCCGCTTTTTTGAACCGATCATCGAGACGGCGGTATACACGAAGAAAAGGAAGGTGGCACCCAGCACCAGCATCATCAGAATGAAAAGTCCCTCGGCGATATACGCCAGGCTCACATCCAGCGCCCACAACAGCACTACGACTATCACCAGCACAACAACAGCCTCCACAACTTCACCGCCTCTGCTCCGTTTTTTCCAATTATACTACACGCTGAGGAATTTGTCAAATCGGAACAAAAAACAGATACGCCCGCTCACCGGGCATATCTGTATAGATAACATCAATATTCTTCCGTTTTGCCGTTGACGGTGAAGATGCATCGGCCTCCGCTGATGCGGATGCCTTCTCTGTCGGCACAGAAGCCGTTCTCCACCTCCGTGGTAAGCTCAACGCCAACGTCGGCATTGCTTATGGAAAGCGATGTGGGATGTCCCGCACCGCCGAAGGCAAGGGCATTGACGCCTCCCGCCGCGATCATAAAGGATGCCTTGCTTATATCTATCTCCGAAGTTCCGTTCAGTGCTCCCACCGCTGTAAGCTCGTCGGCGCGGACGTCCAGGGTGACATTGGAGTTGTTCACAAGGATATTCGCTCCGCTGCCGTCCACGGTACCCAAAGCCGAAACGGTGAGGCCTCCCGCAAAGCAGCGGAAGCTGGACCTGCGGATACTGATCTCTGCTCTGCTGTGAAGCGAACCCACCGACGTACCCTTTGCCGAAGATAGTTTCGTTTCAAGGTCGCAGTTCTGTATGTCTATCCTCACGGGCTCGTTCAGCGTACCTATGGACACGCCGTAGCCGCCCCTCTGGGAGATCAGATATTTTCCGCTGTTTATCTCGATCTTTCCGCCTCCCCGGCCGGAGCCGATGCCGACGCCGCTCTGACCGTTGGCTTCAATGTAGATCATACAGTCGTGGGACATGATGATGTCCCCGTTCTGAGAGCCCATATCGTTGCCGAAGCCGAAGTAATCCGAGTCGTCAAGATGCATAACGACAGCGCCCTTGCCCACCACTTCAAGACGGGCTTTCCTCGGCACCTTGATGCCTCCGCCCATGAAATGGCATTCTCCCGCGATCTGGAGCTTCACGTCGCTGCCGTCCGCAAGGGAGATGCAGGGAGCATTTTTCAGCGAGACGAGGTTCACGTTCTCGATGATAAGAGTACCGCTGAACTCCTTGGATACAAGCACGGCGATAGCAGTTTCGTTCTGAGGCGTTCCCGCCACCGTCACCTTGCCGCCCTTGGGGATGTCCTTGCCCACCAGCACGCTGGCGCAGCCGTCCCGCAGGACCTTTTCAAGCAGGACTCTTTCTCCGGCGGAAGCCACATACTGCTTGCTGGCGATGCCATCGGTAAGCTCCGCTCTGCATCGCCGTATCTCGGCGACGATCTCATCGTTTATGGTCTCCACGGGGTCCGGAACGGGACGCCCGGTGTAAAAGCCCTGTATCAGGTCTATCCCCATAAGGATGACCGCCCGAAGCTCCTCCGAGGTCTCGACGCCCTCGGCAAGAGCGAGGATGCCGTTATCGTGGCAGAACTCGATTATATCACGGACAAAATGCCGTTTCTTCTGACTGTTCTGTATCTCGCTGAGCAAAGACCTGTCTATCTTGACATAGTCGGGCATATAGCTCAGCAGGTTCTTGACGTTGGAATATCCGGTGCCGTAATCGTCGATGGCGATACGGACGTTCACAGTGCGGTATCTCTTCCGCAGATAATCGAACTTCCTCTCGTCCAGCTCTCCCCGCTCGGTCATTTCGATGACCGCTCTGTCCGCATTGCGCACCAGCAGCTCGGCGATCATATTGCTGTCCTCCGGCGGGAGAACGATATTCGGGATGCTGTTTATGAACACCGGCTTGCCGTAGAAGCGCTCCGGCTCGGTGTCGATGAGTTTCAGCACATTCATAAAGGTGGCCTTTTCGATGTCCTGGAGACGTTCTGTAAGAGCCGCATATTTCAGAATATGGAAAGGCGAGATCAGCGGAGACCCCACCGGACGCATCAGCGCTTCGTAGGAATACACCGACCCGTCCACCGCACTGACGATAGGCTGGAAGTGATAGCACAGCAGGTTCCCCTCGATGATATGCTCCACCTGTTCAAGCTCGATGCGCTCCTCAAGGGAAAGCTCCGCCAGCCTGCGGACGGCTTCGTTATCCGAACGCATACCCACAAGCCTCCGGCTTAAACGGAAGAGCTTATCCGCAAGTATGGAGATCTCACGCTCGCCGTCCAGGTCGCCCAGCTGAGTAAGGCACTCGCCGATCAGCTTTTCCAGCTGATCGCTGTTTTTCAGCTTTTCCGCCGCAGAGACGAACTCCCCGAGAGCGGTCAGCTTTTCGCGGTACATAAACTCCCCCCTTTCTAAAAGCATTATCCTGTTATAGTATACCACATTTTGAACAAAATGTCAATGAACGCAGAGCAGTTTTCAAGAAATATACACAAAAAGCCCTTTGTCAGAAAAGGGCACAAAAAATTTCGCCGGAGCACTTGACAACGGCAAAGAATTGTGATATAATCATAATGTTACAGGTACGGAGAAGTCGCCTAGCCCGGTTTATGGCGCACGACTGGAACTCGTGTATGGGTTAATAGCTCATCGAGGGTTCGAATCCCTCCTTCTCCGCCAAAGCCAAAAGCCCGTAAATACGGTACAAACGCCGTATTTACGGGCTTTTCTTATGCGTTACAGCTGCAATTCAGACAGTTCAAAATGCAGGTTTGAAGTCCAAAAATCACACAAAATCACACGGAATATCACACGAGAAGCGGAACAATAAGATACTTTTTTTCTAACAAACAAAGCATTTAGATCCAAAAAGCGAAGTCAACACACAGATGTTGGCTTCGCTTTTTTGTTGTTAGTCAATTGATTTGCCAGAATAATACATCATCCGCCCTGCGTTGTACGCACCTCACAGAATAGGGCGGTTTATTATCAGATATACTATTCTATTGACAAGTCCTCGTCGGTCAGCTCTATCTCACCATTTTCTTCCTCATACTTCTGTATTGTCTGTTTAATGAGCGTTTCAATCATATTGTTCATGGAACGGTTTTGGGACTCAGCGATCTTCATGATCTTAGCATGATCTTTCAGATCAAGGCGAAGAGTAAATCTTGTTTTCAGTACAGCCATAGTGATACCTCCCTTGTTATTATGATACCACCGTGACATCACTTTGTATTCAGTCATATTGACACCACAACGACGTCTTGATATAATAATATAAAGCTTATTTGGAAAGGTGTACCACTATGCTGAACATATATACAGTCTGTTTCTTCGGCCACAGGGAAATAGAAAAACCGTCAGACATTGAAAATCGTCTTGACGGTCTGCTGCATGATCTGATAACGCAAAAGGAATATGTAGAATTTCTGGTAGGCCGTGAGGGTGAGTTCGATCTGCTTGCCTCCGCTGCGATAAGGCGAGCTATTCGCAATTACGGATGCGGCAACACCCATTTCACGCTTGTGCTGCCCTATCTTAAAGCCGAGTACCACAATAACGAACAATACTATCTCGATTATTATGACGACGTCGAGATATGTGAAAATGCTGCCGCAGCTCACTTCAAATCAGCCATTCAGGTGCGCAACCACTGTATGGTTGACCGTTCCGACCTTGTTGTATGCTGCATACAGCATGAAAGCGGAGGGGCGTATTCTGCGGTACAGTATGCAGAGCAGCGGGGGAAAGACATTATAAATATTGCTCAGAATTGATGGGCGTGTGTAATAATCATGCTTTAGAATTTGAATCTTGACAACACTGATACCATCGTTATTTCAGGTTATTTATATTCCCCCCACCAACTCTCATTGAAAGAAGAAATACTGTCATAGCTTACAGTCTGCCCGATCCGTGGTGTTGCAAGGCTCACTCCCTGTTCTTCGGCGGCCTTGACTGCTCTTTCCGGCGGATCGTACCACGCATGGTTAGATATCGAAAATGCTCCCCAATGTACGGGTATCATCCATTTTGCATGAACGTCCTTTGCAGCCTGTACAGCTTCCTCGGGGAACATATGCGTTTCTGCCCATCCGTTGTCATACTGTCCCGAATCTGCAAGCATCAGCTCCGTTTCTCCGAAGCGTTCAAAAACCTGTTTAAATACATCGTAGTAACCTGTGTCACCCGTATAGTAAATGCTGTGATCGCTGTTTTTGATATACAGACCGCCCCAGAGGGTCGCATTCATTTTCAACGGATTTCTGCCTGTGTAATGCTGTGCGGGAGTAAGAGTGTATGTAATTCCGTCAAGCTCGATGCTCTCCCACCAGTACAGAGGGTGCAGCTTGCTCTCATCAACGCCCCAGCCTTTCAGTATCACGTCAATGCCGAGCGGAACGACATAGTGGCTCACTCTGCCGTCTATCGCCTTGATGACATTATAATCAAGATGATCATAATGGTCGTGGGATATGAAAAGCACATCAATATCGGGGACATTTTCTGTTTCGAGCGCAAGCTCGGAAAAACGCTTCGGGCCGGCGAATCCCACAGGGGATGAGCGTTCACTCAGCACGGGATCAATAAAGATATTCTTATCTCCGAGTTGAATAAGCGAGGTGGAATGTCCGAGCCAGGTGACTTTCAGTTCACCCTCGGAGGCACGGGCTATGCTCTCGATCTTATCAGTCGGTATCGTTTTTTCCGGAACAGTCAGATCGCTTTTATCATCCTGATCTCCTGTCATTACTGTAAAGTCATTCTCGTTGTGAAATTGCTTGTCATAATACAGTTTGGTTTTTTCGGAGTATAATCGTTGTTCATCCTTCCCCGGTGTATCTCCTATCGGAGGATAGAATTTCAGGAACAGCAAGCCTATTATGACTATTACTGCAAGAACTATCATTATTATCAGGAGGACCTTCCCGCATATCTTCAGTGCTTTCATCACTTTCACCGCCTTATATTTTTACTTCCTGTGAATAGAATAATTACATTCACTAACTCCGTTTACCTCAGTTTATTGTAATCCTCATCAGAAACAGGTTCGCACCATTCTGTGCTGCCGTCCTCGCCCTCGATCTCTATTGCGAGATGTGAGAACCAACTGTCAGGAGCAGCACCGTGCCAGTGCTTGACATTCGCGGGGATATTCACAATATCCCCTGGGTGAAGCTCTCTCGCTTCCTTGCCCCATTCCTGATAGTAGCCCCGACCGCCGACACAGATCAGCATCTGACCACTGCCGCTTTTCGCATGGTGGATATGCCAGTTATTACGGCAGGCAGGTTCAAAGGTCACATTGAAAACAGAAAGCTGTTCTTTTGATACCTGAGCAAGATAGCTGTTTCCAACGAAATAATCGCCGTATGGATTAGGTTCGCCTATCGGGAAGAAAATTTCGTTCTGATACCTGTCCTTATCGGTCAGTTCGGGAGATTTGTCATTCCATACTTCTTTTGCAAGTCCAAACACTGCCCAGGCGTGCGGCCAGCCTGCATAGAAAGCCGTATGTGTGATGATTGCTGCGATCTCTTTCTGCGATACGCCGTGATTTTTCGCATTCATCAGGTGGAATTTCAGCGCGTCGCTCGTCACGCCCTGTGACATCAGAGCGACCACTGTGATAATGCTGCGTGTTTTCAGGTCAATGTCGGTGTTGTTCCAGTTCTCCCCGAAAAGAATATCATCGTTGTAATGGGCGAATTCGGGAGCAAACTCACCGAGGGCATCTCTGCCAGCGGTCTGTACTATCTTTTCTGCCATAGTGTGACCTCCTCACAGCCATTCGGCAATGGTATTCTTAGAATCCTTTGCTTTTGATCCGACGATAGCAAGTCCCTTGCTGTCAACATCAGCACCCTTGCACATCTTCTTCACATCAGAGACCATATTTGCAAGACCTGAGCCTTCATGTGTGCTGATGACTCTGACGGTCTTACCGCTGAAATCAAGCCCTGTCAGGGCTGTTTCGACTTCGGGAGCATAAGTACCCCAATAGATAGGACTCATAATATAGACAGTATCGTATGCGGAAATGTCGGTCAGCTTTTCCTTGATCGGTGCATTCCCTATACGCTGTTTTGCTTCCTCAATGCAGGTCTTGTAGTCTGCGGCATAGGGAACGGCAGGCTCGACCTTGAACATATCAGCGCCCGTCAACTCCTGCACGAACTCCGCCACTATCTCGGTATTGCCCTTGTTGATATAACCGACTGCGTAGTTTTCATCAGCTCTGCTGAAATATATTATCAACGACTTCATAATAACGCCTCCTATTTCACGATGAATTGATTGTCCTTATCGGGTATTCCGCCCTCATCGGAGACATATCTTTCAACTTTCATTTTCAGTCCGTACTTCTCCCGAAATTCAGCAATCGTCTGCATCATAGGCGAAGCGTGGTGGACATCAATTGCGTCCTGACTTGTCCATTGGTCAATCAGCAGTACCGTTTCGGGATCGTCAAGTGGCTGAAAATAGTCATAGCGGAGATTGCCTTGCTCGTTCCGTATCTTATCCACCGTACCGCTTTTCACCATTTCCTCTGCGAATTTTCGGGCGTTTCCGCTTACGCCGGTGTAGTAGATATTTACCGTGATGTTCATAGTCTCACATACTCGCTTTCAATATCTGCACGATCTCATCACGGTCAAGCACTTTGTAGCCGCCGTTCAGGATCAGCGTCGCATCGGCGATGCCCTCGATCATTTCATCTGTTGCGCCGAGGTCTTTGAGATTCATCACAAGCCCGATCTCCTTCATCCAGCATTCCAGAGCGGCGAGACCTTCATTTGCAAGCTGTTCGTCGGCCTTGCCCTCTGCGGAGATGCCCCATACTTCCGTTGCAAAACGTGCGAACTTCTTCAAGCCGTAGGGCATGATATATCTGTAATAAGGCAGAGATACCGCCGAAAGGGTCATTCCGTGAGTCGCATCGGTGTATGCGCCCGCCGCCTGACCCAGCATATGAACCATCCAGTCGGTGGATTTTCCTCTTGAAACGAGGGTGTTCAGCGCCCATGTCGCAGTCCACATTATGTTGGAGCGTGCCTCGTAGTCCTGCGGGTCATTGACGGCTATACGGCTTGAATGGATGAGGGAACGCATCAGTCCCTCGCTGATATAGTCGCTGGTGTTGTCGTCCTCTCCGGAGAAATACTGCTCGCAGATGTGGTTGAAAATATCGTAGATTCCCGCGCACATCTGATACTTCGGGAGCGTCATTGTGTATCTCGGATTGAGTATCGAGAATTTCGGCATTACGTCGTCGCCGAAAACGTGACCGATCTTGAGCTTTGCTTCGTGGTTTGTGATGACCGAGCCGCCGTTCATCTCCGAGCCTGTGCCTGCCATAGTCAGCACACAGCCAACGGGGATGATCTCGCAGTCGGGCTCCTCAAAACGGATATAGTATTTCTCCCATGGGTCATCGCTGCAGTTGATTGAAACAGACAGAGCCTTTGAGTAGTCGCAGACAGAACCGCCGCCCACCGCAAGGATAAAATCTGTCTTATGTTCGCGGGCGATCGCCACGCCCTCGTTCAGCTTGTCGGATGTGGGGTTCGGCATTACGGCCGAAACCTCTGCAACGTTCTTGCCGCAGTCTTTGAGGATAGCGATTATCTCGTCATACAGACCGCTTTTTTTGATCGAACCGCCGCCGTAGACAAACAGAATGTTCTCACCGTAGTTTGCAAGCTCAGGTTTAAGATTGCTGAGGGAGTCCTCGCCGAAATAGAGCTTGGTCGGGTTGTGGTAGCTGAAATTTCCTAACATGATACTTACCTCCGTTTTTTATTTCAGGGAGAGCGTAACAGTCACATCGCCCTCGCCAAATACTGTTTTTAATTCTTCCTGCGTTGTGTTTTCGATATGTCCGAGTTTTGTATAGCTCCACGAATTGGAGTTATAGAATATCGTCATCTTGTCGCCCTGATAGAGCATTATGTCGCCCGGTTCTGTTTCGGTATCTTCATCGGACTTAGTGAGCGGCCAAGGAAGATCACCGACTTTTTCAAAACCGCCGTATTCATTCAGCGTAACGGTGATCGGCTCTGCTTTCAGCTTTTCTGCAAGCTCTTTTGCGGCAGTGCTGTCAGCGAATGCAGCAGTCAGTTTATTGCCGTTTACATCTACCGTGATCTCCATCTGTGAAACCTCCCTTACATCTGAGGTGCTTGTTCCCGCTTCGCTTGATAAAGGAACTCCGCAGGCAGAGCTCAGCAACGCTATCAATAATGAAATAATGATCTCTATCAGTTTCATACAGATCCCTCCTTCTTCATCATAAACACAAGATAATCCAGACAGCTTATGCAACGTTCTTTTTCATGGACCTCGTCGAGCAGCTCCTTCCTGTGAGCGGTAAGCATTTTCTCACATTGCTTTATGTCACATGAACAGGCGTCAAATTGTTCGATAAATTCATCATCACAGCCTGCATCGATCAGGTTTTGTCGGATACTTTCCTTCATATGCTCACCCCCGATTTTCTTGTTGTATCCATTATAACATGGTCATCTGAAAATAGCAAATGCTTATATCAAATACGCCACTATGCTTGACAGTTATAGTGATATGTGGTATGATATAGAAAAGGAGGCGGAGTGTATGGATATTCGTGTGCTCAGGTATTTTCTTGCAGTCGCAAGAGAACAGAGCTTTTCTACTGCGGCAGAACGGCTTTATCTTTCACAGTCGACGCTGTCCCGTCAGCTCAAGGAGCTTGAGGATGAGCTCGGCAAAACTCTGCTCATCCGTTCAAACAAAGGCGTTACACTGACCGAGGAGGGCATGATCCTCCGAAAGCGTGCCGAGGAGCTTGTGGAGCTTATAGACAAGACCGAGCAAGAGGTCAGGCAAAGCAATGACAACGTGTCCGGAACGGTGTATATCGGTGCAGGCGAGACCTATGCGATAAAGCTTATCGCAGATACCGCTCACAAGCTGAGAACAGATCACCCTGATATTCATTACAGTCTTTTCAGCGGCAACGGCACTGATGTTATGGAGAAGCTCGAACATGGACTGTTGGATTTCGGGCTGATCTTCGGGAATGTTGACAAAACTAAATACGAAGCTATTGAGATACCTCTGCATGACACCTGGGGAGTGCTGATGCGCCGTGACGAACCGCTTGCGAAGAAGGAAAAAGTTACATTTGCAGATATTGCAGGGCTTGATCTGATTATTCCACGACAGCCGAATCACAGTACAATGCTCTCTGAACTGATCGCAGAACAGGCACCTGATGCTAATATCGTCGCTGAGTATAATCTCATCTACAACGCTTCTGTCATGGTAAATGAAGGCATCGGCAGTGCTATCACATTGGATAAACTGATCAATGTCAGCGGTGACAGCCGCCTCTGCTTCCGACCTTTTGAACCACGCATGGAGGCAGTCAGCTTTTTTATCTGGAAGCGGTATCCTGTTTTCACAAAGGCGGCAAGCAAATTCTTGGAGCAATTCAGAAAAGACTTGATCGAGATATAGCAAATACCTATACATCCGTTCGATAAGTCGTTGCTCCATTTTGCTTGTTAACAGAATCATATTCCTTTTCAAGTCTGTTCTCAGCGCTATTGCGGTGGTGTTTATATTAGTATCACTCACAACTTTAACAATCGACCTGTTCATAATAACCGGGACAAAAGATATCAACAGCTCTGATAATTTGCCTTATGCCTACTGCGAGCAGATCGGCAAGGAAATTCGGGATATTTCGGACGAGATACCGTTTGATATTCCTGATTCGTGGGAATGGTGTAGGCTTGGAGCAATATTTCAGCATAATACTGGTAAAGCACTTAATTCCTCAAATCATCAGGGAACTAAAATGACATACATTACAACGTCAAATCTTTATTGGGACAGATTTGAGTTAGATAAGCTCAAAGAAATGCCCTTTACCGATAGTGAAGTCGAGAAATGCACCGTAAAAAAGGGCGATTTGCTTGTATGTGAGGGCGGTGATATTGGACGCGCTGCAATATGGAACTATGACTATCCTATGAGAATACAAAATCATATTCATAGGTTACGCTCATATTCGGAAGTAGATGTATATTACTTTTACTACATCTTTTTCCTTTATAAAAGTGCTGGGCTGATAGGCGGAAAAGGTATCGGAATACAAGGCTTATCATCTAATGCTCTTGACAAATTACTGTTGCCTGTTCCTCCACTTGAAGAACAGCACCGCATCGTAGCTAAGATAGACGAACTTCTCCCATACATCGAGAAATACGGCAAGGCAGAAGAACACCTCACCGCCCTCAACACCACATTCTCCGAAGCCCTGAAAAAGTCAATCCTGCAAGAAGCCGTACAAGGCAAGCTTGTTCCGCAGAACCCCGATGACGAGCCTGCAAGCGTACTGCTGGAGCGTATCAGAGCCGAAAAACAGGCACTTATCAAGGCTGGCAAGATTAAGAAAGACAAGCACGAATCGGTCATCGTAGCAAGGGATAAAATTCCTTATGAGATCATAGACGGGAAAGAACGGTATATAGCCGATGAAGTGCCGTTTGAATTGCCGGAGAGTTGGTGTTGGTGCAGAATTAGTAATCTGTTTTCTGTAGGGACAGGAATGACTCCCTTAAAATCAGAAGATAAGTATTATAAAAATGCAACGGTTCCATGGGTGAATTCTTCCCAAACAAGTCAGAGATACATCAAAGATGTTGATACACATATAACAGAGTATGCTTTGGAGAACAACTCGTTAGTATTATATGAGCCTCATACACTAATCGTTGCAATGTATGGTCAAGGCAAAACTAGAGGGCAAGTATCCGAATTACTAATTCCAGCTACAGTAAATCAGGCTTGTGCTGCATTAACTGCAATAACATATTCTCAAGATATGATAGAATATGTTTATTATTTCTTCGTCTACAACTATGAAATTATGCGAAAAAAGGCCGAAGGAACATCACAACCTAATCTAAACATTCAAAAAATAAAGGATATTATTCTTCCGCTACCGCCACTCGCCGAGCAAAAGCGAATAGTCGAAAAGATAGAAGAACTTATGCAATACTGCGATAAGCTATAAAAATCGGGCATACTCTCAAAAACGAGGGTATGCCCTTTGTGTTACCAATCAATTATATTATCTACGATCTCACGCTGTTCCGTGGCGGTCTTGCGGAGATAGATGCGAGTAGTCTCAATGCTCTCATGCCCCATAAGATCGGCAAGAAAAGCAATGTCATTGCATTTAGCAA
This sequence comes from Ruminococcaceae bacterium FB2012, assembly GCA_900104495.1. GTDB lineage: Bacteria > Bacillota > Clostridia > Oscillospirales > Ruminococcaceae > FB2012. Next base: position 14,794 of record FMXS01000004.1, on the reverse strand, counting down.
GAAAGCTCTTGGCAAAGCGGTGACGAAACGAGTGCGGATATACAACCTTTGTGTCAATACCGTACCTGACGGCAAACTTTTTCAGCTCGCCGGAAATGCCTCTTGTGGTGATACGCTGTCCACGTTGATTAAGAAAGATAAAACCGCTGTCCTGTCCCTTGTCGGTAAGCCAGCAGAGGGCTTCTTCCTGCAATGACTTCGGAATGTAGATACGGCGCAGCTTACCGCCCTTGGAGTACAAATCGAGATAGCCGAGCTTGACGTGGTCAACCTTGATCTGGATAAGCTCACTCACTCTCGCTCCCGTGGCAGCAAGAAAGCGGATCACAAAGTACCAGAACAATTCGCCGTCCTCTTTCAGACGCTTCTTGAAGTACAAGTAATCCGCTTCACTGATAACATTTTCGAGGAACGGCTTCTGCTGAACCTTGACAAAGGACAGCTTCCACTTCTCCTTGCCCACGCTTTCAAGGTAGCTGTTCATTCCACGCAGGCGGAGATTCACCGTCTGCGGTTTGAAATTGTCCACCAGCCATACCTTGTACGCCGTGAGGTTCTTTTTTGTCACGCTGCTGTACTGCTCATTAAATTGTTTGAATGCGAACAGATAGGCAGACTTTGAGTTTTCGGACAGGTTTGTTTTGTCCAGATACGCTTTAAATGTGTCAATCATATCGAAAGACCTCCTTCCGATATAATTGTAGCATTTTACTTTGAGATTGTGCTGATGACGGGCAATAATTCTTCGATTTTCGCAACTATGCGGTGCTGTTCTGCAAGTGGTGGAATTGCTATCAACGTATTAGCTATATCTCGCATAACCCAATTCTTGTTACCTACACCCTTAGTATTTTCTGTTGCTTGTTTCTGTACTAATGGAGAATTTATCATATATAACAAGTATTTGTTATATAGCAATTCTTGATTGAATTTTAACAAAGCAACACTTACAAAAAGACTAAACTGTTTATCCGTGTCAACAATAACGGGGATTCCTGTTGTGCCAACTTTTGTTAGTAGTATATCTCCAAATTCAGGATTGCATCGCTCATATAGTTCAGTATGCTCTTTTTCTGATATATGCTTGCAGTTAGAAAAGTCCAATTTCCCTGCACTTACGTCTTTAACAGATATAAAAGGCACTCCTTTTTCAGTATATTTAGGAGTAGAATGCGTACCGTCAGTTAGTTTCAGCAATATATCTCCAAGCCTACACCAACACCAACTCTCCGGCAATTCAAACGGCACTTCATCGGCTATATACCGTTCTTTCCCGTCTATGATCTCATAAGGAATTTTATCCCTTGTAACGATGACCGATTCGTGCTTGTCCTTTTTGATCTTGCCCGCCTTGATAAGTGCCTGCTTTTCGGCTCTGATACGCTCTAACAGCACGCTTGCAGGCTCATCATCAGGGTCCTGCGGGACGAGCTTGCCTTGTACAGCTTCTTGTAGGATAGACTTTTTCAGGGTTTCGGGGAATGTGGTGTTGAGGGCTGATAACTTTGTTTCGGCTGTATCGTACTTTTCAATGTATGGTAGGAGTTCTTCAATTTTTGCAACTATACGATACTGTTCTGGGAGTGGAGGAATAGGAAAAAGATACTCATTTGCTCTTACAAGTGTTATAGTTCCTACAGTTGTTCCTGATGAATTATCTTTAATAGTAGTTTCCATGTAAGGAGACATTATAAGATACTTAAGATACTCAGGACTTATTTTTCCATAGTTTTCGAGGCAAATAACGCTTGCGTCTTTATAATAAAACTCATCTGTATCTTTTACTATATAGGTCTTACCCAACGTACCAACAGCAGTTACCATCAAATCACCACTAGTAGGAACACCGCTTTTTGAGTAATCATCAAATAACTCTCTTGAAATAAATAGCTCATTTTCTACTATTCCATCTTCTGCAAGTTTAGCTATTTCTCTTGCTCTATAAAACGGGATTCCACTAGTCTTCCAATCAGATTGATGTACTCGACGAGCTGATACAGCATTTACAATATTTTTAAGTCTGCACCACTCCCATGAATCAGGAATATCAAACGGTATCTCGTCCGAAATATCACGAATTTCCTTGCCGATCTGCTCGTAGTAGGCATAAGGCAAATTACGGGAAGCCCCGCGAAAGATCTCGGAGGCGTTCTTGTCTTTTTGGATCTTGCCGGCCTTGATAAGCTCCTGCTTTTCGGCTATGATACGCTGGAGCAGTACGCTTGCGGGCTCATCGTTCGGATCCTGCGGAACGAGCTTTCCCTGCACCGCCATTTGAAGTATGGAATTTTTAAGCTGTTGTGCGGTCATTTCAAATCCTCCACGTCGCTGATACCGAGTATGTCTGTGATCTGTTCCAAAATACGGTCAATATCGGCGTTGAGGCTTGCACGTTTCTCCTGATACTGTTGTATCAGCTCTTTCGGAGGGAGTATTTCTTCTTCCTCATGCGGGAAACCGCAGAGGTCAATATTATAATTTCTCTCAGCAAGCTGCTCAGCCGTGTACTTCTTCGCCTTGTCAAAGCCGTCAACGGTGATCTCCTTGCGGTCATTCCACCATTCAATAGCGGGAGCAAAGTGTTCGAGCTTCATCGGCTTGGTCTTGGAGAAATTCTTGTAACCCTCTGGCATATCAAGACGATAGAACCAGGTCTCTTTGGTTGAGCCAGTCCTGTCAAAGAACAGGATATTGGTAGTGATCGAGGTGTAAGGAGCAAAAACGCTGTGCGGCATACGAATGACCGTATGCAGATCAAACTCGCTCAGGAGCTTCTTTTTGATAGCGACCTTAGCATTATCTGTGCCGAACAGGAAACCGTCGGGAAGAATAACAGCAGCTCTGCCGTTTTGCTTCAGGCGGTACATGATGACCGACATAAACAGGTCAGCCGTTTCGCTGCTTGCAAGGTCGGAGGGGAAATGGTTCTTGACCTCGTTCTTTTCGCTTCCGCCGTATGGGGGATTCATCAGGACAACGTCGAACTGATCGTCCTCGGTATAGTCAAGAACGTCTTTCAGCAGAGAGTTATCATGATAAACGCGGGGTGTGTCAATGTTGTGCAGCAACAGATTGGTCACACAAAGCATATACGGAAACTGCTTCTTTTCGATACCGTAAACCGAGGTATCAAAGGCTTCTCTGTCCTCAACGGTCTTTTTCTGTGATTCAAGTGCTTTGAGCCAGCTTATGATGAAACCGCCCGTACCGCAGGCAAAGTCCGCCATTCTCTCGCCGATCTTCGGCTGGATCATCTGTGCCATAAAATCGGTAACGGCACGGGGAGTATAGAACTCACCTGCCGAGCCTGCACTCTGCAATTCCTTGAGTATTGACTCATAGATATCTCCGAACGCATGGCTTTCCTCGTAATCATCAAGTTTAAGCTCATCAATGACATTTACTACCTGACGGAGCAGGACGCCGTCCTTCATATAGTTATTGGTATCCTCAAAGGTGGTCTTAACGATAGCCTTGTTGATAGGAGTTGTTTTTGATACCTCAATACCTTTGAGTGTAGGGAAAAGCTTGTTGTTGACGAAGTTAAGAAGATCGTCACCTGTCATAGCTGTGCCCTTACCGTTATCGACCGCCCAATTGCGCCAGCGGCATTCTTCCGGGATTATTGACTCATAATCATCATCGTCAAACTCCCAGTCTTCTTCCTTGGTGTCATATACCTTGAGAAACAGCAGCCATGCGATCTGCTCGATACGCTGTGCATCGCCGTTGATACCGGCATCGTTTCTCATTATGTCACGAAGTCTTTTTACAAAATTGCCTAAGCTGCTCATTAGGATATCTCCTTATATATTTCTTCTTCAAGCTCTCGAACCGCCTGCAAATATCCGTCCTTGCCTCCGAACAGCTTTACGATAGCCGCAGGTTTGCCCATTCTGATGAACGGATCGAGCTTCAATACCTGAGTGTCTTCTATCTGATATATACCTTCATTACAGTACATTTCAAGCAGAGCCTCAAGCACTTCTCTTGCGAGTCCGTTGTATTTGCTTATAAAATCGCGCTTCTTCACATCATTGGCACGTTCCTTGCGTGTAAGCGGTTTCTTGTCGAACGCGATGTGGATTATAAAATCGAAATCGTCGATATCGCCCATACCCTGAGATTCTTTCAAAGCCTGTATGTCAATTCCATGCTCCTTGAAAAGCTCGGATATGGTCTTTTTTCTTTCTTCGCTGTGCCAGCTCCTGATAAAGTGTTCAAGATCGGCGTATTCTCCGAGAATGTTCGATTTAGTATAATCTATTATGTTTTCATGCCGCAGGAGCTTGCCGTCAGCATCGTAAACAGATACTACCTTATTAATGATACGCACCGTACAGCCGTTAACATCAACATAAGGTTTCGGAGGCTGTTCAATTGGAGAATCAGGGGGAGGCACGATAACAATATCTCCGCCTTTATTTGTTGGAGGCTTATAGTTAGGATCAATTTCTACCGGACCGTCCCAATCCGGATCAAAGAACAATCTGGTAACGCCTCTGAAATCCATAACAACAAAGTGCGTCTTGCCCTCTTTTTCACGGAGTCTTGTTCCGCGCCCGATGATCTGCTTGAACTCAGTCATTGAGCCGATATTCTCATCAAGCACTATCAGCTTTGTCATTTTGCAGTCAGCTCCCGTTGACAGGAGCTTTGAAGTTGTTGCAATAACAGGATAGGGCGATGCAACCGAGATAAAGTAATCGAGCTTTTTCTTGCCATAATCATCCGAGCCTGTGATACGCACCACATAGTCGGGATTCAACGCACACATATCCGCATTGAAATTAGTGAGGGCGACTCTCATGCGCTCGGCAGCATCTTCCGTTGCACAGAATACTATTGTTTTCTGCATACGGTCCGTGCTGATAAGATAATTCGTTATTTCAAGCGCCACTTGATTTATACGATCTTGAATAATGATGTTGTAATCATAATCGGTGTTGTTGTATATCCTATCCTCGATCTCGTTGCCGTAATAGTCGCGCTGACCTTTAAGCGGTCTCCAGCCGTCGCTGATATCTGTTGTAATGCTGATCACTTTGAACGGAGCAAGAAAACCGTCCTCGATTCCATTTTTAAGCGAATAAGTATAGAGAGGCTTTCCGAAATAATCAATATTAGAAACATAGGTCGTTTCTTTCGGCGTTGCAGTCATGCCGATCTGTGAAGCCGAAGAAAAGTATTCAAGTATCCTGCGCCATCTGCTATCCTCTTTAGCACTTCCGCGATGACACTCATCAACGATTATCAAATCAAAGAAATCTTTATCAAACAATTCGGAATAGTGTTCCTGATCGTCATCACCGACAAGCTGCTGATACAGCGAGAAATATACCTGGTGTGAGGTTATAGTTGTCTTGTTATCCTTAGCAACGTTGATCTTATGAATAACCTTTTCAAGAGGAGCAAAATCCTGCTGGATAGATTGGTCAACAAGTATGTTTCTATCGGCAAGATAAAGTATCTTTCTCTTGATCCCGCTTTTTAACAAACGGTAAACGATCTGAAAAGCGGTATATGTTTTTCCGGTTCCCGTAGCCATAACAAGGAGCAGGCGGTTCTCCCCGCGAGCAATAGCATCAACGGTACGGTTGACCGCAACACGTTGATAATATCTTGGCTCATAGGTGTTCTGACTTGAATAGTAGGCTTGATTGATGACCGCAAGCTCATTATCCGTCAGTCCCTTGCCATCATTTGCATACATTTTATAACGCTCTATCAACTCATCTGGCGCAGGGAAATCTTCAAGTGCGATCTCTTGTTCCGTACCCGTGAGCATATCGTGTTCATAAAAAGCATCACCGTTAGAGCTGAAAACAAAAGGCACATCCATCATCTGGGCATAGGTGATAGCCTGCTGTAATCCAAAAGAAACACTATGATTGTTATCCTTAGCCTCAACGATAGCAATCGGGAAGCTGCTGTTCCAGTACAGAACATAGTCGGCAAACTTCGCACTCTTTTTATCTCTATGGACAAAGTTGCCGTTAAGACAGATCTTTCCGTCGGTGATCTTAGTCTCCATAGTGATCTTGCTTTTATCCCACTTGGCAAGAATAGCAGGAGTGATATATTGCAGCTTTATGTCTTCTTCGGACATTTCCTTTTTAGTAAGTATAGTCATGATCGCACCTCCGCTTCCGATAAGTAAGAATTATAGGTTGCTATTTATAATTATATCTATATCACATTATGAATTAGTTTTCAATAGTGAAGGGACAAAAGTAATATTTTATTTTTGTATCGTAAATCCAGCATGGATCTAACTGCTGTAATGATTATAAAAACCATCTCATCTGCTTTCTATGCGCTTTGGGACTAATTGCTTCCTTAAACCTCTCCCTTGTGAATATGCTTGTTCCTTTGCTGATAACGCCATACCCTCTTGTCTATTATGGAGAATCGTTTAGGAAATTTTCGGTTCAGCCTTAAAAAGTCACCGGATTTTGTAGGTGCTTATGAAGGCCCCCTGCATCAGTGACGTTTTTCAGCAACCGATAGCAGGAGCAGCCCTTTAACATTTTTGTCAAAGAAATCACGCCGTCAAATCTAAATATTCTGTGAACGAGGTCGGATTTGCCTTAACTTTTCAGCCGAAATCCTAGGTATATATGAGGGCTGTTGTGATCAGGAGATGAAAACAATAATCCGCCCCCAAGCGTTCTCTCGTTATGCAACAGCACGAACAATTGACTATCCCCCGTACACCTTTTTATTCAACTCAGAGAATTAGTTTTCGGGAGAGCCGTTTTCACTTAAAAATCTACCGATTTTTGTAGCGTCTTATGAAAGGAAGTTTATTCGGCATGCAATCAGACAGGATAAAGCTGTTCTGATTGACCCTCAAATGTCAAAACTCACAAATCTTTGAAAAAGTATAGTACCGAGGTTAACTTTATGGGCTCTAAGTGTGAGGTGTTATAGAGGCTGTCATAGTAAAAAAATATTTTCAGCTTTGCAGGTGATTGTTACGGTGTCGGCTATTATGCACATCAACGAAAAGACCTATTCCTTACAGCCCTCCGATGTCATAACTCCCAAACTTTTTATAAAATGCTGGAAATCGGTCAGTTGAAACGGCTGAAAATGTGCTAACTATTGGAGGGAGTTTTGCGTTGAGCTTTCTCAGCCCCCCACCAAAAATCATACTACCCTTCCTGTCATGCAATCCAACTTATGGAGGGCAGTGTCCTCACCTCGGTTCTCTGCCCGCTTTTTTCCTTTTGCTTATGGAAGGCAGTAACCATATACTCGATATGCAAACCATACATTTTTTGTAGGCCTGATTTGTTGAATACGGAGATAATTATTACAGCTATCTTGAAACCGCTTATATTTTCGTTCTCAACTGTCGGTACTTATGGAGGGAGGCTTCAGCGCTTACGGAAACACATTCATCATAAACCAATACTGATGCTCGCAGAATAATCTGTCCCGCCAACAGCGATTACAAATGCAGCAGCCGTAACAACAACCATTATGATTACACGGAGGTGATCTCGGCGTACACAATCTTTACAACACAAACTAATAGAGTAAAACCGGTTACGCGGCTATCCGATTATTCAGCGCATACGCGCTTACAATGCGCCTTGTGTGTATCGGCGCAAGGTAATTGTATAATCGGACATCAGCCCTTTCGGGCAGCGGCAGGAACGGTCTGAATGATCGTCCCTACGGCCGGAATTAATTACATTATACCAGCAAGTATAGAAAGAGGTGCGCACTCGCACTCTCTTTCCGAACCGTCGGGACGTACCCCTCCGGTTCGCTGTTTAGGGAACCCGCAGCCCTAAACAATAGCCCTCATCCGAGGGCTCATACACATAATTTGCAAAAATGAAAGGATGATAATTATAGCGAGAAAGTACAAGATCGTAAAAGAGAAAAAGGTCACATTCGATATGGAGCAGTGGGCGAAAGTCGAGCGTCGGGCTGATGCCTGTAACATGAAAACGACGGCGTTCATTCGGGACAGCGCCCTTAACACCGAGCTTTATGTTATGGACTTGAAACAGCTTGCGCCCCTGCTGAATGGTATGCGTATCATTTCCAATAACATCAATCAGGTGGCGAAAAAGGCGAATGAAACGAATAACATCTATGCCGAGGATGTGAGAATAATAAAGGAGGCGCATGACGAGCTTTGCCATACGTTAAGTCGATTTCTGTCCACGCCACGGTGGACAAAAGTTTGAGGTACATACTTGATCACGACAAGACCGAGTCGCAGCTCTACACGGTCTCGATCAACTGCACCACCGATGCGCATGACGCATACTTGCAGATGAAAGCGGTTTATGAGCACTATGCCCGAGATAAATACAACAGCCCTCCGCCTTTGGAGGGCAAGGGGACTGTTAAGGCGATACATTACATAATCAGTTTTGCGGATTCGGAGAACGTCACGCCGATGCTTGCACATAAGCTGGCTATGACATTTGTCCGCAAGAATTTCGGTGACGAGGTGCAAGCGGTCATCGCAACCCACATTGACAAGTCGCACGTTCACGCACACATCATCGTGAATTCTTACTCGCTCTCGGGATGGAAGTTTTATGCGAACCGTAACACTTTACGCAAGGCTCGTGAAAACATCAACGGAATATGCCGGGCGTTTGGAATTACGCCTGCGCTGAATTTTGAGAACAAGGGGCGCTCTGTTGACCATTATGAATGGGAGCAGCGCAAGAAAGGCACCTCGTGGAAAGAGCAGATAAGGCAGGCTATTGACGAGCTGATACCTACGGTCAATTCGCTTGATGAACTGTTGCAGGCTCTTGAAGAACGTGGGTACGAAGTCAAGCGAGGCAAGTATATTTCTGTAAAAGCCCCCGGGCAGGAACGTTTCGTCCGCACAAAAACTCTTGGTGAGGAGTACACCGAAAAAAGCCTGAAGACCCGCATACTATATAAAGATATAGGTACCGGAAATACTATTGCTGAGGACGAGCCTTCGCAGTTGAAGGCAGCGTATATTGCTGTTATCGGTGATGTTCGTATTCTTGCAGAGCAGCGGAAAAAGGTTCCGCGCAAGCGGATCGTCACGGCAGAGTACTCCGCCGATAATGATCTTGATGTGTATCGGCTCTCGGCACAGCTATCCGTAATCAGCAAAAACAATATCGGCTCTATCGGTGAGCTGGTGGGGCGGATCAATCGCCTAAAAGCAGAATATGAAAAGCGGCGGGTCGAGATAAATGCTCTGATAGATGAACACAACCGGCTTGTGTCCTTGCTTGAACAGGTTCGGGAGTATCATGTGCTGCGGAATAAGGGTGAGCTGTCTGAAACGGAAAAGGTCAGGTTATCTGTATGTAAACAAGCGGTGGAGAGTGCGGCTATACTGTCCGCTGCCGATGCTGACCGTCTGCGGGAGCGTGTGGAAACTCTCGGCAAGAAGATCACAACCCTCAAAGGAAATCTTGACAAGACCTGTCAGCAGTATGAGGTGTACTGTGATATTCGGGATACATACAATATAATCGCAAAGGGAGACTACCTCAGCGATCTTGTCGAGGAAGAACGCAAGAGGCGGGAGCAGATGAATAAGAAAAAGAAGCCGAGCAGGTGATAAAAATGATATAAGTAATGGAGCTGATAAATATGTTCTAATTGTAAACGAGGTTTTTGACTATATGATTTTTGAAAGGGGAAATGTACATGACAAACAAGGAACAGGACACGATCAGGTTGATCAAGGATCTGAGCAGTGCGAAGAAAAAACTGAAAAACATCAGGACTGCTGCGGAGCTGAAACAGCAGGAGATCGAACTGATGCTAAAGGAAGTTGAGGAGCAGCTCTGCGTCAGCAAGGAAACGCTTGTGGAGATCGGGCGGATTGCCGCAAGACGTTTTGGCCTGACGATCACACCCGAAAAGTTTGAGGAGGAGCTGAATTTTATCTTTTCCGACAGTATCATCGCGGAGTATGTTGATGACGAGAAGAAAACGCTTCCTCACGCCGAGGAGCTTGCCGAGCTTGATAAGGTTTTGAATGGAAGCGAGGACAAGCCTGCCGAAAAGGACAAGAATAAAAATGCCGTTCCTGCTTAAAAGGCAGAAACGGCAAGTAAAAAATAATGTTTGAATTATATGTGTGATATGTAAACTCTATCTGCGCTTGACAGTTTTAATGTCTTTGATCCTGTCAGCGCAGAGGAACACATCAGTCAATTCAGAGAGCGCGGCAATGGCTTCAAAGCATTTGATTATGTCATTTTCGGGGGTCTGTTCAAAGGGCTCTTTGACATTCAGCGCAGGGACTTCAATTCTTAAAGCAGAGGCCTTTCCGGTCTGAACGGCGATGACATTTTCTATATTATGCCCGCGCAGCCACTTAGCAATTGTGTTGGTCGTATCAAGGAATTCGCCTGAGTTTGGGAACGTCAGGTCAACGAAGCCCTCTTGCATTTTGTGGTAGATGTACGCCTGTCCGAAGCGTGTGGCGTACTGCGTCCACCAGCCGTTTGAGGTCTCTTTGGAGCGCAGGTCGAGTTGAGGATACTTTGATTTCTGATACAGGCGGTAGTTGATGAAGAACGAGTTTGCAGCTTCGTTCAGATTCACCTCGGACGGCTTCTTGGCTTTGCTGATCGCCGCCTGTATCTGTAAAAGTCGTACCCGGCTTGCATCATCGGACTTGGAACTAAAGTATTCCTCGCACTCCTCGTAAAAGATGTGATGCTCATAAAGCTTTGCCTCATCGTTGTTATTGTAATACTTCTGCGGGCAAATTATCATCACATCAAAATCATCGTACTCGCCGGATTCGTTACCCCGCTTGCCGCGTTCAACATATCGTTTATGCTGATCGGGCATAGCGACAGCGTCGATCTTATCTTCAAGAAGCACGGCGTATCTGTTACCGCCGATACTGATGATAACAGTAATATCGGACTCGCCCAGGTCGGCTTCGGTTCGTGACAGTTCAATGGAGCATACCGAAAAGTCTTGTCCCACCCACTTGGTGTTTGATATTATCATTGCGGCGAAGTCCTTGTCCGAGCCGATAGTTTCAAGGAAAAGAAGATCCATGTCGCGCTCTCTGACCGTACTGAATTTGAGTTCCATATTATCACCTCAGCAATATAAATGGTATTGTTCTAAAAGGATTATACCATATCCCACACATATCGTCAACAGACAAGCACTAATATCATTATAGAAAGGAATGACAAAAGAATGAAGATCAAAATCAGTTTTATCCTCATTGAAAACATATCTTACAGAACAAGGAGGATGAATATTTGAACAGAAGGACAACAAACAGGCTGCCGCTTTACCGTTTGCTTTGGTGCAGGATACGGTATTATCAGCAGTTACACGAGATAAGCGACGAAGCGTTGGCTAATGCGCTCGGAGTACATACAAGAACTCTCAGAGAATATGACAAGTCTGCCGAGAATGTGACTTTCGGTAAGCTCGACAGCTTCTTATATATAAACGGATTGAGTCTTAATGATCTGTTAAATTCGTAAAAGGGGTTTACAAGAAGAACAGAAGGTGGTATAATGAAAGCAGAAAAGAGTATCTTTCATTGTTCCGCTTTCTCAGAAAGGGGTAACACATGAAAGCAAAACAACTTCCTTCGGGAAATTACAGAGTACAGGTCATTGACGGTTACGACGATAACGGAAAGAGGCAGGTCAAGTCTTTTACAGCTGAAACTGAATGGGAAGCTCTGAAAATGGCTGACGACTACAAGAAGGGACTATATAAAAAGCCCTGCGAGATGACGGTCTATGAAGCTCTTGAGAAGTACATTGAGTCCAGAGATAATATCCTTTCTCCTTCAACAATAAAAGGATATACGACTATCAAGGAGTCAAGACTGCTGAGCATTCATAACATCAAGCTTTGTGAGCTGACCATATCGGATGTTCAGAGAGCAGTAAACATAGACGCTAAACGGCTTTCAAGGAAATCAATAAAGTCTGCGCTGGCACTGCTTAAAAGTGCGATGATGATGCAGGAAACGGATATCAATATAAAACGCATCACGCTCCCGCAGGCTAAGGCTAAAAAGAAAGCCATCCCGCCCTCGGACAAACTGCTCATAATAATTGTCGGATCGGATATTGAACTGCCATGTCTGTTGGCTATGTGGCTGTCTCTGAGAATGAGCGAGGTAAGAGGCTTACAGTTTAGGGATGTATCTGCTGACGGTAAGTACATAAGCATTCAGAGAGCAAGAATGTGTCTTAACGGCGGCGATATAGTCCGCGAGATGAACAAAACCGTTGAAAGCACAAGGACAAACAAGCTCCCGCCTTATCTGCTGTCGCTTATCCGAAAGATACCGCATAAGAAAGAAACAGACTTTATCGTTCCTGACAGGTATGAGAGCATCCGCAAAAGATTCAAGACGCTTATGAACGAGAACGGTTATGACATTACATTTCATACCCTTCGTCACGAATTTGCGACTACCTTGAATGATCTTGGCATTCCGTCGGATTACATTCAGAAGCTCGGCGGATGGTCAACTGACAATGTAATGAAAGCGGTCTATACTCACACGACGTCCGATAAGGAAACTCATTACCAGGGAATGATCGACGACTACTTTACCCGCCTTATCGAGGGCATCACACAGGACGCATTTTAGGTCACACGAGCGTCACACGACAGCACTTAAATGCCGAATTCACGGGCTTCAGGAGGGTGTTCGAATCCCTCCTTCTCCGCCATTTTTACTAAAATTTCCCAAGTCTTCGGTTAACGTTGGCTTGGGATTTTTCTTGTTATAGCGCTTATCTGCGTGGTTTGAGCTCTATGCCATGCAGAAATCAAAGTTTACCTTTATATAACGTATTTCCCAAAAACTGTATTGAATTTCATAAAAAATCACAATTTTTGTCACACGCGCTATTCGGGAAAAACTGCGGTTTTCCGGGACAAAACTAACCCTCCTGCAAAACTTTTTTCACAGAAAAATCTCCCGAAAAACCCTCCCTCACATCGGGGAAGCATTTTTAGACGCCTTAAAACCGCGCATTTCCGCACTTTGGCCTCTCCCCTGAAGGAGGGCAAAAAACTATACTTCATCTTTCGGACTGTTTTTCCGAGTTTTTGATAAGCCCAAGATAATAATCGTCGATGAGTTTCTGAAATTGCTGCTCAAGCGGGGCACTGGTATGAGTATAAACGCTCTTGAGAACATTATTAGACGACCACCCGCCCATTTTTTGAATGTAATCATCGTCAACTCCGAGGTTGTTAAGAGTAGTTGCAAACAAGTGCCTCAGCTGATGAAACGTTATATTGATCCCCTTGCGCTCCATAAACCGACGGAAATTCTGCGCCACCTTATTATAGCTCTTATCCACGATATAATCAGTCGGGCTCTTGTGGGGCTGCGCCATGATTGGGACATTTGCGGCTCGACAAGATCACACCCAGGCACGTTCAGAAGTTCATCAATGACCTTACTAAATCCGAGTACGAGAACTGCAAGGGAAAGCAAATATCGGCAAAAACCGTAAAGCTGCACCTGTCGCTCGTAAGCACGATCTTTGAGTACGCGATCAAAATGCAGATGATAAAGGACAACCCATGCCGTGCGGTAACACTCCCCTCCCCGGACAAAAAAGAACGAAATATCTACACCGTCGAAGAAATCAGAAAGATACTCGAATTGTTTGAGCAGGAACCTCCGGAAAATTTGAAATATGTGGTATTCTTCACAATAGCACTCTATACGGGATTCAGAAGAGGCGAGATCTTAGGTCTGGAATGGAAAGATTTCGATTGGGACAAGCAGATCGTGACAATCAGCCGCAACTCTCTTTGGACGAAAGAACGCGGGATGTATACAGACACTCCGAAAACTGCATCGAGCACCAGGAGCCTGAAAATGCAGCCTGAAATCATCGGACTTCTGAAACGCTACAAGGCTTGGCAAGATGGCTATATAGCCAAGCTCGGTGATAAATGGGAGGAGACAGACCGCCTGTTCACCACATGGAACGGCAAGCCGATGCACGTTACGGCACCCGCTGATTTCCTTATAGAATTCTGTAAGAAACACGGATTAAGGTATTGCAGCCCCCATTCCTGGCGTCATTTGAATGCCACGCTGATGATTGAAAGCGGAGTCGATGTCAAGACGGTGCAGAGCTGTTTAGGGCATTCAAGTCCGACTACAACAATGAGCTGTTATCTCCATTCATTTCAGTCTGCGCAAGCTGCTGCAATGGACGCTGTTGCAAATGCGATCAAATTAACGCCAAAATATGAAAACACAGAGCAAGATAAGGTAAGCGGGCTATGATTTCACGGTCATTACGATTTCAAATTTGTAATGACCAGACAATGACCAAGCAGGGTAAAAAAGCAAAACAAAAAGCTCTGAAACAACGCATTTGCGTTATCTCAGAGCTTAGAAACTGGCGCCACCTGTTGGACTCGAACCAACGACCCTGCGGTTAACAGCCGCATGCTCTACCGACTGAGCTAAGGAGGCAGATATGGCAAACCGGAAAAAGCAGGAACTGCTTTTTCCGATCGCATATTATGTCGGCGAAACCTATTTTACCGGGCCGTCGCCAGCCAAGTATCGTTGGCGAAGATGAGCTTAACTTCTGTGTTCGGCATGGGAACAGGTGGGACCTCATCTCAATCATCACCGACTGTTGAGGACAGTAGCCTCAAAATTGAATAACGAAGAAAGTATGAAGCATAATTTTCAAGGTCAAGCCCTCGACCGATTAGTACCTGCTGGCTAAATACATCACTGCACTTACACCTTAGGCCTATCAACCTGATAGTCTTTCAGGGGTCT
>FMXS01000026.1 GCA_900104495.1 Ruminococcaceae bacterium FB2012 | reverse complement strand
GCCTATTAACGATCCCGTCTATGAATTTATACAGAAGAAACGCAGCGAAGGCAAATGCGGCAAGGAAGCAATGATCGCAGGACTGAACAAGTTCCTTCGTGTTTACTACGGCAAGGTCATGGAGCTTTACTCTGAATAACCTTTCCGCAACTACTTACACATCAGGCGTTTGAAACCCTGCTTTCATACGTCAGCTTTGCTATGCCCTTTCAGCAGTATGAATTCATTAGCGTTTTCAATAATGCATTCCTTTCAAATTTGGCTGTTCTGCCTATTGATTTTTCTTAGCAGGTTTCAGTTTTGCCTTATATTTTTTTAATGATTTGACTTCGTTTGTTATTGTCGGGAACTTCTCCCTGCGGAGCTCTTGCTCCCTCGGGTTTTCCCTTTCTGTGATTACATAATACCATACCCGGTATTACAACAGTCTTACAAAAAAGAGGGGTTTTCAAAAAAACTTGAAAATTTTTTTCCGGCACTAAAAAACGCCCGCACTATTGCACGGACGCTTTACTCAGTTATGTTGAATGTCATTTTTATTCTCCTTTTTACTTGAACATATCTCAGCTGTAGCATAAGTAAAACATAACTCCGAACTGTGCTACGATAACTGTTCCGCTGATGATCAAAAATGCTGTTAACATATGATTCCCTCCTTTCGTTGTTTTTATGATAAACTTCTTTTCAGTGGAACGGATTGCCCCAGAAGTATACATAAACCATATATCCGACCTGAGCTACCATCCAGCAGGCGCCAATCACGAAGATCCCTGTCACTTGATCTCCCTCCTTTCCGTTGATTTGTTTATAAATTGTTTTTATCAGAAACAAACTTCTGCTACGACCAGTATTCCTGTCAATACGACAAACGCTATACCGCAAAGCAACATATCCGTTCCCTCCTTTCGTTGTGTTTTTGTTATTTCCTTTTCTTTGATCACAGTATATCACACCGACTCGGACAACAACTGGACAAAGCATAAAAAGTTCTTTTTTTCACATAAAAAAAGCGTCCGCATCACGGACGCTCAAATTATCTGTATTGCCGCCACATTCCCCAGCCCTATCCTTTCCTTCCCGACAGTAATGCTCCCGAAGGTAGTATCCACATTCCTCACGACGCCCTCAATGGTCACGTACCTCCCCAGCCGCATAAACGCCTCGCTGTTCGGGTCGTCGCAGGGAACATAGTACGTCACCTGCACCGTGATGCTATTCTCATTCGCCGCACGGCTGTCGGTTATCAGCGCACTCAGGACGGCGATCTTCTCGTTCAGCTCCTCGCAGTCGGACTCGCACAGCTCGCGGCGCTCGACATAGCGTATCTCCTTAGACGCGACAGCATCGTTGAAGCCTTTCAGCGCATCGAAGGGGCTGAATATCTTGGCGCGTTTCCCGACGTTCATCGTCGGGTGCTTCATATAGAATGTATCAAACTTCTCGTGCCGGGGACGGCCTCTTGCAGCTGTTTTGGCGTATCTGAACCCCGGCGGCATCGGCATCTGCCCGATATCTGAATAGTATCTTGTCTCCATATTTTTCTCCTTATGCTCTGTGGCCTCCGATCTGCTTGTTCCGTTCAAGGGTGGTGGCGCCCTCCAAAAGATTGATACCCTTGAACACTGCATTCGCTCCGAAACGAACCCTCACGTCCTGCATGGCTCTTTGCAGGGCTTTTTCTTTTTCCTGTTTTTCGAAATCCGTGAAGAAATCAAGCTGAAAAACACCGTCATCGACGGTGACTTCCTGAGCGCATAAACCTATCCTGCGGTACAGCAAACGGTGGTCTGTCCTGCTGTCAAACGACGGCAGCAGCGCGGCTTCCATATCGTTAAAAACGTTGGTGCGGTTAGTCAGCCGGACGACCCCGACCGAGTGCTTCGGGTGCAGCCGCCCGTAGAAATCAAGGCAAAGAGGACCGTCATAGTAAGGGCAGTATTCAAGGCTTTTGTAATCGTAGCTCACCCACCACGAGAATATCTTTGAGGTCAGGTTCTTCCGGAAGAGATCAATGCTCAGCACGTCGGTCATTTCCGAAAACACGATCCGCGCCTCATCGTATTTATACGGCCTCGGCAGGACTTGTCCGTGTGAAACGCTGTGGCTGCTGCTTTTGTATGATTTGATGTCCTTCATCGTGACCGGCTCAATGCCCCAGGCGTGGTCTATCAGTATCTCACCGTCTATGCCGAAGGACTTATAAAACCATTCCTCGTCATACAGCGAGCGCTCCGCGATATCGCCCATTGTGTACATATACGCCTTCTGAAGGCGGTTTGCCTTGCCGAATCCTATCTGCCAGAAGTCGGTAAGCGGGGTGTGATCCCAGAGCAGATATTTGTAGCTGTCCTCGTTGAGCTCGGCGATGCGGACGCCGTCCTTGTCGGGCGGTGCTTTCTTGGCGACGATGTCCATAGCGACCTTAGCCAAATACATATTCGTCCCGATGCCGACGGTTGCAGTTATTCCGGTTGTTTTCAGCACGTCCCGGATCATCGTCATAGCCATGATGTGGGCGGGGTGCTTATGCTCTTTCTGCGCCTGCGCTTCATAGTGATGAAGATACGCCGTGCAATCAATAAAGCACTCGTCGATGCTGTAAACGTGGATATCCTCGCAGGCGACATACCGCAGATAGACCGAATAGATCAGCGCCGACACGCGCTCATATTCCGCCATTCGCGGCACGGCGATGATGTAATCGACTTTCGTTCTGTTGGCTCGCTCGTACCTCTCGATAGCCTGCTTCGCCTCAAACAGCCGGGGGCGGCCGGGCACGCCTATGGCTTTCAGCGGCGGGGAGACCGCCAGGCAGATAGTCTGATCGGAACGGCTCTCATCAGCCACCAGCAGCCGCGCCTTCAGCGGGTCAAGGCCCCTGCTGACGCACTCCACGCTCGCGTAGAAGCTTTTAAGATCAATACAAATATATATCCTGTCCACTAAACTCACCCGCCTTGAAATCGAACATTTGTACTAATTGATAGTATAGCATAGAACATTTGTTTTGTCAAGACGTTTGTTCGATTTTTGATTTGGAAATTGACATTCCGGTTTATGGCTGGTATAATGGATACAGATACCGATTTATGTCGGATAAAAATATGAAAACCGGGAGGACAGTTATTATGTTGAAGAAAAAGATCATGGCCATGCCGGCAGCCTTTTTTTTCGGTGTCGTTGCTGTATGTATCATCGGCATCATAGTGGGCTCATTCTGGGACTTCGAGATCAACGAGGCTCTTGCAAACAAGACTGATATCGGCTCGTTCTTTGCCACCTACGGCTCCTATTTTTCCTATTGCCTCTATCCCGCAGCGGGAGCCTGCCTGTACGCTGGACTGAAAGCAAAGGGTGACAGGTTCCGTGCTCTGGCATGGGTGCTGCTATTTGTGGGTTGGTTTATGGCGGTGTACTACTCCAACAGCTACAACGGCAAGGCTGTCCGCACTCTGTTCGGATATACCGCAGGCGAAAGCACTCCGGCACTTTCCGTTCTGAGCTGGCTGTTCTGGGTCGTGCTCTATGCCTGGGTTCCCTTCGTGACCTTGAAGCTTGTGGATCGCGTCGATCCGGACAAGCTCATCGTTGTTGGCACAGCGATCCTTGTGGCAGGCATCGCGGCGGACAACGTGAACCTTTGGCTAAAGCAGGTGGGCTCCCGTCCCCGATATAAGTATCTGATCACGCTGGAGGATCCGAAGAGCGAGTTCCGGCAGTGGTGGCAGATGAGGCCCAACCTTGCCGGCAGCGACGATAACTTCAAGAGCTGGCCCAGCGGCAACATGACTATTGCCAGCATGATGTTTGCTCTGCCGATGCTTGTGGATGTGTTCAAAGGCCGGAGCGGGAAAAGGCACTGGATAAGCTTCGCTGCTGCCTGTGTTTTCGTGATCCTCTACGGCTACAACCGCATCCACATGACCAATCACTTCCTCACGGATGTGTGCTTCGGCACCCTTATCACCTATCTTATCTATGCCGGGATCAGCGCTGCTTTTCTGCGTGCTGTGAATAAGAATAAGGAGCTTGAAACAGCTGGTAAGGAGATCAAACGACCGGACTGAACAACGACCGGACAAAAGCGCAGAGGCATAAAAACACCCAAGGGACTGCCGTTCAAACAGTCCCTTGGGTGAATTTTTATTCATTTCATTTATCTGTTTCTTATCCGAAGATCTTGGTCAGAACGCCTGCGGTTATGATCGAAACAGTGCCGAATATCAGGGCGCCTCCTTCCATATAATTAGTTTTGTGTTTCTTAGCTTATGCTCTGATGGCGACCACAAGTTCTTTGCAGTGGACTTTAGCTTGATTATTCCCTGCGGGCCTCTCTGTCCCTTCGGGTATTTCTCTTGCTGTGACTACAGTATATCACACAGAGGTTTGCAAGTTCTTTGCAGAATAAAAAACGTCCGCGCAGACCGCACGGACGCCTTGAAGTATATATAGTATTCTTACTTATCCCTTTTCATAATTCAGCAATCTTTCATAATCATTCCACTCGCCGTACATCCTGCCCTTTTTCGCTTCTTCAATCAGGTGGGCAAGAGCTTTTTCATACATCGCAGTATCACGTTTCTTGTAAAACATGATATTATATGCCCTGATGCGCCGGTACAGCGGTGGAAAATCCTTGAACCTCGACCACACCCTTGCCTGTTTCAGAGCCGTGACGATATCGGGATCAATGCGGAAGCTACGCTCTCCCATTGCAGGAAGGACTGCACTGCCTGCATCGGTCATAAGGCCGAGCTTCTCAAGTCTGCGGACACGCTCTTTGTTCAGTTCTGTCCACGGACTGTTTTTCTTTCGTGGCGTGAAACGCTGCATTCGCCTGCCGTCTATCAGCTTGTGGATGCTGTCTATCCATCCAAAGCAGAGGGCTTCCTCCACTGCGTCGAGATAGTAGAAAACATCAGGTTCAGTCGGTTTGCCGCGCCTGACCTCTGCCCAGCATTCGGTTTCGCTGTCGTGGTGATTTTCAAGCCACTCACGGAACTGCGCTCTGTCACGGACGTTGAGTATGTTATTCTCCATTGTTTTCATCACCCGGTATGCCTTGATTAAAGCTGTCATATACGTGCAACTATCCATAAGTTACAGAGCCGAGCGGAGTGACCGCCCGGCTCTTTTTTAGAATGCCTTCTTATAGATCTCAAGTATAGACTCAACTGTACAGGGCCTGGGATTGCCTCCTGTGCAAACATCGGCAAAAGCCGACTCGGAAAGCGCCTGAAGATCTTCCTCCTTGACGCCTATCTCGCGGAGCTTCTCGGGAATGCCCACGTCTTTTGAAAGCTGTCTTACTGCATCTACCGCAGCCTTCCTGTATGCCTGCTGATCCATTCCGCTTGTGTCTACGCCCATAGCCTCGGCAATGTACTTGAATTTATCGCCTGTGTACTCAGCGTTGTATTCCAT
Source organism: Ruminococcaceae bacterium FB2012 (assembly GCA_900104495.1). Taxonomy (GTDB): domain Bacteria; phylum Bacillota; class Clostridia; order Oscillospirales; family Ruminococcaceae; genus FB2012. The sequence goes on along the minus strand of FMXS01000026.1, from coordinate 21,858 downwards.
AACATAGGGAAGAAGTACAGCGTTTGCAATACCGTGTGGCGTATCGTAGAAGGCTCCCAGAGGGTGAGCCATACCGTGAACTACGCCGAGACCTACGTTTGAGAAGCCCATTCCGGCAACGTACTGTCCGAGAGCCATTCCCTCGCGTCCCTCGGGATCGTTCGCGACTGCCTTCCTGAGGCTTCTTCCGATTATCTCGATAGCCTTGAGGTGCAGCATATCAGTGAGCTCCCAGGCAGCCAGGGTGGTGTAGCCCTCAATAGCGTGAGTCAGTGCATCCATGCCTGTGGCTGCTGTGAGTCCCTTCGGCATAGTGGACATCATATCGCTGTCGACCACAGCAACTATCGGAATGTCATGAGGGTCAACGCATACGAACTTTCTCTTTTTCTCCTCATCGGTGATAACATAGTTTATTGTCACCTCGGCAGCGGTTCCTGCGGTGGTCGGCACAGCAATTATAGGCACGCAGGGATTTTTGGTGTCAGCCACACCCTCAAGGGAGACAACATCTGCAAACTCGGGATTGTTTACAATAATGCCGATAGCCTTAGCTGTATCCATAGCGGAGCCGCCGCCGACAGCAACGATAGAATCAGCCGCAGCCTTCTTAAATACCTCTACTCCGTCTTTTACGCAGGCGACAGTAGGATTGGCCTTGACGTTGGAGAATACATCAAAAGGCAGTCCTGCTTCAGTGAGGAGCTTTGTCACCTTATCGGTAACTCCGAATTTCAGCAGATCGGGGTCGGTCACAACCAGTATTTTCGAGAACGCTCTTTTCTTTGCCTCGTCAACGACTGCGGAGACAGCTCCAGCTCCGAAATACGATGTTTCATTGAGTATCATTCTGTTAGCCATAATTGATTCCGCCTTTCAGATTTATTATTTTTCAGCATCCGCAGAGCGTCATAAGAGCATCAAACGATTCTGCGTATATACAAATTATACAACATCCGCATTTTCTTGTCAAGAATTTTTGTTGTAATATCCGCAAGGTTTTTCGGTCTGCATATTGTATTTTTCTTATGATCCGGCAGACACGCCAATGATACTAAGAACGGATATCGGCAAATCTGCATTGGTTTTGCCGATATCCGTGTGTTGTTTTAATCGTGCTCCCATTGATCATCCGGCAGCTCATCAAGCAGCAGCTCCCTGACCTTAGCCTGTCCGCTAATCGCAGCGTTCAGGCTCTTTCTGTATTTTGGGTCTCCGGCGGCGACCATATCATAGAGAAATGCTTCGGCTTTATCTTCTTTTTCCTCCGCTTTTCTTGGCACAATCGAGTATTGCAAATATCAGTGTTAAAGGCCAAAACAGTATGATCAGCATATTGTACCTCCTTCGGCTGTTCACCGTTCCATCCGCAGAGCTTCATAATAGCTCCGCTTCTCTAACCATTCCTCATAGCTGATGTTGATCTCCCTTGGGGGTGTCGTTGAATACTCTCCGATTATCCCGAGCGCCTCGATCCTGTCCAGTATTCCTTATATATATGATCGCAGAATGAGATTATTGCTTCTGTCCCGATACCACATTTTTGAAACTCCGGAATAATGTCAATGCCTAATTCGTAATATGCTTCCTTATCGGACAATTCCACATAACCGCAGTAACTGTCATTCCTGTATATTCCAAACATCTCAAAGGATTCGGATATAGTGGTTAACACATCTGAAACAGTGCGCTCGCATTTGATGCCTAATGCACTCAAAGCCTTATCAGCCTTGCGGTTAGAAATAATATGATTGGCAATATCATCTGCTGCCTGCTGGTCTTTTAATGCATTTACGAGCTTGATATTGGCAGATTTGATTAGTGCTGCATGAACAGTATAGTAGTTCCTCCATTCATAATCATTTTCGGGTGCAGCTCGTCATCGAGCGCCTTTGATACAAATTCTGCCATCGTGAGCCCCTGGGACTCAACGTAGGCTTTTACCTCCGCATGGAGGTCGGCATCGATCTTGACTGTGATGCCTTTCTTTTCTTCAGCCATTCTTATCTCTCCTTTTCGTCATTAATGTTTTGATCGCCCTCTCAACAATAGCCGCCGCAGACACGCCCTCGGCTTTGGCTGCTGCCTTGAGAGCTGATGTGTACTGCGGCGGGATCGTGAGTTTTACTGTTTTCTTCAAATCAATTACCCCCATTCCCGGTACTCTCGAAAATTCTACGGTATTTTACCAATGTTGCAACAAAGCAATTAATTGCTGTTTCGATTTTATCGAAGTACATTCCGTAATAGGTTTCCAATGCCCAAGCAACGAAGTACGATACTGTGTTAGTGCTATCGCTGTTAAGAAAGGTGAGCATAGTCCCTTTCTCGTATTCAATATCTTTGAAATGATCATCCTTGATGTGGCTTTTGCGGCAAATTCCGATATTGATATCGAATTTGTTATTTTCTTCGTGACTGATTTCTCCGGTGCTTATAAGGAAGTAAAGACCACCACCTACTTTGGCTTCTGCGGCAATGAACAAGATTTCATCGGATATATCCACCCTAAGTGTTGTATTCCCACACGAAGACATTTTTCTTGTTGTTTCCATTTTACATACCTCCCATTATTATATTGTCGTCTATATCCTCATCCGGCTCCGGGAACTCTCCGTCAAACTCATCCTCATGGATAAGCTGCCAGCAGTCATTGTCGCCGTTCCAGAAGCTGACAAGGATGTCGCCGCCCGAGGTGCTTATCGGTCTCTGCTCGAAACCCTCTCCTGCGCCGTCCGAAAGCTGACCAGTGATGTAGTCTTTGAATGTACGATTTTCGTCATCGGTAAGCTCACCCACGATCTTCGCCGTGATGACTCCCACCAACTCGCCTTCGTACACCTCAACATCCATTCGGGCAGAGTAGACCTTATCGTCAATGCCGTCGCCCTGATCACGGTACCAATACATCAGCCCGCGATCACGTTCTTCAGGCATTTCATCTTCGGCAAGCGCCTGCTTGATGTTGTCATAGTAGTCGGCGGCATCTTCGGGATACACCTCGTTATCCTCATAGTCCATATCCCAGACCACTTTAAGAGGACAGTAGAATTTGACCTCTTTGGCGTGATCCTGCCGGAACTCATCATAGAGCTTTCGGGCATTCGGAATGTACTGAGCCTGTTTCGCAAAGTCGTTTCCTTCGCTCTGGACAAGAATGCCGTCTCCGGTCTGCATATCAATCAGCAGGAGGCAATGCTCGGTATCATCGCTGTGGTCATAGAACATTTTATCAATGTTTTCCTTGATCACGGCATTGGGCTTCATAGGTGCGTTCATCAGATGCATAAAGTCCTCATGCGCTATGGGGACGGTTTTCTCAACTACGCATCTGCTCGGAAAAAGCTGACTCGGAGCATAATCGAGCTGTGCCTTTATGGTGAACTTGTTCATGTCAAGCGGGATATCGGTACCGAACAGAGTTCTCAGATCCTGTATGCCCCTTGCATTGCTTTCGTTGATGATCTCTGCCTTAAAAGTATCATCGAAGCCCTTGTAAAGCTGATAGCACAGATCGTTTAGTGCCGCAAGGCTGTCACGCTCAGACAGTCTTTCAATTATTGCCTGACCGAGAACGCTTTCGGAATACAGCTTGGTATTATACGGACTGTCTTTGCTGAGCGTGATGCTTTTCAGCGGTTCGGTTATCCCGATTGAACCGAGATCATCGACAAGATCATCGGTAGGCTTCGGCAGCTCGGTTCGGAGCATATTCCCATCGTTCTCCATTGCAACAATTATCATTTCCTCACCCCCTTTACATAGAAATATCCCCGTCATCAAGGTCTTGGACCTCGTTGGCGGGGATACCCATTTCTTCTTCTGTTTTCATCGACCAGTCCGGCGCTCCGTAAAAGCTGACATACAGCTTTCCGCAGTCATCGGTTTCAATCTCACGCTGCTCGAAACCCTCGCCCCAGCCGTCCGATGCCTGACCAGAAAGCTCTAACCGCAGCGCCTCAAGCTCATAGCTGTCAAGATCTTCAAACACTTTACACTCGAACACGCCCCAAAAGTCATTGTCCATTTTCTCAACAGACGGGAAAATGGAATAGACCTTACCGAGCATCTCACGGCCTCCGAGATATGCCATAATGCCGCGATCTTCTTCGCAGGGAGAAGCATATTCCTCAATGGCGATGTTTATGTCACCTGCGGCAGTCAAGGCACAGTAGGACGGGAGATCCTCAGGCTCTCCATCGTAGTCATCCAGATCCATATAGTCATCTTCATCCGGTATCTGCATGATCTTCAGCGGGCAGTAGAACTTGATCTTTTTCAGCGGCTCGGTCTTGATGTCAATGTCGGGCTGTTCGGGGATCCAAGGCGAAAGACACCTCGCCTCATTGATACCGGGATGCTGATTCAGCCTTTCGACTATTGCCGTTTTGACAAGGCGGGAGACCTCATCTTCATCGATCAGGTCAGCGGAATGGATATCGGCTTCATTGTCAGCGAATACATCTTCGAGCGCTTTGTCCGCAGCCTTTCTTATGAGCCCTCGCAGTTCACGCTCGGCATTGGTGGTCAGGCTGTCCTCATACAGTGTCCTTGCATTCGGCACGAAACATGAATACCTGGGGTAGTCATAGCCTTCGCTTTCAACGAGGATACCGTCACTCCCGAGGTCATCGAGAAGCATAATGCAGTGGTTGGCTTCATTGTCGCAGAACATAATGTCGCGGTAAGCCTTGACCGCTTCAAGGTCGTGCAGGGGATCCTGCTTGATCTGCTCAAAGCTCCAATGGCTGAGCGGGATCCATTTTTCCACCACGCAGGGGCGGGCGTTGAAATCACTTGAATCCGGCTTGCGGATAAGGTTTGCGTACAGTTTGTAGTTGTCCATTGTTTCTTCCTCCTTTAATATGGTATATGGTTTTTCAGGCAACAAAAAAAGCCCGAATTTCTTGGTACCTCATCTTTGTGAGATACCAACAAATCCAGGCTTGAAAGTTTGTGAAAGATTTTTTGAATATTTTTCGTTAATGACCGCTTTTCACTGTAAGAAAACGGTAATTTATCGCATGGAGCGTCCGTCAGAGTGCGGGCGCTTTTTTCCTATGGGTTGAAAAACAGGAAGATCTGTGATATAATAAATATAAGCAAGCCATTTCCCGAGCGGCAGGAACAAACGAAAGAAGAAGTGACGTATGGAACAGAAACTATCCATAGCATTACAGACGCTTTATTCCACAAGGAGAGATGACCCTCACGCGATAAGAATGATGATACGGTTGCGCGACCCGATCGACCGTTCTGTATTGCGGAAGGCTGTGGATATGACCATGCAGCGTTACCCCTATTTCTGCGTCCGGCTCAGGAAAAAGGGCAGGCAGTATGTATTTGCGGAGAACACTCAGCCTGTCGTTATCAGCGATACCCTTAAGGGTACGGAGCTGAATTCTGAAAGCTCGAACTACCACATGATCGCGTTCTCCGCCGAGGGTGACCGGATAGTTCTGGACCTGTTTCACGGCCTTACAGACGGTATAGGTGCATACGAGGTCATTCGCACGCTGCTTTACTATTATTGCTCAGCCAGATATGATGAGAAGCTGAGCAGAGAGGGCATTCGTCTTGCGGGGGATGTTATCTCTGCCGAGGAATGGGATGATCCTGTTGCAGCAGTGAGAGGATTTCCTGCTCCTCAGCCGTCGGAAATGGCTCCGGCTCTCGATCTGACCGGGGTTCTCCAGCTTCGGAACGACCGCAGTAAAACTGTTTACAGCATAGCCCTCTCCGAGGCGGAGTTCATGAGCTTCAACGCAAAGCATAAGGGCAGCCCGGGGACGATGACAGCGCTGCTGCTGAGCCGTGCTGTTGCAAAATTAAATCCGGATGCGGATGCACCGATCAGGAGCATCCTGTGTGTAAATCAGAGAAAAGCCTTCAGGACTCCCGCAGCGCACCAAAGCCTTGTGGGATTTTCAATGCTGGAATACGATGATGGATTGCGAAGCCTCCCCATAGACCGGCAGGTTCAGGAATTCCGCAGGAGGGTTTTTGAACAGTCCTGTGACGAAACGATCCTTTCCGGGGCGAAGGCTGCTGTCTCGATCATAGAGATGCTGGAAAATATGGAGACAGATCAGCAGCGCCTTGATGCAATGTCTGCTGCCGATGAAATGCTGAACAGGAACATGACAGCTGTGATAAGCTATGTCGGTAAGGCCGGATTCGGCGATGCGGAGAAGTATATCCGCGATTTCAGAACATGGACACGATGCCCTGACAGGGGTATAATCATTGAGATCTCTGCTGTGAACGGGAAGTTCATCTTTGATATTATCCAGCCTTTTTCCGATCCTGTCTATGTAAACGGCTTTTTGCAGGAGTTGAAAGATAACGGAGTAGCCTACGAGATACAGGATGTTATGAAACTGACCCTTCCGAACATAAAGCTCCTCTGGAGCGAGTGACTCTTCAGCAGCATCCGGAGGATCAGAAAGTGCCCATATATAATGGCACAGGCCTATTGCAATTTGCGGATATATATACTATACTATAATTATACAGGATACACCCGGCCTGCTCTCATAAGAAGGCTATGTGAATAACTAACAGTATAATAAACTGATCACATTATTGTGAAAGGATATCTCATGATAAAAGAATATTTGCTTCAGAACTGGTCTTTGATACTGGTTTTGGCGGCGTTTGCGATAGCGCTCCGGATCACGGTCTTCTGGGATGAAAAAACGATCAAGCGTATGTATGTTCTGATAATCGGCGTGTATTTGCTCTCTCTTGTCGTATTTGTAGAGTTCAACTGCACAGCGCAGGTCGAATACAGGACCCTACGCAGCATTCTGATGGCGATTAGATACAGTGCAACGCCCTTTATTATTTCGCAGATCATCTATACACTTGTGAAGAAACAGACTTTGTATATCTTCATCCCCTCGATCATACTCACTGTCATCGACTTCGTTTCGATATTTACAGGGTTCGTCTTCAGGATAGACGAGAATAACACCTTTTCCCGCGGCCCGCTGGGATATCTGCCTTTCATTGTTGCCGGGGCGTATTGCGCTGCTCTGGTCTGTTTCCTTTTCAAAAGATGCAACATGAAATTGATGGAGATCGTTCCCATTGCCTTCCTCAGCCTCGCCCTGCTTTCTGATCTGATCTTCCCATTTGTATTCGGAAGCGATTTCTCCAAGATCTTCTGCTCTACTATCGCCACAGCGCTGTTCGTATATTACGTTTTCGAGATCCTGCAGCAGACAAAAAAAGACTCTCTGACAGGGCTCCTCAACCGACACGCCTACAATGCAGATATCTGCAAGAATCCTGAGGAGATCACAGCCCTGATATCTATTGATATGAACGGACTGAAGGTCATAAACGACACTCAGGGTCATGCTGCCGGAGATGAAGCGCTGGTAACGCTGGCACTTTGCTTTCGCAGAGCGCTGAAAAGCAGACAGTTCGGCTACAGGATAGGCGGTGACGAGTTCGTTATTCTTTGCCGGAAAGCCCGGCAAGACGAAATGATGGATCTGATCCGGCGCATCGAGACAAATGTCAGCGAAACAAAATATCATTGCTCTGTAGGATATAGCTATTCACCGGACGGTAAAAAGCCTGTGGATGATATGCTCAAAGAGTCTGATATGATGATGTATGCCATGAAAGAGCGCTTTTATAAAGAGCGAGGAAAAGCAAGCCTCAAAGTCAGGTGAGATAAGAAGCAGAGACCTGACCGGATGTGCTCGTTATAATCCAGAAATACCGGAAAAAAGAACGGTGTATCTCTCCTGCCGAAGGGCGGGTAAGAGATACGCCGTTTTTATGCTTTGTGCTTATTGATCTTCACCGGGCTGTACTGTCCTGCCCCTGAAACAGAAATAAATGATATGGCACAGCCATACCGCCGCAAAGACCTGATGTTCTGCGACAATGAAGTCAACCACTGCATTATGCTTCTCGATGACTGCGGGAATGGCGGAATTTTGGTCGAAAGCGAGGGCTATGACTATCCGAGGTACTCCTGCTTCGTGCTGAATGCTCGGACGTTATATGAGGATCACCTTATGACTGATTCCGAGCGTGCGCTTCGCGGGCTGATTAGAACCGCTGCGAACAAAGCTCTTGAAACTGTGTTTGTAAGCCTTGATCACATCAAGGTCGAGCAGGGGACTCCGCTTGATCTGCTCAAAGGTCCAATGGTTGATCGGGATCCATTTCTCCACCTCGCAAGGCACAGCACTTAAGTTGCTTAAGTCCGGCTTGTGGAAGAGCTTGGCGTACAGTCTGTAGTTGTTCATTGATTGTTCCTTTAATATGATATATGGTTTTTCGGGCAACAAAAAAAGCCCGAATTTCTTGGTACCTCAGTTTTGTGAGATACCAACAAATTCAGGCTCGAAAGTTTGTGAAAGATTTTTTGAATATTTTTCGTTTTTGACCGCTATTCACTGTAAGAAAACGGTAATTTATTTGATAATGTTTTGTGATGTCGGGGTTCATGTCCCGTAACTCTACTAAAAATGTGATTTTGCATCTACGGTTTGACACTATAAAATTCGGGAAATGCAAAAGGCTCAAATGGCGCATTTACGCCATTTGAGCCCTATGCATCTTTTTAGTGAAGATGTCTTGTAAGTATATGACGTAATTACTCATTTTTTGGAGGCCATTTTCTTTTCTATTTTTGGATTTTTTCTCATCATTGAGTTATTTCCGTATTCTTCAATTCAAAAAAAATCTCTTTTTTTTTAAACTGCTGGGAAAGAATTTCCCAGTGGTTTATTCTATTTCTGTGAACTGTATGATATACTTGAGAAGAATAGTTTTATACCATAATACAGAAAAGAGGGATGATCATGCTGAAAGCACCGGCTATCTTAGGATATAACGATTGGCTCGGACGCATTAGCTACCGTTCATTCGATAACACGACCACTTATGACAGCAAGTCTTACGAGATGATAGATGAGATCTTTGAATACATTAATAAGATATCGCCCGTAAGCGATAATGGAGCAAGAGAACTGTTCATAACGGCAGAACGCGGTCAGCTCGAAGATTTTGAGGATCCCGAAAAAGCAATTGAAGAAGGAGATTATGACAGTATCGAGGATCTGGAAAGGTGCTGGCATGATTTCTTCCCGACAGAGAAGATCTGGTATTGCTTACAAGCTGCTGAAGATACTGAAATAGGATACAAAACGATATATATCGACCACAGGCAGGTGATCGAAGTCGACAGCCGAAAGGAAAGAAGCCCGTTTGATCATGATATTTCCGAATATGTTGAATGGATCCTGGAATCGGTAAAAAGCTGTTATGAAGAGATCAAAGCCGGAACATACAATGATCGTATAAACCGAGAACTTCCACCGGAATACCGAACAGGAACTATTACAAGGAAAGAATACTATGACATCTTCCCCGAAGAACGAGATGAGTTCCTCAAGGACATAACCAAAGAGGAAATAGACGAGTTTATCAGTACTGTCTCTTCTCTGCCAGATTACAAAGATATGCCGAGGATACAGTCATTTACGGCAAATGAGTTCTATAAATGCTGTGCGCTCGGGTATAAGGAAAACAATTATGAGTTCACCGATCTGTCCCCGAAGGAACAGTACTATAAACACGCTGACGGAAGGGACAGCAACCTTAAAAATGTCGACGGAGACTCTGTCGAAGCGTTCATTAATTGGTGTCACGATCATGAAAACGGTCATCCCTGGGAAGTATGCAGAGGCGGAAATTCAACACACATCGACCTTTATGCGCATCACGACAGCAGAGGATTCTTTCTCGGCGTTCAGGGTGCTGCAAGGACAAGATGTGTAGAAGCTGTAAAGTTTTTCCTTGCGATCCATCGAGCCGGTTATCCCGTATACATCTACAATGCCAAAGAGCTTGTTGATCGTTTTAATGAAACCGAGAAGATCGGTGTTGTACCAAAGGGAGTCACTCCCCGCTATTGCAGCCTGTGGTTCCCGAAAGAAACGATCATATCTTTTATGAATCTGCCGTATGAAAAGACAGATGAGGTTGCTGCTCACTGTGTATGGCAGCCTTTGGAAGAGGTGAAACTGCTTGAAGAATAATGATAATATGGTTGAATTCAGCGTGGAAATTGATGCCGATTGACATAAAAATATGAACACCGATCTTTCGACCGATGCTCAAACTCATTGTATTCAATTTCCGGAATAATAGATATGCGCTGTATCGCTCTTTTCTACAAGGACTGCACTCTGATTGAACTCCTTTATAAATTCATCAAGCATTGCTTTCAGATCCGAATCCTCAATGTCATAGATCATATACACAAGTGTATTTTCATGACCTAATGTTCCGTCGTCATTTGTCCAGCCGCCCTTTGCGGTGAACTGGGTATAGCCACCCGAATGAGCGGCGCATATCTTGTTGGCTTTTTCAATAGCGTCCTCAGTGGATATTTTCTGCTCGTATGTGTCCTTGTCATTAAGTCCGAGATACAGTGTATACTTTGATCCTTTTTCGGATTTCTGTCCGAGAATGGTCTGTTCGCTGACGGCTGTGCTTTCAGTTTCGTTTGCGGATGATGAACTGTCACCGTTACCGCAGGCGGCAAGGGAAAGCATCATCATTGCTGAAAGTATGAGTGCAGTTATTCTTTTTTTCATGGTTGTATTCCTCCTACTGCTATCAGTTCGGGATCAAGAGTTTCTTCAATCCGTTCTCTGCCGACTTCTGCCAGCCACATTTTAAACGGCTCCGCTTTTTTTGACGGTATCGACTGGATTATACGCAGGAGCTGCTCTGTGTTGCCTACGTCTGTAAGTCTGCGTTTACCGTCTGCGGCTTTCATTTTCAAACCGTGACAATTTGTCACGGTTTCATTGCCTTCTTCTTTAAGGCGCTTTTTGAGCTTTCTCCAGTATGCCGTCGGGTCTTTGCTTTCTGTAAGAATCCCAACCACATCTACAATGGAAAAGTACCATTCCTCGTGTTCCTCATCCCACGCAGTCCTTACAGGTTGATCTTCAAAAAGCTGCAGACTCTCCTGCGAATTATTGTTTCCCATCTTTCTGAACTCCTTTTGGATTGATGTTTATGTATTACGATGCACTCAGCCTTTGATCTTCGCTTCAAAGGACGATTATTTAAGGCAACACCGCACAACCCGCGGCTTGCGCCTCTGCACGTCATCTGCTTGCATATTTTCCGTCATAGCACACAAATTTTCCTTGCCGGGCGTCAGCCCGCCTGCGTCAAATTTATGCACTCTGACGAAAAATCTCAGCTCAACTTTATTGAGCTTGCGGGCGATCTGACGCACAGGGGTTGTGCGGTATTGCCTATGTTTCTTATTTTACCTGGTCAGGCCTTTTTTCTCCGCGTTCCTTATAAAAGCGTTCTTTCATGGCATACATCATCATATCAGACTCTTTGAGCATTTCATCGACCGGCATTTTACCGTCTGCGGAAAAACTATGACCGATAGAACAGTGATATTTGGTTTTGCCGACATTAGTTTCTATGCGCCTGATCAGTTCAGTCATATCAGCCTGTGAGGACTTACGGCAAAGGATAATGAATTCGTCTCCGCCTATTCTGTAGCCGAACTGCCTGCTTTTCAGTGCCCGGCGAAAGCATAGTGCAAGCGTGACCAGCGCTTCATCACCGGCAGCGTGTCCCAGCGTATCGTTTATGACTTTCAGTCCGTTCATATCGATCGATATCAGCGCCGTGATCTCCTCCGGGGCCTTGCGGATATCGGCGTGGTAGGCGTGCCGGTTGAGCAGCCCTGTAAGGGAGTCTATCTTTGTTTGCTGCAGGATCTCAAAAACGTAATATACGAACAGCGCAATAGCGATCGTAGAGCAGAAGATCCTGGAAAAATCAATTCCGAATACAAACGGAAAGACCAGATCCGAAAGCAGTGCGAAACTTAGAAAGGCAATGGGAACTATCTCCATCAATTTCTTGTTGCATCTTTTGATAAGGAGATAAACCAGTGCAATGCAATACAGACCCGCCACAATGAACGGCAGGTAACCGAGCGGACCTCGTGAGAAATCGTTATTCTCATCTACCAGGAAGACAATGCCGGTAAATATCGAAATAAGATCGATTACCGCAAGGATGATCGAAGGGATGAATATATACAAGGTCTGCTTCTTTACCAGCGTAAATATGATCTGCGAGATGATAAATGGCGTTGCACTGTACCGTATCGCCATAAGAATTCTGCGCAGAGTCACATGCCCGGCCTGCGAGGTGTAATTGAACTCTACAAATACGACAAGAGAGAGCAAAAACACACCCACTATCAGAACGTACATACGTCTGATAGTTGTTTTATCAAAAAATACCGTGATCTTGAGTGCTATCGCAAACGCTGACAAAAGCAGTATCAAGGACCAGTCCTGAAGCAAATACTCTTTTATCATAGGATATCCTTTCACATATAGTAAACATTTTATCATTCTGTTTATCTTGTATCCGGTGGGCCCCGTATATCAGAGCAGGGCTTATAAATAATATATCATAAAAATGCACATAATGCAAGAGTTTTATCATTATATGAGACGGATATGCAAAAGTCGTTGCGAAGCGGTCTTGGCTTAGCTGTCATCCTTACGGAAGTGCTCCGGTATAGAACTGCGGACATAGAATACTTCGCAGCAGAAGATAAAACAGCATATAAAACCGATCACCCGCACCGGGAAAGGTACGGGTGATCCTGTACGGAAAAACTGAGGGGTGACTTTGCCGGGAATACAGCATCACCTTAGCAGAGAGCCCCGTTTTCATTCCGAAAGCGGGGCTGTTTCTGTTAGAAAATGCGGGATAGCTGTATGCCGATCAGATAAAGTTTTCCATATCCTTCTGGGCTCTCTTCTCCTTGTGGAAATTTTCCTTGGTTACATTCTTGCCCTGCTGACGAAGTATATTTCTCTGGCTCATAAAGCTGTCGAAAAGACGCCCGCCGTCTTCCTCAAGGGCATATTCGATACGCTTGTCTTCCTGAACGTTCTTGTTCATGGACTCATACTCAGGAAGCTCATACAGGCTGTTTTTAACATCCATGATATCTCCGAGCGTAACGTTTTCCCAGTTCTGTCTCTTTATCAGATTTACAGCAATGATAGTTGTGAAATCGCTTTCGATCGGATGATCGGCAGCCTTGGGATCCTTCTGAGCTTTCCTGATGTTTTCCTGAGCATCCTTCAGAGCTTTTTCAAGGTCATTTTCCTCAATGTCCTCATCCATATCATCCTCAGGCTCATCATTCTTGTTTTCGATATTGTATTCCTCATCATTGCCGGACTTGATCATTGACGATGATCCTGCTTCATAAACGGCCTCATAATCATCTGCATCATTCTTAGCGTCAACAGGCGAGAGATCCGGCTCTCTTTCTTCGATATTCAGTCCGTGGAACTTGTTCAGGCCCTTTACAGCATCCCACAGGCATTTTCTGAAATCAGTGTAATCCGAATACTCATCAGCATCCATTTCGGTGCCGATCTCTGCTGCACGCATCAGCTTATCATAGTTGGTGCCATCATTCAGGAATTTCTTGAATTCCATTACATTGGTCAGGAACCTTCCCCACTGTTCCTTTGCCTCGGGAGAGCTGTCGATCTGGTCGCCGGTGTAGACGCCTGCTTTAAGATCGTTCAGCAGCTCTGTGAGCTTCTCGGCATCGTTGTCAGGGAAGATGGTCGAAATGGCCTTTTTCATATTATGTTCGTTAAGACCGTCCAGTGCCTTTGAAAAGCTGTCAAGCTCCTTCACATTCTTTATGATCTCAGGATCTGTGACACCGAAGTCATCAAGCTGATCGGGCTTGCAGGGGAAACGTTTTTTCCACTGGGGCAGTCTGTAATTCTGAGCATTGATGTTGCCCTGATCTTTCGCTGCCTTCTCCTGCTTTGCTTCTGCTTCCTTTCTGGACTGTTCCAGCTTTTCGGCTGTGATCTTCTGAAGGTATTGTTTGTGGATCCTGTGTGCTGTTTTAAGATCGAATTTTGTGCCGAACAAAAGGTTGGAAGTCTCGATGCTTTCGAGGAAGGCTTCTGCGTGGTTCACATCGTTCTCGTAATCATCCTTACGGAGCTCATCGCAGGTCGAAAAGACCTTTTTGTAGTCCTCCTCGGTCATTACGCTGCTGAGCAATGTAAGGTCTTTTCTGCTGCTGTAGAAGTACTCGCAGTTCTCCATAGCTGCATATCCGAGCGTCTCAAAAAGCTTTTTGACCTTATCATCCGAAGCCGTTTCCGCGGAGATCTTTTTTTTCTTGCCGGAGTTTTCAGACTCAGGCATCTCCCTATATATCACTTCCAGAGCCTTTATGTTTTTACTCAGCTTGTCAAGAGACGCCTTCTTTGCCTTGGAGATAGGATCCTGTCCGCCTTTGATCGCGGCAAACTCATTCTTCCAGGTCAGATAGTCGTAGCTCAGAAGATACTTGCGGTTCATGGTCTCTTCCACTACGCTGATCTCCTTGTTGGCAAGATCAAGTATCTTCTGTGCAGCGGAAAGACGGTTCTTTCCCATATCGGAGCTTGCACCCGCGTTCTTTTCAATATACTTAGTCGCCATTTCCTTTGCAGTTTTCAGAGCTTCCAGCTTATCTGTTCTTGCAGTGGGCAGCGACTTGGGATCAAGAGCTTTTTTCAGAGCCTCAACGCTCTTTTTCAGATTATCGTGGGCTGTGGAGGAACCGCTGAAAAGTCCTGTGGTGTGCTTGGCATTAAGATCATCGTTCAGGTCGTTCAGCTCGCGGATGAGCTTGCTGTTGTTGGTGAGAGCAGGGTCGTGATCCTTAGCTTCGTTAAGAGCCTCAACGGCTGCCTCCAGATCCTTTTTATAGCTGTTGCTTATAGCATTCACAGCGTCGATCAGTTTTCTTGCGCCCTTGTATCTTGTCTTGCCTGCGTTGCTGTCGGGCTCATACACATTAAGATGCTCGGTCACCACCTGTTCAACGCGCTGTCTCTGCTGCTGTCCGGGAACTTCAACGAATCTGACGTCCTTTCTGTTGTTTATAACATAACCGCCCTCAAATTCTTCCTGAGTCAGCGTGCCTTCGTCGATCTTTTTGGAAGCTTCTGCATCGTACTGTACACCGTCGTCTGATCTCTTCTTTCTCCTGTAGGCTATGGCTTTCTTCTTAGCCTCTTCAAGGGCAGCGAGCTTTTCGGCGGGGTCAGACCAGAGGTCAGGATCTGCAAAGGCTTTCTGCAGCCTTTCAGCAGCTGCGGACATCTGCTCGTGCTCATCGGATGAGCCCTCGATAAGACCGTATCTGTGTGCGTGGATGTCATTGACAGCCACATCGATATTTCTGACAGCTGCGGTAAATTCCGCAGTGATCTCAGAGGGATTGGAATACTTCTCCTTAGCAGAGGGAAGAACAAGCAAAGGCTCCTGACGCTCAGCATAGTTCTTTTTCAGAGGTCCCTGATCTACCGTTATCCCGTAAGATCTGTTAAGGGCAGTAAGACCGTCAAAAATGGCATTCATATTGACCTTTTTGGAAGCATCAGAGTCAGCAGCGCCCATATCTATGTACGATTTGAAATCCCTGCTGAGCATAGCATTAAGGCCGTTCAGTGCTTCAACTGCCTGCTCCCACTTCAGGGAAGCATCAGCGTTGACACCTTTGTTCCTGTTGCTGCTGGTGTCAATAATATTGTCATCTTCCCCGATAATGTTGTCAGCCAGCAGGTCATTGTCAGTCGTGAGTGTAAGCGACTGCTCCACAAGGGAGAGAATATCACGGGCAGCCTTGGAAAGGCCAAGTGTAGCCTCGTTCTCGGTGCCGAACACCTCGATCGCATTGTCATGCAGATTGTTGAGCTGCTCTGCCATATTCTGCATCTGCTCATATGTACCGTTTCCGAGAATTGCGTTATCGTTGTTTTTGTTATCCTGTAACCATTCGTTAAGTGTTTTCGGCATAATGATCCGCTCCTTAATATATTTTTTTACTGCGCTGTGTTTTACGACTTAGCTGTTCACCGCGCCTGTTTGAGTGCTTTCATAAGTAATACCGCTGTAATGACCATTCGGGCGCATAAGATCAGATATTTTTTAAAAAATACCGGGCTGCCTGCAGCAGTCCGGTATGCTTCGGGCAGAGCCCTGTCTATTTAAGTGATCCGTATTTTGCAACGGCCTCGTCTATCGTCAGAGCTCCGGTTCCGACCTGATAGGATGCAAGCCGTATCTGAACTGCAAGCGTATCTTCGATCCCGAGCTCGGCGGGAGATATGATCAACTCCGAAGCTGCTTCGCTGATCGGAGCATATACCTTATCGAATGACAGATCCTTCGACGGAGTTATCAGACGTTTTACGGATGCCATCTGATTCAGCTCCGTTTTTGATATGAGAAAACGCATAAATTAATTTGTCATATCCTTATCGCTGCAGGAATTGTTGACTGAGAACTGAACAGAAGGACTGTCAAGAAAATACCCGCCCTTGTCTGTTGTCGGTATCGGAGCGAATGTATAGGAGAACGGATGCGCTGTGAAAGCCTCCGACTGGCTTTCGCGTTTGCCCGTGCCGGATACGGTATCACCGGTGCAGATCATCATAGGAACATCTCCTTCAAAGAAGCGCATAATCACTTCGGCATAGTTATCGCCGATCCCATTGCATTTTTCAAGGTCGATGCAGCCCATGCCGATCATCTGAGAGAGCGTTTCGAGAGCCGGGCGCATATATTCCCCCGCAGCGGGATCACACTGGTTGGCGCGTGCGACCATTTCCGGATGCTCCGCAAGCGTTCCAGCGAAGATCGGGTAAGCGACGGTGTTCATCAGACAGCCCGACGAATCTGCGCTGTATCCCATCATCGGGCTGGCATATCCTTTTTCCCGGAAAGAGGCGCAGACATCGAAAAGCTCCTGAAGTGTCCCGGGCACCTTGAGCCCCTCTTTTTCAAACAGATCGTTGTTGACCAGCATACCGTAGGATGTGGAGAAGATCGGTACTGTCAGCACGCGGTCCTGTGAGTCGCGGTTGAGAAGCCCCTGACGGATGCAGTCCAGGTCAAGACCGAGAGAGTCGTCCGCAAGGTTTTCCATGTGAGCGAAAACCGAATCATAGGCGGAGTTCCCGGTCATCCAGCTGAAGGAAAAGAAAATGTTGGGGGCATCGTTTCCGTTCAGAACGGTGGCAATGGAATTGTTGTAATCATCGATCTTCGTGTAGCTCATCTCAACGTTCGGATAATACTCGTTAAAACGGTCAAATTCCGCTTCAAGAGCTTCGAAATTGCTGTAGGTGCCCGCTATGCTGATCTTACAGGCAGTGGCTTTGTCCAGTTTCGGTTCAAAGCCGGTCTGGCGTTCCTGACTGTCTTCGGAACCGCAGGCTGTCATGCCGAAGGCTATCAGCGACGAAAGAATAATACCGGTGAGCTTTTTCATTTTCTGGCTCTCCTTTCCTTTATCTTGCGGATCTCTTTGATCACGAGTTTAACATCAAAAGGCTTGGCGATATGTCCGTCCATGCCCGCATTCAGACATTCGGTGATGTTTTCGGAGAATGCGTCCGCCGTCATCGCTATAATAGGTATCGATGCAGCCCACGGATCCTCCATGCTGCGGATCGTTCTTGTGGCGTCCAGTCCGTTCATTTCCGGCATCTGAACGTCCATAAAGATCAGGGTGTATCGTCCTTTCTCTGCGTTTCTCATCATATCCACGCAGATGCGGCCGTTTTCCGCACGGTCCGAAGTTATTCCGAACATACTTAGAGTCGCTTGTATGATCTCCCAGTTGATATCGTTATCCTCCGCCACGAGGATATGTATTCCTGCAAGATCCGAATGATCGTCCTCCGGCTCGGCTGATCTTACTTCTTTTCCGAGAAGCTGACTGATCTTATCATAAAGAGCGGAGCGGAAAAGGGGCTTGCTGACAAAGCCGTTGGCTCCCGCTTTTTTGGCCTCATCTTCGATCTCCGGTACGTCATAGGCGGAGGTAAGCAGGATCGGGAGCTCCTCATCTATGTCCGACCGGATCCGGCGGACCGTTTCTATCCCGTTCATATCCGGCATTTTCAAGTCGAGGATGACAAGACCGTAGCTGCGTCCTTCCTGACGGCGGCTCAGGATCATTTCTATCGCCTTTGCACCGCTGTTCACGCATTCCGGCGCAGCCCCAAGAGAACCGAGGGTGTCGGCAGTAGTCTGAAGAAGCACTTCATCGTCGTCAACGATCAGAATATCGATAGGATCAAGCCGCAGATCGTCCCTTTGTCTGTCGGACACGGGGATATCTATTGCAACCGTAAAGACGGTGCCCTTGCCCGGCTCGCTCTGACACTCGATGGTTCCGCCCATCAGATCCACCATTTGTTTTGTGATTGCAAGACCGAGCCCCGTCCCCTGGATACTGTCAACGCGGCTGTCCGTCTGCCGTGAGAAGGGCTGGAACATCTTTTCCATAAATTCCGGGGTCATACCTATCCCGGTGTCGGCTACCCGATAGATCAGCTTTACGCATCCTTCGGCCGCACTTTCCTCCTCAGCCATATCCACACTGACGCTGCCGCCCGGCTCAGTGTATTTAACGGCGTTGGAAAGGATATTTATATATATCTGATTTAGCCTGAGCTGATCGGCATAAAGATATTCTTTTTCCATACGGTCAACGCGGAAATTGAAATCTATATTCTTTTCTTTTACCATCGGCTGAGACAGATTGACAAGGTTTTCAACGGTTTCCACAATGGAGAACGTTACCGGCGATAAATTCAGTTTTCCGCTTTCGACCTTCGAGATATCCAGAATATCGTTGATCAGCGTCAGCAGATGATTGCCGGCAAGACCGATCTTGCGAAGACTTTCGTCCGTTGCCTCGGTGTCGCCGAGATTCTTTTGTGCAATGGCTGTCAGCCCGATTATGGCGTTCATCGGAGTCCGGATATCGTGGGACATGGTGGAAAGGAAATCGGTTTTGGCCTTGTTGGCGGATTCGGCCTCCATTGCTGCGACCCGCAGCTTTTTGTTGATGCTTTGAATAAAGAGCAGATTAATAATGAAAATCACAAGCAGCCCGGCGGAGATAACTCCGATCAGAAGCCAGTTCTCCGTGTTTACATTAAGATCCGATTCCGGGATAAGGCTCAGCAGGGTCCACCCGGACGTTTCCAGGACCGGAGTATAGGCAAGCAGCATTTCTTCCCCGCGTGAGTTAAGGAGCGTAACGGAGCCTGTAGCGGATCGTATATCATCGCGGAGGTTTTCAAGAGAAGTCGGATTTGAAGCGTTATATGCGTAAATAAGATCATTATACCAAACAGTCTTATAATCCAAAGCAGAATTATTATCCCTTTATAAATGCTGATACTTCGTTTACCCAGTTTTCAGGTTCAAAACAGGCAAGCTGAGCGTGTGCATAGCCGTCGAAACAGCGTATCACTGTCTGAGGATTGGCTTTCTTCATCTTCACGGCGCATTTCTTTGAAACCGATTCATTGCCCTTTGTACCGTGCATAAACAGTATCTTCGTACTGCTGTCATAAGTTTTGAACTGAAAATCACTGAACACGCTGTCAAGGATATTGTTTATCGACTCGGCTTCGATATTGTCAGCTATTTTGAAGAAGTGTTCGTGGTATCTTTCAGGCAGAAAATCCCGTTTGCAGCTTTCAATCACTTTGGGATCACGCTTTTTTGATTTCTCGATTATGCTTTTATAAGATTTCTTCATTATTGCAATCAGAATACCGGGCATTTTTTTCAGCGGTGCGCCGTCAAGAACAAGATAAGATACAGAAATGCCCTCCGTTCCGGCAACGGTCGCGGCAATCCGTCCGCCCATTGACAGACCGCAAAGAGCATACAGCCTGCCGCTGAGATTTTGCACAATATAGTCCCTTATCTGCTCCGCTTCTTTTTCAACCGAAGAGAAACGGCTGGGCTTATCCTCGGTATGCGCGTCGAGCTCCGGAACTACCACATAGTATTCTTTGGAAAGGACCGAAGCAGTATCTTCCCATATCTGCCACGGAGTAAGCATTCCGTGTATCAGCATTACCGCTTTGTTTTCTTTATTTCCGAAGGTGTGAAATAACAATACCGTTCTCCTTTTCTTTTATCCTTTTTTTCAGGGATCGCATACTAACAGACATTCTCATATCTTCATACCGCCGGACATCCTGCCGACGGTTTCCCTTATTATATCATATCCCTCTCAATTTTTCAACCCGTGCAAAAAGCGCCCGCACTGTTGCACGGACGCTTTACTCAATATTCAATGTCATTCAAAAACTCCTTGTTTTTACTTGAACGGATTTCCGAAGAAATACACATACGCGCAATATCCGAGTATGGCTAAGGTAGCACCGCCGTATAGTGTTACAAAAATTGTAAACATATTCATTCATCTTCCATTTTGATTTTTTCTCTCTTTGACATATCAGCCGAAGAGTGTGATAACTGCTACGCAGATAGCTATGCCTGTTGCGATAGTGATACCTGTAAACATCCTGCATACCTCCTTTTCCTTAAATTGGTGTTTTATTATCATCTTAATGTACTGTATATCCCAAGTCCCATGAACACGACACCGGGTGCTGCGCACAGTGCTAAAAGCCCGATTGCTGCAAACATTTTTTTCACTCCTTTCGGTTTGGTTTCTTTTGTATCTGTTTGGTTTTGTTGTTTTCCCTTTCTGTGATTACAGTATATCATACCGACCCGGACAACAACTGGACAAAAAGCGGGGGTTGAAATATTTTTTATCGTTCTCTGATATGCACAAAAAATAGCATCCCGCTTTGTGCAGAATGCAGAAACAAAAAATAATTTTTGATTTTTATGAAAACTGGCGTATTTTGTAAGTAGTTTGTAAGGGCGGGTATGTTATTATGTAATCACAGAAAGGGAAACGACCTGAAGACATAACAAAAGGAGAGATCATTATGAAAAATACAGCAAGAAAGATAGCAGTAACACTCGCGGCAGTAATGACAATGTCAATGGCTGCAACATTCAGCGCATCGGCAGACGATACTTCTGATTCCGGCTTTTTCGGACAAATCATACACTGGATCACAGAACAGAATAAAGAGCAGACCAAGCCCAAGAAGAAAAGGCTGGTTCAGATGCACGAATTTGAGGTAGAGAACCTGGTACAAAGAGATTACAATATGACAAAGAATCAGTATTACGAAGTTCTATCAATGGTATCAAACACTTTTACATGGTCTATCGATATCTATCAGCTTGAATCAAATATACGCTACAGTATGGAAAAAGAAGCACGTTTCGGCAGCACACCCACATGGAATGAAGATATGATAAGGTTCATGAAAGACTACTGGGATGAATTAAAAGAAGCAGCATGGGACTGGATTGAAACCAACAGGAACAATTAAGACAAAAAAGATCTGTGAAAGGAGGAAAAATTATGATCACATTCTGTTATGTAATGCTCGGCATAAGTACGACCGCATATATCGTGGGAGGTATCCTCTCGACGATCTTCGGATAATAAACAACACTCTTGAATGTTCAAACGGACAGCTTGTAAATGCGGCGACAGGCCGCTGGGGCAAGGACGGCTCCAAGGGAAAAACTGTAAATTCCCGACAGTCCGGCCGGACTGTTATCCACACACAGGAAAGAGATATCCTCCCCATACGAGCGTAAAGGGAAGATATCTCTTTTTGCTTTCGGTCCGCATCAGCGGTGCTGCTGAGCAGCGGATGATCTCTTATTTCTTGACGAAGGAGTTGGAGCGCCGGATCTTATCGGCCTCGGTGCCGGCTGCACCCACGGAGTTTCTCCGCTTGGGAGCATTTTTCTCCGCAGTCTTGTGAGCTTTGATCATATTCTCGGCAGAGGCGGTCTTGATCTCGTTCAGAGCGATGGAGTCAGCGC
>FMXS01000001.1 GCA_900104495.1 Ruminococcaceae bacterium FB2012 | reverse complement strand
AAGCATAATTTTCAAGGTCAAGCCCTCGACCGATTAGTACCTGCTGGCTAAATACATCACTGCACTTACACCTTAGGCCTATCAACCTGATAGTCTTTCAGGGGTCTTACTCCATAAAGGATGGGATATCTTATCTTAAGGGCGGCTTCACGCTTAGATGCCTTCAGCGTTTATCCGTTCCGCACATAGCTGCCCGGCCATGCCACTGGCGTGACAACCGGTGCACCAGAGGTGCGTCCATCCCGGTCCTCTCGTACTAGGGACAGCTCCTTGCAAATATCCTGCGCCCACGACAGATAGGGACCGAACTGTCTCACGACGTTCTGAACCCAGCTCGCGTACCGCTTTAATTGGCGAACAGCCAAACCCTTGGGACCGAATACAGCCCCAGGATGCGATGAGCCGACATCGAGGTGCCAAACCTCCCCGTCGATGTGGACTCTTGGGGGAGATCAGCCTGTTATCCCCAGGGTAGCTTTTATCCGTTGAGCGACGGCATTTCCACTCACATACCGCCGGATCACTAACTCCAACTTTCGTTACTGCTCGAACCGTCATTCTCGCAGTTAGGCTCGCTTCTGCGTTTACACTCTGATGCATGGTTTCCATCCATGCTGAGCGAACCTTTGAGCGCCTCCGTTACTCTTTAGGAGGCGACCGCCCCAGTCAAACTGCCCACCTAACAATGTCCCCCGACTTGATTCAAAGCCGCAGGTTAGAACTCCAGCACTCCAAGAGTGGTATCCCAAGGT
>FMXS01000010.1 GCA_900104495.1 Ruminococcaceae bacterium FB2012 | reverse complement strand
GCTTTGCTATGCCCTTTCAGCAGTATGAATTCATTAGCGTTTTCAATAATGCATTCCTTTCAAATTTGGCTGTTCTGCCTATTGATTTTTCTTAGCAGGTTTCAATTATGTGAGTGTAAGGCTGAAGTTTCCCACACGGAACAGCGGTACATAGTTAGCCGAGATCGTGATGGGATTGGTGAGCGCGCCATAAAGAACGAGCTGTCCTCCTGTAGCCGCATTATAAAGACCGAAATAGGTCACCGTGCCCCATGAAGCCGTTGCCTCCGGGAAGAAGATAATGCTGGTGTTCTGTGTCTGTCCGTTTGCCGGTGCGCTCATGACCTGTATTACGGGCAAATCTACTGATTGACTTGCATAAAATAAGGTCAACCTTGTTTTTACGGGCAAGTCCCAGCAGTTTATTCATTTCGGTACGGTGTGCAAGCTGGGTTCCGGAAAGACCTTCATCAGCAAATATTCCCACAAGCTCCCATTCCGGATTCGAGTTGATAAGCTCGGTATAGTAACTGATCTGTCTTTATCCTTTTTGTATCCATATGGAACTCTCGCAAGAAAATTATTGGTGTTTGTATCTGAGGTATCATCAGTTTTGCGGGGTCGCTTGTATCAGACGGTGTTCCTACACTATCCATGGCATCAAGATTATAATAGTATCTTGAATTAGGATTTGGCTTTGCGCCGTAAGAAGTCTGTGCATGATAAGTTCCGCTTGCATTTGTACCGTCTGTATAAAATGTGGTATTGATCGAAATGACACCGTTGCCGTTCTTCATTATATCTGAAGAACTCGGGCAGGTATAAGCGCATAACTCGTCGAACACCGCCGACGAATTGATACTTGAACTGCTATCCAAAGCAAGATTGTAAGTATAGGAAGCAGGAAGCTCAAGATATATTGCACTGCTGTTACCCGCAGTATAAAAATTCACATTATTGCCCGAATAAGTATAGCCTTTATTAACAAGCATACCAACAGAAGATGCACCTGATGCGGTCATCTTTATGTTTTTGATATCTATTGAGGTCACTTTCCAGTGCCCTGTTGCCCTGTAAACCAGACCTGCTGTATGTCCTGCCGCAGAACCGATATTCACTGTTGACTTTGTCGAGTCTGTGGAATTATCCTGTACAGTAATACTGTTCGCATTTACATCTACCTTATTCCAGTCATAGCCAAGAAGGCCACCCATAGAACCGTCAGCACTAACCGGACCGCTGACTGTCAAGCCGTTAACAGTTACATCGATGAGATTAAGTGTACGGTGGTTTGAATTTCCATTATACGAGCCGTCGATCTCAGCGATCAAGCCGCCGATCCTTTGAGCAGCTTTTGAAGTGGTGTTTCCGACAGTTCCCTGAAGAGTTACAGACGAGAAATCCCATGTCCTGTCTTCGTCCTTATTATGGCTGATTCTGCCGATTACACCGCCAAAACAGGAGTTAACATCACTGTTATTGCCTGAAATGCTTCCTCCAAACTCACTGCTTTCTATGGTTATAAAATCAATACCAGATCCCATTTCTCCGACAAGACGTCCCATATAAAGCTTGCAGTCGCCTGCCTGCGACATTCTGAGTCCTGTTGTTGTTTCACTGCCTGCTGTAGATGCTTCCGTTTTCACATTCGTAGCAGTAAAATCCTGCAAGGCTCTTGCCACATAACCACCGCAGTATATAAGAGTAAGCTGATCACCCACTTTTTTGCACCGACATAAAGCATACGCTCATCTACCTGATAAATGCCGTTTGAATCCTTTGTGTCAAAGGTATCCGTACCGTCTATATAATATCCGTTGCCTACATGTTCTTCAGTACCAGCATCATAAGTAAGAGAATTGAAGTTTGTAAAGTTCGATCCGTCAACGGAATAGCCTACAGTATAGCTCGAAAGATCGGGGTTGGTGTTTGAGATCAGATGACCGTCTTTATCGACCAGCTGCATCTTCCAGCTGTACTCAATATCGCCCTGATACGCCTTCTGAGGATTGGTCTCGCTGTGATTCCAGATACTGATCGGTATCACGCAATAGTCCATTTCTTCGCTTTCGTTGAACGAGACCTTTTTAAGTTCCATATCGGCAACTTTCAGGTAGTTTGAAGAAAACTGCTGTCCTTCGTCCGCTACATTCGCTACGACCCTTCTCACGCGGTTTCTTTCCGCCATATACTCCGCAAAAACTATTATTGAGGAGGTAAGTACAGCCGCAATAAGCCAAACCATGATCCAGTGAGTTTTCAGGAATTTTTTCATCTTTTCCAACTGTACCGCTCCTTTCCGTTTGATTTTTTTGATGTCTCAAAATAAAGCTTTAGTCTGCCTTTACTGTGATATATACTATATCCGTGTCTTTAAATTCAGCAGATGCGTCGGCAGCTTCGCTTCCGTTTGTCCAAGATATCCTTAAAATATACTCATGGTAGAACGGCAGTCTGTCCTCTGCTCCGTCTACAGGTATCTCATTGGCCTGCCAGTATAAAGGCTCAGCATGAGTCTGTACACCCGTTCCGCTTCCGCTCCCCACAGTCACATTGCTTCCGTAAGTTTCGTTATGATAGGTACCGCTACCGAGAGCCTCGAACTGACTCGCCCAGTTCAGATAATGTCCTTTATATTCAACATCTATTCCGTCTACAGTATATTTGGAAGCTGTCAGGCTGTCTTTATTTGCAACAGTCCTGTCTTCTGCATCAAGCGATATCGGCGTTCCTTCGTCATCAAGCTTGACGGAGTAATAAAGCTTATCTCCCGCAGAGAGGGTTGGATATGGGGGATAAGGATCAATCTCTGCCAGAACGGCGGGATCATATTTGTCTGAAAGAGTATATTCGATATAATCCTTACCGAGACATTTATTACTGTCCGTGACTGAGGGATTAACATTTGTTACGTCCGCTCTATAAATAGTGTATCTGAAAGCCGTTGCAGATGAAGTCGCAAATCATCCGGGTATTATTTGGACTCATGTTGTATCCCTGCGGCGTGAGGATGCCGTGCGCCTCGGCTACACCAACTCGGATATGTGGCGGGAGCTCGTCAAGCGGCACATCACAGACATAGCGCAGGCACAGAAGATTCCGCTTGCAAATCTGAAATGGTATGCCGCGTTCCACGATACCACACATCACCCGCATATCCACATGATCGTCTATTCGACAAACCCGAAGCAGGGCTACCTCACGAAAGAGGGCATCGACAAGATACGTTCCGTGTTTGCAAACGATATTTTTCAGGACGAGCTAAAAAGCATCTATCAGCAGCAAACCGAAACACGAAACGAGTTGAAAGCCGAATCCGAAGAACAGATGAAAGACGTTCT
Source organism: Ruminococcaceae bacterium FB2012 (assembly GCA_900104495.1). GTDB lineage: Bacteria > Bacillota > Clostridia > Oscillospirales > Ruminococcaceae > FB2012. The sequence goes on along the minus strand of FMXS01000010.1, from coordinate 147,719 downwards.
GTCGGAGATCGGGACTGGAGAGATCGACGAGCAGCTTGTCGGAATGATAATGCTGCTGCGGGAACAGCTGAAAACAGCAAAAGGCAAAAAGGTCTATGGCTATCTGCCGAAGAATATCAAGCAGACCGTTGACAGCATCTTCGCTATGCTGGCTCAGGACGAACGCATTGTAAAGCTCTATGAAAAGTGGTGCGAGTTTGAGAGTGCGAAATACAAGACATACACCTTAAAACCCAAGACATTCCCGCAGTTGACTGAGAACATGGAGTTCCGTTCTGTCAAGAATATGATAATCCGAACCGTGCTTGCAATGGACGATCTGATCATCATGGACGAGACAATGCCGGAGCCTCCCGAACCGACGGATTACTCCAAGCTCGCGGGACTTGTGAATAACAAGCATGGCCTGTACAAATACGGAAAGGCTCTGATGACAGGTGATGAAGTTGCTCCTGCGGCAGATCTGGGCGAGGAACTCTTACAGAAGGCCGCGTCGCTCGGAAACAGAAACGCCGAGCGTTATCTCGCTCTTGAATATATCTCCGGGGAGCATACCGAACAGGATATTGACAGAGGAATAAAAATGCTGACCGAGCTTTCCGACAACGGTGATACGCTGTCTGCATACAAGCTCGGAAAGATATATATGTTGGGAGAATTAGTATATGCCGACTTTGATAAGGCAGAACACTATCTGCGTCAGGCGGCGGATAATGATAACGAGTATGCTATGTTTGCTCTTGCAAAGCTGTATCTGTCCGAGGATAAGAAAGACCTTGCACAGGCAGTTGAGTGGCTTGAAAAGGCTTACAAGCATGACAGCGTAAAGCCTTATGCGGCGTACACCTATGCCAAGATACTGCTTGATGATAACGAGTACCACGATACAGAGAAAGCCGTTTGTCTGCTTGAAGGAAACGCCGATCGCAACAGCTGGTGTTCATATCTGCTCGGGAAGCTGCTGCTGTTTGGTACTGATGAGATCGAACAGGACGAGGAAAATGCAAAAGAGATGCTTAAGAAATCAGCTGATGACGGGAACGAGTACGCCGAGGCTCTGTACCGCCAAGCTGATGATTACGAGCACAGTATGATGACAGGTACTGTGTTTTCCTTGTTCGCACACCTTGTCCGAATCATAGCAGACGACGATATGCGCCGCCGCAGCAATGATAAGCCGAGGGTGGACAGGAAGCTCCGCCGGGAGATCGAGCAGAAGAAGGAGGAACTCGGTATCAGGACGGATCACAGTATGCATTTTGATTATTAACGGAAATGACGAATACCCAAAACACAGTAAGCACCGGTGCAGAGGCTCTGTATCGGTGCTTTTCGCAAAATTCAGTATTTGAAGAAGCATAGATTATAGGTGCTTCATATTGTATTTTATTATATCATTATTTTATGTTAAAGTCAACGGAGACAAAAGATTTTTTGGAGGTAACAGAATGAAAGGAACAACCTATCAGCGCCGGGACGGGCGCTGGGAATGCCGCATATCGATTGGCAGCGTTAACGGCAAGAGAAAATACAAATCATACTACGGCTCGACCGAACAGGAGGCTGAATACAAGATGATGCTTGACTATCAGACGGTTCAGCACCAGGCCGCCGTAACGGAAATGACCGTCAGAGAGCTATCGTCGGAGTGGATGTATGTAACCCGAAACCGTATTAAAGAATCCACCGCAGCAAACTACCGCATGAAGCTCGACAAGCATATCCTGCCAGCATTCGGAGAACGTAACATCGCCGTTCTTGCAGCAAAGGACATCTACGCTTTTATCGAAAGCAAGCTGAAATCGGGGCTATCTGCACGTTATGTTACGGATATTATCGTGCTGCTAAAATCAATATACCGCTATGCCTGCCGCGAGTACGCCGTCCGAAATGTGCTCGACGGCATTGTTTTACCCAAGAAAATGACCTCGGAAGTAAGGACGTTAACCAAAACACAACAGAAAGAACTTTCAACTTATCTGAATAATAACCACAGCACAACCACGCTCGGCGTAGCACTTTCACTATACACAGGTGTACGAATTGGTGAGCTCTGCGCTCTGCAGTGGCAGGATATCGACCTTGCGAACAGTACTTTGACCGTTCGCAAGACCATTCAGCGTATTCAATGTTTTGACGGTAAGCGCAAGACACAGCTTATCATTACAGAACCCAAGAGTGCAAACTCGCTCCGTACCATTCCGATCCCCGACTGCATCATGCCGATGCTTAAAGAGTTTGAGGGAAAAGGCTCCGAATATATTCTGTCCGGAAGCTGCCGTCCTGTTGAGCCCCGCACTATGCAGAACCGTTTCAAGCGTGTACTGAATAACGCAAATCTGCCGTCAATTAATTACCATGCCCTCCGCCATTCGTTCTCGACTTCTGCTCTTGAGCTTGGTTTCGACATCAAGACTCTTTCCGAGATCCTCGGCCACAGCAGCGTTGAGGTCACCCTTAACCGCTATATCCACAGCTCTATGGATAGGAAACGTGCCTGCATGAATCTGCTGTCGCTGTCGGCTTAACGTCAATTGTTCGTCAGATGTTCGTATTCCGGTCATGCGCAAAGTGCAGTTTTCGGAGATTTGGCCTTTGGATTACTCCAAATACTGAATTTTGCGAAACCGAGAGCCGCACCGCTTATCATATTATATCCTATGCGGTTTACGGTATGCAATACAAAGGGGGCTGCTGTTATGACCGAAAAGGAACAGAAAAAGGCTGCAAAGGAATTTGCAGCACGCTGGAAAGACAAGGGCTACGAAAAGGGCGAGTCGCAGAAGTTCTGGATAGATCTGCTTGTCAGCGTCTTCGGGGTAGAAGATATTGCAGGCTTTATCAGCTTTGAAGATCAGGTACACCTCGATCACACCTCTTTCATTGACGGATATATCAAGTCAACTCATGTAATGATTGAGCAGAAATCTCTCGGAAAGGATCTCCGTAAGGCTATCAGACAGTCCGACGGCACTCTGCTGAATCCGTTTCAGCAAGCGAAGCGTTACTCCGCCGAGCTGCCCTACGATGATAGACCAAGGTGGATCATCACCTGCAATTTCGCTGAGTTCCTCGTTTATGATATGAATAAGCCCAACGGCGAGCCGGAGCAGATATTGCTGAAGGACCTTGCCAAAGATTATTACCGTCTGCAATTTCTTGTTCAGCAGAAGTCGGAGATCATGAAAAAAGAAGAAGAGATCTCCATGCAGGCGGGCGAGCTGGTCGGCAGGCTTTATGATGCGATATTAAAACAATACAAGGACCCCGAAAGCCCCGATACACTCAAAAGCCTAAATATGCTCTGTGTCCGGCTTGTATTCTGCCTTTATGCAGAAGATGCCGGGATATTCGGTGCTCACGAGATGTTCGGTCAGTATTTGCAGCAGTTCCCGGTAAAAGAGGTTCATAAAAAGCTCCGGGAGCTTTTCAAGGTGCTTGATATGACTGATGAGAAGCGTGAGGAATACGATCCGTATATGGACAAGGAACTGGCTGCGTTCCCGTATGTGAACGGAGGACTGTTCGCGGATGAAAACATAATAATCCCGCCTTTCACCGATGAGATTGTAGATATCCTTGTAAACAAGGCAAGTGCGGGCTTCGACTGGTCGGAGATCAGCCCGACCATTTTCGGAGCAGTATTCGAGTCTACCCTCAATCCCGAGACCAGGCGAAGCGGCGGAATGCACTATACCTCGATTGAAAACATCCATAAGGTCATAGACCCGCTGTTCCTTGACGGGCTGAAAGCCGAGTATAACGATATTATTGAAAATACGGTTCAGCTTAAAGCCAAGAGGACCAAGCTGGATGCTTTTGAAAAGAAGCTCGCAGCTCTGGTGTTCTTTGATCCGGCCTGCGGCAGCGGAAACTTTCTGACCGAGACCTATATCAGCCTGCGTCGTCTTGAAAACATGATCATAGACGAGATCAACCAGGGACAGATGCAGTTCGGTGCCGAAGGAGAGTATAACCCCATTAAGGTCAGCATCGGTCAGTTTTACGGCATAGAGATCAATGATTTTGCCGTGACCGTTGCCAAAACCGCTTTATGGATAGCCGAGAGCCAGATGCTCCATGAAACCGAGGAAATCATACAGCAGGATATAGATTTCCTGCCGCTGAAAAGCTATGCCAACATTACCCAAGCCAATGCCCTGCGCATAGACTGGGAGAGCGTTGTTCCGAAGGACAAGCTGTCATATATCATGGGCAACCCGCCGTTCGTTGGCGCACGATTTATGAATGGAACTCAAAAAGCAGATTTATTTGAAGTGTTTGATGGAGTAAAAAACAGCGGAAATCTTGATTATGTTTCATGTTGGTATAAAAAATCAGCTTGTCTTATGGATAATACACAGGTCAGAACGGCACTTGTATCGACTAATAGTATTACTCAAGGAGAACAGGTCGCTATTCTTTGGAAGAATCTATTTGAATCTGGTGTCCATATAGATTTTGCACACCGTACATTCCGGTGGGATAGCGAAGCCTCTCTTAAAGCTCATGTACATTGTGTTATTATCGGATTCAGTATTGCTCCCAATGATGCCCCTAAACAACTTTTTGACAACGGTGCTAAAAAAATAGTAAAAAGCATAAATGGATACTTAATTGAAGCAGATAATATTATTGTTGATAACAGAAATAATCCTCTTTGCAATGTTCCCTCTATCGGCATAGGAAATAAACCTATTGACGGTGGATATTATTTGTTTACAGAGGAAGAAAAACAGGAGTTTATCATCAACGAACCTAAATCCGAGAGCTATTTTAAGCAATGGATAGGTGCAAGAGAATATATTAATGGGATAAAGCGTTACTGTTTGTGGCTCGGCGAGTGTTCTCCTAAAGAATTAAGGACGATGCCTGAATGTTTAAAAAGAGTAGAATTAGTAAGACAGTACCGTTTAAACAGTACTAGTGAAGGAACAAGAAAAATAGCCGATAAACCGACACGCTTTCATGTTGAAAATATGCCCAAAGGTCATTTCCTTGTTATTCCGCAAGTATCATCGGAAAGAAGAAAATATATTCCTATTGGTTATTTGGACGATAGTGTATTATGCAGTGATAAAGTAAGGATAATGCCAGATGCTACATTATTTCATTTTGGCATATTAACTTCTAATGTGCATATGGCTTGGATGAGAGCAATATGCTGTAGATTGAAAAGCGATTATAGCTACACAGTAAATAACGTTTATAACACATTCCCCTGGCCTACTCCGACAGCCGATCAAAAGACTGCAATCGAGCATACCGCGCAAATGATCCTCGATGCAAGGGCAAAATACCCCGATTGCTCCCTTGCCGATCTCTATGATGAGACGACAATGCCGCCCGAGCTCCGTAAAGCTCATCAGCTTAACGACAAGGCGGTTATGCAAGCCTATGGCTTCTGGAACAGGCTAAACACCGAGGCCGAGTGCGTTGCAGAGCTGATGAAAATGTATCAGAAATTGACAAGCGGTGTAAAGCCATGAGCCTGAACATATATACAGTCGCCTTTTTTGGTCACAGACACCTCCCGAATGCGTTTTTGATTGAGGAAAAGCTAACATCGAAGCTCAAAAGCTTGATAATGAACAAGGAATATGTCGAATTTCTTGTCGGCACGGATGGCGAGTTTGACCAAATGGTATCGTCAGCAATAAGAACAGCCATTAAAACCTATGCCTGCGGCAATGCAGCGCACATCCTTGTCCTGCCCTACGAGAGAGCAGACTACCGTGACAATCGGGACAGCTTTGAAGCGTATTACGATGAGGTGCAGATCTGCTATGAATCCTCACAGACCCACCCAAAAGCCGCGATCTTCGAGCGAAACAAGCAAATGATCGACCGCAGCGACCTCGTTATCTGTGCGGTCGATCATAACAGCGGTGGAGCATACAAGGCCGTTGAATATGCGAAACAGCGCGGAAAACGAATTATCAACCTATTCGAGGTGAATGAATAATGCATGAAAAGATACTTGTGCCAATTGTCAGCCTTATGAATTTCGGACTTAAGTTTGAAAAAAGATTCGGCGTGAAGTTCAAGATCCGGAACTACCATTTGCCAAACGTTGATCCAAAAGATGCCTATTTTGAATTTGAAGATACGCCTACGACCGATATGATGATCTCAATCGGCGATTTTGCGCAGTCTCTCGGCGGGAAAACCGAATTCAGCGAGGATAAAAAGAGGTTTATCATTATCAAGTAAGCATAAGAAAATGTAATATAGCGGAAGCGGTTCAATTACTGCTTCCGCTATTGTTTTCTTGTATTTTTATCATATTATCACATAGCTGTCATCTTCTTATATGTATAATTAGAGTGAAAAAGTATATTTTGGCGCTTTGAGCAGGAGATTTAGAGGCTTTTCACACCTGAATGCAACATTGAATTTGTTAATATATATATAGAAATAATAAATAATGTGGACGAAAAGCCCGGTGCTGCTATGCACATTGCACAAAACAGATGTGTGAATTTTCTTGTAATTGCCACTTGAAAAAAAGCCAATTGTGTGCTATAATAAAATAGAGTAAATATATGATAGGATAAGTCTACCCTTTTGACAGAAATACCCAGTAAAAGCGAGGTGAGCACGGTGAGCGAAAAGGAAATAAACGATCTGATCCAGACAGGTGAACTTGCAAAGCAAGACATAGACGACGAGCTTATGGAAGCCGCAGAAGCGCATGCCGAGGCTCAGGTCGCCAATTTGGAAGAAGAAAAAAAGAAGCGCAAGAAAACCCTTATAAAGCTTGGTGCGATGCTGACGCTGACCGTGCTGATTTTGGTTTTCACTACAATAGCTTGGTTTTCCATGAACCGCGAGGTCTCGGCGGGAAGTATGGCTATCAGAACAGCAACAATGCCATTTGAAATTGCCGTTAAGGGTTCGACTGTGAGAAATGACACCGAGTTCATAAAAGCAGACAACACATACACGTATGGCGATGATGAAATTATTTCAGGATATTATTTAACTGATAGCAGTGAAAATCAAATTAAGATAAGGTATACACCATCTGCTGTTGATGAAACAGATTTTGGCCCCGGTAGTAGTGGCATAATTGAGTTCTATGTTGTACCAAAGCAAGATGGGGATCTGACAGTTCGAATCAATCTCGATGTAATAGGCTTTAGGGAACTTGGCGAAACAAATACTACAATAAAGCGTGTTTCAGAGCTAACGGTTGCTAATTCAGGATTGGAACAATCAGTTATTGACCAGTATAAATCCGCAGAGAATTATCTTAAAGGACACATAATGTTCTTCGAAGAAGAGGGCGATACTGATGAAAATACTCTGGAGGATCAACGGTATTATTACGAGAAACCGATAACCACTAGGACTTTAGATAAGACGTTTATAAACGCAAGAAAAAATGTTCCACAAAAGGTGACTGTATACTGGATGTGGACGAACACTTTAGGTCAGATAGCATTAAGAAATAATACTACAGGATACAGAAGTGATTATCCAATCGTCAAGGATGTTGCTAATGGTACCTCGGATATTTCAAATACAGATAAAGGCAAAGTTATACAGTATTTAAAGGACAATAAAAACCTTGTTTTTACTAATTATTCCGAAATTACTGATGCTATCATAGATGATGCAAATAATGCATCAGATAAAACGAGTTTTAAGAAATTGAGTGATGGCTATAATGATGCGGATTTTTTGATTGGATCAAGTCTGAGCTATTTTATAGTTGATATAAACGTTGGGATGCCCAACTGAGTGTTTTAGGAGCGTGGCATATGAAAGCTTTAATGAAAAAAATAAAAAATATGCCAATAAAGAAAAGAGCAGCCTTGATAACAGCTGTTGTTCTGACAGTGGTGTTATTATGTTCTGTTCCGGTTTTTGCATGGTTTTATATGCAGAGAAAGACAGCAGAAATGTATAAGGTTGAGTTTCCTAATTCGTTGTATCTCAATGCAGCTCAACGAGAGGATCGATTGTATTTCAACATGAACGCTGTCAGCCCCTATAAAACGGACCCGGTAACCGGAGGATTAGTTCATGATGATGATGGAAAGCTGATTCCTGTAACAAGACAATTATATGTTTTTTCTGTTTCAGGATCAAACACAAAGAGCTATAAACTCCAGATGGCTCATACAAATAACAACCAATTCACTTATACAATTTATCCTGCAACTCAGTACAATGATGAGGCAAGTATTCCTTCCGGCACCACTAATGCAGATATAGTTCCCTATTCAATGCATGCTAACAGTCATACAGAGAATACAATTCAAGTATCTGATGATATGTATAGTGAAACCGGTTCAAAATATTACGTAAAATCGGCAACAGCATTGAGCGGAAAATATAAAAACAATGTAACAAGTGATCCTATGCAGGCTAAAGATAATGATTCATTTTATGATGAAAATTATAAGGTGAATGATGTGAAACTAACCAATGTTCAAAGTGACGATATTCCATCGTACTGGCAATCCGATTCAATATCCGTTACATGGGATTCAAATAAAAAATTCTGCGATTATTACATTATTGAAGTAACATGGGAAAACAGAACAAACAGAACGTTTGAAGATAAAGAAACAGATATGATTTATATAACAGCATCGAGATAAAAATACAGGAGTTTACTATCAAGAGAAAGGAGCGACTGAATATGAAAAACAGAATAATAAAATTCATTAAAAGACAGTGGCTTCTTGTTTGGATAGTTTCTGTATCTTTGGCATTGTGTTCTATAATTGCATATGCCGAATATCCCGGAACAAATAATTATATAAAAAGAGTTACCTTGTTTGATGATTCAAGTGATTCAATGTTTTCTTCAAATCTCCTGACCTTGATTGATAATAACAAGATTTCTTATCAGCCTTATTATGTTGGACAGCTCGACGAAAATGCTGTTGCAACTACATATGATGTGGATGTTTTCGTATGGAATTACGATATAGACGGAAGCGGAGATTACTATAAAAGGACGATAGAATATGATCTTGATATTTCTGTTGTAGATAATCAAGGCAATACCATCAGTAGTTTGGAAGCAGGTAAATATATCCAGGTAGTAAAAAACGATAGTTCTTCTGCTCTGGTGACATTCAATAGCAGCAGCTCGTCTTATGAGTATTCCAGCAGTCAGGTTGAAACACTTGCAACAAACGCAAGATCACAGAACAAATATACGATCAAGTTTTCAAAAACTTGGAATTTAAAAAATGATGCAAATAAGCGTGTTATGATCAAGGCTACTCCAACATCGGATTTTCCAGACCTTAAGCCTCTTGCAGCTGCGATTGGTTTAAAGGAAGAGCAGGGATCTTCTTCAACAGGGTGGAAATACTACATCAATGAACAACGACTTAATTCATCGGCGCTTCCATCTGCATATGATGCTTATAACCTTGTGTTGACGGGTACAGGTAGTGAAACTATTCAAATTGAATGGGATCCAACTAAGATTGCTTTAAACAAAGATTTTTACGAACCCAATGGCGCATTTCCTTTTGTGTCCGGTGAAGTGGCATACACGCAAGGCGGAGGAACTACAACCGGATGGGATAAGCTTGTGATAAATGCTGATTCATACAGTTCAACAAAAGAATACAGAAACAGATATGATATTCAGCTTTATAAAGTTAACGGAGAGATAAGCTCCTCATGGAATTTTATAAGTGACACGGTATCAAGCGGGATATATTTAAAGATAAATATACCGACTGATTCTGAATCATAAAAACAATTGAAGAACATTTTAACATATGTTTGTTTCATACTTCAGGAGTTTGATGCGTATGAAAAATAATATAATTAAGATATTGAAAAGGAAAACCACAAAACGAATTGTCAGCGGATTGACTGCGTTTGTTATGGCTTTGGGAACATTTCCTATTGCTGATATAGGAAATGATTCTGTTTTCTTTGACTTGTTTTCCATTTCTGCCTCTGCAGCAGATGATGATACACCACCGGATAATTATGAGTTTTTACATGATTCAGACAATATGATTTCCCTTACAATTGATGAGTTCTATAAATACTCTCAAAGCTATAGTACATATCCGGGTTATCATCAAAATGATAAAATCACCATTAAAACATCGAGCGGTGGAACTGCTTATTATGAAAGAGGCTTTAAAGGGCTTGGAACAAGTACAAAGCCATTCGCCGGTTCTATCGAAATAGAGGCTAATAAGGATATTGTTCTTAATCTTGATGCTCCGCTGTTTAGTTATGTTACTGATACAGCTGTTCTTAATAATGGAGATACATTAAAGATAGCCCGATTTTATGGCTTTAAAATACCCAGTGGTGAATCGATTATTGATACAACACCATTGATTGCAGAAAATGTAATGATTGATTCGGAGAATCCAAGTAAGCCTAAGGCGACTTGGAATGTTTCTGTTGTAAAGCCATCTGCAACTGACGATGAGTTGCTTGACGGTACTCTTGCGCCTTTTGGCGGAATGATAGGGACAATGGCTGCCAGCACCCAGCTTACACTGAATGTTACTATGGATCAGCAGACTGGGGACACTGGTTCTGTAGAGTTGAAGTCAAAATCTAATCTTGGATTAGCTTGTGGCTTGATTAAGCAGAACGCAACTCTGAATTTCTCTATTGGAGCATCTGAAGGCGGCACAATTAGAAATATCAGCAAAATTGGAACATCATCCGGCAATGTTGGCGGCCTTGTTGGCGAAATGGAATCCGGGGCGACGTTTAACTATACCGGAACTAATATTCAGGAGGATTATACTGCTATTGAGACTGCAAAGAGTGGATATGCTGGCGGTCTTGTTGGTAAAATAAACAGTGCTACTGTCAACTTTTCTGATGATACATATATTGTCAAACAATATATGTCAGGAACTATAGGGGTAGGCGGAATTTATGGCTACTATAAACCCAAATCAGATGTTAATACTATTGATTTAACAAAATATAATATTGATGGACAAGTAAATTGTTCTGCTAAAGCCAATATTGGCGGCCTTTTTGGAGAATTTGTTTGTGATCATAGTTTTACTATTGATACAGACACGACTGTTAAATCCAAACATGCAAGCGGTGAAGCTACTTCTTATGGTGGTCTTATTGGAAAGTACACGAATACATCCCTTTCGAACACATTGACGATTGGCGGCGTTACTACTGAAACCAAAAATGAGTCCGGCAAGGCAGTAGTCTATGGTGGTGCTATAGGTATTGCTGATGACACAACTTCAAACTATATCAAGTTCGATGGCTTTAAAGTTGATAAAGCATATAATGCAGACAAATTAACTTTTGGTGGACTTATTGGATATGCCAAGAAATCCTTTGTTGATGCCAATAATGTAACTATAAAAGTGAATGGGACTTTTTATGGCGGCGGTCTAATTGGCGATCTTGGAAACGGTTCTTTAAGAATGACCGGTACTACAGATCTCTCAAATGCAAAATCAGTTGCACCTACCGGTGACGCATATAAGTATGGTCAGATAGTTGGAAATAGGGACAGTGCGCTTGTTTTTGCAGAAAACGGCTGGGTATTAAAGCGTAGCGAAGCTGTAGAGGCTGATGACATAGGTGCATGGGGCGAAGTTATCAGATTTGATTCAAATGATACTGATCAAGAAACCGATGAAGATATAACCTATAATCTTACATATGAGCAATTTGACAGCAATACAGTTTTGACAATTAATGAGACTACCCACACTATTTCAATCGCTGATTCACCTAATACCATAAGTACTACTGCAGATTTTGCCGTAACTGTACTGAATTTACAGATAAGTAGCGGCAGTATAGTTACTTCTGGGGCTGGTGTTGATAACATTACTCTGGAGGACGATATTTCTTTATCAGGAACAGGATTAACTGGCTTTACCAGAGATAATAATGCGGGTTCGAGTCTGAATTTATCTGACACACACTGTGTTTTTGATGGGTCTTTTAGTGCATCGGGACATACTGTTTCCTTGGCAATAGGTGAACCGTATGGTTATAGAGGTGAGAGTGACTTATCAGAAGCTGCAACCAGAATTAGCGGTGATGGAAGAATCTATAATCACAGATTCAATGGTTTGTTTGGTATTTTAAAGGGTACGGATGATACTTCTTTTGGTTCTGTTGATGATGACGCAATAAATATTGACGGAACATGCAGTGTTTCACCGAAGGCAAACAGTATATATGTTGGTGCTGTTGCGGCTGTTGCTAAAGAAAAAGTAAATGTTTATAAAGTTGATGTAAGTGCTACATTTGATTTTGGCGGAAGTGAAAATGTATATCTCGGAGGACTTATTGGCGAGATTAACGACCCGACTGCAATTGAAGATGAGGGAACGTCTGAAGTAGAGATTACTAACTGCATTTTCTCAGGTTCAATATCCGGTGAGAATAACAGTAGTGGGACTTGTTTAGGCGGCATTGCCGGAAAAATCTACCACACAGAAAATGAAGAACAGTATTGGGTTATACGAGAGGTTTCTGTATCCGGTACTGTTGAAAACAAAGCCGCAAAAACCGAACAGATGATTGGCGGGTTAATTGCAAAGATTGAGGGGTATTCTGAAACTGATTCTAGTAAATTTAAAAGCAGAACCTTGGAACTTAGTAATGTTACCACATCTTCGCTTGAAATAAAGGGCGGAGCGGCTACATCGATGGGTGGAATGCTTGGTTATCAGTGGCTGAATACCGATGTTGTTTTCGGCATAGTTGATGAAGATACCAGTGTTACTATAGATAGCGGCTCAAAAGTAACTGCTTCAGGCGCAGTTAAGGATATGGCAGGCCTTGTCTATAACGGAACGGGTAAATGGACTGTAAACAAGCTGAATATTGATGGTATTGAGATCGCTGCCAACACCCCAAGATCCTTTGGTATGATCATCAATAAGGGTTGGTATTCTGCAAATACAAATTATAAAACAGATGGCAACTCCTCGGCGATTTACTTGGTTCTGACAGCAACTGATTGCTATACTATTTCCAGCTCAACTCTCTCTACACTTTCAACAGCTGCTGTTTTTGATGAACTGGTTGCATACAGCGCATATTACAGAGATGACGGTGATACAAGGCATGCAACCGATGCCAGTGGGGATGAGTATATTCTCAAAAACGGTAACGGTGTAGTGTCTATACACATATCTGATAGTGCAGATGGTCTTGTCATGGATGGCGAAAATGAAAGCAATAGTTACAAGGCGCAGACTTCGCTTGGTGCAAAACCTAATCCCTGGACTAGGTATTATTATAACCTTGACTTGATGGCTGAACAAAATGCTAATCAGGATAAGTTAATGTACTGGGGACTGAATCAGTATGCACACCAAAGTATAAAAGCTCATTTCCCTACGACATGGTCATCATCGATTTATTGCTATAATATGAACGGATATAGTTGGTATCCAGTCGATGTTGAGAAAACAATAACTGTAAACAGTACAACGTTGAAGTTGACAAATTATGAGTTTGAACACAGTGAAGCAGCGAATGGAGGGGATTATGACTCTCAGAAAACCTCGCTGTTTGATTCGGAGAATAATTCTACAACACAGCATTATCTCATGCATTGCGGGTTGTTCCGTAATGTATACAGCGGAAATACTGTTACGGTTAAATCTACATTAAAAATGCAGGGCAACATTGGTCGGACTGATAAATACTGTGGTGCGTTGATTTGCGGTAAAGTTGAGGGCTCATCAGATACTAAAAAGGCAACCGTGAATATCCAAGCTCTTAAATTGGATGGTATATATGTTCACGATATTCCTAATGTAACCGGCGAATCAAAAACCTATGCTCCTTTGCTTATTAATAAGATAACTCAATACGCTAATTTGACAGCAACTAAAATTGAGACCACGAGTGAGACTAATGATAATAAGTATAGTGTATCATCAAAAGTCCCTCATATACAAACGGACGATGATAATTATCCGAAAGCTGCCAGCAGTCTTATTGGTGAAGTTGGTTCCTCTACTGCAAAAGGAATAACGCTCAACTTCACATCAATAAAACTTGATGGAAGAACTGCAGATGTAGGTAATACAACTGAACTTAATCAAAAATACGGCACAACTCGGACTATATTTACAAAAGCAACTTTACTTGACAAGTTTGAGTTTGAATCAGGTTCTACAGGAAAATATACCTATACTTGGTCAGATGACTGGACTTCATCCAATCACTATGTAACCTACGGAAAGGAAGTTGGCTATAAAACAGAGGGTGAGTATCCAAATATAGAACGAATCTATATGGGTGAACCTAATGATGCTACTGCCAGATATACTAATCCTACGAATAATGCAGATACAAGCGGTAATTATGATACCACATTTAAGAGTAGTTTCCTTCCGTATGTGTATACACCTTATACAGATGCAAACGGTACTACTCATCAGTTAGAGGTGAATCATAGAACAACTCAGGCTGAAGGCTGCGGAACTTATAATGACCCTTATATTATCAAGAGTGGTAGTGATCTTGAATCAATTGCTAAGATAATAAATGGAGATTTGACCGCAGACACTACGAAAATCACTCTTCCTTCAGCTGCGGAAAGATTAGTATACTGGTGTGATGATAAAGTCGGAAAAACAAATCATAATGAATACACTTATGATGGTTCGACTTTTAATTGTACTGGTCAAACATCTTTGTCTGCAGAAACGGTAAGAACCTACCTTGCAGGAGCTTACTATAAACTTGGCGACAATATTGATCTGGACGCGAATACATATCCGGGAATCAGCAAGTTTTCAACTATCAATACATCTGGAACTGATAAAAATAATTTCGCTGTTTTCAGAGGAGTTATTGATGGTGGTGGCTATTATATTACAAACAAAAGCGCATCTCCGTTGATTGTTAATAGTTATGGATGTGTTATCAAGAATCTTACAGTAAATGTACAGCCTGCAGCAAACGTTTCACTTATTCAGAACAGTATAGCCGAGTTCCCAAATTGTGCGAGTTATGGTGGTCTTATTGCTAATATTCTTGGTGGGGACAACATAATTGACGGAGTTTCTGTTGATTACTCGGGCATGACCAAAACTCTTGGTGTAAGCACAAATAATACAACTAGTAAATACTATCAGCTTATTCCTATAGGAGGGTATATCGGGGTTGTTGTTAATGGAGCAGTTATATTTAAGAATATGACGGGCAGACCTCAGGGTCTTTCTACTGTTCCATCTGGTAAATTTTCGAACATATCTCTTACAAATCAAAAATACCTTTATGTCAACCCGATCATTGGCCGAGTTATAAATGGTTATGCAGTAACAGAAGGCTCAGAATATGTAACATCGGAAGACGATGTAACTATGCATAACGGCACCAAGAACTATTCTATTGCTGATATAACGAAAGACAATGATATCGCTATGCTTTCTACGGGAGCATATACTTCAATAGGTACATCATCATACAGTACTGACGTTAGTATCCCTAACGCACAGGCTTTGTTCGTTATGTCTTTGCTGACGCAGAGCAGTACCACGGTTGGTGATCCGAGCACTTTGGCTCTTGGCGCAAGTGACAGCTATGGTGGAACATATCACAGAATGCGCTGTGCAGCTTACAGTGCTGTTGGAACCAATGCAGCAAATGATAGTAAGCCTGCAGATTATACTGATTTTGCAGTTGTGGATCAAGCGGCGACAGGTGTTCCTTTCCTGGTTCAGAATTATACAGATGTTATCGAAGATACAACTAGCTATGGCGTGCTTGCCCTGACAAATAATAATACCGTATGCAACTTCAATCTCGGCGGAAACGAGACGGCATGGACTCTTCCTGATGGTTTCAGAGGCATCGGATGTATTGGGTTTAAAAGATCAGATCTCACAAACAGAACTATCAGCCTGCATAAGTTCAATGGCAAGTGTAATAATGGCAATGGCGGTGAAGTTACCATTACAATGAACATGTCACTTCAGCATTATGAAGCTGCTTGGGATAATTATTTGCCTGTTAGCAATAGTCAGGGCGGTTTCGGTCTGTTTAATACGCTGCATCATAACAGGTCTGATCAGGGAACTAAAGAATCAGATTATAAGATCAGTGACATAAACATTACAGGTAAAATTGATTATTATGTTTACTTCCATGATAAAACAAATGGCGTGACAACATATACTAAGGCGAACATTCATAATGATGCATATCTAAACTGCGGCGGCATTTCCGGATATGCAGGTTTTGGCGGTGACGACAGTATTACTGTAGAAGCTATAGGCGTTTCGGGTCTTACAGTTAATGGCTTTGAAACAGCTGGTGGTTTCTTTGGGAATCTTCAGCTCTCAAATAAAAGCGTAGCATCGCATCAGGTGTCTATATCTGATATTGATGCACAGGAGGCATTTACAGTTCATAGTAAACGATATGCCGGAGGAATAATCGGGTATTTTAAACAGGGTAATCTTGCTATCAAGAATGTTACAATCAAATATCCAACTGTTCTTATTGAGTATAAGGGTAGCGATACTAGTAGTAATGCTGTTGATTTTGAAAATGGTGCGGGGGGGATTATAGGATATTCACAGAATGTTAGTGGCAATGGTCCAATAGAACTGGATACTATTGTTTTAGGACAGCTTGGTGAAACAATCAATTCTCGTATCGGTTATATTGAAGGTTACACTTGCAGTCAGAAAGAAACAAATGTTGTTGCTGGCGGCATAATAGGCAGAAATAACACTGTACAAGGCAATAACAGTTATTCACTTAGAATAAATAATTGCAACATTTATAATATCAGCATTTATGGTCACAGAATTGGTGGACTGATTGGAAGCGATGCAGCTGATGGAAATGCAAATTCGTCTTCTAAGATAGTTATAACAAATTCAACAGTAAAAAGTGATAAGAACTCAAATGCAATTATGTATGGTTTGTTTAATACTAGCTTTATTAAACACAGAAATTGTGGCGGCTTAATGGGTGGTTCAAAAGCCGGTAATGGAGTAGTGATAGACACTTGTTTAGTTGAAGGTTATACTTTGCAAGGATATCAGGATACAGCTGGTATATGTGCTAATGCTGAAGGAGGGGTATTTGAGGTACATAATTTTAAGATTAAGGATGTAGATATGCGTTCTGATTATTCAGCCTGTCTGTTTGGCTGGTTGGCTACGTCAGTTAGGGGCTATAATATTCTATGTGATAATGTTCAATTTCAAGATAGAAACGGCGGAACAACCTACGTTTCCACGCAACATGGATACTTGGTTTCCAAAAATAGTCCTAGTGGCAATGATAAAAATATAAGAATAGCAGGACTTTCCATTCAAAATGCTACCCCAAAATCATCGGAATATTTTATCCCTCCGAGACTTTCAGGAACAAATGAATATGATCGAAATAGCGGATATATTATTTTTGCTGATTATAATGGTTCCGCATCTATCAGTAATAATATATTCTCTGATATAAACAATTCTGCGAACGTTAAGGATTACAATAACCAAGATGTTACAGATAATAATCCTTATGTAACATCAAGTCCAAAGTTGTTTATCGGTGATGATCAGTTTTTGACAGGTGATGCAGTTAGTTCGACAACATACATTGGGTCCGCATTTGAGCAGATTATTCTTGACAAACAAGATGCTCAAAAAAGCCAAAATGCTGCACAATCCTATCAGAAAGCACCTGCTGTAAATACAAGTTTGCTTAATGATGTTACCGATCATCTTAAACCATCAAAGGAAGAGTTTGGAACTGCATTTCCTTACAATTTCCCGCTTCTTGAGGTTGAGGATTCGGATAGAACTAAGGTGACTAACTATATCAACTACTATCTGAGAAACCTGACGAATACCAATTATGATTTTTCGTTGGCTTCGAATAATAGTGCAATAAAGGATATATTTAAAGTAACACTTCACTCGTGTGTTTATGACAAGACAACACGAACGTTTACAGTTGATCCTGCTGAAAATTCTGGTTCCTTAAAACACTATGCAGGGGCTTTTCAGATGGAACCGGGAAGTATCGATAATGCTGACCCCACCACTCCACAGTTTACGCTGATGGATGTTCAATTCTATGATCCGGCTGATAAAACAAAGATTGCTTATCATCTTTATGTGCCTATTTACGTCAAGAAGGAGATCAACTATAAGTTTAACGCCCAAATAGCTTCCGGAACAAATTACTATGAAGACGCCTATACAGGCATTACCAGCAAGACACTGTTTGAGAATCTCGGTAACTCTGTTACTTTGAGAATAGAGTATACTTATGACAGAACTACCACTGAGTGGGCAGATGCCATAAACGGCGGTGAAAATGTTCTCGACGGTTCAAACTATTTTAAAGAACTTAAGTTGTCAATGAACAGTAACGGCTGGGCTCCTGATTCCAGGCTTGTGCTTGTTGATGCGAATAATAATGATAAGCACTATTATATGGATTCGTCAATTGCTACAGCAGATGCAAATGGTATTTATCATATTCCTTTTGATAGCTTTACTGCTAACGGCGCTTCAGGTGGAACAGCCTACAAACCGGTCGCAATGAGTTCTCTTTTGGAATATACTATCACGGCGACAAACAATGGACCGCTTGTTGTTACAACAGACGCATCGAAGGCTACTGTTAAATCTCCTGATGGTAATACAATGTATATGCCTAGACCGGATGGTAATTCCGCTCAAGGCTATACTGCGACTGTTACCAATGTCAACCCGGAAGTGTACTATCTGAGCTTCTTTACAAACAAGAACTCCGGCAATGATAAGGTCTATCATTATGAGATCAATTCTGTTGAAAGATTTGAACAGCACAGTACAGATAATGAAAACTGGAAGCCCAACAAGATCATTAGAAGTTATAACGTTCCTGTTCACCTGATAATTGGTAATCTCTATACGAATAATAATCTTGAATTGTCTGTTACTCCTCGTGTTCCAAGTACATATGAAATGACAAAGAACAATAATGTATTGACGATTACTATGACATCTCATATCAGTCTGACGCAGGCGGCAAAGGATGAAAAGATTCCGCAGAATTTGGCTCAAAACCTGAATTCTACCATTTACCAGACATTCTTGATGAATTATGACATGATGGAGAAGGATGCATTGACATCTAAGATAGGAGTTAATACATCAGCGATTCAATCTGTTACTATTACAGATTACAAAATATATTATGGATTGACAGTTCCAACCGAGGAGGCAGATCTTGAAGCAAATCCCGGTGAGGATGTTAGTTCAATTGCATCTGATCCTGAGGACCTGATGAACAGTAACTATATCGAGCTGAGGAATAATAAGGACCTTAATGAGTACTTGAGAAACTCTACTTCAGGGCACGACAACGCAGCTACTATTCAGGTTACATTTGCTATTGAATATGCTGAAAAGAATCTTTCTAAGCAGTTCCCTGAAAGGAAAGATGAAAGTGATTCAAGCATTGGCTCATTGGTGCGTGGCTTCTCAAATATTTCATCAGTAGCTGAAAGTGGTGCATACAGTGCAATATCCTTGCCGGCGAGTGATACTCATAGATACTATACAAAGAATATTTCATCGGCAAATCTTACATATAATGTTGAAAAAACGATGAATAGTCCGAATGGGCAGTATAGTTCGCTTGGTATAAATCCGTTTGATGAACAAACCGCTAAGGTAGTAACAAACAAGGGGCATATTGATTCAACGGCAATATACAGCTATATAGATATTGTAGATCCCGGAGAGTACATTGAGTTTAATCTGACGCTCACATGTAAGAACGATGGAGGTTACGATAAAATACCACTTGTGATATCTGATTATCTAAATGACTTGACTATCAAAGCTAATAATACAACTTTATACTCGCAAGGATCTTCGTCAGACACTTCAGTGTTGAAAGCATTTACGAGCTCAGACGGAAAAACAATCACTTTAAGAGCACATAAGAGTCAGTTGAAAGAAATAGCTGATAAGATCTACACCATAGACATTTCCTATGATGTATTGACTGGTGAGGCAAACGGGTTTGGATCAACTAAGGCATATTCAAATTATAAGGTGGCATTAACAGCGGATATCTACGATGCTATCGATACTTCAGTTAGTCCGGATAATCCAACGCACGCCTCTGATCATATCATTTATACAAACTCCAAGCTTCAGTATAATATGATATCTTAAAGCCGAGCCGAGAGCCACGCTCTCGGCTCTATCCATAAGCAAAGGAGAATAAAGCCATGTCTGAACCCACCCACAAGAAACTGCGAGTCGTCAAGCTGCTGGAGATCCTGCAGCAGGATACCGACTCCGAACACCCTATCGCCACCCATTCCCTGCTCCAGCGGCTTGCCGAACTTGGCTACACTGCCGACCGCAGAACGGTGGCAAGAGATATTGAGATACTCAATGCACAGGGCTATGAGGTCATGCAGGTCAAGGACGGTAAGCAGAATGCATATTACATAGAGGACCGCAGCTTCAGCCTGCCGGAGCTCAAGATAATCATAGACGCTATACAGGCGGCGAGTTTCATAACGGACAAGAAATCCGATGACCTCATAAAAAAGATCGCAGCTCTCGGCGGCAGTCATCAGGCTGAGATATTGACCGGCAGCCTCGTGCATTTCAATACCCGCAAGCATACTAACGAACATATCTACTATAACGTTGAGATCCTCGAACAGGCCGTCCGGGATAAGCTAAAGGCAACGTTCCGGTACTTTGACCTTGATGAGAATCTGAATAAGGTCTATCGCAGGGACGGCGCCGTGTATAAAACGGAGCCCATTGCTCTCGTTTTCAATAACGATAACTATTATCTGATGACCTATGATCCGTCAGCCGACAACAATGTGCGCAATTACCGCATCGACCGCATGGACTCCGTAGAAATCTTGAACGAGAAGATCTGCAAGGAAGCCAAAGCCAAGATACGCACCGTCTCCAGGTACACCGAGCAGGTGTTCAGAATGTACGGCGGCAGAACCGAGAAGGTGACGCTGCAGTTTGACAAAAAACTCATGGGTGCAGTCTATGACAAGTTCGGAGAGAAAACAAAGATAAGGAAGAAGGGAGAGGAATACAGCACATCCGTTGAGGTGCAGATATCTCCCACCTTTTGGAGCTGGCTGATGACATTCAAAGGAAACATGATAATTTCCGAGCCGCAGGAGCTTGCCAATGAGTATAAGGCTTGGCTCAGCGAGTAAAAAACTGACAAATCCCATTTCACTTTTTTGTGCAGCTATACAAAGATAAAAATACAGCCGTTTTCCTGTGCATTTTCTGCCCACTTAGGAAAACGGCTGTTGACATTTATTCCGGGGTCTGATATAATATGGGTGTAAACGGAACAAACGTTGCATATATTAAAAAGGATGATCTTTATGCGCAAAAAGAATCCCGAACATTTCAGACTGCTGGAAGAATTCATTGACAGCTACATACTGACCCATGACCGTTCCCCCTCCCAAAGAGAGATCGCAGCAGGTACGGGTATGTCAGCCGCCAATGTGTGCCGTTACCTGTCATTCATGAGAAAAGAAGGAATGATAGATTATGACGGCACCCGGAACTATACTACTCACCGACAGGAAAAGATGAACTCGGATACTGTCGTGCTTCCCTTACTTGGCTGTATAGCCTGTGGCACCCCGATAATGGCAGAGGAAAATATTGAAGAGTATGTAAGACTCCCGGCATCGTGGATCGGGCGAGGCGAGCATTTTCTCCTGCGGACAGAGGGCCGTTCTATGATCGATATCGGCATCGATGACGGAGACCTTGTGATCGTAAGGAAGCAGGAGCACGCAGATGACGGACAGGTAATAGTCGCTCTGATAGAAGATGAAAAGGCTACACTCAAGCGATATTTCCACGATGATGAAAAGAGAATGATCCGCCTGCATCCCGAGAATGAAGAAATGGAAGATATATATGTAGATGAAAACAAGCTCCGGATACAGGGAGTAGCAATCAAATTGCTGAAAGATATTGTGTAAAAATCAGTTGAGGAAAGGGATAGTTAATGTATGATGATGTTTTCAAAACCACCAAGTTCAATATAGAGCCGCAGAGATGGTTCTGCCCCAATTGCTCTGAGCTTATCATAGCTTACCAGGACGAAAACGGCAAAGCCAAAAAGCGCTGCTGTAACTGCGGTGCCGCCATGACAAGATACAAGAAGAAGCGCGGCACCAATATAATAGAGATCACAGAGCCCGAAAGATATCGGGCATATTAAAACAAAATATCAAAAGTAACTGCAGCTTGCTTAGTGCATGGCCGGACTGAAACAGAGCCCAATCAAGTCCATGACGTCGGCGCAGGCTGTACCGATGGGCTGGACCCGTTATCGCTTGAGGCAGCGGCAGAGACCGCTTAACCGAGATCTCGCAGGAGGACGTCGGCAGGATATATTCCTACATACCGTAGGAGTGTAACCTGTCGGCGTCCTTTTTTGTTTCACAAATAATATATTCAACGCCGATATGCATTAAGGCCGAGGATACAAAACGGAGTTGTTCGGAAATTCCGAACAACTGCCGGACTTGTACCCTTTCTTTAGTGCGCCTTTTTCGGCAAGAAGAGTCTGTGTGCAAGTCACGCAGGCTCTGTTTTTGTATCCTCCGCAGGGAGGATAACTATGTTTGAACACGCAGAATGGCTGTCTCTGACAGCTAAATATCCATGATCTTCGTTTTGTCTTTTCAAAACTGAATATTCAAAACGGAGGTCAAATAAATGAACAAGAAAACTATCAAGGTGTATGACACCATTTCAGGCAAGAAGGTCGAAATCGAGGTCTCCCAGGAGATCTACGAGGAATATACGAGGACAGAGTGGAACATCCACGATAACAACGAGTCTTTCTATGAGCATGAGATACAGTTCTCGATGCTTATCGGCGGCGACGACGGAGCATTTGAAAACTTCCATGAGTTCATAGCCGATGACGATCCGACAGCAGGCTCGGTTCTTGCCAAAACAGCATTTGACGAGGTCATGAAAGCGATCGCAAAGCTGAAAAAGACTGACAGAGAGATCATTGAACTGATATATTTCTGTGAATATACCGAACAGGAATGCGCTCATCGGCTCGGAACCACACAGCAAAATATACACAAAAAGAAGAAGCGCATTTTGGATAACATCTACAAACTTATGGGAGAGAAAGAATAAAAGGGTTGTAAAAAGGCCGACATCTTCCCCTATACAAGCGAGAAGAAATTCTCACACAATTTAATATCAGACACTCCGGTACGTCAGATCCCGATGACGGGCGATGAACTCGTCAGCCGTGACCGCTGTACGCCATGAACCGTGAACACGGCGAGCGATAAATACAGTATGGTCAGCAGGGGCAGCCACCCTTGCAGGCGATGAAAGTTGGGATACGGGTACTTCCGCATAAAGCGGCTCGGGCATTGTAACCCGGGAGGTGAAAGTCCTATGTGGCTTGATGAGGACGTCAAGCCTGCCGGAATGTCCCGCTGCGTGAGGGGGCAGAACTTCTGTCGGACAATATCACGCACCTTCGGAACAGCAGAGATCCGTTCTCCGCCATCGAAGGAAAACGCTGCTGTGCTTACAGCAGTAAGGTCACCCCATAAGGTGACAGAGAGTATAGAGATATGCTCTGTCGGTTTTCAAAAGAGACCGAAAAGGCAAAACGATAAGGCGGGTACGGCTGGACTGTATCCGCTTATACATAACCATAGGAGGAATTGATAATGAAACATTACTACATCGTTGAGATTGAAAAATACAGATTCGGAGAAAGACGCAGAGTGACCGTAAAGGCAGGCTCGGAAGCAGAAGCGATCAAAAATGCCGTTGTTTCCTGCGGCGAGAGAATAGTTGCTGTATGGAGGCTGTGATGAATATGAAGATAAGACGAGGCGATATCTATTACACGAATATCGAGGACAAAGGACAGGCAGTCGGTTCAGAACAGTCCGGCAGCAGACCTGCGGTGGTCATTCAGAACGACACCGGCAACAAATACTCCCCTACAACGATAGTTGCATTTATTACCACCAGGCAAAAGAGACTGCTCCCTACCCACGTTCGCCTGCATACCAATTCGCTCTTCTACCCGTCGATCGCTCTGTTGGAGCAGATCAGAACGGTTTCAAAGGACAGGCTCGGAAGATACATCGGAACACTGAGCGATAAGGATATGAAAAAGATAGACAGAGCGCTGGAGATCAGCCTTGAGCTGAACAGGAAGGAGAAGAAGAAATGTACGAGATAATACAGAGAGGTACATACCCGCTTGAAGCGGAAACCAAGGCTTTCTTTGAAAAGGCCGCCGCAGAGGGGCTGGAGCTTCGTCAGGGACAGGTGGAAATGGCTCTGGAAATATGCGAGGCTATTAAGGATCACAAGCCCCTTGCCGTTGAAGCAGAGGTCGGGATCGGGAAATCCTACGCATACCTTGTCCCGGCGGTGCTGGAATACATGAGGTCGCATAAGCAGACAGTCATTGCTACCTCCACTATCGCATTGCAGGAGCAGCTCTTGAAGGATGCTAAAAACGTCATATCCAAGCTCGGAGTAAGCATCGGCATTACCGTCGCCAAAGGGATGAGGAACTACCTCTGCCCCGGACGGGTGGAAGCAATGCTCAAAAAGCAGAAGGAAAATGATATCTTCAAGGACATCTCGACTATGATGAAGGTAAAGGGCTCGGACAGAGCCTCGATAGGCATAAACGTACCGGATAACGTGTGGGAGCTTGTGAATGTTCAGAACTACGGTGAAAAATGCCGAAACTGCATGATGAAAGCTCACTGCGAATACTACAGATTAAGAGAAACTCTCAGGAGAGGCAACGGTATCGTCATCTGCAATCAGAATATGCTGGCAGCACACCTGCAGAACCTTTTTGGCGGAGGCAAAGGGATATTCAACCCTGACGGCGCAATGATGATCATAGACGAGGCGCACAATCTTGAAAGCAAGTTCAGGGAATCCTTTACGGAGTCATACAGCAGGGATCAGTTCATAGGTATCATCAGAAGCTGTATCAGCAGGACGCTGCCGAGGAAAAAACGTGATATCGAGCAGTATGCAAACGATACGGCAGAGATCATTGAGCAGCTTTACAAGCAGCTTGTACGTCAGGTAAGCGAACAGAAAAAAGCAAACGAATCCGATACCTCGGCTTACTATCTGCAAAAGGACAGCTTCATAAAAGGTCTGCTGCTGGATATATTCAAAAGGCTGTGCCGCCTTGAAGAAAGGACAGGTCAGACACTTGCGAATACAGTTGAGTTTATGAGGAACGTCATGAACCATGCCGAAAGCAATATCGTCTGGCTTGAAATGGACAGCAGACTGAAGATCTGTGTCTGCCGCAAGGAGATACGCAGGCAGATCAGCAAGATGCTGTTCCCCTTCGGCAAGACGACGGTACTGACATCTGCGACTATCTCAGACAAGACGGAGGGCAGCCCGACAGAAAAATGCAGTTACTTCCTGCACAATATCGCTTTCCCGGTGGTAGGTCATGTTTCAGAGCCGAAGCGTTCGCCGTTCAATTACGATGAAAACACCATGCTCTACTGCTCGGACAAGCTGCCCTACCCGAATCAGGATAACAGGCAGCTTTATCGGGAGCAGTCCATAGCAGAGATAGTAAAGCTGCTGAACATCACTCACGGTAAAACCCTTATTCTCTTTACGGCAAAAGAAGATATGGAGTATGTGTATAAGAAACTCAGCAACAAGCATCTGCCCTACAAGATACTGATGCAGGGCAAGGGCTCGTCTCAGGCGCATCAGCTTGATAAGTTCAAGAGCGATGTTGACTCAGTTATTCTCGGTACCGGAACCTATTGGGAGGGCATCAATGTTGAGGGTGAGGCGCTTTCGCAGGTGATCATCTTCAAGCTGCCCTTCCCCGTTCCCGATCCTATAATCGACTACAAGATGTCGCTGGTCAATGACAGGGTGAATGAGGTTGCTGTTCCCGAAATGATCATCAAGCTCAAACAAGGCACAGGCAGACTGATACGCTGTTCCACAGATAAGGGCATCGTGTCCATACTCGATCCGAGAGCAAGCAGCAGGGAGAATAAGGCTTACAGGGATACTATCCTGGGAGCGCTTTGTGAAAAGAACAGCACCGAGGATATCAATGAACTGACAGCGTTCTGGAGCAGGCTGAACGCAGTAAAGGAGGCGGTATAATGGATATCAAGCTGTACGGTCAGGCAGATTTTTATTATGCGGTCAGCAGGCAGATACTTGAAAGGCTTTTCATTAAAGGCCTCATATCCGAAGAACAGAAAGAAAGGATAGACGAGCTCAACCGCAAAACCATTTTTGAGAGGTACTCCTCTATAGCTGATCTGGAGATGGGAGCGTAAAAGCGAAGTAAGACCTCCGGCAAAAGAAAACCGCCCGGCGGGTGTCGGGCGGTGAGTACATATAGTCGCATTTCCACAAAAAGCGGTCATCTATTTCGTGTAGATAAGTGATTACAATCCGCAGGCTTTTGTGGTATCATATAGTCCTGAAGGAAGTGATGAAATGTCAAGAATGATAGTGATCCCGCCCTCTGCGGACAGATCGGATCATAAACTGCGGGTCGCCGCTTACTGCCGGGTTTCAAGCAATCATTCCGATCAGGAGAATTCCTACGAAACACAGGTCAGATATTTCTCATCTCTGTATAACGGCTCGCAGACAGAGGAACTTGTAGGTATATATGCCGACGAGGGCATTTCGGGAACAAGCCTTGGCAACAGAGTCAGCTTCATGAAAATGATGCAGGATTGCCGCAACGGAAAGATAGACCGCATCGTAACAAAGTCGGTCAGCAGATTTGCAAGAAACACCAAAGACTGCCTTGTGGCTATCCGGGAGCTGAAAGACTTAGGCATTACCGTCAGCTTTGAAAAGGAGAATATTGACACATCAAGGCTTTCCGATGAAATGATGATCACGGTCATGGGCGGGCTTGCACAGGAGGAATCCCACTCCATATCCAAGAACATCCGCTGGAGCTTTCAGAAGCGGATGGCAGACGGCTCTCTCGGTCACGCAAGAGTTCCCTACGGCTATAAAAGGAATCCGAAAACAGGAAGTCTTGTAATAGACACGCTCAATATGACCAGCGAATTCATCATAGCTCTGTACGGCTCCTTCGCACAGGCGGAGTCGGAATCCATAAGCAAAAACGTCACCTGGGGTATCGAGAAGCAGTTCCGTGAGGGTAAGGTAAGATACAACATGAGCACAGTCCTCGGATACCGCATGGGAGATGACGGCAAGCCGGTCATAGTCAAAAGTGAAGCAGAAACGGTAAGAGAAGTATTCAAAATGTTTCTTGACGGAATGACTTTACAGGGTATTGCCAACGCATTGACAGCTAAAGGTGCAAAACGGCGAAGCGGCAGTTCAGAATGGCAAAAGACAAATGTCAGGGCGATCTTGAAAAACGAAAAATATGTCGGAGATGCTATCCTGCAAAAGACTTATACCAAGGACTGCATAACTCACAAGCGCCTGATCAACTACGGGGACAAGACCAAATATCTAATCCACGACTGCCATGTACCGATCATCGACAGGGACACCTACAACCGCACACAACAGGAAATGGCAAGGAGAAGCTCGATACGTCAGAAAAGCTCAAGGACAAAGACCGAGCAGGGAAAATACTCGGGGATGTACGCATTGAGCGAAATACTGATCTGCGGAGAATGCGGCTCACAGTATCGCAGGGTAACATGGAACTCTCACGGTCACAAGCTGATAGTATGGCGGTGCATAAACCGCCTCGATCATGGAAACCGCTACTGCAAATGCTCGCCGTCGCTGAATGAAGAAAAACTGCACAATGCTATTGTCGGGGCTATGAACGAGATCTACATGAGCGACAGCAGCTTCCTTGAAATGATCGAACAGAACATCGGCTGTGCCATAACCGAAAGTGATGAGCTTGGGCAGGCCATATCCAAGATCGAGAACAGGCTCACAGAAATTGAAAAGACCAGGGATGATCTGATACAGCTTGTCACGACAGGTGCCATAGCAATAGAATCTGCCGATGACAAGTTCAAAGCACTCAAGGATGAGGAAAGCTATCTTCGCAGCCAGCTCACAACACTCAAAACGAAGGCTGAGAACAGCGATGACATCCGGCTGATGCTGAAAACTATATCCGACGAGCTGAAAAAGTACAGCGGCTCGCTGCTTGATTACGATGATATGGCGGTCAGGAAAACGATAGAATGTATAAGGGTAATGTCCAAGACCGAGATCGAGATCACATTCAAGGGCGGGTTTGAGATGAAAGCGGCGGTCGGGAAATAAGGCAGAGCAAAGCAGCGGCTCAGAGCGATTCTGAGCCGCTTTGTGTTTTTAGCGGGTAGTTTGACAAGAATTATGTTAGAACGGCATCTGAGGGCAATTCTGTGCGTCTGAGAGGCATATCACAACATAAACAAATTGCGGTAAGGATAACAGTAAAAAAGCGCACTCCCGCAAGAGAAATGAAGTATATGCTGCAGTTGTTACTTTTTTATTAAATCCAAATTTTCGTACAGATCAGAAGGCATAAAAAATAGCCGCAAACAGCTTAAACACGCCGTTTTGCGGTTGTCATCTATAAAGTGAATGATTAAATGGACGCAAAAATCAAGACGATAGCAGTGGGTGCAAGCATGATTCCAAGCTTGATAAGGGCTTTTTTACGTTTGTGTTTTTCTTCACGAATATCATCCAGCTGTTTGTCGGCATGAGCTTCGGCTACTTCCAGGAGTTCTTCGGGCTGCTCCGGCTCGCTGATCAGCTCCTTGACGGGCGCCTCTGCGGGGTCGATCTTGGCAAATTCGCCGGTCTGGATCAGTTCATTTATTTCCTTTCCGCTCACTGTTATCACCTCGCTTTCGGGGGTTTCCGCCAAAAGGGTATAGTTCACCTAAGGGCATATTTCATCAATTTTATTATACCACACTTTTTGTGGATTTTCAAGTAGTATTAAAATTAAAAAAAGCCCCTGTTTTTTGTGTGTTTTGCACAAGGGTTTTCGGCTGATTTTATGCGGGTTTGGCAAAGATTGGGAATAAGAAACCCCCGATCGGATTTCTCCAATCGGGGGACGTGTGTGTTTAGTTAGTTAGGTTTTTATATTGGTTTGGGATTATTCACCAAACGTTGCATCATACTGATCTCCAGTGAAAGTCTTGCCTGATGTTCTGTCAGCATCAAATGTATTCGTGCTGATATTCTGAACTGCTGTGCCCTGTCCAAGTTCAAATTTAAGGTCAAGAGAGTACATATCTGTCAAAGCCGCATACGTTCTTGAGTTACAAGTTGTATCTTCGCCTTCAAGCCACAGACGAACAACAACCTTATAATACTTGGTCACATTTGCATCATCAATAGTATCGAGTACGACACCACTCGAACCATTATTTACAACGGCTGCTTTAGCAGTAGTGGTGCTTACAGCAGTATTATTAAAATACGCTGCTCCAGTCATACCTATAAGACCTTTCTGATTGGCAGCTACATCAGCTATATCAGTTGCCGTATATACACCGGTTCCAGCCTTAGTTGAGGTTACATCATATGCAAATATTGCAACTCTCCATGCCTCATCATTATCAACGCCATCAGTACCATCGGTCTTAAGAGCAGAGCTACCATTCTTATCAATGTCGCACTGGGTCATTCTTATTTCTTGATTTGTTGCATCTGTGGTTGCTTTCAAGTAGAAAGTATAATCAACATAACCAAAACCAGTACCATCTCTTGCAGGATCATCGGTCGTGAGGGTGTTGTTACTGCTTGTAAACTGCCCGTCGGTATCTCCCAAACCGTATGCCTTGTTAAAATTATCATCATACTTTGCTTTACCTGCAACTGCATTTGCAAGCGTTACATCCTCATTGTAAGCAACATAAGGAGTCACATCCGTTGTCTGGTTCTTTGAACCATCAGCCTTTGCATCTAAAGTATAAAAGAATTTGCTTGTGGTACCATTAATGCTTGAAACAGGCTCAAGAAGTGCCTTACGTGTTTGAATCAAGGTATTGGATGTGTAATCTGCATCCAAATTGGTGGTACTAATAAGCAAGTTGCTTCCCACCTTGGTCTTAACTTCCATACCAGTAACCTGTACTTCCTTACTCATGGTAAACCATGCATATTCAGCGTTGACAATTTAGATAGTATGCCATCAAACGGCGTATATGCGCGATTTGCGACAATTTCTCAAGTGCAAAGCAAGATGTGCTTTCCGTAGATGAGCAAAGACACAAAAACCTACATATTTTCAAGCTAAACAGTTGTTGGAAACATTACAACCATTACGTATAAAAAAGTGATGCAACGCTTATTACAACTGAAAGGTTTCGGGGATTAGAAGTTGTGAAAGCCGCTTGGTTATTTTTGGAATAGTTGTTAACAAATTTATTTCAGAAACTTGATTTTAGACAATCCAATTATGAATTTTTAATCTGACTATCCCTTTCCCTCACCAAGCCCCTATATCACAATCCCAACACCTTAAAGCCTTTAAATAGCGCTGTGTCAGCCCCCAACTGTCCAAAATATTTCCCCACAAATGAAAAATAATATGCTATAATAGACATAACGAAACGCAAAAAGGTGGTTGACCGTTATGTCAGTGTTCCCAAAGGCTAAATTCAGCATCGTCGATTTCTCAACTCGATACAGCTCCGAGGAGAGCTGCCGCGAGCTGTTCTTCCGGCTGCGCTTTCCGCATGGTTTTGTTTGCCCGCACTGCGGCGGGACTCAGCTCGGTATGGTCCGAACCCGCGGTCTTTACCGCTGCAAATCCTGTCGCAAGCAGATCTCAGCGACCAGCGGCACCGTTTTTCACGGGACGCACATCAAGCTCAATCTGTGGCTCTGGGCGATGTACCTGTTCACGGTCGATAAACGCGGCTGCTCGGCGGTCCAGCTGATGACAAAGCTCAGAGTGACCTACAAAACTGCGTGGTATATCCTCCACCGTCTGCGTATCGCAATGAGCCACCGCGAGAGCAGGTATCTGCTTGACGGCTTTGTGGAGCTCGATGACACCTATCTCGGCACTGCTACGCACGGCAAGAAGCGCGGGCGTGGGACTGAAAAAGCGAAGATAATGGTCGCTGTTTCAAAGTCGGCGGAAGGCTATCCGAGATACGCCAAAATGGCGGTAATGCCGAATTTGAAGAGCATCACTGTCGGCAAATTCGCGCGTCGCAGCATAGCCGAGGGGACGCACATCAGCAGCGACAACGCGAAATCCTACAAGAAAGGCCTCGCGGAGAAGTATTTTCACCATTTCAAGACCTTTGATCCCGCCGGCACGGAACTTGTAACGCTGCACACCTTCATATCGAATTTCAAAGCGTTTATCATCGGTACCTATCACGGTGCGGAGCGGGTGCATTTGCAGCTGTATCTTGACGAGTTCTGCTTCCGGTTCAACCGCCGGATGTACCGGGAGAGTATGTTTGAGCGCCTGCTGAATGCAGCGGTGTTCTGCCCGGCGGTTAAGTGTGGTTGGTGGTGAGGGAAAGGGATAGTCATAATTTTTAATAATTTGAAATATAAGTTCTATGCCTAAAGCGTCAAGCTGTTAATGAAATTTGAACGGAAAATAACGCGCTTAACTAACATTAAACAAGCAATTCTTCTGAATAAAAAAGCTGGGATTTATCAATTATAACAGAAATAACTATTCACCATTTTTAGAAACACTTGAAATAATAGGAAATATATGATATACTATTATAAATGGTATATTATATGACATCCAGTCTAATCAAGTATCAACAATCAAAGATAGGTTGTTAAATAGTAAGGAGAATTAAAGTGGCAGAAGAAAAAGAAGTTTTTGAACTCCCCCGCTCAATGTACAAAGAACTGAAAAACATGAACCGCGAGCGTATGCAGGAGGTGTTAACTAATATCTACAAACAAGGCGTTCAGAGCGCAGAAGTTGCAAGTGTTGATCTGGATACCCTTCGAGCAGAGATAGGCAAGATCAAAGGTATCGGAGAAAAACGTTTAGACGAGATAATGGTTGTTATTGAAAAAGTAATGAAGAACAGCACTATATAAAATAGTATACTTGAATCGAAGTGCCGCAGCGGTATCAATTGATACTGTCTGCGGCTTTTTTACTGCTATCAACAAAAATCAAGAAGCATTTTTCCGTCTATCGAGAGAGCCCGCTGATTTGGGCTCTTTTTGGATATATAAAATATGCTGAAAGGAAGATGATGCCCATGAGCAATTACAAACTGTACGCAAACCTCATTCGCAAGCCTGACTCAAGTGACTTCAATGCCCGTCCGTGTGAGGTGGAGAAATGGATCCCGATCAGCCATTGGAACTTTGAGCAGATCAAGCAGAATCCCCTAAAGGATCTGGATGTCATCAAGGCTTACAAAGATCTGATGTTCTGCGACAATGAGGCCAACCACTGCATTATGCTCCTCGATGGCTTTGGAAGTGACGGTATCCTTGTTGAGAGTGAGGGCTATGACTATCCGCGATATTCTTGCTTCGTGCCGAATGCAAGAACTCTGTTTGAGAACAGCCTGATGACCGATGCCGAGCGTGAACTGCGAGGGCTCATAAGAGCCGCAGCTGATAAAGCGCTTGAGGAAGTATTCGCAGACAATGAAGCCGAGATCCATTCCGCTGACCTTATCGATGAGGATGAGGTCTCCCGACTTGTCAAAACTGCAATAGTCGAAAGGCTGAATCAGCACCCCGGCATCAACGAAGCACGATGCCTCTCCCCTTGGATTCCCGAACAGCCGGACATTGACATCAAGACCGAGCCGCTGAAAAAGATCAAGTTCTACTGCCCGCTGAAGATCACGCAGATACCCGAGGAAGAAGTTGATGAATGGGAAGAATATTCGGATGATCCGGTTGACCTCCCCTCATATTGCGCTTTGTCCGCCGCCATAGATATTAACATTGCTATTCAGAATTATGCTTCGCCCTGCGAGGAAAACCGAGGCATTATGGCTTATCTCGGCGACAGAGAGAATCTCGGCAAGGTTTATTCCATTTTTCCGTCTGTTGAGAAAATGGATGATGACCTTTGGGGTGTGTTTGAGTGTGAGGTATATGACGAGCTTGACAGCTATGAGCTTGAAGCGCTGCGCTCGGAGCTATCCGGACAGGCATCTGACGGCTGGTGCGAGGGTTTCGAGCAGCGTGAGATCGAGACCGATGACTGCGGAAAGCTGTACGTCAGCTTTTACGGAGCGCCGAACTGGTCGATGAAAACAGAAGAAGAAATAAATATCCCCGACACCGAGGTTCAGAGCCTTGATGACGGGGATATTTCTATGTAGAGGGGAGGTGAAAAAATGATAAGAGTAATAATCGAAAACGAAAACAACGAACTTCACACAGGATTGCCGAGACCAATGGACTACCTTGCCGCCGAGCTGGGGTCGATAGGAATAACTAAGCCCATAAGCGAGATCACGCTTGAAAAGGACAGCCCGTACAAGATCAGGCTTTCCTCGGATAAAGTTTTCGGACAGGCAGTCTTGGAAAGGATTGCTCCCTATGATAACCTTGCGGAGCTCAACAGGCTGTGTTGTCAGCTCTACAAAGGGCATGACGATACATTCAAGGCAGAGATCATCAACGAGAGCAACGCTAACTGCATTCAAGATCTCAGATCGCTGTTTGGTACGGAGATACCCGTTGACAAAAACAAGTTCGTCATCCATGCACAGCTCGATTTTGAGCCGAAATATCTGTATCCGAGCAGATGCGTGGTTGAAAAAGCCTTAACGATCCCACATGAAGATTTCATGAGGATATCTGTTGCTCCGATGAAGCCTGACACTATCATTGCCAAGTTTGCTGATAAGATGTTCTATGACCACAGCGATGATACAGAGCATTGCCTGCTCCTTATAGACCGCGATAACGGCAACGGTATTCTCGTCCAGAGCGAGGGTTCTGAGTATGCCAAGCAGGTGCAGTTTATTCCAAAAGCACAGATGCTTTACGATAACTATCGTCAGGAACACGCCAAAGAGGTCAAGTTCTACTGCCCGCTGAGAGTGGTCTATGATATTGACTACGAGGACAACGAGGTGTATCCCGAGGATGCTGCCGTATTTTACAACAACATTAAATATGCGCTGGCAGAATTCGAGGAGCCGGAGGAAAAAGCCCGGGGACTGATGCATTGGTATCACAATTCCGGTGACGGAGTGGATGACAAGGTATGGTCTGCCAAAATGGATGTAGAGGTTTACGATGAAGAACTGGTCGGAGTTATCAGAACGGAGATCGTAGGCGAGCTCACCGATGATGAAATGCGTACCTTCAAGGACTACATCACAGGTCAGCTTGCGGACGGCGCCGGAGAGAGCTTCGAGCAGAGACCGATAGGTACACCGGGGAGCGATATCCTTGTCAGCTTCTGGAACAGCGATGATAACTGGCAGCTTATCCGTGAGGACGAGTTTGACGGTGAGTTTCCGGAGCCGGATGAGGATATGGATGAAGATTTTTCTATGTGAAGGAGGTCTCGTATGAAGAAAGCAGTTAAACTGACTATCCCGCCGCAGTACACCGACAGGCTAAAGGCAGCAGCCAAAGCCGAGGGCGTATCTGCGGCGGTCATCGTTGAGAGAGCAATCAGAAAATCTATGAAAAGGAGAGATGAAAATGGCTGAGGAAAAGAAAGGCATCACCGTCAAGATCGATGCCGACCTGCACGCAGAAGTAAAGGCTTTTGTCGAAGCCCAGGGCTTGACAATGGCCGAGTTTGTATCAAAAGCACTCGATGATGAGCTGCATCCGAAAATGACAATTACAGGAGGAAACACTATGGAAAAAATGAGAACAATGGCATTTCAGGTACCTGAGGATCTGTTCCAGAAGATCAAGGACTACCTTAACCGCAACCACATGACACAGAAGGAATTCGTGATCGGGCTGATCACTAAAGAGATCGACAGAGACCTCGCCGCCCGACAGGAAGCCGCTGAACGCGCTGCGACCGCCGATGAGCAGGACAGCGAGGAAACAGACGAGCAGAACGATGACGAGCTGTCGGACGATTCTGACGAGGAATTTGACGATCCCGATGACGATGAGGAAGGTGAGTATGACGAGGACGAAGAAGAGGACTCGGAGTACGATGAAGATGACGAGGATGAGGACTACGATGACGAAGAAGATGAAGATGCCGAATTCGATGAGGACGATGAAGGATCCGAATACGATGAAGGCGAGGACGAAGATACCGATGAAGAAGCAGACGAGGACGAAGATACCGCCGAGGCGGAAGAACCCGTAATGGAGTAAGGAGGTGCGCTATGTACAGAGAATTAAAGCCTTATCAGATCGAAAGGCTCAAGGAGCAGTACCCGCTCGGAACGAGGATAGAGCTTCACTTTATGCCCGATGACCCGCGCCCTATCAAGCCCGGCACCTGCGGAACGGTGCGGTTTGTCGATGACATCGGAACGCTGCACTGCGAGTTCGATGACGGCAGAATGCTTGGTGTGATTTGGGGCGTTGACAGCTTTTCAGTCATTGAGCAGGAGGAAGCTCCTGCCGAGAGTGAGGATATGGATATGGGGTGAGATAAGAACAGCCGCTCCGGGCGGGGCGGCTGTGTTACTATCAATCGTCTAAATCACTAAGCATATCGTAAGCGGAATCATAACCTGCATTGGCTGATTTTACAAGCCATTCCTTGGCGAGAGCACGATCCTCTTCGCCACCTTTGCCCATTAAATAGCAGGCAACGTTATACATTGCCTCGGCGATACCCTGTTCTGCTGCGGCAAGGAACCATTTATACGCAAGTTCAGGGTTCTTTTCCGTGCCTCTGCCGGAGCCGTACATCGAACCGAGCAGAAACTGTGAAAGGTCGTGTCCGCATTCTGCAGCGACTGTCAGATATCTGAACGCCTTGTCCAGATCCTGTTTCAGATTCCATCCGAAGAACAGCTCTTTACCCATTAACGCACAGGCATCGGGATCCCCCTGTTCGCAGAGGTCAAGCATATACTGTATCTTTTCTTCCATATCAGCCATTAATATCGCCTCCGTAAAGTTAGTTGGGTGGTTTATACAAATAAAGCATCAGAAATTAGTATAACTCACGGTTCTGCTTTTCGGAATCAAAAACAGCCACCGCAAGATCGGTCAGCTCCGGATCCCACATCTCCCCGGTCTTTTGTACATCAGCCCACGGACAGAGCGAGGCATAGTTTTCATCAAGCGCAACATCATATGAACCGTTGCGGTCGCTGACGCTTTTATACAGATGCCTGCCGGTGTTTATCAATTCATGGGCGTCCCTGCGCTCCATTCCTTTCGTCTTCAGCTTGCTGAAAATCTCTTCATTTATCTCATACAGATCATAGTAACCCGCCCAGAAGGTCTCCGCGGTATAAAGCTCTTTTTCGCTGTCGAAACAGGCTTTCCAGCCTGGACCGGTTTTGAAACGGAATGTGCCTTCTGTGTATTCTGCAGGAAGCCTGATCCGTTTCTGTTTTTTCTTTTCCTTGGATACTTTTGACATAACATGACCTCGCCATATTCCGTTTCATCTTACTCCCCACATTATATCACACCCAACAGGCAAAGTCAAATATTTAGAAAGGACGGTGATGCCCTTGATTCGTTTCTTTGATGTCTTCGCAGGGATCGGCGGTTTCAGGTCAGGGCTTGAAAAGGCCGGAGGCTTTGAATGTGTCGGCTACTGCGAGATAGACAAGTATGCAAAAGCGGCATACGAAGCAATTTATGATACCCGAGGGGAGGTGTACTATGAAGATATCAGAAAGATCGATCCCGAAAAGCTGCCGGATTTTGAGTGTCTTTGCGGTGGATTTCCTTGCCAGAGCTTTAGCATCGCTGGAAAGCGGAGAGGCTTCAACGATACCCGAGGGACTATGTTCTTTGAGATCGCCCGTATCGCAGCGGTTAAAAAGCCTAAATATATGCTCCTTGAAAACGTACCCGGACTCCTTAACCATGACGGCGGCAGGACGTTTAAAACCATCCTCGATGCGCTGGATGACCTGGGGTACGATGTCACATGGCAAGTGCTTAACAGCGCAGACCATTATGTCGCCCAAGCCCGAAAGAGAGTGTTCATTGTCTGCTTTCTTAGAGAAAAATGCTCCGGCAGAGTATTATCTTACAGAGAAGCAAACCCGAAAACTCTTGTCAAGCGCATACCCGGGCGCGAAGGAGAGCGAGTCTACGATCCCGAAGGACTCGGAATAACGCTCAATGCGAATGCCGGAGGTTTTGCAGGCAGGACAGGCTTGTATCTCTTCACAGAAGATGCAGCCTTGCCTATAAAGTCTCTGACAAAATCAGGCTATCAGCTTGCATACCCCGGCGACAGCATTGACCTCGCTTATCCCGACATGAACAGCCGCAGGGGGCGTGTGGGTGATAATATCGCTCACACGGTCACGCCCTCGGCTACACAGGGATATTACGATGTAAAATGCATCGATATGAACTACGGTGCCGAGATCACAGAGCTTGCGAGGTGCATCCCCGCAAGGCAGGACGGCGGCGTAGGTCATCACAAAGGAGAAAAATCTGGAGTGCTTGAGCTGACTGCTCCGATCCCGATACTTACTCCCGAAAAGGAACAAG
Organism: Ruminococcaceae bacterium FB2012; assembly: GCA_900104495.1. GTDB lineage: Bacteria > Bacillota > Clostridia > Oscillospirales > Ruminococcaceae > FB2012. The sequence goes on along the minus strand of FMXS01000010.1, from coordinate 110,103 downwards.
TAAGGCAGCAGGGTCGGAGAACGAAAGACCCCGACGATCCGATGTTCACCATAACCGTGACCGACAGGCACGGTGTGGTGTACAACGGAGCGATACGCAAGCTGCTGCCGATAGAGTGCTGGCGCTTGCAGGGCTTCAGGGACAGTCAGTTCTTAAAAGCTCAGAATGCGGGCATTTCCAGAGCGCAGCTCTACAAGCAAGCCGGGAATGCCGTAACAACCAATGTAATCGAAGTGCTTGGACGTTTTATCCAGGCAATAGACAAGGAGGAATTCAAAACTATGCCAAACCATGTAAAGAACACACTGAGCTTTTCGGGCGACCCGAAGAAGATCAGCGAAATGAAAGAAAAGATCAAGAGCGATGAATACGGTCTCGGAACTATCGATTTCGAGAAGATCATCCCGATGCCCGACAGCATCTATCGCGGCGACCTCGGCAAGGCTGAGATGGAGAAATACGGCAAGAACAACTGGTACGACTGGCGTGTCGGACACTGGGGAACAAAATGGCCAGCATACGGATTTGACGAAACCGTTGACTACTCTCAGAACGATACGATAGAGTTCCAGACCGCATGGTTTGCACCGCATCCGGTCATCGAGCAGCTTGCGAAGATGTACCCCGATATCACGATCAACCACAAATGGGCTGATGAGGATCTCGGCATGAACTGCGGTGAGCATGAATACGCAGACGGCGAAAGGATCAGGGAATTCTATCCCGAGATCAGCAAGGATCGGCTCGACTTTGCCCTCGATATGTGGAATCTCGATCCCGCAGAGCTGGGGCTTGCAGTAAACGGCTACGGTAACGATTACGTTCAGCTTCGGGGAGAGTCCTTCGAGCTGATAGAGGTCGAGGGTCAGAAAGCTCTGTTCGCAAACCATCGCATGACCAAAGCAGATATCCCGCAGGGGTTGTATGTATATCATCTGCGGGAGGGTGACAACGGTGAGTTCAGCACTATTGAGCCGCAGGTGCTTGTAAACCATGCAGGCTCCGCTGTTACAAAAAAGCCCATAGACTTCAAGGGTGCTGACCACATCGACTTTGACGAGGACAGCTCCCCGAATTTCTTAGGTGAAGAAGCGACCTTTGAGGATCTCATAGAGATGTCCGATCAGGTCGAGGATATGGAGGTGATACAGTAATGGATAAGAAAAGGATCAGTCAGGAAGAATTCGACAAGGCGGTGGAACAGCATAACAAGTATGTCGAAGATGCCGAACAGGGCGAGAAAGCTGCATTCAAGGATGTGTTCTTTGAAAAGATTGATATGTCCGACAAGCAGCTTAACGGCGCTTCCTTTGAAAACTGCTATTTCAAGGAGTGCGATCTCAAGGATGCCGGGCTCTGCTTTGCCGACATAAAAGGCTGTTTGTTTGACAGATGCAATGCAAATCAGCTTGTTGCCGAAGAAGCGACGATCAAAGATACTACCTTTGAAAAGTGCGATATGACAAAATCGTTCTTTACGCACAGCTGCTTTGATGATGTTCGTTTTATCGAATGTGATATTATGGATATCAGTTTTCAGTATGCGCTGGGCGAGGTTGAGATCAATCCCGAAAGGAAAAAGCCGAGATGCAAGCTTGTAGGTTCTGACGGCAATATCTTTGCTCTGCTGGGAGTTGCTTCAAGCGCGCTGAAAAAGAACGGTCAGCGGGAAGATGCCGAGAATATGCGGGAACGTGTCTACGCTTCGCAAAGTTATTATGAAGCACTCGGCATCATAACCGAGTATGTGGATGATGAATCAATGTCCGAGGACTATGACGAATCAGATGATATCTCGATGTGAAGGGGGTGAAGAAATGACCTATCTGTTTATCGGAATGATGATCGGGTTTGTTGTCGGGATCCTGCTCGGAGCATTTGGCGCAGCCGATTACTATTCGAGCAAGGAGATTGACAGGCTCGGCAAGGAGCTGCGGGAGGCGAGGCTCAAGTGAAGAAACATTATGTGGGTCTGAATCTGCTGGACCGGGTAATGAAAGCCGACAGCATAAAGGATATGCTCCGCATAATCAAGCCGAGCCTTGATAGAGATAGATACTCTATGCTGAAAAGAGCAATCAAAACCCACAAATACGAGCGCGGAAAGCGCGACTGCATAATCCGCTATGCAGAGGAAATAATGAGCGGAAAACACTAAACAATAGTCGTTTTGCCGATGGCAGAGGTATCTGTGCTTTGGGCAAAGCGACTGTTTTTCTTTTTCGTCTGTCATCGGCAATAACGGCGGAAAGGAAAAGGATGAATAATTCATACTACGGCGGGTGCGATCCCCCTATACCGTGGATCGGGGGAAAGACCGTCCTGATACCGATAATCCGCAAGGTAATGCCCGAATACCCGAAGAAATATGTCGAAGTGTTCGGCGGAGGCGGAGCGTTGACCTTTTCAGGACGGATAGCTCCCGTTCAGATATATAATGATTTCAACCAGCATCTGGTCAACTTTATGCGGATACTGAAAACACGTAGCAATGAACTCATTGACCGTCTGCTCGGAGTGTATGACAGCAACGGGCATCTCTGCGAGGAATTCAAGCGGAGGTTTTTCTTGAACTCCCGTGACTATTTCCTCATTACAATGAGAACTTTCTATCACACTGCTGATTTTGAAAAGCTGTATGACAAGCTGTGTAAGATACTGAACAGTGCGGATACCCTTGACGAGAAGCTCCATGCATATTTCCTTGCAGAGAAGATCATGGAGGACTACAAAAAATTCAATGATGATCCGGCACTGTGGGATGCAGTATTCTTTTTCATACTGATGAAATGCAGCTATTCAGCGACCGGAACTTCCTGGGCAATAAAGCCCGTGAACTACAACTCTATCGTCAGACTTCTGAACGATGCTGCGGTCATGCTCCAGAGCGTGATAATCGAAAACAAGGACTGCATCGACCTTATCAAGTTTCATGACGGCAAAGGTGTTTTCCTATATAACGACCCGCCATACTATGAAGCGGAAGATCTGTACGGGGATGTTCCTTTATTTGGAGATACCAAGCACATAGAGCTTCATGATACTCTGCTCGAATGTGAAGGTAAGGTGCTGCTGTCCTACAACGAGTGTGAGTTCATAGACAAGCTCTACAGCGAGAAAAAGTGGTATAAAATGAGGCTGTCCCGTCCGCACAACATGGTTCTCCATAACGGCGGCGGTCAGATGTACGATGAGTTCCTTATTGCAAACTACGATATTTTCGAGCTTTACAGCTACGGGATGCAGACAACATTTTTTGACGAAACAACAACATATACGGGAGGAGAAAGAATAATACTATGAAGAATTTTAACAAGCTTGAACAGTTCGCAGACTCTATCATGACGATTTGCAAAGTGATGTACGGCTGCGAAGAGATCAATGTGGACATTGATATGGATATGGACGGCACCGGGATCAGCATCAAAGTTGATCTGACCCCTGTCGAGGTCGATGCCGATGATGACAGTGATGTCTCCGAGGAAGATCTCGACAAGGCCTGCGCGGAGCATTACGATTGCTGCGGCTGCCCGTATGAGAATTACTGTAACGAGGAGGAAGATGACGATGAATGAGAAGATACAGGTGTTTGAACACAGGCAGTTCGGGAAGATAAGAACGATAACCATTGACGGTGCTGCTTGGTTTGTCGGCAACGATATCTGCGAGGCTCTCGGCTATGCAAAGGCGAGAAACGCCCTCAAAAAGTATGTTGACGGAGATGACGCCCTGAAATGGGGCGTCATCGACAGACTCGGAAGAAAGCAGAACACCACGATCATTAACGAATCCGGTATGTATGCCCTTATCTTCAGCAGCAGCCGTCCCGAAGCTAAAGCCTTTAAGCATTGGGTGACCTCCGAAATTCTTCCTGCTATCCGCAAGCACGGCTTCTACGCTTCCGATGATGTGCTTGAAAGTTTCATAAACGATCCCGACAAGGCTATCGGAGCATTTACAAAGCTGAAAGCCGAGCGTGATAAGGTCAAGAAACTCGAAGCAGAGAACCAGCGGCTTGCTGTCAACTGCAAGTATCTTGATACGATCCTCAACTGCGAAAGCACGGTGCCGATAACTGTTATAGCCAAGGACTACGGGATGACCGGGAATGAGATGAATATGGAGCTCAAGGCTCTCGGTATCCAGTACAAGCTGCCAAGCGGTACATGGCTGCTGTTCGACAAGTACGCAAGCGCAGGATATACCAAGTCAAACACTTTTGTGTACGATGAGCACAAAGGCAGATGCCGCGTTCAGACTGTATGGACTCAGCTCGGCAGGAAATTCATATATGACAAGCTCAAGAGTATCGGAATAATTCCGATATGCGAAAGGAGGTCAAGCAGATGATATATAAGTATTCAAGAGAAGAAGCCCAGCGCAGCGGCGAGCTTGATCTTTACCGTGAGAGCCGCAAGGAAAACATTGCCTGCAAGAATGCTATCGAAGAAGCAATCAGCACCTATCATCAGAATAATATCCTTGACGATGCAGGAGCCAAAAACGTTATCTCCAATTTCGGCTATGACCGTACTATGTGGGTGCTTGCCGCTTCCATCTGCTATCATAAGCATGACGGGCGGTTCTCGCCTGCACATAAGGAGTGGGCAAAGGGTATCATCCCTTCTGCACTGACCGACAGGGAGCTTGGCGACTATGCCGCAAACTCACATCCTACCCTGCTTGATGGCTTTACAGGACAGGTGCTGAAGGAGTATGCGAAGCTCGGTCTGTATTCATCGAAAAACTGCATCAAGGACGGCGAGACACTCTCTTACGAGAATCAGCTCCTCATAATGAAGCCGGAGGTCTTAAAGGATCAGTTCAAGAACCCGATCTGTCAGCTTTTCTTTGCGGAAAGCGGCTTCGGCTGTTATCCCGACAGGATAGGCAGCAAGGTCTTCGGCAGATTTCTCTGTGACGGCGAAAGGGCTCAGTTCTGGCGCAGCGATTTTATCGGTATCGCAGATTACAAGTATCTCCCCGATTGGGCGATGACAAGGGTACGCGATCTTCTTGACCCCAAGATGAAGATACGGATCTTTCAACTTAAAAGCGGTGATACAAATGCGTTTATGAGTCTTGACTTTACCAATGAGCATGGCGGGATCAAAGCCGAAAACTACAAGCAGATATGGGGCGGCACTATGGTCGCATCAAGGCTTGAAGATATCTTTACCCGCTGCAATACAGATCAGTTTCCTCCGGGATATTGCGGACATTCATTGTCCGTGAGCGACATAGTCGAGATCTGCGAAGGCAAGGAAAAGGGATTCTATTTCGTTGACAGCTTCGGCTTTAAAAAGATAGAGGACTTCGATATCGGACAGACCGACCGTGAAGATGTCATGAAGGTGCTTATCCTTGAAAACGACAAGATGCCGTATGCAGCGGAAATAAGCCATGATATCCATGCAATGCAGCATATAGTCGGCGGGCTGATAGAGCCTGTGTATTTTGAGCCGAAGTGCGATGCAATGTGCTGGTGCAATGAAGAGTTTCTGATCAACGGCTCTGCTCCCAACAGAATAATCGGCGGGGTCCTTATACACGGAACCTGCTTCATCAGCGGCGACGGTTACAATGAAGCCGGAGAACGCGATTCCCAATCGCTGACCGATGAGCAGATAAGTAAATATACTGAGCAGTTCAGAAGCTCGGTAGTTTGTGAGACAATTCTTTCCGAGGACGAAAGCGAGGATATGTCATCGGATGAGGATATATCTATAGATTAATGAAAGGAAGGATAAACTTATGAAGATTGCAACAAGAATTGACAGAATGATCGATAAGCCCGACTCAAAGCTCAAGGCTACGGCGAGCGTAACACTTGACGGCCTGTTTGCCGTTCACGGCATCAGGGTGGTCGATACCGAAAAGGGACTCCGCGCCATGATGCCCTCTACCAAATATGAGGCCAAGAACGGCGAGACCAAGTACAGCGACATCTTCCATGCGATCACGCCCGAGGGATATACCGCTATCAATCAGGCTGTACTCGGTGCTTACAATTTCAGGCTCGAGCAGGCGCAGAAAACCGAGGTCGAAATCACGGCTGCTCCTGCTTCTGCCGATTCTAACGGAGAAAGCATGGAGGACAGCGGAGCAGAATTCACGGACGATGATGCTCCTCCTCTCCCCTCGGATGAGGATCTCGGTGTCGCCATGTGAGTGTTTCTGAACAAAACGCGATGAGGCGTTTTGTCGCAAAGGTCGAATAAAAAGCCATTCTGCAAAAAAGTGATAGACAATTCCAAGCCGATGTGGTAAAATGGAGACTGAAAAACAGTAACCGGAAAAGGGGGCGAGTATATGAGAAAAGCTGTGTATATATGTCTGATAGCATTACTGCTGTCAGCTTGTGCAAATAATGCACAGGCTGAAAAGGTGGATACACCGGAGATCAGCGCAGCTGTTACCGCGGCCACCACAACAACGGTGCCGTCAGCATCCACAACAACCGTATCGGCAGAGGAAAAGGAAATCATATCATCAAGCACGACCATAGCTTCCGAAGAATCGGAAACCAGTTCCGAAACCACCGAGAGTACAACATCAACGGAAAGGGAAAACGAGGCTGCCACCTCGCAGACCGAGGCGAGCGTATCGGATAAGACCGGGTCAAGTTCAATAACATCGGCATCTGTATCCGAAAGCAAGCCGAAGGTCACGACAGTCTCCTCTGTTCCGAAGAATGATGTTACTCAAGGTACTACAACCACAACTCTGCCTAAATCCACTACGAAGAAACAGAGTTCAACAACTACTACCACAGCAAAGCCCAGACAGAGTTCATCTACTACAACGACCAAGAGTCTTGAGGATCAGTACCTTGAAGAATTATGGGAGATTATCGAGCGCAAAGGGCTTCAGGGACAGGATGCTACTTGCCTTGAAACAATGGTCTTAGATCTGAAGTATTCAGACACTCCCCCAAGCTATTACGAAAGCGTAGGTCGGGGGCTCAAACATGACGGTACGGATTACGGTAAAGCCAAAGCTGTATACAAGTGGATGATAAAGAACGGCTGGGGCTCCTGCGTGTATTACTCAATGGAAACCTACTTTGTATGCAAAGGAATAGGGCTTGAATGTGCTTACGGATTCGCCACCGATAATGGGTGGTACGGACACACTTACAGCGTAGTAAAGGTGAACGGAACTTGGTATGTGCTGGATACGCAGGGACATAGTTTCCTCTGGAACAACAGACAATGCAAGAGAATGTTCGACGGAAATGACAAGGATATGCAGCCTTTTGAAATGCATAAATGGTATGACTATGATGAAAACGGTGAATACAGAGATTGGACTATCTCGTAGTATATGCCGCAAATGACAGCAAGAGCCGGACAATGCGTTCGGCTCTATTTTATTGCAAAAGGAGAAATGAGAAAAATGATCGGTAAAAAGTTAATAAAGCGAATCGGCGCAGGGCTCCTTTCAGGACTCTGCGCTTTTTCTATGCTCGGCAGTTCGATGTCGGGCGTAGTGACAGCCAATGCTGCGAAGATCGAGTTCCCGAGCAGGGATAAGGTCATTTCACAGGCTGCGCAGCTTCTCGGCTGCAAGTACACCTACGGTGCAAAGGGCGGAAATCCCTATTCCACGCCATATACCCTTAAAACGGTCTCTCAGACTATGGCGCAGGGTATCGACTGCTCCGGCCTCGTATGGTGGACTCTGACTAACCTCGGATATAAGACTTCAGGCTTCGGACAGAACAATCCCGTCCCCGCCGATACCTTCGGCTGGCTCGGAACTACCGGGACCAAAACCATAACCTACGGCGGTATCACGGAGAATATCGTGATAGAAAAGGCAAATCTGCCGACCCCGGCTGATAAGACCGCAGCTAAAACCTATGAATATTGGGAGTGTGTTGACGGTTCGACCATTACTCCCGGTTCTGTCGTTGTAGCGCAGAATCCCGGCGGTATTGACCACGCTTGGATATATATGGGCGAGTTCAGCTCCCGCTCGGCGGTTGTAGCTTATCTTAAGGAGATCGGCGTCCCCGCATCCAAGATCACTACAGCAACTGTCGGTGACGGCAAGGGTGACGGCGGCACACACTGGAGAATCGAATCCAACGGTTCCGAAGGCGTTGTAATCAACAACAAGACAGATGGCAAAAAGGCAACTGCTCTGAAGATGTATGGCTTCAAGATCACTTCGAGAACCTTGGAGTTTTCCATCACAAAAAAGAATAGAGCAGGAAATGCCGTAGGAAAATCATCTGTTGACGGATCTACGGCGCAGTATGGAGTATATACAGAGTATGCCTGCAAGAACAAGGTTGCGACAATTACAATTGGTGCAAACGGAATAGGCAGAACCACTCTTGAAGAAGGAACCTATTATGTCAAGGAGATAAAGGCTCCGAAGGGATATGAACTTGATCCTAAAGTATATACTATGTCAGGCGGTTCGATAACATCAATAGAAACTGAAACATATGGCAGTATAAAGATTAACAAGACTGCCGATGACGGCGTTATCAAGGATCATGAATTCAAGGTGTCATACACCTTCGAAGGAGTCAGCTATAACCCTACAAAAAAGACAAGCGCCAGCGGTATAGCTGTATTTGATAATCTCCCGGTGTATGATCAGACCACAGGAAAAGCTGTAAAGTACACCGTTTCCGAAATCAATGTGGATACAAGGTACGAAACCCCGAAGGTGCAGAATGTCTACCTGACCTCCGGTGATAAGGACTTCACCGTAACCACAAAGTTCGAGAACAACAACAAGACCGGAAACATCAAGATCAACAAACAGTCTGATGACGGAAAGAACGGAGACAGGACATTCAAGGTCACAGGCAACGGCAAAAGCTACACTGCAAAAACCAATGCAAGCGGTATAGCAGAGTTCAAGGATCTGCCTGTGTATGACAAGGATAACAAAAAGATCGTCTACACGATTTCGGAGCAGAATGTGCCGATAAGGTATGTCGTTCCTGCAAATCAGACCGCGACGCTGACTGTTGATGCTACCGTAACTAAGACATTCAAAAACAACAGCAAGACCGGTAATATCAAGATCAATAAGCAGGCAGAGGACGGAAAGATCGGAGCCCGCACATTTACCATCTCCGGCAACGGCAAAACATGGACTATGCAGACTAACGAGAACGGCATCGCAGAACTTAAAGGCATTCCGGTGTACGACAGCAACGATAAGAAGATAACCTACACCATTTCTGAAAAGGATGTTCCGATCAGATATGCTGCTCCTGCAGATCAGACCACAACCCTCACGGCTGACCTGACAGTTACCAAGACTTTTGATAATCAGCTCAAAAAGGGGCATATCAAGGTCAACAAGCAGGCCGAGGATAACGATGTCGCTAACCGCAAGTTTACTGTCACCGGCAACGGTAAGACATGGACAAGGTACACCTCGAATACAGGTATAGCGGAGTTCAGAGATCTGCCCGTTTATGACAGCAATAACAATAAGATCACGTATAAAATCAGCGAGAAAGATGTACCGATAAAGTACGCTGCACCCGCAGATCAGAAAACTACCCTGACAGTCGATGCAACGGTCACCAAGACCTTTGTCAACAAGCTGGCCAACACCTCCATCCAGATCTTCAAGGAAGCCGAGGATGATATTATCGAGGGCGTAAAGTTCAAGATCACAGGCGGTGGTAAGACGTATAACGTGGTGACCGATAAGGACGGCTATGCGGAGCTGAATGATATAAAGGCTTATGATGAAAACAACAATCCCATAACCTACACCGTTATGGAAACCGATGTGCCTCTCCGATATATCGTTCCCGCAGAGCAGACAACAACTGTAACGGTCAACAGAGCGTCTGTTGTAAAGTTTGATAACCAGCCCAAGACCGGAGATATCAAGATCAACAAGCAGGCCGAGGACGGCGAAAACGGCGGCAGGACTTTCAAGGTTACCGGAAACGGCAAGACCTACAGCGCCAAGACCAATAAGGACGGCATTGCCGAGTTCAAGGATCTGCCCGTGTACGATGTAAACGACAAGCCTATCGAGTATACCATTTCGGAGAAGAATGTCCCCCTCAGATATGTGACACCCGCAGATCAGAAAACCACTCTGTCGGTGGATGCTACAGTCACCAAGACCTTCAAGAACGATCTGAAAAAGGGCGGCATCAAGATCAACAAGCAGAGTGACGACGGTCAGAACGGCGGCAGGACATTTACTGTTTCCGGCAACGGCCAGACCTATACTGCAAAGACTGATAAGAACGGCATTGCAGAGTTTTCAGAACTGCCTGTATATGATAAGGATGACAAGGCAATCGAGTACACCATATCCGAGAAGGATGTTCCTATCAGATATGTTGTCCCCGCAGATCAGAAAACCACTCTGATCGCTGATGCAACAACCGAAAAGACTTTCAAAAACGAAAGCAAGAAGGGCTCTATCCTCATCAACAAGCAGGCTGAGGACGGCGTGATCGGTGACCGCACCTTTGAGGTTTCCGGCAATGGCAAGACCTACACCGCTGTTACCAACAAAAAGGGCATCGCAGAGTTTAAGGAACTGCCTGTTTATGATGTTAATGATAACCCCATAACCTACACCATTTCGGAAAAGAATGTACCGTTAAAGTATGTTGTTCCCGCAGCGCAGACCACAACTCTGACAGCAGATGAGACTGTGAAAAAGACATTTGACAACAACATCAAGAAGGGATATATCTCTATCATCAAGCACTCCGATGAGGATGCAAATGTAGTCGAGAACTTCGAGGAAGGAGCAGAGTTCCAGGTCTACAGCAAGGCATACAACAGCTACGATGAAGCTCCCGAGGATGAGCGCGATTATCTGATCACCGACAGGAACGGCTATGACAAGACAGTCGAGCTGCCATACGGAACGTATATCGTACACCAGACCAAGACCGTGAATGATGCGGAGTACGCGGCTGATTTCGAGGTGGAGGTCACCGAGAACGAAAAGACCTATGAGTATGTCATCAACAATGCTCCCTATCAGGCGTTTGTTAAGGTCACTAAGATTGATGCGGAGACCGGAAAGGCCGTCGCTCTCGGCGGTGCCGGATTTGAGATCTACCGCGCAGACAAGACACAGGTAATAATGACTATAGATGGCAAGGAGTACAGCACCTTCTACACCGACAGCAACGGTATCGTTATGACACCTGCAACACTCGGCTACGGCAAGTATACTCTGGTCGAAGTGCAGGCTCCCGAGGGATATGTGCTTGACAGCACTCCCGTGACTTTCAAGGTAACAAGAGCGAATTCCACTATTGAGAACGCGGTAAATGTAGTTCTCCTCACAAAGAAGGATACCCCGCAGAAGGGTACGATCAGCGTTGAGAAGTACGGCGAAGTCTTCATAGGCTTTGTAAAATCCCCGCAGGAAAATGCTCCTAAAGACGGTTTTGGTATCGGAAAGCTCTCAGGAGCCAAGTTCGAGGTTAGAGCCGCAGAGGATATAGTGACAGCAGACGGCACCAAAAGACTCGGCAAGGGAGACCTTGCAGCTGTTATGATTTCCGGTGAGGACGGTTGCGCAACAAGCGAGCCGCTGTATCTCGGCAAATATATTGTTACCGAGGTCGAAGCCCCCTTCGGATATGTTCTGAACAGCGAGCCTCAGACTGTTGAGCTAACCTATGCAGGTCAGAACGTAACTGTAAATGACGGTGCAAAGGCTGAGTTCTTCAACCACTATCAGCGTGTGAAGATACACCTGACCAAGTTCATGGAAAAGGACGAACTGTTCGGTATCGGAAATAATGACGAGTTCAAGAAGGTCACCTTCGGACTCTTCTCTGCAGAGAAGATGTACTGTGTTGACGGCAAGGTGCTGCCTCCCGATTATCTTATCAGCGAGATCGCACTCGAGGCCGATCAGACAGCCACCTTCGACAAAATGATACCCTTCGGCAAGTACTATGTTCAGGAGCTGTCCACCGATGAGCATTATGTCATCAACGGCGAGAAATATCCCGTGACCTACAGCTACGCAGGACAGGAGATCAAAACTGTTGAGATCGACTGCGGCACTTTTGAAAACAACATCAAGCGCGGCTCTGTAAAGGGCATAAAGGTGGGCAAGAATGACGAGCCTCTCGAGAATGCTCTGTTCGGTCTTTTCAAGGCGAAGGAAAAGAAGTTCACAGAGGCAAGAGCGCTGATGACTGCAACTTCCGACAGCAAGGGTAATTTCAGTTTTGATGGAATCGCCTACGGTGATTATTTAGTCAAGGAGATCAAGGCACCCGATGGCTACAAGCTGTCTGACAAGATCTACAAGGTAAAGATCAGCAAGAACGAGCAGGTCATCGAGATCAAAGCAGAAAATGATTCCATTGATGTGGATGTATCCAAGCAGGATGTGTACGGAAACGAGCTGCCCGGAGCAAGGATGCAGCTTGTGGACAAGGACGGCAACGTCATCGACAAGTGGAAATCCACTAAGAAAAATCATACTGTAACCAAGCTCAAGGCAGGAGATTACACTCTTAAGGAAATCGCTGCTCCCACCGGATATGTCATCGCAACAGACATCAGCTTCAGCGTTGATGAGTACGGCGTTGTTACAGTAAACGGTGTTGAGGCAACAGCATCCGATGACAGCGGAAATCCCACGATAGTAATGGTCGATGATACCACAAAGACTTCTATCACCAAGACAGATATTTCAGGTGACAAAGAGGTCGAAGGTGCCGAGATGAAGCTGTTCGATAGCGATGGAAACATTGTTGAGGAATGGACTTCTACCGATGAGGCACATGAGATCAACGGCAGGCTGAAAGCAGGCGACAAGTACACCCTGCATGAGGAATCTGCTCCCGACGGTTACGTCATTGCGGCTGATATTGTCTTCACGGTATCAGAGAAAGGCGAGATCGATGTGGTCACCATGAAGGATGATACCACAAAGGTCGAGATCAGCAAGACAGCAGTCATCGTGGAGAAGAAGCCGGAGATCAAATCATTCTCCGAGTTCAACACGGATAAAGATGCACAGGAAGTATATGACCTTCTCATAAAGATAGGCTTTACTCCCGAAAAGATCCATCAGATCTATCTTGATAAGCTTGCAGGAAAAGTAGACCAGGAATACCTCGAAAATGCAATCGTCGGTATGCCCATTAACCTCGAGGATATCGGCACACTGCTCGAAATGAAGAATGACGGCAGAGTTCACGCACTCTCACTGGCATACAAGGACTTCCTAAAGTATGTGGAAGAAGCCTCGAAGCCTGCCGAAACTGTTCCCGAAGAACTCATCGGTGCTGTACTGCAGATCATCGACAAGGACGGTAAGGTCATAGACGAGTGGACTACAACGGCTGAAAGGCATTATCTTGACGGCATCCTGACTGCAGGCGAGACCTACACTCTGCACGAGGTCAGCGCTCCGGACGGATATGTTGTAGCCGCAGATATTGAGTTTACGGTATCTAAGGACGGCAGCGTTGATGAGATCAACATGGTAGATGATACCACAAAGGTACACATCACCAAGACCGATATCACAGGCGACAAGGAGATTCCCGGCGCTTCTATGAAGCTGTTCGATGAAGAAGGAAATCTGATCGATGAGTGGGTATCCACTGAGGAAGCACACGAGATCGTAGGCAAGCTGACTGCGGGGGATAAATACACTCTGCATGAGGAATCTGCTCCAGACGGTTATGTGGTAGCCGCAGATATCGAGTTTACTGTCTCCGAGACAGGTGAGATCGATGCGATCACGATGAAGGACGATACGACCAAAGTCAAAATCAGCAAGAAAGATATCACCACCGATGAGGAACTCCCCGGAGCTAACCTCCAGATCATTGATGAGAACGGTGAGATCGTTGAGGAATGGGTATCCACTACAGAGCCTCACTATGTCGAGGGCAAGCTGATCGCCGGGAAGGAATACATCCTCCGTGAGATCACAGCACCCAACGGTTATGAGTTAGCCAACGATGTCAGGTTCACAGTCGATGAAAATGGTAACGTGACCGAGGTCGTTATGTATGACACACCCACACCCGAAACGCCTCCCTCCAAGCCTCCCAAGACCGGAGCAGAGGCTAACGATAGCGGTGTCGGATTTGCTCTCGCAGCACTCGCTATCGGAGCTATCCTGCTGATAGCTACAAGAAAAAAGGTAAAGTAATATGCGCAAGAGGGTAATAACTATAGCTGCAGTTCTCGCTGCGGCTGCCCTTTTGGGGCTGTTGCTGTACCTTAATCACACAGGGGCTTTTCGGGATGTTAATTGGAAAGCTATGAAAATCTAAGGAAAGGAATGATGCGAATGAAGAAGATAATGAGATTTGTTTCGGCGGCGGGACTGGCTGTAGGAGCTATGCTTGCGATGTCCGTTACGGCCTTTGCCGCCGGAGATGTAGCGGGTGCTGTAACAAGCACCTGGTCTACTGCAAGACAGCAGATCGTGAATATCGTGGATAACGTTGTATTTCCGTGTCTTGACATACTGCTGGCGATACTGCTGTTTGTTAAGATCGGCGGCGCATATCTTGATTACCGTAAGCACGGTCAGATGGAATGGACACCGATAGCGATCATTTTCGGCGGTCTTATCTTTACACTCACTTGTCCGCTGTACATCTGGAATATCGTTTAACAACTCAGGAGAGCCCGCAGATACGGGCTCTCCATATATTTTTGAAAGGGTGATACCATGAACTTTTTTGAATCGGAACTCAGAAAAATAGTAAAGAAATGCGATAACATCCATTTCCCGAAGTATATCGGCAAAGCCTGTACTTTTCGTATGGACGGCGGCATGACTGGAAAGCTTGAGATATCTACGGGTATTATGGCAGATCACTACGACCGGCTTAAGATCAAGGTCATGAACCGAAGCGAGGGCGTTGTTGATTCACAGGTGGTGACCTTCGAGGATATACTCGGAAAGAAGCAGACGAATTACGGAGAAAAGATCTCTCCGCATATTTGCGGCTACTCAAAAGGTGATTACGACTGGTACGGCATGAGTCTTAACGCTGCATCCTATGCTGCAATAAGCGAAACTGTTAACGGGTACCTTGACAGCTTTATCGAACAGGATGAAGCCGAGTCTGAAGATTTTGAAATGTGAAAGAAGGATAAATACTATGAGAAAAACAATGATAATTGCAGCCGTATTGTCGGCAATAATTCTATCAAGTTGCGGTAATATCGGTCCTGTGCAGAACACCGTAACGACCACAACTGTCACCACCGCCGCCGAATCGGAGGCCGAGGAATATGCCACTCCCGAGGAAACTCAGGCTCGTGAAAAACTCCGCAAGGATACCTTTATCGCAGAGTTCTGGGGGCAGAATATCAGCTTCGGCGATACCGATGCACTTGTGAAAACGGCAACAAAGGACAGCAGTTTTGAGATCACAGCCGAAAAGACCTCCAATCAGCAGAAGCTTGCGGTCAAGAGCAAAAGCGGCACCGGAACTGTCGATGTTATGAGCATCGATATGTCAAAGGCACAGCTTGGGTACAGTCTCAGCTACATTCTCACGACCTTCGGAGATAACTATCACAGCTATACGGTAGATGCCCTCGACGGTGTGACCGCCGAGAATATGATCTCCGAGAACAGCACCATGACGGTGGTAGTCTCAAAGGGTAAGTACAGCCGGAGCTGCTCTATCCAAAAGACCGACAGCAAAGGCAGTCATTACGGATATGCCGAAACTGTTGTTATCGTCAAGGAGAATAAGCTCACGCTGATCTCCGGCAGCTTTATCTCCGCAGATATGATGGACAGGCAGGGCTTTGTTTCTCTGCTGAAGAAGCTGGCCGATAACGTTGAGTATTAAGGGGTGAGTGTATGAAGATCACAGTTAAGGGTGCAGAGCTCCCTATGGAAGAAATACGCTGCTACGAAAAATATATCCGTGAGAAATATCCCGACCGGAAGATGAACCGTATGGTCATCGAGGTGGACGGCGAGTATGTGGATATAACGACATATTACGATGAGCCGCCCTTTGAAAGGATCCGCAGAATAACGGGATATCTTGTAGGCGGTATGGATCGTTTCAACGATGCCAAACGTGCTGAAGTCGCAGACCGTGTCAAGCACGAATTCTCCCCGACCTTGCTTGAATAGGCGGTGGTCATTTGAGATTCATACCATTTACGGAAGAAGAAAAGATAGCCGCCAACACCACAGACCTTGTCCAGTTCCTGCAGATGAGAGGTGAACGCCTTGAGAGAGCCGGACGGGAGTACAAGCTGATTTACAGCGACGGTGCCGGAAAGCATGACAGCATCATGATCCACGGCTCGACCTGGTTTGATCATAAGAATCAGGTCGGCGGCGGAGCGATACTGTTCATGAAACACTATTACGGTATGGACTTCATCACCGCCGTACAGGAACTCCTCGGCACGAGTATCTCGAAATGTCCGCAGAGGAATATAGAGGCAGCGACCGTAAGAAAAGAAAGGAAGCCGTTTGAACTTCCGGAGCCAAACAAAGATATGCACCGGGTGTTCGCCTATCTTATCAAGCAGCGGTTCATCGACTCCGACGTTATTGCTCACTTTGCTAAAGCAAAAACACTCTATGAGGACAAGGAGCATCATAATGCGGTGTTCGTAGGGCTTGATGAAAATGGAGAGGCAAAGCAAGCCTCAAAGCGTTCAACAAGCACTTTCGGCAAGACTTTCAGAATAACAATAGAGGGTTCGGATACGGAATACAGCTTCGCTCACTTTGGTGAAAGCAACAAGCTGTTCGTCTTTGAAGCACCGATAGATATGCTGTCCTTCATAACTCTGCATAAGCAGGGCTGGGAGAAACACAGCTACATTGCAATGAACGGTGTCTATGAGTCGGCGGTGCTGAAAGCACTTGAAAGCCATAAGAACCTTGACCGCATTTATCTCTGCACCGACAACGATGAGGGCGGGATAGATGCGGCATACAGGCTCAAAGACATTCTGAATGAACACGGCTACACCGATATCTATCGGGTAACTCCCGAGCATAAGGATTTCAACGAGGATCTGAAGGCAAAGCACGGTGCGGAATTCATCCGTGCGGAGCCATACAAGAGGATGACTGCCGTGATGCAGATTGGCGATAAGCTGAGCTTTTACCGCTGTGTCCCGGAGCGTCTGCTGTCGAGATTACAGGCAACAGTCAAGAACGAGCAGTATGAATATCTCGCCGAGTATGCGCTTGCAGGCTCGGCTTTTTTTGCGTCCAGACATCGCGGCGAGGAAAATGAAAGGGATATGTTCGAGAAGCTCCGAAGCAAGCTGAAAGCCGAATACAAGCCGTATTCAGATAAGGGCTTCAGACAAAGCCGTCTCAATGATCTGAACAGATGTATGAAAGAGGTCACCCATGACCTTGGGCTCTACGCAAGGACAAGGGAGCAGGAGATAAACACTGCAGAAAAGCTGTTCAGGCTTGCCGAAAGCGCAGTAAAGCTCACAGCAGACATATCATTATCGGAGCCGGAGGTCTCCGAATCGGATGAAAGCCAGGACGAGGACTCCTATGATCTGTCAAGTGGATATGGGTAGTGTATTCAGTACACATCTTGAAGGATTAAAATGAAGGAATAAATATATAGCAGAAAGAAGAATTTGAGGTGATAGCTTGGATGAAAAGAAGATGATAATCATAGGGGTAATGACCGTAGTGTTCATAGCTTTCGTGATAGTTGTAAATATACTCGATAGCCGGGGCATCAACAGCATCAAATCGAAAAAGGTCGGGGACGGTCAGCACGGAACGGCGAGGTGGGCGACTAAGGTCGAGATACATCGCTCTTTTTCCTCTCTGCCATTCGCACCTCGGCTCTGGAGACAGGGAAAGAATTTGCCAAAGGTTCAGGGAACGATTGTTGCCTGCGAAGGGCGGGACAAGCTTACAACTGCATTGGTGGATACCGGAGATGTTCATACGCTTATGATCGGCGCTGCGGGTGTCGGCAAAACAGCGTATTTTCTCTATCCGAACCTTGAGCTTGCCTGTGCTTCGGGAATGTCGTTTATATCGACAGATACGAAGGGCGATATAGCGAGGAACTACGGCTCGATTGCCCGTGACAAATACGGCTACAACGTATCGGTGCTCGATCTGCGAAACCCGACCAAGAGCGATGAAGATAACATACTGTACCTTGTGAATTACTACATGGACAGATATCTCGAGAACCGGGATGACCTTGCTTCAAAAGCGAAAGCAGAAAAGTACGCGAAGATCACAGCAAAAACGATAATCAACATCGGCTCGGAGGGCGGCAATGCAAACTACGGTCAGAATGCTTTCTTCTACGATGCAGCCGAGGGCTTGTTGTCATCAACGATCCTGCTGCTTGCAGAGTTCGGTAATCCGGGAGAGCGTCACATCGTATCGGTGTTCAAGCTGATTCAGGACTTGATCGCCAAGCCAGCGAACAGCAAGGACAGCAGTCTGTATTTTCATACGCTGATGAAGCGGCTCCCTAACGATCACAAAGCAAAATGGCTTGCGGGTGCTGCTTTGAATTCATCGGATCAGGCAATGCGGTCTGTTCTGTCAACGGCGCTTTCAAGGCTCAACAGCTTTCTTGATTCGGAGATGGAGCAGATACTCTGCTTCGGCACGGCGATAGATGCCGAGCGTTTCGTACATGAAAAATCGGCGATATTTATCGTTCTTCCCGAAGAAGATCAGTCAAAGTATTTCATGGTCAGCCTGCTGATACAGCAGATCTACCGTGAGATACTTGTGATTGCAGATGAGTACGGCGGCAGCCTGCCTAACCGTGTGATGTTCTACCTTGACGAGTTTGGCACCTTTCCGAAGATAGAGGGTGCCGAGGCGATGTTCTCTGCAGGCCGAAGCCGAAAGATATCCATAGTGGCAATAATCCAGAGCTTCGCACAGCTTGAGCAGACCTATGGCAAGCAAGGCATGGAGATCATCACCGACAATACGCAGCTAACGGTGTTTGGAGGGTTTGCTCCAAATTCACAATCAGCAGAAGTGCTGTCAAAAGCTCTCGGCGAGCAGACAGTTCAGTCGGGGTATGTAAGTCTCGGGAAGGATAAATCACGGACGGTGCAGATGATAGGGCGTTCACTAATGACGGTGGACGAGTTGAAATCAATGCCCAAAGGACAGTTCATCGTTATGAAAACCGGGACGCACCCTATGATTTCAAAGCTAAAGCTCTACTTCAAGTGGGGCATAGAATTTGGAGCGCCTTTCATCCATGAGGACAGAGGTGCAAGACCCGTACACTACATGGAGCGAAAAGAGCTTTTCAAGGCTGTTGCCGAGAAGTATCCTTCGGCAAAACCGCAACCGAGAGGTGAAAAGGTCGAGCGAATGCCCGACGATGACGGATACGAGTTTACGGTAGATACCGATGAAGCATACGAAGGAGATGAAAGAATGACAAAGAAGAAAATGATATTAAAGACCGGGGGTGGATGAATTGATACAGCCAAGAAGAATATATGATATGGGGCTTCCGCACCGTGCTGTGGCTGTGTTCTGTTATCTATGCCGATGCGCAAACCGCAGAGGTGAGTGTTTCCCTGCAGTCGGAACGATAGCACAGGATATATCGCTGTGTAAAAGCACGGTGTTCAAAGCTCTGAACGATCTTGAAAGGAACGGTCTCATAACACGCACTCACCGCTTTCATGCAAACGGTGCAAGAAGGACTTCACTTTACAGGATCAAGGGTGAGATAACGAAAGGGGGTGGCCGCTGATGTTTGAATTCATTGGAGATGTTATCGGCGCAATCGGTGACGGTATAAGCTGGGTGTGGGATCACACCATCGGAGCTGTAGCCGGAGCCGTGACCGATGTGATATGGGACCAAATGTTTGAGTGGCTGTTCAATACCATCTACGGCGCGGTCGCAGACCTCTTTGAGTTTATAAATGAGACCACAGCAGATATTTTTTACCTCGGCTGGGTGCAGGCTTTCGTAACTTTGTTCAGGTCGCTTGGATTTATGCTGTTCGTGGTAGGTATGCTTGTGGCTATATTTGACACGGCGGTGGCCTACGAGAACGGCAGCGCCAACATCAAGAATACATGTCTTAACATACTGAAAGGCTTCATGGCAGCATCGCTGTTCACAGTGATACCGACGAAGCTGTATGAGCTGTGCGTAGGCTTGCAGGGGTCGTTCTCAAACGATCTGCTCGGCGTATTCATCACGGGGACATCGTCCTCGGTTGCCGATACCGGATTAGAGGTCATTGTTGCACTCGCATCTGATGTATCGCTGTTCAGCCTGTTCTTCATAATACTTTTCGGCTACTGCACGATCAAGGTTATATTTGCCAACATAAAGCGCGGCGGAATAATACTCTGTCAGATTGCTATCGGAAGCCTGTATATGTTCAGCGTACCGAGAGGATATGTGGATGGCTTCACGAATTGGTGCAAACAAGTCATTGCGACCTGCGTCACGGCGTTTCTACAGACGATAATCCTCTACCTGGGATTGCTTACCTACACCCAGCATGCTCTGCTTGCGGTGGGCATCTGCCTGTCTGCAACGGAGGTACCGAGGATAGCGCAGATGTTTGGCTTGGAGACTTCCGTCAAACTCAATCCCGTGGCGATCAGCAGCACGGTGAGCATAGGATCAAAGGTAGCAAAGTTCATCAAGGCAAAATCTTAATTGATTGTGTTGTCCCTTGCAAAGCGCTCTGTAGTGTGGTATAATGGTAATATCAAAATGCACGAAAGGAGCGCAGAAGCATGACAGTTGACACCAAAGAATTAGTAACCACGATAGCATATCTGATCGGTGTCAAAGACGAAATTATGGCTAAAGTCTTTGAACCGGATTATCACGATCTTATTGAAAAACTACGACAAAGCAAAGAAGCCTGCATCATCAGGTATCTTTGCAAGATAAGAACCACACTTTTTTATAAGTTTAAAGACACCGATCATGAAATGCGTTTCAATCTTAAAAATCTTGACAGACTTGAGTGGTATGATAAAGAGAACATCAAGAAACTGCGTGAGTG
This sequence comes from Ruminococcaceae bacterium FB2012, assembly GCA_900104495.1. GTDB lineage: Bacteria > Bacillota > Clostridia > Oscillospirales > Ruminococcaceae > FB2012. Next base: position 89,099 of record FMXS01000010.1, on the reverse strand, counting down.
GGGCATTGATATAATCAAACCCAATTATCGTTCAGAGAAATATATGGATGATATGTGCGAGCTTATAGCAGCCAACATTGATAACTGTTCAACACTTTTTTATGACTGGGTCAATTGGGCATATATACGGGATCTGTTCTGCATACCAAAGTACCGCCAGAAAGGAATCTTAAAACAGGAGTTCCTCAAATTCCTTGAAAAGAATGCATTTTACCCATTCCATATGTATATTTATTGGAATCCCCAAAGTCTCGGCAATATCCTGCACAATGACGGTAAATTCCTGTCATTGCTGTATCAATGGCATGGAGACTATTTCGAGGACAAGACAAAATACAGGGATGCCACCGATGAGACCAAGAACACGATATATGATTTCGTGAACAACAGCGGCAGAACGGCAATAGCAGTTGACTGTGAGAACTCCGATGTGTACAAGCTGTACGGAGTGCTGAAAAATCTGAACCAGGACGAGCTTGCAAAGATTGAGAAGATCGTACTGTATGATGACGAGCATACCTCGCCCGGCTGGGACTTCCTCGGTAAGTTCACACACATACCCGTAGAGCATATTGAGGTTGAGCGTGTAACCGACAGAAAATCGCTTGTGGACATAAAGATGACGGCGGGTGTCTGTCAGAATTATTATGAAAACAGCATTGACTCATTTATCATCGTATCGAGTGACTCCGACTTCTGGGGCCTCATAAGCTCTCTGCCGAAAGCAAGATTCATAGTAATGTACGAATACGAGCATTGCGGACAAGCACTCAAAAACGCACTGGCAGAGCATGGTATCTACTACTGCTCAATTGATGATTTCTGCAGCGGCAATACAGAGGAACTCAAGAAAGCGGTACTGTTCGATAACCTTGAACAGCATCTGCCTGATCTGCTCCAATGGAACGGAAAAGAGCTTGCAAATCAGATCCACCTTGAAGCAAGGATTGATGCTACCGAAAAAGAGATCGCTATTTTTTACGAGAAGTATATTAAAACACTAAGGCTAAAATTTGATCACGATGGAAACGTAAGTGTAATAATAGCCAACTAAATACCGAAAACGCAGCCGGCAGAAATGTCGGCTGTTTTTTGTTAGGAGGAATGAAATGAAAACCTACTACTACCCCGAAAACCTCAGGGCAAGCGTAAAGCTTTGGTTCTGGTCAATTCGGGATTTTATCATCATATGCGCCGGAATAGTGCTGTCGGTCATCGTGCTTGTGAATCTGTGGAACATCCTGCCCTTTGCGTGGACAGGGTGTTTTGCTTTTCTGACGATACGGACGGACGATATGGCGATCATAGACTATCTTATCAACGCATTCAGATTCTTTGTTCTCGCAGACCAAAAATTTGAGTGCCGGGCGAAAGGAGAATAACAATGGCAAAGAAGAAAAACAGCGTTCAGAGTCTCATAGGCTTTGAACGCTTTACTAATTACGGCATCAGGACCGACAAAGCGGAGATCGCATTCTTCTCGGTGGAGCCGACCAACATCAGCGTGCTGTCGGCGGTGAGCGTTGACACCAAGATTCACCGCATGATGTCTCTGCTGACCGCAGTACCGGAGCTTGAGATAATAGCAACGGACTCCTGCGAATACTTCGACAGCAACAAGGCGTACATCAAAGAACGTCTTGCCAAAGAGCAGAACGAGGCTGTCAGAAAACTGCTCGAAGCCGACATGGAATATCTCGACAGCATTCAGGTGGAGATGTCAACGGCACGGCAGTTTCTGTTTGCGGTGCGATTCCGGAAGGAAAAAGAGAGCTTCATTTTCAACCGACTTAACGAGATCGGCAAAGTCATCAAGGATAACGGATTCATCGCGCACCGGCTCGACAAGGCCGAGATCAAGAGGATGCTCGCGCTGTATTTCGGCACGAGCATTACGGGGGATATGATCGAAGATGTCGAAGGAGAAAAAATGATAATGAAGGGAGTGAATGACAATGAAGGCGAAACAGAGAAACTCGGCGGTGAGTGAGGAATTTGCAGTCAAGACCTACTTTGACCGCATTGCGCCAGGAATGATAAAATTCTACCCCGACCACTATATCTGCGGCAATTACTACAAAAGCACCTGGGCGATAACGGAATACCCGCCCTCCACCGAGGAAATGGCTATACTTGATCACATCGCCGATCATACCGGAGTGACGGTTAGAATTTACAACAGGCTTGTGGATGCTGCCGAGCAGAACAAGATTATTCAGCACGCAACAAGAAAGATGCATCTGATGTCAAACACCAACGATGTCACACAGAGCATCAAGGCGCAGGGTGATATTCAGGACGTAGTGGAGCTGCTGTCTGATATGCGAAGAAACAAAGAGCCGCTGCTGCACTGTGCGGTTTTTCTTGAATTCAAGGCCACCTCGGAAGAAAAGCTGAAGGAACTTGAATCTGAGATACAGATGGAGCTGACACGCTCAAAAATATCTGTTGACCGTCTGCTCCTGCGGCAGAAGGAAGGCTTCCTCTCGGTGCTGCCGACCGGAAGCAATAACTTCGGATACAGGACAGAGCGAGTGCTGCCTGCATCGAGTGTGGCTAATCTTTATCCTCTCAGCTATTCGGGAAAGACCGATGAGAACGGATTCTATCTGGGTAGGGACAAGTTCGGAACGAACATCATCGTGGACTTTGATAAGCGAACCGAGGACAGGACAAACAGCAATGTGATCATCCTCGGCAACTCCGGTCAGGGTAAATCCTATCTGATGAAGCTCATCCTCTGCAATCAGCGAGAGGCGGGCAAGTCGGTACTGATACTTGATCCCGAAGCCGAGTACCGGGAGCTGACCGAGAACCTCGGCGGCACCTATATCGACATGATGTCTGGACAGTATATGATCAACCCCCTTGAGCCGAAGGCCTGGGGCGAGGCCGACAAGAGCGAGACCACCGAGACCTTCCGACAGATCACAAGGCTTAGTCAGCATATATCTTACCTCAAGGACTTTTTCAGAGCCTACAAGGATTTCACCGATGCGGAGATCGACACCCTCGAGATCATGCTTGAAAAGCTCTATGCCCGTTTCGGCATTACCGACATCACGGATTTCAGCACACTGATCTCCGAGGACTATCCGACCATGTCAGACCTATACGATCTGGTCGAAAAGGAGTTTATGATCTTCGACAGCGAGAAGAAACACCTCTACACAGAGGAATCCCTGCAGAATATCTGCCTCGGAATACACTCGATGTGCAAGGGTGCGGAGTCGCAGTATTTCAACGGACACACCAACATCGTGGACGGCGACTTCGTTGCATTCGGAGTAAAGGGACTTATGGATACGAACAAGAAGCTTAAGGATACCCTGCTGTTCAACATACTGTCCTACATGAGCAATCAGCTCCTGGGGCGCGGAAATACCGTAGCTGCGATTGACGAGCTATATCTTTTTTTGAGTAACATCACAGCAATCGAGTACATCAGAAACGGCATGAAGCGAGTCCGCAAAAAGGAGAGTTCATTCATCCTTGCCTCACAGAATATCAACGATTTCCTCCTGCCCGAGATCAAAGAGTTTACCAAGCCGCTGTTTTCGATACCATCTCACCATTTTGATTTTTATCCCGGCAGCGTAAATGAAACAGAATACATTGAGGCTCAGTCAATGGAAAAGTCGGAATATGCGCTGATACACTATCCCGAGAAAACGATATGCCTGTACCGCTGCGGCAACGAGCGATATCTGCTTCAGGTCATCGCACCGCCGCACAAGGCTGCATTGTTCGGGACTGCCGGAGGGAGGTGAGAAAATGGTATTCAAAGATTTAACTTCCGAGATACTTGTGAATGTGATCCTGCTTCACAAGAACGTAAAGGAATGGTCAGATAAGGCTTGGAAGGATATGCAGAAAGAAGGATATACCGAGAGCAATTTCTTTCATATGCTTGCAGAAAAGATGCTGTGCGAGTATCTTCTGACATTGTCCGATAACTGCATCAAAGATATAGAAGCTCTGTATTGGTATGCGAGAGAAGCTCCGATTCGAAAGGGCAGTGATCTGAAGCAGAGTACGTTCAACAGCCATCGGAAATATGCTGATAAAATGTGGGAAGGCAAGGTTAAGGAGATATATTACCTGACCGGAAAGCGAAATCTTTCTGATGAGCTTATGAGGACTATCGGTCATCTCGGACTTTCAATCTATTATGAAATGACCAAAAAGCCGCATTACTATATGGAACTTGAAAACAAGATGTGGGAAAAATGGGAAAAAGAATATGGAGGGAAATAATATGTCTAAAGTATTTGAATTGTCACAGAAGATGAAAAAGAGTTATGAAGAACTCTGCGAGTTAATGCTCAAAAAAGATAAAAAAGAGATGCTGTTCTGGGCAATAAACATCGTATCGGCTGAATATGCACAAAGATGCATATCGAGTGTAATTACAGAGGAAGAAGCGGAGGATTTGCTTCAGCTTGAAAATCCGCTGTATCTTGTAGCTGATTGTATTATGGACTGTAGCGATGATCATTTCAGTTTTTACGGCGATATGCTCCGTGAGGCGCTTGATACTGCACTTGATAAATGCAGTTTGCAATTGTTGTACGAGGCTGATATGAAAGAGGTCGAAAAAGAAAAGAGCAGCAAGGAGGTAGAGACATGACTAAGAAAGAACAGCTCATACAAAAACTCAACGACAGCTACGCAGAACATCGTGAATCATGGCTCCACATGAAGCCGGAAGATCTTGTGCTGCTTGCATCCAACATTGCTGCATCTGACTATGCTGTAAGGTGCGTTCCCGATGTTATTCAGGAGGACGAAGCCGAATACCTTTTACAGTTTAAGGATCCGCTGAATGTGCTGTCGGATATGATCTCGGAAAGCCTTGACGAGCAATACGGCTACTATGGCGACAGTCTCAGCGATCTGCTCTATGAACTGATGGACAAGGGCGATGCGCTTGAATACTATGACCTTGAGCCGACAGCCGAAACTGCCGAGGTCGATATGGAAATGTAACCAAACGGCAGCGGGATAATCTGTCCACATTGATGAATAGCTATTCAAAGCCAGTTGTGGTATCCTGTCTTGTCAAGGAGGTGTTCCAAATGGGAATGATAAAGGATATCTATATGGGCAACAACGTGCCGATTGATAGAAGCACGGTGAACATCAAGGGCTACAAGGAGCTTCATCGCAAATGGCTTTATGATCACGGCAGACTTGTCGGGATGCTTAACGATGAGCAGAATGCTATGCTTGAAAAGCTGCTGGCTAAGTACGGTGAGCTTAATGATATGTTCAGCACAGACTGTTATGAGTCGGGCTTCAAAGACGGCGCAAGGCTGATGATCGAAATACTGAAAGGGGGTGATGCCGATGCAGAAATTCGGGATCTGGAAGGTCAGATACACACAGAACATTAAAAACACATTCGAGGGTTGGGTGCGCTTACACAGCGCACCTGTTTTATTTGATACCGAGATCGGTGCGCTTGAATACAAGCACCATCTCGAGATGATAACACTCGACAGGAACACAGAGTTCAGGGTAAGGAGGTACAAGGTCAATGAAAGCACTGCTTGTTAAGCTCGCCATGATGCTTGCCGGGGATAAGGAAAAGCGAAAAAGAGTATGGGTACCCGTGATGAGTATCATCGCGGGATTTCTTGCCTTGATGTTCCTGCCGGTAGCAGTGCTGAAATCAATGAGCAGCTTCGGAAACGATGCTATGGATCAGGCTGATCTCCATATCAGCCCGAATGATGTATATGCACGGCTATCGCCGGAGCAGCAGGCACAGCTTGAAGATATAAACCGGATGAACAGAGAGATCGAAGCGGCAATGGCAAATGCGGGAGTGCGCATACAGACCCGCAAGGCGCAGATCATATACGTCTGCTGCCTGTCGGAGTACAGCGGCTTCAACGCCGAGAGCTATGCTCATCTCTTCGCTATCGCGCCGAATGATCAGGACCTGATAACAGGAATAGCCTCGACCTACGGTGTGGAGATCGACTACGATCAGTTTCTCCGAACCTACACGGGGCTGATGAATCTGACGATCAATCCGTATATGTTTGACGATCCGGCAACAAAGAACTGCGGTGACCTCGGACGGTGGGCTGACAACGCCTACATCTCCGGGTGGGGTTACAAGGCAGGCTACTCCGGGAACCAATGCGAAGAAGATAATATCCGCTATGCCGACAACGCCGGGATGATAGTCGGGTACCTAAACTACGAACCGACTACCGAGCAGTTCGGAGATACCTGGACTACGCTGACATATACCGTTCAGGGTGACCTTGCAACGATGCCCGACATCCCAGGTCTCGGCCTCTATGACGGCAGCATGCACGGTATCTACATCGGCGGCGGGCAAGTTGTTTTCTCCTCTGCTATCCCCGGCTATGTGAACAAGCAGGCTGTGGCTGACGGCACATGGTCATCGTGGTGTACCTACGAGGGCATCAGCTATCCGCAGGAGGTTGATGATGCGATAGAGGCAATAAGGAACCCACCCGATGACAGCAGTAATGAGAATAATAACGAAAGTGAGGTTGAAAGCAATGCACAGTAAAAGAATTATGATAACCAAGCCTGAGCAGAACGAACATAAGCTGTTTTACTCTTCAGACGGCGAACACAAGAAAGCGTTGATAGGGCATCTCCGTATCGACTTTGGCTCAGGAGATGAGTTCTGGCATTCTTGGTGGGGTGAACATGAAGAAATGAATGACGATGAGTTTTCGGATACGCTTGACCATATTTTCAGAACAATGAGAAAACACATTTTCAGGGACAGGGAAAGCATGAAGGTTTATCTGAAGAACCTTCCGACCGAGCAGCTCGATGGAAGCCAGGGCTTCAAGGCTGAGTGCAACGGATATGATTTTTATCTCCGGTGCAATCCCAATCCGGGAAACTATGACTGCTACTGCTATTGCTATGAAAAGGAGCTGCTCGAGCAGGCGATGTCCGGGCAGGATGAATCAGACGATATTGAAATGGGAGGAATGTAAATGAGAGTTGAATTAAGGAATTGGAAATTTACGACCGAGCTGGTGCTTCCGGCAGACAGATATCAGCTAAGAGATGCGCTTGACAAACTGCGTCTCTACAATGAAAGCAAAGTCGATTGCAAGGTAGTTCGCTGCGGTGCAGTCCCGATGCTGGAGGGGATGAAATTTGATGATGACCTATACAAGATCAACCTCCTTGCCGAGCGCATCGACGGCTGTGACAACGATACAAAAATACACAATGTTATGATACAGGCTCTTCTCAAGGAAAACTATGACCGGAGCCTTGACGAGCTGATAACCGTGACCTACACACCTGATGTCCCGGTGTTTCCATGCAAGTCGTTCTATGACTACGGCGAGATCGTGATCGACAACGAGTGGTTCGATGAGATCAAAGATGTCCCCGAAGAAGCTATTCCCTACCTTGACACCTACACAATAGGCAGAGAAATGGCCGACCGTGAGGGCGGAGTGTTTATAGACGACTACTATGTTATCCCCGATAACTATGAGCCGATAGATATGGAGATAACAATTGAAAAGCCGGAGCAGTCGTTCTTCTGTCTGACGATAGCACCGAAAGGCAGAGATGCAGCCAAGACAGGTGAGATATATTATCTGCCGCAGGACGCCGGACGGATAGGCGAGTTCGCTCATGATATCGGAGTTGAGGTCGATGACCTTGAAATAGTCGGGTTTAAGTCGGCACTCCCGAACACAGCACCTCCGTCCGATTCCGATATATCTAAAGCGTATATCTATCAGGCGGTCGCAAAAAAGATAAGCACCCGGCTGAGCAGCAGAGGTGTGATCCGGCTCAAGGCAGCAATGGCAACGCAGATGCCTATGAGCGCAGGCGAGATCAACGAGCTGATAGACAGACTTCACAGATATGACTTTGACACGAGCGTCAAGAGCGCGGATGATTACGGCTTTCGGTATATGGAAAATATCGTAAACAGACAATTCGATATGAACGTTGTTGGCGACAGCAGCTTTGCTGAGATAGGAGAAGCGCTCCTTGAACGCAAGGGCTGCACCGTTACCGATTATGGAATCATCTCTTCTCTTGACGGAAGCCTCTACGGTATTATTTCAAGGGAGCCGGAACAGACTGAGGATGGAACCGAGGACTGCGATGAGGACTATGACGATCAGCCCTCGGAAGATGATATAGAAATGGGGTGAAGCTATGGACAAGCTGATCAAGGTCAGGGTGCCGGAGAGCAGGATCAAGGCTCTCGACTATTTTATCAAGCTCAAGGGCAGCACCCTCGAAGTTGAGATGGAAAAGGCTGTAGATCTGCTCTACGACAAGTTCGTCCCGAAGGAGGTGAGATCGTATGTGGAGGGAACACAGCCCGAGGCAGACGGTGTGAACGGCAAGCACGTGTGCAGAAAAAGGTCAGATGATGCGGGAGACGGTTCGCCCGTGTAACGAACCACAGCGCCCCGTGTGCCGCTTTCAGAGCCGAGGTCGGGAAACGATACCCCACAGACTGCCAAGGCAGTTTGTGGGCATTTCTCGTGGTCTTTTTTGCGGCTCTGGAGCGCGGTCCGAAGGGGGTGTTTGGTTTGCAAGTTAAAGATTCGGGGCCGTAGCCCCGAATCGGTCACAGCGACGGGCAAAGCCCGCCGCGAGTTTGCGGGGCTTGCGGAGTTTACCGATAGGGTTCCGTAAAATCGGCAAAAACTGAAAATAGGGGTTGTAGGGCGGGATTTGGCGAGTTTTCGGACTTTGTTCAGGGTCCGTGGAGGTGATTTATTTGAGTTTTGAAAACAAAGAGAAAAAGGCATTTTGGTTTTATCCGGAGACGCTGACTGGCGTAGAAACTCATTACAAACACGATAATTGCAGATCAAAAAGTGAGTTTATCGAGAAGGCAATCAAGTTCTACATCGGATATCTTGACGAGGAAAATAGCGTAAACTATATCAGCCCGCTTATAAGCGAGACGGTAAAAGCTGAGATAAAAGGTACAGAGCAGCGCCTTTCCCGTTTGATGTTTAAGGTAGCAGTTGAGCTTGCGAAGCTCGCACAGATGACGGCAAGCATGTACAATGGTGATGAAGAATCAGTCCGGGATCTTCATGCTTACTGTATAAATGAGGTCAGAAGGATCAACGGAATTATTAACTGTGAAGATGCAGTTGCATATCAGCAGGGCTAAAAAACTTCGGGTGGGTTGAAAAATATCCGCCCGGATATACATAAAAACTATTCGGAAGGAGTGAAAAAGTGTGGCAAAAATAATAGTAACAAGCAGGTATTTAAAAAGCGGAAACAAGAAAAATCTCAGCAACTATGTGAAATATATTGCGACAAGACCAGGTTCTGTCAGCAACAGTTCAAATGTAGAATCTCAGTCTGTTACCGAGGATCAGAAACAACTCATGGAAAAACTGCTGAAAGATTTCCCGGAAGGAAAAGAAATGTTCGAGTACGAAGATTATATAAATAACCCTTCTGTGGCCTCGGCATCGAAACTGATTGGAGAAATTTTAGAGAGAAACTATGACAGGATAGCAAACAGGGAAAACTATGTAGGTTACCTTGGTCAGCGCCCGGGTGTTGTAAAAATCGGAGAGCATGGATTGTTTTCTCAAGAGGACAAACCGATAGATCTAAAAGAAGTTGCAAAAGAAATAGCCAATCACAAGGGTACTGTCTGGACACATGTTGTATCTTTACGAAGGGACAATGCCGAGCAAACCGGATATACTGATCTGAATTCTTGGCGGGAACTCGTGAAAAGGAACATCCCGGTTATTGCAAAGGCATCAAAAATAGATCCAAACACAATGAAATGGTATGCAGCCTTTCATGATAAGGAAAGCAATCCTCATGTGCATATTATTGTTTACTCTACAGATCCGAGGCAAGGGTTTCTTACCAAAGAAGGAATTGAAAAGATACTCTCTGCGTTTGCAAATGACGTATATCACGATGAGTTATATAACCTATACGGCAGACAGACTGCTCTGCGCGATGATCTGAAAAAGGAATCTGCCGAGCTAATGCATCAGCTTGCTCATAATCTGAAAGTCGGAGATAATTCTACAGAAGGACTTAAAACAACGATATTGTCTTTGTTAGAACAGCTAAGAAAATATAAAGGAAGAACGTATTACAAGTTCCTTCCGCCGGAGATGAAAGCCAATGTTGACAGCATCTTTCTACAGCTTACCGAGAACGAATCCATCCAAAAGATGTATGCACTCTGGTGCGAGATGGAGCAACAGAAGCACGATATTTATTCTTCTGCAAAAGTAGAATTTCCACCGATGCATCAAAACAAGGTATATAATTCTGTCCGTAATATGATAATACGGAAAATATCCGAGATGAATTTAGTTCTAAATAATTCCAATGAACAACAGTCGCCCGAGCCGTCAAATGATGACTCGGGCGATGATTTTTCATATGAGATAATGCTGGAGCCTGCACCTTTTCCCGATGACTTTATGAATTCAGGTGAGGTGATAGAAACGACAAACCTCAATTACTTTTTGAAATGGAGCAAGGGTTATAAAGCCGCCTGTGAGCTTATCTATGGCAAGGATGACGGTCAAGATGAGTTTATTATGGCAGAAAAATTGTTATTATCCGAAGCAGAAAATGGAAATATCCTCGCACTTTATGATCTTGGAAAGCTCTATACTACCGATAAAATTGGAGAGAAAGATGATGCTAAATCAGATCGATACTATGCAGAGGCACTCAAAGGCTTGATGGAAATAGAGCCGTATTCCTGCTGCCTTTATCCATTCGAGCCGAAGCATCCTTGGCAGAGAGTAAAGCCAAAAGATATGAGAGCCTACGTCTGGTACCGCATCGGCAAGATGCATTGTTATGGCTTCGGAACAGAAAAGAACGAAACCGAAGCGCTTAAATGGTTTGAAAGAGCTGCGATAGCCGGGAACAAGTATGCTCAGTTCAGCCTTGCAAATATGTATTACTACGGCAGCAGAGTTGAGCAAAGCTATGAAAAAGCATTCAGTTGGTACAAGGCTTCTGCATCACAAGGGCAACCTTATGCCCAGTATGCTGTAGCACAGATGTATGCCAACGGCGAATCAGTTGCCAAAGACGATGCCGAGGCAAAAAACTATTATGCACAGGCTCTCGCCGGATTTATGAAACTCGAAGCTGACGGACAAGCTGATGATAACTTGTTTTACAAGCTCGGAAGGATGTATATGAATGCTCTTGGTACAGATAAGGATGTCGCAAAATCTCTTGAATATTTCAAGCGCTCAGCGGAACTGAACAACAAAAATGCTCTGTATGAATACGGAAAAGCTCTCCTGTACGGTGAAAATATAGATCAAGGTATTCCGCAGGGTTTTCATGAGATTCGGAAAGCGGTCGCACTTGGAAACACAAATGCAAAACGGTTTCTTGCCCTTGAATATATCTCCGGCGAACATGCTGAACCGGATATTGACAGAGGGATTGAAATGCTGACCGAGCTTGCAGACAGCGGAGATTCGTTCTCGGCATACAAACTCGGCAAGATTTATCTGTCGGGAGAAATTGTTTACAAGGACATGAATAAGGCCGAGAAATATCTCCGGCAGGCTTCATATGACAACAATGAATATGCTATGTATGCACTTGCAAAGCTCTATCTTTCCAATGAGAAGAAAGACCTTTCCAAAGCAGTTGATCTGCTTGAAAAGGTCTGTGATAATGATGATCTCAAACCCTATGCCTCGTACACCTATGCAAAGATACTGCTTAATGATAATGGGTTTCACAATACAGAAAAAGCAATACAACTCCTCAAAGATTCCGCTGACAGCAATCATTGGTGCTCGTTCCTCCTCGGCAAGCTGTATCTGTTTGGAAATGATGATACGGAACGAGACAAGGCAGAGGCGATAAAATGGCTGACCAAATCCGCCGAGGCAGGGAACGAATATGCCGAAGCATTGCTCCAACACTCCGAGGACTATGAAAATGCGATGCTGACCAATTCAATATTCGGATTATTTGTAAGTCTATCCCGTATGATCGAGGATGATTATTCGAGGACGCAACATAAGATGCAGTCGAAGGTGGATAGAAAACTCCGCAGAATGATCAGTCAGAAGAAGGAAGAACTTGGGATCAAGGATGATGGAATTCAGTTGTAAAATAACAAGCCCTTCGGTGATTATCCAAAGGGCTTGTACTCAATTATTGATTCCCTGATCTCATTTCCCGATAAATGATACCTGCAAGGGCGCTCATTATTGCCTGATACTTGTTTTTGTCCTCAAAGATCGAAGAATAGCTTTCCTGTGATTCGGCATAGCTTTCCATTGCGGCCTCGCCGAATGCAGACGGGAAAATGCTTTCCGTAAAGATGACAGGGTCTGAGGTTGCAGCAGAACTCTGAAGCTTCTGGTTTTTCATCAGCTTGTCGTGCAGAGCTCCAAGAATAACCTTGTCAGCATCGGTGAACTTGCCCTTGTATTTCTCATTGATCTTTTCAAGAATTTCATCAAGAGGGCTTTTCTTCTGTTTTCCGGATGCAGCCTTTTCCTTGGCGGGTTCGTATTCGCCGTCAATGTTTTCAAGCCGTATCGCTCCCTCAAAAGTCTTTTGCAGCTTGTAGTATTCGAGTTTCAGCTTGCCGTCAAGGTCGACCGGATCAATTGGGTCAGTCGGAAGCAGATGCAGCAGATAGCTCAGGAACAGATATTCCTTGTGCATTTCCTTATCAAACGTTCTTACAACCTGAGTAATGTAGCCATACCACTTGATAAAGCTCCTGACCTTACGCCTGAACTGATAACGCTCCTCGGAATTCTTCAGATTGTATCTGTCTGTTACAGGCTTTAATGCGCTGGTCATCTTGCCCATTGTTACGCTGTCCTGCTTGCCGGGCTTATTCCATACCGAAATAAAGTCCTCGATATCATCGTTTGAATATATCGCATAATCAAGCAGCTCGCGTTCGGTCTGATAGATCAGATCAACATTGACCTCCTGCTCAAGGCTTGTTTCCTGGTAGAACGGCTGAAATGCATCGAGGATATCCTCTGCCTTGTTGACAAAGTCAAGCACGAATGTATCTACCTTGCCGGGGCAGGTACGATTAAGCCTTGAAAGTGTCTGAACCGCCTTGACTCCCTTTAGCTTTTTATCGACGATCATTGTATGCAGAAGAGGTTCATCAAATCCGGTCTGGTATTTTTCAGCGACAACAAGTACATTGAAATTATCATGAAACTCATCTTTGGTCTGTTTCTCGGAGATGTGGCTGCCGTCCTTTCGGACATTCAGGCTGCTTTCGGTGAACTCCTCGTCTCCGTCCTGAACTGCGCCGGAGAATGCCGTCAGAACGTCCATATCCCCGTAGTGATGCTCGGCAATGTAACGCTTGATCTCGTGGAAATAGCGCACAGCAGCAAGGCGGGAATCTGTAACCACCATCATCTTGCCCTTGCCGCCGATCTTATGCATAGTAGTTTCGCGGAAGGTCTCAACGATTATTGCAGTTTTCTGACTTATGTTATACGGGTGCAGTTTCTCATATTGCTTAATGACCTTTGTCGCTCTGCTCTCCGGCAGCTCGGGATTTTCTTTAGTGTTCTTGGCGATCTTGAAGCAGGTATTATAGGTCATATAGTTTTGCAGGACGTCAAGAATGAAGCCCTCCTCAATGGCCTGACGCATACTGTAAATGTGGAACGGATGGAACGATCCGTCAGGATACGGAGTACCGAACATCTCAAGAGTTGGACCCTTGGGAGTCGCAGTAAAAGCGAAGAAGGAAAGGTTCGGGTGCCTGCCGTGAGTGAGCATTTCCTGCACGATCTTATCGTTCTTGTCGATCTCATCCTCGGCCTTGCCCTCTATCTCTGCATACTCGCGAAGAGCCTGCTCTGTATCAGCGAGAGCTGTTTTCAGCTTGATAGCCGAGGTTCCGGTCTGCGAGGAATGTGCCTCATCAACTATGATAGCAAAGTTCCTGCCGGAGACCTTGTCAACCTCTTGATAGATCACAGGGAATTTCTGCAAGGTAGTTACTATTATACGGATGCCGTCATTTATAGCATCCCGCAGGTCTTTAGATGTCTTGTTCTCACCGATAGTCTCGACCGCGCCCAGCTTATGGTCAAACCCGGAGATAGTCTCCTGGAGCTGTGCATCGAGCACACGGCGGTCGGTAACAACTATAACGCTTGAAAATACGGGCTTGTTTTCATCGTTGAAAAGAGAGGCCAGGCGATAAGCAGTCCATGCGATAGAATTCGACTTGCCGGAGCCTGCGCTGTGCTGAATGAGATAATTATGTCCGGCGCCGTTCACACGGACATCAGCTATCATTTTCCGAACTACATCGAGCTGATGATAGCGGGGGAATATAAGCGCCTTTTTCTTGGTGATCTGTTCCCTGCCGTCCGGAAGGAGCTTCTTTTCCTCGGTAGTTTTAAGGCTGATGAACTTTTGCAGGATATCCGTCATGCTGTCCTTCTGAAAGACATTCTCCCATATATACGCTGTCGGATAGCCGTCAGGGTTGGCGGGATTGCCCTTGCCGCCGTTGTTTCCTGCACCGTTGGAGCCTTGATCGAAGGGCAGAAAATATGTATCCTTTCCCGCAAGCTTTGTGGTCATGCAGGCGTTAAGCTGATCGACGCAGAAGAACGCAAGCACACGCTTGTTGAACTGAAAGCACACCTCTCGCGGGTCGCGGTCATACATCCACTGGCGCCTGGCGTTTTCGATGTTCTGCCCGGTGTACTGGTTTTTCAGCTCGAAAGCGAAAACTGGTATGCCGTTCACGGCGATGACCATATCCACCGACTTTTTGCTGTCGGCGGAGTAATACCACTGGCGGTTGAGGGTGATCTCGTTGGCGGCGTACTGCTCCTCGGCGGTCTGATTCAGCCCCGACTCGGGCTTGAAATAGCAGACCCTGAACGTGATGCCCCTATGCTTGAAACCGTAACGGAGGACAGACAGTACCCCGTCCATATCGCAGGCGTTGGCAAAAGCTCTTGCGAGCTTGTCCTCGGGGCTGACGCTGTTCTGCATCTCGAAGCGGTGCCACTCCTTCGGCTGGGTGGCTTTGATGAAACGCACAAGGGTATCGGTATAAAGCCCGAGCTTCGGGTCATAGCTGTCGGTGTTCGTGGTATAGCCGCCCTGCGGCGAGAGGAAAAAGGCTTCAATATCTTCTTCAAAGCGTTTTTCGGTGGTAACTTCAACGCTCATTGCGGCACCTCCTTTTTGCCCGTGACGTATTCGTAGATCATGGATTTTTTGTAGCTTTCAAGCTCCGTGAGGAACTGTTCTTTTTTGGTGATAAGGGTGTCTATCTCGGCGCATTTTCGGTCGAGGTAGGCGGTTATCTCGGGTATCTCTTTATTATCGTTAGGTATAGGCACAAAGAAATTTCCTAAATCATCCATTGACATATTTGGCTGTGCAGATTGTACAGCGAATAGACTTATATAAGTCTTCATAATATCAGATTGCAACACATACCAAATATACTTCATATAATCAGTGTATTTTTCTTTTATCCTAATAAATGAAGTTGCTTGATTGGTATTTGCAGGTAAAAGTTTTGAATCCATTATAGCACATTTTCCAATTGAAGCTCCAGCAATCACAAACACTATATCATATTCATTTAACATCGAACGGCTTAATTCAGTAGTATGTGTTTCTTCTGTAATTGTAAATAACGGTAATGGAGATAAATAATTGTTAATAATATTCTCTGACTTTAAATATCTCACTGAGTAGGTTTCATCAAATTCCGTTTGCATTTCTTTGGGTGTTGTGCCTTTAGATATCATTACAGAGAAGTATTTCAGTTTTTTTCTTGAATAATTGCTCGGTATCTCCCCAATCCACTCAACCCCGCTATCCTTCATCTCCCGCTCCCCGCGCACGCCCTTAGTCACCGCCTGCGTGATAACAGCCTGTTTCAGCTTTTTGTATTCCTCGATAGACTGCTTTGTTTTCTCGATAACGCTGTCGATGTGGGCGCATTGGGTGTCGAGGTAGGAGGCTATTTTTTGTTGTTCGGGAAGAGGTGGGAGTGGTATTAGTGAATCTGCAAAATCAGAAAATGAAATGCTTTTGCCATCTCTAAAAGTTTTAGTCAATGATGACATTTTATCTATAAAACCACGCTCTTTAAACATATAACGATAATAGTCGTTAGATATATCAGCAGTTTTATAAAATACTTGATATGCAGGAGATACTACCCCGTTATATTCTGAATACTCAAATCCTCCTTGAAAACTACGTAAACTGATGCAAAAATCTCCATTATAAATTGATTTCATCGAATTAAAATCTGTGTTTTCATCAAGTTTTACGGCTTTCATACCTGATAATTCCTCATACATACTTTGCGGAATTACACCATATTTTTGAGTAGGGGATAATAACTGAACTGTTATGCGGTTGCCTTTTTCGTTCCTTTGTGAAAAGAGAAATTTGCCTTTACGAAGTTCCCAACTCTCCGGTATCTCCCCGATCCATTCAATACCGCTGTCCTTCATCTTCCTCATTCCTTACCACCCCCGAACAGAGCGTCAAGGCTCGACTGAATGTCGGACTCTATCGCGGTCAGCCTGTCCATAATATCCTCAACACGCTCGGGAGCCTTGTACTCATAGAAATAGCGCGTCATGGGAATCTCATAGCCCACCTTGGTTTTCTTGCGGTCTATCCAGGCATCGGGCGCATAGGGCAGGACCTCGCGGGCAAAATACTCGTCAATGTCCTCGTTCATCGGAACGTTCTCGGTGTCGCGGCGGTCGGCATCGGCGATCGGCTTGCCCTTTTTGAGTACCGGCTTGCCGTCCTCATCAAGAGTCGGGCGCTCAACAACGATCTTGTTATAGCCGAACTCGCTGATATCAAAAATCTTGCTGTGACAGTAAACGCCGCCCTTGTCGCCGTAGATCTTATCATCGGCAAACTCTCCGTAAGCCTGAACGATCAGATCGCGGCAGAGGTCGGTGATGTCGTTGCGCTTGTTTCCTATCGACTTGCGGCGGGCTTCATAGCAGTGCGAGGCATCAATAAGCTGCACCTTGTCTGTGCGGTAGTCGGGCTTGGTCTTGTTCAGCACCCATATATAAGTGCTGATGCCCGTATTCATGAACATATCGGTCGAAAGCTGAATGATAGCGTCGAGCCAGTCATTCTCAAGTATATAGCGGCGGATCTCGCTGGGGCCGCTGCCAGCATCACCCGAAAACAGCGGCGAGCCGTTCTGAATGATAGCCATTTTGCCGTTCTGTGCCAGCTTCGACAGACCGTTCAGCACAAAGAGCTGCTGACCGTCTGATATCTTCGGCAGACCGGGAGCAAAACGTCCGAGCTCACCCTTTTCGGCTTCCTTCTTGACAGCCTTCTCCTCACGCTTCCAGTCAATGCCAAAGGGCGGATTTGAAATGATATAGCGGAACTGATAGCCGCTGAACTGATCCTCGGAGAGAGTATCACCGAACCGCATATTCTCAGGATTGCCGCCCCGGATCATCATATCGGATTTGGCTATTGCGAAAGTGGAAGGATTAAACTCCTGCCCGAAGCAGGTAACGTCAATCTCGGAATTGAGCTCGTGGATGCGCTCCTCCATACAGCCGAGCATCTGAGATGTACCCATAGCCATATCGTAAACGGTCACGTTGCCGCCCTTGGAGAGGTCGGTATCCGAGAGCAGGATATCTGTCATCAGGTATATAACATCACGGCTTGTAAAATGGGCTCCTGCCTCTTCGCCGAAGGACTCGGAGAAACGCTTTACGAGGTCTTCAAAGATATAGCCGCAGTCAACGGAGCTGATCTTGTCCGGTCCGAGATAGCCCTTCTGCGAGTTGAACTCTTTTATAACAAGATAGAGGGTGTTGCTCTCGACCATACGCTTGATTATAGCGTCAAAGTCAAACTTGGCGAGCACGTCCTGTACATTAGCCGAGAACCCGCCGAGATAGTCGCGGAAATTAGCCTCGATGTTATCGGGATCGGCACACAGCAGCTCAAATGTGAACTTGCTGGTGTTATAGAACTGATAGCCGGAGGCTTTGGTCAGAAAGCCCTCGATAACGGCGAAATTTTTCTTGCTCTCATATTCGGCAAGCACCTTGTCGTGTGTTGGCAGCAGGCAGTCATGAAACCGCTTGACTACGGTCATCGGAAGTATAACAAGCCCGTATTCGTGCGGCTTGAACGGCCCGCGCAGCATATCCGCAACGTTCCATATCATAGTAGCTTTCTCGGCAATATTCGTGCCGACTGCGGTAAATTTTTCGTTTGCCATGTTCAGTTACCCCGTTTCTGTAGGATAATATAATGCGTCAAGCATATTATACCACAAACAAAACCGACTGTCAATCTTTAAGTGTCCTGAAAATTGTACTGATTAAGTGCTTTTCCGTGTTTGTGGCCTCAAAGAATTGACATAGCTGTTATGATATGATAAAATATGCTTAATCTAAAAATCATAAGAGAAACGAGGTGCTTCGGGTGCTATACTGCATATATAACGGCAAGTCGATAAACTATTATGATTTTGTCGGCACTGATGAGTCCAAAATAGTTGAAAACAAAATCAAACTCCGTGAACTTAGTGCAAAGGGAGAGCTTCACTGTAAAGGCTGCGGCGAAAAGGTAACCCTTGTCAGTTCTGAAAAGCGCCGTAAGCATTTCAGGCATCAGAAAGCCTCCGTATGCAGCTACGATCAGTTCACTAAAGAACACGGCGAATATGAAGAAGTAAAATGCTTCTTTTATGATATCGTCAGCAAGCAGCCCCGCAATTATGCTGTCACAATGGACAAAAGGCTTTCTGACGGTACTTGGGTCGATATAGCTTTTGAATACCCGAATGGAGAAATTGTCGTTCTGAACTTTATTAAGCGATCTTTTCCCGATATCAAGCTGATGTCCAAGTATGCGATATATTTCCATCAGATGACTATCCCCAACCTTTGGATAATAGACGGAGAGCCCTCCGAAATGAATGATCTTGTATCCATGTTCGACAAGGATGCCTTGCTTATGCAGGCTGATTGGCAAAATGCCGCTATGTATTGTAAAGCAGGCGATCCGAATCTTCTTCTCAAGTTCAAGACAATAGAAAATCTGAAAACCAAAAGCAGATTTGCATTTCAGGAAATACCGATAGCGGATATTATAATTGGTCCTGCTTTCCAACAGTCATTTATCACCGAAATTATAAATCGAACAAATGATGAAATCGAAGCGGAAAATGAGCAATATCTTGCTGAATTGGAAAGGAAACGCCTTGCTCGTGAAAAAAAGCGAGAGCGTGAAGCTCAGCAGAAGGCTAAAGAAGCCGAACTTAAAGCACAGCAGAAAACGGAAGAAAAGCTCAAAAAAGAACAAGATATAATAAGGATACGCCAAAACACAGTTCTCAGCGCCGAAGAATTGCATAAAAGTTCAGGCAAATTTATTGGTATGAAGGTAAACGGCAAGTACGAGCTTTTTGATCTTCAAGAAATAAAGGTCAACAAGAATTCTACCGTAGAGATGACTCCTTTCACAAGAGAAATGTTTGAAGCAAAACTGAAAGAGGCTTTTGCGGGATATGCTGCTCCTATTCGATATCTTATATTCAAGCTGTTTAAGGCTTCGGATGAAGAAAAAGACCTCTATCTGGACATAATGTCACAGTACAGAGGTCTTCCGAAGGATGATGAACGCTTCAGGATTCTCGCTTACATATCAATAGAAAGCGAACTGAGGGAATACAAGAACAAGAAGAATAAATGATATTAGTCCTACATAAACAATATCACACCGGGAGGTTGCTCTAAAGCAATATCCCGGCGTTTTTTATTCCGTCATTGAATTCAGCAACTTAATTACTGCATCTCTCTGCTTCTTTGACAGCTTCTTCATAGCCTTAACAACAGTACGCTCCTGATCGTTCAACACGGCGCTGCTCTCATCAGCAAAGAACTCGCCGAGCGTTACCCCCAAACCCTCGCAGAGCTTAGTCAGGGTGTTCAGATTCGGCTGCCGCTGACCGTTCTCAATCTTCAATATGCAGCTATGGGATAATCCTGTCCTGACGGTCATATCGTAAATGCTTAACTCCTTTAATTCCCGGAGAGTTTTTATTCTTTTGGCTATATCCAAATCAAACACCACCTTTAACCCCTATTATATACTATCTGACCTGAAATAATAACGTACATTATGTCTTGATTTTAAGGTCATTCTGTCGTATAATAGAGGTTAGATTGGGGGGTGTTTATGTGTCAGGAGTTTGTTTTACAGGTCATAGGAGCATTAAAGAACCGTTGAGCAACCTTTACAGACGGCTCGACAGAGCAATTGAAAAGGCAGTAACGGACTATAAAGCAATGGATTTTTATGTAGGCGGAGCAGTCGGATTTGATATGATAGCTGCTTTGCGAGTGCTGCGATTGAAGAAAAAATACGGATCTGTCCATCTGCACCTTGTACTCCCTTGCCCGATACCGGAAATGGTAATAAAGTGGAGTGATGAGGATAAGGCAGTTTTTGATGATATTCTGAACCGTGCAGATAGCATTACGGTCATATCCGATAGATACTATGACGGCTGCATGAAAGATCGTAACCAAAGGCTCGTTGACCTTGCCGACACCCTCTGCATCTGCTATTGGAATGAAAACGACAACCGCAGCGGAACCGGACAGACCGTCAGAATGGCAGAGAGAAAAGGAATCAAAATATGTAATCTTTACAAGACACCAACAATATATAAATGATATTGACAAATTCATGGAAAAACGTTATAATAAAGCTATCTAAAAATATCAGAAAGTAGGTAATCATTATGCCCACAAAAAAGAATCTGACTATCCCTTTCCCTCACCAAGCCCCTATATCACAATCCCAACACCTTAAAGCCTTTAAATAGCGCTGTGTCAGCCCCCAACTGTCCAAAATATTTCCCCACAAATGAAAAATAATATGCTATAATAGACATAACGAAACGCAAAAAGGTGGTTGACCGTTATGTCAGTGTTCCCAAAGGCTAAATTCAGCATCGTCGATTTCTCAACTCGATACAGCTCCGAGGAGAGCTGCCGCGAGCTGTTCTTCCGGCTCCGCTTCCCGCATGGGTTTGTCTGCCCGCACTGCGGCGGGACTCAGCTCGGCATGGTACGAACCCGAGGCCTTTACCGCTGCAAATCCTGCCGCAAACAGATCTCCGCGACCAGCGGCACAGTATTTCACGGGACGCACATCAAGCTCAATCTGTGGCTCTGGGCGATGTATCTGTTCACGGTCGATAAGCGCGGCTGCTCGGCGGTCCAGCTGATGACAAAGCTTCGCGTGACCTACAAGACTGCGTGGTATATCCTCCACCGTCTGCGTATCGCAATGAGCCACCGCGAGAGCAGGTATCTGCTGGACGGCTTTGTGGAGCTCGATGACACCTATCTCGGCACGGCTACGCACGGCAAGAAGCGCGGGCGTGGAACTGAAAAAGCGAAGATAATGGTGGCTGTTTCAAAGACTGCGGAGGGTTATCCGAGATATGCAAAAATGGCGGTAATGCCGAATTTAAAGAGCATCACAGTCGGCAAATTCGCACGTCGCAGCATAGCCGAGGGAACGCACATCAGCAGCGACAATGCGAAATCCTACAAGAAAGGCCTCGCGGAGAAGTATTTTCACCATTTCAAGACCTTTGATCCCGCCGGCACGGAACTTGTAACGCTGCACACCTTCATATCGAATTTCAAAGCGTTTATCATCGGTACCTATCACGGTGCGGAGCGGGTGCATTTGCAGCTGTATCTTGACGAGTTCTGCTTCCGGTTCAACCGCCGGATGTACCGGGAGAGTATGTTTGAGCGCCTGCTGAATGCAGCGGTGTTCTGCCCGGCGGTTAAGTGTGGTTGGTGGTGAGGGAAAGGGATAGTCATAAAAAAGAAAACCGAAGCTGCACCTGTTGCAGAGGTCAAGAAAGAAGCTGCTGCAGAGGCAAAGACCGAGGCTGCTGCTCCTGCTGAAGCTCCCAAGCCCGTAGAAAAGAAGCCTGCAAAGAAGGTCCCTGCCAAGAAAGCTCCTGCTAAGAAAACGGAGCCTAAGACTACAGTTAAGGTTCAGTTTGCCGGTAATGAGTATGACATAGCAGAAATCACAAAAAAAGTTACAAAGGCAAGCAAGGCATCCGTTAAGGAAACAGTTAAAAAAGTTGAGATCTATATTAAGCCCGAGGAAGGCGTAGCTTACTATGTCGTTAATTCGGACGTATCAGATAAAATAGATCTTTGATCGTGTGTTATCGGGAGCAGCAATTACAGTTGTTCCCGATTTTTATTACAAAAGAATGGAGACCGATCCAAATGAACTTTGAATCACTATTTGCTGAAACAAAGCAAGAACAACGTGTCTTCGAGGATATTGACGACCCTGTCAAAGATTATGTCCTTGATTGCAGTATTGATATTTTCGGCGTTCCTGACGATGAAGATATTGCCGAGAGTATATACAATGGTGATACTGAACAGGCCGTCCGCATTGGAACAGTAACCGGAATCTATGTTCTTGGTTCACAGCTTACTTGTGCAGGATTTGATCTGCTGCAGATCTGTGACGATCACGATGCATACTCTGAATATATAATCTCTGCTCTTCTCGAGCAGGAAAATGAATTACCGCTTTCCATTGATGACCCCGAAATCATAGACGTTTTCTGCATTGACGACATACTATTATATAAGGAGGCACAAGATAGCTCCCTTCGTCAACGAATCATCGAGGCACTCCCGCAGTTTCTTCTCGGTCTGTACCACCATACTCCCGATCTGCTTGCAGTGTACCCGGAGCCTCTTCCTTATGAAAAGACTGCATTTGAAAAAGTCAACGAAAAAATGGCTGAGATAGCCTTTGCTCAGGCCCAGGAATCTATCTTAGGCGCTGACAGTTTAGATGACCGGGATATCAGATTTATTATGGACGAAGAAAAACTGAATATTGTTCTCGGCAGAAGAAGAAAGGGGCAGACCTACCCCGAAGCAGCTAAGGATTTAAATGTATGGAAAGTATACGAAAATGCGGGTTTTACAGAACTTGGAAATTCAAGAGTTCTTATCAGAGATTAATTCATTGTTATTCATATAACAGATGACTTTTGGGCAGGGCTTTAGTTTGACTTATTAACGAAATATTATGATTTGTGCAAACTCTTTCCAAATCAGATAAGTTGCCCGAATAGTTAAATATATGCACATTAACACAAATATACAATCCATTATATAATATACTAGTGAAAATGACATACAAAAATATACCATTGTTGTGCATTTAAACAATTTTCCAGTTATAAATATGAACAAATCGCAAAACCCTTGACATTAGGAACAAAATATAGTATAATACCATTAAGATAAGTGATAGGTAATGAATATCTATTCATGGAAACTACAGAATTATGAAGGGTGATCGGTTACCCCAAAGCCGAAATCAACAGATGAGAAAGGAAAATGAATTATGGCAAACACAACAAGAAAAGGCTCAGCTAAGAAAAAGCTGATATCCGCAATAGCAATGCTCACCGTTTCGGCGGTAACACTCTCGACGGCCACGTATGCATGGTTCACGATGAGCCGTGAGGTTGAGGTTAAGAACATTCAGATGACAGCGACCACACCTGAAGATATTCAGCTTTCATTCGGCGCAATCGGTTCTCCTTCCGAAGATAATTCACTTACTAAGAGTGGTGGTTATTTGACCGGAGCTGCTCCCGCGGTAGATACTGACTGGGCAAATATAGGTGATATCTCCCACTATTACAGATTCGGCAAGCTGATTCCTGCTTCTTCTACAGACGGCGCAAATGTTTATTTCACAGCAGATGCTGCTGGCGTAGGCAGAACAATGAAAACAGGTGCGAAGTTCTATCAGGCTGCTGCTGGTAAAACTGCCTATGGTACAGGTACAGCTGCTGCTGTCAACGGAAATGACGATGCAAGTGCAGTTGCTCATATTATTACTGGTGCTGACGATAAGTGGAAAACAGGAGATACAGGCGATACTTACTCCGCTTCTACAGCATGGAATTTAACAAATGACGATGGATATTACGTTGATATTCCGGTTTGGCTGAGAACATCATCTTCCAATGATCAGACTATCTACGTATATGGCTATGTTTGCGATAAGACTGAAGAGGGTAAGAGTGATAACGATGATCTTTATCAGGCTGTTCGTGTGGCGATATTGAGTACAAGTTTGTCCGAAGGTGAAAATCCTGTTGAATCCTATGCGGCTGATAAGGGTTGCTTAACCTTGAAGGACGGCGGAGATACTATCGGTACTCAGGATGATGCTCACCGTGCAACTTTGTATCCGACACATAGTGATGATGCTAACATTCTCGATTCTTACAACTATAACCTGAGAGCGTCTATTGCAACAACTCCTGCACCTATATATGCTGTTTCTGGTACTGGCACTTCAAATGCAGGTGCATGGGCAACAATCACACAGAATAATGGTGCTGCCGGTAATGATGTTGTTACTCTTCCTGCTGGTAATGGAGCAACATTTGGTACTGCAAAGAAACTTATCATCCGTGTATGGCTCGAAGGTGAAGACGCCAACTGCTGGAACGAGAATGCTAATCAGGACTGGAACATCAGCCTGAAATTCACAAAGGATCCTCTGACTGCTAATTCCTAATTTAGATTTTGAATTAATAACAAGCAACTTAAAAATCAACCCCCTCTCCGGAGGGGGTTCTTTTTACATCACATCAACTATCCATTCATTGGCTGATTCCATGAACCTATTGTCTCTGCGTTTTCTACACCGCATAAATATATCTTAATATTCCTTGAAGATTTCACTTCAATGGCTTCCACAGCTTGCCTCACCCTCACATCATCAAAGCACTCCGCAGGCGTACCATCGCCTGCGGAGTGCTTTTCATTTATCGCTTGAAGGATAACGCTGTGCAGTCTGTCCTCGTGTATGCTTGGTGAATCGCACCTTGCTTTCCCGCCGTCAAGGGCATTCCGACACCGCCACACGGCATAGCGCTTACTGCCCGAGCGCCAGATCACCCGACGTTAATTTGCGCCGCACTTCCCGCAAAACAGCAGCTCGCTTAGGGCATATTCTGTGCGATAGCGCCCGCTGTGTGTGTTTGGCATTGACGGACTTTGCTGCTACACTTCTACGGGAAAGTTCCCATTGCACCTTGTTCCAGGTCTCTCGGTCTATTATTGGATCGTGGCAGTTCTGTACCAGATATTTCGGCCTTTGACCGTTATTTTTCACCCTGCTGTGGGTCAGACAATCCACTGTGAATGACTTTTGCAGCACCGCATCGGCCACATATTTCTCATTTTTCAGAATAATATTAACGTTGTACCTGTCCCAGATCGTACTGCCGTTTCTGCGCTTCGCGCCGCGCTCGGTCAGCAGCATAGCGATCCTGTGTATGCTCATCCCGTCTGCAAACAGCCGAAAGATCTCTCGCACCGTTTCTGCCTCGTCCTCAACAATAATTGGCCTGCCGTCAACAAGCCTGTAGCCCAACGTCTGCCGCATCTGATAGCGTACCCGTCCCTCCCGGAACGACTTTTCGATGCCCAAAATTATGTTGCGGCTCATGCTGGCATACAGCGTAATTGCAAACTCCGAGCTGACAGACAGCGTGTTGATATTCTCCTTTTCAAACTGTACCGCCACACCGAGTCTCTTCAGCTCACGCACATAATCGAGGCAATCCACGGTGTTTCGGGCAAAACGGCTGATTGACTTACAGAGGATAAGGTCTATCTTTCCCCGTCTGCATTGGCGGATCATCTTGTTGAACTGTACGCGCTTATCAATCTGCGTTCCGCTGATTCCCTCGTCCGCGAAGATTCCCACCATTGTCCATTCGGGCTTTGAACCGATGTAGTCGGTGTAGTAAGTAATCTGTGTTTCAAAGCTGTTTAGTTGCTCGGCATCCCCTGTCGATACCCGGCAGTAGGCCGCCGCACGCAGATGTTTGCCGCAGGGGATCAGCTCTTCCCTCGTTTTCGCAGGGATAAGTCTTGCGTTTTCTGCTGTTTTTATGTTACTCATTTTAATTGCTCCTTTCGATTTTAACGGTCTTTCCGTTGATGAACATGACCCGCACTTTGTCGTGTGTAAGATAGATATTGAGTAGCCATTCGTCAAGGATCAGCAGACGGTAGCCGCTAAACTTTTTCAGGAGCTTGGCTCTGCCGTGAACATCAAGCGATGCCTCACTGAGTAGCTGCATCAGATTGGGAACACGGATGTATCTTGTGCGGAACCCTTGCATACAAGCCTGTCTGCCGATGGCACACGCCAGGTAACTCTTGCCGGACCCGGTGAACCCGTTGAACACGACGGGCTGGTTCTTTTCGATGAAACCGCAGTTCCCGAGTGTCAGGATCAGATTCCTGTCAAGCCCTCGCTTTTCATAGTACACATTTACAAGCGCCGCATGCATACATCTGCTTACGAAAATGAATGAATTATGCACAGCCAATCCCCTCCTCCGCAAGCAAAACAAACACTAATTTCTGCCAATTTTATTCTTTGATTATATTTATAAACTTATAATAAAATTATTTTGTTTTGAAACGATAATTTATACTATTTTCGTTGACAAATTGACGATTTGGTGGTATAATGTATATAAGTATAATTATCTCTAAATACAGCTATAAGTCCAGTCGATAACAATTGTTTCAGGAGCATCAAATGAGAAAACAGAGCCCCAAGGACAAGAAAAAGCCTTCCAAATCAGATATGACCTTTCAGGAATTATTTGACATTTGGATTGCTGTGAAAGCCGAAGAACTTCAGCCCTCAACTATTCAGCGTTATACTTCCGATTACAGGATGTATGTCAAAGCCCCATTCGGAGACCGAAAGATCAATGATATCACTCCTGATAATTGGCAGAGATTTGAAGAACAAATGTCCACAGTCAAAGGCTCATTCGGTAAGGAACTGTTGCCGTCAACGGTCAGAAAGATTACCACATTTGCTCGTAAGCTCTTTATGTTTGGCAAAACGAATTACGATTTAAATGATCCGACAGAAGAAATACAAGCAGCAAAGAAGGCTGTCGCTTCAAAAACTTTCTTTGATTCGGATGAGATAGAAAAAATGAAGGTAGCGGTCAAGCCGTATAACGTTTTCCAACTCTGCATAATGCTCTGCATATATGTAGGAGCCTCACAAGGAGAAATATGCGGATTGAAGTGGGGAGATATTGATACCGATAATCAGCAGCTCACGATTCAGAGATCAGTAGCCAGAGAAAGAATCACCAAGCGCAGTAAGGAAACAGTCATAATGGTTTATCCCAAAGCTGCGGGTTCAATAAGGATTCATCCGTTTCCAGACTGGATAAACGATCAGCTCAAGCTGATGAAACGAATACATACTGATGAAGAATTCTTGATACAAGGAAAAAACGGCACTATGGAGCCGTCCAGTTTCGTTAACAACTATTATTGTGTTTTCTTAAATAAAGCAAATGTTGAATACAGGAGTTTTACTGCGTTAAAAAATACATTTGCCAGGAAATGTATAGACGAAGGAATGAGTGTTGAGGAACTGAGTTCCCTGTTTGGAGATTGGAGTATAGAGTACACCAAAAGAAAACGGTTTGGTTTGGAATAATACAGCGGAGGTACGGCCTGTTGAGAAAGAATGAATATAAAGATATGACCGTATCCGAATTGTTTATATACTGGATTGAAGAAAAAAAGAAAACAGTCAGCGAGAACACCTGCAATGTTTATTGGTTCTATTATGATCGTTTTATGTCAGAACAGTTTGGCAGCATTAAAGTAAATGAGTTATTTAGAAGAGACTGGATGAAGTTTGAAAGGGCAATGCTTGCCGGAAAAGATGCAAACGGTCAGGAGATTTCAGTATCAACTGCTTCTCATGCTATAACTGTGTTTCACTCAATCTTTGGATTCGGCAGGACGAAGTTCAGACTTAATAATCCTACCGAGAGTCTTCGGGTAAGCAGTAAAAACATTTATACAGCCAATACCTTTACAATAGACGAAGTCAAAAAATTGAGATCTGCTGTAAAGCCGTTTGATATATATCATTTGTGCATTATGATGTGCCTTTATAACGGTGCGGATGTGAGCGAGATATGCGGTGCGCAGTGGGGAGATATCGACATTAAGAAAAAGCGGTTCAAGGTACGCCGGGTAATATCAACCGTTCCCAACCCCGAAAACCGCAGCATTCTATATATAGAAACAGTTCCAAAGCAGAAAAAAGCACTGCGGGATCTGCCCATACCGAAATGGATAAACGAACAGCTTGAAGCTCTCAAGCCTATGCATTCCGATGAAGAATATCTCCTTGCAGATGAATTCAGAGAATCCACTCCCCCAAACTTTCGACATCATTTCAACAGATTTCTGGAAGAAGCCGGGGTTGAACCCAACACCGTAAAGGCGTTGAGAGATACCTTTGCAATCACCTGCATAAAGAAAGGCATGGATATAAAGACACTGAGCGAACTTCTCGGACACGCAAACACCAGTACGACTGTCAGAATGTATTATGGAAAGACCAAAACCAATGCTCCCAAGATCATCGAGAAACTCTATGACTGAAAGAAGAACATGAAAAGAAAAACTAATTCGGAAACCAAATTCAGCGGGACGGCTTTCATTACTGAATCCCCTGCCGAGAGATTTTTCACGGGAATGCTTAAAACCATACTCGGAATGCTGATAGTCTTCTCAATAATAGTCACTACCGTCGGCATAAGCAAATTCGGCAGTAAAGACTTCTTCCAACGAATGAAAAACACAGTCCATTCACTGAGCTCCGATTATTATGACATCCGTACCGATGAATTCGATGACAATACGGTCTATTTCGGAAAAGTCATAAGAATGACCAATGCAGATGTCAGGAAAGCTCCAGCCTGCTTGAAAATGGATGAAAGCAAGCACCATATGCTTCCTGGCGCATTTGGAACGACAACGCTTTATATAATCCCAAATGACACCGACAGAGATATGGACATAGAGCTTGAATTCAACACATACGGAGCAAGGCTGACAGACAATGGCAAGTTCAAAAGGCTCTCGGACGATAAAAATCAAAAGAGTTTCGATGCCGACAACTATCTAAACGGACACATTCTCTTTTTCACAGAGAACAACGGCTCATACAGCGGTCTTCTGAAAGACGGCAGGATGATTTACAACACAGCCGAGCATCGAGAAGATCTTAACGAAAACGGCGAATACAAGCTTACGGTCTACTGGATATGGCCGGAATACTACGAACAGCTTGTCAACACAAGAGCCGAAGGAGCTGTCATAACAGACAGAATAGAATCGGATATGATAAGAGATTACATAAGAGACCATCAAAATGAGTTCTTTTATGTTGGCGAAGGGATAAACCGTTCCGATGATCCGGGAGATCAGTATGATAACGCTGATCTGTTCATTCATCAGAATGTGGAATATATCGGATTTGAAATAATAGCATTGAATTAGGAAACGAGGTGAAGCAGATGAAGGAAGAAAACAAACTGAACACAATGGAATTGTTAGAAGCAACCGAGTCTGCTTCCACCGAAGTCGTTGAAACCGTTAAAAGCGAGGATGAGATTCGCAAGCTGAAGAAGATGCAACTGATAAAGATTGGAGTTATGCTTTTATTAGCCGCACTGATTATGATTTTCATGACGATTGCTTGGTTTACGATGTCGAGAGAGGTCGAAGGGACAGGGACACAGATGACTGCGACGTCCATGCCATTCTCTTTTGAGTTTCCA
Organism: Ruminococcaceae bacterium FB2012; assembly: GCA_900104495.1. GTDB lineage: Bacteria > Bacillota > Clostridia > Oscillospirales > Ruminococcaceae > FB2012. The sequence goes on along the minus strand of FMXS01000010.1, from coordinate 59,305 downwards.
GGAACAGATGAAGGAAAGTGGATCGCCAAGTATCGTACTTTGTCTGATCAAGCTGGGATATGGCTTGTGGACACAGACAATAACCTCGACAATGGAACAACTACCGCTGAAGAAGAACTTGGATTAGAACCTGGCGATAGTGGTGTTTTGGAGTTTCGTATCAGACCTGAAGAGAATAATAGCATCACCGTTGATTTATGTTTCACGCTTCGTGCATTTGAGAAAACTAACAACAATGCAGCAGATTTGCCTTTAGTTGAAATAACAGATACTGCGCCAGCTTTAATGAAATTTATTAATGCTCACATAATGTTGTTTGAAGATATAGATGAAAATGGAAAATATACAGGATTAATCAAAAGCAATGCTCAATTAGAACGTTTTATAAGGAATAAAAGCTATAGTAAAAATTCTGCGGGCTATACTAAACTGTATTGGGTTTGGCCTATGCATTTAAGCAACCTAATTAGCGCTCAGCAAAGTGAACTTGTATACAACTTAAACGAACGCGAAGATGTGATTGAGTATATTGCAGATAATAAAGAAGGCTTTTTCAAAGACATTGATCCGACTATTACTAAGACGGCACTTTCGGCAGATTTGGATAGTATGACTCATTATGGCGGCTACAGCATTATGTTCGATAAAGCTGATTTGGAGATAGGTAAGAATATTCGGTACGTTATCCTCGGACTAAGTGCTTCAACAGTTGGATAATAGCAATTAAGGAAGAAGGTGAGGATTTTGAAAGCTATTTGTAAACGTATGAAGGGGTGGTTCATTGCCATGCCAAAGCCCAAAAAAATACAATTCAGTATTGCGTTTTTGTTCTCACTTGCTTCAATTATAGCTATACCTGTAGTTGCGTGGTTTGTTTATCAAAGCAAAGTTGAAACCATGAGCTATATCAACGATCCTCCGACTTTGAGTCTTGCATCTGGACATTATGACTCTGCTCAGTTCTTTGAATTAAAAAACATTGATGTCAAAAGGGATAATGACGGTAGTTATTCTAAAGATTTCGTTTTTTCCGTCGAAACTGAAAAAGCTACTGAATATGATCTCCAACTTGCTCATACAACTAATATTCCCTTTAATTATCAAATCTTTAGAGCAAAAAAAGATGATACTGAAGGAACAGTTGAATATCATGTTCAAGAAGGCGATGATGCAGGTTCAACGATTATGTATAAGATTTTGGAAGGCACAATTGTGGATGGAGATATCTCATTCCTTCAAGATATTACACTAACAGATCTCAATCCCGCAAATGCATCTTCAACAAGAACGATTGGAAGTGAAAGTGTTTTAAAAAGCACTTATAACAGAGAAAACTATATCACAGGCGATAATGTTAATCAATACGTTGAGCCACTTTACAGTGTTGCGAGGAATATAAAGACCAATGTGGTCACTGTTGATGGTTCTGAAGATAGGGATTATTTTGTTTTACGCGTTACTTGGAGAGTTAAGAACAATCCACAAGATACAGAATATTGGGATTATGCATTTAATAATAAAGAAACAGACATAATATATATATCCGTTAAGGAAAGTCAAAGCAATTAACTGAATAAAGAATTCTTTGGAAAGGAGAATAAAGCAATGAACATCTCAAAACGACTAAAAAAATTTGGGGTTACATATTGGATGATAGCTGCAATACTGCTTTTTCTCCTTATTGCTACAATAGGTGTTTATGCTGCGTACACCGGAGATTCAGACCTAAAAAGAACCGTTTCCACCAAAAGTTCATCAACTGTTGTATTCTCATCGAATGTTATGAAATCTCCAGCATCCGAAAAAAACATTCATCATGATAGTGCTACCAGCGAATATGACTATTATGTAACTGTTTGCAATTTTGATCAGATGTCCCCTGCTAGTCACGCTAAGCAACAAATCAGTTATGATTTAACTGCTGAACTTGGAACATATGACGGAACTACCTTTGTTCCTTTAACAGAGGAAATACTGAGAAATGATGGAGTAACTAAAAAGGTCTTTAAAATATTAAAGGTCGGCGATAACAATTCAGAAATGATTGGTTCTGAAAATGATTTAAACAGTAGTACAAATCATTTTAGATGTATATATGAAAACGAAACTCTCCCCGCGACCACCTCATTCACCGATAAATTCAAACTCATTTTTGATAGAGAAGAATTTCTTAACGATAACCCGGAATACTATATTTGTGTTACTGCAACACCCTCTAACAGTTCAGCAGTCACGGGAACAGTAATAGAGCTAAAGGCATACATTAGCGCTTCAAAAAGTCAAAATTATGACGCGAATTGGTCAGGCAGTTTAATTGAGATAGATAACTCAGATTACGATGCATATAATATGCAAGTTACTGGATCCGGGAAAGGCGTACTCGAAATCAAGTGGAACAGTCAATATTTTTCTATTAGTGATATGTTCCTTATGGACTCAGCAAATGAATTTGTAGACGAGAGCAATGTGGCTGTTACTGGCAATAGTGCTATTTTGAATGATTCAACAGCGAATTGGAAAAAAATCAGGTTAAAGGTAGATTCGTACAACAAACAAAACAAATATAATATTCAATTTTTCAAAGAACAAGAACACACTTTTACTTCTAGTGATAAAGTATCAAATTATATAAAGTCTGGAACTTATACGCCCGATACATATTAGCGATTTCGGGAGGAGCCTTTTGGTAGGTGATATTATGAAAGGGAAAATACTTTACAACAAGTTTTTCAGAAAGGCCGTCAGCTTTACAACAGCCTCTATTCTGCTATTGTCCGATTTTTCGTTCCCAGGGATATCTGAATTGATCAGTTCACCTGGATATGTAATAACAGCTGAAGCTGCTTATGATACATCTAGATTTAGTGATGTTTCAAACATGACATTCTCTCTTCAAGACTTTGCTGAATATTCAAGATGTTATGCAAACGATTCGTCATTTGCGGCATTGCATAAAGATGATGTTCTCACACTCAATCCGACCGCAGCATGGAAACTTGACAGTAGCGGAAACGACGAATATATTCCATTAGGTACATCTGCTAATCCGTTTAATGGAACAATCAGAATCAACGCCCTTGCTGCAGGTCAAAGTACTATGCTATTAACGGAACAGCCGTTGTTTAATGTTGTAAATGATTCTGTTGCAATTCTGGTTGGAAACACATCCGACATAATGCCCTTAGAATTTATAAGAATCAGCAATGGAGACAAGCCTTTAATGGCTAATGAAGTTCGTCATACCACTGGAACCGCTTCTTGGAAATTGGTTTTAAGTAATCAGACAAAAACTGATACTCTTGAAGGTGGCGCTCAAATAACTTACGGTAATTTCTACACCTATGGCGGAGTAATTGGCAAAATGACAGCGAATTCGGTTCTTACTATTGATTTTAAGGACGATACTACATCAACTGACTGTTATGTCAAAAGGAGTAGCAGTAATCCTCAAGGCATAATATGTGGAGAAATGCTGAGCGGGGCCACGTTAACGACTAAATATGTCAATTCCACAAACAGGGAAATCCAGGTCGGGGAAACTAGTATCAATGCATCCACAGGTGGACTTGTAGGAAGTATGGACAGTGCCACTTTGAATCTTGATTCAGGAAGCAGTGGATTAAAATTTAAAGTTATTTCTGGTAATTCCAAGGCTGGTCTTGTTGTTGGCGATGCCAAAAAGAACTCGAGCGCTTCAACAGGTTCTGTAATTAGATTATCTGATGCCACGTCTTTTTTCGGTTCGGTTACAAGTACTGGGGGATATGTTGGCGGCTTAGTTGGTTCTCTTGTTAAATCTGATATAATGATTGGTAGTACTGGGACCGGAAGTGTAACTTTAAGCGGTGTAACGGTTTCTGGCACAAACAAAACAGGTGGAGCGATTGGATATTTTGAACCAACAACAAACGCATCTAACGCGCTAAAAAACATAACTTATAATATGACCAATTGTACCATAAAAGGAACTAAGCCAGGTGGTATTTATGGTGAATACAAATCAGTAGGCGGCGAAATAATCAACGTTAATAAATATTCATTTACAGGGACAAAGTTCAGTAGTGGTTCAGCCGGCGGTGTCTTTGGTGTTTATACCGCAAACGGAAATACTACCCTTACAGGTACATACAGTGCACCCGAGAGTTCCGTGCCTTACGGTGGAGTTATCGGTGATTATTCTAATAGTACACTCTCACGTGAATTAAAGCTTGATAACTTGACAGTGAATAGTGTCAAGCAAACGAGCAATACAAAAAAGCTTGGTGGTGTAATCCTTAACGTTACAGGATCAAGTTATATCACTGTTAATGATGTAACGGTTAATGTTACGGGAGGTGCCGATAAAAGCGATACCGGGAATCCTTTCGGCGGAATAGTGTCTACTCTCGGTAGCTCTGCTGACAAAGGGTGCTTTATTGATGTTAAAGGAAATTATACCCTTACTACCAATACTGCATTCAATGGCGGTGCTATAGCAGGTAGTTTTAAAAACGGAGTACTGCGCCTTGCAGGGTTAACTGACATTAGCGGAGCACAAACCGCAAACGGATACGGACAGCTAATATATGAAAACGATACTACCCTCGTTTATTCTGTGGGTACTGGAAGCAACTATACTGCAGCTGTTACTGATCCGGAAACCGGAAACGTTACAACACCCGCATCGGGATGGACTCTTAAAAGAAACGATTCGACATCAGCATCGGATCTAGGACAGTGGGGCGAAGTTGTTCGTTTCTCTAATATGGAAACAGACTTGGTGACGGTTAACGATACTAATCATACCGTAACATTAAAACCTGCTGTTACGGCTATTACAAATCCCACAACTTTTGCCAAGCTTGCTCTCAATATGCAACTTAATGACGGTTTAAGTCATAGTGCATTGCTTTTTGATAGCACTAACCCTACACCAAAGTCTACACTTCTTTCTTCCAATAGCATAACAGTTAGTGGTAATAAAATTTCGTTGACTGGTACAGGACTGCTTGGACTGACTCGTGATGGTGGTAACGGAAAAAACCTGAATGCTGACGGAACATTTGCAGGAAGCCCTGATTTCTTTACCGGTACAATTACAGGTGCAGATACCAATGCTGAAATTGAGCTTGCCGTTGGTGAAGCATACGGTTGCGACTCTACTGGGGCTGCTTTATCTGCAGGGGCAAATGGCGGTCGAATCTATCTTTCAGAAAACTATGGACATGATGCGCAAGGCCTGATTGGTTTTGGCAACGGTGCTTCTATTTCTTCATTAAAGATAAGCGGAGCGATGAATGTATCACGCAAGGCAGGTACCTCTTTGTATATATCTCCAATATTCGGCGTAATTACCGGTGGAGCATCACTATCTTCCGTTAATGTTTCAACAAATGTTACTTTGGACAAGGAAGATAATTCATTCTTCTACGTCGGTGGTGTGGCTGGAATATTTGACGGTACTGATACTTCACAGAAAACTCTTTCCATCAGCGGAGGGTCAATTGCGCCCTCTATTACCCTAAATGGATCCATTGCGTGTACTGTAGATAAAGATGGTAACGATACGTCTCATACATATGCAGGCGGAGTACTCGGATTACTTAGAGGTGCAAGTGCTACAAATTATAAAGCGACATTTAGCAGTACTGATATATCGCCGACGATTAGCATAGGTTCAGGTGTCTCCGATACAACTGAATCATATATTGGCGGTGTTATTGGTTTTGTAAAAAAGAATACAACCAATGAAAGGGAGATCACATTTACCTCCGTAACAATGACAAATGCTTCAGTTGATCAGAAAAGTCAGCATTCCGGCGGACTTTTAGGCTCATACTGGCACAGAACAAAGGTTAATGTGAACGGTTTGACGATCACAGGTTCAAAGGTCGATAACAAAGCAGCCACACTCAATGAGCTTAGTGGTTTGGTTTATTGTGCCACCGGAAACTGGTCTGTTAATACTTTGAGTATTTCAGGCACTACGTTCAGTGCTGTAAGCGCAGCACATCCAAGTTTTGGACTGATAGTCAACAAAGCATATGACGGTGATGACGGACTGTATTTGAATCTAAAAAATGCTGGCTATACTTTATCAAGTATTACAATTCCTTCATCAACAGCATCTTCATATTATGTTGATGAAATTGCCGCTAATACAGCAAGCAGCGATGATAATGTTGTTTCGGGCGGAAACGGGACAGGTATCATTAATATCAATATGAATGCTGTAAGTGAAACAAAAATAAACATTACAGATAGAACTATCGGAGAAACGACAGTAACAGGAACCGGTACATACCAAAACAAAGCACTAAGCAATAATAAACTTATTGCTAATCAGCATTCAAGATACTACTATAACCTTGATGTAATAAAAGCAAATACATCTCAAAGTGATGGGGAAAAATTCCTGATGTGGAGCATTTATAACAATTATGCCCCAGCTAATATCAAGGGTTATAATGTTCTCACAGATGCGTCTCTATCAGGATTGACTAGTATTGATTTGACAGGTCTTTCATACTATCCAGTCAATATTTCATCATCCACTACTCTGCCTTCAGCAACATACACCTTCGCATTTAATGCTGTTAAAACACTGGAAGCTGTCGAAGGTACAGATAGTTGGGCAAGATATCCTGACTCAACAGGGAATATGACTACTACTGATAATACCCGCCGCAATCAACACTACCTTATGCAGAATGGTCTTTTCGTAAATGTATCCAACACGCTTAGCACGAGTGGAAGAATTACTCTTGCCGGAGATTTTGGAGGCGTTGGCAATGCTGGTGTTATTGTTGGTGGTACATTAACAGGAAACGTTAATCTTACAAACGGTGTAACACTCAGTAATATTCATCCTTCAAGTGTTAGTTTCCCCATGCTTGTCAATTATATAGACGGTACTGCGTCAGACGTTAACCCTGTTTTTAAATTGACAGGTCTTAGATTAACAGGGTATCCTTCAACAGGTACAACTGCTGTTGCCAGTGCTTTGATCAATAATGCAGAAGGAACCGGTATGCAGATTGTATTCTCTGACATCAAGCTTGATGCAAGAAACGGCAATTCTTCAAACCTGACATCAGCTGCAACTTCTGCTATGAATAACACATATTTGACTTCCCGTTCAATATTCAATGATGCTACACTTATTAAGAGTTTGAAATCAAACAGTTCAGACACAATTGAGTATTATTACACCTGGGAAGAAGACTGGGGAACTGAGACAGTTGAAGGATCGGAAACACCTGTTACAAAGCGTAATGTGACATATGGTCAAGAAGTCAATGTGGGTACAAGTGCTACTTATCCATATTATTACAAAGACGAAGACAATGACACTAAGAGTGGCGAAAGAAATTATTCCGGTGAAAAATCTTTCTATACTAATCCTATTGATGGTACTAATACAGAATTTGATTTCAGCATAGGTTTTCTCCCATACGTTAAAAACAAAAACACTGATTCGACTTATAATATTTCTGAGGTAAAGGTAAACTATGTCAGTGCAGGATTAACTGTCGGATGTGGAACCTATAACGATCCTTATGTAATTGATTCCGCGAAGCTGTTGAAAAAGGTTGCTGAATACATTAATAACGGAACATCTTCAATGCTTGATACAGTTCGTTTGCCTAATGCATTAAATTCCACTTGGCATGAAACAGCAACAGGTGACTCGCTTTACGATAAGAATTCATCAAATAATTACACGAAACATGATAACAGTGATACATCAGCAATCTCAACATGGACAGGTGCTAATGCTCGTGAATATCTTGCAGGAGCGTACTATATGATAACCAATGATATGGTATTGCCAGCCGAATTTCCGGGAATTGGAAAAGGTGGTGCTTCTGAAACCGGTAAAACGGTATTTCACGGTGTAATTGTCGGTCAGAAGAAAGCTAATGATCAGTATCCGACTATTACAAACTATTCTGCAAACCCATTTATCTATATCAGTAATGGTACAGTAATCAAAAACTTGAATTTTGTTATCAGTAACTCTACAAGCACAGTCACTCCTATTGAAATAGCTCAAGCAAACGCTGGTGGTGGGACGAAAGGAGCTGACTATACATACAGCTTTAGGGATATTACTGATACAAGCAGTGGCAATAAGACAGCAAAATACTATGGCGGTATTTTTGGTGAGATCATGGGCGGTGACAATATCGTTGACGGTGTCACTGTAACATATAATGCAAGCCGTCCAATTAAGGTTAGTGGAAATAACAAGCAGCTTGTTGCTGTAGGCGGAGTTGTTGGAGCTATCGTTAACGGTGGTTTGATTTTCCGTGGAACAAATACTGTAACCGGATTCACTGTTTATGATAATGATCTTGAAACTAATGCACTTGCAGCAGATCATTATGCAACAATTTATGCAAATCCATATGTTGGCAGAGTGATCAATGGTTATGCAGTTAATGAGAGTTCATCAACGCTGAACAATACAAATAAGCACTATACCATTGACAGTATTACTGTTCCTTCAAATGACGATGATAAGCTTACTGTAAGCGGAAGCGCTATAAGTGTTCCGAATGCACAGGCTTTGTTCGTTATGTCTTTAATTACTCAGTCCACAGCAGGAACAGCTGCAAGTGCTACCGGAGACTACGGCGTTTCCCAGTCATATGGAATCAACAGCGGAAACAGTTATTTCTGCGGAACCAATCATCTTGGCACTTATGATTATGTCGGTGCAAAGAAAACAGTTACCGAAACTGTGACCGATCCGGACACCGGAGAGGAATCCGAAGTAGTGACTAAGGTGATGTATACCGATAAGACAGAAGTATCTGATTATAACAGCAAAGCCAAGAACGATGTTGCCAATGCAGTTGATGCAACAAGAAAAACCGCTATTCCATATATCATTTTTGCTTATACCAAGGCATCTTCCGATACATATCCAGCAAGAACAATAACAAATGGTGGATCTTCAAAATACTGGAATATCACACTTGGAAAAGATGAGGAAGATGAAGATCCAACTTTTGATATGACAGTCTATACGAGTTTCCGTGGAATCGGATGTATGGGCAATAAAGCAGTTATCTACAGTATGAAAGTGGCAACATTTAATGGCAATGACAATAAAATCAAGCTTTCGATGTTAGAAAGCAGATATGGACGTGATGCTGAAAACTATTACCATCAAGAAAACAAATCTACTACCACAGCCTATGAAGGTGAAGTTTTAGATTCAACTAACTATGGTCATGATCAGAATCTTCACAAACTCCTAGGGCTTGGACTGTTTGATTCTGTAAACGTAAAATACGATGCTACGAATAATCCATATCAATTTCAAAATATTAAACTAAAAGGGTCTATTAATGAAATAGTTTATAATAAAGATGGCACCGATATAACTGGAAACAATGATCAGAGTCAATTGTTTTGCATCGGCGGGGTTGTAGGAAAAAGAATTACAAATGATAAATCAGCAGGAGGCAATGTCTCTGACTTAAACTTTAAAAACATAATATTCGACGGACTAACAATTTCAGGTGCATATTCGTGCGGAGGACTCATAGGCCTTGATGCTCTTAAAAGCGCCAAAGAAATGAAGATAGTTAATTGTAATTCTACATCAAGCGGAGTTGAAGTAACTGGTGGTTATTATGGAAAATCTTCTGACAAAAGCTTACGTCATGGAGTAGGTAGCTTTGTAGGAATGACATTCATGTGCAGACCTTATATTGATGGTGATAACAGTGAAACTCCTGAAATAGAAAAAGCTGACATTTTCGTATCTAAAGTGTCTACTCATTATACTGGAAGCGAGACAAGATGTAATGTTGGTGGGCTAATCGGATATTCTGGTACAGGTGCTGAAATCAAGAACATCAAGCTTAGGGCTGCAAACTCCAACTCGGTTGTAGGAGCATCAAATGTTGCCAATGCAGCGGGCTTTATTGGGTATGCCCAAGCAATAGACAAGTATGATACTTATAACAAAAATTATAATTTAGCAAATTGTTTATCACAATCAGTGTATATTGAAAATTGCACATTAGAAAATATATCAGTCAGAGCTTTAAATAGTGCAGCTGGATTCTATGGCAGATGTAATAACGTAGATTGGTCGCCAATGTATATTTACATTTCTGATTGCTCAATAATTGGCACCGGAGATACAAAGCCGGAAATTCGTGCTTACGGAAATGGAACTTCTCTTGATGTAAACTATGTAGGTGGATTTGTTGCGCGTTTTTCAACAAAATTAAACATAGAACATAATATCAGTATCATACAAGACAGTTATATTTCCGGATATAAAGTTCAAGGTTACAATGTTGGAGGAATGATAGGCTATAAAACTCAAAAGCCGATGAACATCAAAAATGTTTATGTCAAGGATTGCGATATCGTAAGTTATGGTAATGCTGGTGGATTTGTTGGTTATTCAGATCAAAATTTAAATGGATATAATATGAAAATTGAAAATGTGAATTTCAACAAATCTGATGGAACAGATAACACATCAGGTGCAGGCGCTTTTGTTGGTAATGCAAGTTCTCAGACAATCAAGTTTATAGCTGTTGCAAAATACCACACAGATGTATCAAAGATACCTGTTTATGATATAAAATCAAATGGTTCAAACAGCTTCTTAGTTTTCTCCGACTATACAGGACAAAGCCTAACAAGTTCCAAAAACACCGAGAATATTTCCACGTTTGGAAAAAACACTGGTGGTGGAAATGTCACAGATCAGAATGAGGCACCGTATCTGACAATCAATCCTTCAAGTTCAATGGGCACCGGCGGAACAGGAGGCACTCCCGAATATATCTCAAGTGATGCGGCCTATCAGCTTGCTGATAAACTATCAGGTTATGATAATTATTCATCTGCTAAATCCGCAGCGGCACGTATATATGCTGATTATTCGGCATCATCGCCATCAAACAGAGCATATATACTGTCTATGACGGGTTCCACGGTACCTAGTGCCAGCACAACTGTAAGCTTGGAGAGTTATTTTAAGCAGACAAAGGATTCAAGTAATTTTAAAGTGTCAACTTGGAATACTGAAATGGGTGCAAAACCGGGTGTTGATGATTTCACGCTTTTGGTGATAAATGATGCCAATGATCCTGAGCAGACCACTGATTTCATTGACAACTATATTCGCCTTATGACTAATACGAGTTCACATTATATGGCAGACAATTCCGGAAAATACAGAATTGTTGTATCACCGTGTCAGTATGATGCTACATTAAGCAAATTCAAGATTATTTCAGGTACCCCTGGTTTGATAAAGGATGGAACTGCTAATGTTACAAACACAACTATAGGTGAAAAGTTTGTCAATGGTTATTACCAAATGAGCCTTGCTAACGCAGATTCAAAGAGTGATGATCGGTTTACACTGATAGATGTTCAATTTTTAGATCCGACCGATACAGCATCCAATGATTCCGATAAGCGGATTGCATATCACCTCTATGTTCCTGTTTTAACAAAGAAAACAGTAAACATAGAATTCTCGGCTGCAAGTATTTCTGGCTCTGAATACAAGGCAAGCAATTATACCTCAAAAATCAGCTCGGAGATTGCAAGCGGCAAAAATGCTAATATCCCGACAACTATTGTTGACAGTATGGATGTTTGGACTACAACGTATATCCGCTTTAGCTATCCGGTCAGCGAGGTAAACGAACTGCTGAAATTAGGCGCTTTGAATTGGAACCATGATAAGAAGGTCAGCATAGTTTGGACACGAGAAAACAATATTCCTAATGACACAAAAATGGTTTTAATCGATCCGAACAATAATAAAGACAAAGCTTACTATTCAACAGCAGGTAGTTTCAGCCTTGTGGGTGATACCCGTGAAATTGATTTTTCTGTGTTCACCAAACGCCTGGGTGTAAGCGGAAACAATTTTACTGAACAATCACTTTATTCTTTGCTTGAGAATAATAAAATTACCCCTGTAACCAACTCAGCTGGAAAAGGCACTTATGATGAGGTTGCTGAAGGTACAGAGGGCGCACAGCATTTTCTTGTTAACAACGCAGACAGATATTTTAAATATAATGATAGCAGTACAGGAGCATTTGACTTGACTGTTACTGAAGCATTAAATGAAGAATACTATCTGAGCCTTTATGTTCCAAAAACTGAAGGTCAAGCAGATGTTGTTCAGATACAACCTTCTGGTATGCTGGGTGCAGTAGACACAAGCGGAAGTCCGGCATCAGGTAATACGATTCGCGCAACAGTAACGAGTAAACTTAATTCTGCATTGATTATTGGAGATTTTTATCAGCATACAGTTGATAGTTTAACAGTTGCTTCTGAGCAAAACAGCCAAGAAATATCTGCTGCAAACAAGAAGATTATTACAACAACTGTTGCTACAATAAGCCTTATTGATAACGAAGACCATACACAAGCAAGCTACTTTGCTACAACTCTTAATGATCCCTCAATTAGCCTTTATCATTCCTTCAATATTCAGATGATTCGTCAGGATTCAGCAACCTCTCAGCCCACCGATATCATAGAAGGCATTAACAAGAGTAACATTACTGCAACTTATAAGATTAATGACGGTGAAGAACAAAACATTGGCAGTGATGGAATCATAAGAGAAATCAATTATATTCAATGTACAACCGGTGACATCAAATCAGAATTGGTTAGTAACTATACCGTTACAATTACAGGTGTTGCTGAAATGACATTTGACGGTTTTAATGATGAATTCCCGCCTAATGCAGAAGGCGCAGATGGTATTGGTGTAAGAGGAGCAGTTCGTTCCAACATTGCTTATCAAACAAAGGATTTGCCTTATTCAAAAATGTTTGCCAAGCAGGATCCTGTAAATCCGTTCTATTATACTACAGACGAGAATAGCGCTCAATTCTCATTTGATGCAGTTGATGAACTTGATGATGAAGAGATTGGGTTTAACACCAAAAACTATAGCAGACTTGGCGTAAACAATCATTTTCCTTACACAAATATATTGCATGGAAAATCCGTGTATAACGCAAACGATGTAAAGGATTACGAAGAAGCAACTTACATTAAATACACGCTTGAGCTTTATAGAAAGACAACTATAAATGGTCTAACAACATATCAGTTGGTAAATATTCCTGATTATCTTAAAGCTGATAGCATATCATTGGTCGATCCTGAAGTTGGAAACAATCAAGAAAACTTGACTCGACAAGTGATAACTGTAACAGATAACGGAAACAGTATTCAAAAATATGTATATTCAAGACCTTTATATCTTGACGGAATCGATAAAGATGCAATTTTCACTACCAATTTTGGTTGTGAAATACTGAAAGACTCCGCTTTCTTAAAGAAAGAATATGCAAACTACAGAATACAGTTAACTGTTGAACTGTTGGGTGGACCTTCAAATAGCCAAGCATCACAGTATATTGTTTACACAAATGCAAAACTTGATCCTACTGTAGTAGAGGTAGTATCCTAATTGAAGAAATCATTTTATCAAAAAATGCAAAGCCATGAGCCCCTCGTGCTCATGGCTTTGTTTCATCTATGTCCGTCCGCCGTCACTCTTCCCGTTCCGCCAGATATCTCTCCACATCCTTAGCCTTGGCAATATCGCTGTCCTGATCAAGGATGCCTACAACCTTGCCGATGCAGAAAACAGCATCATCCTCAGTAAAGGTCATCAGTGGATAATTGGGATTGAACGAGTGCAGTCCGTCTTTCTGATACTCTTTTATGTAAGTCCTGTTCCCGTTTATAAACGCACAAACATCGCCGTACTTCACAGTGCAGTTCCCCATGCTCTTGACAAGCACCATGTCCTCATTGTGATACTCCGGCTCCATACTGTCGCCGCTGACAGAAAACACATAGTCCGCATTGTTGACCTGCTCCGAGGAATACAGGAAAATAGGTGTCCCCTCGTCCTCAAATTCAAGCGGATCTCCGATTCCTGCCGCAAGCGTTTTGCTGAAATAGATAAGTTCTGTGATCTCCGGTCGGTCATCCATGACCTCGGAAAGCGTGAGCGCATCCACAAGCTTGTCAACAGCATACTTGTGTCCCTCGGACATCTCACGGTACTTGCGCAGAAGCTCCTGCTCTCTTGCCGTGAACCGCACCGTAGGATCGTCAATATCAAAAAGCTCGTAAAGTGTTATCCCCAGTGCAGTGCAGATAGCATGGTAAAGATCGGGATTCGGCTTCGCATAACCAAGTTCCCAGTTGCTGACATTGCTCGGTATAACGCCGAGCCGTCTCGCAAGCTCCTTCTGCTCGATACCGCACTCCGTGCGGTATTTTTTTATGTTCCGGGCGATCACCGAAAGCTCCTTTTCACCGCTTCCCCGCGATGTTCCTACTTTGATGATCTTGCTTCTCTCGGGTTCGGAATTCTTGTTTTTTTGAGCCATAAAAACGCTCCTTTCGACATCACAGCAGCAGAACGTATGTTTGTGCAAGCCTACGAAATTTAATACGATTTTTTGGTAGATACAACAAATTCGCTTAAAGCCTGCAAATTGAAAAGTGCCTTTTTGCGCCCTTTCCAAATATCCTGCCCTCTCTGTATATAAGTATAGCACAAAATACTTGTATTGTCAATACAATTCTCATATTTACAAATCAGAATATTTGTGATATAATATATTCAGACGGATAAAGACCGCCGACAAAGGATACTTCGTTTCCCGTTGCGGAGTTCTCTGCCGGCGCTGTGGAGGTCTTTATTGTCATCAGGAGAATAAAACAACAATTGACCTTTGGAGGGGGTTATTGAATTGAGAGAAGAACCTATTATCCGCAGCCCGTATGCATACGATCCTGTGAAAATGCTGACAATGAGCGAACAGGAGCGAGAGGCTCTGTATGCCGAAAGAGTAGACGAAACGGCAAAGCCGTATACGGTAATCGATGTAATAACAAAGGTCTTCCGCCGGGACTTCCGAGCAGACCTTGATATAGCCGTCCTGACGGACGAAAGCATATTGCGGTCACTCAAAAAATCAGATTCCGATTGGGAGATCGTGAACTATACAGTGGACGGAATGAAGCTGCTTCACCCCGAATCGGTGTTCGGACAGCCTGTAGAAGATTTCCTTGTGGATATCGCCTTCAACGCAAGGCTGATCGTTCATGAGGCGCATACATATATGGTCGGTATGAAAAACACCTATACCGTCAGGACCGAGTTTCGCTTACGCTATTCTTTCAACCTCAGCCCCTGTGAGCTTACCTGCAGGTTTGTGGGTGCGATCATGGGACACGGTAACGGAATATACAATATGTACCCCGAAGCAATAAGACTCAATAAGTACCTGCTTCCAGTCCTTACCTCTACCGAGGACTATGAAAAGCTCGCACGGAAGATCATCAAGGAGGATATGCCCCGATTTCTTGATTCTCCCAATGCTTTCAGTGCCATCGACTGGATCTGCGACATGGGGCTCCAAGTCTATGTGGGCTCCTTCCCCGAACAGGGTGTGCTGGGCGAATACTTCTTCAGCTTCGGCAAGGCAGATATTTATGACTACGAAGAAGATAAGATTGAAAGAGTCAATGTAAACCCGGGAACTGTTGTGCTGAACCTCAAGGGCTGCAATAACAGAGGAATAATCAATTCCACCGCCGCCCATGAGGGTACGCATCACCGCACCGGCTACTATTTCTTCATGCTGCAGATGATGTGCGGCGACAGATACGGTTCATATCTCTGCAAGCGGAACTATGAGCAGAAGGAACTTGAACGCTCTGAGAAATGGTCGCCGATAGATATACTGGAGCTTCAGGCAAACAAGCTGCCCGGGTTTCTGCTGATACAGGAAAAGCCCGGTAAGTCAAGAGCCGAGTATCTGCTGGAGAGCTACGGCGGCGAACAGTCCCTTGAAAATATGAACCGCCTTATCGCTGACATGGCCTCATATTTCGGCACCACCAAAACCATAGCCCGAAGCAGACTTTATGACTTCGGCTATACCGCCGTAAGAGGAATATCGAGATATATAAACGGTCAGCGGATTCCAAGCTATATTTCCGACCTCTCAAAGAACGAGACCTACACCGTTGATGAAAAAGACGCAATAGCCGAATATATCAGTAATGAGAAATTCAGGCGGCTCATTGATACCGGAGCCTACGAATATATTGAAGGTCACTACTGCCTGCGGGACAGCAGATATATTGCTGTTGACCACGAAGGAAAGAAGCATCTGACACCGTATGCCCGTCAGCACATGAGTGAGTGCTGTCTGGTATTCGGAATAAGATACGAGAACAGCGCCGTCACAAGGTTTGTGAACGGCATTCTCCGCAAGGGAGAGGCTCCGAAAAAGAAGATCGTCTTCGTTGACAAAAACGGCAGATCTCTTGTTTCTGCCGACGGTATAGCGAAGCGTAAGGAATTTGAGCAGCAGATCAAGGAAAGACATCTGTTTCAGAAATCATTTAACGAGATGACCGTTGAACTGATGAACGAAAAAGCATACTCGGTTGAACGTCTGTCAGCTGAAACTGGGCTGTCCATTGAGACCATAGTAAATATGAGAAACAATCCAAGCAACAAATTCAAGCTGGAAGCCGTTCTCGCTGTTTGCTTTGCCTTGCATCTGCCGTTGGAGATATGCTGGATATATATCAACCGCAGTCCTGCGAAGTTTACTGATACGGTGGATATGGAAGTGTATAAATATGCGCTCGCTGAATGGACACAGACAAATTATACCGTTGGAGAGATCAACCGCAAGCTGATAGAATGGGGCGCTGAGCCGCTGACCAAGCTCATAGCAGGGCTTGGAGAGGACATATTCATTCAAAAAGCAAATTGAATACTGCATCAAAGGCTGTCGGGTCGTAAAAGACTCGGCAGCCTTTTTTCATTCACAGATTTTTTACAAGATTTTTTATGAAATTACAGGTAAAAACTTTACTTCCCCGATTTCATCCCTATTCTGCGTGGATTGCAGAGCGCTGATGCTTCCATAATAATCATTTCGTCATCACAAATGCGCGGTTTGAGCGATTTCAGAGGTAAAAACTTTACCTTCTCATTTGTTTCATAATGTGTTAAGCTATACTCACAGGCAAGGGAAACACCCTAAAGCCTGAAAAAATATATCAAGCCGGGACGCGTACCGGCAGTTGATGTTCAGACATTCCTATGACCGACCGATGTGGTTTACACTAAGACCGCTAACAGGAATGCCGTTGGACACCGCTGCCAGTGCGCGTCCTTTTGCTGTTTTGGAACGGTGTCCCCGAACACCTGTCGGTATGTGTGTCCGCAGAAAGGACACTATCATGAAAACAGCAGAAAGCAAGACACTCAGGATCTATGACACTATCTCAGGAAAGACAGTCTATGTGGATGTCACAGCCAAAGTATATGAGGCTTATATGAGAACGGAGTGGAATATCCATGATAACAACGAAACGTTCTATGAGCATGAAATACAGTTTTCCATGCTCAAAGGCGGTGAGGGCGACTGGTATGAAAACTTCCGTGAGTTCGTAAACGACAGCGAAATGACCGCCGTCCCTGCCCTGTACGATTTAAGAGCAGCTTTATCAAAGCTGAAATCCTCGGACAGAAAGCTGATACATCTGATATATTTCTGTGAATATACCGAACAGGAATGTGCCAAGTTGCTCGCTACATCTCAGCAAAATATACACAAAAAGAAGAAGCGCATTTTGGCAAACATTCACAAACTATTGGAAAAGTAAAATTATATGGTTGTAAAAAGGCTGACTTCTTCCCCTATACAAGTGAGAGAAGGTTCTCGAATGAGAAAAGCTCTCACAGCTTCACAATCGAATATCCAACACTCCGGTACGTCAGATCCCGAGGGCGGGCGATGAACCCGTCAGCCGTGAACCGCATACGCGAGGACCTATCGAGCCGTTCAAGTCTATGGACAGAACGTCAGATCAAGCGAGCGAGCAATATGCGTGTTCAGCAGAGGCAGCCACCTCCGCAGGCCATGAAACTTGGGATACAAGGTACTTCCGCAAAAAGCGACCCGGGTATTGCAGCCCGGGAGGTGAGATTCCTATGGAGCCTGTCGAGGACGGCAGACTCGCCGGAGCGTTCCCTTTGCGAGAGGGGGCAGGATTATCTGTCAAACAATATCCCGCACCTCTGAAACATCAGGGAGCAACTCTCTGATGCCGGAGGAAAGCGCTGCTGTGTTTACAGCAGTGAGGTCACCCCATAAGGTGACAGAGTGTATAGAGATATATGCTATAAGGCAAAATGACAGGGCGGTTTCTACAGCAATACAGTAACCGCCCTTTATACATAACGAAAAGGAGAAACAGAATGGAAATACAACGCGGTGATGTTTTTTACATCGACGAAAAAGATATAGAAATCGAACCCGTGGTCGGTTCGGAGCAGAAGGGTCACAGGCCGGTGATCGTCATTCAGAATAATATCGGCAACAAGTATTCACCGACAACGGTTGTGGCATATATAACCACACAGAGGAAGAATCCGCTTCCGACACACGTTGGACTGCATAACACAGTTTTGAAAAGCACCTCGATAGCTATGCTTGAGCAGATCAGAACGGTATCAAAGTACAGACTGAAAAGATATATCGGAACGCTTACCAATGCGGAAATGAAAAAGATAGACAGGGCTTTGATGATAAGTCTGAGTCTGAACGGAAAGGAGAAAAACTAATGACACCGATCAATAAATGGGAAAATCTCCCGATAGAAACAAGCACAAGGATGTTCTTTGAAAAGGCAGCAGGCTCCGGTCTGGAACTGAGACAGGGACAGCTTGATATGGCGCTTGAGATATGTGCTACAATAAAGGAATACAAACCGCTGGCGGTGGAAGCCGAGGTCGGTATCGGTAAATCCTACGCTTACCTTGTACCCGCCGTAATGGAGTACATAAGGGCAAACAGGCAGGTAGTAATAGCAACATCAACTATCGCCTTGCAGGAGCAGCTTGAACGTGATGTCAAAAATGTGCTTGAAATGATAGGTGTCAGAATCAGCACTACGGTAGCAAAGGGAATGAGAAACTATCTCTGCGGACAGAGACTGGATAGGGTTCTGAAAAGCAGCAAAGATGACTGCACGCTGAACACCGTCAAAAGACTGTACTCATTCGGCATAGCCGACAGATCGGAATTACAGATGAATATCCCCGATGAACTCTGGGATAAGCTGTGTGTTGAACACTACGGAGCAGGATGTCACAGCTGCTCAAAAAACAAAAGCTGTCCTTACTACACTATGAGAAAAACAGTAAAGGAACAACACGGTATAGTGATCTGCAATCAGAATATGCTTGTGGCACATCTGAAAAATCTTCAGGGCGGTGGCAAGGGCATTTTCAATCAGAACGGCGGTATAATGATAATTGACGAAGCTCACAACCTTGAAAGCAAGTTTCGTGAAGCGTTTACATCTTCCTTCACCTGTGAAGAACTGCTTCGCACAGTGAAAAACTGCTCTGAGCATGCGCCCTACAAAAGAGCATCTGAAATCAAAAAGGCCGCATTCAATGCTGCCCGTCATATAGACAGATTATTCAAATGGCTCGTAAGGAAGGTCAAGGAACAGCAAGCCAATAACGAGAGCGATGCTTCTGCATACTATCTTCCGAATGATGCGGTGACAAGATCTCTGCTGACCGATGCGTATCAAGGGATAATTGATCTTGCCAACAGATCAACTTTCATATTAGCTGACTGCAGATCACTTATGCGAGAGGCTATGAACTTTATGGGTGATAACCTTGTATGGCTTGAAATGGACAGCAAGCTGAAGATATGCTTCTGTAAGAAGGATATCCGGCCAAAGATATCAAGGATGCTGTTTCCGTTTGGTAAGACCACGATCCTGACCTCCGCAACCATATCCGACAAGACCGATGGTACTCCCGCCGAGAAATGCGGATACTTCCTGCAAAATATCGCTTTCCCCGTGATAGGAAATGTGTCCGAGCCAAAACGCTCGCCCTTTGATTATGACAACAACACAATCCTCTATTGCAGCAGCAAACTGCCGAGACCGACTCAGGACAACAAGGAAGAATACCGCGAAAGCGCTATAAACGAGATTGTCCGCCTGTTAGAGATCACCGGAGGCAAGACTCTAATTCTCTTTACTGCAAAAGAAGATATGGACTACGTTTACAAACGGCTTTCCAATATGCATCTTCCGTATAAGATACTGATACAGGGCAAAGGCTCCTCTCAGGCACGGCAGCTTGACAAGTTCAAGACAGATGTGAACTCGGTGATACTCGGCACAGGAACCTACTGGGAGGGCATCAATGTTGAAGGCGAGGCACTCTCACAGGTCATCATCTTCAAACTGCCCTTCCCTGTACCCGATCCGATTATTGATTACAAGATGTCACTTGTCAAGGACAAGGTCAAGGAGGTGGCTGTTCCTGAGATGATTATAAAGCTCAAGCAAGGCACAGGCAGACTGATACGAAGCTCCACGGACAACGGTATCGTATCAATACTTGATCCGAGAGCAAGCAGAAAGGAAAAGTGCTTTTACAGAAATACAATTCTCGGTGCTCTCTGCGAGAAAAACAGTACTGAGGACATACGTAAGATAAAGAATTTCTGGAACAGGCTGAATGCTCAAAAGGAGGCGGTTTGATGAACAACAATCTTTACGGTCAGGCCGATTATTACTATGCGGTCAGCAGGCAGCTGCTGGCGGTACTTGTCAGCAAGGGGCTCATCACGGAAAAGCAGAGAGCCGAGATCGATGCCCTCAACAAGAAAACGATCTTTGAAAACTATTCGTCTATCGCGGAGCTTGAGGTGAGCGCATGATGCGGTTTGTATTAGGAACAATATTCGGAGGGCTTGTCGGCGTAGTGACTATGTGTCTCTGTCAGGCGGCGGGCAGAGCCGATAAGCGTATGGGCTAATGTAGCCCTAAGATGAAGGAACCGCCTGAGACAGCTCGGGCGGTAGGTACATATTATGGCAGTATATACACCATTGGCAATATCTTCTCTGGCTCCTAAAATCCAATCATACTTCAGCCAATTATTTTCCAATGCCCGTAGCGCTTTCCGCCGGTTCTTTGAAGCTTGCCGTTTTCCTTCAGTCTTTTTATTTCACGTTCTATGGTTCTTTGAGTAACATTTAAGGATTCAGACAGAGCAGACATAGTTATCTGATCATTATCTCCGATCATCTTTAAAATTCTATCCGCCAAACCGACATTCAAACCGACATCGTGTCGGTTTGGAGCATTTGACGGATCAAGCTCACTATCAGGTCCGACTTTTTTTGTTGCGATCTCTGCAAGCGGCACCGTAATTCTGAAAATACTGTCTTCAACGAAACTCGGTTCGCCGCCGGAATACATTCTGGTATATTTATATGTGTTGCGCATACCTGAGCCAAGCTCGTCGGCCAGACCAATCTCTCTGAAAACCTTTGATATGGGCAGGTTCTTAGGAAATGGCTGAAAGATCGCGGGATCCAATGTTCCGTGGCCGTGAGTGAGATTCGCATTCTCGGTATATATCTTATCCTTTAGTCGCATATCCACAAATTGGGCTCATCTAATTCGTCAACATTGGTGATAGCATTCTCAGAGAAAAAATGGTATCCTGTTGTGCTAAGGAGACAAAGTCTCCACGAAAGGAAGTGATAAAAATGGCTCAGATGACAGTAATCCCGCCAACCAAGAAACAAAGGCGGGAAAAGTTACGTGTCGCTGCCTACTGCCGGGTATCTACGGCAAAGGAAGATCAGGCTCATTCCTATGAAGCACAGCTCAGATACTTCTCCTCTCTGTATGAAAACTCGGAAACCGAAGTGCTCATCGGGATATATGCCGATGAGGGCATAAGCGGAACAAAACTGGACAAAAGGCTTGAACTGAACAGAATGCTTGATGACTGTCGGCATGGAAAGATAGACAGGATTGTCACCAAGTCAGTCAGCCGATTTGCACGAAACACAAGAGACTGCCTCAAATGCATCAGAGAGCTTAAGGAACTTGGGATCTCCATAGCCTTTGAAAAGGAGAACATTGACACTGCCAAGCAATCTGATGAGATGATGATAACCCTAATGGGTGGGCTTGCGCAGGAGGAATCGCAGTCAATTTCCAACAACTCTCGCTGGGGTATTCATAAGAAAATGGCAGCAGGTACCTTCCGTCACGCAAAGATTCCCTACGGATACCGCAAGGATGATGAAAGCGGCGGGCTGATAATCGATTCCGAAAAGGCAGAGGTGATTAAGCGGATATTCAGTCTCTACATCAACGGCACAGGTGCGAGAAAGATCACTCTGATGCTTAACAGTGAAGGGATACCCTCCCCCACTGGCATCAGATGGAATCAGAAAACGGTGCTAAAAATACTCGCACAGGAGAAGTACACAGGTGATACCCTCTGGCAGAAAACATATTCGGAGTTTATGGGCAAACAGTTCATGCCGAATGAAGGTCAGGAAAGTAAATATTACATAGTGGGAACTCATGAGCCAATCATCAGCAAAGAAATGTTTGCCGCTGCTCAGGCGGTCAGGAAGAAAGCGGCACCGAAAACACAGAACAGGTCGGAATCTCCGTTCCGCAGAAAGTTGATCTGCGGGTGCTGCGGTCACATTTACCGATACGTCAGTTCCAAAGGCAAACCGTATTGGCAATGTGGATACAGATACGATATAAGCGAACCCTGCAATAACAGCGTATTTAGTGATTCCGAACTGCAGACAGCTTTTGAGGCTCTGTGCGATAAGCTCCATGCTCACAAAGAAATACTTGAAGTCTGCGGCAGACAGCTTACCGAGCTTAATGCACTAAAAACCAATGGCACAGTCAATGCCGCCGAGTTCTACAAGGCCATAGCAGAGCTTCGGGAGCAAAAGCACAGGCTCAGTCAGCTTATGACCAAAGGCTTTATCTCACAGGAGAAATATGACGAACAGATAAATGCTATCAACATAAAGATAGACAAAGTTGACTGCGAAATCAGGTTCAATGCTGAGATTGAGAACAAAAACAGTGATGATCTGTCGGAGATCATAGAGATGTTCACAGAATATGACGGCTCTGAAAATACCAAGCGGGATATACTCGATACTGCAGTTGATAACATAACAGTCGATAACGGAATGCTATCATTTACGTTGATCGGCGGGCTTGAATTCACAGAAAGGATAGGTGCGTATGGCGAGCAGAAAGACACCCTACGGGTACACAATAACTGACGGGGTGCTGAATACAGTCAGCTACGAAGCAGAGATCGTGCTGAAAATATTCAGCAGCAAGCTAAACGGAGCTTCAGGGATGCAGATTGCCTCCGAGCTGTTCGGAGAAACTGTACCGTACTTCGCAGAAAGTGAGAAAAAGGCAGCCGACAGAGTTTACAGCATTCTTGCCGATGAGCGCTACACGGGCAAGGACGGCTATCCGCAGATAATAGACGAAGACACCTTCGGCCAGGCAAGAATGTCGCTGAAAAAATCGGACAGAAGCCCCAAGACTGATACATACAGCGCTTTGAAAAAGCTGACGTTCTGCTCCGAATGCGGAAGAAACATGGTCCACTTCTCCTGTCGGACGGGTCTGAAGCAATGGCGGTGTACTGCCAAAGGGTGTGTAAATTTCAAGCCCAGCCTTACAGACAGCGAGTTCATTTCGGAAGTGACCGATATATTAGTCCGCATTACAGCTGAACCCGATATGCTTGATACTGGAAACCCGCTAACAGAATATGTCCCAACAGCAAAGGTTTTAAAGCTCGAAAATGAGATAACTCGTTTGAAATCAATGCAACCGATAGACTTCGATGCCGTCAGGCGGGAGATACTTGCGCTTGCAGCGACAAAATATGAGTGCTGTTCCTACAGCAGGGTGCCGTATATAACGGCAGAGCTTAAAGATTTAGTATCACAGCATCAGTCAACAGAAGAATTTGACACAGAGTATCTGAAAAGAATTGTCAAACGGATAACTGTTGACAGAAAGAAAAATATCTCCGTCGAATTCATCAACGGCAGAATCATATCAAACAAAAGGAAGGGTGAACAGAATGCTTAAGACGGCAGCTAATGTTACGGTAATACCGGCACTGACCAAAGAGGAACTGATAAAGAAAAGGAACAAGAAGATAAGGGTTGCGGCCTACTGCCGTGTTTCTACCGATCACGACGAGCAGGCAAACAGCTATCAGGTGCAGATCGAATACTACACCAATTACATAAACTCCAACCCCGAATGGACGATGGCGGGTATTTATGCCGACGAGGGAATCTCGGGAACTCAGACCAAGAAGCGTACCGAATTCAACCGGATGATGCGTAAATGCAAGAAGAAGCAGATTGACCTTATTCTCTGCAAATCAGTATCAAGATTTGCAAGAAACACGGTGGACTGTCTTGAAAACGTCCGTCAGCTTCGCTCGCTTGGCATTGGGGTCATCTTCGAGAAGGAAAACATAAACACCTTGAAGATGAACGGCGAGTTTATAATCTCACTATACGGTTCATTTGCTCAGGCAGAATCCGAATCCATCAGCAAAAACGTGACATGGGGCATTGAAAAGTCATTCCGTGAGGGCAGGGTAAGATATATAATGGACAAGACCCTCGGCTACCGAATGGGAAAGGACGGAAAACCCTATATCATCGAAGAAGAAGCGGAGGTCGTCCGGAGGATATACCGTATGTATCTTGACGGAATGAGTATGCAGGCCATAGCAGATATTATGCAGAAAGAAGGAATCAAGCGCCGCAGCGGCAGCTCGAATTGGACAAGAGCCAACGTAGATTTTATACTTAAAAACGAGAAATATGCCGGTGACGCTATCCTTCAGAAATCATACACGGCTGACTGCATCACGCACAAGCGGGTCAAGAACAACGGTGAGAAAGCCAAATATGTTCTTCACGATATCCATGACGCTATCATCGACCGTGAAACCTACAACAGGACACAGCAGGAGCTTGCAAAACGCGGTTCAATCAAGAAGAAAAGCCAAAAGGCAAAAACGGAACGCGGACGCTATTCAAGTGCCTATGCTCTGACGGATATTCTGGTCTGCGGCGAATGTGGGACACCATACCGCAGAGTGACCTGGACCTTCGACGGCAGAAAACTGGTCGTATGGCGATGCATCAGCAGACTTGAACACGGTTCAAGATACTGCAAAAACAGTCCCTCAATACACGAAGATAAGCTTCACAAGGCAATAGTTGAAGCTATCAATACCCTTTACAACAATGACGGCGGCATACTTGACATCATGGAAAGTAACATCAGATCAGTCATGACCAGAGAAAACGATACTTGCTCCGAGATCATACGGATACGGAAAAGGCTTTCCGAGATCGAAAAGGCAAGGGATAATATGATACACCTCGTAACAAGCGGAGCCGTGACTGTTGATGCACTGGACAAGGAATTCGAGGCTCTGAACACCGAAGAAAAAACGCTGAAAGCGGAGCGTGACAAGCTTGATGACAAAGCCAAAGACAGCGAAGCCATAAAAACCGCTATGACCGCAATAAACGAGGAGCTTCGCAAACACAGCGGCAGAATGGAAGAATACGATGATGTAACCGTGAGGAAAACTATTGAATGTATAAGAGTTATGTCCAAGACCGAGATTAGCATCTTATTCAAGAATGGAGCCGAGATAACGACAGAAGTTGAAAAATAACCAACCTGTCGATACAGGCGGCTCAGAGCCATTCTGAGCCACCTGTTTTATCTGAGGGCAAGTTGACGAGAAAAAGGTCAGAGGGGCGTTGTGGCGCATTTCTGAACGTTTTCGGCACATTTGAAGCATAACACAAACGGAGGTAGAAAATGATAAGCAGATTTACTTTTTTGAAGGTCATTGAAATGATAACAGACAGTGTAGACAGTTGGAGAAAGAAACTGTCAAAGAACAATATTCTTACAGAGCATGAAAAGGAAGAAATCATTAGGGGCAACCTTATGATAAACGATACTATAACCATGCTTGAAACGGTTATGGATGACAGATACAAGGTGATCCGCGATTATATCTTTGACCGCAACCAAGAGGGAGAGTATTTCTTTGTTGTGTCAACTCCGGTCAGAACAGAAGCGGTGCTGATAGATTCGACAAAGGCTCTGTACGAATATTTGAAGTAAATTCCTCATTCATAATGTCAGCAACTATATGAGGCACTAACTGCTCATTCGATAAAAAAGAGCATCAAAAAACGGCTTGCAAATCATTTTTTGCGAGCCGCTGTATTTATGTTAAGTACTATAAAATGTACACTTGAAATCTTAATGTATTAAAGGAAAATGACGTAAAATCGGGGCTTGATCAACTCATCCAAACTGTCAGATTGTTTTAAGTAGCAGTGGACAGTGTAACCGCCGAAACGGTGAGCATTGCGATCGCGGATATCAGCTTTTTCTTAACTGATGTTTTTCTTGTTTTGTTCATAATCATTTTCCTTTCTTACATTTGAATTTCGGCTTTAGGGCGCCGATCTCCCTTTCATAATTCTAAAAATACTTCATGAAATATTTGCCCCGTATTTTTTTCCTTAATAGCATTCTACCATATTTTGTTCTCTAAGTCAAGCGAAAAACGATTTGTTCATTTATTTAACGGGAAAATCAGTTAAATGCACAATATCGGTATAGTATTCTATGTCAGATTAAACAAAGCCCCGCCCCGGAACTGTTTAAATATGTAAAAGTGCATTGATTTAACAATTATTTTTGTGCCGTTTTGGCACATAAGACCCGCGAAGATGCGCGGTTTGAGGAATGTTGGGCATTTTGACGGGACTTTGGTCATCCCGACGGGACGACGGCTCCTCCGAGGGGCTTTTCTATATATAATAAGGAAGACGTCCGGCACTTTTACAGGATGTTTTTGGAAATAATGCAAGGATATGTCTCCGGTCTGTGCCGGATCGGCACATTCCCGCCGGTAAGAAAACACCCCCGCCGCATCATTGGGCGAGGGTGCCGTTCTGTCCGAGATCGGACTGGTGCTGCTGACGGGAATCGAACCCGTACGATGTTTCCACCGAGGGATTTTAAGTCCCTTGCGTCTGCCTGTTCCGCCACAGCAGCCCGACCTTGATAATTATAGCACATCGGGCAACGGTTGTCAACACCCGCCCGGCCCGCAGACGGGTGTCCGTTTCCGCTATTTCCCCAGGGCCTCGTTGGACTTCTCTTTGAGGATCCTGCCGTCCCGCAGGAGGCTCCGAAGGCGCTCCCTGTCCTCGGTCTCCAAGGCAGAGCGGTATTCCTCCAGATGCTCGATGATGTGGGTTATCTCGCTGATAAGCGGTCCCCGGTTGAGCATGAACAGCGAGGTCCACATATCCTCGTTGAGTTTGGCGACACGGGTAAGATCCCGGAAACTGCCCGCCGAGAAACCTGCCTGGTCCATCAAGTTCGGACTCTTGACATACGCGCTGGAGACAATATGTGCCAACTGAGACGTAAAGGCAATGACCCTGTCATGTTCCTCCGGTGAAGCCATAACGCACTTGGCAAAGCCGATGTCATAGGCAAGCTGGGAGACCTCCCGCACCGCCGACATAGGCGTGCTGTCGGTGGGAGTCATGATAAAGCTGGCGTTATCAAAGAGGTTGTCCACCGAATAACCGAAGCCGGAATACTCCCGTCCTGCCATGGGATGACAGCCCACAAAGCGCACTCCCGCTTCGTTCATGGGGCCCTCCAGCTTTTCCACCACGGCAGTCTTGATGCCGCAGGTGTCGATGACGATGCCGCCTTTTTTGAATTTGCCGAGATTTTCCAGGCAGAAGCTGACCGTGGCTTCGGGCCACAGCCCGAGGATCACCAGGTCGAAGCGGCCCAGGTCATCGGCGGTGATGCTGCCGTCGATGACCTCCTGCGCCAAAGCCGCGGTGATCGTCTCGCGGTCGGTGTCGAGGGCATAAACGCTGTGGCCGGTGTTCTTTTTAATTGCGCGGGCCATTGACCCTCCGATAAGTCCCAGTCCGACTATCGCTGTTTTCATTGTAATCACTCCGTATCGGTTCACAAAAATGCAGGCTGCCGATGAAGGCAGCCTTATGTTATCGGTTTAAGCCCAGGGATTGGAGCTTTCCGGCTGACGGATGCCCGAAAGCAGGAACTGCTCCCAGAGGTACCATTTGCCGTCCTTGGCAAGCCTCAGCTGAACGTAGCGGGGGCTGTCGGCTCCGCCCGAGTTGATAAAGAGCTTGGCATAGTTCTGATCGGTGTAGGAATAGGGATTCTCAAACACGGAGATAGTGTAGGGCTCAGAAGGGGTGTAGTCGTTGGAAGGCACCGCGCCGTTGAAATAGGAGCGGGGAACGTAATCCGAATCCATGAATCTGTCGCGGATGAACTGCTTGTCCATTCCGGAAAGAGGTCTCGGTCCGCGGAGATAGTCCAGCATTGCCAGGGAGAGGTCCTTGTCCTTCGGATAGAAGCAGAGCGCCAGCACGGTCATAGCCGCAGTATCGAAGGGAGTGGCAAGCTGAGCCTGGGGCAGAGCCCTGAACTGGTCAAGAGTATCCGGCAGCCTCGGAAATACGATGTTTTCGGTCTTGTTGTGCTGTACCGCGCCCACGGCTGATGCAGCCTTGTTTTTCAGATCGTCAAAAAGTCCCATAGTGATCCTCCTTTTGTGTTTTCGTAAAAGAAACGGCATTTGCTTATTTGATTATACCATATATTTATCCGGATTTCACTATCTCCGAGGCATTTTTTGGCACTCTCTTTGTTAATTTTTCGTGAACACTTCCAATTTTATGAAATAAAACTGTAAAAATATTTCCTTATCAAGTACATAAATATGTACCCTTCAATTACGCAAGCCCCTTTTTACCCGCAGTTTGTCTTTTTTAATAAAATTTTACGGCTATCTCAGAATTCATTTTATATTACGCTTAAAAATAAAAATCTTTTTATTAAGCACTTGCAATTTGTCGAAAGATGTGGTATCATTATAGGCAGAGAACTATATATTGTGTTTCACAACGCTTTCCGCGGCAAGCGGAAAGGCATAATAAGGAAAGGATCTGGATAAAATGAGCACAAAAATCTGCCCCTACTGCCATGAAGAAATATCTGAGGACGCTATCCTCTGTAAATACTGTCACAATCTCTTGACCGAGGACGATGAGGAGACCAGCGAGCCCACATTCGTTCCCGATGACGATTCCGCCGAGCGCACAAGGGTGTTCTCCAAGGCTGAGGCTGCTAAGGCCGCCAAGCAGGAGCCCAAGTACGACGACGATTACGATGACGATGATGAGGACGATTACGACGACGACGATTACGATGACGACGACGATGATGACGATGAAGGCTCCGCAAAGAAGACCTTCATAACCGCTGCGATCATCACGCTGGGCATCCTGCTGGTAGTTATCGTTGCGATCTTCGCCGGATATAAGATCTTCGGCGGCAGCAGCAGCGACTCCAAGGCCGAGCCCCTCAATCCTGCAGTTTCCAGCGCGGCGGATGTGACCGCCTCCAAGGCCGGCGAACAGTCCGCGGCTCCCGCAGATGCTTCCGTAGCCGAAAGCACCGGCGACGATACACAGAGCGTTCCCGAGGTCGTTGAGAGCAAGGCAAGCGACGATACTTCTTCCGTAGCAGAGACCGACAGTTCTTCCGCTGCCGCGGCTGACAGCTCCTCTACTGCGGACAGCAGCTCCAAGGCTGACAGCTCTTCCAATACCGACAGCAGCTCCAATACCGACAGCAGCTCCAACACCGACAGCAGCTCGTCTCAGGCTTCCGCCGAGACCGACGACGCCGTTCTGAACAAGGCTATCCAGCTGGCAGCCGCATACAACGGCTCGGGCGTAAAGAGCACCGATGTAAGAGGCAAGGGTCTGTATACCCTCCACATGAACGACGGCGCTGACATATTTGTAGCTTATCTCGGAAATGACAAGTACAAGATGGTAAGCGGCGGCAAGACCCTTATGGAATAAGGCTTTGACCTGACAGTATCGGGCAGTGCAGAAGTGCGCTGCCCGATTTTTTCACGGAAAGGAGATGACGGCCCCTTGGAAGAGAAAAGCAATAAGCGCACCTTCGTGATACTGGCGGTCATCATCGCCTTTCAGATCATGGTGACGGCGCTTATATTCGCTTTCGTCAAGGGTGGGAGCCACTCGGACGAGGTCTGGAGCTATGGGCTTGCAAACAGCTACTATCAGCCCTTCGTCTATCAGCGGGCCGGCGTGGGCATCGACGAGGCCGCGGAGTCCGACTACATCAATCTTCGGGAATGGGTCCCGGGGAGCGTCTTTCACAACTACATCACGGTGCAGGAGGGTCAGCGTTTCGCCTACGGCTCGGTGTGGTCGAATCAGACCTACGACCACCACCCTCCCCTTTACTATCTTCTGCTGCACACCGTCTGCTCACTGTTCCCGGACAGCTTTTCCTTCGGGTACGGGTTTATACTGAACTGTATTTTCCTCGCCGTCACGCAGATATTCCTTTTCAAAGCCGCGAGGCTCATCCTCGGAGACAGCCGCGCCGCGCTGACGGTCTGCGTCCTTTACGGCGGAGCGAGAGCGGCGCTTTACACCTTTACCTTCATCAGACAGTATTCCCTGCTGACTATGCTGACAGTGATGCTCCTGTACTTCACCGCCAAGCTGTACTCAAGGCGGGAGCTTAAAACTTCCCTGCCGCCCATACTTGCCGTATCCTTTGCAATGTTTATGACCCACTATT
This sequence comes from Ruminococcaceae bacterium FB2012, assembly GCA_900104495.1. Classification (GTDB taxonomy): domain Bacteria; phylum Bacillota; class Clostridia; order Oscillospirales; family Ruminococcaceae; genus FB2012. Next base: position 28,609 of record FMXS01000010.1, on the reverse strand, counting down.
TCGGCATTGTGATCGCCGGGCTCCTCACCGGCTGCATCTGCCTGTGGATGCTCTTCACCAAACAGATCTGGCGGATGCTTATATACGGCTTTTCGGAAACGGCGGTGCTGGGGCTTTACTTCGCCGTGTGGCCCTCTGCCCTGCGGCATATCACCGAATACACTCCCTTCCGGGAAAAGCCCCTTGATATGCCCGCTGCCGTTTCAGAACTGGCGGGAGAGATGTCCGCCGCTCAAACTGGAGCCGGAGGCATCGCGGCGGCTGTCATTGCCGGGCTGCTTATCATTGCATCGTCAGTATCCTTTTGGAGGTGCAGGTACTCCCCTGCTAAGGGTGAAGGCAAAACCGGGGATATGAATTTCATGCCGCTGTTCATAGTCATCACCTCGCTGGGACTTGTGCTGGCGGCGGCTTACAAGACCGAGTTGGAAGTCATGGGCGAAGCGAGCCTGAGATACGTTTTCTGCCTGTTCCCGGGGCTGTGCATCCTTCTGATATGGGCGGTGACAAGGGCCGTAAGGCTTATCCCGAAACCGGGAGCGCATCCCCTGCGGGCGGCGGGAGCCGTCGCGGCGGCGGCGGTGATTTGCTCCAACATCTTCGCTTCCGACGAACTGCTTTACAGAAACGATCCCCGGGACATTGACGCAGCCGCTCTCACCGAAGGAAAGGTCTGCGCGGCTGTTCTTCCCGACGACAGCGAATGGATGCTGACCTGCCTGTCGGAAATCTTCATCGGTGCGGACAGCGTATTCGTCACCGAGGAAACGGCATTCTCCGAGGACCTGCCCGCTATCGAAGGACGAAGTATAGACTTCATCCTTATCCCGGAAAGCATAGCCGAAGGCAACACCGCCCTCGAATCCTTCTGCGCGGGACGCTCCCGAACGGCGGAAGGGACTCTCTCGGTGATGAACACCAAAGCAATACTTTACAGGCTGAACTAAAAAAGCATTCCCCTCCTCTGCGGAGCGGGAATGCTTTCTGTTTATTCGTTTATTCCACCGTGACCTTGTGGAACACCTTCTTGCCCTTCTTGATGATGACGGGCTCCTCCAGGAAAACGCTGCCCTTGGGGTCGGTGAACTTGGCATCGTTTACCGAGATGCCGTTCTGTGTCACAAGACGTCTTGCTTCGCTGTTGGAGGGCGCCAGCTTGCAGCGCACCAGCAGCTCCAGGATGTTCATGCCGCCGTCTGTGAGGTCGGCCGCGGGGATAACTGTGGTGGGCATATCCGCGCTGTCGGAGCCTGCGCCGAAGAGCGCCTTGGCAGCGTCAAGAGCCTTGTCGGCCTCCTCCTTGCCGTGTACCAGCTTGGTAAGCTCGTAAGCCAGCAGCTCCTTGGCCTTGTTGAACTGTGCGCCTTCCATGGTCTTCTCCATTTCCTCGATCTCCTCGATAGGCACGAAGGTCAGCATTTTCAGACACTTGATAACATCGGCGTCCGCCACGTTTCTCCAGTACTGGAAGAAATCGTAGGGCGAGGTCTTTTCGGGGTCGAGCCAAACAGCGCCCTTTTCGGTCTTGCCCATTTTCTTGCCCTCGGAGTTGAGCAGCAGAGTGATCGTCATAGCGTGAGCATCCTTGCCCAGCTTCTTGCGGATAAGCTCGGTGCCGCCCAGCATATTTGCCCACTGGTCGTCGCCGCCGAACTGCATATTGCAGCCGTAGTCGGTGTAGAGCTTGTAGAAGTCGTAGCTCTGCATTATCATGTAGTTGAACTCCAGGAAGGTCAGGCCACGCTCCATGCGCTGCTTGTAGCACTCAAAGGTGAGCATCTTGTTCACCGAGAAGCAGGCGCCCACTTCGCGCAGAACGTCGATGTAGTTAAGGTTCAGCAGCCAGTCGGCGTTGTTGACCACAAGGGCCTTCCCGTCGGAGAAGTCGATGAAGCGGCTCATCTGCTTCTTGAAGCATTCAACGTTATGCTCGATAGTTTCCTTGGTGAGCATCTTGCGCATATCCGTCTTGCCGGAAGGGTCGCCGATCATGCCGGTGCCGCCGCCCAGAAGGGCGATAGGCTTGTTGCCCGCCATCTGAAGTCTCTTCATCAGGCAGAGAGCCATGAAGTGGCCGACGTGAAGGCTGTCGGCGGTGGGGTCAAAGCCGATGTAGAAGGTGGCCTTGCCGTTGTCGATCATATTGCTGATCTCTTTTTCGTCCGTGACCTGGGCGATAAGCCCGCGTCTTACGAGTTCTTCGTAACAAGTCATTTTGATTTCCTCCGTTTTAATTTTTATATTTATTGCAGCAGAAATTTCCTGTCTGTCAATTTCTCCGTGACGGCTCCCGCCGTTCAGCGCATATCAATGGTATCGTCCGACGGCAGGCCGGATGCTTTGAGAATGTCGTAGGCATATATCATCGTGAACTTTTTCAGCTGCACGCGGTACTCTGCCGAATCGGTATACAGCTTTATGAAATAGCTGTCCTTGCTGCCCGAATAGATCGAATTGGTATAGTACGCCGTCAGCACGTCTGCTCGGCAGACACGGACGATCTCGCTGCGTTTCAGCGGTATCACCGCTCTTGGAAGGATAAGGGTGATATACTCGCTGCCGATGTTAATACAGCTTCTCGGAAGCCCCACCACAAAGCCTTCGGTGTAGCTCCGTTCGATGTTCATAAAGTCGGGACGTTCGGACAGCCTTCCGTAGAGCCGTCTTGCCTTGATGCCCACGATGCCGGACACCGCAAGATACAAAAGCAGTATCATCCCGCCGAGGACGAGATACATCACCGCCGGCTCGCCTTTGCCTTCGCTCTTTTCCTGAAACAGGATAAACTCTATAAGTCCCAGTCCCAGCACACCGAAAAGATAAGCCGCTATGCGCGCCGAACGGTATCGGGAGATAATATCGGAAAGCATTGACCCCGCGGGAGGCTGTCTGCGGTCCTTTTGGATCCAGCGCCGGTACTTCTCCTCCTCCCGGGGATCTTTAAAGGCATATCCCGCCTTGAAATTCTCCGCTTCCTTGAAGGACTTCTTGTTGGCGCGGTGATCGAAATAAGCGGAAATGCCCATTACCGCCGCCACCACAGCGGCGATAGGTATAGCCCAATAGGGTGCAATACCTTGGGTCTGCAATAAAACAGCCCCGCCGAAACCGACGGTAAGCACCACTGCCAGCGTAGTTTTCCAGTCGTTCGTGACCTCACCCCCGAATGAAAAAGCCCTCCGATGACTGCATCGGAGGGCGAATCTATCGCGGTACCACCTCGTTCACAGCAAGCCCGTGAGCCTGCTGCCTCTTGCGCTTTAACGGCCGCCGCCGGACTGCCTTTGTCCGAAAAAACACACCCGGACTTTCTTGACAGCCTGCTCCCCCGGTGTATTCGTCGGCACGCCTCCTCGCCCTTTCACCAGACGGGCGCTCTCTTTGCTCGGCAATGCGGATTACTTCTCCGGTATCACTGCATTTAGGTTATTATCAGATATTATAGCATAAAGAGACCGGCTTGTCAAGCCTCGGAGAAAAATCACTTGTTTTCCGAAGCTCTGACCATATCGCAGATCGTTTTGGCGCAGCCCTCGATGCCGAGAGCGGTGCTGTTGAGGCAGATATCATAGGTCTGCATCGAAGACCAGTTCTGACGGGTGTTGACGTTGAAATAGTCCCCGCGCTTTTTGTCGTAGCGCTTGAGGACGTTGTCGGTCTCGTCAAAGGCGATGCCGTGCTCGTCCACGGCACGGGCGCGGCGGCTTTCCTGCGTGGCATAAATGTAGACCTTCAGCGTGCGGGTGAGGTTCTTAAGGATGTATCCCGCGCATCTTCCGACGATGACACAGGGACCCTTACGGGCGTATTCGGCGATGATCTCTGTCTCGGCGGCGAACACCTTCTCAAACATATCCAGCTGATTCTCACGGCGGAGATGAAGCTGCGCCTTTAATGGATTCATCACCCACTCCTCGAACTTGCGGATCTCATCGGGAGAAATATTAAGCCTTTCAGCGGCTTGATCCACGATCTCGCGGTCGTAGCAGGGAACGTTCAGCAGTTCGGCGGTCTTTTTGCCGATCTCGCTTCCTCCGCTGCAATACTGTCTTTCTATGGCGACAACATTTATCTTTGACATTCTGAGCCCTCCTCAAATGTGTTTTTACATATCAGCTCCGCCCGTGACCGAGCGGCAGAGATCCTTTTACTTCGTCAAGCCGCTTCACGGCGTCATACAATCCCGGTCCTATGTATCAATTATACCACATCAGTAAAACAAAGTCAATCTTTTTACGGCTCCTCACTCCGAAAAATTGCCCGGAGGAAGTCGAAGGGCAGCCGCAGCAGAGCCGCGCCCAGCAGTCCGAGGGCGTCCGGGGAACGCAGCTCCCGCAGACCCCGCCGGGGCTCCTCTTTGAAGGTGTACTGTATCGCTGCGCCGATGCGGCCCAGTCCCCGACGGACATTGATAAAAGGCAGCTTTCGGGCCGTCCGCACCGTCCCCGCGGACAGCAGGCTGACCGTCCGTGACATCAGCGAGGGACCCTTTTCAAACTGTCGGAGATGCCCCTTTTCATCGGCCAATGACGTGGGGATGTGACAGTGGATCGCAGTCATCCGCACTCCCGGCAGCTCCGCCCGTACATAGAGCCGCTCCGCGCCGTACAGCGGCGTCAGGGACGCTCCCACGATGCTCCGTCCCGGAAGGATGCTTATTATCCGACTGCTCCGGCGTCCGATGACTTCGGCATAGCGGCTCACGAAGCCCTCGGAGAAACCCTGGCCGTCAAAGGAGAAACATCTGTCCACACTGCTGCGGAAAAGGGTGACGTACTGAGCGAAATTCCCGCCTTTGGAATGCCCCGCCACGGTCACGGAAAGGGCGCTCCCGCGGGGCAGCGAAGCCTTGGCGGCGGCAAGGGCGCGGTCATAGAAATCAAGGGCCTCCCGCTGCTCGGCGGTGCGGACGTCCGCCGCTCCGAAAAAGTTGTCCCGCCAGCTGCTGACGGCGCCGTAGGCGGAAGTGTAGTCGCCGATGCGGTAATTCCCGCCGAAGATCACAAAGACTTCCCTGCTCCCGTCCACGCAGCAAAAGCTGTTGAATCGGTCGCCGGAGTGGGAGTCGTAAACGATTCGGAGCCCGCAGATACGCGGGTCGCACCGCATCCGCCTTATGGCCCGGACGGTCCCGGAGCGCTCGTCGGAGCAAAGGCCGTCGAACATCGTGGTCGGCCTTTCCGCCTTCGTAGCGGAGAGATAGCTGTCCAAAAATTCTCCCACAAAGTGATAACCTCCCCGGGCCAGCTCCGGCAGATAAGCCAGCGTAGAAAGCGCCAGCGCAGTCTCGGCCTTCTGTTTCAATTCTCCCTCAAGGATCACGCTCTCACCTCCCGACCGATGCATTCCCGAAGGTAACTGTCCGAATTTTTACCCTAATTCCCGTGCGTACTGCGTCCGCAGTTCTCTATGTTTTTATTATATCATCTCCGGCGCGGTTTTTCAAGTCCCAATAAAAAAAGCCCGCAGGCACAGCACCCGCCGCAGCGAGCAGCCCGACCCGGGGAGCGCATTTATGAATAAATTGTAAAAACCCATTTCTTTCCCTTGACGAACAGAATGCGATGTGATATAATAGTAAAGTCGAATGCGGCAGTGCTGGAATAGGCAGACAGGCACGTTTGAGGGGCGTGTGTCAACCGACGTACGGGTTCAAGTCCCGTTTGCCGCACCATTCCACGAGGCTCACAAGCAACGTAAATGCGTTGTTTGCGGGCTTTTTTCTTTTTAAGCAGAATAGATTTTCCTTTTATTTTGCGTTTATTTCCTTTTATTCTTTCTTTCCGTAACCTTAACAAGACGAACAGGTGCTTTCTTTTTCTCTGCTTCCGTATCGTTTTTGGGAATCACGGCTGCCTGCTTGTCATTGTTTTCGCTGAGTTTCTTCCTTGCTTTCTCCATACCGTTTTCAAGGACGTCGTTTGCCTTAGCCTGTGCCATCTGAAATTCATGCGCATAGATCGACATCGTGGTCAAGTTGTTATTGTGTCCAAGATCAGCCGCTACCGTAGGTACGTCCAACCCTGCGGCGATAAGTCCGGAAGCGTGGCTGTGTCTGAAGCTGTGAACGTTGCAGAATCGGAAACCGTGCTTCTTGCAGAACTTATATAGCCAGTCATAAGGCGTTGTCGGAAACATAGGCTCACCGTTCCATTTGGTGAACAGCAAGCCGTGATCCTTCCACTTTGAACCAAGTTTCTTCTTTTCCTGCTCCTGCTGTTCCTTGTGCTCTGCCAGGAGATCAAACAGCTTGTCATCATAGCAACCTATACGATTGGAGCTCTTGGTTTTTGGCGTTCCTTTGTAGATGCCTTTTCCTGGGGTGTAGTTCGATGTCTGACTTATGGATATCGTTTTGCGTTCCCAGTCAATGCTTTTCCATTCAAGCCCCAAGATCTCACCGCGACGGTATCCCCCGAAAAACGCAAGATTGAAAAACACCTTGTATTTCAGCAGGACATTCTCCTCTTCCATAAGATCATACAATGCACACATTTCCTCAATAGAGTAAAAATCGTGCTCCTTGGGTGCATTTTCATCATTAAGCGGAACTTTGATCCTCGTACAGGGATTTGTATTGATCAGATCACACTCCACCGCATAACTGAAAATATCCGACACAAAACTAAGATAGTGTTTTACCGTTTTTCTGGACAGCCCTTTGGTGCTGTCTTTTTTGTTTTTCGCATTTGCCAAGGTGTTTACAAGATTTCTGATGTCCCGCCTTGTGATCTTGTCAACCTTCATGTGACCGATCGCGGGATAGATACGGTCACGCAGCTGAAGCATACGGGCGTAGGAGTTTGGCTTCAGATTCGGCTTTGCGTACTCGATTAACCACTGCTCAGCGAAATCCTCAAACCTTATCCCCGAAGCTGACTGCCCGACTTTGCAGGTGTTCTCAAATTTAAGCACCTGCCTGTCAAGCTCCTTTTTGATCTGAGCTTCAGTCATACCCGGATCGGGGTGCCAGGTCATACGCTTGACGATCTGTCTGCCCTCACTGTCATAACCGCAGCTGACAGAAATGTTGTAGGACTTGCCATTCTTTCCTAAATATTCTTTGATTGATGCCATAGACAACCTCCTTATAATAAAGGAAGCCTTGACGTGTAAGTATAGTATACAATATTTGATATTATCAGTCAAGGCTTCTTGAAATTTGATCTAATCATTTACTTGATCTCAAGCGACACCGTTAAGATAATTCAACAAACTCTCCTTATTGATTAGTATCTTACCGTTTTTTCCTTCACCCGTGCGCACACAGGTCACAGCGCCTTTAAGGGCGAGCTTTCTGATAGTATGCTCCGACAGCCCCGGGACAAGAGCTGCACACTCCTTGATAGTGAGCATCTCTACGGCATCAGACTGTGCTGCGGGAGCAGTCTCTTCTGCTTCATTCAGCGCGAGAAGCTGGGTGAGCAGTGTGATGAGCTGCTGCATAAGAATGGTTTTCTGATCTGGCATAGTGGGTCACCTTCTTTCTGTATGAGATTCATTAGTCAACTTTTCAAAGAATAAAAGCTATTTCTCCGTGTGTATCGATATCACCAGGACCACAATAAAAACTTCTTCCGTCAGGAGTAAAAATCGTTGAAGCGCTTTCTTCGCCGAGATACTCACCATATGTCTCCAGGTTGGGTTCTAAGGCATAAGCTACTCCTTCCTCATCTTCTAAGCTGCATAAAACATCAAATGCCTCTTCTTCACTATCATAATCAAGAATGATCCCATCGCGATGAAAAACCCGATAAATATCGTCTTCATCATCATTATAAGCCCATTCGTACTCTGAGCTATCGTAGTCGCAGTAAGTGTATCTGACGATCGAATAACAAGTGAACACAAAATTACCAGAGTAAGGATTGCGTTCAGCTATCTGAGAATCGCACCGCTTGCCTTTATAGTATACATCGACCTCTACAGCTTCTTCCTCGATATCATCCAAGTCGAACATAGCTTGATTAAGGTCACTATACTTTTTGCCATTGACGATAACATAATGCTCCATTTCCACCTCTTCGTTGGCAGTATTTGGCGTTTCGTTGATCTGATCGTTTGTTTCCGAATTGCTATTCATAATATTTACCTCCGTTGTATTATTGTTTGTTCCTTCGTTCTCATTTGTCTGGGTCGTTGTTTCGTTTGTTTCATCTGAATTTTTCATTATTATTACTTCCTTTCAATATTTATCATTCGCTATCAGCGTCCTTGCCAGCGTCATCATCACGCTGTCCTCGGTGTCGATTTCATACAGAGCAAGTATCGCCTCCATTTCATCAAGCGGGATGCCCTTGTACTTGGCAAAATCCTCCCACCCGACGCCGTCCTTCATAGCGGCGAGCGCTTCTTGTGCTATCTGAGATGTTATCTCGTCGCACAGCGGTTCGTAATCCATTGGTCTGACCCCCTTTCTTTATAATGGTATAGGTTAAGAGACAAATCAGCAGAACATTTTTTTCAACTTGTTCTGTATATTATATAACAGAATAAAATTCAAAACAAAAATTTTAGCCAGAAAAAAGTTGTTTTTCTCAAAAAATCAAAATTCCTTATCTTTGCGTATTTATCATCTCTATTATATATATAACAGAAAACTTTTGTGATTTTAAGCGATGTTTTTGAGTTTTACTATCAAAATCATTTGACAAGTCAAAAATGGTGTGTTATACTATATAAAAGGTATAATCAGCAAAGGAGTGCGGAAAATGTCTATCCATTTTATTGATATGGAGATATATGATCAGGCTGTGCAGGCGGCACAGGGCAGGATATATACATACCGCGTGCGGCTGGGTGATCTGCTGTGGGGCATAAAGAGCAGTCCTGCGTCCGAAGATCAGTTCTTTACAGGATTGATCTCTCAGATGCAATCTGAATGCCTTGTGCGGAAATCCTATCCCGGTTCGCGTGAGAGCGTCACCGCTGCCGCTGTTGCCGCCAGCTGCGACAAGGATACGATTTCAAGCTTCTGTCTCCCCAAGGACGAAATCAATGTGCTAAAACTTATCGAGGTCGTAACAGGAGTCAAGGGTTTCCGCAGCAAATCCCACCCTGAACAGAACGAACTTGCCAAAGATTTCATTATCTTTTTTATCACTCACGGCATCGACATCGCTTATCTTATAAAACTGCTCGGCAGCTTTCGTCCCACAGATGAACAGCTGCTGCGGGAGTATCTTTTGATCGCAGGAGATCCGAAATATATTGTTTCCGTAACAGACATAAACCGTCTGCGTAAAAAGCTCAAAGCAGGTTCCAAGCGCAAAGAGCTTGAATTAATGTTCAACCGCCGCATCAGTCCCGACCGTTCCGTTATCTCCCAAAGCGGCATCACTCCCGACGAGGTCGGTGAGCTGATGGACAAGTTCGATAAATCAACTCGGGCTGTTGCCGAAGAACTCTCCAAGCGCACGATCCGCCCGATCACATACCAGCAGGTGATCAGCTACTGCCACCGTCACGGAATCCCTCTCGGACACTACAACCCAGGTGACGAATACTTGGATGTTGTTATAATTGGCTACGAGACAGAGTGGCCTAATGCAAAGATCAGATGCCGCTGCCGTTACTGCGGCGCTGAAAAGGTGTATTATCAGTCTGATATGAACAAACACAAACGGGAGGGTAAACCTCTTTGTCGGTGCGGGCATCCCTGATACAGAAGCTGTGAATCGTTCATTTATATTATATTAGCCAGCGATGTCGAAACAAAGTTTGTACCAGAAAAAACCTATTTCGAAGCATTGTTTACAAAAAATTCACATAGAGAGTTCAAGCTTGCTAAAGAACTGAAAAAAATACATGACCTCCTGTGGTTTAACGCCACGGGAGGTCTTTTTTGAGAGTATATCTTTTTGCTATAAATATAGTGTAGATCAAAATGATAAATGGAGCAGCAACATCACTGATCTATAATAAATATTTAATTAGAGGAGGAATAAAAAATGAACGTTGTGTACAGAAACGAAGAAAGCATCTATCTAATTGGCTTTGATACCCTGCAAACGAAATCAGAGCTAAAGGTGAGGGACTATGATGGAGTACTCACCATCATGCCTACACAGGAATTTGAGTACGAGGACGAGAAAAACAGCTATTTCAATGGGTTGTCAGATCCCAACCTCAAAGTTCTGCTGACAGAGTGGTTGGACAGGCGCGGGAGAACGGTTATGGTTTTCAGCGAAATATCAGGCGTTTACTACCTTTATGATCCTGAGACAACGGATTTTGTGCTCTGCGCCTTGACAGCAATGTGCAAACGCAGCAATGGAAAATGCAACGTTTTGATACGTGTAGTCTGATACTTTTTATGAAGAGGAGGAAAAAAAGATGAAAAACAAACTTGAAAAAGGTCAAATTTTAAGGATACGTTTCCCAGGTATGAAGGAGACTCACATCCGCCCAGCTGTTGTGATCTCGACACCGCCTGAAATCAGAGTTGTACCGCTGCGAACGAGTAAATTTCACCGTTCCGATCTTCATACGGTTATGGTCGAAAAGGATGAAAGCGAGCTTGACAGGAAAGTTTCGGCAGACTGCAAAAATGCAGTGTCAATCGACAAAAGCGAGATCATCGGTCAGCCTTTGGCCCAGCTGGACTGCGAAAAGCTTAACCAGATCATAAGAAAGAATCAGTGATGAAAGGTCAGCCCCGCAAGAGTGGGGCTGGCTTTTTTCGTGCCCAAATGCGTTTTGTTTGCTGAAATGAAAAGAAGTCTTTTCTGTTTCAGATAAATGACTACCGAAAAACGAGAAAGCGACTCATTTTCCGATGAATTTTCTGTTATATGAGTATTGAAAGGTTTTGCTTTTAAAGAAATTAACAGAAGGGATCGATCATCAGTGAAAGCAAGAATACTAACGGAAAGTAAGATACTGAATGCCAAGGAAAAATGTGTTGCCGTGTGCGCTGCTGCCGGTGCAGGAAAATCAACAATGATCACAAAAATAGCTAAGCAAATCATAATTGATGATCCGGCTGCCAATATCAAGGTGATGTCTTTTAATAATAATTCAGCAATTGACGACGAAAAAAAGATAGATAAAGCATTATCACAGTTAGATACATCAATAATTTCCTTTGACGGCTTTGCTATCCCCGATCATATTAGGAACATCGTTTCTTATCTGATGCCAAAAAAGAATTATCATTACGATGTATCAACGATTCATGCTTTTGCAAGAGAAATTTGTTATTCTTATGGGAAAGATACCGAACTTGCCTTTTTGACAAAAGAATGTAAAGAGCCCAATTGGGACAAGCTTGATATACCGTTCGATACTAAAATAAAAATGGATGACCTAAGAAACTGGAAAATGTTACATCATAGTGATTATGTACGTATCCTCGTTGACAAACCTTATCTGATCGAATCATACGCTTCGTCACATAAGGACGTAAATGATAGATTGTTTGCCGATTTTGTAGTAAACTCATTGTTGGAAAGCGGTCTTACGTATGATGACAGTATTTACTTTGCATCGTACATCGTAAAGACTCATCCCTGTTATGCAAAATGTATGGCTCCCGACTACATGATCATTGATGAGTTCCAAGATATTGATCCTTACCAGCTTGACTTGATACTTACAATTTCTCAGTATTGTAAACAGATGATAGTGGTCGGTGATCCGTCGCAAAACATCTACGCATTTCGCAATTCAATGACGACCTGTTTTGAGGTTGTAAAAAAATATTTTAATGTTATGTATGAGTCTTATTCAGAGATAAATATGAAAAGATCATACAGATGTCCTCATCAGATATGTGAATGTGCAAATCTTCTTATGCGGGATACTCCCGGTTATAAGGATATGTACTCTACTATTTTTAGCCAAGTCCCACAGTATCATATTTTTGATAATGATCAAGATGAGTTTGAGTATGTATATCAGCAGATCAAAAATCTATTAAATAACGGTATTACTAAAGATAGTATTATTGTTTTGGCATACAGTAATGACATGGTAAAGCGTTTCAGAGAATATACAAATCAAAATATAAATATCTCAACGATACACAGATATAAGGGCGCTGAATCTGACTATGTATTTGTAATGGGCGTTCAGGGAGATTCCTTTCCAAGCAGCAGTGGGATAAAGTCTGCTTGTTATACAGCAACTAAGTTGTCATATCTAAAACGGACTAATGATAAAAAGACATTACAGTTAGCTAAAAATGTTCTTGAAATATCAGATGATCTTAATAATAGGGAACTTTATGATCTTCTAATCAAAAGAGTCAAAAGCACTATTGATACAAGCAAATTTTCAAGTGAGAGAGACTTAATTCTTGCATTTATGATTCATCAGTCTTGTCTGGAGCAGTACAGATTACTTTATGTTGCAATTACAAGAACTAAGAAAAAACTTATAATAACAGGTCACAAAAAGGATAAAACAGTAACAGTTCCTTCTCCTTTGATCGCTAAAATGAGCAAGGGAATAAATATCATAGAACATAAAAAAATATGTGCAGAAAATGGCGCAATTACGGGGGAAAAAGAAAAAATTTCAAGAATGTGTGGTTTAAGTTATATAGTACCTGCCGAGACTCTAAACTTAAGCCCCGATACTATAATTATCAGCATAAAGACCACGATCGATCTTGCATTGACTGGTATGAAATGGACTATCAAATTTAGTAAAGCAGAAAGCGGACTCACAATAAGAGCCACGATCAATTATAACGGGATAGATTTCTGCTATTTCCCTCTGACTGGGATATTGCAGGCGACTTTCCATACCTGCAAATTGCTGTATGACAATAATGCTATCGAATACTCAAAAAACGATGCGTCTAAGCTGGTGGATATTGTTTTAGGTGCTTTTCAAGATCTGACAGAAAATTATCTTATCAAGCCGTCCGATTTGAAGCTGAAAAGAGCTGATTTTGCTGTAATGAGTCAATTTAACAATGACAAAGAAGATGAAGAACAATACATCAAGTTGATCAAGCATTGTAAAAATAAAAATGTGGCGTGTGTTGAAGACGGTTCTCTTTATATGTGTAAAAAACAAGGATGTTGTAACACCTTGCGTGATATATGTAAAAAAGATCATTACGCCGTATATTATCGAAAAGATGAGCAGCAAACATTTAAATATGGTCAGACGAGCCTTAAACTGCCGACCCGGCGCCTTGAAACCCGGCTACAAAACAATGCTTTAATATCAGCTTCTGGAGAAAGGTATTCCTTAGAAGATTTGTTTATGAGCGAAGGTTTAATGGAAAAGCTATACTTAGAATGTCTTTGTAAGATACAGCTTGATCTTGCATATGCTGATCTTAATACATATCGAATGGTTATGGATTTCTTAAAATCAAACATCACCGTCAAGTCAAGAGACAGAGAGCTTGACTCGATAAACAAACTATCAAAAGGGAACATAAAAGACCTGTCCCCAGCTTTTCTCCAACGTGCAAAAAAGGCAATAAACGCACTTGGCTTTCATATCGACAGGATACCACATTTTAGGAATTACAATCATGTGAAGATAAAGGAGTAATGGGTTATAGCACCGTACTCTTTACCCTTTCTGTCATAGCGTTTATAAAAATTCCCTAACACGTCCTCAATTTTTCCTCAATTTCACAAGCGAAAGGTTTGCACTTTAGTCTGCTAAAACCAAACGCTTTAGCCCCCTAAAACCAAACCACGCAAACCGCGCAGATACGTGGTTTGCCTAAAACCAAAAAACGCCAAAATGACGATAAAAACCTAAAACCAAAATGCGGATGTAAAAATATGGCAAAAATATTCATATTCTGAACAGTTTCTTATTCAAAAACTGAAAATTTTGGCCTTTTTTTAGCCAAAGGCATTAGTCATTTGGTTTTAGGCTCTTAAAGGAAAGAGTAACAGAAAACCATGCCGATGTAATGACCTTTTCCTACCCTTTTCATACCCCTATCATGACCCAACATGACCTCTCAACCCTATTTCGACCCCATTTCACCCTCGTTTCACCATCATTTCGCCGTTTTTCAATTGATCATAGCAAGGAAAAACGCCGAAAAACATTCATTTTTTGAAAATGAAATCAAAATTCACTACCCCACCCCTGAAAAAGTTCCAAAAACCTATTTTTTTCTATTAGAAATTTTTAGTTTTTAGATTTTTCTGTTATAATAGAAATAGGAGGCAAGAAACAGTCTCCGGGTATAGCAGCGCGCAAAAACAAACGAGATGAAATGGAAGGAGCTTGATGACCATGAATTTTGTTTATTTAGTCAAGGGAATGTTTTATTTACTGGGTTTTGAAAGATTGTATAATCCTGATTTTAAGTACATCAGAGTGACTGAAACGCTGGGGGATATCACACTTATGCCTGTCAATGATAAAGACGATGACCCAGAGAGTTGCTATTACTCTGATATCAGTGATCCCAGTTTTAAAGAAAAAATGATGCAAATTTTTGATCGATGCGACTATAATATTTTGGCCTTTGTTGAGTTTGACGACATATATTACAGTAAGCTCACGCACACGATCGATTTCCTGGACGCCCTAAAAACATGCTGTGATTTCAGGGAGATTGACGAGGTCAGCGTCAGAGTAATATGACACCATAAAGGGTTAGCAAGTGCGCTGCTATACTTAATTTTATAGGGAGGAATGATAATGAATCTGATTTATTTTGAAGGAAAAACAGCGCATATTATCGGGTTATATGGTGTATATCATAAAACTGTAGGCGATAAAATTGAGGCAAAAGCTATTGATGATATTTTGATTCTGCGTAAGACACAAGCACCGAAAGCAGGCGTGGGAAGGCATTATTTCTCAAGCGTTTCCAGCGTGATGTTTCTTGATTTCATAAGGAGTTACTGCGAGAGTAAAAGACTTGACGGCTTACAATTCGTTGAGGTAAAAGGCGTTTATTATGAAATGTACGGCGGCGACAACATACAGGTCAAGCGTGCAATTGAATACTGTAAAGAGATCACAGTGCTTACTCTGGATGGTGGAAACATCATTTATCACATTGACGATGAGGATGACGACGATTAAAAGGAGGTGGTACCAATGAACGATTATTTTGACGATATGGATTTAGATTCGGATTTCTTAAATGAGAGTTATCAGAATGAGCTCTGCGAGTTATTTTCTCGGTATGACGATGAAGGCGAATTGATAAGCTCCGATGATGAAGAAAAGGATAAAGCTTTAGTTCATCGTATGATCGCTCTCAAAAGAAAGATCAGAAGCGATGATTAACAAACAAAAAGGGGCGAGCTGCAGAGCTCGCCTTGTCTGTTTCTGCCGGAAGCAGCAGAAAATCTTTTATAGAAGGTGATAAATATGACTCACCGCGACACGATGTTATCGGCTGAAAGCCGCATTAGTGCTACATTTGTTAAACATTCTTAGTTTCACCCAAAAACAAATAGAAAAAGAATCACATTTCCACTCTGCATTGCTGTTACCGATGCGCCCGTAAACTCTCCTGCGTATGTTGACTGATATATTGTGACATATCGCCTTAAACAATGTATGATGAATGTTCAGTCAAAAAGGCTGAAGATCACAAAGACACTCAAACATTTCCGATCAAGATCCGCACAACGGTCATCTCGTATTTCTTGCAATAAGCTGCGACAGAGTCTGCGGGGTGAAATCGTTGAGACCCACTCCTGCGTTGAAGGCATTCGGAATCATCTCCATCACAGTTTTTGCCGTGTTGTCACTGTTGTGGATATGACCGTAGATGTGATAGGCTCCATGGAAAAAGCCCTCCCATTCCGCGATCGGATAATGGAACATTACGACCTTGCGTTCCTGATCGTTGATCACAAGATATTCGTCAACGCTTGCAAACTGCTCTCTGAAACGATCATTTTTCAGATTATGTCGGTCATGATTACCGATGATGAGATGTTTTATACCGTTCAATCGGTCAAGGTAGATCGGTGAATCCGCTTTCAGCTTAAAAATCACATCACCGATGATATATACATATCTGTACTTGACAAAATACGTTCACTTTTGGAGGACAGAATAGGTGAGCTTTGCAAGGAATTTGCAAGGATAGCTATGCTATTATATAGACACAGCAAGGGGAACAAACCAAAACGAAAGGAGTGAAATACAAATGGTATTGTTGAGTATAGCAGCAGTTGCTGCCGTTGGCGGTATGGTATGCGCATATCTGGGTGTAGCAGGAGTCATCTGATAAAAACGAGAAAAATCAAAACATCTGCAAGGAATTTGCAAGGAACGGTATGATACAATATGATCACAGTAAAGAGAAACAAACAAAATCACGAAAGGAGAAGAGCATAATGGGAATGTTTATCGCAACTTTTATCCCACTGGGAATTGGCATCTTGAGCTTTTTTATTTGATCTGAACGAATAAATACTAAAAAGGAGGTAGGAACAATGATCTTAGCAGGCTGCGTACTCGGAGCAGGAGCTCTTCTCACACTGACAATGCTTTTCAAATAATCACAGTAAAAAAACACCAAAAACAAGATAAAACAAATAACGAAGGAGGTTTAGATATGGTGATCTCAATAGTTTTGGCCGGTGCCCTCTGCACATACATCGGTGTTGGACTGATCCTTCACAGCTGCCCTTGATGAGCAGCTGTGCGGAAGCAGGAGCACTGCTCACACTGACAATGATCTTCAAAATATTCAGGCAAGAGATAAAAATTTCAGGCTTGCAAGGAATTTGCAAGGATAGGTATGGTATTATGTGATCACAGCAAGGGAAAACCCGAACAAAAATAAAAATCAAAAAGGAGTAATCACTATGAAAAACACAACTAAGACAATCAGAGGCTTCAGAAAAATGATCGCTGCTGCACTTGCAGTAATGACAGTCGGCACGACCGCCGTGCTCACTGCTTCGGCTGATGACAGCAGATCCTGCGGCATTTACAATGCAGTTAAAAATGCAAACACACAGCTCTTTATTGCCGAGGACGCAGGTACCTATTTCTGCACTGTCCGCGCAAAGGACTGCACCGGCACAGTGAACGAGTTCACCTTCAAGGCTTACAGAAACGGTGATGTTCTTGAATACACAGATTGCACACAGGCCACGATCACCTTCGGAGAGGACGGCTTCGCCACGGTCGAGGAAGACGGTCAGCTCAGCTTCGGCAGGATCGAGCTTGGAAACGCAGGCACTCTCTGGCAGGACAGCAAGGGCGCAACAGTTATGTTCGCAAAGGAAATATGATTTGAAAGCAAGGAGGGAAAGGAAATGCTGGTACTGTTAACAATGGTGGTCGGCACGGGCATAGGCGCCGCAGCAGGCTTCACGATTATTCATTTTTGCAAGTAAGAGAATAAATACAACGAATAAAAATATTCAGTAAAGGAGGGTATGAACATGATCGCTGCACTTATACTTGGAACAGGCTGTGCTTTTTTCGGCTGTGCAATTGTTATTGATATCTGGGGCTGATCAGAAAAAAGCCTGCAAGGAACTTGCAAGGAACGGTATGATACAATATGATCACAGTAAAGAAAACAATAACTTTTAAAGGAGGGAAAGGAAATGCTGGTACTGTTAACAATGGTGGTCGGCACGGGCATAGGCGCCGCAGCAGGCTTCACGATTATTCATTTTTGCAAGTAAGAGAATAAAAACAACGAATAAAAATATTCAGTAAAGGAGGGTATGAACATGATCGCTGCACTTATACTTGGAACAGGCTGTGCTTTTTTCGGCTGTGCAATTGTTATTGATATCTGGGGCTGATAAAAGACAAAAAGGCAAAATAGAAGCGATAACAAACAAAGGAAATGAAAACAATGATCGAGATCGTAATAGGTTCTGTGGCTTTTGCAACATTCATGGCAAGTGTTCTCATTGCTTACTGAGCACAACAAATATACACGGAAAGAAACGAGCATAAATGAAAGATATCTGTTAGTAAAGCGTCTGTACCGGAATGCAGACGCTTTCTTGTTTGACAGAGCAATGGAACTATGATATAATAAGGTATCATCAGGAAAGGAAGAAGCATTATGGTAAAAAAATATGCCAGGATAA
Organism: Ruminococcaceae bacterium FB2012; assembly: GCA_900104495.1. Lineage (GTDB taxonomy): Bacteria > Bacillota > Clostridia > Oscillospirales > Ruminococcaceae > FB2012. The sequence goes on along the minus strand of FMXS01000010.1, from coordinate 10,592 downwards.
TTCTCAGCGCTTTATTATCAGCGGAAATTATCGCGTCTGCGCTGCCTGTTTCAGCCTTTGCAGCAGACAGCAGCACCGCACTTACTCATATAGATCTGGGATTTATGCCTCCCCTTTGCGGCAGCCATTACGACCCCGATACCGATAATGCAGAGCTTTCGGTGGAAAACAAGGACGACAAAGAGATGCCTGTTGCAGAGTTCGTCGGCTCACCTGAATGGGTGACGGCATATGACAGTGCCGAGCCGTACTCCTATACTGCCTTTGAGGGCGATTTTAAGGGAGGAGACAGCTGCACTGCTTTTGCAGAGCTGAGGCCTGCTGACGGCTACAGCTTTGACAAGGATATAACTCTTACTGCCTGCGACAGTATAGAATATAACGACTATAACTGCACTCCGATCCTCGCGGAGCCTGACAGGCTGATAATAGTGCTTGAGCTCAAGGTCCTGCACGACTGGGACGATGACAGAGAGGAGACCGCAGATGCGACCTGCTCGTCCGAGGGCAGCAAAACAAGATATTGCAGTCAGGGGCATATTGTAACAGAGACCCTGCCCGTTGACCCTGATGCCCATGTCTGGGGAGAGTGGGAAACGGTGACACCGTCCGATGCCTTACACGAGGGCGAGAAAAAACACACCTGCACTCTTTGCGGAAAATCCGAGACAGCTGTTATACCGAAATATGTTATGCCTTATACCAAGGTCTATGAGCCTGAGACCTCTGTAGTGATGTCGGCTACTATCGCATGGCAGGCAGATCAGACAGCTGTTCAGACTGCAAGTGCCGATGTTCGTCCTGCGACCTGCTTTGTGTGGCTTGATAAAAAGCTGAATGTATATGACAGGGACGGCAAGCTTATAAGCGATGATCTTGATTCCTATGTAAAGACGACCGCAGCGGGTATGATACCCGCATTCTACATAAACGATGCAGATACAGCAGCTGCGCTTAAAGACCGTATCCGGCAGCTTGGACTTGCGGACTGCTTCGTAGTATCAACAGAAGATAATAAAGAGCTTGTCAAGGACGTTGCAGATTTTCTCTATGTGCGCGGGATGCTGGATTATTCAGATAAAAAAGAGCTGAGCAGATCAAACATCACAAAAATGATCGCAGCAGTCAACGGTGCTCACGGCAAGACGGTCATTCTGTCAGAGGAGGCTGCAACCAAGGCGAACATAAAGCTGATGCAGTCGCTCGCTGCGACGGTCTGGGTCAAAACCTCGGACAATACCGAGAGCATTATGCGTGCATATACCCGCGGCGCCAACGGAATAGTCACCGACAATTACAAGAATGCCGTTAAGTGTCAGAAGTTATTCAAGGACGATGCGCCGACACTTCTGCGTATCCCCCTTGTCATCGGTCACAGGGGCGACCCGTCGGTGTATGTTGAAAACACACTTGAATCCGCTCTGGGCGCTGTTTCTGAAGGCGTTGACTCGGTCGAGAATGACATTCAGCTTTCAAAGGACGGCGAGCTGTTCATTCTGCACGATGAATGGGTAGAAAGGCTGCTCATGGCAGGAGAGATCAATGCCGAGGAGTTTACAATAGACGAGCTTAAAAGTATGCCTTTAAAGTGGGAGAGCATCATTACGGATAATGAGGTGTCTGCCGAAAATTCACGCTTTGGCAAGCTGGTGGGGCAGGACGAGCGGAAGGAGTATTTTATCCCGACCTACCGTGAATATCTTGAGAGCCTTAAAGGCACGGGCGTTGTCCACGACACCGAGATCAAGAGCTTTGACCCTGCGATCATTCCTGTATTCAAGGATATGGTAGACAAGTATGATGCCTGGGATCAGGTCTTTTGCATAACCTTCAACGAAGCTATACTTGATGCGATCTACAAGGATTACCCTGAAATATCTATCGGAGTTTTGAATTTCCCCATTAACGACAGAATGCTTGATTATATGCCCGAATTCAAAGCCATTCAGGAAATAGAGGACAACAGCGGAGCTGAGGAAGCACTAAAGGAGCTCTACAGCATTATCGACCGCTGGAACGCCACCTATAATCCCATAATCATGGGCTATGGCGAAAAAACGGTAAACATAGGCAGGCACAGAGGTCTGACTGTATGGCCGTGGACATACGCTGACAATAATTCTATTGCAAAGGGGTATCTCTCAGGAGTCACAGGACTTACCACAGACTTTGCATGGAAATTCTCCGGGCTTATAAATGAGATAAGCTCGGAAGACGTGACAGCTGCAAGTGAGGCTGACATCACAAAGCCCACCGCCACCAGACAATCGGGTGAAACGTTTACTCTTGACGATGCCGAGCTTGTGAAGATAGAAGATATCGACGGTAACAGCACACTTATGATCTGGAGATATAAGGCAGACCTGCTTCTGGGAGATGAGGACTGCGGCGACTATTATATGTATTCTGAGCCGTTTGTGTTCACAAAAGCAGGCGCATCTCCCGATGCTCCCGAAACTCCGGACAGCAGCGAACCTTCACAGAGCGGTGAAGACAGCCCCCGTGATCCGTCTTCAACAGAAAACCCCGCAACAAGCAGTATGCCTTATGCAGGTCTTGGAGTATTATTATCATTGTTAGCGGTCATTGTCAGCAAAAAGCGCTGATCTGATGACATAACAAAGACCACCCTATATGATTTTTTTACTTTTTAAATAATAATTTTCATCTTTTTCTGAAAAATAAAAGCGTGCAAGGATGGATAAAGGGCAATAACACAGATCGGAGGGGAGACAGTGAAACAAAAACGAATAAAATTCAGTCTGATGCTTCAGATCACTCTGATTGTTGTTCCTTTGCTGATCGCAATGGTGCTTGGGATAACTTATGCTATGTATCAGTCAACCATTGAAGGCTTTCTGAATGCGCAGAATTCCCATATGAAGCGTGTGCTTCGAGAGATCAGTAATACTATGAACGACGACTTTTTCTCACACAAGGACACGACAGCGTGGGTCATTGATAACTGGGAGAAATATTCAGATGATCTGATCGGAATTGAGTCGGAGAAAGCCACAGATGAGAATAATTACATAGGTGATTTTATGGATAAATACCCGGATAATATCGGCGAAAAGGAATGGCTTGAAAAAATGCCTGAGGATTTGAGACGTATCTATGCAAGGTTTGATTATGATATAGTTCCGTTTTTGTTTAAGGAATTTTACGAAGGCAATGACTATGAGAGTATTTTTTGGATAGATGTTTCGGAAGAAAAAATGGGTACAGTCATTGCAGATATCAACATCAGTAGGACGGCTAAAAACCCCGGAGAACGCTATGATATAGACCTTGCAGATCACCCCGGGCTTTCGCAGCTGCTTGACAGCCAGGAGGACGTTATAGTATTCGAGAGAGCTGACAATTTTCCTGTCGTAGGTAATTGCTACATAGGCTATGTACCGATATTTGCGGAAGGAAAGATAAGAACAGTTATAGGCGTGGTCTATAACTGGGACGATATACGTGATGCGGCTTCAACATCTATGAATAAAGCACTTATCATCAGTATCGGCAGTATAGTAGTTGTGCTTGGTGTTCTGATAGCAGTGCTGTATATATGGTCAGTATGCCCTGCGGTAAAAATACAGAGAGCCGTTAATGATTACGCTGTGGATAAGAAGACTCCTGAAATAGTTAAAAAGATGTACAGCATCAAGGCTAACAACGAGCTGAGGGATCTTGCCGACAGCATCTCCGACCTTGCGCTGGAGATTGACTTCTACAACAAGGAGACCGCACGCATAGCCGCCGAAAAGGAGCGTGCCGAGAAGGAGCTATATGAAGCGCAGGTAAGCGTAATGGTCAGCCAGATACAGCCGCACTTTATGTACAATGCACTGAGCTCCATCGCTATGATGTGCGAGATAGACCCCGAAAAGGCGCAGGAGGCCACGGTCGCCTTTGCGGATTATCTCAGGGGCAATATGGACTCTCTGAAGCAGAAAGCACCTGTGCCGTTCACGGCGGAGCTGGAGCATCTGAAAAACTATCTTGCGATCGAAAAGCTGCGCTTTGGCAGAAAGCTCAACATTGAATACGATATTCAGACTTCTGAATTTGTACTGCCTTCACTGTCGATACAGCCGCTTGTTGAAAATTCTGTCAAGCACGGTGTCGGTCAGAAGAAAAAGGGCGGAACTGTTACCATTTCAACCAGAGAGACCGAAACCGCATTTGAGGTCATCATATCCGACGACGGCGTGGGGTTTGATGTAAATGCGCCGAAAAAGAACGACGGACGTTCCCACGTCGGAATGGAGAATACAAAAAAGCGTCTGAAGGACTTGTGCGGCGCTGAAGTTATCACCGAAAGCGTGATCGGAGAAGGGACGACAACAAGAGTGATACTGCCGAAGGAGGGTCAGAAACATGAAGATAATGTGCTGTGACGATGAAGAGCTTGCTCTGCAAATGCTGGAAAGATCAATACAAAAGGCAAAGCCTGATGCCGAAGTGTCAGCCTTTGACGATCAGGACGATCTGTTGGAGGCGGCGGAAAAGGAGGGCTGCGACATTGCCTTTCTGGACATTCATATGAGAGGAATGAACGGCGTTGAGCTGGCAAGGCGTCTGAAAGAGATCAACCCCAAGATGAATATTATTTTCGTGACGGGCTATTCCGAATATGCAGGCGAAGCAATGAGCCTGCACGCCAGCGGCTACATCATGAAGCCTGTGTCAAAAGCCAAGGTCGAAAAGGAACTTGCAGACCTCAGATTTCCTATCATTCCGAAAAACGATGCTCTGCTGCGTGTGCAGTGCTTCGGCAACTTTGATGTTTTTACGCCGGACGGCGAACACGTCCGCTTTGAGCGCAGCAAGGCAAAAGAGATGTTTGCGTATCTCGTGCATAAGCAGGGCAGCTCCTGCACCTCAAAGGAGTTATTCGCAATACTCTTTGAGGACGAGCCTTACGATGAAAAAAATCAGAACCTGATGCAGTCATATACCTACGCTCTGAAAAAGAGCCTGAAAAAGGTCGGCGCAGAAGCAGCGCTCGTTCACACCTACAACGCTTTTGCAGTCGATCCCAAGGTGCTTGACTGCGACTATTACCGTTTCAAGGAGCTTGACGCAGGAGCGGTAAACTCTTATCAGAACGAATATATGAACCAGTATTCCTGGGCAGAGGGCTTCCTCTACGATGATTATGATTATTGATCTCTGCGCGCTCAGGGATCGTGCGGTGTTGCCTAAATAGTTTTCCAATAGCAGCCCTTGCATTTCGTCCCATGCTTTATAGCAAATGTTATCGCTTTTTTTGTTACACCTACAGATCTTGCCGCCTCTGAATAGTTGTCAAAAATCTCTCCGGTATCAACATTCATGCAACGCAAGCAACAGTAGCACCAACCATGTCTTTTGGTCGGGATAAACTATGATCCCGAGACAAATGAGCATTCGTGCATGATCGAAAAGGCAGTAAAATGATCGATGCCTGATCTCAGGCAAAACAAAAACCGACTCTCCGTTCCCGGCAGAGAGTCGGATCAAATTCACACGTCAATGCTCCTCAGATTTGTAGCTGTACTATTTTTTGTGCTCGTATTTTCCTTTTATTTTCCTTTTATTGTTCTGATTTTTGCGTTTATTTTGCTATTAAAGATAGCAAAAGTTAAGATAATTTGCAGCAGGAAAAGTCCCTTAAACAACGAATCTACGGCACTTCGAGGGATTTGGCAATGATTGGAAGCAAGTGCTCATTAAAATTCAAGTCCCGTTTGCCGCACCACTTTCAAGAGCTCTTAAATCGCGTATATGCGCGGTTTAAGAGTTTTTCTTTTTGTCCAAAACGGGCTTTGGACATTGTTTTGGACATTGTTCTGTGGAAAAACAAATTAATAAAAGAAGATATGAACAAAAACGTGAATTTCACACATTCAAAGACAAGCCGGAGATCGTTTTTATCAAGGACGAACAGGCTGTTATCCGAGAATACACTACCCCCGAATTGCCGTATAAAAAGATCGCAATGCAGGAGCTGATAGCATAATATGAAACTCACAATATCCTCCCTCACCAAGCAATACGGCAGCTTCACAGCCCTCAAAGACTTCTCCTGCGAATTCACTCCCGGCGTTTACGGTCTGCTCGGCCCCAACGGTGCGGGCAAGTCCACGCTTATGAATATCATCACCGACAATCTCAAACCAACATCGGGCAGTGTGCAGTTCGACGGACGAAACACCTCGGAAATGGGTGCGGAATTCCGCCGTATGCTCGGCTTTATGCCTCAGCAGCAAGGCTTGTATCCGAACTTTACCCTTGAACGCTTTCTCTACTATATGGCTGCACTGAAGGGTATGAACAAGTCCGATGCACGGGCAGACATCGAGCGGCTTATCGGACTCGTCAATCTCGGAGAGGCACGGAACAAGCGCCTTGGGGGCTTCTCGGGCGGTATGAAGCAGCGTGCCCTTATCGCCCAAGCAATGCTGGGTGACCCGAAAATAATCATTCTTGACGAGCCCACAGCGGGACTTGACCCGAAGGAACGTATAAGAATACGAAACCTTATCGCAGAGATAGCATTTGAGAAGATCGTCATCATCGCAACGCACGTCGTTTCGGATATCGAATTCATCGCAAAGGAAGTTATGCTGCTCAAACAGGGCGAACTTATCGGTAAAGGTAAGCCATTTGATCTGTGCAAAAAGATAGAGGGCAAGGTGTTTGAGATAACTGCCGGCGAGGACAAGCTGTCCGAAATATCGGACAAATACAAAGTCGGTAACATCTCAAAGGATGAGCAGAATATCTATGTCAGGGTAATCTCTGAAACAGAGCCAAGGGAGTATGTATACACCCCCGTCAAGCCCGAATTGGAGGATCTGTACCTCTACTATTTCGACTGAGAGGTGCCTATGCGACTATACATAAACGAATGTATCAAGGCTTTTTGCAGGCGCTCGTCAATAGGCATTATTTTTGCTTTGGCGGTGCTGAACGGAGTGCTTTTGTGGGTGAATGAGAGTTCAAAAAAAGAACAGCTCTATACCGCCGCACAGTACAGAGCTGTGTATCATTCTATCGAAAACTTGAATGCTGATGAAGCCTTTGAAAAGCTCTACGCAAAGCAGAAAGAACTGCGTGCTATGGAGATGATCTCTTTCGGAGAAGACGTTTCATATCTTGATAAGAACATCGACCCCGAAGCGCTGCTTGAAAAGTACAACAGCAAAGCCTATCTTGAATATTGCGATAACATCATTGCCGAGCAGCAACTTGTCACGGATGTGCTAAAAGAAGTGCAGTCCTGCGCGGAATATGACAGCTATCTCGACGGTATCGACGAGCAGGCGAGGAAGATGACCGGCATTTCTCTTTTTGCTGATCCCGACAGCTTCTCCTATAAAAACATTGCCAAAACTCCGGGCGATTTTGCGCACCTCAAGGGCAGCACTTTGACCCCTGCGCCAAGCAAGGGCGTTGAGATGGCAACGGACTTCCTACCCACCGATATTGCGGCGTTTCTGATGATTATGACCGTCGTTGTGACTATCGTTACGAGAGAGAAAGAGCTTGAGCAGATCGTACTTTCCCGCACGACATTCAAGGGTAGGATGCCACTCGGAATCGCAAAGCTGATGACCTGTTTTACGGTGGCATTTGTTGTACTCGTTCTGCTATTTTCAGTCAACTTTGCGGCCGGATATTTCACTTACGGTTACGGTGATCTCACACGGCAGATACAATCGGTCTACAGCTTCAACGGCTGTGACTTGAAAATATCAGTTATCCAATTCTTTGGACTGTTCTTGATTGGCAAGCTCGGTATGTATATGCTGTTCGCAGCACTGATATATCTGATAACCTCACTTTCAAATTCTGCTGTAAAGGTCTATGCGATACTGGCCGTTATTCTCACAGCCGAAGCGGTTATGTACTACACGATCCCGAGCGCAAGCTGGCTGTGTCCGCTCAAATATATCAACCTCGTTGCCTTCGCAAATACACACGATATTCTCGGACAGTATCTTAACCTTAACATCTTCGGAGAACCCTTTGGATACAAGTCTGTTTTTGCTATTACGCTTGCAATTCTGATTATAACATTTTCTGTATTTTCTGTCATAGCATTTTCAAAACAGACAGTCATCCGCATCCGTTCAAAGCGTCTGACATTCACCCTGCTGAAAGGCCGTCACGCAAGCCTTTTCCTCCACGAATGCTACAAGGTCTTCATCGGCGGTAAGGTCCTTTTTATCCTGGTCGCATTCGGAGCTTTTGTGTGGTTCAGCTACACTCCGATCAACGAGAAATTTGCCTCTGCAGACGAGATATACTACAAGCAGTATATGCTTAAACTTGAGGGCAAGCTCACGTCCGAAAAGGAGCAGTTCCTCGCTGACGAGCAGGCAAAGTTTGACAAGGCACAATCCGATATGCAGAAAGAGCTTGCAGAGGGCAATACCTTTGCCGCAATGAAATATCAAAATATTCTTGCGCCACAGTATGCTTTTGAACGTGTCAAACATCACGCCGAGTATCTCAAAACCAATGATGGTGAGTTCATCTACGATTCCGGCTATAAGCTGCTAACGGGTGACGAGACCGCAGGAAACAAGGATGCCACACTCGCTCTGACGGCACTTGCAATGCTGATCTGCACGCTGACTTATGTTTATTCTGTCGACTACAAAACGGGTGCAGCCGTGCTTTTGCGCACTTCTCCGAGAGGCCGAGGAGCGGTCTTTCTCCGCAAGTTTGCAATTGGAATGATCGTTCTGACCGTCATTTATGCCCTGACCTACGCACCAGATTTTTATAACGTCCTGCACGCCTACGGCACGCGGGGGATAGAAGCCCCCGCATGCTCGATGGAGCATTTGTCAAGTGTGGATATGAGCATTTTGTCATATCTGATAGTTATATCAGCTGTACGATATTTAGGACTGATAGCATCTATGCTTCTGATCTTCTTTATCTCGTCAAAGTCAAAGAGCTTCATATCCTCGCTGCTGATCGAAACGGCAGTGCTGATCGTGCCGATAGTGTTGTATTTGCTGGGGATAGGATTCTTCAAGTGGGTCGGAGTGACACCGCTCGTTATCGGTACAGTTATATTCTGATATGTTTTCTTATTCGTATTTCCACGCCGTTCACAATCGAATAATCCCTCTTGATTTTTACTTTAGTATGTGGTATAATACTGAAAAAACACTGGATGAGGAATTAACTATGTGTATGTACTGCAAGAACGACAAATATAAAGAATCCACCACCACACACGTTGTTAATTACAAGAACTGCATCATTGTTGTCAAGAATGTTCCCTGCCTTGAATGTGAGCAGTGCGGCGAGAAATATTACTCTGACGCTGTCGTAGAAAAACTGGAGCGGATCGTTGAATCTGTCAAGAAGCTGATGCAGGAGATCGCAGTCGTTGACTATGCTATGACAGCCTGATCTGTTCCACCGTTGAATAGTTTGGACATTGGTTGGACATTGTTCCTGTCAAAAATCGCTTGAAACTGCCCGGGATCGCGTGAGGTGCGGGTCACCAAATCCGCGCAATACTGCGGTTCACCTGAGATTACAATGATACAGTGCAGCTGCCGGGCATCCTTCAAGTCCCGTTTGCCGCACCATTCCACGAGGCTCACAAACAACGTAAGTGCGTTGTTTGCGGGCTTTTTTCTTTTTTGGCAAATAGAATTTTCCGTTTATTTTGCGTTTATTTCCTTTTATTCTTTCTTTCCGTAACCTTAACAAGACGAACAGATGACTGCTTTCTGCTCATACCATGAGATATTGTAAACGATAGGCAGATCATTCACATCGTCAAGCCCGAACACCTCTTTCAGCTTCAGAGCGATAAGCGCCAAAGAATAAGAATCATTACACTGTCCGGCATCGAGAACTCTCGGAATACCGCCGATGTCGCCTAAGTCGAGCAATGTTAAGATCAATACCACAGGCAATTCCTCACGCGGAGTGTATGCGACCTACGAGGGAACGATCAATGCAGATCACGTTGACTTCACCACAAGCGGCGCACACTGCGCACCAATCGCTACAGACAGAGGCGGCGGATATGTTAACGTCACAAATTCCAAAGTGCAGTGCTCGGGTGACGGAAGTCCCTGCATCTATTCGACGGGTGATATCAAGGTCGAGAATGTTGTGGGCGTGGCAACCGGCTCACAGGCAGCGGTCATCGAGGGCAAGAATTCTATCACAATGACCAACTGCGATTTCACTGCAAGCGGCGGCAACAACGGCGTGATGCTTTATCAGAGTATGTCGGGTGATGCCGCGGACAGCGATGCAACAGCCAACTGCTCAACGCTCACCATGTCGGGAACGACTATCCGCAACAATTCCGAGGGGCCAATGTTCTACATCACCAACATCACCTCAGTTATCAACCTTGAGGGCGGTAACACTCTTGAATGTTCAAACGGACTGCTTGTAAATGCGGCGACAGGCCGCTGGGGCAAGGACGGCTCCAATGGCGGAAATCTCTCACTTAATATAAAAGGCGACAGCATATCCGACAGCGTGAGCGCAGACGATATCAGCTCTGTTGCAGTCAACGTACTTGACGGCGGAGAGTTCACAGGAGAGACCTCGGGCGAGGTCATGGT
>FMXS01000022.1 GCA_900104495.1 Ruminococcaceae bacterium FB2012 | reverse complement strand
AGGCATTGCTGTTGCTTCAAGTATTTCTACATTCTTTTGTTCACATAGCTTCCTCAATATCTGACCTATATCCGCTCTTAACTGACCATATATCACTTTCCTTCTGTACTTTGGTGCAAACACTATGTGATACTGACACCTATACGTTGAATGTGATAAATGCTTAATTTCATTCTTCAAGCGAATAACCTCCTTCTGTTTTTGATAGTAATGCGGTTGCCAAACCATTACTATTTTATCACAGTTGGAGGTTATTTTAAAGCGCTCGCTGAAGCTTTTTTATGTCCCCCGGTAGAACCGGGGGTTTAGTTACGCTAAAGCATCCAATGAAAAGCCCCCGCCACAGTTGTGGGCGAGGGCATTGGTGCAGGGGCACGCCCCTGCTGGAGCTGGTAGCCGGACTCGAACCGGCGACCTGCGCATTACGAATGCGCTGCTCTACCAACTGAGCCATACCAGCATTGTTGATTTTTGTATATCTTGTAAGGCATCTGTGTCGGGCTGATCGCATCTCTTTAAAACCACTCCACGACCTGCGCATTACGAATGCGCGCCGTCAGCGCAGCTGACGGTATCTACACAACTGAGCCATACCAGCGGAAATAATGAACATGAAACCTTATTATCTTGTGTTCCGTTCATCATTATAGCTATATTATTATATCAGAAAACAGGGCTGTTGTCAATAACTTTTTTAAAAAGAATTTTTTTGTGCAAAAAGAGTTGAAATTTTTTGAAAGGTATGCTATAATAAAATTCAGCATGAAATTATTGTGTTCAGGAAAGGAAATGTTGTTTAATGAGTGCTACAAAACACAGATCTTCGGCAGGCAAAAGCGTTGCCATCTTCTTTATTGTGTTTATCATCTTGGAGGCGCTGATAATCTTCGGCGTTTCAAGAGCCTTTAAGGATAAGGACGATACCCTCAGCGTCGCCGGATACAGTATGTATATCATGGATTCCGACGCTATGGGCGATGCGGTGCCTAAGGGCTCGCTGGTCATTGCCTCTATCGGCTCTCCGAGTGCGGAGGGTGTCAAGAAGGCTATCCTCTGTAAGGATGTTCCCGGAGTGGGCACTTCCGTGTTCTGGCTCGCGGATGTTTCCACCAGTTCCGATCTCAACGGCGTGATCTACACCGTGTTCCAGGAGAACGACCCCAAGAAGCTCTATGAGCTTAAAACTCAGAACGTTATCGGAACTGCTACTACATATTATGAGACCGCAGGTAAGATAATTACCTTTATGACCTCGAAGTTCGGCATGATCCTGCTGATTGCGGCTCCCCTGTTCCTCATGGTGCTTATCGAGCTCATCATTATGGTAGTCAACAGGACCCGTTACAGCGATGATGATGACGAGGATGACTACGAGGACGAGGATGACGAGGAAGAGCCTGTTAAGCTGGACGATTTCCTCTTCGGCGGACAGCATGACGAAGAGCTTATCAAGGACAGAGTACGTTCCGGCGAAGAGGCCGCAACTGATATCACCTTCGGTGATTCGGTGCCCGTAAGAAAGGGCAAGGGCCGCAGAGCCGATGATGATGACGATTACAAGGAGGAGAATGCTCCCGTACCCGCCAACCCCGAGGATATTTTCGACGCTCCCCTGCCCCGCAGCAAACACGCCAAGACAAAGCGTCCCGCTGAGCCGGAGGTTGAGGACGAGCCCGAGATAAAGGACGAGCCCGTTGAAGAGCCTGTTCCGGAAAAGAAGCCCGTTGAGAAGGCAGCCGAGCCCGCCGAGGAGCCTGTAAAGGTCTCCGAGCCGGAACCCGAAAAGCCCGCACGTTCCTCTGATATTCATCCTTCCTACTACGAGAAGGCTTCCAAGCTGATCGACGAGGGCGAGGATGCCGCAGCCGAAGTTGAGGTAACTCCCGTGAAGCCTGCTGCACCCGCTCCTGCACCTGTCAAGGAAAGCAAGCCCGCTCCCAAGCCTGAGCCCAAGCCCGCCAAGCCTGATATGAAGAAGGTTTCCGCCGGCTTTGAGGATCTTATGAAGCTGATGGAAATGGAGACCGGTAAGCTGAAAAACCAGATCGACAGCGACGATAAGTAAATGATCCCGCATCCCTGCCGTGAAAAAACGGCAGGGATCTTTTTGCTAATAAAAAGCCTGTATACTCTCCGCATCGGGAGAATATACAGGCTTTATCGGTTTTGTTACGTTCTTTTATTCGATGCCGTTCTTTTTGGCTATATCCGCCAGCACTTCGGCCATTTTTTCGGTTTCCATACCGGCAAGCTGTTCAACGGTATAGCCGGCTTTAGTCACCATATCCTCGCTGATGCCGAGAAGGGACATAGTCATTGTAACAGCGTCCTTGGGATCGACCTGTCCCTGTCCGTTCTGTTCGAGCTTAGTCATTCCGGAAAGATCCGGCAGGCTGATATTCACATCTTCAAATGTGACAGAATTGATATCAACTGTGGTGTCGCCGAGAATGGGGGCGCTGCTGAGTATCTTCTTGAGGTTTCCGTCGGAGTCGAAATAATACTTTACAGTGGTGTCAAGGTTCAGCGACGTATTGCCGGAAGAGTTCACCGGGATCTTATAAGTCTCGGTCTTCATACCGTCTTCCTCGCCGGACTCTGTCAGCTGAGCGTTGTCCGCAAGGGCGTAGGTGTTGATGTTCTGGTCTGCCAGAGAGGAATTATCCGTCACAGTGTAAGCATTCATCGAAGGCATCAGACTGTAAGTCTTGCCGTCAACGAGATATACTTCCATCTCTATGCCCATAGTTTTGGTCTTCAAGTGAGCATTCTGCCCGTTGACCTCAACCTGCATAGGCATTTCACCGGTAAGATCACTCTTGACAGTCATGTCAATGGTGTAAACTCCGCCTGCAAGTTTCTCGGTATATTCCTTCGCAAGGGGACCCCACCCGGACTTGTCGCCCTTGGGGGCTTCTGCTTTGCTTTCCTCCAGCTTGCTTTCGTCAGCTTTGCTTTCGTCCGCTTTGCTTTCGACAGGCTCCGGTTTGCTCTCTTTGGTCTCTTCTGCCTTGCTTTCCGGGGTGCTGTCAGCAATGCTTTCGGCAGTGCTCTCCGCAGAAGCCGCTGATGAAATGCTCTCTGCCTTGGAGGACGAAGAGTCCCCGTTTCCGCAGGCGGTAAGCGCAGCCGCAGCCACGATCACAGAAACGATAAACGCGCATATTTTTTTCATGCTTGTGTTCTCCCTTCTTTTTCTTTCATACGAACGGACAGCGACATTCCGCCGTCCGATTTAATTTTACCACAACAGACGGTATAAGTCAATGAAAACTGGGTGAAAATCGAAAGACGAGCCTTTTTCAGATCCAGCCGCCGTCGCAGGTGATGACCTGCGCGTTGATGTATGACGCTTCGTCGGAGCAGAGAAAAGCCGCCAGCGCCGCGATCTCCTCGGGGCGGCCTGCCCTTCCCGCCGGTATGCCTTCGGTCACCGCCGAAAGCTCTTCGGGGCTAAGGCTCGCGTTCATAGGTGTGTCGATAAGCCCCGCCGCGATGCAGTTCACGGTGATGCCGCTGGGAGCAAGTTCCTTGCCCAGAGCCTTGGTAAAGCCGATGAGTCCCGCCTTTGCCGCAGAATATACAGCCTCGCAGGAGGCTCCCGCGATGCCCCAGACCGACGAAATATTGATTATCCTGCCGTTATGACGGCGGACCATATCCGCAGCCGCACGCTTTGAAAGCAGCAGCGCCCCTGTCAAGTCGGTATTGATAAGCGAAATGATCTCGCTGTCGGTCATATCCGTGAAAAGTCCGATGTGAGCCCTTCCGGCGTTATTTACCAGCACCTCCGGCGGGGCAAGTCCCTCGCAGACCTCAGTGTATGCCTTTTCTACCGATGCCGGATCAGACAGGTCTATCCGGACGGTCATAGCCGCTGCGCCGTTCTCGCGGAGCTGTGCGCAGAGGGCCTCCGCAGCTTCACGGCTGCTGTTATAGCCTATAGCTGCGGCATAACCCGCCTCAGCCAGCCGTCGGCATATCGCCCCTCCGATGGCTCCCGAACCTCCGGTAACAAAAGCTGTCCTCACGATAGTGCCCTCCGTTCAATAATTGCCGTTATCATAATAATCATCAGGGTCGTAATTGAATTCAGCCTCGCCGCCGAGGGCGGTCCTGACCTCCTCGCTGAGCCGGTCGTAGTCGATGTCCGCAAAACGGAGATCTTCGTCGTCGGGGATATCGCCGCGGTTATCGTCGTCGGGATCCAGATCTTTGGGGATCTCAACGCCGATCGCAGCGTAGCAGAAGCCTGTCTCCGGGTCAGCAAAGCACTTATTGCACAGCTGTTTGTTTTCAAGGATGATGTTGGACAGGATATTTTCCACCTGCTGCGAAAAGCCGTAAAGCCCTGCGCCCTCCGGCACCGGGAGCTTGAGATAGATCACTCCGGCTTTGCCGTCCTTGCCGATCTCAGCGATCTGCTTCGGCAGGTCGTAGACGCTCTTGCACTCCTTAGCTTCCTTGACCACGGGATTGTATTTCAATGAATTACACTTGGGAAAATCCGGCGTTTCTCCGGTATTCCAGGGATAGTGCTGCTGCTGCTTGACACTGTCGGAAACATTGAAAGCCCCGTAGAGCGGCTCACTTTGTCCGCCGTCGAAGAATACGTCAACATGGTGCCACTCCCCGCCTATTTTCACGATGTTCCAGGCGTGCTCGCCCTGCTCCGTGGAATGGATTATATCGCAGTCGATGCCGAGGGCGTCCATAAACAGCTTGAAGGTGGTGGCATAGCCGACGCAGATCACACTGTGATCGTGAAAGAAGCCGTAAGGCGTGTGGGAATAGTCCTCGATCGTATCATCCTCAACGGGATTGAGGTTCTTATAGTTGTAATTGGCATTTTTGAAGAGATAGTAATAAACGGCCTTTTCCTTGTCGTAGTCGCTCATGCCGTCGCGGATGATCTCCTTTACAGTGGCGGTAAGCTGATCGTAAATGAATTTGTCCTTTTCGTCTGTCAAGGCAGAACTGTCCGATTTTTTGTACGCTTCTATAACATCCGTATCGTCGTAGATCTCGTGGACGTTATTGGAGAAGTTCTTGAGTTTTTGCTCAAGATCGTCTATTCGTTTGGAGAGCTTTTCGATCTGATCCGATAGATTTTCTATCTGTCGGCTGTCATCGTTCTGAACGGACTGGGCGGGAGCTTCTGCGGCCCCTGCCAAAGAAGAACTGTCCGCCTGGGACTCAGAAGAGCTGCCTTCAGAGGAGGCGCACCCCGACGCCGTTATCGCCAGCACCGCTAAAAATGATAAAACTCGTTTGCTTTTCATTTCATTTCACTCTTTCCTTTTTCCGAAGCTGTCAGGACAGCTTCTCTCTGATGATCTTCTCCAGCCTGTCGGCGCTGTCGGAAATGATCAGAACGCTGTATCCTTTGACTGTAAATACCCGGCCTGCTTCTATCTTAGGCAGTTCAGCGGGAACATAACCCTTGAAATCGTTGTAGCGTACTGTCTTGCGGTCGTTCAGGACCTTCGAGGCCCTGTCCGAATCGCCGTCGGCCCGCTTGATGACAGAGATCTCGTCCGCCTTGCCGCCGCCATTGTTGTAAACGATGAATCCGTCAGTCAGATCGGACTGCCGGCAGAGATAGAGCTTCTGGCAGTTTTTCTCAAACAGCCTTTCGCCGTACAACGCCGAACCCGTAAGTATGCTGCTGTCGGCAGCTTTTAACTCCTCGCTTAGTTCTTTCAGCGACGAGCCCTGCGGCTCCGAAGTCACGGCTTCGCTTTCAGCACTTCCCGCCGCGGACGATGTCGTTGTCACCACCTGCGAGGCCGATTCGTTTCCGCCGGAGGAATTCTCCGCTCCGCCGCAGCCGGACAGCATCAGAGCCGCCGCAAGAGCTATATATCTCAGCTTCATAGCATGACCACCTTATATATTTCTTTCAGGCTCTGTTTGAGCTTATATATAGTATATCACCCCTTTAGGAAAATAACAATAGTCAAAATCAATAAATTTAACAAAATATACAGCGCATAGTTCGCTGCTCTCTCACTGACAAAAAAACTTGACAAATCGGCGGTTTTGTGGTAAAGTTAGAAAGTGGTATTATGCCGGTCCGTGGCTGACAGCGTTTGTTGTCGGCTTTCCGTTGTCAACAGGAGGTGTATTATGAACAGCGAGCTTGCCGGGCTGCTTTTGAAACTTATCGCCGGCAGCGCGATAATAATGGCGTTCATAGCTATTGCCTGTCTGATAACACCGAAGATCGCCAAGGCGATCTCCAAACGTCATCCCGAATGGAACAGTCCCGAAAGGGTGGAGGAAGATGACGAGTCTGGGACGGCTCCCACGGTCAAAGGAGCCTATGACGCCCAGCATGAGGACTACGACCTGAATTACAAAATTTATCATAAAGATATATACGGAGTTGATTTTAAACATGGCAAAAAAAAGCGAAAAAAAGGTTGACGCGATAACCTCAATGGACGAGGATTTCGCAAAGTGGTACACGGACATCTGCAAGAAGGCCGAACTGGTCGAATACACCAGCGTCAAGGGCTGTATGGTAATAAGGCCCTACGGCTATGCGATCTGGGAGAACATCCAGCATATTCTCGACAGCGAATTCAAGGCGCTGGGTCACGAAAACGTATGTATGCCCATGTTCATCCCCGAGAGCCTGCTCAACAAGGAAAAGGACCACGTTGAGGGCTTTGCTCCCGAGGTCGCCTGGGTAACTCACGGCGGCAGCGAGAAGCTGGAGGAGCGTCTTTGTGTGCGCCCCACCTCCGAGACGCTGTTCTGCGAGCATTATGCCAACATCGTACACAGCTACCGCGACCTGCCTAAGCTCTACAATCAGTGGGTGTCGGTAGTACGCTGGGAGAAGACCACACGTCCCTTCCTGCGTTCGAGAGAGTTTCTCTGGCAGGAGGGTCACACCATCCACGCCACCGCTGAGGAGGCTATCGAAGAGACAGAGCGTATGCTCAACTGCTACGCCGATTTCTGCGAGAAGAGCCTGTGTATGCCTGTGGTAAGAGGTCAGAAGACCGAATCGGACAAGTTCGCAGGAGCGGTCTCCACTTACGCGATCGAAGCTATGATGCACGACGGCAAGGCTCTCCAGGCGGGCACTTCCCACTATTTCGGCGACGGCTTTGCGAAGGCCTTCGGCATCCAGTTCACAAGCAAGGATAACAAGCTGGAATATCCTCACCAGACTTCCTGGGGCATGACTACCCGTCTTATCGGTGCGATCATCATGACCCACGGCGATAACAACGGACTTGTTCTGCCTCCGGCAGTAGCTCCTGTTCAAGTGGTCATCGTGCCTATCGCGCAGTTCAAAGAAGGCGTGCTTGAAAAAGCGGGCGAGATCTTCGATAAGCTGAAGGCTCTCGGTATCCGCGTCAAGCTGGACGACAGCGACAACTCCCCCGGCTGGAAATTTGCCGAGTACGAAATGCGCGGCGTGCCTGTCCGCATCGAGATCGGTCCCAAGGACATCGAAGCGGGACATTGCGTAGTAGCTGCGAGATACAACGGTGAAAAGCAGACTGTTGCTCTTGATGACGGTCTTGAGGCCCTGGCAGCGAAGATCACCGACCTGCTCACAAACGAGATCCCGCAGGGTATGTATAACAACGCCCTTGAAAACAGAAAGAACCGCACCTATCAGTGTACCGACATCGAGGGCATCAAAAAGGCTCTTGCCGACAACGGCGACGGCTTCGTTGAGGCTATGTGGTGCGGCGAAGAGGCCTGCGAGGACAAGGTCAAGGAGCTTACGGGCGTAGGTTCGCGGTGCATCCCCTTTGAGCAGCATCAGCTCAGCGACAAGTGCGTCTGCTGCGGCAAGCCCGCAAAGCATATGGTGCTGTGGGCGATAGCGTACTGATAACGATATACGATAATATGAAAACAGGCGTCTGCGGAATGCGGACGCTTGTTTTTGTATACGGTAAAAATCCGACATTGTGCATTGTGCATTGTGGGATGTGCGTTGTTTTGTCAAAATTGTATAATGTAATGATTTTTTGCAAGAGGGGTAAAAACAACTTGCAAAATCTTCGGAACGGGTATATAATAATAAAGGTCTGACTGCGGGCTATATCCCGCGCAGATATGCGCGATAGGCCCTGCGGCTCAATACAGGAAACAATCGGAGGAATTTGTGATGCAGCTCAAAGAAATGAATAAGGCACAGCTTGAAAAATTCAGAGACGAAGTCAAGGCGGAGTACGACGGCTACAAGGCTCTCGGGCTCTCCCTCAATATGGCAAGAGGCAAGCCCTCCTCAGAGCAGCTTGATCTGGCTATGAAAATGCTCGCCGCCGTCAACAGCTACGACAAGGACTACAAGGCGTCTGACGGCACCGACTGCCGCAACTACGGCGGCCTGGACGGCATCGTTGATGCAAAGAACCTTTTTGCACCCATGCTGGGCGTCCACAACGATGAGCTTATCATCTGCGGAAACTCCAGCCTTAATATAATGTACGATATGATAATGCGCTGCTACGTCTTCGGCGTGGACGGCGTTCAGAAGCCCTGGAAGGACCTGCCCAAGGTAAAGTGGCTCTGCCCCGTTCCCGGCTATGACAGGCATTTTGCCATCACCGAGCAGTTCGGGTTTGAGATGATAAACATCCCTACCGACGAGAACGGCCCCGACATGGATATGGTGGAGAAGATGGTCTCCGAGGATGACTCGATCAAGGGCATTTGGTGCGTGCCTATGTACGCCAACCCCACGGGCATCACCTATTCGGATGAAGTTGTAAGGCGCTTTGCGGCTCTCAAGCCCGCCGCCAAGGACTTCCGCATCTTCTGGGACAACGCCTACTGCATCCACCACCTGACGGACACTCCCGACAAGCTGCTGAATCTCCTCGACGAGTGCAAGAAGCTGGGCTCCGAGGATATGGTATACGAGTTCGCATCCACATCGAAGATCACATTTGCGGGCGGTGGCGTGGCTGTAATGGCTGCTTCCGTCAAGAACGTGGAGTACATCAAGTCGCTGATGACAATTCAGACTATCGGCTATGACAAGATCAATCAGCTTCGCCACGCTAAATTCTTCGGCTCCTATGACGGTCTGATGCAGCAGATGGAGAAGCACCGCGCGATCATCGCACCCAAGTTCAAGGCCGTGCTGGACGCTCTCGACAGCGAGATCAAGCCCCTCGGCATCGGCAGCTACACAAGGCCCAACGGCGGATATTTTGTCAGCTTCAACACCCTGGACGGCTGTGCTAAGCGGGTAGTTTCCCTTTGTAAAGAGGCAGGCGTGGTAATGACAGGTGCAGGTGCTACCTATCCCTACAAGAAGGACCCCCACGACTCCAACATCCGCATTGCTCCGACTCTCCCGCCGGTTTCAGAGCTGGAGCAGGCAATGAAGGTATTTGTCTGCGCCGTTAAGCTGGCCAGCGCTGAGAAGCTCTTAGCAGAGTAAAAAATCTAAAGCCGTATATCCTATGCCTTGCGATAGGATATACGGCTTTTTTTGTATCTGAGCGAATCCAAACGGTTTATCAGCTGTCAATGGAATTGACTGCCCCGATGAAGATCGGCAGGCCGTTCTCGGTGTCGATGATCGTAAACAGGAAGGGACGGTCAAGTTTGACTTCCAGGATCTCGTCTCCTATCATCGCGGAGCCGCATTTCATTTCCACAGCTGTGACAGCGGCGGCCTTGGTGCCCTCGGTGTCAACGTCGATGTGAGTCTTGTGGATAACATCGCCGATGTAAAGCTGCCCGGTCGCGGTCTCCGCCATATTGGAGAAGTCCGCCGTCGGATCAAATGCTTTTTCGAGGCCCAGCGCCTTCACGCCGTCCTTGATGCTCCCGCCCCAGTCAAACTTGAACTTAGGCATCGACGTGATGACAACGCTGTTCTCATTTCTGCCTTTGTAGAGCGAAAGCAGCTTTTCACCGGTCAGGCACGAAACATAGTCCGAAAGGCTGATGCCCTCGTCGGGGAGCATTGCCATAAAGGCGTACTGCCCGCCCTGATAGTATTTCAGAAAGCCCTTTGCATTAGTGTCGAGCAAAAAGACGCTTTCGGTGGCGTGCATCATTTTGCAGTTCTGCTCGCTACCGTCGGCGGCGCAGAACACGGCCTCGGTGACGTAGTTCTCCTCGTATGGTTCCTGCCACTTGGCGTCGAAGACTATCGCGTTAAGCAGAACGGCTACTTCGTCGGGAGTGAAGCCTTCCTTGATCTTGTCGATCATGCCGTCGGTATGGTCCTTTACCCAGGAGTTTATCCTGTTCACCGTATCGGTGTTAAAGGGCACAAGATAGCTTTCGGCGTCGAAACGCTCCTTGCAAAGCTGGGCGTATGACTTCTTCAGAGTGATCTCGCCGCCCTCTTTGACCCAGATCGAGTTGGCGATGTCATATTTCACCCAGGAGGAGTTCTTTGCTTTTGTCATCAGCCTTGCAAGGCCGGCGTTGATGTCCTCGAGCTTCATACCCTTGCCAAGGACCTGCTCAAACTGTTTGAGGGTGTCCCCGCCTGCGCCGTTGGCGGCCAGTCCGAGAGCCAGCATCACCGACTCCGGCGAGGTGAAAACGTTCTTTCCCGACTTAACGTCCTCGGCACTGATATTTTTAAAAAGCTCCGCGGAAAAATTCGCCGCTGCGTTGTTGAAATCGGGTGTGGTATTCTCCGTGGACTCCTTGAAGCTGTACTCGTTCGCCGCGGGAGCAACGGACTCGGCTGTACCGCCTCCGCTTTCCGAACTGTTCCCGCCGGAGCCGCTGTTTCCGCAGGAGACTGCCGTAAGAGCCATAGCTGCTGTGATTATTGCTGTCGTTATCTTTTTTATCATTTTAATGCACCTCTCTTTTTTCGTTAAAGCAAACCTGCTGCCGTATATCTTATATACGCACAGCAGGTGTATTATTTATGGTGACATTATGCACAAACTTTTGTGTACTGATATGTGCAGTATCACAATCAAGGATCAGTGCTTTGTGATCTCTCACGCCTGCTTTATGACAGGTTTTCTCGCGTAGATCTTTACGGGTGCGCCGTAGTTCCCGTAAGGGTCCCAGCCCAGTTCCACCACATCGACGGTGCCTTCAAATATAAGTCTGCTTATCCTGTAATTGAGAAACTCCTCCGACACGGGATAATTCTTCCACGGGAAACGTTCAAACAAGGAAGATGTCTTTATCGCATTGTTCCCCATAATAGTGAAAATAGCGTCGTCAGCGTAATCGGCGGGGAGGCCGGTGATCTTGCCGTCTTTGACGATGCGCAGGGGGGCATTCTCGGTGCGGATGCGTTCCCATTCCGCAAGAAGTTCAGACCTTTCCTCCTCGGTCAGCTGATGCCGCGGCCGGGGATGCTCGTTCTCCTCCAAATGGAGTTTGGAAATGCTTTTGCAAAGATCAGAACAGTCCGCAAGATAGATGCTGCACCTTCCGCCGAATTGAGCAAGACAGGCAAGCATACTGAGATACTCATCGGCGTTTTTGGAAGAATACCAGAAGCACAGCTCACTGTCGTTCTTCAAAGACTTATAAAGGCGGCTTATATCGTATGAAACGGAAATATCGGTCCTGAAATTGGCGTTATAGACTTCCCTGCGGGCTTCCGCGTCAAAGGGAGCGGAGATATTTCCGACATCAAGGTAAAGGGATACGGACACAAAGTCTTCTCCGTCGATGCCGAGCCTTTTGCGGTAGTGCCTACCGTTGATCTCAGCAGTGGAACTGAAAAACAGATTTACCATGATCTCACCCTCCCGATCGGTTTAGTCACATTATAGCAGAAAAGTAACATTATGTCAAGGTGTGTGCGGACTGCTGAGGTCAATTACGGACACATTTCAAAACACACAAAAACCCGGCGCCTGTTTGGGGCGCCGGGTCCTTTGGATCAATTCAGTTCAGCGATCATATCATCGTGATACAGAGCTGCTGTGCGAGGGCTTTCAGCGGCAGCAGATCAGCATAGTCGCTGCCGTAGCTTGACTCCGTTTCGTTACGCACCATCTGCAAGGTGTCGATAACGACAAGGCAAAGGTCCTCGTGCTGAGCCTTGAAACTCACGATCTGCTCTTCCAATCCGCATCCGAGAGTGTCAGCTCTAAGAGCGAAGAACAGCTTGTCCGAGGGATCATCAGTGAGTTCATAGAGGCGGTTCTGGATTCGCTGGTAGCTGTCCTCCAGACAGAAATACAGTGCCGAGCCCTGCAAAGTCTGTCGGTCAAACAGCTTTTCGCCTTTTGCCACAGCGAGGCACAGCTCCAGCGTGAGCCACGATTTTCCTACCTTCGGCGATCCTGCAAGCAGGTACAGTCCATGTGCGAACAGCCCGTCCACAACGAACACCGTAGGTTTGTAGAGCGTGGTCATGATCTCCTCGCTCGATTTTGTGATCAGGTCTGTCATCATATCACTCCTTTTTTTGCCGTCCGAGTGGGCGGCTATGTAATTTGTCCCTCACTTGTATCGGTAAGATCGTATGAGTTTCGCAAGTGTTTTTCCAAAGCTTTTACAACAATTCTCTGTTTTTCACATATGAAAGCATCTCGGCTTATCTTGACATGGATAAAGCAAGCTATCTTACACAAAGAGGATCCACTGTACAGCGGCACAATTATTCTTCCCTGCAAACAATAAACGCGCCGATAAGTCGTGTTGACCTATCGGCGCAGGCTGTATTATTTATGCTATTATTTTTTTGTGTAACAGGACGGCTGTCATCAGTTTTTGGAATCAAAATAGTTCTTCGCTGCTATGTTGTACTTATACAATGCTCTTGAAAGCTCGCAAAGCTCAGAAGTACCGTTATTGTTGGCATCCAGAACGAGCTTGGCAAAGGAGAGCGCACTGACCTTTATCGTTCCCTTTTGTCCGAATTTAACGGTGTATTTATCGCCAAGATGCTGAGCCGCTATATCGGGGATTTCAATATAGTTCAGTCCTCCCGATCTTCCCTTGATTATATCGACAGGAATGCTGCCAAAAGCTGCGGTTATGTCCTGAATCTTAGCACCAGAATAGTAGAGCCTTATTGACGTTGTTGTTTCAAGTCTCAGTGACATCTGCAATTCCGGAACGTCGAAATTATCACTCGTCTCCAAAGCATAATCGACAAGTGTTTTTTGATCTACACCGGTGATTGCTGTGGGTCCGCCCGATATTATTTCTTTGGTTTCGGACGGTATTTTATCTTTGGAGATAAGATACTCTCTTGACCATGCGCCGTAAAGGAGCATATTTGATGCAAGATCCTTCAGCTTGGCGGAAGCCTGGCTACCTTCCTTAACAACATTCGCTGCATAGTCACATACCGAATAGGTGAACGGATCCTCATAATAACTTGCGTTCCTCTCGGAGTTCCAGAGCTGCTGCTTAACGCCTGCGCTGTTGTAAAGAATAAAGGTTACCTTCTCGCCCATCTGAGCCGAATAAACGGGGCAGCTTATCCTGTATGCATCCTGTTCGTCGTCGTAGGAGGAATCGTCGAGCATTACCTTTTTGGCTTCGCTGTCGTTGGGACCCTGAACAGTCATATATCCGCCGGTGCCGAGGTCTGTGCCGGCTCTTACATAGATGTTCACGCCTATCTCGCCGCGCAGCGAAAGGCTTACGCCCAGGATGTAGGTGTCGGAGTGTTCTTTTTTCTCTTCAAATTCAGCCGATACGAACACGTCTTCCGCAGGCATTTTAAAGGTGTATGTACCGTTTGCCTCTGTCAGTTCGATCTCTGTGCCGTCTTTCGTTTTGCAGCTGAGCTTCTCAAGCTGATAGTCTGAGGCGGGTGTTACTGTCAGTGTGACGGTCTCGTTTTCCTGGAACTGGCTGTATGCAAAGCTCTGCTTGTCTGCTGTAACCGTGCCGGGGCCTGAGGTGCTTATATTCACTCTGTATACTTTTTCTTCAAATTCGGCTGTGATGTAGATGTCCTGTGCAGGCATCGGGATAGTAAAGCTGTCGCCCTCATCGATTTCCTTGCTGATGAGCACTTCTCCGTTTTCGTCTCCTGCCTTGACAGTTACGGAGCTGAGTCTGTAGCCGGTATTAGCAACAGAATTGACTGTGATCATATCGTCTGCATCTGCTGAAAACGTTGAAGCGTCTATCCAGCCGTTAGGAACAGAAGTATTCTTGAGAATTCGATAAAGATCTGCATACTGTGCGGTAAGTTCCACATCGGAATAAACTGTGATGATATCACCGGGCTGTTTCAGGTTGGCAGTATCGTCACCCCATGCCCAACCGACAAAGCGCTTTCCACCCGGTTTTTCATCGCATTCCGGGATCTCATAGCTGTCCCCCGATTTAACGAACACCGTCGTAGCTTCCAGCTGTGCGGGGGTGCCGTGCTGAGTTTTAACAGTAACGGTGCGATTATTACTCTCTTTGCTATAACCGCAGGAACAGGGGTTTCCTTCATGATTTCCTTGTTCCGTATATCCGCAATATTTGCATTTTTTAATGTGCTGGGTGGGGGTTATGGTCGTAGTTAAGCCTTTCTGAGATTCATCTGTTTCAGGCTGATTGTAATCCCTGTGGTCGCATTTCTGTATAACAAGCGTACATCTGGTGTGAGTTTTCTTTGAACGATCGGAGGCCGATGCTGTCTTAAAATTTTCTTTGTCATAAGGCTTGTAGGCAACACGCATATAATTTCCGGTTTCGTTGTTGTCTGCATTGATATAGACGGAGCCGTCTTTGGCGTCTTCCACGCCGCATCCGATCGCATGACTTTTATCTTCGTAATACCAAAAAGAATTGATCGTATTGATCGTAATATTGCCGCCGCCGATGTAAACATCTCCGCCTTCGCCGCCGTATTTGCCGTTTTCCCTTCCGCCGCCGATGCCCGCAGCCATATCACCGCTGGTTATCTCGATATTGCCGCCTTTGATATGGACTTTTCCGGTCATATTGCCGGCGAAGCCTGCACCGATGCCTGCGCCGCCTCCGTGAGTACCCGACTTACCGCCGCCGGTCACTTTGATCTCGCTTTGTTCGCCGCAATCGATAGTGATCGTGCCTTTCATATCGCCTTCCGGCACGCACCAATCGCTGCTGTCGCCTTTGCCTGCTCCGATGCCGGCACTGCCGTAACCGCCGTTTGCAGTGATCTTTGTATAATCTCCTGAAATATTGATCGTTCCGCTCATATCTTCATCGTAGCCGCCGCCGATGCCTGCGCCGCCGCTGCCGCCTGTTGCCGTAACAGTACCGCCGAGGATGTTGATACCGCCGCCGTCTTCGGCCTTGCGCAGATTTCCGCCCTCTTCGCCGGCGCCGATGCCTGCACCGCGATATCCGCCGGTGGCCGTAACTTCGCCGCCGTATATCCAGATACCGAAGGTGCCTTCATCGTCACCGCCGCCGATGCCTGCGCCGTGCTTTTTGCTTTCGGCAGTTATTTTTCCGCTGTAGATGTAGGTGCGTGCGCCGGGCTGGCAATCGCCGCCGCCTATTCCCGCACCGTCAACGCCGCCGGTGGCGGTAATGTCTCCGGCGAAAATATTAATAGTCGGAGAGTTTGCGTCCGGGTCTTTTCCGCCCTCACCGCCGCCGATGCCTGCGGCGTGCTTGCCTCCGGTGGCTTCGATAGTCGTGCCGTGGATAGTGATATTGCCGTTTGCCTCGTCGTCGTTTCCGCCGATGCCCGCAGCCTTGCTTTTACCGGTGGCAACGATCTTTCCTTCGCCGTGAATGTTCAGCGTGGCGTATTTGCCGTCCTTGTCAAAACCTACACCGATGCCCTTTTTTAACGTCAGTGTTTTACCCTTCGGGACAATAAGAAACGCTGTCTCTCCCTTTTCGACTTCGATATAATTATCTATCGTCGTATCGGATGTTACGACATAAGCCCCTTGGCCTAAGGTCGTAAGGTTTGCCGTTACTTCCTTGTATTCCGTGAGGGTATGATCTACTTTCTTCAAAGAATTGTTTTCCCAACTGTATACGGTGTAGGTCACGGACTCCAAAGCGTTCGTCGTAAACGTCAGAGAAAGCTCCGGGGGCAGACAGGTGCCTGCCATAAGCAGTGCGGCAGCAGACGCTGTCACTTTTCTGAATAATTTACCTTTCATATCTTATTCTCCTTTTCGCCTTAACTGCGGGATCGTTCCCGATCTCGCTGACATTAATCCACCGGTATTATCGGCAGCTCGAATTCACTGCTGAGAGAGCTTGTTATTTCGGGCTTGGATGATGTCTCTTTTGATGTTGATCCGGATGCAGACTTTTCAGTTGATCTGGATGTTGTCTTGCCCGATGTGGTCTGCTTCTCCGCCGAAGTCGTCTGCTTGGCAGCAGAGGTCTCTGCTTCGGAATCGCCAGAATATGTAACAGTTGATGTAACGATCTCAGCCTTGCTCTGAGTATCAGACTGCGGTGCGGAGCTGATATCCCCGGCAGTCACAACAGGCGGCTTGGTGTCATCCGATGTGTCATCCAAACTGTCAGATTTTTGGGAGCTGTCCGCCGAAATG
Source organism: Ruminococcaceae bacterium FB2012 (assembly GCA_900104495.1). Lineage (GTDB taxonomy): Bacteria > Bacillota > Clostridia > Oscillospirales > Ruminococcaceae > FB2012. Next base: position 22,914 of record FMXS01000022.1, on the reverse strand, counting down.
CTCCCCTCGGTTTTTGAAGAGACCTGACTTTCATCGGCGTTTTCATCAGCAGCTGCCGAAGCTGTGCTGTCGGCTGCACTTTGACTTGACGATAGGCTGCTGTCCTTTTCAGAACTGCTGTCATCGTCACAGCCCACAAGAAGCAAAGCGCACAGCAGCAATGGAAATATAAGTTTTTTCATTGTGTTCTCCCTAAAAGTGAGCAATACAGAACGAATCTGTCCTGCTTTGCGGTTTATTAATTTGCGGGTATCAGTTCAGTTTCAGTATCAAATTTACAAGCGTAATCATCCTGACACGAATCAGCGCCAATACAAGATGAGATTATCACATCGTCGGTTTCAAAAATGATTATCTCCATTTCCACAGAAGTGTATTCCGTTTTCATTTCCATTAACCCTCCAGATATTCGAAATAGTGAGATGCTGCATCAAAGTACAGGTACAGTGACCTGGCCATATTGCACAGTTCGGACTTGCTCTCATCGTTTTCATAGGTGCTCAATGCAAGTTCGGCAAAGGACAGCGCACTTACCTTGACTGTACCCAGCGTGCCGAAAGTGACCGTGAACTGTTCGTCAAGCTCGGGAGCGCCGATATCCAGGATCTCAACATAATTTTTGCCGCCCTTGGTTCCGGTATTGAACTGTACGCTGCCGTTCTTGAAGTCTTTTACGGTCACGTCAACAGCATCGCCGCTGTAATAGATCCTCAATGCAGTCTTGGACTCAAGGATCAGCGAGACAGATACGCCCTCAATATCGCCGGTCTTGACAAGCTTGTATGAGCTGAGATCGGACGTGCTGACGTCTAAGACATCCACCGGATCGTCCACAGCAGCAGTAGTGTCGGGGACCTTGCCGGTGCTGATAAGATATTCTCTTGCCCAGGTGCCGTAGCTCCGCATTGTATCAACAAGATCGAAAAGATCTCTCGGTCCGTGTTCACTGACATAATCAAGATAGTCTTTCACAGCATATTTAAAAACGCTGTAAGATGACTTCTGATCGCTGCTCCAGATCGGAATGTTCTCGTTCTCTCCGGTATACAGTCTGAAAGATACGTTTTCACCCATCTGTGCCGCATTTGTCTTATAGTTTATAAGATAGCCGTTTTCGGTGATCTCAAGCCCGGAAACAAGTTTTTTGACCGGTTCGTCATCATTCGGTCCCTGTACGGTCATATATGCGCCGCTGTCGTTCAGGATAAAATCAGGCAGACTGAGATAGATGTTTATGCCTATTTCTCCGCCGAGGCTGAGTGAAGCGCCGGTGATGAAACTCTTGTCGATTTCAAACTCCGCAGTGATATATATGTCCGCTGCCGGCATGGTGATCGTGAATTTGTTCTGACCGGGTTCTGCATTCGCTGTTGTGATCACTTCACCGTCTGCACCGTTATTCTTTATTATAATGGATTTCAACCTGTATCTTCCGTAAGGATGCGCGGTAACCGTGATCTGATCACCCTCGTCCGCCTTAGCAGGACTTACCGATATCCAGTTGTCGTCCGGTATAGTATTATCGACCGTTATATTGTAAAGGTCGGCATACTGCGCTTCAAGGGTCTTATCTTCATTGACGGTGATCGGATCACCGGACTGTTTGAGGTTTGCGGTATCGCCGTTCACTGCCCAGCCGATGAAACGCATATCCGAGGGCTTATGTTCACACTCGGGGCAGAAATAAGTCTTGCCGTTTACAACAGAGCAGGTTTCTGTCCAAGGTTCATAATAAGTCTGGCTGCTTCCGCTTTTGGTATTTACCTTAACATCATATTTCGTATCTTCCTGATGACCGCAGGGACAGGTGCCCGACTCGTGTTCCACGGTGGCACTGTAGCCGCAGTATTTGCAGCTCACCTTGTGGTGATAATTGTCATTCTTTGGGATAGTGTAGGTAAGTCCGCTTTTGCCGTTGACATCTTTGTGATTACATACAGTGATATGTACATCATTTTCTGCATGACATTTATCCGTGCGGCTGCCGGCTTTTGCGGTACCCGACCAGCCCTCCTTCTCTCTAAAAAGCCGGTAGTCAACACGCATACATCTCCCGGTTTTGTTATTGTCTTTTGAAATATAAAGTGTTCCTGTTTTTTCATCCAGGGCTCCGCGGCCAATCGCATGACTATCGGCAAGCTGCGGAGCATTGCTCAAGAGATCGATCGTGATATCTCCGCCGCCAATATAAACGGTACCGCCCTCGCCGCCTTCATCAAAGGTTCCCTCGCGGCCGCCGCCGATACCGGCAGCCTCATATCCGCTGGTGATTTTTATTATTCCACCGAAAATATACGCTTTGCCTTGCATATTGCCTTGGAATCCTGCGCCGATGCCCGCACCTCCGGAGCCGCCGATTATTTTGAGATCGCTGTTATCGCCGCATTCAATCGTGATTTCGCCTTTCATATCGCCGTTGGGGAACGGCCATTCACCTCTGCCGGCACCAATGCCTGCTGCACCGATTCCGCCTTGTGCGGTAAGCTTCGTTGTATCGCCGCTGATGAAGATCGTTCCGCTCATGTCTTCATCCCAACCGCCGCCGATGCCTGCTCCGGCATGGACATTATCTTTTTCACTGATCCCGCCGCCTTTTGCAGTGATCTCTCCGCCGTAGATGTTGATACCGCCGCCGTTATCCTTTTGGCGAAGATTGCCGCCTTCTTCACCGGCACCGATGCCGGCTCCGCCTTCACCGCCTGTGGCTGTGATCTTACCGTCGTAGATGTGGATGCCGAAGGTGCCTTCCTCGTCGCCGCCGCCAATACCTGCGCCGTGCTTCAGGCTGCTTGCGTTTACTTTTCCGCTGTAAATGTAGGTGCGTGCACCGGGCTGTTCATCGCCGCCGCCGATGCCTGCGCCGTCAATACCGCCTGTTGCAGTAATGTCTCCGGCATATATCGTGATCTTGGACTTTTCGCCCTTTTCATCGGGATCCTGTCCGCCCTCGCCGCCGCCTATACCTGCGGCGTGCTTACCTCCGGTGGCTTCGATAGTCGTGCCGTGAATAGTAATGATGCCGTTTGCTTCGTTATCCTTGCCGCCGATGCCGGCGCAGTTTTTTTCACCAGTCGCAATTATTTTGCCGCCGCCGAAAATATTCAGCGTTGCGTATTTGCCGTCCGTATCATATCCGCAGCCGAAACCTTTAGTAAAATTCAGTGTCACACCCTCGGGAACAATCAAGTTAAGGGTTTCGCCTTTCTTGACCTCCCTAAAACTGTATACATTTAAGCTGTTTTGTATGTAATATGTTCCCGATAAAGGCTCAGTGGGAAAAGAGCCACCACCTGTTACATTATTGTAATCTGCAGTTGCAATCTGGGTCGTTTCCAGTTTCTTTTCTTCGACGTTCCAACTGTACTTGATGTAGGTAATGGAGCTGTTTGCCCTTGCGGTCAGAACAGGAAATTCCGACAGCAGAGCCGTGCCGAACATCGTCAGGGCTGCCGCCGATGCCGTTATTCGCTTGAACAGTTTGTTTTTCATAATATCCTCCTTCTTGCTCCGTTCGGAACAGCAGTAAATATCTTAAACCGATCATTTGACCGTTAATTTTCATGTGTTATTGGGCAGAAAACCGCCCTTTCAGCTTTGTTGATAAAAATATCGCTTATGAAATAATAAAGCTGCCATAACCGATGAATGAGGTGGAAAATTTGTTAAAAAGAATTCTTTCCTTTTTTATATGTGCCGTTACGGCGATATCTATGTATGCCTGCGGAGAAAGCAGCGAGAGCAGCAGTCTGCCCGAAAACAAAACAAGGAGCTGGCTGCCTTTTACGGCAGCCGCTCTTTTTTTTCTGATATTCATTTTACTGAACGATAAAGTATGCCCATGTACTGTGGCGCTCCCAGTCATCGATAACCGATTTCGAGGTAACGCTGGACTGATCCTTGTGGATATATGCTGCCTTGACCTTTTCGACTACCCAGTATTTCAGGCCGTAATAGGTTGCTGTTCCGATGTCGGGGCTGATATCGGTAACGAGCATTTCGGCATCGCCCAGGTTGAATCCCGCAAGCTCAAGATCCTTACTGAGCGTTCTGCCGTCAAGACGGAAGAGAAAATCATCTATCTCGGCATTGTTCCAGTTTCTCTTGGGATTTCCGCCGAGAGCCTTCCAGTCATACCAGTCGGCCCTGCCTGCGGCCTTGAGCCTCTGAGGATTGTAAACGTTTCTCACTTCAACTCTGATCTTCGATCCGAGTGCATAGCAGAAGGGATAGTAAGCCGGGTCGTCACCGACAGTTTTCTTCACAAGACGCTTGCCCTTCGGGTCAAGGGTAACACCGTGCATATAAAGCACATCGCCGCCCGCGCCTTCGTTCAGGTTCATTTTGCTGACGGCATCTTCGGAGAATATGCTGTCGATCTCGATATCTGCAACAGCGCCGTCGTTGCCGCCCTGCTGTGTCGTGGTGGAATAGAGCCACATCGCCTTGCCGGCATTGCCTGCGTTGATGTTTCCGTCAAAGCCTTCGCCCTTGCAGAGCGTGTACTTGATGCCGTTAACGTCTATAGCATCAGCACCCTTGTGCTCGCTGTCTATGACAAAGCTCTTGACCGCATCGTCAATGGTCGTGGTCATTTTGTAGGCCAGATAGATCTGCTCACCGCCGTTGCCCGAATTGAGGTTTGCAGGGACTGCTGCATCATAGCCTGAGGGGACTTTCGAGGAATCACCCTTGAACACGCCGACTTCCTTGATGTAATTTGCGGCATTGGCCAACTTTGTAACGTGGAGATAGATGTCATCGCCGCCCGAAGAGTCATTGAGGTCTTTATTGCTGACAGAACCGCTCTTGCCGTTGTTGGCATAGATCGAGGTTATGCCCTTCTTATCAGCCTGCTCGGTCTTTGTATAGTAGAGCCACATCCATGTACCGCCGGCGTCGCAATTGAGAGCGCCCTTTTCGTTTTTGAATTTAGTGTCTCCGTCATAGGGGCAGATGGTATATTCAACACCGTCATTATTCCATTTCTCGTTGTTGTTATTCTTGCCGGTACGGATCACCAGATTCTTGATAGCCTTGCTGTAATCCTTGGTGGTCTTGTAGCCGAGGTAGATGTAATATCCGCCTGCTTTCCTGTTGAGGTCATAGTTGATAACGGTATAGCCCAGCTGTTCGAGCTTAGCCTTGGCTGTCTTATCGCTGGTGCCGTAGACCTTGATGTCGCTGACAAAATCCTCGGAATTGCTTGCCTCGACTTCGATTTCTCTCTTGCTGAAGGATACCTGATCGGCAGTAAGACCTGTCACTTCAAGTGCATCGATGGTGTGCATCGCCTGATCGAAATAGTTCTTGTACTTCTTGTAATCCCTGCTCCACTTTTCCACGGGCTCGGTGCCTGTCATTTCAAAACGTGCGGTAATGATCGTCATAGCTTCGATCAGCCTTGCGCGGACGATCTGCCTCTGTGCAGAACGCGGCAGATAAGCCTGAGTGTCGAAATTGTAGAGATTGCAGTACATCCTGTCGTATGCCAGCAGAGGATTGTTTGAGGTGCTCTCGCTCAGATTCTCACCTGCAATGACAGAGAACTTTTGAAGAATGGTCTTATAATAATCATTGAAACTGCAGTAATTGCCGTCATACGGGTTTTTGGCAAGCTGCTCGTCGATGTACTTATAGATCTTGTGCTGATATTCCAGAGCCTCTTCCGGAGTGGCATCTTCGGAAAGGACGGTACCTTGTTCCGCGAGCGCATTGCCTGCCAGTGTGATGACTGAATTGTAGCCTATCAGAGCATCGTAAAGCATAAAGAGGTCTTTTTCGTAATCCGCCACCGTCGAGGCATAGAGAGCCTTTTTGGTCTCCATGGTGTCCTTGCTGATGCGCTGAAGGGTGTTCTGCATATTTTCCAGCGTTTCCTGAATATTCTTGAGGGAATCCATCACCTGCTGATGCTCGCTCTTGACGATGCCGGCGAACTCCAGCACCTGCTTGACGGCCGAATAACCGCTGATCGCCATATTGCCGTAGTAGAAAGCGTTGCCGTACCAGGTCTCCTTGCCTCTTACCCATTCCTGTATCTGACCGAGAGCCTTGGGGCTGAGCTTGTCGATCGTTCCGCCTTCTGCGGCCTTGCCCATAGTCTCGTTGGAATAGAGGCGGCTGTATTTTGCATCCTCTGATGTTTTCTCGCCCCAGTCGTTCACCATTGCGCCCTTGGCAAGTATAACATCGCCGTTGAGAGAGAAGTTGTCAAACTTCTGACCTCCTGCGGGAACTGTTAGCACAAGCTCTGCAACGGTATCGCTGGTGACCTTCACAGACTCAGCCTTTGCTTCTTTAAAGCCGCCGTCAAAGCTGATGCTGCCGGCGGAGATATCCTTATCAAATGTGCCGTCGAAGCAATAGAGCATAAGTGTAATTTTCAGATTGTCTCCGTCCTCTTCGCAGAAATCGAAAACGGGATAGAAGGAAGCCTCTTTCAGATCAACGGTGGTCTTGTAGCCGCCGAAGTCTGCCTCCTTGCCGGATATCAGCTTAACAAAGCCGTTTACGTCCTTGACATCCTTGGCGGACATTGTAACTGCGGCGGTCACGTCGTCTTTCTTTTCAACTTTTTCAACGGTCACGCCTTTGATCTTGATGTTGTCCTTGGTGAGCTTATCAAGATCGGCAGCACCGTATGACTTCAGTTCGCCGGTGATCTTGCCGTCCTCAAATTTGAGCGTTGCTCCGTCGAAGCCTGCGTACTGGGTCTGAATGTCGATGCCGACGGTCAGCACCTCATTGCAGTCCTTTACGGCGGCAGGATCGAGGCTGACTGTTCCGAAGGAGAATGCTCCCTCCTCGCCGTAAACGGTAACACTTCCCGTCAGCTGAACGGTCAGGTTCTTGCCGGCAGAGGAAAGGCTCTCAATGTTCATTTTCTGGAAAGCGTTTCCGAGGGAGAGCATATCCTCGGTGACTTCGTCGGCAAACTCGCTGTTATCAAGGGTAAGGGTGATCTTTGCCTCGGTGGTAGTCTCATTGATTGGCGTGGCCTCAGCCGAAAGCTTGATCTCCTCAGATTCAACATTCACCGTTGCGGACTCGTTCAGGTCCTTGAAGCGGACGGTGTACTGCGTTGCTCCGTACTGTGCCACGTTCTCATCGGTAAAGGTGATGTCAAATGTACCGTCATCGTTCTTTTTGACCTCATCCAGCTTGGTAAAGCGCTCGCCGGGGGCATAGGGACCCGCGCTCCCGTCCTCTGAGAGCGTTTCGGGCAGCACCTCGTCTCCGTTAAAGCCTATATAGGTCACCTCAACATTGTCGGCGGTCAGGCCGGAAAGATCGACCTCCTTGGACTCGACCTTAGTGGTGTATTTGCCCGCACTCTGGAATTTCACTGCCGATGCGGTGATCTTCTCCGGCTCTGCAGCGGGCTCAGCCTGTGAATCGGTCTGCGTCTCTGCCTTGCTCTCGGTCTCAGCCTCGGATGTTGCTGCTGTGGTGGTAGTTTCGGCCGCAGACGAACTCTCGTCCTTGTCGTCGCAGCCAGTAAAGACTGATGCTGTCATCATGACTGCCAACATTGCGGCCAGCACCTTTTTAATTTGTCTGTGCTTCATAATACCCTTCCTTTCCGGGACGTTGTTCTAATATACAATACGCCCCTTTATTCATATACTCATATACAAAAAGCGTACTCAGCGCACCATATTCAGTCCACAAAGCACACTATATTCCGAAATCATGAGAAAAGAACGCAGTTATACCTTGCTTGCCTGTATGTTCGTTTGTCTAAAATAATGGTACGGCACAGTTTTTTCAGCTCCTGCCCATAAACAAATCGTTAATTTTCTGCGTACTTTTCCTATTTGGTTTATTATACCATAATTAATAAACAATTTCAAGTGTTATTTACCTTTTTTTTCACCAACAGAATAAACTTACAGACGAAAATAGAATACAGGGAGTAAAAGAACATCTTTAAGGCAACACCGCACAACCCGCGGCTTGCGCCTCTGCACGTCATCTGCTTGCCAGCTTTCCGTCATATTACCCAAATTCTCCTTGACTTGCGTCAGCAAGCCTGCGTCGAATTTAGGCAATCTGACGAAAATCTGGACGGCGCATCTGATGCACAGGGGTCGTGCGGTGTTGCCTTAAGTTTTTCATCAAACAAAAACAGACAGATTATCTGTCCGTTTATGTCTCGCTTGTTATGATTTCAGAGAAGTCTATCACCCTGTCACATATTTCCAACGCTGCGGGACGATGAGTAACGATGACTACTGTCTTGTCCGTCATACTGCGGAGATTTTGCAGCAGGCGCTTTTCAGTGCCTGTGTCAAGGGCGGAGGTGGCTTCGTCGAGGAGAAGTATCGGGCTTTCGGAATAGATTGCCCGCGCTATCGCAATTCGCTGCATCTGTCCCTCGGAGAGACCCGTCCCGCGCTCGCCCAGCAAAGTGTCGATGCCGCCCTCAAGCTCGGTGATGAACTCGTCGGCGCAGGCGATCTTCAAAGCCTGATTGATGCGCTCATCGTTCTGCATATCCGATCTGTCCGCGAAGGCGACTATCTCGCGCACCGTTCCCGACATAAGCTGATTTCCCTGGGGGACGTAGGCAAAAAGCCTGCGCCATTTACTGTCTAAGTTTACAGGCTTACCGCTTATATCCGTCAAACAGCGCTCGCCGCTGTCGAGAGTGTAAATGCTCATCAGCAGCTTCAGCACCGTGGATTTTCCGCAGCCGCTGTGTCCTGTAAAGCCAACGTATTCGCCCTTTTTGATATCGATGCTGATGTCTTTCAGCACAATGGGTTGGCTGTCCTTTTTGAGATCCTTGATGTTATCAACTGCGGGAAAATATGTAAAACACGCATTTTTCAGGCCGAATGAACAGAGATCATTGGTATAATAATCCTTGACCGTCTCAATGCCGAGAGCCGGAGCTTCGCTGTCATTTCGGAAGCTCTCAATTTCCATAAGACGTTCGGCGCTGGCGGTCATGGCGTAATAACGCGGCAGATAGCCCGTGATGTTGGCAAATGGCGACTGTATCTGTGAAATAAGCTGAGTGATGGCTGTCATCGTGCCAAAGGTAACGGTGTCGGTCAGGATGCCGTAGGCACAGTAGACCGCACCAAAGAGATACATCCCGCTCATCGCGGTGCCGAAGCCGATGTTGCAGAAGTTCGAGAAGCGTGTCCGCCTCATCCGCGCCGACTTGTGGTCGGAGAGCCTTTTAAGACCTTCCTCCTCGGTCTGATCCTCGGCGGCAAAGGAACGAACCATCATCAGACTGCCGATGCGTTCCTGCATAAAGATGCGAAGCTTCCCGTCGGTCTCCTGGACGTTCTTGTGGAGCTTTTTCAGCACCTTTCGGAAGCCGTAGGTGGTCACCAGCAGCACCGCTCCGCAGGGCAGCAGGAACAGCGCAAAACGCTTGTCAAGGACGATCATCATCACAACGGCACAGATCAGCTTGACCACCATTCCCGCCAGTCCCGGTAGTATCTCTACATAGGCGTTAGCAACAACAACGGTGTCATTCGTCAGTCGGTTGAGCCACTCGCCGGAATGGACAGCGCTGACGCTTGCGAAATCCTTGACGAGTATATTCTTCATCAGCCGCGCCTTGAAGATGTTCTCAAAGGTTGCCTTTGACAGCTCGCTGAGCCAGCGAATCAAGGCACGCAGACATATCTGCCCCGCCACAAGCAGCACGGCAAGGAGAACTTGTGTCCAGAATTTTGTGCTGTTATGTGCAGCGGCGCTGTCCACCATATTCCTCAGCAGCAACGCATAAAGCACCCCGCTGGCGCCGTTCAGCGACTGGACCAGCATCAGCGCGAGGATATAAAGCTTTTTCTTTTTCGGAACGGCATAGAGCCATTTTACAGAGTTATTTTTTACCATAAATAAGCCTCTTAGCAAGCCTTCTGAATTTGAAATACAGCTTTTTAAACGCTGTCCGCACCGGTATCGTGTGCATTATGTATGCGGAATAAAGGCGGTAGCTGCGGTCGGAGACGGTGTGGCTTTTCCCCTTGCGGACGTAGGAGGTCATCACGCCGAGGATATCGCTGTCCGAAATTCCGTACTCTTTAGAGACGCAGTTGTCACCGATGATAATATAGCTGTCGGGGCGCACCTCGACTATCCTGTGCAGAACGTACTTATCCGGCGGGCGCTTGTAAAGCACAACATCTCCCGCCTTGCATCGCTCTTTGCCCTTGCGTTTCACGGTGAAAAGGTCACGGTGCTGCTTGAGCAGCGGCATCATACTGGTGCCGACGTTGGTGTAGGTCAGCTCACCGTTGTTTTCGAGATATTCTTCAAATGTCATTTCATTCCCTCATAGGCGACCTTCGCCGCCTCAATATCCATATTGCAGCCCAACCGATATAGCTTTACGCCCTCCGCGAGCCTGTCAATAAGCGTGAGCGTTTTCTGCATCAGCAGAGGGTCGGAGGGGCGATAGGTCTGCTGTATCAACATTGTGTAGCCTTGTTTCCTCGTTATTTGCTCAATGCGATTCTCTGCTGAGCGTTCGAGTATGCAGACGGCTTTCAGCGGAACGGAGATGTTCGCTCCCAGCCTGTGCTTTCCGTTGTAAGGCGTGCCGAAGACCGTAATGCCTTTTCCGTCGGCGCGGATAAGCGGCTTGTCATCGTTGACCATGACCGCACGTTCACCGAGATATTCCCTCCAAAGCCTTGTATGCGTGGATTTTCCGGTTCCTGACTTTGCTGTGAACAGATACCCTTCACCGTCCACCGACACACAGGAACCGTGGAACAGGAATGTATCGAAATCGAGCATCCTCTCGGCGATCTTTCGGTAGACGGACAATTCTTCAAGGTAACTGTCTGAAGCATCATACGTTTTCCTGCATTCGGCTTCGGCGGTTCTGACATTGCGCTCCCGCTCACTATTGATGTCCGACTGTGAAGTCGTGATCGAAAAGTCGGGCTGTTCATCTGTCTGATATTCTGCACAGTATTTGTGAACCTGTTCATGGAGTGAGCAGATCTCAATGACCTTTCCGGCGATCTTGTATTTTTCGGTTATCATTCTGTTTCATTACCTTTATTATCTTTTTGAGCAGTTTGCGGCGCATGATAAGTATACGCCCCCAGCGGTATACGATCCCGACCGGATAAAGCAATTGGCATCTTTCAACAAAGCTTACCGATTTACGCATATAATCCACATTCGGAAACAGATTATGCAGAATATAGCTTGCCTTTGACTGCTTTCGCAGCTTATTTTTTATGCTGTTTTCTACAGTTCCGTAGGTGCCTGCGGTCAGATAATACATCAGCATTTCAGCTTCGGATTCTGTCAGACGAGGGAGCGTTTCGGATGAAAAGACCTTTACAGCCAGCCGTCGGCGCTTTCGCTCGAAATCGGCTATTTCAAGCTGTCTGCACTGCTCCGATATGTAGTTCCAATCAAGTTGACCGCCCTTGGCCTTGCAGTAAACATAGCAGTCAAGCAGAGATCGCATACCTGTGCCGCCGCCGCTGTAGTGCTTCCATTCATGGGCGGTGATGTAGACATAAAAATCCTCGTCGGAGAAATGATAGCCGCACCTGTTATCCTTATTCTTGATAAGCCGACGCTTGACATCGGCATAGTATCTGAACAGCGGTTCGGCGTGAGAAGACCCGAACAGAGCCGAGTGAAGCTCAAAATTCAGCACAGGCGGCTTTTTGTAAACATCGTGATTGCTCTTGCCGACGATCTCGGCAGAATAACCGTGAGCGATCATTATATCCATGACCTGATACTGCTTTTGTGCATCGAACAGCACATCGCAATCAGCCATTTCACGCATACCGGTCTCAGGATAGAGGTCTTTCAGTACCGAGCCTTTTAAAGGCATATACCAAATGCCCTGATGTTCAAAGTCAGATGTTATTGCTGCGAGCTCTGCATCAAGGTAAATGTTTTTACGCACCGACTTCATATACGCTTCAAACAGGCTCTTGTTATGCACTCCGGCACGTTCAAGGACAATGCAGAACGCTGCCCGCACCGAATGATATTTTGCGAGCCTGTACAGCTGTTCCAAGTCCATATTCTGCACCCTTGCCTTATCCGGCTGGGTGCCGTTCACGGCGCAGGACAACAGACAGATAAAGTCTTTGTATATCTCTTTCATCCTTCAATAGCGCCGATCTTTCGCAGCTCGGTCACTACTTTGTGAACGTCCGCTTCGATTTTGCCGGCAGGGGCGTCGTATTTCTCCCGCATATTTCGGACGACCTCAGCCTCGGTGGTGTCCTCTTTTATCAGAGAGAGGATCTCCCCAAGCATTTTGTTACCTTTGACCAGCCCGGAAAATTTTGCCTTGCCCGTAGCGACGAGCATAGTCTCCTTTCCGGCTTCGTGTACGATAAAATCCTTTTTAAGCTTCATGTCAACATTTCCTTTCTTTCTCTGCGGCAGCACGCAGCTCGTATTCGGTCTTGATATCCATATACTCCCGGCACTTTTCAAACCAGTTGGGGCAGCCGTGAATGTAAAACGGCGTACACTGCGGCAGATAGGGACACTCGCGGCACTTTTTGTCTATCGGGTGGGAGGTACGGAGCTTGTCAAACAGTTCCGGGTCAGTGATGCCGTCAAAAATGTTGCCCCAAGTGCTGTCATTTTCCGGGAGATGCTCGCAGTTGAAGAACCTGCCCTCGGGGTCAATGACAATGCTTTTGTCGAGACTGTCTGCCATGCAGGCGTTGAGCCGGAAGGAGGTGTGCAGCTTTTCGCGGTTTTCGTAGTTGATGCCAAGCTCGCGGATATAACGGTTGAGCTCGAACACTTCCTTTTCCAGATCAAGGTAATAGGGCTGATCTTTTTCTTGAAAAAGAACAGCAAGATAAAGCGAGACATTCTTTTCTTTGCCGAACTCGTCCCGCATCTCTTCAAGGAAGCCCCGCAGTCTGCCGATGCTCTCACGGTCAAGATTAACTCGGAGATTGACCTTGATATCTGCGTCGGCAAGGAGATGTATCGCACGGATGACTGTGTTATAATTGTGGCAAACGGGGTCGATGTAGCGTTTGCGGACAGTGTAATCCCGTCGGTCACCGTCAAGTGAGACCTGTACGTGGTCAAGCCTCCAGACCTCTTTTGCCTCTTTAATCAGTTCAGGAGTGATAAGGCTGGCATTGGTTATTATCCGGGACTTGAAAGGCTCGCTGCGCTTCTCCAACTCGGAACAGATAAAGGTTATCGTCTTTGCACACACAAGCGGCTCCCCTCCGAACCAGGACAGCGTGATCTTGTCCTTTTGGCGGGTCTCACAGATAAAGTCCACAAGGCGGGCAGCAGTCTCGCGAGTCATAGTGGACACGGGGTAGCCCTCCTCGTAGCAGTAGGTACACCGTGCGTTACAGGCGGTGGTGGGCAGGATCGTATAGGTCTTGAGTCCCTCGCTTTCGGGCTGCATCAGCTTTATAAGTTTCACGGTCTCGGAATACTTTGCTGCCTCGTCGTAGTCACAGGGGACGACAAAACGCCGCTGTTTCAATTCTTCGACTTTTTCGGGTGCGGCGAATTCCTCTGCTGTCAGGCTGATGATCTCGCCGGAGAATGTATGCTTCATCAGGAAAAAGCCGCTTTCTTCAAAGGTAACTATCCAACGCGACAGCCGCCACCCTGTTTCGCTCTCGGGGTGTTTTGTGCTGATAAAGGCGTTGACTTTTTCGTTCGGTTTTTTTAATGTTTTCATGAGGACACCTCGATACTATTATATATCATTTTTGAGGATTTGGCAAGGGTCAGGACAAAAAAAGCTTTAGTATCATTTTTATATGCAAACCTTTACAATCGCCTATAAGAATGTATTAGCCCATTGATACTGTTTTATCAGGTACCCGTGTTCTTCCCGAGAAAAGTTTCTTTTGCAAAATTTTTTTTGAATAACTACTTTTTGTAAAGGTGTTGTCATAGTCGGAGTGATATACTGTAATCACAGCAAAGGAAAACATAAAGCAGAACCGAAAAAGTTGCCCAAAGGCACAGGATCTGTAAATGCAGTATGAAAAACTGTTGACAAGATCGTGTTTTTTTGTTATAATAAAAATGAATAATTTCCAGGAAAATGTTATTGCGAAAGATCAACTGTTCTTGCAGCGCAAAAGAATAATGTCAAGAAAGGAAGAAATGTTATGAAATACCATTCAAAAAAGATCATCGCTTTTATTCTTGCACTGGCAATGTCCGTGACCGCCCTTACCTCCTGTGAGGATAAGGACGACAGCAGTTCGGTCACCGAGTCCACGGCATCGTCTGCGGCCGAGTCCGAAACTGACAGCAGTAAGGCTCCCGACAGCACAGCCGAGCCCGAGCCCACGGAAGAAGAGGAGGATCCTGTTACCGCTTCTGCCGTAAAGTTTATGTCGAACGGCAAGTACACCACCACGATCAAGGCTAATTCGGCAGATGTTGACCTCTCTGGTCTTACCGCCGAAAACGTGGAAGTTACTTATATCGGCCTCGAACCCGGCACCGTTCTTGCCGCTTCCGAGGAAGATGAAGAATCCTCCGAAACCGCAGGGGACATTTTCGGCACCTATGTGGACGGCGAGCGCACAGCCAAGCTCGATTCCGTCACCAAGAAGGATGACGGCAGCTGGGAGATCAGCTTCACCGACGAGAACGCCGTGAAGTACGGCACCGCGGAGTACAGCATCAAGATGAAGGACGTCAAGGCGACAGCCTACGTTGATGTTGAGTTCCCCGAAATGACCCTTACCCCCGACATCTCCGAGATAGCACCCTCTGCCACTGAGGTCAAGGTGACACTTACCCTTGACGGCGGCGAGTATGCCGATAACGTCACCACGGATATGATCTCACTGGCTAACGCCTTCTATTCTATGGACGTTGAGAGCGTTTCCGCATCGGGAAAGAACCTCACCGTCCTGCTCAAAGGCGACATCACCATCAACGACTCTCAGGGCGCATACCTGTTCGGTACCGTTATCGTGGCTCCCGAGGCTGTTAAGGATAACGCCAGAGAGTTGAGAGCCAATGTAACTTTGCTTGACAACAACACCTTCTTCGTTGCTTCCACCCTTAAATTCGAGGGCGGCAAGGCTACCGTAGACCTCAGATCCGGCGGGAGCGTTGACTTCGACAAGCTCACCAAGGACAACATCAAGATCGACGGCGTCACCGTTGAGAAGGTCGAGAAGAAGGACGACTATACCGCATCTGTTACCCTGTCCGTCAAGGACGCCAAGACCGGAAGCGACATCGTTAGAGCGCTCAGCGGCAAGGAGGCCGACTTTAACGGCTTCAAGACCCACCTCACGATCTCTCCCGTTTCCTTCTACCCTGTGCTGGACTTCTGCGAGGCAGGCGGCAGCGACCTTAGATTGGGCCTCATCCTCTATGCCTTCGGCGGCACATTTAACAGCGATCTCAGCGCCGATACCTTCACCTTCGGCAGCGATCTTGAAGGAGCCAAATTCGAGTCCGTGAAGGTAAATGAAAACGGCACCAACGCAGAACTGGTATTTTCAGTTCCCGCGGGGGAGCAGACCACCGAAGATTTCTCCTTCTACGGCGATCTCACCATAGCCGAGGGCGCTATGACAACAGCCTGGGGCGAAAAGTCCGACGAGGCGCTGTCCTACAGCCGCGATTATTCCGACGAGTCTATGGGAAAGGACTTGAAGGATATCGGGAAATGGCTGACGTGGGATCAGCAAGGTGTAACGATCAGTAAAGCTAATCTTCAGGCTATCAAGGACTGGACAAAAGGCAAGGAAACCTGGTACGGCTCTATATTATGGATGGGCGGCAATATAGGAAGTGTGGTATCGTTTTTCCAGGGATGCGTAGGGTTCCTTGAATTCATCGGCGCGAAGAAGTCCGATCAGCAGAAACTGATGGATGAGCTCCACGATATCAAGAATATGATAAGAGATCTGGATGCCAAGCTGGAAAAGGTAAGATCTACTCTCAACGAGATGCAGATGGAGCTTTATAAGAACAGCCTGGAGCCCTTCGATACCCTCCGCAGCAAGTTCATCACTGCCACAGAAGCGGTACAAAGCGCCCTTGGCCGCGGCGTCAACGACCTTAAGGAAAGGGGCATCACTCTTCCCGATAATGCTACGGTAAAGCAGATCAGAGCTTATAACGAACAGCTGATGACCTATATCTACAAGCGTGCGGGAGAGAATAACGGACAGAACCCCTACTACGGCAGCTTCAAGAAGGACTATGAGAAGATGAAGGACTGCTTCGATGAACTGTACGACGTATGGCTCAAACCCTCCACCATGCGCAATCCTTTCGAGAGCTACGACAAGCTGTACTCAATGATGTACAACTTTGATACCGAGTCCTTCGGAGTACGCGCTCTGATAAGAGAGACCGTCCGCTCTACTATTTCAGATGCCATTCCTCTTATGATGATCCACGACAACGTTTCCTCCGAGATTGATGATTTGGAGGACTCTCACCCCTTCAAGAAGGAATATCAGAAGTTCCTTGAAATGTGCAGCTTCATAGATGACAACGCAGTTAACGGTGTTGCTCCCGACGAACTGGTATTTGACGACAAGGTCACAGAGGTAGCAGAAAAGTACGGCGAGACCTTTATCAGCGACATCATCGTTGTAGGCTGGGGCAAGCAGAACGAATGTATCAATATGCTCTATAGACAGGGCTATAATATCGTCAATTACGATCTTAACAAGAAGGCAGGCGGAAGGTATATCTACCTCGGCTACAAGACCACAAAGAAATACGATGAGGCTATCAAAAGCATAAGGGTATTTGAGGGCAGCAAGTACAAGAAGGATTCCGTAACTGTTGACGGCAAGACTTACAAGCTCTGTCCCTATGACGGAGACAAAACGTTCACGGGAGACAAGGGCGAGCTGAACTGCAAGGCCGGCGGAAAAGACCTCTACCTGTTCTATTCAAAGGAAGAGAACGATGACAAACTGGCGATCTCGGGTCTCGTGGTGAACGAGAACAAAACAAATGCCGTTGACGGAATGGATCTTAACAAGGGCGCAGGCGGAGCAGATGTCTTCCTCCATATCTACAAGTCCTTCGGCTCGGGTCCCATCTATATCAAGGATCCCGAACTTGTGAGCGGCAAGAATGCACAATATAAAGACGGCGTTTACACTATCGACGGAAAGCGCGAGGCTCTTGATACGGATCTCTGCCCCGCAGAAGGTCACGATCCCCTTAATCTCAGCTATGAGCGCACTGATGATTACGAAAATTCCGTTAAGGACTTCATCCTTGTTCCCGGAGAGCTGAAAGACAGCGTTACGAAGGGCAATGCCACCTATAAGCCCGTTCCCTATTCGTCCTTTAAGGACAGCGATTTCGCCGATGCGAAAGGCAGCCTTAACTACGCCAACGGCGGCACGGAGATACATCTCTATTACACCACCGATGAGGTGACCGAGCGAGGCGGAGTTTCGGTGATCTACACCGATAACAACGGCACAGCATCGGTAAGCGGCAAGAGCGTGAATATGGGCGCACCCAATGCTCCCGTTACCTATCTCCACCTTGATAAGATCGACCCCGAGAGCAAGCACCTTGTAAAGAAGGCAGCCGGCGACAACCCCGCTTATCACCCCTACTGCTATATCCTTGGCGGAACTGTACGGTACGTCGATTCCACTAATACATCGAGGAAAAACATGAAGTATTACAAGGGCAAGGCGCTTGGCCTCAGTGTTGAAAGAAACTGGACCGATGACGAGGTTTCCGATTTTGTAAAACGAATGAACGGCAGGACCTTCGGACAAGTAATGGAAATGGCAGGTATGAAGATACCCGAACACGCCTGCGTTTATACTAAGCTTGATAAAGTTGAATATGTAAGATGCGTAAAAGATAATGATAGTTGGGATACTGATTACTACAATTTAATAAAGGGTAACTGTTTCGTTGACACATCGAAGAGCCTTCTGGTCGGTTATGAAGCAGTTAAATCCTTCCAAGATACCTATGATTATTGGTATGTAGATGAACATGTCAAAAATAAAGATATGGACGGTTATCTGTATGGAGGAAAATACGGCGCGAACAAGAAAGGCGTAAACGACCGCTGGGGTGTGCTCACTCTCGACTGATGCGCAGAAACACAGACTCACCCCGCAGCCTTAAAGGCTAAGCACAGATCAAACCAAACCCCGAACACAAGAGGGGCTGTCCCCGAGGCAGCTCCTTTTGTGGACAGGCAAAGCCCCGCGGCCTCAGCGCTCCGCGAGGCTTTGCGTGTAATGACGATAAGACTTGACCTTACAAGGAGGAAATATTATGACTATACTGAAAAGGAAGCCATTCCGCGTGCTTTTGGCAGGGCTGCTCTGCTCGGCGGCCTTCGCCGCTCTGCCGATGACGGTGTCGGCGGATAACGC
Source organism: Ruminococcaceae bacterium FB2012 (assembly GCA_900104495.1). GTDB lineage: Bacteria > Bacillota > Clostridia > Oscillospirales > Ruminococcaceae > FB2012. The sequence continues at coordinate 4,555 of FMXS01000022.1, read as the reverse complement.
AAACCAAGCAGGAGATCATATTACCTGGGCATATGATGATGATAACGATACGCTGACCTTCACCGGTACTGGCCCGATGTGGGATTTTGACACCGGCGATCATCAGCGCACTTACGATGGATATCTTAAGCAAGCAACCACCGTTGTTTTCGATAGTGGGATAACCCATATCGGCAATCAAGCGTTTTACGATGTGACAGATGATTATGATGCGTTTACCATAACCACGGTTACAATGGCAAATACAGTTACATCTATCGGCGATGGCGCATTTTGGCGCTGCGTGTTACTTAATACCGTTAATCTTCCCGATTCACTTGTTAAGATTGGAAACAATGCGTTTAATGACTGCCATAACCTACAGAGTATTACTCTGCCCGACTCGGTTACCACTATAGGAGACGATGCTTTCAATTACTGCACAATACTTGAAACGGTCAAATTCCCGGCCGGGCTTACTTCCCTCGGATCCGAGGCTTTTCAAGACTGTATAAACTTGAAAACCGCCGATCTTGCAGTTACAAAGCTGACCGTCATTAATACGAATACATTCAGAAACTGCACGCTCAGTACGCTGACTCTTCCCGAAACGCTTACAAGAATAGAAGAATTTGCATTTTCTAATGCAGATTACTACAATACCGATGACATTATAAAATCGTTCACAATTCCCCAAAATGTTGTTTATATCGGCACTGATGCGTTTTACGGGCTGGATTCCGTAACCGATGTTTACTGCTATGCCGATCCGTCCAATCTGACTTGGAAAGATAAAGGCTGCGATGATTTTGCGGGAGCTGCAAATTCATATACGACGGTCTGCTATGTTCCTGCGGATTATCTTAAAGCATATGAGACTAATTTCGGTACCAGCGTCAACGTTACCTTTATGTCTCAGATAGATATGGACCTCGGCGAGCATCTTTACGGATACTCCCTCAGCCTTGACGGCGACATCGGCGTGAACTTCTATATGGAGCTGCCAGATTCTCTGAAAAACAGCGACACCGCCGAGATGGTTTTCACCGTTCCCAACGGCGACAAGACCGAAACGCAGACGCTGTCTGTCAAGGCTGTAACTGCTGACGAGAACAATGCCAAGGAAATAAGCGGTAAGACCTATTACAAATTCAAGTGCAAGGTCAGCGCAAAGGATATGGCTTCCGAGATCACAGCACAGATAGTTGACGGCAGCATTGAAGGCACGGAATACAAATACTCCGTCAAGGATTATGCAGACTATCTGCTTGCACACACCGAGGTCGAGGAGTATGGAAAAGCAGCGCCGCTTGTAAGGTCGATGCTCAACTACGGTGCATCGGCGCAAACGTATTTCGGCACCACAGAAGCCGGGTTAGCCAATGCCGGCTATGAAGACAACAATCTGTCCGAAGTGAACGCCGAACTGATCAACAAGAGTACATATACGACCCACACTCTTCCCGATGGCGTTACCTTTGAGGGCGCAACACTTTCGCTCAAATCTCAGACCACGCTTTCGCTTTACTTCAAGAGCAACTCCGAGCTGACATTCACCTGCGATAATATGACAGTTGAATCTGCATCAAACGCAGAATACAAGATTGCAAGGATAAGAAACATCAATGCGAAGAGCCTTAATTCCGACTTCACGCTGAAGATTAACGGAAATCCTGCTGTTACCTACAGCCCTATGAATTATTGCTATAACGTGCTGAAAGACGGTACAACCGACATAAAGCTTCAAAACGTATGCAGGGCGCTGTTCAAATACTGGTCAGCCGCCAAGGATTATTTCGTTTAAGGGAGGACGGTTAAAGTGGATAAGAAAAAATACGAATCTCCCGAACTAGAGATAATCATTTTTGAAACAGAGGATGTTATCATGACAAGCGGCTGTAGCCCAGTTGAAGATGATGAGCTCATCAAAATTGGACCGTAAATACAAAGGCAAAAACCAAACAGGACAGCGTGTGCTGTCCTGTTTGGTTTTGCAGCGTGTTGCTGCTTGTAAGCTTTATTGATCATCCTTTTCGGGATCGTATTCGGTTATATTTGTGACCTTCGCGGCATACTCTCCGTCGGGGAGAGGATCGTTGAGAAGTTCTTCGTAGGTCTTGGTCATCTCAAATGTGGCAGTGTCCGAGGCGAACTGGTTGCCGAAAATATCGGTCACTACAAAGTAATACTGATATATCTTTCCGTCAAGGGGCAGCTCGGTTATCTCTTCACCTTTATCGCCGAGAACGAATTCCTCGCCGAATATAGTTTTGAGCTTGCCGTTCTCACCCATTGTGATACCCGTAGCCACCTGTATCTTGTCATCGGGCTTGAGCTCAAATGTATCCTTTGAGGGGATACCGTTTTCATCGTAGCCTCCCCAGAGGCCGCCGGGAAGATAATGACCGCCGTTGAATTCCTCGCTGTTCCAGATAAAGCTGAACCGGTAGTCCCTGATTTCCCCGTTGACCTTGATGGGCGTGCTGAAGGTTATGTAGCTGTCGTTGCCCGTGATGGTCTTGTAGAACATTGGGTGTCCGTTCATCGCAAGGGTTATCCCGCGGAAGTTGGACTTGAAGTTCAGATTTTCCCAATCCTTGTGGATATCGTTGTCGGCGGCTATGGCGGTCTGCTTGCCGTTTTCGTCCACGGTCATCAATATGTAGTTGATGTTTCCCGCATACCTGCTGCTCTCGGGGGTGAGAGTAACCTGAAAGGCGCCGTTATCGGCAATGGAGCCCCTGTCGGCAAATTCCACCGTGGTATCGGGGATGTTGAGGTAAATGCTTTTGAGTATCTCGTTATAGGGTCCGTTGATGTTAAGCTCCAGATAATTCTCTATCTCCTGCGCGTTATAAACGAACGGACAGTAGAATGAAACTCCGAAGTTGTTTCTTTTCCCGCAGTTTGCATAGTAGGTCACAAATTCGTTGCTTACAGCATCAATCAGATCGACGGTAGTGTCGTTTATGACACCGAGGCAGAGGATAAGATCCACCAGATCCAACATATTCGAGTAGCCGCTCTCAAGAGAGTTTCCGCCGAAATGTTCACAGTCCCTCATGGCGTTGATGAAACCCGCATCCTTTTTCTCACTGGCGTAGTTCTGTTCTTCGCCCAGCTTCATCACGGCGTTGAAGGTGTCGATGACCGTATCAGTCTTGCTAAGGTCAAAGACGGAAAGGGTCGAGAGAAAATCGTTTTTGTTCTTCTCCTTGCAGCGCTCGATGAAGTCATCAACGATGATCTTTCCCGTTTCGGCGGCATCTGACTCCTTGGAGAAGGTCTCGGCAACGGTCTTCAAGCCCCAGCCACAGGAGGGCTCTATGTCCTGAGAGGCTATCATATAGTCGGCGTAATCCTTGACAGAAATGGCTGTCTCAAAGGTAGCCATAAGGCAGGCATCGAAGCCGAGGATGTCATACTTGCTCTTCAAGTTGGCGGTTTTGAAAGCATCCCCAAGTTCGGAGAGGGTAAGGGGGTCGTAGTTGTTGTTCTCATCGAAGCAGACGCCTCTTGCCGAGCCCGCACCGTGATCCCACAAAAGCATCATATTGCGCTCCGAGCGGTAATTTGTATCGCACCAGGAGGCAAAGTCGGCAAGGGTCGCGGAATCACCCATATTCTTGTTTTCCGACAAACTCTCGATAAGTTTCAGCTCACCGTTTCTGACCTCATACCGCTGGGAGACCTCGGGGCTGATGTCGAAATTCCGCCATTTCTTCGCGCCGCCCGTCTGGATAATGATATTCATATCATCGGGCACCTCGGCGGTAAGAAGCTCCTTGAGGGCAATGGTAGCGATGCTTTGCTTTGTCTCGAGGTCGGAACCGCAGAGATAGATGAACAGCGAGGTGCTGCCCTTGGCGGGCTCCGGATCCGCCTCTGAGGCGGTGTCGCTCTCGGCCTCGCTCTCCGCTGCGGCAGAAACCGTGGTGCTCACGGTAGTTACCTCACTGCTGCTGTCGGAACTGCTGTCCTCTCCTCCGCATCCGCAGGTGGGTAATGCCATAGCAGCACACAGGATATATGTAATTATTCTTTTGAACAAATATCTCACCTCAGTCATAGAGTTTAAGGTGATTAAATTATATCATATCATATCGCCATTGTCAACAAATCTCGAACTGCATTCGGAGATTTTGCGTTAACAGCGACATCCGACCGATTTATGGATGATCCCGAGGCTTAGTTCAAGAACGGCATCGACGTCCCCCTTCAATCACCCACTCGAATCATAACCACCACTAAAGTGGTGGTTTGCTCTGCCCCTAAAAGGGGCTGGTACTGGCTTGACCCCTCAAGGGGTGCCGAAAGTTTAGCACCGCATTACATTCACGGGCAGCCGCTAAAGCGGCTGTTCTTTTTTGCCTACATGGTCTTACTACCCGTAAACGGGTCCATAAATTCCTTCAAGCTCATTTGATCCTGCATATAATCTTCCTCGGTTTGATTCCTTATGTATTCACGTATTGCTTTTTCATTCCGTCCTACTGTGTCAACATAATATCCTCTGCACCAAAAATGCCGGCTCCCATATTTGTATTTCAAATTTGCGTGCCTGTCAAATATCATT
>FMXS01000009.1 GCA_900104495.1 Ruminococcaceae bacterium FB2012 | reverse complement strand
CTTCAAGTATTTCTACATTCTTTTGTTCACATAGCTTCCTCAATATCTGACCTATATCCGCTCTTAACTGACCATATATCACTTTCCTTCTGTACTTTGGTGCAAACACTATGTGATACTGACACCTATACGTTGAATGTGATAAATGCTTAATTTCATTCTTCAAGCGAATAACCTCCTTCTGTTTTTGATAGTAATGCGGTTGCCAAACCATTACTATTTTATCACAGTTGGAGGTTATTTTAAAGCGCTCGCTGAAGCTTTTTTATGTCCCCCGGTAGAACCGGGGGTTTAGTTACGCTAAAGCATCCAAAAAGTAAAACGCTGTGGAGCTTCCACAGCGTTTTCTTGTAAACCAACCGTCCAAACTATCTGCTTCGCTTGTGCCGGTAGAGAATATTCTAACATCTGCGCCTAACGTTGCATTAAGATTCTATCTGTCTTGAACGCTCTATCCTGCTTGTTCAAGATTATTATCTATTGAAATACGAGCCCGTTCTTCCGGCGACATAGTTACACCTCCATATCCATATTTTAAATTATAGTATATCACATTATATCGTATTCAGGTTGTTTTGTTTGAATATCACACAACGGCTATACACAAAAACCCGGTGCCTGTTCCCAAGCGCCGGGTCTGTTATTGTGCGTAATTTCGGGCTGTCCTCAGCTCAGCCTTACCTCTACATCAATGTCCTTCCACCCTTTCGAGTGCAGCACACCTTTTGTTTTGGCTTTGTAGGCTTTAGCGTCTTCGGATGTTACCCTTAGTTTTACTGCAAGTTCTATGCGGTCTGGATTATTTCCCAGCCTCTGCGATAGCAGCCTGTGCGGCGGCCAGTCTTGCGATAGGCACGCGGAAAGGCGAGCAGGATACATAGTCGAGGCCGATCTTGTGGCAGAACTCAACGGAGGAAGGATCGCCGCCGTGCTCGCCGCAGATACCGCAGTGGAGCTTCGGATTTGCGGGCTTGCCAAGCTCGATAGCCATCTTCATCAGTTTGCCTACGCCGTCCTGGTCCAGCTTAGCGAAGGGATCGGACTCAAAGATCTTAGCATCATAGTAAGCGTTCAGGAACTTGCCTGCATCGTCTCTCGAGAAGCCGTAGGTCATCTGAGTCAGGTCGTTTGTACCGAAGCAGAAGAAGTCAGCGTTAGCAGCGATCTCATCAGCTGTAAGAGCAGCTCTCGGGATCTCGATCATTGTGCCGACTTCATACTTGAGGTCGGAACCGGCCTCAGCGATAACAGCGTCAGCGGTCTCAACAACGATCTTCTTAACGAACTTGAACTCCTTAACGTCGCCTACCAGCGGGATCATGATCTCGGGCTTAACGTTCCAATCGGGATGCTTCTTCTGAACGTTGATAGCGGCCTTGATAACAGCCTTGGTCTGCATCTTGGCGATCTCGGGATAAGTAACGGTCAGACGGCAGCCTCTGTGGCCCATCATCGGGTTGAACTCGTGGAGAGCGGAGATGATGTTCTTGATAGTCTCAACGCTCTTGCCCTGAGCCTTAGCGAGAGCCTCAATGTCCTCTTCCTCGGTGGGAACGAACTCATGGAGCGGAGGATCGAGGAATCTGATTGTAACGGGGTTGCCTTCCAGAGCCTCATAGAGAGCCTCAAAGTCGCCCTGCTGCATAGGCTCGATCTTAGCCAGAGCAGCCTCTCTCTCCTCAACTGTATCGGAGCAGATCATCTCTCTGAATGCTGCGATTCTGTCAGCCTCAAAGAACATATGCTCTGTACGGCAGAGACCGATACCCTCGGCACCGAGCTCTCTTGCCTTCTTAGCGTCTGTAGGAGTATCAGCATTGGTCCTAACCTTGAGCTTCCTGTACTTGTCAGCCCAAGCCATGATCTTGCCGAACTCACCGGCGATAGTAGCGTCAACGGTGGGGATGATGCCGTCATAGATGTTACCGGTAGTACCGTCGATGGAGATGTAGTCGCCCTCAACGAAGGTCTTGCCTGCCAGCTCGAACTTCTTGTTAGCTTCGTCCATCTTGATGTCGCCGCAGCCGGATACGCAGCACTCGCCCATACCTCTTGCAACAACGGCAGCGTGGGAGGTCATACCGCCGCGGACAGTCAGGATACCCTGAGCAGCCTTCATACCGGTGATGTCCTCGGGAGAGGTCTCAAGTCTTACGAGGATGACCTTCTCGCCCTTAGCAGCCCACTCAACGGCGTCGTCAGCGGTGAATACGATCTTACCGCAGGCAGCTCCGGGAGAAGCGCCGAGGCCCTTGCCCATAGGAGTAGCAGCCTTGATAGCCTTGGCATCGAACTGCGGATGCAGCAGAGTGTCGAGGTTTCTCGGATCGATCATAGCAACGGCTTCCTGCTCGGTCTTGTGGCCCTCTTCAACGAGATCGCAAGCGATCTTCAGAGCAGCCTGAGCAGTTCTCTTACCGTTTCTGCACTGGAGCATATAGAGCTTGCCGTCCTCAACGGTGAACTCCATATCCTGCATATCGTGATATCTGTTCTCAAGGATCTGGCAAACCTTTACGAACTCCTCATAAGCCTCGGGGAACTTCTCAGCCATTTCCTCGATAGGCATAGGAGTACGAACGCCTGCAACAACGTCCTCGCCCTGTGCGTTGGTGAGGAACTCGCCCATCAGCTTGTTCTCGCCGGTAGCGGGGTCACGGGTGAAGGCAACGCCTGTACCGCAGTTGTCGCCCATATTGCCGAATGCCATGGACTGAACGTTAACGGCAGTACCCCAGCTGAAGGGGATATCGTTGTCACGTCTGTAAACGTTAGCTCTCGGATTGTCCCAGCTGCGGAATACAGCCTTGATAGCGCCGACCAGCTGCTCCTTGGGATCGTCGGGGAAGTCGGAACCGATCTTGGACTTATACTCAGCCTTGAACTGGTTAGCGAGCTTCTTGAGGTCGTCAGCGTCCAGGTCAACGTCCTGCTTAACTCCCTTTTCTTCCTTCATCTTGTCGATGAGCTGCTCGAAGTACTTCTTGCCGACTTCCATAACAACGTCGGAATACATCTGGATGAATCTTCTGTAGCAGTCCCAAGCCCATCTGGGGTTATTGGACTTCTTAGCAATAGTGTCAACAACAGTCTCGTTCAGACCGAGGTTGAGGATGGTGTCCATCATGCCGGGCATGGAAGCTCTTGCACCCGAACGAACGGATACGAGCAGGGGGTTCTCCTTATCGCCGAACTTCTTGCCGGTGATCTCTTCCATCTTTACGATATACTCGTTGATCTCTGCCATGATCTCATCGCTGATGCCGCCGTCCTCATAATACTGAGTGCAGGCCTCAGTGGTGATCGTGAAGCCCTGGGGAACAGGGAGACCGATGTTGGTCATCTCAGCGAGGTTAGCGCCCTTACCGCCGAGAAGCTCTCTCATGTTGGCATTGCCTTCCGAGAAAAGGTAACAATACTTTGCCATTGGTTTTCTACCTCCAAAATATTTGAATTCCGCACCTTACCGCGCCTTGGGAACTGCCTGCGCGGACCTCTGCGGTAACAATATCATTATAACAGATTTTCCTTAAAAATACTATAGTTTTTACGATTTTTTTACTTTATATTTTTATACAATATTTAGTGTCCGTTTTTATTGATTATGCACAAATTGTAGTGCTGTGTTTAAATTGAAGCTCCGAAAATTCACAAAGTTTACAATAAATTTACATCGGCTGTAAAGCATTTCAGCTATACAGCCGATGTTCTGTTAACGAAGTTCGATCTTCAGCAGGCTGCATTCGCCTTGGAGCCTGACGGTCAGCTCTCCGTCTTTGATGCCTTCGGGGAGGTCAGCGGAGCATTCCGCAAAGCTGTCATAGCTGTCGCAGGCTGGGACGGTGACTTTTATCTCCTCTCCGCAGCAGGACAGCGAAAGCTCCCGGGAGCCGATCAGCGAACTTGCGGTAAGCACGATCTGCTTTTTTCCGCCGAATGAGACGCCACCGTAGGTAAGAGACGCGGTCCATCCGCCGCAGCGCGGATAGCTTTCCCCGAGTCTCTTTGAATAGCGTATATCTGCGTTCTCGGCGGATTCAAAGCTGAGAGCACAGAAGCTGTCCGGACGCAGGCCGGGCTTTTCGCCGTCTATATGAAGGCTTACGGTACAGCGTATATCCTCGGAGGAGGCTCCTGCCATAAATACACAGTCACAGTCCTCGATCATCATTCTGCCGGAGCGGCAGTCATAGATACGGAAGATATGCGCGGGAGCCTCCAAAGTGACTTTCCTGCTCTCTCCCGCTTTGATATGCACACGCTCAAAGGCGCAGAGCTTTTTCAGCGGTCTTTGATATTCCGATCCTTCGGCGCGGAAATAAAGCTGTACTACCTCGTCGCTGTCGTATTCCGAAGTGTTGGAGACGGTCAGCTCTGCGGTGACGCCTTTTTCGGTCTGTGTGACGGTCAGTCCGCTGTATTCAAAAGAAGCGTAGGTCAGGCCGTGACCGAAGGGAAACATGGGCTTTCCGGTGAAATACATATAGGTCGTGCCCGCCGAACGGATGTCGTAGTTTTCGATATCCGGCAGTTCCAGCTCGGAGCGGTACCATGTCAGAGGAAGTCTGCCGGAGGGCGGATTCTTGCCCCGGACGGTCTCGGCAACGGCGGTCCCGAGATGCTCTCCCGCGTGAGAGGTCCAAAGGGCCGCGCCGGCGAATTCCTCGCCGCCGTCAAGGGCATAGGGATAACTTGAAACAAGCACCAGCAGCGTATTGGGATTGTGCATAGCCATTTTGAAGGTCATGCCCTTTTGGATATTAAGCGAAAGCGTCCTGCGGTCGTAGCACTCCTTTGCGGTCTGCACCGGATGATTCCCGACGCAGTAGATCACAAGGTCGTTGCGGTCGGCAATATCGGCGGCGCGCTGTTCGCCGGAGCTTTCTATATTGATCCTGAAGCGCATACTGTCATCCACGGAGCGCTTGTTTATCACGGTCAGAACGCCGTCGGGACCGCAGACAAGCCGCCTGTGATGAAGGAATTCCTCGATGACCGTCTTTCCTTCGTAATCGAAGAAATTGAAGGTCTCACGGGTGAACCAGTCATAGATACGGCGGTTGTGGAGCTTTATGGTATTGTCGTCAAAGAGTCTGACATAGCGCTGATATTTGACGGAGAACAGGTTTTTCCAGTTTTCGCCCCAATCCTGAAGTTCAAAAAGCTCGGAGTCGGTGACGCGGTCGGCATCGGCGATGACAGTCCCGTCCTCTTTGGCGGAGAGATACTTCCCGTTGGGACACATTACCGAAACTCTGTCCCAAAGGGTATCGTGTTCAACAATGGAGCCCCGATACTCCCGTCTGATGCCTTCAAGCACCGAAACTTCCCTTGCGGAATAGCCTGTGTACCAGTCCATAAGGTTCTCATCGGCCAGCGGTCCCACCACGGCAATGTTTTCCGGGGTCTCTTCGATAGGAAGCAGGCCTCGGTTGGCAAGCATTACCACCTGTTCCCTTGCCGCACGGAGATTAATCTCCCGATGCTCGGGACAGTCGATGACGCTGTCGTCTATTTTATCGAATTCAGTTTCGTCAAGCTGTCCGAGGCGGAGCCTTGCGGCGACAGTCCTTTCAATGGAGCGGTCTATCTCCTCCCAGGTGATAATGCCCTGATCCAGCGCCTTGCGGGCGGCCTTGGAAACGAGCTCGTCCATATCGGTCATAGTGTCGCATCCGCCGGTCAGCGAGAGGACATAGCTTTCGGAAAGTGTCTCGCAGAAGCCGTGAGCGGTGACGTTCTGAGAATAATCGCCGCCGTCGCTGACAACGAACCAAAGCCCCCACTGATCCCGCAGCATTGTCCCCAGCTCGAGATTCATTATCGCGGGAAGGCCGTTGATCTCGTTGTAGGCCGCCATGACGCTTCGGGCGCCGCCCCACCGAATAGGGTTCTCAAAGGCGGCGTAGTAATACCCGTATTTCAGATCAAGGGGGATGCGGGCATTGCAGTTCCCGCGGGTCTCCTCGTTGTTGTTGGCGCAGAAATGCTTGAGGGTGGGGACCGTCATATAATAGCCGTTGCGTTCGCCGGCCATGCCTTTTGTGTAGACGGCTGTAAGCGTACCTGCAAGCATGGGGTCCTCGCCGTAGGCTTCTTCGGTGCGGCCCCAGCGGGGGTCACGGACCATATCCACCGTAGGGCCCCAAAGGCATAGGCCGCCCCGCTTATCGCGGTTGTAATAAGCCCGCGCTTCAATGCCTGCGATCTCTCCGAGGCGTTCAAGAAGCTCACGGTCAAAGGTGGCCGCAAGTCCCACGGGCTGAGGAAAGACCGTAGAGATGCGTTCCGGTTCACGTCCCACATAGCCACGGGCCACCTCGGTGCCGATAAAAAATTCACCGAGGCCGAGCCTTGGGATCTCGTGGTGGTGAGTTGAAAGCAGTCCGAGCTTTTCCTCCTCGGTCATCTGCGCCACCAGCTTGCGGGCACGTTCGGTGAATATATCATTTTCTTTCATATCAAGCCCCTCCCATCAGGATCAGTTTTCAGCATTATACCACATCTTCGGGAAAAAGTAAATGAATTATTTCATAGGCTTGCAAACATATCCTATTGACTACCACATAAAATCATCGGAAGGTGCCTTGGGCATGGATGCTTCCGCAAAGGCTTCCTCTTTGGCGGCGGCCTTTTCGGAATTTGCCTCGGAGACGAACTCTTCAAGAAGCTCGTTCAGAGGAAGCAGTTTTTTGAACAGGCCGGTTAGCTTTTTGGCAAGCTCCTGCGAATAGAGTATATCCTCGCCGGAAGGGATAAATCTCGTCAATTGGAGGGTTCTTTTGTTATAGTACCGAAGGACGGCTTCATCGGGGCAGGGCTTCGGGCGCTTGTAATCATCGCCGCCGAGGATGAATCCGGCGCGTTCGATGCCTTTGAGCAGTTTCAGCAGATCTCCGCCGTCGGAAACAAGGCGCTGACGGAATTTCTCCATGACAGGTGCTGCGGGATGCGTCAGCCGTAAACCCAATACAGCACCGTCCCCGGACAGCTCAAAAAACATGGTGGGAGTCTTGCTCCAGTCCCATGTTTCGTGCTTGAGGATCAGATACATATTCTCGCGGTATTTTTTGTAAGGCGGAAAAGTCGGATCGGAATAGATACGTCCTGCCCTGGACATCATTCCGCTTATCTTCATAAAGGGCTTTGAGACTTCCTCGCAGAGCTCCTTCATCGGCCGGTAGACCTCGTCGAGATAGGTCTGCTTGTGAGCCTCGAACCATTCCTTTTCGTTGTTTTCTCTTATATCCGCCATAAAACGGACGGCATCCTTTGAAAATCCTTTGAACATAAGACCTCCGGTCATAGATATTCGTTTATGCGGCTCCACTCCGTCAGCAGTCTTTCAAAGCCGAAAGCGGCATTGGCGGGACTAGTTGAGGGCAGACGGACAGCCTCGCGGCCCGTAAGGGGCTTCTGATATTTGTCGTATATTTTCCCTGCGGCGGCGCCGTTAACAAAAATACAGCGTATATCGGCTGCTTCAAGTATCGGCCTTATGTCCGCCGGGACGGCGTTTCTTATTGATGTATCGCTTGATCCGATTATATCGCACTCGGCGATCACATCCCACACCGCGATACGGCTGCGCAGGAGCAGTTCCTTTTTCTCCGTTACCGTCTGCGGGACGCTTTCTCCCCGAAGGGCGGCGATAAGCCTCCAGAATCTGTTCTGAGAGTGACCGTAATAGAAGTTCTGCTCCCGGGACTTTACGCTGGGCAGACTTCCGAGTATCAGCACCCGGCTGTTTTCGTCATACACGGGGTCAAACCCGTGAATAATATGCTCATGTTCCATTTTTCGACTCCAAAAAGAAAGGCCGGAGCTGTTCTCCGACCTTATTGCTTATGTTAGATCCGGCCTTGTTTCGTCCGTCCATTTTGAACTGTTGATAAGATTGCCGAGTGTCGTAAGAGCCATATCAGCATCATCCGCGGGATTCGGATACTGGCCGACATAGTCAATTGCGCCTATGCTCGAAGCCCACTGAGCGCAGATTATCTTTTTCTCGGCACTGACGTCCCAGCAGACAAAGCCCGAATGTATGCCGTTATTGTCAAGCGCAAGCTTGCAGGCAGATTCAAGATCGTCGTTCTCGTTCAAAGCGGTGACAGCAATGGGAGAATGCTTGACGATATTGCTTATCTTGCCCTCACAGGCAAGGTCGGTCGCGGCATTGTTGAGGGCCGTAAAGGCATTCTTAGCATTCATATTGGCAGCTCTGACCTTGGTCTTTCTGACATAACCCATGATAGAAGGAACAAGTATTGCTGCAAGTATTCCGATTATGGCGATAACAACGACCAATTCGATCAGTGTAAAGCCCTTATATTTTGATCTCATAATAAAACCTCCTCACTTCCCGATTACATTATATCACCGTATTGACCAGATGTCAATAATTCTGCTAAAACGTTTTCGTTTTTTAACATTTTTATATAATTAAGACAGAATATCATATTTATGTTTGTAGATTATGTCAACGATTACAAAGAAATAGCGGCAAGGATGATGATTTTTGTCAATTTACTGGCCTGCTGTATTGTAGATTATAACCGAAACGCTTTAAAGCAATTGTGCATTGTGACTTATTTTTCAGCCGTTTTTTACGGTGTGTTGACAAATAATATAAAACTTGTTAAAATAGTATTATAAAATCGCAAAGGATGTGTTATTTTATGGTTGGTACATTTTGGGCGCTTGTCCCGCCGCTGATAGCCATCGTGCTGGCGCTGCTGACAAAAGAAGTATACAGCTCGCTTTTCGTCGGCATCGTTATGGGCGGTCTGTTCTACGCGGAATTCTCGCCGGTAGATGCAATGAATCACATTCTTGACGACGGCTTCACGGCGTCTCTGACCAGCGCGGGAAACGTGGGAATACTGATCTTCCTTGTGATCCTCGGGACCATCGTTGCGATGATGAACAAGGCAGGCGGCTCTGCTGCCTTCGGAGAATGGGCGCAGAAGCGCATCAAGACCAGGGTGGGCGCGCAGCTTGCGACCATCGCTCTCGGCGTGCTTATCTTTATTGACGACTACTTCAACTGTCTCACCGTGGGCAGCGTTATGGAGCCTATCGCGATGCGTCACAAGATCTCCCGTCAGAAGCTGGCATATCTCATCGACGCCACGGCTGCACCGGTCTGCATCATTGCACCTGTTTCCTCCTGGGCGGCGGCTGTAACGGGCTTTGTTGAGGGCGAGGACGGCTTTTCTCTTTTCATCAAGGCTATTCCTTACAACTACTATGCCCTGCTGACCATTGTATTCATGATCGGTCTCGTGCTGATGAAGACGGATTTCGGTCCCATGGCCAAATACGAGAAAATGGCCGAAAAAGCCGAAGAGATCGCCGGCCGCGGCGAACAGCGCAAATCCAAAGGCAAGGTCATCGACCTTATCTTCCCTATCGTTTCGCTTATCACCGCCTGCGTTATCGGTATGATCTACACCGGCGGCTTCTTTGACGGCGTGGGATTCATCGACGCCTTCGCGGACTGCAACGCTTCAAAGGGTCTTGTTATCGGCTCGCTGGCGGCGATGATCCTCACAGTTGTCTTCTACCTTATCAGACGGATACTCCCCTTCAAGGCCTGTATGGAATGTCTGCCGGAAGGCTTCAAGGCTATGGTGCCGGCTATTCTTATCCTGACGCTTGCCTGGACTCTGAAGAACATGACCGACAGCCTCGGTGCGGCAAACTATGTTCACGATCTGCTTGAAGGCAGTGCGCAGGGATTCCACTCCTTCCTGCCGGCGATAATCTTTGTTATTGCCGCTATGCTCTCCTTTGCGACGGGTACATCCTGGGGCACCTTCGGCATTCTTATTCCGATAGTTGTAAACGTGTTCTCGGGTACGGACTACACGATGATGGTCATTTCGATCTCCGCCTGCATGGCAGGCTCGGTATGCGGCGACCACTGCTCACCTATCTCAGACACAACTATCATGGCCTCAGCGGGAGCAAAGTGCATCCACGTCGAACACGTTTCCACACAGCTCCCCTATGCGATAATCGTAGCTGTGATCTCCTTTATCAGCTACATTGCCGCAGGGTTTATCAAAAACTGGATCATAAGTCTAATCATAGGACTTGCAATTACGGTGCTGACTCTGCTGGTGATAAAATACATCACAAACAACAGGCAGGACGCTGACGCACCCGCAGAAGGCTCAAAAGAATAACCGCAATAATAAGCTTTGTATAACATCAAAAACCGGCCGGAAGGTTTTCCCTTCCGGCCGGTTCGTTATTATTGTGTTATCGGGATCAGACAATGATCGAACCCGAGTAAACCGTTACCGCATCGCCGGTCATGTAAACAGCGTCATCGGTATAGCGGATGACAAGATCGCCGCCCTTGAGGCGAACGGTTATATCCGTGTCCTTCTTGCAGTAGCCGTTGAGGACAGCCGCAACAGCCGCCGCGCAGGCGCCTGTACCGCAGGCCCAGGTCTCGCCGGAGCCGCGCTCCCAGACTCTCATCTTGAGGGTGTTCTCGTCGATGACCTTGATGAACTCGGCGTTGACTCTCTCGGGGAAGATAGCGTCGTGCTCGAACTTCGGGCCGACATCTTCGATATCGAGATCGTCGATGTTCTTCATAAATACCACAGCGTGGGGATTGCCCATAGATACGCAGGTGATCTTGTAGTTTTCGGAGCCGATGGTCACTTCGCGGTCAACGATCCTGCCATTCTCGTCGGCGGGAAGGTCAACAGGGATGAGCTTGGGATCAAGCTCTGCCTTGCCCATGTTAACGGTGGCTCCGTTGACCTCGCCGTAGTGGCGGGTGAGGTTGATCTTCATAATGCCGCTGAGAGTCTCAACGGTGAAATCGTCGCTGTCAACAAGGCCGTTGTCACGC
This sequence comes from Ruminococcaceae bacterium FB2012, assembly GCA_900104495.1. Taxonomy (GTDB): domain Bacteria; phylum Bacillota; class Clostridia; order Oscillospirales; family Ruminococcaceae; genus FB2012. The sequence goes on along the minus strand of FMXS01000009.1, from coordinate 179,453 downwards.
ATGAACTTAGCCACGCAGCGGATGCCGTTGCCGCACATCTTGCCCTCGGAGCCGTCCAGGTTGAACATACGCATCCTGCCGGCTGCAACATCCGAACGCTCGATCATGATGATGCCGTCGCCGCCGATGCCGAAATGCCTGTCGGAGAGCTTCAGCGCAAGGCCCTCGGGGTTGTCGATTTTCTGATCGAAGCAGTTGAAGTAGATATAGTCGTTGCCGCAGCCCTGCATCTTGGTGAAGTCAAGACGCTTCTTCTCGGTGCGCATATTGTTGATGTTTACGATCTCGGTATTGTCCTCGGTGAACTTGCTTCTGATCGAGGATGCGATAGCATTTGCGGTATCGATAGAGGTCAGGCAGGGGATGTTCCTCTCGACTGTCTTTCTTCTGATCTTTACCGAATCTCTTGTAGGAATACGTCCCTTGGAGGATGTGGAGATAACGTAGCTGATCTTGCCGCTTTCGATAAGGGTAAGGGTATTCTCCTCTGCCTCGTGGATCTTTGCAACTCTCTCACAGGGGATGCCGTGGTCGATAAGCACCGCAGCGGTGCCGGAGGTGGCGTAGATCTTGAAGCCAAGGTCATAGAACATCTTGGCGGTGGTGGGGATCTCGCGCTTGTCGGAATCCCTTACGGTGATAAGTACGCCGCCCTTGCTGCCCAGCTTATAGCCCGCAGCGGTAAGGCCCTTGTAAAGGGACTCCTCCAGGCTGGAAGCCACAGCCAGCACTTCACCGGTGGACTTCATCTCGGGGCCGAGGTGGTTATCAACGTCGATGAGCTTGGCGAAGGAGAATACAGGCACCTTGACCGCCACATAAGGCGAATTCGGATAAAGTCCGGTGCCGAAGCCCATATCGGACAGCTTCTCGCCCAGCATTGCTCTTGTTGCCAGGTCAACCATGGGAACGCCGGTGACCTTGGAGATATAGGGGATCGTTCTTGACGAACGGGGGTTTACCTCGATAACATAAAGCTCGTCATGATAGATAAGATACTGGATGTTTACAAGGCCCTTGGTGTTAAGCGAAACGGCCAGCTTCTTGGAGCAGTCGATGATGCGCTCGATCATCTTGTCGGAAACGTTCCAGGCGGGATAAACCGCGATAGAGTCACCGGAGTGGATGCCCGCACGCTCGATATGCTCCATGATGCCGGGGATAAGGATATCCTCGCCGTCGCAGATGGCATCGACTTCAAGCTCGGGACCCATGAGATACTTGTCGATCAGCACGGGGTTCTCGATGCCCTGTGCAAGGATGATAGCCATATACTCCTTGATGTCCGCATCGTTGAAGGCGATTATCATATTCTGTCCGCCGAGAACGTAGGAAGGTCTCATAAGGACGGGGTACTCGATCTTGTTGGCGACTTCAAGAGCCTCCTCGGTAGTCATTACCGTAAAGCCCTGAGGACGCTTGATCTTGTGGAGTTCAAGCAGCTCGTCGAAGCGCTCTCTGTCCTCGGCGGCGTCGATGGAATCGGGGGGTGTGCCGAGGATGTTGACACCCTGCTCGGAGAGATGCTTGGTCAGCTTGATAGCTGTCTGTCCGCCGAAGGCTACCACAACGCCGTAGGGCTTCTCAACGTTGATGATGTTCATTACATCCTCGTTGGTGAGAGGCTCAAAGTACAGCCTGTCCGCGGTATCAAAGTCGGTGGAAACAGTTTCGGGGTTGTTGTTGACGATGACAACGTCAAATCCGCGCTCTTTCAGAGCCCATACGCAGTGTACCGAAGCGTAGTCGAACTCGATGCCCTGTCCGATACGGATAGGACCGGATCCGAAAACTATAACGGTCTTGTTTCCGGTATGAACGCTCTTGATGAACTCCTCGGCTTCGTCCTCGCTGTCGTAGGTAGAATAGAAGTAAGGAGTCTGAGCCGCAAACTCGGCGGCGCAGGTATCGACCATTTTATAAACGGCGTGGAGGGGCCTTTCGATAGGCTTGCCGGTGAGTCTCTCGATGACCTTATCGGGGAAGCCCATTTTCTTAGCTTCGTGATAAAGCTCATAGGAGCTGTCGCCGGTCTCCAGCTTGTTTTCCAGCTTAACGATATTGAGGAGCTTATATGTGAACCACTTGTCGATCTTGGTGATGTCGAAGATCTCCTCGGGGGTCACGCCGCGGCGGAGAGCCTCGTAAATGACGAAAAGTCTTTCGTCGTCGCAGTTATGGAGCTTCTGTCTGATCTCGTCGTCCGAGAGGCCGAAGAGTTTGGGAGAGCGGAGGCTGTCGTGACCGATCTCTGCGCCTCTGACGGCCTTCATCATAGCCTGCTCAAAGGATGTGCCGATAGACATTACCTCGCCTGTGGCCTTCATCTGAGTGCCCAGCTCACGCTTGGCATAAACGAACTTATCGAAGGGCCACTTGGGCAGCTTGACAACGATATAGTCGATGGAAGGCTCAAAGCAGGCGTAGGTCTTGCCGGTAACAGCGTTGATGATCTCGTCGAGCCTATAACCGATAGCGATCTTTGTAGCCACCTTGGCGATAGGATAGCCGGTAGCCTTGGAGGCCAGCGCCGAAGAACGGGACACACGGGGGTTAACCTCGATGACCGCGTACTCGAAGCTGTCGGGCTTCAAAGCGAACTGGCAGTTGCATCCGCCCTCGACTTCAAGAGCGTCAACTATTCTGATAGCGGCGGTGCGGAGCATCTGGAATTCCTTATCTGCCAGCGTTACGCAGGGAGCCACAACGATAGAGTCGCCGGTATGCACGCCGACGGGGTCAACGTTCTCCATAGAGCAGATCGTGATGACATTGCCTGCGGAGTCACGCATTACCTCGAACTCGATCTCCTTCCAGCCCGAAACGCACTTCTCAACAAGCACCTGAGTGATAGGCGATAGATAAAGTCCGTTGCCGGCGATCTCGCGGAGTTCTTCTTCGTTATGAACGATACCGCCGCCGGTGCCGCCGAGGGTAAATGCGGGACGGATGATAAGCGGATAGCCCACGCCCTCGCTGTTTGCGAAAGCGACTGCATCCTCAACGGTATTTACAACCGTGGAAGGGATACAGGGCTGACCGATAGCCTCCATTGTGTCCTTGAACATCTGTCTGTCCTCGGCCTTGTCAATGGTGAGGGGCTTTGCGCCCAGGAGTTTTACGTTATATTTATCCAGGAAGCCGGATTTTGCCAGCTGCATGGAAAGGGTAAGGCCGGTCTGTCCGCCGAGAGTGGAAAGCACGCTGTCGGGACGCTCCTTCTTGATGACTCTCTTTACGGTCTCCAAGGTAAGGGGCTCGATATAGATCTTATCGGCCATTGCCTTATCGGTCATGATAGTGGCAGGGTTGGAGTTGATAAGTATTACCTCAAGGCCCTCCTGCTTCAGAGCGCGGCAGGCCTGTGTTCCCGCGTAGTCAAACTCGGCAGCCTGTCCGATAACGATAGGGCCGGAACCGATAACGAGAACTCGCTTGATGTCTTTATTCAGCGGCATATTTTACACTCCCTTCCTGTTACTGTCTATCATCTCAACGAACCTGTCGAAGAGGAAGCCCGGATCCTTGGGGCCTCCGCAGGCCTCGGGGTGGAACTGCACCGAGAATGCCTTCTCGTTCAGATACTTCACGCCCTCGCAGGTACCGTCGTTGGTATTCACGAAGGAGACCTTGGCGTAATCACCCAATGAATCGTTGACTACTGCATAGCCGTGGTTCTGGCTGGTGATATATACTCTTCCCGTTTCGGTATCGGTAACAGGCTGGTTCGCACCTCTGTGACCGTACTTGAGCTTTTCGGTCTTTGCGCCGTGGGCCAGAGCGTAGAGCTGATGTCCCAAACAGATCGCAAAGGTGGGGATGTTCTTATCTATCAGCTTTTTGAGTTCCGCGATGATCTCGGTGTTCTCGGCGGGATCTCCGGGGCCGTTGGAAAGCATTATGCCGTCGGGAGCAAGCTCCGCGACTCTCTCGGCGGAGGTATAAGCGGGAACGACGGTCACTTCGCAGCCGCGTTTCAGAAGCTGGCGTGCGATGCTCCTCTTGGTGCCGAAGTCATAGAGAACTATCTTTCTCTTGACCTCGCCTTTCGGCTCGAGGGTATATTCCTTATCGCAGGTGGTATTCTTCACGGCATCAACGATCCTGTAGTTTTTCAGATCGTCGAAGCTGAAGCCTGCGCCCTCGCAGACGATCTTGCCGTTCATTACGCCGGATTCGCGGACGATCTTGGTAAGCTGTCTGGTATCTATGCCGTAAAGCCCGACGATATTGTTCTCTTTTAAAAAAGTGTCAAGATCACCCTCACAACGGAAATTGCTGGGCTCCTGACACCATTCTCTGACAATATAAGCCTTGACCTGCGGACGATCGCTCTGAAAATCGTCTTTCATGATACCGTAGTTTCCGATAAGCGGAAATGTCTGCACAACGATCTGACCGTAATAGCTCGGATCGGTGAGCGTTTCAACATATCCTGTCATCGACGTGGTAAATACGATCTCGCCGACAGCCTCTCCGGAAGCACCGAAGCTCTTGCCCTCAAAGATCGTGCCGTTTTCAAGAATCAAGTACGCTTTCTGCACATAAACTCCTCCTTGCTGTATTTTTATCTTTACTATTATAGCATACACTCCCTGTTTTGTAAAGTGGTAATAATGTTAATTTTCTTTATTTTTGTTGACCGTGCCCGAGAAAGCCGATTTTGCGTCGATTATCCGTTTGCACAAAAATCAGCCGTGCTTTTTGTGCAAATCGCGCGGCTGATAAAATACGGAAATATACATCTATTTATTCATTCTTGAAACCACAAGCTGTGCGGCCATTCCCGTCAGGGCTCCGGCAACGCATCCCGACACCAGCAGGAAGGGCAGGTATGCAATCACCGTGGATGTCTGCATCAGAACTATCGCGGCGCAGGTCTGACCGATATTGTGAAGCACCGCTCCGAGGATGCTGCACACCCATATATGCTTTTTGTCGATGACCCGCCGAAGCAGGAGCATCCCCGCGAGGCAGAGCATTCCGCCGGCCATACTGTAAGCAAGGGACATCATATTTCCCGCGATAAGCGAGCCCAGCAGCACCCGGACGACAAGTATCATCGCGGTCTCCCCTGCCGAAAAGCTGTATACCGCATACACCGTTATTATATTTGCAAGCCCCAGCTTCATTCCCGGGACAGGCGCCAGCGTCGGGAGCTGGAGCTCCACCGTGAAAATGATAAGGGCCAGAGCCGTCAGCAGCGCCAGCCTTGTAAGTCTTTTCGCATCCATAGCATCACCCCGCCACGGCGTCGAGATCGCTGTCGGCGTACTCGATGACAAGCCTGTTGGGCAGGCAGACGATTGGTATCTTCGCGGTCAGCCAGCCTGTACGGACGCAGACGTGATCGGGGCAGTCGGCCTCTTTCACCCGGATGCGGCCGTCCTTGATCTCGACCACGTTCTTCCGGCCCTCGTACTCAACGGTGAATTCCCGGTCGGGCTCCTTTGACAGGTCAAGAGTATACAGCACAACGCCGTCCCGTGTGACCGTGACTTTATCGCCGTGCGACATAGTCAGCAGAATGATGCTCCAGGCAAGCCCGGCGGCAAAGATAACAGCGCATACAGCTATCCAGAATTTCTGCGAACGGATCATTTTACCACCGTGACCTTGATATTCTTGTGATCTTTATCGAGATCGAAATCCTCTGCTATTCCGGAGGACACCAGAAGCTCGCCGGATTTGGTCAGAGCTATGTAATCAAAGCCGCCCGTTTTTCTCCAATAGTGATAGGCCTTCTCGGCGCCCATGATGAACAGCGAAGTGGAGAGTGCGTCGCACATTCTTCCGCTGTCACCGATGACGGTCACGGAAACCAGTCCGCTTTCGGCGGGCCAGCCGGTGGAAGGGTCGATGATGTGGTGATAGGTCTTCCCGTTTTCGGTGAACTGTCTTTCGTATCCTCCGGAGGTGACAACGGCTTTATTCTCCACCGAAACGGAACCAATGATCCCGCTTCCTTCCGGGTCGCGGATGCCTATTTTCCATTTGCCGCTTCCGGGCTTGGAGCCGAGGGTCTGAATATTTCCTCCGAGATCGAGCACTGCCGACTCAACTCCGGCCTTACGAAGTTCGCCGCAGATCATATCTGAAGCAGCGCCCTTGGCAACCGAGCCGAGGTCGATCATCATATCAGCGGGTACGGTCACACCGCTGCTGTTCACGCCGATCTTTGAAGCGTTGACGTTCCAGAGCAGCTTACTTATCCTTTCTTGAGCGGGCACCTTATAATAATGGATCGTAAAGCCCCATTCCAACAGTATGGGATAGATCGATATATCCAGCGTCCTGTCGGACTTTTCATACATATCGCGCCCGAAGGAAACAAGTTCCGACGTTTCCGGCGACACTTGAACCGTCCCTCCTCCGGCATGATTCACCTTATATATTTCGCTGTCGGTATTTGTCACGGACCATTTTGCGTCAAGGTCAACAAGGGTCCCGACTGCTTTTTCAAGTGCAGCCTCGGCCTTATCGCCGTAGGCTTTCAAGGTCATGTGGGTATCCATGCAGTACAGCGTTTTGATATGCTCGCTGCTGCTGTCCGCGCAGGAGCAGAGCATGATAAGGGCGGCTATGGGCAGACACAACAGCTTTTTCATACAGCAACATTCCTTACAGGCAAGATGAAGGCGGGAGCAAGCCCCCGCCCTGTTATGCATATTACTTTACAAGCGCATCGGCAAGCTCGGCGAGCTTGGCTTCGCTCTCGGCATTGAGGGAAGATTTAATAGTGACCATAGGCTCAACGAGAGTGATGTTCTTCATCTGCTCGAGATAGCCCTTGATGACTCTTCCGGCGGAAGGAGCCCAGCTGCCGTTCTCAACAACGGCGACCTTGCGGTTCTGATAGGTCTTGGCGCGGAGATGACAGAGGAAGTCCTCCATAACGGGGAAAACGCCGCCGTCATAGGACGAGGACATCAGCACGAGCCTGTCGTAGCGGAAGGCATCCTCGATGCCCTCGGCGAGATCGTCGCGGGTGAGGTCGGAGAGAGATACCTTCTCAGCACCTCTTGCTTCAAGCATTTCCTTGAGTTTCTCTGCTGCGGCAAGGGTATTGCCGTGGATAGACGAGCAGGCAATGAATATGCCCTTGTTCTCGGGCTCGTACTTCGACCAGGTATCATAGAGGCCCATATAGTAAGAGAGATTTTCTTTGAGCAGCGGACCGTGGAGGGGAAGGATCATCTTTATATCCAGCGCTGCTGCCTTTTTGAGCAGAGCCTGTACCTGGGCGCCGTACTTTCCGCAGATGTTGAAGAAATAACGTCTTGCCTCGCAGGCCCAATCCTCCTCGGTGTCGAGGGTACCGAACTTGCCGAAGGCATCCGCCGAGAACAGCAGGCCCTCGCTCTCTTCATAGCTGACCATTACCTCCGGCCAGTGTACCATAGGAGCCATAAAGAATTTCAGAGTATGGCTGCCGAGAGAGAGGGTATCGCCCTCCTTGACGGTGAGGGTATTGGCGGCATTAAGGCCGGGATAGAACTGTCCGAGGAAAGCAAAGGTCTTGGCGTTGCCCACAAGGGTAACATCGGGATACTTTTCAAGCAGCGCGGCGATGCTTCCGGAATGGTCCGGCTCGACGTGATCTACCACGAGATAATCGGGCTTTCTGCCTGCAAGGGCGAACTCCAGATTTCCCAGCCAGATCTCCGTTACACGGTGATCGGCGGTGTCCATAACAGCCACCTTTTCGTCAAGGATGACATAGGAATTATAGGCCATGCCGTTGGGAACGTCATACTGGCTCTCAAACAGGTCAATGTCCTTATCGTCCACACCGATATAAACAACACTCCGGGAAATGGTAACGTCTTTCATTTTAACGACCTCCGTTCAAATAATGTACTTTTATTATACCATAAAGCACACGCTAAATCAATAGGGACTGCAAAAAAATCTCCACGCCCGGTATACTTTTTTGTCTAAAAGAGCTAATTTTGCAATTTACCGGTTCCGGACTTGCATTTTTCCTGCAAGTATGCTAAAATGTAATTTGGTATGATTTTTTATAACAGAGAATGGAGTGTTTACTTTGAGAACCTTTGCAAAATCGTCAAAGCTGGACAATGTCTGCTATGATATAAGAGGCCCGGTCATGGATGCGGCCAACGAAATGATCGCCGCGGGTGACAAGATACTGAAGCTCAATATCGGTAATCCTGCACCCTTCGGATTCCGCACGCCGGACGCCATACTTGATGCCATGAACCGCAACCTTGTGAACGCCGAGGGATATTCCGATTCCAAGGGAATTGACGAGGCCCGCGAGGCTATTATCCGCTATCACGCATCAAAGGGCATAGAGGGCGTCGGCATCAACGACATCTACACGGGCAACGGCGTTTCCGAGCTTATCGTTATGGTAATGCAGGGACTGCTGAACAACGGCGACGATGTGCTCGTTCCCGCTCCCGATTATCCGCTCTGGACGGCGGCTGTCACGCTTTCGGGCGGCAACGCGATACACTACATCTGCGACGAACGCAGCGACTGGAACCCCGACATTGAGGATATGCGCACCAAGATCACCGACAAGACCAAGGCGATAGTGCTTATCAACCCCAACAACCCGACGGGCGCGGTATATCCCAAGGAGATACTGATGCAGATCGCCGAGCTGGCCCGTGAGCATGAGCTTATCATCTTCTCGGACGAGATCTACGACCGCCTGCTGATGGACGGCGTTGAGCATACTTCTATCGCGTCCCTCTGTCCCGACCTTTTCTGCATAACCTTCAACGGACTTTCAAAGTCCCATATGGTGGCGGGCTACCGCTGCGGCTGGATGGTGCTCAGCGGTGACAAGAGCCGTGTCAAAGGCTACATCGAGGGGCTGAATATGCTTTCCTCCATGCGTCTTTGCTCGAATGTGCAGGCACAGTACATCATCAAGCCCGCGCTGGAGATCGCTCACAGTGCCGATCCCCTGCTCCAGCCCGGCGGACGTGTCTGGGAGCAGAGAGAGGTCATCTGGAAAGCGATGAACTCTATCCCCGGAATGTCGGCGGTAAAACCCAAGGCGGCGTTCTACATCTTCCCGAGGATAGACGCGGCTAAGTTCAGCATCACAAACGACGAGCAGTTCGTTCTTGATCTGCTCCGAGCCAAGAAGATACTGCTGGTCCACGGCGGCGGCTTCCATTGGGAACAGCCCGATCACTTCCGTATCGTATATCTGCCGGATGTTTCTGTGCTTAAAGAGGCCTCCGACAAAATGGCAGAGTTCCTTGCCGACTACAAGCAGAAATAAGGAGGCAGCCATGAAAAAGATATTTAAGCTGATGCTTGTTGCCGTTTCAGCTGCTATCGCGCTTTTCGCCCTTGCAGGCTGCGAGCACAGGCTGAGCAGTTCATCAGCCGCAGGAACGGCCGAAACACCGACGGCGGAGCTTGACAAGTCCAAGAGTTTCGTTATCGCGCTTTATCCCGAATATGCACCGATCTCCTGCGAGAATTTTGAGAAGCTGGTTTCAAGCGGCTTTTATGACGGGCTCTATTTCCACCGGGTATATAAGGGCTTTATGGCTCAGGGAGGCGACGGCTCCACGGCGGGAAGATCCACCGGAACTATCAAGGGCGAATTTTCAGCTAACGGAGTAAAGAACGATCTCTCCCATACCCGCGGAGTAGTTTCCATGGCAAGGTCTTCGGTCAAGGACAGCGCCACTTCGCAGTTTTTCATCGTATACGACGATTCAGCCAAATCCTCTCTCGACGGCCTGTACGCCGGCTTCGGGAAAGTCACCGAAGGAATGGAAGTCGTTGACAGCTTCCTTGAGATACCTATGTCTCAGGGCCACGATAAGATACCCACCGTTCCTACCGAACCTATTCAGATCCTTAAAGCCGAACTTGACGGCAAGGATGCCGAAGGGCACACCCTCTGCCGGTTCTATATGCAGGTGGGTAACGCAAAATAATGACATAACTCAAAAAGGTGTCTGCCGGTTGAAGCAGACACCTTTTTTTGATCTGTGAAAATTATTTTACGGCCAGCTTTTGGACCGTTTCCTCGTCGGGAGTGACATAGAGGGTGCGGTTGTTGGTGAAGATCACCATTCCTGGCTTGGCGCCTGCGGGCTTCTTCACGAACTTTATCAGCGTATAGTCCACCGGCACCTGAGAGGAGGTCCGGGCCTTGGAATGGTAGGCTGCGATGACTGCCGCCTCCTGCACCGTTCTTTCAGGGGGCGTTTCTCCGCCCGTGACGATGAGCGTGTGTGACCCGGGAATATCCTTGACATGGAGCCAGATATCCAGCTTTTCGGAGTCCTTGAAAGTCAGGCGGTCGTTCTGCCGGTTGCTGCGGCCGACTCTGATCTCAAAGCCGTCGGAGGACCTGAACCGCATCGGCGGCTGCACCTTGGGAGGCTTGCCCTTGACCTTTCCGCGCTTGATATAGCCTTGCTCCGCAAGCTCCAGCCTCAGATCCTCGATATCGGCGTCAAGAGACGCCCGGGTAAGCGCATCAAAGACGGAGTCGATGTATGCAAGCTCCTGCTCGCCTTGAGCGATGAGCTCCCGAAGTTTTTTCTCGGCGGTATCGGCCTTGCGGTACTCCTTATAATAGCGCTGAGCGTTCTGCGAGGGAGTGAGCCGCGCTTCAAGGGGAATGCTTATCTGCGGGCTGCCCTCGGAATAGTAATCCTCCACGAGGGCTTCGGTGTCGCCCTTTTGTATGCGGTAGAGGTTGGACATTATCAGATCGCCGAACTTTTTAAGCTTATCGCGGTCGGCACACTCCTTCAGCTCCAGCTTCTGATTGGAGGTCCTGCGGGATATCCGCTCAGAGGTATTCACCAGCAGACGGAAAAGGTCCTGAGCGCGCTGTTTCATACGGGCGGTGCGGTCACGCTCGGAGTAGAAGCGGTCAAGAGTCTCGCAGGCGGAAGCCGCAGAAGATGTGACCATAAGGGTGCCATACTGGTGTATCTCTGTAAAGCAAAAGTCCTTGAAAATGCCGTCCTGTGTCCGAAGGACAGTATAATGGGGCTCACCGCTGTCAAGCTCCGATACGGTCTTTTTCAGATAGAAGGCGAGACGGTCGGCTTCATCATCGGTGTGAGACTCAGCCGCAAGCTCTCTCCCCCGTCCTGCGAAGAATTCAGCCTCTCTTGCAAAGACGGGAGAAATACCCTCCATAACGTTCATCATCGCTTTGGGGAGCTTCATGCCTTTCACGGCTCTGATGCGGGAAACTATCTCCGCGGGATCGTCGTCGAGCAGCGACATTCTCGGCTCACGGGGCGGCATGGTATAGCTTATCCCCGGGAGGATAGGCCGCACCTGCGACATATCCTGTCCCACCCGCTTGATGCTGTCAATTATCTTCCCTTGACGGTCAATAAGTATCAGATTTGAATGCCTGCCCATGATCTCGATAGCCAGTGTGAGCCGGCAGATATCCCCCAGTTCGTTGGAGGAATCGAAATCGAAGAAAAGGATTCGCTCCAGGCCGTCCTGGCGGATGCCCACCAGCTTTCCCGAGGAAAGCTGCTTGCGCATCAGCATACAGAACATAGGCGGCACCTTGGGATTTTCGATCTCGGCGCGTGTGGCGTGAACCCGGGCCGTGCCGGCTCCCGTATTGAACAGCAGCCGATAAGCGCCGTCGCGGGTGCGCAGAGAAATAAGCAGCTCCTCGCGGGAGGGCTGATGTATCCTGTCTACACGGCTGCCGATAAGCGGCTCCAGTTCGTTTTTGATTAGGTGAAGAAAGATTCCGTCAAGTGCCAAAAAAAGTCCTCCTTATATCAGCACAAGCACCGCACACTTTTCGTGTACGGTGCGTGGTCCTGTCAGATAATATAGCTGAGAATATCCCGCTCGGAGGGAGCGGTCATAAAGCTGACGCCCCGGAACTCCTCGGAGAGTTTCTTCTGCATATACTCGCAGAAAATGACCTCGGTGTGATAATGCCCCGCGTCGATAACAGTTATCCCCGCGTTGAAGGCGTCCACAAAGACGTTATGCTTCACGTCGCCGGTGATAAGGCAGTCGGCCTTTCCGGCGAGAGCCTCCTGCAAAAAGGAGCCGCCGCTGCCGGAGCAGACAGCCACTCTGTTTATCACTCCGCCCATATCGTTGAAGCGCACGCAGGTGTTGCCGAGGGCCTGTCCCACCTTTTTAGCCAGTTCCCCGGGAGCGAGACCCACGCCGGTGCAGAAATATCCGATGGGTACGCCGTTCTCAACGGCAAGGGGCTTTTCGGGAGTCAAGCCCAGCTTTTCACATAGCAGATCGTTCATCACGGCACTGTCAAAGGAAGTATGGGCCGCGATCAGACTTATGCCGGATCTTGCGAGCCTTCCCTGAACGGATCTTAGATCTATCTGCTTTATCGGATCAAAGATCACGGGATGATGCGTGATGACAAGCTGTACCCCCAGTTTTTCGGCGTCGCTGACGACATCAGCCGTAGCATCCAGTGCGATAAGGGCCTTGCTGACTTCAGCGTCCCTACTGCCGATGTTCAGCCCGCTGTTGTCGTAAGACTCTTGATTTCTAAAGGGCGCCAAAGCATCGATACGGTCATAGATATCCTTAACTGTAACCATAATACACCTCTGAAAGATCATTCTGCATCGGGAGCGTTCTCGGTCTCGTCCTCGTCGGGTATGTATTTCGGCCTATGGAGCAGGAAATGGGCTATAAGCTCCCAAAGGCCGGTCACGGCGGCAAAGCCCAGCATACCGATCAGCAGCGTCAGATCGAAGCTGCCTCCGAGAGATCTGAAATTTCCACCGCCCTCACCGAAGGACTTGTAGAAAATAAGCATTATTAGCAGCGATCCCACCGAGCAGCCAAGCCACCTTTGAAGCCTTCTAAGGCGGCGGGGGGAGGTCCTGTAAGCGATAAGCTGGACAGTCATTGCGATCACAAGAGCCAGAGCATAGGAGGCATCTCCGCTGGAATGGAACGAGATAAGCAGAGCGCCGATATAGACGCCCCATACGAAGGCAAATGTCAGCACCGACATAAGCACCGAAAGTATGATCTTAACCACAAGCTCCCTGTTCATTCCACTGTCTCCGTTCGTTTTCAGATATCCGAAAGCTGTTCGGCCGTCCGGATATATTCTTCCCCCTGCTCTTTTCGCTTCGGGTCGCGGAGCAGGCCCCTGCCCGCTGTTTCAAGCCGCTGCGCCTGGCGTTTCAGATAAGCCTGCCCGTCGTCGGTGTCGGCGGTGACATTTCCGCAGTAAAGATACCTCAGATCGCAGGGATGATCGGGAGTTTTTCCCGTATAGACCGCCTGCATCACCGAATAGACGAACTTCCCGTCCCGACAGGGCACTTCCCTTGTCACATCAAAGCAGTTATCGTAAAGATACCTCCGCAGGTGATCCCACTTGGTCATGGGCTGAAGGACGAGATTGACCCTGCGCTCTTTTATCCACGGGGCGCGGCTGATTATATCCGCGATAAGTTCTCCGCCCATGCCTGCGATGATGACATCGGTTATGCCTTCATCCGGAACGCTGTCCAGGCCGTCGGAGAGAAAACAGCTGATGCTGTCGGAAGCACCTGCCTTTTGGATATTTGCCCTTGCGGAAGCGAGGGGCTTCTCGTTGATGTCGCAGGCGACGGCGCTTTTGCATATCCCCTTTTCGATCAGATAGATCGGAAGATAGCCGTGGTCGGTGCCGACATCAGCGGCACGCTCACCCGCAACGAGGCCCGCGCAGGCCAGCAGACGGGCGTCCATTATTTGCCGTTGATATGCTGATTGAGCTGCTCCGCCAGCTTGTCCGCGTCAACGCCGTGGACCATGCAGGCTTCTTCAAGTGTCTCGCCTCTGGAGGCGGGGCAGAACAGGCAATGCATACCCATTGCGAGGAAATACTCAGAAGTAGTCTCGTCGTGATCGAGAATATCGCCTATAACTGTATTCTTTGTAACTTCAAATGCCATTTTAATGACTCCTTTCAATTATCGGAAAATAAACCAAAACGGTATACATATATTATAACCGATATTCGGAAAAAAAGCAAGACCCGCACAAAGAAAAATACCCCGCAGGCGGACCTGCGGAGTATTTAAGACATAGATAATTGCAGATATATTATTCCTGATTCTGCTTGAGCTGTGCAAAGCACTCGCTGCAGTAAACAGGTCTGTCCTCTCTGGGCTTGAAGGGGATCTTTGCCACATTTCCGCAGTTGGCACAAGTAGCTTCATACATCTGCCTGCCCTCTTTGGACGCATTCTTTCTTGCGTCACGGCAAGCCTTGCAGCGCTGGGGCTCGTTTACGAAGCCTTTCTCAGCATAGAACTCCTGCTCACCGGCGGTGAACACGAACTCATTACCGCAGTCCTTACATACTAATGTCTTGTCCTCGTACATATTTTTTTACCTCGCTAAAAATATTTGCCTTGGCCGGACTTACACCGGCATCTTTGTTGGGAAAATAACAACGCTCTGCAATTAAGCTACATGGCCGTATATTTATCTCAGAACTTCTCTGAGCTTTTTCCTTGTGCGCTGGACGGCGTTATCCACCGCCTTGACGCTTATTCCCACCCTCTGACTGATGATCTGATACGGCAGACCGGAGATATAGCACCTAAAGACCTTCAGTTCAAGCGGAGAGAGCGTATCCTCGATCTTACGGAACAGTTCGCCGAGGCTTTCGTTCTCAACGACGATATTCTCGGGGATGACAGCAGCATCGTCCGGCTGATCGAGATCCTCCGGAAGAGAGGCATATGCATCCGAAGAATGTCTGAAGGCATTGATCATCCGGTTGGTGATACAGGTCAATGCAAAGGTGGAAAAAGCGGCGCCTCTTTCGGGCACATATCTTCTGACGGCGTCCAGCAGAGCAAGGAAACCTTCCTGCGCGAGGTCGTCATACATAGAGCCCTTAAAGGATTCAGCTTTTTTTCTGACAGTAGGTGCGAAGCGAACTATCAATTCCGCGGCTGCGCTGTCGTCATTCTCTCTGCAAAGCCTTACCAGTTCCTCGTTGGAGAGTGCGGCGAGACTGTCGCGGGGTGATACTGTCATACACACCATCCCATCATTATTCCAAGATGTATATATATCATATCATTTTCATTTTCTAAAGTCAAGCAATGTTTCAAAAAAAATTAATAAAGCAGAAATATTTGTGTTATTTTACATATTTCTCACCCTTTTAATAGTTAATTTGACCAATGTATTTTCGATGTAAATCCAAGATGTTCTCCGAAAAAAGAAAACAAAGGACAAATCCCTTTGCCCTTTGTTCGCTTTTTCATAATTCTATATTCTATTAAACTCTGCACGGCCGCGTTCAAAGATATCGCCGCCAAAGCAGTCGTTTGCAACAATCAGAGGAAAATCCTCGATATACAGTCTCTTGACGGATTCACATCCAAGATCCTCAAAAGCAATGACCTCGCACTTTTTGATACAGCTTGCGGCCAAAGCACCGGCGCCGCCCACGGCGCACAGATATACCGATCTGTTCCTCACGATAGCGTCCCGAACTTCCTTTGACCTTTCGCCCTTGCCGATCATTCCGCCGAGGCCCATATCGAGGAGCTTCGGAGCATAGCAATCCATACGGCCGGAGGTCGTGGGCCCGCAGGAGCCGATAGGCTTGCCCTCGGGCGCGGGAGTGGGACCCGCATAATAGATCACGGCATTCTCGATAGCATAGGGAATCTCCTTCCCTTCTTCGATCAGACTCATGATCCTTTTATGCGCGGCATCTCTCGAGGTATAGACAGTCCCCGAAAGAAGTATCTTCATACCGATCGTGAGCTCTTCGGCTCTTGCCTTGAGCTCTTCGGCATTGATCCTGAGCAGAGACATTACTCTTCAACGAGCTCCAGGCCCTCGTCAATAAGATCTCTGGCCTTGTTGGCAGATCCCATAGAGGAACCGAAGAGATCCTGGAGGGAGGAAATGATCTGAGTGATATTCTCGCTGAGATTGTCGTACTCATTCTTAACGGAAGTTCTGAGGTCTGCGGACTTAGCTCTGATAAGACCGACTTCTGCATTAGCGTCATCGATCATCTTCTTAGCCTCGGCAGCGGCGTTGGTAGTAACGCTCTCAGCCTCAGCGTTAGCGGAAGAGGTAACTCTCTCAGCCTCAGCGTTAGCGGAAGCGGTAACTCTTTCGGCCTCGGCATAAGCGGAACCTCTTACCTTATCGGCCTCGCTCTGAGCAGCGGCGGTCATAGCAGCGGCGCTGGCCTTAGCGGTCTCAAGTGTAGCAGCAGCTTCTGCCTGAGCGGATGTAACAGTTGTTTCTGCTTGATTGTTTGCGTCCTCAATGATCTGATTGGCTTGAGCCTCAGCATCATCCTGGGTCTGCTGAGCGGCCTTCTTGGCCTCGGTAACGATCCTGTTGGCGGTATTCTGAGCCTCGATAAATACGTTTCCGAGATCGAAAGCCTGGGACTGCTGAGTAGCCTGGCCTGCATTCTTTTCGGCGCTTTCGAGCTTATCCTTGAGATCCTCGATCTCATTCTTCTGATTCTCGATCTCAACGTTCTTCTCAGCGATCTGCTGCTCATAGTCAGCGATCTGCATCTTCATTGTATCGGTAGAAGCCATCAGCTCGGCTACCTTATTCTTTGCTTCCTCGACCTTCTTTTCGAGCTCGGCCCTGCCCTCAAAATCGGCATCGGCATTAGCAGCACCGTTCTTTTCGAGGTTTGCGATAGTCTCTTCCTGATCCTTTACCTTCTGCTCAAGGTTATAGATCTTAGAGTTAAGATCATCAACATAAGCAAGAACGTCGGACTTATCAAATCCGCCCATACGGACAGTTCTCAGAAACATATTATTTGCCATTATTGACTACCTCCAATATGCTATTATCTTTATGTTTATTATACATTGTTTTAATTATTTTTTCAACAGATTTAAAAAGATTTCCAAAAGTTCATATAAACAAACAAATCATCGCAAGTTTTTTTGTTTATTTTGCACATAGGCGGCAATATTAACAATGGGACGAACAATTACCCTGTCCGTCCCATACGATCCTCTTTACTTATCCTTGAAAATGTTGAAGATCTCATCGTAATAGTCGGGATTATCGGCTGCCTTTACGCCGGCCTTATGTCTTGCCTCGGCATCGGCCTTGGTATCGCCCTGAGCGGAAGCGGAAGTATAGCCGGAGGAGAAGGAAGCCTTTCTTGTGCTCTCGGCAGCGATAGCAGCATCGTCAAAATCCGCCGCGATAACAGTAACATAGACCTCATCATTGGCATCGGGATCGTATCCGTTGCCGAAGATGATCTCGGCATCTTCATCCACAGCCTCTGTAATAGCCTGTGTCAGCTCATCGATCTCGTCAACAACGATATCCTCGCTCATTGTGATATTAACGAGCAGCCTCTTGGCGCCCTTGATAGAAGTTTCAAGCAGCTGGCTGGAGATGACCTGGGAAACGACTTCCTGCACTTTATCCTTGCCGGTGCCGTGGCCCTTAGCCATGTGAGCGAAGCCGGCATTCTTGATGATTGTGGTTATATCAGCGAAATCAACATTGATCTCGTCATGTCTTGTAATGATCTCGGCGATGGAGATAACATCGTCCTTGAGGACCTCATCGGCAAGAGCGTAGCTCTGACGCATGGTGAGCTTCTGGCCGCTCGAAAGCAGGTTCTGGTTGGGGATAACGATCAGAGCATCAACGTGAGCGAGCATTGCTGCGATACCCTTCTCGGCCTTCTCCATTTTCTTTGCGCCCTCAAACTTGAAAGGCTTGGTAACGACCGCTACTGTAAGTTTGTCCATTTCCTGAGCGATCTGAGCAACTACGGGAGCAGCGCCTGTACCTGTACCGCCGCCCATACCTGCGGTGATGAATACCATATCAGCATCCTTTATGACCTCGGAGATCTCTTCTTTGCTCTCCTGGGCCGACGCTTCACCGATCTCGGGCTTAGCGCCTGCACCGAGTCCGTGGGTAAGCTTTGCACCGATCTGGATCTTTCCGTTGGCCTTGGAATTCTTGAGAGCCTGGATATCGGTATTGATAGCTATGTACTCAACGTTGCCGGTGATGCCCTGTGCTGCGATACAGTTCAGAGCGTTTCCGCCGCCGCCGCCTACACCGATGACCTTGATCCTTGCTCCCTCTACGGGTGCTTCAACATACTCATAAGACATATACTTTTCCTCCTGTATTTTGGTTTTCATCCGAAAATTTTTACACCTTTGTCAAACACGGTCTCGACCGCAAAAGGACACAAAAATCCCGTTAACTGATACACAATTATTTTAGCACATTCGTATCAAAATGTAAAGCAGGACGCGCACACTTTGTCAAAATTTCAGCAAATATATAAAAATCTGTCCTAAAATTTGGATATATTGTTCAAATTGTATAATCAAATACTCACGTCTGAGGAGCGTTATCGGTCTGCCAGCCGGTATATCCCGAAACTGAGGCGGTGCCGTCCTCCGTCGGAGCGGTATAAACGGGCTTGGTGCGGTTTTCAAGGGCGGCCTCCGCATCCTTTGAGAAGGCCGAAACGCCCGTCTTGGCGTTATTGTATTTCAGCGTTCCCTCAAATGTGGAATTGAGCTTCTTCTCGATCACCGACTTCATGCAGCTGAGCTTATATTCAAGGTCCATGGAGCTTCCCAGCCTGAGCTTGATACGGTTATCATACATAACGATGATATCTGTTCTTTCGGCGATATCTATGCTGGTGACCTTTTCCAGTCCGCTCTTTTCCACAGCCTCGATCAGCTGCATAAGCACTTTGGCTTTCAGTTCGTCCTCCGAAGTCAGCTCTCCGCAGAGTTCCGGCTCCTTCAGCTGGAAACCTGTCACGAGGGGGAGCGAAACGTCATGCACCGCGTTGCCTACCTCAAGTATCTTCCCGGACTTTGCAGCGATATAATACTTACCGTTAAGCTCTATGTCAGCGCACTTGGTCTCCTCGACGACGCTTATCTTGATAGCGTGGGGATAATCCTTTGTGACCGAAACGCTTTTCAGATAAGGCAGGGTATCCGTAAGTCTCTTTTCGATGACATCAGTATCTGTACGGATAAGGTTGGCGCCGGATTCCACGCCTCCGACAGCAAGTACCTGGTCGTTGGAATAAAGAGTCAGACCGGAGACTTCCACCTGTTCAAGGTCGAACAGGAAGCAGAGGCTGATGACCAGTCCCACGGCGGTACACAGCGCCACGGCAAGAGCGCAGTATGTTATAAGATTGCTGCGCCTTTTACGTCTTGCGACCTTGACTCTTTTGCCGTTTACATATTTTATTTCATCACTCGGCTGACTTTTAACAATATCCTTCATCTTTATACTTTCCTTTTTTATTCGCTTACGCGCTTGACATCCGCGCCTATGGAGCAAAGCTGTTTTTCAAGCGCTTCATATCCGCGGTCGATATATTTCACATCAAATATCTCGGTGACGCCCTCGGCTGCCAATGCAGCCACTGCAAGAGCGGCTCCTCCTCTGAGGTCGGAGGCTCTGACCTTGGCTCCGTAGAGCCTGCCGACGCCTTCGATAACGGCTGCCCTGCCTTCTGTTCTGATATCCGCACCCATTCTGACCAGTTCGGGGACGTGACGGAAACGGTTCTCGAAAATGTTTTCGATGATAAGGCTCGTTCCCTTTGCCAGCGTCAGCACGGACATAGTCATTGCCTGGGCATCCGTGGGAAAGCCGGGGAACGGCATAGTCCTTATGGTGCCGGCGGCGCGGAGCCGGTTTGCACCGGTGATGAACAGCCTGTCGGAATAGGTATAGACCGAACAACCCATCTGGTCGAACACGGGTATCACCGCTCCGATATCGGAGGCTCTTGCATCCCGTATCGAAAGCTCTCCGCCGGTTATGGCAGCTGCGGACATCAGCGTACACAGGGCGATCCTGTCCGGCATGACGGTGTACTCGCAGCCGTTCAGTTCCCTGACGCCTTCCACAAAAACCGTATCACTGCCGGCGCCTCTTATCCGTGCGCCGCAGCGGTTCAGAAACTCCGCAAGGTCACTTATCTCCGGCTCGCGGGCGGCATTGCGTATCACCGTATCGCCGTTGGCGAGTGCGGCGGCAAGCATTATGTTCTCGGTGGCGCCCACCGACGGGAACGCCAGCTGTATATCGGCGCCTTTCAGCCCTCCGGGGCATTCGCAGCGGAGGATACCGTGTTTCTCGGTTATGACAGCGCCCATACGTCTTAATGCGTCAAGGTGGAGGTCAATGGGCCGGGGGCCCAGTTCGCAGCCTCCCGGCAGCGAAAGGCAGCATTCGCCGACTCTTCCCAGCACAGCTCCCAGAAAAACAATGGACGAGCGCATCTCGCGCATCAGCTCGTCGGGGACACAGCATCCGCAGGGAGCATCCGACTTTACCGTAACGGTATTCCCGCAGGCACGGCACTCGCAGCCGAGGCAGCCGAGTATACGGCAGGCTGCGTAAACGTCGCTGAGCTTCGGACAGTTGTGCAGCACCGTCTCGCCCTTGGCGAGCAAAGCGGCAGCCAGCAGCGGCAGGGCGCTGTTCTTAGCCCCCTGGACCGTTATCTCACCGCAAATACGTTTATCGCCCTCAACTACCAGCTTCTGCATAGTCTCTCCCCCTTGCGTATCTTGCTGTATACTATGCAGATACGGGGGAAATAGTGAGGGACCGCTTAATTCAGATGATATTCCAAAGCGTCGGAGACGAAAAGGAATCCGGGGACGCAGGGTATCGGTATCGGGCCGGCCTTTTTCCACATCCCGCTGGTTTTCAGCACAAGGCTGGTAATAGCCTCGCTGAGCTGTTCGTCGTTCAGCTCGTGAACATTTATCAGAACATCGACCTCAACGGTATCTACCTTGAAAGGAGAGATCTCTATCTTCCCCTGGGGTACTCTTACGGCGATGATCTTGTCCTTGTATGTGGGGTCCACGGACACCACGCTGAATCCGTCGGCTTCGATCTTAAAAGGCGAAAAATTGCCCATGGAAATGCCGACGGTACAGATACGGTAATTCTCTGCACGTTCAGAGGTCATGTTGTCGATATTATAAACAGACCAGTCGGACAGCACTGTTTCCTTGAACTGAGAGCAGCTCTGATTCTCAAACACATTATTGCGGAGAGTCGCGCCTTCGTGAGTATTGGTACAGATAGGAGGCACCAATGTAATGAACACTACCAGCAGGATAACGGCGATGATGACTATCCTCTTTATCAGCCACGCGCCCACATAGCTCTTGCCGACCTTTACGCTCTTTGCTCTGGTCTTATTGCGGCGCTCTTTAAGACGTTCCTGTTCCTCAAGATACTTGTCAAGCTCATCTTTCTCCAGCTCCGTGCCCTCGATCCTTTCGGGGACCTTTACGGGTGCAGCAGCGGCAAAATCAGCTCTGATCTCATTTGTAAAGTCGTCGATCTTGGTCTCCTTGTGGACACGCTTACTGTCTACGAAACCGACATTCAGATCGCTTATTCTTGTTTTGTCCGGCGGGGTAATGGAATCCATTATATTTTGATTGCGCTTGTATCGAGCCATTTTTGATCTCCCTTATTATCCCTCGATCAGAGGCCTTATTGTTTCATATATCCTGTCGTTGGTATCGGTGATGTAGAGCGATGCCGCCTTTGCCGAAAGCTCTGCGAGCTTTGAAGGCTCGTCGGTGAGCTCAGC
Source organism: Ruminococcaceae bacterium FB2012 (assembly GCA_900104495.1). Taxonomy (GTDB): domain Bacteria; phylum Bacillota; class Clostridia; order Oscillospirales; family Ruminococcaceae; genus FB2012. Next base: position 157,828 of record FMXS01000009.1, on the reverse strand, counting down.
TACCTTGTCGATGACGGTATTCTCTGTCAGCACTTTCTCCTCGTACACAAATCCGGCTCCGGCATTCTGTAACACCATACCGTTATGATACTGGTGGTTCTCCGCGACCATAGGCGACGGGATCAGGATAGCTCCCCTGCCGACGGCTTCAAGTTCGGTGAGAGTGGATGCTCCGCATCTTGTGATGACAAGGTCGCAAGCCGCCAGCGAAAGGGGCATATTCACATACTCGCTGACGATCAGCCTTTTGTTTCCCTTCACCTTAACGCCTGCGGCTTCCAGTTTTTCGACGTAATCGGAGTAGTCCTTATATGTACCGTAGGAATGGATATGACATATATTCTTATTGTTGTCCTGATACCATTTCAGCAGTCTTGCCACGTTTTCGTTGATAGTTTTTGAACCGAGACTTCCGCCGCAGGAGAGTATCACGATGTCGTCATCGGAGAATCCCAGCTCACGCCTTGCCTCGCTTTTGGTCTTTCTCTCAAAAGCCTTTCTGACGGGCAGACCGGTAACGACGCATTTCTCTCTGACCGCGGGATCGAGGTTCTTGGTCTCCTCAACGGTGAGCATTATCCTGTCCACCTGTTTGGAGAGCAGTTTTGTGGTCATCCCGGCAAAGGCATTGGCTTCGTGGATAGCTGTTTTTATCCCCATTTTTGCGGCTTTCCTGAGAATGGGGCCCGAAACATAGCCGCCGGTGCCCACAACAAGATCGGGCTTGAAATCATTGATGATCTGTTTGGCCCTTCTGCCGGAATGGGCGAGATAATGCATCGCCTTGAAGTTGCGCCCGATATTTTCAAGATTGATCTTGCGCTGGATGCCTTCTATCCTGATAGGCTCAAAGCGGTAGCCGGCCTGCGGGACGATCTTGGCCTCCAGCTTGTCGGGATTCCCGGCGAAGCAGAACTCCGCATCGGGGTGATGCTCTTTTATGATCTCGGCGATAGCCATAGCGGGATTGATATGTCCCGCGGTGCCGCCGCCGGCAAGTAAAACTCTAAGCATTGTGATCTCTCCGGATAATTATTTCTTGGTATTGGCCTGTCTTGAGATACTCAGCAGGATGCCCATTTCGGCAAGCTGTATGATAAGCGCCGTTCCTCCGTAGCTGAAAAATGGCAGCGAGATGCCGGTGTTGGGGAAGGCATTGCTGGCAACAGCGATATTGAGCAGTGCCTGCACACCTATCTGCGTAGTGATGCCTGCGGCAAGGAGCATACCGAAGCGGTCTCTGGCGTGGGTGGCGATATAATATCCGCGCAGGATGAACATCACGAACAGCAGGATGACTGCCAAAGCTCCCACGAAGCCCAGTTCCTCGCAGACTACCGAGAAAACAAAGTCGTTCTGCGACTCGGGAAGGTAGAGATATTTCTGTCTCGATTCTCCGAAGCCCAGTCCGAACATTCCGCCTGAGCCGATAGCTATAAGGGAATTATAGGTCTGTAATGTCGTATCACTGGGGTCAGCCATAGGATTGCGCCAGCTTTCGATACGGTCCGTGATGTATCCGAAGTCGCCGTCAATAAATATCTTATAGAGCAGCAGAACTGCAACTCCCAGCGCACCTATGCCGAGGAAGATAAAGAAATGCTTCTTAGGCATACCGCTGACGAACATCATTGTGACAGCGATTATCGACATCAGCAGAACGGCTGACATATGCCTCTGGAGCATCAGCACGAAGATGACCATCCCGAGGATAAGCGCAAAAGGCAGGGTGGAATACTTCCACTTGTCGAAGAACTGGAAATTGCAGGACATGATGTATGCGAACACGACTATCATTGCGACTTTAAGTATCTCCGAGGGCTGTATCTGGAAGGCTCCGAAGTCCAGCCAGCGGGTGGCATCCGCCGTGGATGTTCCGACGAAAGAAGTTATGAACGTCACGACATAGGCCGCGGCGAAAAACAGGTAGGCGACCACGGTGTTCTGAAAGAAATGATAATCCAGGAATGAGGCAAGTATCATGCCGACAATGCCGATACCGGCGGCTTTTATCTGCTTGACAAGATAAACATAACCGTCGCCCTCCACTGCAATAGCTCTTGCATAGCTGGCGGAGAACATCATAACGATGCCCAATACCAGCAGCACGAGGATAAGCAGACAGAAGGGCTTATCTATCTCTGTTCTGATGAATCTGAAATTTACTCTTTTTCTTGCCTGGGCGACTTTCGGCTTGGCCGCAGCGGCAGCGGTATCGCCGGCTGTATATTCGTTCAAGGTTTTTACCCCCTTATATTCTCAGAAAAAGACTCTCCGCGTAGACCGCGAAGATAACCGAAAGAACGCCGCCGATAAGGCCTATAAGCCCGAACAGCAGCATCACTGTATAATCTCCGAAACCCCTTTCGCGCCAGAGCATCCGAAGGGAACGCCTGGGAGAAAGCTCCGCGGGACGGGGTGCAGGAGCACGTTTAAAGCGTATGAAATGCAAAGCCGCAGTCAAGGCATCCGCCAGCTGAGGAAGTGCGGCGGTCACAAGAAGCAGCTCCATTTTTGACATCACCGCAGAAGCCGCCAGCAGCGCACCTATGAACATGGACCCCGAAGTTCCCGACCACAGCTTTGAAGGCGAAGCGGTATAGATCAGCAGTCCGATGCAGGCGGCGGCGCCGAATTCGGCAAGATAACCCGCGCCGGAGGCGCCCACGCGCTCGCAGCATATTCCGACGGTCATCAGCGAGACAGCTCCGGTAAACTCCGTAAGTCCTCCGACGGCAGTGGTATAATCGCTGCCGAAGCAGAAATGGAGCCGGAACACATCCACGGTGAAGGTCATGAACATTGCCGTTATGGGGTAATAAAACATACCCAATTCGGCAAATCCAAGTCTGAAAGGCAGCAGCACGTCGGTATCCACCGAACCCCATATTTCAAAGGCCAGAAGCAGGCCCAGACTTGCAGAAAATATCACCAGCTGTTTAAGGCCCGCAGGCAGTCCGGCGGGACTTGCGCGGAATTTTGTGAGACGGTCCTCAAGCGCACCGACACACATAATTATTATAACATAAATTCCCGCGAAAATCAAGTCCCCGCGAGAATTTAGTGTTGAACTTCCATTAAGTTCGGCGACAGCCGCCGTGGGAAACAGCCAGGCCGCAAAGCCCAGCGCCATAACGAGCCCGCCCATTGACGGTTCGGAGCCGTCGGCGCGGGAACGCTTCCCTATCTTCCATTCAAGTCTGCCTGTTTTTTTCGCTCTCAGCAGCGGTATAAACACAAGTCCCAAAAGGAACACCGCAGATACCGTAAGCAGCAGAGCGACGATCATCACGGCCGGAAAACTTCCGAATATAAGCGCATCACTCAAGGGCTTCTATTACCTCCTCGAGCTTCATGCCCCGGCTGCCCTTGAACAGCACCGCATCGCCCTCTTTAAGGCATCCTTTGAGATGCTCCGCCAGCTCCTCACGGCTGTCGAAATGCTTGCAGGCGTCGGCGGGCATTCCCTTTCTGACCGCGCCTTCGATATAATACTTTGAATTCTCACCGAAGCAGAGCAGCATATCGGCCTTTGCAGAACCGACATATTCCCCAACCTGTTTATGATAGGCAGCTGCCTTTTTTCCCAGCTCCAGCATATCCGCAAGGACGCAGATACGCTTGCCGCCGTCAGCGATGCTGACCTGCGAGAGCACATTCAGTGCAGCCCTCATGGAATCGGGGGCGGCGTTGTAGCAGTCCACCACAAAAGCGGCGCCCTTGACCTGTCTGATATTCTGTCTGAGCCCGCAAGGACGGTAATCGCCCACGCCTGCGGCGCATTCAGCGGGATCGATTCCGAGGGTCACGCCCACGGTAAATGCTGCCAAAGCGTTCTTTACGTTGTGCTCACCCAGCACATTCAGCACAGCGGGATATTTCCCGCCGCTATAATTCACTGTAAACGAGATCCTTCCGTCCTCCGCAGTGACATTTGAAGCATAGACATCGGCATCCTTTTTCTTCAGCGAATACCAGACAGTCTTTCTCTGATCCTGGAGTTCCAGGCCGGAAAGCAGCTTGTCGTCACGGTTGAGTATCAGCGGAGCATAGGGAAACGCGCCGTCGAGGATCTCCAGCTTGGCCTTCAGGATGTTCTCCTGCGAGCCAAGGTTTTCGATGTGCGATACGCCGATGTTAGTAATAACACACAGCGTCGGAGAGGAGCACATCGAAAGCCTTGACATTTCGCCCGCATGGTTCATTCCCATTTCTATGACTGCGGCCTCATAGCTGTTGTCGAGCTCCAGGAGCGTAAGAGGCATCCCGACCTCGTTGTTGTGGTTGCCCTCGGTCTTGAGGGTCTTATATTTCCTTGCAAGCACACAGGCGATCATATCCTTGGTGGTGGTCTTGCCTACGCTGCCGGTGATGCCTACAAGAGGGATGTCGAATTTCATACGGTAATAATGGGCCAGATCGCGCAGAGCCTTATGTGTGGAATCAACGATGATGCACTTTGCGCCCTCGACCTGTCTTTCGGTGATGACGGCTTCGGCCCCGAGTTTCATGGCATCGGGAGCAAAATCGTGACCGTCGAAGCTGTCGCCTTTAAGCGCGATGAACACAGACCCGGCCGTGATCTTTCTTGTATCGGTCGAGATGCTGCTAATCATCATATCGGAAGGATAGCCGAAGCTGCCTTCGACAGCCGAAACGATCTCGGACAAGCTCATTTTTTCCATTACTACCGTCTCCTTAACGCGAGAATTTGTCTGAGCAAAGCGGAATCATGCTTCCGCCAGAGCCTCCGCTACGACCTCGCGCTCGTCGAAGTGGATCTTTACTCCTCCGGCAAGGATCTGATAATCCTCGTGGCCTTTTCCGGCCAGCACGATGATATCGTCCTTTTCGGCGTTTTTGACTGCCCAATGGATAGCCTCGCGCCTGTCGGTGATCTTGATATAAGGCGTTGAAGAGCCTTCAAGCCCGGTAAGGATATCCCGGATGATGTCTTCCGGGTCCTCGTTTCTCGGATTATCGGAGGTAACGATGAGGAAATCGGCGTTCTCTGCCGCTGCCTTAGCCATAAGCGGACGCTTGGTGGCGTCGCGGTTGCCGCCGCAGCCGAAGAGGCACTTGACTTTTCCGACAGCACTGGACTTGATAGCCGAAAGCACGTTGACGAGAGCGTCGGGAGTGTGGGCGTAGTCGCAGATCACGGTGAAGTCCCGTCCCGTGGGAACGACCTCTGCTCTGCCGCGGACGCCCTGCATCTTGTTGAGCTCGCGGATGACGTCGCCGGCCTTGAAGCCCAAGGTCTCGCAGCAGGCGATGACCGCCAGGGAATTGGACACGTTGAACAGTCCCGGCATCTTGAAATCCACATTGTGCTTGCCGAAGCCGTCGCAGTAAACATACTTGACGCCGCTGGCCGAAAGAAGGATATCCTCAGCGTAGAAATCAGCCTTGATCTCTGCGGAATAGGTATTGCTGGGACAGCTGATCTCGTCAAGATAGCGTCTGCCGTAGAAGTCGTCTATATTGATGATCGCTCTTGCAGAAACATCGAAGAGCAGTTTCTTTGCCTGATAATAGTTTTCCATATTGCCGTGTACGTCAAGGTGGTCCTGGGTGAGGTTGGTAAATATGCCCACCGCGAACTCGCAGGGCCCGAGACGCTTCTGCTCAAGTCCTTGAGAGGAGGCTTCCATGATGACGTACTCGCAGCCGGCGTCAGCCATTTTACGGAAGAGCTCAAACAGCTCATAGGGCTCGGGAGTGGTCCTTGCGGTCTCGAGGACGAGGTCGCAGATCTCGTTCTGACAGGTTCCGATAAGGCCCACCTTGCAGCCGAAGCTGTCCAGCACCTTCTTCATCACGGTGGTTATGGTGGTCTTGCCGTTGGTGCCCGTTACGCCGATAAGCTTGAACTGCTTCTGCGGGTCGCCGAAATATCTGGCGCAGAGGGCAGGATAAGCGGCACGGGTATCGGGAACGATGATCTGACAGTCAAGGCCGAGGTCGTGATCGCAGACGATCACCGATGCGCCTTTGGCGATCATATCCTTTGCGGCATTGTGTCCGTCAAAGGTGTTGCCCTTTATGCACACGAACATAAAGCCCTCCGGCATTTCGCGCCGGGTGTCAGAAGTAATATCCGATATTTCACGGTCGGGCAGCACAGTGCTTGCTATCCCTTCGATCAGCTTATACAGTTTCATATTCATCCTTCTCTCTTATATTCCGTACCGGAAAGATCTGACTGTCATTATCTGCTTACTGTGAACCTATCACGCCGCTGGAGAATGTTACCGATACCACCGTTCCCTCGGGGATCACGGTCTCGGGGGCGTAGTTCTGGTCGCCCTCGGCCTTGGCATCCTCGGCGTCGGTATCGTTGCCGAGAGCCGAGAGGTTCAGACCCCGGCCTTCGAGGGCCAGTTTGGCTTCCTTCTTGGTGAGGCCTCTGAGGTTCGGCACCGTTACCAGCTTTTCACTGTAACCTTCCTCGGTGTAGAGGATGACCGTGCTTCCCTTCTCGACGCTTCCGCTTGAAGGCACCTGCTTGAGCACCGTTTCACCGTTGCCCTGCACGATATATTTCAGACCCATTTCATCCAGGGTCTTCTTGGCTTTGTCAACTGCGTTGAACTCCATACCGGGGACCTTCACCTGGAGGTTTTCCAGTTCAGCCTCGGTGTACTGCGGGAAGTAGCCCATGTAAGGCAGGATCTCCGAAAGGATCTCCACGCACACGGGAGCCGCGATCTCAGAACCGTAGAACTCCGCACCGGTGGGGTGGTCGATCATCACCAGCATGATGACCTGGGGATCGTCCGCGGGAGCAAATGCGCAGTAGGAGCCGACGTAGGTATTACCGGTAACGTCCTCATCCAGCTTCTGAGAGGTACCCGACTTGCCGCCGATGTGATAGCCCTTTACATAGCTGTTGGAATCGGGCTCCGAAACCACGACGTTTTCAAGTATCTTCCGCATAGTCTCGGAAGTTGCCGCCGAGATGACCTGTCTCTTGATGACAGGCTCCACATCCCGGATGACGTTGCCCTTGGGATCGACTACCTTGTCAACGACCTGGGGAGTCACAAGGTATCCGCCGTTTATAGCCGCGGCGTAGGCGGTTATCATCTGTATCGGAGTTATCTTGTTGGACTGTCCGAAGCTGGAAGCCGCAAGGTCCACGAGGCTCATATTCTCGGCCGAATGATAGATAGCGTCGGCCTCGCCCGGGAGGTCGATCCCCGTTCTTTCGGTGAAGCCGTAGCTCTTGAAGAACTTGCAGAAGTTCTCAACGCCCAGTCTCTGCCCGATCTGCACGAAGGCAGGGTTGCAGGAGTTGGTCATCGCATCGTAGAGATTCTGTGCGCCGTGGTCTATGTTGGACCAGCAGTGCATCCTGGTATCTGCCACCTGGATGAAGGTGTTGCAGACGAAAGTGTCGTCCAGCGTGATCGCCTGCTCTTCGAGCGCCGAAGAACCGGTGATGACCTTGAATACCGAGCCGGGATTGTAAAGCTCCGAGATCGCCTTGTTCTTCCACTGGAGGCTCCAGGCGTCGAGTTCTATCTTCTTGTACTCCTTGGAGTTTTCATCCAGTCCGGCGAGCTGTGCCGCTGTCTTGTTATCGGTGATAACTGCGGGAGCGTTGGGGTCGTAGCTGAAATTGGTAGCCATAGCCCTTATGGCGCCTGTATTCGGGTCCATGATTATTCCGCAGGCGCGGTCATGGGGATTTGTCTTCTTAACGGCCTTGTCGAGGGCTTTTTCCAGCTGATACTGGATATTCACGTCCACGTTCAGGATCAAAGAGTTTCCGTCCTGAGCTTCGTAGGACTGTCTGTATCTGTAAGGGATCTCCGTGCCGTCACGGGCCGTTGCGGTGATGACTCTTCCGTCGATGCCCCGGAGGGTATCGTCATAGTAGGCTTCAAGGCCGTAGATGCCGTCGCCGTCGTAGCTGAGGTGGCCGATCACGTTGGCCGCCAGCGCACCCTGGGGATAAAACCTCTTGGTGCCGGGCTCGCATCTGACGCCGTCCAGGCCCTCTTCGGTGAGATAATTTTCTATCTTCACTGCGGCGGCCTTTTCAACGTTTTTCTTGATTATCTCATATCTTGATTCCTTATTGGTGCAGTAGCCTCTGACCTTTTCCGGCTCGACTCCGAGAGTCGTTGCAAGGAACTCCACAAGTTCGGGAAAAGCCCGGTCCGAGGGTTTGATGCTGTCCAGCTTTTTCTGATAGCCTTCGATCTTGTCACGGTCGCCGCCCTTGGCTATGAGCTCTTTCAGTTCCTTTATGCGCTCGTCGTTCTTTTCAAGGTAGTCTTTCCAGAGCATTACGGGGTCAACATACACGGTATAAACGGTGGCGCTCTGAGCGAGGACCTGCCCGTTGGTATCGTAGATCGTACCTCTCGAGGCCGGAGTCACGGTACTTCTCACCTGCTGAGAATTGGCAAGCTCCTGCCACTTATCCGCTTCGGTGACCGAAACTTTGAATATCTGAATCACTATCCAAACGACGAGAGCAGCCAGCACGAGCACAACATACCGCGTAAGGCGGTTTTTCATGACTCTTGTGGGAAGATCGGCCTCTGTCGGCTTCTGATATTTTCGCATTGATATTACCTCTTGAACTGCGTGAGATCGCGGTGACCGTCATACAACAAGAAAGCTAAGCGGCCTTTTGGCATCCATAGCTTTCTGTTAATCAGTGTATTTCACTGCGCTCCGATATATTCCAGCACGCCCAGGAACCACTTCTTTATCCTTACGAAAATATTGTCGTTCTGCGGCGGTGCGGCCTCGGCCACATTCGGCTTCGGCACTTCAACATACTCTATCTGATATTTTTCCAGCTTTTTTAGTCCTAACTGATTTTCGGCATAACTCTCAGCCTGCGTGAGGCCGTTCTTCTGAGCCAGCTCCGTCTCAAGGGCCACGTTTTCGCTCTGGAGCCTGGTGAGTTTGCTTTCCAGCTCGCTCTGCTGAGTATAAAGGCTCGACAGTTCAACTCTGCCGTATATCATGAAGCAAAGGAGAGCCAGTGCGGCGGCGGCTACGGTGAAATATCTGATGACGCTTGCCGTCCTGTGGGCGGTTCTGTGAGGGACCGATGCTGGCTTCCCTGCTTTGGTTTTCCTGCTTTTTTTCTCTTCGGCTTCCTCACGGTCAAACTCGGCGTAGTCCATATCTACGGCGAGATTGTGAGAATTCATTTCCGACATTTATATCACCTTCCGGGAAACATCACATACCTATCTTTTCGATCACCCTTAGTTTGGCGCTTCTGCTGCGGTTATTCTCTTCAAGCTCTCTTTCCGAGGGCTCGACGGGCTTGCGGGTGACGATCTCTGCGCGGGGCTTTCTGCCGCAGACGCAGACGGGAAATTCCGGCGGGCAGATGCATCCTTTTGCAAAACTGAGGAATCTTTGCTTGACGAGCCTGTCCTCCAGCGAATGGAAGGTTATGACGGCCATCCTTCCGCCGACGGCAAGGCATTCAAAGGCGGCATCCAAAGCCTTATCCAAATGTCCCAACTCGTTATTGACCTCTATCCTTATTGCCTGGAAGGTCTTTTTGCAGGGGTTCTTTTCCCTTCTGACCTTCTGCGGGACATTGGCTTTGATTATCTCCGCCAGCTCAAATGTGGTCTCTATGGGAGCGCTTTCCCGCGCCCGGACGATGCCCGACGCGATGCTCCTCGCGTATTTTTCTTCTCCGTATTCAAAAATTATCTTTGCAAGCTGTTCATATGGGTATTCATTCACGACATTCTTAGCGGACATCCCTTCGCTGCTCATGCGCATATCCAAGGGAGCGTCCTTATGGTAGGAAAAGCCTCTTTCACCGTTATCAAGCTGATAGCTTGACACCCCTAAGTCAAGGAGAATGCCGTCAACCTTTTCTACTTCAAGGCTGTCCAGCACGGCTCTTATTTCGGAGTAATTAGCCTTCACCACGGCAGCAGGCAGTCCCTCAAGCCGCGCAGATGCGGTCTTTACGGCTTCGGGGTCACGGTCGAGGGCGATAAGCCTTCCTGTTTCGAGCCTTTTGGCTATCTCCCGGGAATGTCCTGCGCCTCCTACGGTGCCGTCAACATAGATCCCGTCGGGCTTTATCGCAAGCGCATCGATGCACTCGTTCAGCATAACGGAATAATGCTTGAATTCCACTAAAAATCAAGTCCCTCCAAAGATTTAAGGAGTTCGCCCATGTCGATGCTGTTGTTGAAGTCATCCCAGCGCTTTTTGTCCCAGATCTCGCATCTGTCGGAAACGCCGATAACAACGGCCTCTTTGTCAAGAAACGCATATTCTCTCAGAGGTCCGGGAATAAGGATCCTCCCCTGCTTATCGGGCTCGACCTCTGCGGCGTTGGCCGTAAAGGAGCGAAGAAGCTTGTCTCTCGACTCGGACATAGGAAGCTTGGATATCTTTGCGGCACGTCGGTAGAAATCATCTCTCGCATAGACGAACAGGCAGTCGGCGCTTCCTCTCGTGACGATGAACCTTTCGCCGATGCACTCGCGGAGCTTAGCGGGGAAAGTCATTCTTCCCTTCACATCCACGGACTGGTAAAAGGTACCCATCAGGATCTTTACGTCCATCTCAGCATCAGCCAAAGCATTCACCTCCAAGCGTTGAATAGTATCTTTCAGGGACCGGAGTGCACTTTCGGGTGAGTTTTAGGGTTCATTCACCACTTTTTTGCACTTTTTGCCACCGTGATATCATTATACAACACTTTTCCGGAAATTTCAACTGCTTTTTTTATTCTTTTTTAAATTGTGACGGAAATGTGAGCCGGAGGCAAATAAATTCAACGGAGAAGAATGTAACATTTCAGCGAAGGAGATTAACCCTTTTGTAATCTATGAATACAAAATGAACTAAAATCAACGCCTGTATCATTATTTTCGTGCGCCGTCGTTTCCATTCGGCTGTCGGCTGAGCAAAATTTCCGCACTAATATTATACCACAATATATTGTATAGGTCAACCGTTTTTTTCAAAAAAAGCACAATTTTACAAAGTGTTTTTAATGCTGTCGAGTTTTTTGTACTCGTTGCCGATTCCGTCTCGGATTTATGACAAAATATTCCTGTACCAGCTTTAGTAATTTCATTTAATTATTACAATTCGGATGCAAACATACGTTTATTAACGGAATGTAAATTTTTCGGAGCCCTCTGAAAAGCCCCTTTGCCCCGGGAAAAGCAAAAGCCGTTCCCTGTTCGGGAACGGCGCAAATGCGTGATATTCGCTTAATGACGGTTATCGGCAGAATTTTTCAACGTAATTGTCGATGCAGTTCTGTACTATCTCCTTGGCGGCTTTGGCATCGCGGACATCGTCGATGACCGTGTCCTTATCCTCAAGCTGCTTATAGACCGTGAAGAAGTGGGACATTTCGTCGAAAACGTGCTTCGGCAGATTGGCTATATCGGTATAGACGTTATAGTTCGGGTCATTGACGGGGATGCAGATGATCTTCTCGTCGTTGGCGCCGTTATCCAGCATCAGGATAACGCCGATAGGTCTGCACTGTACCAAAGACAGAGGATTCAGCGTCTCGGAGCAGAGCACCAGCACGTCGAGGGGGTCGCCGTCGTCGGCGTAGGTGCGGGGGATAAAGCCGTAATTTGCGGGATAGTGTGTGGACGTATAGAGGATGCGGTCCATTTTCAGCAGGCCGGTCTCCTTGTCCAGCTCATACTTGATCTTTGAGCCCTTGGGAATCTCAATGACTGCGGTAAACAGATCGTTATGTATATGCTTCGGTGAAATATCGTGCCAAATGTTCATTATATAACCTCCTAAAGCGTGCAAAGCACGCAAAGATCGGTCCGCCGGGCGGACGCCTTAGTTGCTTCTTGTCTCCGCAAGGTACATTCCTTCATCGGCAAGGTTCACGGGGATCATATCCGTGGTCTCCCCTTCGGACTCCACGGCAAGGGAAACACCCGCGTTATCGGGGGTGAAATTGTCCCAGGGGGTAATGACGGTCTGCACGCGCTCTGCTCCCAGTTCTTCAAACAGCGGGACGAACCTGCCGTCGTCGGCATAGACCTGCACCTGCTGATAGTCAAGGACGTATATCTCCTCGCTGGTCTGATTTGAACCGAAGCCGAAACGTGTCAGTCCGTCGTTGATAAGCAGTTCGCCGTAGCGCTTGATAAGCGCCTGCGTAACCGGTTCGGTACAGTTGTCAAGGTAATAGACTTTATAGTGTGTCGGATCGGACTTTGACTTCCTCAGGGACTTTTCCTCCTCCTCGGTGCAGGGCAGTTCAAGGAAGAAGAAGTGAGGCTCCGGGAGCAGCTTTACTCCCCTTTCAAGCAGGGGCCTTATCAGCTCCGCCGAAAGGACGGAGTCGATCATATTATCCCCGCTGACGGAATAGGCGGTCTTTACGCCCTTCAGCGCAGCCTCGCCGAGGACCACGCCCTCGATAAGCTGAAAGCTCATTTTGATGCCCGCTGCTGAAGGATAGACACCATTTCGCCCACGTCCTTCATTCCGCTGACTTCTCCCATGGAGAAGCGCATTCCAAACTCCTTCTCAACTGCGGCGATAAGGGTGATATGCTCGATGGAATCCCAATCGTCGATATCGTCTGCGGTGGTGTCCTCATACAGTACGATAGAATCGTCGTCGAAAACATCCCGGAAGACCTGCTCCAGCCTGTCAAATACTTCATCTCTGCTCATAGCAAACATCCTTTCTGAAACTTAGTTGTATTTTTACCGTTCAATTGACATTGATAACATGATTTTTGTTTTCGTAGTCGGTGATGTCAAGCTCCCATACCGTTGTACCGTCGTCGGAGGCGGAAACGGCCGAGAAGCCCAGGGTGTCGGGGTAGAAATCCTTCACCATTTTGTTTTTCGCCGTAGGGAGATAGCGCCCTATCAGCTTAGTGTAGCCCGCGGCCTTGGCCTGTGACACGAAGCCGTCCAGCATTGCAAGCTCCATATCTCTTTTGAGGACTCGGCAGCTCATGAGCCAAAGGATGATGTCAAGGCACTCCTCGCCGGTGACGGGGTGCTTTCCTCTCTGACCCACGGCAACGGAGACTACTCCGTTGTCGCCGAACTTGTCCACCAGCTTGCCGTACTGGGTGATGTGGTCCTTTGAAGCCGCAAATTCGGCCATCTGCTCCTGCGTGCAGCGCAGGGTGGTAAGGTTGAACTGGTTGCTCTTGTTGGTGAGCTGAGCGATACGGGCGAGGTAAACATCCTTGAAGGGGCCTATCTCCGCCTGCATTTCAAGGCTAAGCAGATAATCGGTATAGCTGGCGAAGCTGGCCTGAGCCTGAGCCCGCTGGATATTTGCCTTATACATCTCACTGCGTTTAAGATCATCCTCGGAAAGAGTGGTGACTTCAAAATACTGGGAACGGTCAAGGACACGGATATAATCCGTCACTTCACCGATCTCCGGTACAGAACACTGGGTCTGCTGGCGGACGATCTCCCGCTCGGCAGGATTGTCGTCGGCAAAAACGATAGCATCGGGCATGATGTTCAGCTCGTGAGCAGTGTTTTCAAGGTTGATGCTCTTGGGCTCCCAATTCGCCTTGATGATCGTAAAGTCATCGGGGCGGACGGCACCCTCCGGGTGGTTCAAGCCTGCAAGGGCGTTTTCTTCCTCGTTCTTAGAGCAGACGGTAAGGATAATTCCCAGGTCCTTATGCGCTTTTACATACTGCTGGAACTCGTAGAAGGCTTGAGATGTGCCGGTCTCCTGGCCGATCTCAAGGTTCTCGGCGCCGTCGTCTCCGACAATGCCGCCCCACATGGTGTTGTCAAGATCAACTGCTATACATTTCTTGTTCTTTCCGAATACCGAGCGGATGATAGCTCCGATCTGGAAAGCCAGAGGCGGGATAGCCTCCAGGGACATAGCATACTTGAACATATACCAGTATTTGGTGTCGGCCCACTTTTCAAGGCCGATATTGGCGGAAAGCCAGTTGATGTCGTTGACGAAAAAGCCCTCGTGGGTCTGGGAATACTCGTAGATCTTCCCGTTGAGGCGGGTGACGAAATTCGACAGTCCGTGAACGTCCGAGGCGTCACGGCTTCCCAGGAGACGGAAGAAAGGCATCTCGAAATTGTTCTGCACAATAGGGCAATGGAAACGTCCCAGGGCCTGCCACATCTGCTCCAGGCGGGCAAAGCGCTCGTCCAGGGCGGCGGTGATCTCCTCGGGGGACATTCTCACGGTCGGGGTGAAATCCACGTTGCGGACGGTGGTGTGGATGTAGATAAGGTCGGGCTTGAAATCATCAAGCTCGGGATTCCCGAAAACGGCATCCTGCCAGTACTGCTTGTACTCCGATTCATAGAACTCCGGCTCGATGCCGGCGTCCAGCAGGAAAAGCTCCAGCGCGGCGATAACGTCGCTGGTGGTGGAGCCGCCCAGCACGGCGATCTTCTTCTTTATGCGGGATCTGCCGTCAGCCAGCAGAGTGCGCTTTATCGACTTTTTCTTTTTCAGTATCCATTCACTGTCAAAGGGGTATTCAAGTTCCTTCATACTTATCCTCCGTTGAATTCGGTCATTATAGTCCAACTTATATTTTAACAGATATTGCCGTATAATGCAAGGGGTTTTGAAAGTTTTTTGCAATATGCTCAGTTCTGTTGACTTTGTAAACTTTTTATGATATATTTATTATGTAAGATAGTGGAAGAATTCGTAAATATTAAACATATGGGAGGTAAATATCATGCTGTTAACAAAAAAAAGGCCTTTGGCGCTGGCAACGGCATTGGCGCTGGTGCTGTCAATGTTCGCGCTGTTTCCGAAGGGAGCGTTCCGTGTAAGCGCGGATGAAGAGTACGAACTCGAAATTGCGGGTGTCAAAGTCACAAGCGTCAATAAGGACGACATCCTCGGGAACGGAGAAGCGTCCTATAAGCCCGAGGTCAAAACTCTTACGCTTAACAAGGACATTATCTGCAACGGTGAAAACACCGAGGGAGCCACTCCGTGCATCGTAAACCGTATTGAGGGGCTGACCGTCAGGTCGGAAGGCGATATTAAGCTGATCCGTGAGAATTTCGGCGCGGCTATATACACCGAAAAGGATATTACGCTTAACGGAAAAATGACCGTCAGAGGCGGTGCGGGGATTCTTGCTACCGAAAGCACGATCACGATAGACAATGCCGATATTACAGCAGACGGCAGCGCAGGCGGCATACAGGGCGGTATGCAGGGGAAAGAAAACGGCTCTAAGCTTATCGTCAACAATTCCATCGTTCGCGCCTTAGGCAAGGAATTCGGTGCGGTCTCCGCTTTCGGCGGAGGCATAGAGATCAAAAGCTGTGCGATCTCTACACCGGGATGCGTTATCGGCAAAGACAGCATTGTTGATGAAGGAAACCAGACGGCTGTTGAATATGTTGAGATCACCAACAGCGCCATCTATAACCTCCGTGTGGCCGGCGTCAGGGTCACGGGGGACAACAAGGACGACATCCTCGGAAACGGCGAAGCGTCCTACGACCCGGAGACAAATACGCTCACACTTAAAAAGGACATCACCTGCGATGACGAATTCAACACCGGCTGCGTTGAGAACAACATCAGCGGGCTGACTGTCAAGGCCGACGAGCGGATCACTCTTCTGCGGAAGAATTTCGGTGCGGCTATCGTTTCCGGCGAAGATATCATTCTGACAGGCAAAATGGACATCAACGGCGGTGCGGGCATTATGATCCTGGAATCTCAGCTCACTATTGAAGATGCCGACTTTAACATAAACGGCAGCGGCTGGGGGATCATGGGCGGTCTGGCCGGCGACGGCTCAAAACTTATTGTCAAGAATTCAAAGCTCGATATCACGGGCGTTGAGGACGGCGCTGTCGTGGGCTTCAAGCAGGGAGTTGTTCTTGACGGCAGCAACATTCTTTCCGCGGACTGCTCCGTTGTTGAGGGCACGTTCTGTATGGGCGGCGACCCCGAAGCTCCGGCGAAGGATGTACTGTTAGACACCTGCGATGTTTACGAACTGGAAATTGCGGGAGTCAAGGTCAACGGCAGGAACAAGGATGACATCCTCGGGAACGGAGAAGCATCCTACGACCCGGAAACCAATACGCTCACGATCAAAAAGGACATTATCTGTAACGGAGATAACACCGAAGGCGCGACGCCTTGTATCGCAAACCGCATCGACGGTCTGACTGTCAAGTCGGAAGGCGATGTAAAACTGACCCGTGAAAACTTCGGAGCGGCGATCTACTCCGAAAAGGATATGACGATCACGGGCAAAATGACGGTCACCGGCGGTGCCGGGATCCTTGTCACCGAAAGCACTCTCACGGTAGACGACGCCGATCTGACGGTGACCGGCGAAGCGGGCGGCATACAGGGCGGTATGCCCGGCAAAGAGAGCGGCTCAAAGCTCGTCATCAACAATTCCGCAGTTCATGCTGCCGGCGGAGAAAACGGTGCGATCTCCGGCTTCGGCGGAGGTGTGACTCTCGACGGCAGCGTCAAGATCTCTCCCGATGAAAACGACAAGGAGATCATCATCGAACCCGAGCTGGAATTTATGTTGGGCGATGTCAACGGTGACGGCAGTGTCAATATGAAGGATCTCGCTGCACTTCAGCGAAACGTCAACGGCTGGGGCAACGAGATAAACCTGAAGAACTCGGATATGAACGGCGACAATTCCATTAATATGAAGGACGTTGCCAAACTGCAAAGATATCTTAACGGATGGCCTTTGTGAAACGGTTGACATTTTGGCTGTGATATGCTATACTTTAACTGTCGGCAGGCTATACGGCAGCGCAGACGTTTTAGTCTGTGAGGAAAGTCCGGGCACCGCAGAGCAGGATAGCAGATAACATCTGCCGAGGGCGACCTCCGAGACAGTGCAACAGAAATATACCGCCGATCTTCTTCAGAGGATCTGGTAAGGGTGGAAAGGCGAGGTAAGAGCTCACCGGAGCGTCGGAGACGGCGCTGCCGTGTAAACCTTATCCGGTGCAACGCCAATGGCAGCCGAAAAGTCAATGGCTGCTCGTCAGACTTCAGGCTGTAGGCGGCTAAAGCCGATCGGCGACGGTCGGTTCAGATAGATTGCCGTACACGACAAAACCCGGCTTATCGGTCGGCCGATACTAAAAAAGCTCCCTTCGCGGGAGCTTTTTTGTTTACGGTTTTCTTAGGTCCTCAGAGGAATTCCCTCATATCCGCGCAGAGCTTTTCTTCGGAGCGGATGACCTGCTTTGCCAGCTTGACAGCGTCGGGAGAAGCGTTTCCGTATTTGTTGACGAAGCCGTTCAGCGATTTTACGCCCATGTTGCAGCCGTCGGTTATCAGATCGGCTACCGTGGAATCGCTGGGCTCGGCCAGCATTTTTATATTCGTTTTCAGCCAGGACATTCCCTTGGCGATCATGCTGGGGTCCTCGGCTTCGGCGCCGTACTCGGAAAGCAGCCTGTGGGTCTCGCTGCCAAGACGCTGATGCGTGGTGCGGCACTCTTCCAGCACCGTCCTCAGTCTGTCGCTTTTGACGCTGGGCAGCACTTCCTCGATAGAATCGATCCCCATTCTGATCCCGGAGTTGCACTCCTTCAAAAGCTCGGTAGTTTCATTTCTTTTCATAAAATAGCCTCCTAAAAATGCCTTGGAATGATCTCCCGGCAGTTTTTCTGTACTCAGTATTCCCAGGCTTTTTGAAGATATACAAAAAAAGCAGGAGAAAGATCTCCTGCTTTGGATATGTATTTATCCGTTGGCTTTGGTTATAGCGTTGCGGAGAGCGCGCAGCTCGTCGGGTTTGAGCTCGCGGAATTCGCCGGGCTTGAGCATTCCCAGCTTGAGGGGGCCTATCGAAGTCCGCTTGAGCCTTGCGACTTCCAGTCCCACGGCCTCGCACATTTTTCTGACCTGTCTGTTCCTGCCCTCGTGGATAGTGATCTGAAGGACCACTCTTCCCTGCTGCTTATCCAGCACGATGACCGTGGCGGGCTGGGTCTTTTTGCCGTCGATGACGATGCCCTCGGAGAGCTTCACCAGCTGGTCGTCGTTGATGTCAGGGCGGACGGTCACACGGTAGGTCTTGGATATATGCCGCGAAGGATGCATGATATCGTTGGCGAAATTGCCGTCGTTGGTGAAAAGCAGCAATCCCTCGGAGTTGCGGTCGAGCCTTCCTATGGGGTAGACCCGCTCCGGCAGGCCGGTAAGCAGCTCGCTGACGTTTTTGCGGTCCAGCTCGTCCTTCATGGTGGTAACATAGCCCCGGGGCTTGTGCATCATGATATAGTAAAGCCTGCGCTTTTTCACCTTGGCAATGGGCTCGCCGTCCACGGTGATAAGGTCCTTGTCGGGAAGGGCTTTATCTCCGAGGGCACACGGCCGCCCGTTGACCTTCACACGTCCCGCAGCGATAAGCTCTTCGGCTTTGCGCCGTGAGCAGTATCCGCTTTCGGATATGAGCTTTTGGATTCTGATTTTTTCCATTTTTTCATACTCCCTATATAATTCAGCCCGCCGTTTTGATCGGCAGGCTGGCTATCAATTCTCCGTCAAGATAGAATTTCGTTGATCCCACCTGTTCCCCTTCCTTCACGGGAAGGTAGATCAAAGGCGGGATAAGGGTCACGCGCCGGAGACGTCCCACTGCGCTGTGAGGCAGACGGATGCTCCCGCTTTCGCCCACCGCATTTAATGCAGCGCCCTTGTCGGGACAGTCGATCTTATACCCGGAAAGCTCGGGGGGAAGCTCGGTATCACGCATCAATCCGAAGCAGCGGTCATAAAGCGCCTTGTGATCCTCCCAGTCGTTCTTATCGTTAAGGGTCACGCAAATCAGAGTGCTTCCCTCTCGTTCACAGGCGGAAACAAGGCATCTGCCCGCCTTATCGGTGAACCCGGTCTTTACGCCTATACAGCCCTCGCACATACCCAGCAGGCGGTTGGTGTTGGAAAGCCACCGTTTCTGATTCGGCTTGCCGGTATCCAGCTGCATGGTCCTGCTGCCGCAGATCTCGCGGAAGCTGTCAAGCTTCAAGGATTCACGGGTGAGCTTTGCCATGTCCAGCGCCGTTGAGTAATGCTCATCGGTATAGTCGTCCAGCCCGGAGGGTGTGACGAAGTGGGTATCGGACAGGCCCATTTCCGCAGCATAGCTGTTCATCAGCTTCACGAAAGCCGGGACGCTGCCGGCTATACGGACAGCGGCAGCATTGGCGGCATCGTTCCCGCTGGGAAGCAGCATACCGCAGACCAACTGGCGCAGAGTGACTCTGTCCCCTTCGCGCAGGCCCATGGAGGAGCCTTCCACCTTTATTGCCTCGCTGTCAACGATGAAGGGCGTATCGAGCCCGTCCTGGTGCAGGGCGATATAGGCCGACATTATCTTGGTAGTGCTGGCCATGGGAAGCTTCTCCGACTCGTTTTTCGCGTAGAGCACGTCCCCGGAAATGGCATCGATGACCACACATCCCTTGGCAGGAACCGCAGGCTCGGAGTCCTGCGCCTTTGCCGCAGGCACACTTAAACAAGCGGACAGCGACATAACGGCAGCCGCAATTATTGACAGAATATCCATAACTCAGACCTCACATACAAGTTTTCTCATAACTTATACTGCGCGGTCTGAGCTTTTAAATTCGCGGAAAAACCTGCAAATGTTTATTCGTCGGTCTCGACTTCAAGATCGGCAGGAGGCTTCTTGCCGGTCTTCTTGTCAACGAAATCGATGATCTTGTCAACTACTTCGGGGACTACATTGACCACAGCATTCTGGTATGCGGTGTTGGTGGTCATCTGGAGCAGCTTGGTCTCGCCCTCTCTGCACACGATGAAGGCCATAGGCTGGACCGTTACTCCGGCGCCGGAGCCGCCGCCGAACTGTCCGCCGGCTTTGGTAGGCAGATCGCTTCCGCCGGAAGCAAATCCCATAGACACCTTGGAGATGGGGATGATCGTTGTGCCGTCAGCGGTAACGATAGGCTTGCCGACAACGGTCTCGCACTCGGTAAGCTCTTTTATCTTCTCCATTGCAGTCTTGACAAGCTGTTCCAGCTTCGTGTTATCGCTCATTATAATCTGTCCTTTCTGATATGCTTAATAAAATCGGAAGATCAGTCCTTGCAGCAGCCGCAGCAGCAGTCTTTCTTCCCTGCGAAGATAACGCAGGCAATGCCCAGGAACACTGCGATAGCCATAAAGGGCGTCAGATGGATGTTCAGCAGGATGCCGCCCTTATCGGCGCCGATGCGGAACTTGATGTTGTTTCCGATCCTCTTCTTTTTGCACTTGCACTTCTTATCCTTCTTCTCGCAGCAGTTTTCGTTCTTCCAGTTTTCGTTTACGCTCATTTTAAATGACCCTCTTTCTGTTTTATTACGAAGCAGCGGCCTGCGCTGCATTATTCGACTCGTTTGACTGAGCGGCGGCCTCCTGAGCGGCCTTTTTCCGCTTTTTGCGTTCCTTGAGGAACACTCTCAGGAAATTGATGCCCGTACAGAATGCTATTGCAATAAGCGTGGAGGGACGTACTCTGACGGTCAGCTCGGCGGAGCCGTCGATCTTGTTCTCTCCGAAAGCGCACCGGACATCCGCACGTTTCACCTTCAATGTAAAGATCAGCCCGATCTTCGCAAGGATATCAAAGACGATCTTCTGCACCGCGCCGTAGTAGATCGCGGCCTCGTGGGCGTCGAAACGTCCCACTTCACCTTGTATATCCACGCCTTCAAAGCGTATAGCCTTGCAGAATTTCTTTACGGCCTTCCACCCGATAGGGATGTAGGGCTTGACCTTTTCAAACTTTTCTTTCAGGGCGGCTAACTTGCCCTTGCCCTTTTCCTCGGCGGGAGCAGGGGCGGCAGCTGCCTTGTTTTCCTGCTTTTCGCCGGTCTCCTCCGAAGCATTCGGCTCCGCGGGCTTATCCTCGGGCTGAAGGGCTTCTTCTTTATCGACCTTTTCGGCCTCGCGGATCGCAGCAGCAAGGTCGGGCTTCGGTACTTCTTCCTCGGAAGGGGGAGCATCGGGGAGGGCATCGGCATCCTCAAAGAGATCGTCGTCAAAGGTCAGAGGCTCGGGGGGAGCGGCGCTCTTTTTGGACTCTTTCTTCTTTCTCGGATAGAGAGTGAGGAACAGATACTTAGCTCGGATGTCTATGCCTTCTTTGCGGCCGGCTTTCAGATGAATGCTGACTGAAAAATGCAGCAGCACAACGATAAGCACCAGCAGTCCCAGCATCGTCCGCCAGAAGATACCGAAATAGATCAGCAGCACAAACACCGCGATGACTGCAAGTATTATGCCGATCAGCTTAAACTTCTTTTTAATGTTCCTCACCTCGGTCTGTTAAGGAATTGGAAATGAAGAATTACTCTCCGTCCGTTTCTCCGTCGGTCTCCTGGAGTTCAATGACCTCGTCTATGGTCATTTGTGCCTCCTGCTCCGGGAGGGGCGGGAGTTCGCTTATGCTTGAGATCTGAAACGAACGCAGGAAAGCATCCGTGGTCTTGTAGGCTATGGGCCTTCCGGGGAGCTCCAGTCTTCCGGCTTCGCAGAGCAGGCCTTTCTCCACCAGAGAATTCACCGTCGAGGAGGAATCCACTCCGCGGACGTTTTCCACAAAGCTCTTGGTCACCGGCTGATTGTAGGCAACTATTGTCAGCACTTCCATAGCGGCGGCGGAGAGGGCGGCGTTTTTCTTGATCTCGAAGGCTTCCTTGATCTGCGGAGCAAAGCGCTGTTTAGTAGCCAGCTGATAGCAGTCCTCCAGCTTCAAAAGCTCAATGCCGGAATCCTCCCGGGAGTATTTTTCTTCAAGCCTTGCGATGATCTCGCCCAGCTCCACGGGCTCAATGCCTGCGGCCAGCGCGATCTTATCGGCTTCTATGGGGTCGCCGCCCGCAAAGAGGATAGCCTCCACGGCGGCAGTCTTTATTTCGATGTCGGTCATATCCATTTTTTACTTCCTCAGCAGCACGGCGGCGCGGTAGTTTCTCTCTCCGAGGGAAAGAGGGGCATTGCCCCAGTAATACCGGCGACCGAAATAGTTGGCCTTGAATGCCGTTTCGGGAGCCTCTTCCGCCGGCGTTTCGGATGTTTCCTCCGATACGGGTTCGGCAACGGTTTCCGCAGGCCGGGCCTCGGGCTTCTCCGGCTCGGTCACTGACTTTTCCGGCTCGATGACCGGCGCATAGGCGGGAACGGCTTTTATCTCCGGCAGTCTAAGGGAAACGGTGTGGGTCTCCAAAGCCAGCCGGGCCGAATACCTTTTCGGGCGGGGTTTATCCTCCGGCTCGGGGACGGGTTCCGGTTCTTCCGGGGGCTCCGGCCCGGTTGTAACTGTATCAACTTCCGGCTCGGGGACGGGTTCCGGTTCTTCCGGGAGCTCCGGCTCGGTTGTAACTGTATCAACTTCCGGCTCGGGGACGGGTTCCGGCTCTTCCGGGGGCTCCGGCACGGCGGTATCTGTTTCTATTTCCGGCTCGGGGACTGGCTCCGATTCTTCCAAAGGCTCGGACGATTCCGGCTCGGGGACGATCTCGCCGGGGGCTTCTTCTTCGTCATCCTCCGGCTTGTCCGTGCGGAGAGTGATGACGGTATTATCCTCGTTGAGACAAATGCTCCCCGACTTTGTCAGCTCCAGCACCGCCAAAAATGTAGCGATGCGCTCGGAACGGTCGGTCATTCCCTCGTAAAGGGAGGACATCTCAAAACGTCCCACGGTATAGAGGCGTTCAAGGACGTAGGTGATCTTGGACTCCACCGAGACGATCCGCTTTGAAACGATAGGCGAGAACATATTTGCCCGAAGGGGCGTGTAGTTCTTCACCTTGGAATAGATCGCCATATAGGCATCGTAAAGCTCCTGCTTGTCGTGAAGGCGGGTATACTGCTTGTTCACCGGCAGCTTCACGGGCTCTCTCACGAAAACCGTACCTCCGGCGTAGCCGTCACGCAGACGCTGGGCGGCCAGCTTGCAGAGAGAATACTCTATCATCCTGCCCTGGAGTTCCTTTTTGAGTTCCTCGGCCTCCTCGGGACGGGGCAGCAGATAGCAGGTCTTTATATAGATAAGTCTTGCGGCCATTTCAAAGAAGTCCGCCGCTATTTCGTAGTCAAGGTCCTCAATGCCGTTTATATACTCAAGATACTGCTCCAGCAGCAGGCTGATCTCAATATCGCAGATGTTCATTTTATGCTTTGAGACCAGATGCAGCAGCAGATCGAGGGGCCCTTCAAAGGCATCGAGCTTGAATTTTATCGATTCCATCAGTTCAGTATCGCCTTGATTATCAAGTCTACCCAGAAGGTCATCTTATCCAGTATCCAGAACATACCGTTCTGCACTGCGCCGAGGGGCCTGTCGAGGGCGCCGGTCACCAGCAGAAGCAGGAATCCGAGGGAGATATACAGCTGATAGTCATAGATCAGCTTTTCCCACTTGGGCGGCAGGAAATAGCCGAGTATTTTTGAACCGTCAAGAGGCGGGACAGGCAGCAGATTGAAGGCGGCAAGTCCCACATTGATGATAGTGAAATACCACATAATAGTGCAAAGCCATACCAGAGCCTCGGAATCGTGGGTCAAAGACAATGCGTAGATCATCTTATAGAATATGATGCCGATGAATCCGATGATAACGTTCATTATCGGGCCGGCGGCGGCGGTAAGAGCCATGCCCTTGCGGTATTTCTTGAATTTCAGAGGGTTGACCTGGACGGGTTTGCCCCAGCCGAAGCCGGTAAAGAATATGCATATCGCGCCGATTGGATCGATATGGGCTATCGGGTTAAGAGTCAGTCTGCCCTGATACTCAGGCGTATTATCGCCGAGCTTTGTGGCGGCCCAGGCATGAGCGAACTCGTGGATGGGTATAACAAGGAAAATTATTATCAGCTTGACGCCGTATTTAAGGATGTCTTCCTGGGTAAAATGCATATTATGCCTCCGTATTCGGTTTCACGGCAAATAAGCTCTGCCGAAAAAACGGATATATTCATATATGGTATATTATAACACATAACGGAAAAGAATGCAAGCGTTTTTTGATCAATTGTTAAAACAAAGAAAAAAGACAGCCTTTCGACTGTCTTATATTCTTTGATCTTCTGATGTTTCGTCGGCGATCAAGCACGCTCTACCTTACCGGAACGCAGGCATCTGGAGCAAGCGTAAACGTGTGTAGGAGTACCGTTAACAACGGCCTTTACGCGCTTTACATTGGGCTTCCAAGCTCTGTTAGTTCTTCTGTGAGAGTGGGAAACCTTGATACCGAAAGTAACACCCTTTCCGCAAAATTCACATTTTGCCATGAGGCAGCACCTCCCTTTCCATGCTCAAAAAACTACATGATCTGCAATACTAAAGTATTATAACATACTTTTTCAGAAAAAGCAAGTCTTTTTGAAAAATTTTTTCAATTTTTTTCAGATCGAATAGATCCGCTCACGCTTATCGGCATTCGGGGGAGCAAACACGCCCTTGCGGGCTTCGACTGTCTGCGCCTCGCCGGTCCAGCCTTCGGCGGTCTTGTTTATCATATCATAATAAATTATAGCGTTGGAAATGTTTATGCGCTCCTCGGCGTAGGTGACATACCGGGAGATATAAGCCTCGTCCACGGCACCGTCATTGGTCCTGAGAGCGGCTGCATCGGCACCGTAGGCGGTGTTGTGCAGCTTCTTGTAGTTGGCATCCCTCATGCCGCTGTAAAGGGGGTTCGGGGTATCCTTATAATTCTGATTGCAGGAAGCGTGCTTTGCCACGTTGTCGTAGCCCCGGACGTCAAAGTAGGTGCCCTTCTGATTGTTGTAATAAACGGTATCGGTGACGAAATTGCCGTTGGGGAAGATGACCACGTTCTCCTCGTTCTCGGGGATCGAGAATATATCGTGTCCGAGGGCGTAGGAGTTCTCGAAGCCGAACATATTGCCCAGCGTCGGCTGAACGTCGTACATTCCCATGACCTTGGTGATCTCCTTGGGCTCCTTGAGGTCCTTGCTCCAGATCATGAAGGGGACCTTGCGGTTGAGGTTGTAGTAAAAATCGTCCACGGGGATATAACCTTCGTCGGCGGCGGTAAGGACTTCCTCGGTGAAGGGGTTGTAGTTGTAGTAATACTCGAACTGCTCTTCCTTGACCTTGGCGTCGTGGTCGCCGTAAAGCACGATGACGGTATTGTCAAGCAGGCCCTCGCTGTCGAGGTCGCTTATCAGCTGACCGATAGCCTCGTCAGCATAATGGACGGACTTGAAGTAGCTACCCAGCTTGGTGCCCTCCAGGAAGGGAGCGGAGACCTGCTCGGTAACGCCTGTTTCGGGGTCGGTCCTCCGATATTTGAAATCCACCTGATAATTGCTGACACGCTCGATATCGGTGAAAGGAGTGTGATTGGTGAGCATTATAAGGGTGCCGTAGAAATTCTTATGCTCCCTGGAGATCTCCTTGATCTTCGGGATAGCCTGACGGAAGAAGGATTTATCCGATAGGCCGAGGCCGATAGTTTCATCTATTACAAAATCGTCGGTATAATTGAACAGCCTGTCATAGCCCAGGGACTTATGCAGGTTCAGACGGTTCCAGTAGGAGCCGTTGTTGCCGTGCATACTGAAAACGTAATAGCCCCTGTCTCCCAGCATGGACTGAGTGGTGGTATAGTCTCTGTCCCAGTAATTGATAGCTACGGTGCCGCTGGAGGCGGGCATCAGCGAAGAGGAGAAGGTGAACTCGCTGTCGGAGCTGGTCCCCACGGACTCCTGAGCATAGAAGTTGGAGAAGTAGAGGCTCTCCCCTGCCAGCTTTCTGAGGTTAGGGGTAAGAGGCTCCCCGTTTATAAAGGTATCCAGCGTGAACTGCTGAATGCTCTCGGCGTGGATGACGATAACGTTCTTGCCCTTGAAAATATCGGAATACTCGTTCTTGCCCTCGGTGACGACGGAATCGGTCTTTTCGGTGTAGAACTCGGTGAAGGCCTGCTTGTTCTCGTCATAGCCCAGCCACATATTCATCTTCGCGTGGAGGCTTGAAACCGTATCCGAGATCTGATATGTATACTGGCCGAAGGTCCCGAGGACATATTCCCTGTTCCACTGCTTGGCAAGGCGGGAAACGTCGGTGCCCGTAAGGGTGGCGGCGAAAATACCGCCGGTACCCAGCGCCGCCGCAAGAGTAGAGATCGCGTACTTGCGCCCTACGCCCAGCTTTTCTATCTCGTCGAAATAATCCGGCTTTTTCTTCTTGATAAGCACATACACGGTTATCTGGGCGATGATCGACCAAAGGAACACGAACTGCTTGACCTCAAGCAGATTGGTGACTGCTCCCATGACTCCGCCCAGCTGTGAAGCTGTGGAGATCAGCGAGATCGACAGAAATGATTTATAATTGGTAAAGTAGATGCAGTTGCCGATAGTGAGCACCGTAAAGAGGATGTTCAGCACCAGGAAATACGGGAAACGGCGCTTCGGGCGGAAGCAATAGCCGAAAAGCGCGAAAAACAGCACCACGGCGATATCCGCGAGAACGGGCTTGATGAAACTGTAATTGAATCCTACGGTAAAAGCTCTCAGCAGAAAAGAATTGACCACCGATGTAACAACAAAGGTAATGAACATCAGATTACGGCTGATATATATTTTTGCCTTGTCTCTGACGGAAACTAAAAAGCCTTTCATTTGTCCCTCCGTAATAATAAACGAACACATAGTATCATTAATAAATATATTCTAATAGCTTTTGGTCAATTTGTCAATATCCGCGCCTGATTTTCGTACACATTTCACATACAGAGGGCTGAATATTAAAAATATAAGTTGATTTTTACCCTATAATTTATTCATTGAACAATACGGAAACACTGAAAAAAGGCACAAAAAACCCCGACGCGGAAACGTCGGGGTTTTGCTGGAGGTGCCACCCAGATTTGAACTGGGGATCAAGGTGTTGCAGACCTACGCCTTACCACTTGGCTATGGCACCGTTTGGAGCGGATTACGAGGCTCGAACTCGCTACCTCCACCTTGGCAAGGTGGCGCTCTACCAGATGAGCTAAATCCGCATTTTTGGCGACCGGAATGGGGCTCGAACCCACGACCTCCAGCGTGACAGGCTGGCGTTCTAACCAGCTGAACTACCCGGCCGCAAATAGCGCCGGCATAAAGCCGGCACTGGTGGGAACTATAGGGCTCGAACCTATGACCCTCTGCTTGTAAGGCAGACGCTCTCCCAGCTGAGCTAAGCTCCCATGTCAGGTTTCAAGTGACAAAAATTATTATACACTATTATTCTCAGTTTGTCAAGGGCTTTTTGCAAAAAAATCTGCGGGAGAAACTCCCGCAGATCACTGTATCATTATTTGACTCTGAAATGCTGACCCTCAAAGTCAATTGACTCGAGCTCATCGACATTGATAAGGCTTTCAAACCGTCCGCGTATCTCTGCCGGTTCAGACATCACGACGGACTCGAGCGAAAAACCGGTACCTTTTGCGAGCTCCTCCGAAAGAAGAGTCCTGGATGTTCCGTCCTTCATATTGAGCGTTATGCTGTCAGGGAAAACAGGCTGTCCGTCCTCTGCATACTTCAGATCGAAATGCATATCAAACATAAACTCTGATACCACGGCTTTGTATCCGTTATCAGCTTCAAGGGAAACCGTTCTCACGTTCGGAGCTGTATTCACTCTGAATTCAAGCCCCTCAAAGCCCTGCTGCGGGATATCCTGCTGAGTGTGTACATTGGCCGGATCGTACTGTTCTCCATCGCCGAAAACGACCCTCACCTCTGCGGGGATATTTCTGCTCTTATGGCTCAGAGGATCATTGTTGAAAGACAATTTGAGCATATAGGCTTCTTTTGAAGCGTCACTGTTCCTGTCAGCGATCTTGACGATGCCCAGCAAAGATATAAAGTTGTCGTTTCCGTATTCGATATAGTTTCCGTCAGTATCCAGCATATACGAATGAGGAACGAATTTCTCGCGGAAAAGCTGTCTGCCCGTCTCGTCCTTGTATTCCACCGTCACTACACCGTAGGCATAGTTTTCATTAACAAGCAGGTTTTCAAGGGTCATGCGGACGTGGTCGTTCTCGGTGACCTGTCCCAGAGCAAATCCGCGCTCTTCCATTTCCGACGCCATTTGCTCATTATAATAGTAGTCCACGCTCTCCTTGTGGATAAGCTTTGCCACTGTTACGGCTCCTGCCGTGACCGTCATCACGGCCGCGGCTGCGGCTGCGGCGACAAGTCCCGCAGAGAACCTGCGGCGGTGAGTTATCTGTCTTGCGGGCTGCGACTCAGCCTCCCGGAGATAGGCTTCGTCGGCAAGACCGATGATGTCAAGCATTTTGTCATTCATAGCAATCCCTCTCTTTCAAGCATTTTTTTCAGTTTCTTCCGCGCGCGGTGCAGAGTGACCTTGACCTTGCTTTCGGTCATCCCCAGGGCTTGGGCGATCTCCGCAACCGTATGCATGAACCAGTAGCGCCGCAGGAATATCCTGCGCTGTTCCTCGGGGAGCGATCCCAGGAAGGCGTTGAAGGCTTCTCTCAGAGCCAAAGAGCTTTCCAGCTTTTCTATGGTGCTGTCGGATGCGGCGGCATCCGACAGTTCCTCCAGCAGCAGTTCAATATGCCCCGAACCCCGCTTTTTGGCGTGGAGCTTTCGCCAGCGTGATATGGCAGCGCTGCGGGTAAGGGCCGCAAGATACATTTTCAGGTCCTCAGGCTTTGCGGGCGGTATGCTCTGCCACAGGGCAAGGAAAGCATCGTCGAGGCATTCTTCAGCGTCGTCTTTGCTGCGAAGGATGTTCATTGCCGTCGTAAGACAGTAGGCGCCGTATTTTGCTTTAAGCTCCGACAGAGCTGAACTGTCCCTGCGGGCTATCAGTTCCGTCAGTTCCGAGTCGGTCATAGGGTCATCTCCGCTCCTTTCCGTTTGAGTTGAAGCGCTTCACTTATATACACGCAAAAAACACCTTCACGGTTACAGTTTTCCTAAAATCCATTGACATTGTTTAAAGTGTATGATATAATATTAAAGAAACAATGAATACTTTTTTGAGGAGGAAAAGAATATGAAATGTCAATACTGCGGACGGGACAATCCCGACGGCGAGACCTTCTGCGAGTGCGGCAGGCCGCTGAGGCTCGGAGGCACATCTTCGGCGCCGGCTTCTACCGGAGGCTATACGCCCTCGTCGGATTCGCCCTTTGCTTCCCAGACCCTTGACAGCGTAAAGAGGACCAGGTCCATTCCCTGGGCGCCGATAATCGTTGTCATCTGTGCGCTGATAGGCGTCGGAGTTTTCTTCGGGCTGCGCTGGCTCCAGGGGAAGCACATCACCGACGAGTCCTCATGGAAAACCATCGATGAACCGCTGTTCTCCATTACTGCTTCTCCCGATCTTGATAAGGGCGAGATGCTGACGGTCCAGGGCGGCGCAGAAGACTTGATCGGCTTTTACACCTCGAGACTGGCCGGCTTTGATGTTAGGATCCGTAAATATACCGATCCCGAAAAGGAAGTCTACGGAAAGCTCTCCGCCGCTGACTTTGCCAAGGCTCAAAAGATCAGGACAGTCAAGATCAACGGGCAGGAGGTCAAGTACGAGACACGAGCGGGAAAGAATTACATCTATGCCGAATATAACCGCCACTGCATAAATCACATCAAGAAAACCGACGAGGTATGGTACATCGAGGCAATGTTCCCGACTGCAAACTGCTATTATATTGTTGACGCATACTGTGCGCAGGAGGACAAGGATGCCTACCGCGAATCTCTGTTTAAATGGCTTGACAGCTTCACCCCGAAATACTGACGATCAAGCTGCACCGTGCGAAAGCCCGGTGCGGCTTTTTTTGCGGAATCTTCACATTTTTTCACGGCATTGTCACAATGGTTTAAGGTTGTTTTCAGGCTGAGGGGTTATACTTATATCAGAGCCAAGGAAAACAAGGCTCCCCGGATATGACATAATCTTACTTCCTTCCTTAAATCATACATTTTCAGTCGGTCCCCCGTTTCTGACAGATACGGGGGATCGGCTGTTTTTTAGTAAAAGTTGTTGCAATGTTCATATTTGTGTGATATAATAATATTGCGGAGGTATTGCTATGGAAAGGATCAGAAAGCATATCATTTTTCACGGCTTTGTCCAGGGCGTGGGATTCCGTTACAGGATGTACTACACCGCACGGGCAAACGGGGTCAGCGGATGGGTGAGGAACCTTTACGACGGCACCGTGGAAGCGGAGCTTGAAGGGACCGAGAGCGCTG
Source organism: Ruminococcaceae bacterium FB2012 (assembly GCA_900104495.1). Lineage (GTDB taxonomy): Bacteria > Bacillota > Clostridia > Oscillospirales > Ruminococcaceae > FB2012. Next base: position 127,586 of record FMXS01000009.1, on the reverse strand, counting down.
TTGACATGACCGTCATGCAGATAGAAAATGCCCGGTTCATACATATTGAGAGTATGGACATCCGCAATGTCCCCATACACAACGACCACGATTTCGAGATCATCTGAAATTTTTCTCCGCGTCTGCTTTTTCCGACAGGTTATGACAGCGGGATGTGCTATAATACATAACGTAAGGACAAGCCGGCTATACACTATCATAAGTTTATGAGGTCTTTTATATGTCAGAGAAGAATAAACGAAAAAAGAAGTATGTCCCCCGCAAGGGCTACACCAAGGAACAGTACCGGCGGGACACGATGCAGGCATACGGCGTGCTCACGGGCATCGCCATGGCGCTGGTGATCGTGCTGATCTACTTCATGTTCATCCACAAATCAGCCGACAAGCAGGAAAAGCCAGTTGACGTCCCGCAGACGGTGACGGTGAAGAAGGTCATCTCCGGGGAAACGGTAAGTGAGGTCACGGCAGACAGCGATGAAAGCAAGTCGGTTTCGGAAACACGTCCGACCTCCGAGACGCAGGCCGCAGTGACTACGACGGTCACACAAGCCACAGTCGAGACCACCGTCACAGCCAAAAAGCAGGAGGCGGAGGGCCACAAGCTGGAAGTAAAGAACGGGATCACCTACGTTGACGGGATAATGATCGTAAACAAGACCTACTCCCTGCCCGCCGATTACGCTCCGGGACTGGACCCCACGGCAGAAGCGGCTTTCAACGAAATGGCATCGCAGGCATGGTCAGAAGGGATCTCGCTGTTTATCTGCTCCGGCTTCAGATCATACCGCGAACAGGATATGCTCTTCAGAAATTACGCCGCCAACCGCGGCCAGGAAGAAGCCGACAGGGTCTCTTCCCGTCCGGGACATTCGGAGCATCAGTCGGGACTCTGCATGGACGTCAACACCACGGAGTTTGATTTTGCAGGCACAAAGGAAGCTATCTGGCTCGCAAACAACTGCGCGGACTACGGATTCATCATCCGATTCCCCTTAGGCAAGGAAAGCGTCACCGGCTACGCCTACGAGCCCTGGCATATACGCTACGTCGGTAAGAAGGCGGCCAAAGAGATCTTTGACAAAGACATCTGCCTGGAAGAATATCTGGGGGTCACCTCCGATTACAAGAACTCCACCGATCAGAACGGATAAAAACAACGGCATTGCGTTTGAGGCGCAATGCCGTTTAAGTTTTATCAGTAATTCACTATGCCGTTGTTGTAATCCACATAGTTGCCGTTGTCATCGATATACTTGTTGTACTCGGCGTACTTCTTCAAGGTCTCCTCGGTGACTGTGGTCTTGCCGTAGATCAGCTGCTGGAGATCCTGGGCGTTCTTGACGATGTTGCAGAGGATGACCGATTTACCGTCTATCCAGTGGCCGGTAAAGGTGTAGTCCTCGGGTACGCGGAACTCCTGGACGTCATAGCTGAGGTAGTCGAAGACATTCAGCACGAGAGATGCGGCTTCCTCCTTAGTGATATTGGTAGAAACGTTGGGAAGCACTTCTTCCAGCATATTATGCAGGGTGATGAGCGAGGCGCCCTTGGCCTTTTTGATTATCTCACTGATGACTAACCTCTGACGCTTGGTGCGGTCGAAGTCCACGTTGCCGACGTGTCTGATCCTGGAGTAAGCAAGTGCCTGGTTGCCGTTGAGGTGGACCACCTCGCCGTCGATGTCGTAGCTCATCTCGATATAGTCGGTGCCCCAGGGTTTTCCGAGGATAGCGTTCTGCTCATCCAGAGGATTCTGCATTCCGCGGGTGTTGTCGCCGTCCGGGTCTTCGCCCTCGTAGCCGTTGGCTTCGTCGGGGGTAACATAGATATCCAGTCCGCCGAGAGCATCAACAATGGTGATGAACTGGTTGAAGTCTACCACGATATATCTGTCGATGTCAACTCCGAAATAGGACTCTATGGTGTCTTCAAGGTAGATAGGTCCGCCTGCGTAGAAGGCGCGGTTGAGCCTGTCGGAGACCTCAACGCGGGGAATATAGAGCCAGATATCACGCATGAAGGAAGTCATGGTAATGGTCTTATCCTTGTGGTTGAGGGAGATCATCATCATAACGTCGGTGTTGCCCTTGGTCTCCTCACTTGTGGAGCGCAGGTCCTGGCCTACCAGCAGGATGTTGAACACCTCGGAATCCTTCATCATATCTACCTGGATGTTCTCAAGCTGTTTCTTGATCCTTTCCTCTTCGGTCATGGGATCGAAGGTATCGGACTGAGTGGAATCGTCGGCGCTTACCACCGGAGCCTCCGAGGTAAAGCTGGTGTCATAGCCCTTCTTCATCAGCCCGTAATAGTGGCTGAACAGCAGATAAAGACCCAATCCCAGCAGACAGAGCACAAGAAACAGGATACCGATGATGAAAAGCGAAGTCTGCTTTTTGGTCCACTTGCCTTTTTTCTTCTTTTTGCCGGATTTCTTTTTCTGTCCGGAGCTTTTGCGGGGCTTTGCCGCAGCGGGCTTCCGATATTCCCCGTCTTCGTATTCACCGTCATCAGCACGATGAACGGTTCCCCGTGAACGCTTCGGCTTATCTTCCGGCCGGATATCGTCATCCTCGGGGATAACTGCATCGGGCTCGCGGAGCTCTTCGGGCTCCTCCGCCGGGACACGTCGTTTCTTCTTAGCAGCCATAGCCGCAGAGATAGCGTCTTCTATATCCTGCTCCTCGGCAGGGTCGTAATTCTTTTTATCTGACATAACAAACCTCGCTTGTTATTTGTGATCATTGGACTGTTTAAACCCATACTAATATATTATATACCATAAGAGATAAAATTACAAGTCCCATAATGACAAAAAAACAGAGGTTTTCGGGATTTTTTTGATAATAATAGATATTTCAGCGGTCAGCACCCTGTCTCTTGCGGAAGACATAGCAGTTGATGCCGTCGGCGATGACCATTGCCACCTCCTGCTGATAGTTTGGCGTTTCGAGTTTGGACGCCTCTGCGGGATTGGAAAGGAACCCGCACTCGGCCATTACCGCAGGACACTTGGCATTGTGGATCAAAAACAGCTCACTGCCTACGGGCTTGGTCTCGCGCTCGTTATCGGGCTGGAGCCACACCCGGAAGCGCTCCCTGAGAATATCCGCAAGGGCGCTGCTCTCGGGGCTGTCGGCCTTGAAGAACATTTGAGCTCCGCTGTATTTGGGGTCGGTGAACTGATTCTGATGAATGGACACGGCCAGCTCTGCCCCGCTTTCGTTGATGATCGCAAGGCGGTTATCCATATCCGACTTTTTCTGCTTGGCAAGGCCCTCTATCCCTTGGTCGTGGATAGACACGTCGGTCTCCCGGGTACAGCGGACATCGTAGCCCAGCAGATCCAGCATATCCCGGGTGGTCAGAAGGATAGAAAGGTTGATGTTCTTCTCGGGGATGCCGTTGACGGAGACGCAGCCGCCGTCGGCGCCGCCGTGTCCGGCGTCAAGGACGATAACGGGCCGCTGAAGCACCGTCTCTGCTGAGGTTTCGACGGCTTTCCTGCCGGTCTTTACGCCGCCGTCAATGATCTCGTAGCCGACGATACCGGCGGCGATGACAGCTCCGGCGAACAAGTATGTAAGCAGCTTTTGTCTGAGTTTCATAGTCAACATATCCTTTCAGAGGTTTTGCTAAATAGTATGCGCGCCTGTCCGGGAAAATGACAGACGCGCCTTGATTATCGGATAGTTGACCGTTGATAGCTGATAATTATATTTCAGTTCTTTTTTACGTCGGTGCCGAAGCGGTACCAGTCGCCGTCGATGCGGTTTTCGTCGAGGTAGCCTTCGGGATAGTAGAAGCCTTTTTCGTTCTGCGAAGCGGGGGAAATATAGCAGAGGCCGGAGTCGATGTCGGTGTAGAATCTGACTTCATAGCCAACGAGGGAGATTTTTTGGACACCTGCGTCCGAAAGCTCGGATATGTCCCCGCTGATCGGGTAGTCCTTATACTTCTCGGCGAGAAACTGCGCAGAGGTATAGACCGCACGTTTTTTCGCGGAGTCGGCGGTGCTGTTTTCATCATTGATCTTTTCGTCGGTGACGGTGACTGTCGCCGCGCCTCCGCCGATGCCGAAAAAGTCGGCGCAGGCTTCAAAGCTCTGCTTGTTATTCTCCAGCAGGGACTTCATCCTGCTGTCCGAATGTTTGTAAACTTCCACCGCCATGCCGATGCCGAAGGCCGCGATCACGGCCAGTATCACCAGCAGTTTCCAAGGCAGCCTGCGTCTGCGGGGCTCCTCGGTCGGGATGATCTGCTCGCTCACTTGCGGTACGCCTCCAGTCTGTAGATCGGAAAGCCCTGCTCGGAGAATCGCTGCTCGTACTCGGTGACGATATTGCCCTCAAAGTCCGAAGCGTGAAGGTCGAGGGATATGTTTTTCAGCGTCCAGCCGCAGTCGGAAAACTCTTCAAGGGAAAACTCAAAGAAATTGCGGTTATCGGTCTTCTGATGTATCTCGGCGTGAGGCTTCAGCAGAACGTCATAGATCTCAAGAAAGCGCCTGTGGGTCAGCCGGTGGGATGCATAGCTTTTCTTTGGGAAGGGACAGCTGAAATTCAGATAGATGCGTCCGATGCTTTCGGCGGGGATGTAGCTTTCAAGGTATTCGGCTCCGCCCCGGAGAAAACGGACGTTTTTCAGCCCGAGGGATATTGCCTTTTTGGCAGCGTCAACGATGACGTTGCTGGCCTTTTCGACTGCGAGGAAATTCACCTCGGGGCAGCGCTGTGCCAACTCACAGATGAACTGTCCCTTGCCGCAGCCTATCTCCAGCTCCACGGGAGCGTCATTGCCGAAAAGAGAGGTCAGATCAAGGATGTTCTCAGTGTCCTTGACCTGATAGTTGCGGTCCTCACGGTCCATATAGATTATCATATCTCCGCACTCTGCGAGGCGCTCCTCCAGGTGCTTTTTACGTCTCATGCGCATAGAATGTCTCCTTATCTGAATCGGCGTTTCGGCGGGGCGGTCAGAGCCCCTGGGTGATGCTCGAACCAGTCCTTGTCGGAGGTGCAGCTTCGCCACTCCACGGCAAGGCCGGTAAGCGGCTCGGCAATGGGATAGACAGTCACCATGACCTCTGCATCCTCGGACGGTTTATACTCCGGGGTCACTTTGAAGGTGTAGGCCGAAGCGATGTCCGCCAACAGTTCTTCGGGGCCGGCTTTTTTCTTTGAGGACTGAGCATCCTCAAGGACGGCGTCGGTAAACTTGGCCTGATAGATATGCTTGCCGTCGGATTTGACTATACGGGCCAGCTTTTTGGTCTGAGAGTGAGCCCGTCCGTTACGGGTGTAATGCATATCCACGGTCCCGAGGACGAGGCTGCCGTTTTCCACGGGCTCCCCCGAAAAGGACACGACTATGCCCTTATTGGAGGCTTCCCCCGCGCTCGTGACCGAGAAGGAAAAAGGCAGGCCGTCGATCATCACCTTGCCGCAGGCCGCGAACTTCACCTTCACGCCCTGCTTTTTTATCTGTTCAAGCTGCTTTTTTGCCAGCGCGAGCTTGTTTATCTTCATAGCTTTCCCTCTGATTATGTGTACGATTTTTTGGACTTATCAGCACTTTTTGACTTCCGTACCGCCGAAGGGTCTGATAGACAGCACATAGCAGCTGCCCTCACCGAAGGCATTTTCCATTGCGGACTTGAAGGCTTCAAGCCTGCTGTCGGGAACGAAAGCCTGTATCGTGCCGGCGAAGCCGCCGCCGTGAACGCGGTACGCTCCCTCGCCTTGCAGAACGTCCTCGGCGATAAAAAGAGCGACCGAAAGTCCCTGGTGAGCAGGATCGCTGGCGGCGAATACGTTCTGGAGATACATATATGACGACCTGCCCGAACGCTTTACTGTATCAAGGAAGGCCGGAAGATCTCCTGAAGCGAGAGCCTGTTTCTCCACCTCCACACGGAGATTCTCTTCGGCGAAATGAAGAGCGCGGAGCACGGCTCTGTCGCTGAACTTCTCCCTCAGAGCGGGGAGGGCTTCGAGAAGCTGTTCCTTGGTTATATCCCCAAGGACTTCCCTGCCGAAGAAGCCGGCAACGGCTTTCATCTCCTGGGGGATAGCGGCATACTCGGGGGTAAGGTCGGCATGACTGCCCTTGGTGTCCACGATACAGAGATTAAAGCCTGCCGAAGCGAGGTCAAAGTTTATCTCCTCGATAACGGGCTTGGCGGGGTCGGCAAAATCAATGGTGATGAAGCCTCCCACCGAAGAAGCCATCTGATCCATAAGGCCCGAGGGCTTGCCGAAGTACACATTCTCGGCATACTGGGATATTTGGGCTATCTCCACCGGAGAGACGCTGTGTTCGTTATACAGGCCGTTCAAGATGTTTCCGATAAGCACCTCAAAGGCAGCCGACGAGGAAAGTCCCGAGCCTTTCAGCACGTTGGAAGTTGTATAGGCCTTGAAGCCGCCGATACTGTGGCCGTTCTTGGCGAAGCCTGCGGCCACGCCTCTTATCAGAGCGGCGGAAGTTCCCTCTTCGCCCGCGATGACGGAGAGGTCCGAGGTGTCTACCTTATCGGCGGGGAAGCCTGCGGATTTGACCTCAATGATGCCGTCCTCGGTGGGGATGACCATAGCGATGACGTCAAGGGAAACGCCTGCGGCAAGGACCTTGCCGTGGTTGTGGTCGGTATGGTTCCCGCCTACCTCGGTACGTCCCGGGGCGGAAAAGATGCGGGTGGGCTCGCAGCCGTAAAGCTTTGCAAATTCGTTCATAGCGTCGGCATAGCGGTGCTGCTGCATCGTAAGCACGTCCGGCGTGTATATTTCTTCAAGAGTATGGACAGGCATGATATATCCTCCTTATATGTACGATCAATTGGACACTTTCTTCCAGGGGCGGTTTTTGTCTATCCAGCCCTTTTTCATCCAGAGGCGCATATCGGCCTCGGTGCAGGAATCCTTTCCGAGAAAGACCCGCAGAGTGCGGACCGCATGGAAAAGGCCCTTTGTCTTGATACCGACCTTGACTTGTCCTTGGGTCTTGTAGATCTTATCCGCCAGCTTGTCCATGGACTTTTCGATCTTGCGCTTCATCCCGGGAGCGACACCCTCCCAGTCGGTGGAAAAAACAGCGGCGCCGTACTTGTAGATCTTCGGCACTCCCCAGAATAACAGACTGTCGGACATATCCTTGATAGCGCCCTTCATGCCTGCTCCGGCAGCCGTGGAAATGACAACGGCCTGCTTGGAGAACATTTTCTCCTCCGGGCGGTGGACCATAAAGCGCCAGCCGTAATGGTCCAGCAGGTTCTTCATAGAACCCGTGGCGTGGAGCACATAGGTGGGGCTTGCCAGGATGATGACATCCGCTTCGTCCAAAGCCTTGGTTATCGGGGAAAGATTTGCATAGTGGGGACACTTTGTTTCATCCTCAAAGCAGTTGATACATCCGCAGCAATAGCTGCTGAAATCCCGGGGGAGCATAAACTCGGTAACTTCGCCGCCGAGCCTGTCCGTAAGCATTCGGGCAATGTGGTAGGTCGAGCCCTTATGGCTCTGGCCGTGGATAACAGTTATCTTCAAAAAGACACCTCCCGTGATAAGATCGGTCTCCGTAAAGATAATTATACAATAAAATGCGCGTCTATGCAAGTGTTTTTTTGTAAAATTAATGCTCTCGGGGCTCGTTTTCCGCAGTCAAAAAAAGCGCCCCGTGAAAAACTCACGGGGCAAATATATGGCACAGTATTGGTGTTGACCTGTTATTCGGCCTTCGGGGTGTTGGTGTTGGTATTGTTCCCCGAGATCTCGTCGAGGCCGAGAGTGAGCAGCGGATTGGCGGAACCTGCCACCTTTGGAACGGTGCCGTCCCACTTTTCAAGGAGTTGATATTTCAGCAGAGTGTCGTTCAGAGACTCGCTGATGACCTTGTTGGCATCAGCCTGAGCGTCAGCCTTTGCCTTGATAGCGGCAGCTTCGGCGTTGGCGGCCTTGATCTTCTTCTGAGCGTCGGCATCGGCGATGACGAGCTGCTCCTCCTGCTCGGTCTTGGTCTTGAGCAGGTTCTGCTCGGCTACCTGCTTCTGCTCTATAGCGCTGTTGAACTCAGCAGAGAAATCAAAGTTCACGATGTTGAACTTTTCGATCTGGATGCCGTACTCCGAGACTTTGGATTCCAGCTGTTCCTTGATCTCCTGTCCCACCTGATTGCGGTTGGTGATGAGCTGTTCGGCGTTGTACTTGGCGCTGATAGCCTTCATGGACTCCTGCACCGCAGGCATCAGAATTACCTGCTGATAGTCGGCGCCGATGTTCTTATAGATCGAAGCCGAGGCATCCGAGCGGACGCGAAAGTTAACGGCGATCTTGGAATTAACTGTCTGAAGGTCCTTGGAAACGGCGCTGGCGTCAGTCTCGTAGACCTGGATCTTGTTGGAGACGATCTCCACCTGCTGAACGAAAGGTATCTTCAGGTGGAAGCCTTCTGAATAAGTGCTGTCGGATACGGAGCCGAGAGTTACCACAACTCCGGTGCAGCCTGCGGGAACGATGGCTCCCGCCGAAAGGACAACTATCACGGCAAGGACGGCGATGATGCTGATGATCGCGATCATCGGGCCCTTGGTCTTGCCCTTTTTGTTCTTGATGTCAACGAATCCATTGTTTTCCATATTTCTTCCTCCATTTACTTATTTGTTATCCTGCTCGGATAACAACTTTATTCTCTTACAAATCCCCGGTCAAGAAAGACCTTCTCCGCCTTTTCGGCAATGGACTTGTTTGCCCCCCACGAGAGGTTCAGCACTCCTGTGCCTCCGCCGGAACCGACTATCACGGCTCTTGTGGTGTCCGGTTCATGCGAGATCATCACGGACAGGGAAACGAAGTTGCTCACTCTGACATAATACTGCTCAAAGCACAGCAGAACGGCATTCCCGCAGCACGAGGGTTCCTCGCATATAAAGTTGGACATAAGACCGGCTTTCAATTCCTCCGCCAGCATCTTGATATTGAATAATGTATCTGTTCTAAGTTTGATAACGTCAGCCATAATTTACTCCGCTGTGTTATTATTTTGTTCTTTGTTTTTCTTCACTTTGCCGATCCTGACCGTCGAGCTTACCGCATAGAATGCCATAGCCTCGACTGTAACGATCTGACCGAAAATTATGGGGCGGAAGGCAAGGATGATATACAGTCCCTCCAGCACTGACAAAAGGGCTATCATCAGAAATACCACGCCCGACTGTCTGTAATACGGGGTGAAGTCCTCTTTTTCCCGTTCCTCCCCGGATGCCCAGATGTAGGCATTGTTGAAGCAGTATCCACGGCATTTGAAGTGCCTTACCGCCAGCAGGACCATAAGTCCTGCAAGTCCGAAGAATACCGAACCTGCAATTATCTGTGCGGTCATAACGCATCACCTCAGTATTCGTACTCCAGCTCAGCAAACTCGTTCTCGGCCATACGCCTGTAATAGGAAGCCCGATAGCCGAGGATCATTATGAGAAGCACCCGCCGCAGCCTTTTGCGGTTCTCGCCCTCAAAGGAGCGGTCAAGGCGCTTTTCAATCTCCTCGTCGATCTCCTCACGGCTGTGGAGGTTGTCACGGGTCATTGCGGTGAGCATCTGGCACATAAGGTTATAAAGCTCGGTGTCATGCATGATGTCGTCGCTGAGGTCGTCCACTTCGCCGTTGATGTACTCCATGAGCCGGGCTATGTCCTCCAGCTTTATGGTGCCCCGCAGGATGTTGATGAGCATTATCCTCACCACCTGCCGCTCGCCGTATTTCTTGCCCACGGTGGGAGCCACCCAGCCCCGCTTGATCCAGTTCTGGATCGTGGAGCCTTCAAGGCCAGTGAGGGTCGCCAGCTGGGAGAGGGTCAGTCCGCCCGTGGCGTCGAGTATAGGCGCGATGACCGAGAAGGCGTTTGAAGCGCCCCTCTCGTCGAAATCGAGAGCCGTTCCCGGCAGCTTATCAAGCATCATATCCGTTACCTCCTTTGCGGTAGTGCTCGGTCTGCCGTCTCTTTTTTGTTCTGCACGTTTTTTCTTTTTGCTTTTCGCTTTTCTATCTGTTTGTCGTTTTGTATCGCTGTCTCTTGCGATACTTTGATTATATCATAGGTTCACTTGAACCGCAAGTTAAGTCCTATGAACAGAAGCGGCGTTTAGGGCGATTTAGGCGATTTAGCTCTGTATTTCTTGCGTTTTCTGCATCATTCTTTGAAATTCACCGCTTTTTAAGAAACGAATATTACTTTCTCCTGCGGGAATAATATCCTTACTAATAAGCAAAGGAGCATGACCATGAGCAAGAACAGAAAAAAGCACGTTAAGCCCACCGAAGCGGTATTTGACGATGAAAAGGACCTTGAACTGGAACGCATAGCCGGGACATACGATCCCGATGCGCCGGATATACGCACGGGGCTGGATTCGGGGGCGGCATCTTCCACGGAGATGACGGGCATCCACCCGAGGGGAGGCAACATGACCGACGGCGAATACGACGAGCTGAAAGACGTTTTCCCCTTCGGGCAGACGAATTTTCTTCCGAGATAACAAAAAGCGGTGCAGGCATTTCGCCCGCACCGCTTTTGCGCTTATCCGTCACAGAAAAACATAATATGCACCGCATTGCCGAAAATAAGGGTCATGCATTTCACATCAGCAGTTGAAAAATCAAACAGGATGTGATATAATAGCATTGACATCATAAATCGAGGAGGAGCATTATGAGCGAAGAGAGAATACCGAAGAGGTCCGAGGTGCCGGAGGAATTCAAATGGGCGCTGGAGGACATATATCCCTCGGACGAGGCCTGGAAAGCCGACCTGGAGAAACTGCGGGGAATGCCCGAAAAGGTAGAGGCCTACAAGGGCAGGCTGGCCGAAAGTGCCGATACACTGCTTAGTTTCCTGCGGCTGTCGGACGAGATCTCGGTGCTGGCGGACAGCCTGGGCAACTATGCTCAGCGCCGTTCCGACGAGGACACGGCCAACGCCCTTTATCAGGGAATGGTGGGTCAGGTGACCAATGCTTTTGTTGATCTGAACGCGGCGGGGAGCTTTGAAACTCCCGAGATCATCGCTATCCCCGAGGAGACCCTTGAAAGGTTCTACGGCGAATGCGAGGAGCTGAAGCTCTACAAAAGAGCCCTTGACAGGACCCGTCTGAAAAAGGACCACGTTCTTTCCGAGGCGGAGGAGCGCATTATGGCGCTGGCGGGCGAAATGAGCCAGTCCCCCGAAAACATCTTTAATATGTTCTCGGATGCCGACCTGCGTTTCCCGGATGCCGAGGACAAGGACGGACAGAAACACCAGGTGACACACGGGTCCTATATCCCGCTGGTGCAGTCGGCGGACAGGGTGCTGAGAAAGTCCGCATTCGAGTCGATGTATCACACCTACGACAAGTTCAAGAACACCTGTGCCTCGACGCTGAACGCTCAGGTGAAAGCCGTACAGTTCTACTCAAAGGCCCGCAGATACGGGTCCTCGCTGGAGGCGGCGCTTTCGGCAAACGAAGTGCCTGTGGAGGTCTATCGCAATCTGATAAAGGCCGTCCACGAGAACATGGAGTATATGTACGACTACGTCAAGCTCCGCAAGAAGCTTATGGGCGTTGAAGAACTGCATATGTACGACCTTTACACACCGATAGTGTCCGACCTTGACATGAAGATCAGCTTCGAGGAGGCCAAGGAAACTGTCCTCAAGGCGCTGGCGCCCATGGGCGAGGAATATCTTTCGCTGATACGCAAGGGTTTTAACGAGCGCTGGATAGACGTTTACGAAAACGAGGGCAAGACCTCGGGGGCATATTCGGCGGGAGCGAGGGTGCATCCCTACGTTCTGCTCAATCACAAAGACACGCTGAACTGTATGTTCACGCTGGCTCACGAAATGGGCCACGCGATACACTCCTATCTGTCCAACAAGAATCAGCCCGTGGTCTATTCGGACTATGTGATCTTCGTGGCGGAGGTGGCTTCCACCTGCAACGAGTCCCTGCTGATGCAGTATCTGCTGAAAAACACCTCCGACAAGCGGAAGAAGGCTTATCTTATCAACTACTTCCTGGAGCAGTTCCGCACCACGCTTTACCGTCAGACGATGTTCGCGGAGTTTGAGCTGAAAATAAACGAGCTTGCCGCTCAGGGCGAGAGCCTCACCGCGGAGGTGCTCAACGATCTCTACTACGAGCTGAACAAGCAGTATTTCGGGGACGGCATCGTCATTGACGAGGAGATCGCGCTGGAGTGGGCGCGGATCCCGCATTTCTACTATGACTACTATGTTTACCAGTACGCCACGGGATATTCGGCGGCGATAGCCCTCTCCCAGCGTATACTGAACGAGGGCGAGACAGCCGTGAAGGATTACCTCGGGTTCCTATCCGGCGGATGCTCGGCTGACCCCATAACTCTGCTTCGGGGCGCAGGCGTGGACATGGCCACGGAAAAGCCCGTCACCGAGGCGCTGAAGCTCTTCGGCAGTCTGATAAAGGAAATGGAAAGCCTGTTCTGAAACTGAAAAACGGTGTGTTCCCGGTCGGGAATACACCGCTTTTTTGATGCTGTTAATCAAGGGCGATTATCTCTTTGTAGAACTCGGAGTAATCCTTGCGCTTCTCGTTGGTGAAGGCAATGGCACTTCTCGGATGGCGGTTGAGGATGCCCGTCATCAGATACTGGAGGTCGTAGCCCCAGACAATGCCCTGCTCTCTGAGGGGGTTCATATACTTCTCGATGAACTTGATTATCGGGAAAACGTTGTACTTCGGGTTTTTCAGGAAGCTAAGGAGCATTTCCATTGCGCAGTTGCCCGCGCCTCTGCCCATGGAGCTGTATGTAGCGTCCAGCCAGTCAACGCCGTCGCCGACGGCTTCAATGGTATTGGCAAAAGCAAGCTGCTGATTGTTATGTGCGTGGATGCCCAGCTTCTTGCCGTATTTGTCGGAAAACTCCGCGAACACGCTCACAAGGCGCTGTATCTGCTCGGGATAAAGGGCGCCGAAGCTGTCAACTATGTAAAGCACGTCCACGGGAGACCGTCCGAGGATATCCAGAGCGGCTCTGAGGTCGCCTTCCTGGGTGTTGGAAATAGCCATGATATTGCAGCTTACCTCGTAGCCCTTTTTCTTGGCATCCTCGATCATGCTGACGGCAGTGGGTATGGTGTGCAGATATGTAGCAACGCGGATAAGGTCGATAGGGCACTCGGAGCGCTCATGGATATCTTCCTTGTAGTTGCATCTGCCCACGTCGGCCATGACGGCGATCTTGAGGTCGGTGTTGTTGTCGCCCACGATAGAACGGATGTAATCGTCGTCGCAGAACTTGCATTTGCCGAACTTTTCCTCGTCGAAAAGCTCTCTGTCCGCCTTATAGCCGAATTCCATATAGTCAACGCCCGAACGGAGATTGGCCGTATAGAGCGCTTTTACAAATTCATCGGAAAAATAGAAATCGTTGACCAGTCCGCCGTCTCTGAGTGTAGCATCGACGACCTTTATATCGGGGCGGTAGTCAAGCAGTTTGGATATTTCTTTCATACTATCATTTCCTTTCACATTCGTTTGTATCACCACTTTTAAGTTTTAATGCTTTAAAGCGGGTTTTACGACAGTATTTATTATAACACAGGGATATGGATTTGTCAAACAAAAATAAGGGCGATACGGTTAATTTTTTGTGACCGAGCCCCGGTTTCAAAACAAAAAAGCATAAAAGACACTTCTGCCGGGACCCAGCAGAAGTGCCGATGATCGTTTTTCAGTCTGTCATCAAGGAACGGAAGTAGCTGTAGGCTTTGTTCCGCTGAAATAGTCGCCCCAGGCGTAGCCCTTCTGGCCGTTATACTCCAGATAGATCCAGTTGCCGTTAACGACTGCAAAGGCCTTGACATTGGCGCCCGTAGGGATAAGAGCGAGGTTCTCGGTCTTGGAATTGGGCTCGGGATGCAGCCATACGGGGCCGGTGCAGCTCATATCCGTAGCGCCGGCTTTGAGCATATCGTCCATATAAGGATCATCCTCTTCGGAAGTAGCCTTGGTAGTTTTCTTTTTCTTGGTAGTGGTCACCGTTTCGGTAGTGGTGGTAGTGACGGTGGTATAGTTGGGGGGTGCGGTGAGCCTTCCCGTCTGCTTCTCGGAGGTCTCGGTGGAGACAAACAGGCTCTTGGCAAAGAGCATTACAACGATGATAACGACAAGAGCGGTTATCATGATCGCAATGATCCCTTTTATATTTCCGCTGACCGCGACCCTTGCTTCTTCCTCTTCGATCAAATGATTGGGCCGCGGGCGGGGTCTTTTCTTTTTGGTACTCATCTATATTCTCCTTTCGCACGAATTACAAAAGCCGGAACAATGTATAATTCGACGTTCTAATTTATTATACAACATTAATTTCGTCAAGTCAATTAATAAACGGTTACAGATGCAGTAAAAAAGCCTGCATTTTTTCCGCTTGCATTTTGATAAACAATGTGCTATACTGTATTAGTATGCGGACAGGCATAGCAATTATTCATCAAAGGAGAAATAAAATGTCATCAGCACGTCGCCGCGAGTTCCTCAGCGGCTTCAAGGACGGCATACCCATAGCGCTGGGTTATCTTTCGGTGTCGTTCGGATTCGGTATCATGGCTGTTTCAAACGGGCTTTCCGTTTTTGCGGCCGTTCTTATATCAATGACCAACCTTACTTCGGCGGGGCAGGTGGCGGGGCTTACAGTCATCGCCTCAAACGGCGGGATGATCGAAATGGCGGTGGCGCAGTTCGTTATCAATCTGCGGTACTCGCTGATGAGCCTTTCCCTTTCTCAGAAGCTGGACGGGCATTTCACTCCCCTGTCGAGACTGGCGGTATCCTTCGGCATCACCGATGAGATCTTCGCGGTGGCCTCGGGGCGCTCGGGAGAGGTCTCAAAGCACTACATGGCGGGGCTTATCTCTCTGCCCTGGGTAGGCTGGGCTCTCGGGACCTTCCTCGGCGGAGCTGCGGGAGAGATACTTCCCGAAAAGCTGAAAGCGGCTCTCGGAATAGCTATCTACGGAATGTTCGTGGCGATCTTCGTGCCTGCGGCGCGGAAGGCCGTGGGAGTGCTGGTTGTAGTTATCATCGCGGTGACGGCAAGCTGCTGTCTGAAATACATACCCGTGTTCGATTTCATCTCGGACGGATTCATAATCATCATCTGCACCGTACTGGCGGCGACTCTCGGAGCGCTGTTCTTCCCCGTCAAGCAGGAGGAAGGGGGCGGTGAGGAATGACCGCAAGGCTCCTTCTTTACATCGCCGTAATGGCGGGCGTGACCTATCTTGTGCGTATGCTTCCCCTTATGGTATTCCGGCGGAAGATCAAGTCGCAGTTCGTACAGAGCTTTCTTTACTATGTTCCCTACGCCGTACTGGGGGCAATGACGGTCCCTGCGGTATTCTACGCGACGGGAGATCTTATCTCCGCGTCGGTGGGACTGGCGGCGGCCTTCGTGCTGGCTTTCTTCGGGCGTTCGCTGCTGGTAGTCGCTCTTACGGCCAGCGGAGCGGCATTCATGGCTGAGCTTATCATCGGCTGGGTAAAATAGCATTCGGGAGGAAATATTATGAACAGACTTATTCCAAAGATCGGGTCGGCCATAGTAACCGTCACGGTGTTTTTGTTCGCGGTGTTCCTTATCGCCGGTTTCAATTTCGGCTACTATTTTGTGTGTATGCTCCTGCCGATAGGGTTTATCATTATGGAGGAAGGTTTCCGGCACGAGTGCCCGGAGGACAGGAAGGTCTGCGCCAACATCGGAATGGTGCTTTCGGCGGTGTACGCCGTGTTTGTCCTGATCGTATATTTCACGCAGAATACCACCGTCTTCAACGAGCAGCTGGATGAACAGGCCTCGAAAATACTCAACTTCTCGCGTGGCGGGCTGATGTTCAACTACGATCTTCTCGGCTACGGGATGATGGCGCTTTCCACCTTTTTTATCGGGCTTTCCATCAAAGCGGAAACAAAGGCCGACAAGGCTTTGAAATATCTTCAGATCATACACGGAGCATTCTTCCCGGGCTGCTTTATAATGCCGATGACCGGGATGTTCACCTCCATGTCCGAAGGTGATTCCGGCGGAGGGATCGCTGCACTGGTAATCTGGTGCGTTTACTTCCTGCCCATAGGGATCCTTTCCTTCCTTCACTTCGGAAAAAAAGAATAGACACACAAAAACCGCCGATGTCTTTTGCAGATATCGGCGGTATCATTATGCTTACTTGCCGTAATAGCACTTCGTATAGATTTCTTTGAGCTCCTCGATGAGGGGGTAGCGGGGGTTTGCGCCGGTGCACTGATCGTCGAAGGCGTCCTCGGACATCTGATCGAGGGTAGCGAGGAAGTCCTCCTCGGAGATGCCGTAGTCGGCGATGGTTTTCTTGCATCCGACGGCGGATTTCAGCTCCTCCACCTTATCACAGAGCTTATCGAAGCATTCCTGATCGTCCTTGCCGGTGATGCCGAGATAACGGGCGGTCTGAGCATACTTGGCGAGGGTGTTCGGATATTCGTACTGGGGGAATGTACCCATTTTCGCAGGAGCAGGATCGGCGTTGAACTTCATTACCTCGGTGATGACCAGCGCACAGCAGATGCCGTGAGGCAGGTGGTGATAAGCGCCCAGCTTATGCGCCAGGGAGTGTCCTATTCCGAGGAAGGCGTTTGCGAAGGCCATGCCTGCCATTGTGGCGGCGTGAGCCATGTTTTCTCTTGCCCTGTAAGCGGTCTGGCCGTGCTCGACGCACTCAGGGAGATTGTCGAAGGTCTGCTTCAGAGACTGGAGAGCGATGCCGTCCGTAAAGTCGGTAGCCATAACGGAGGCGAGAGCTTCAAGGTCGTGGACCATGCAGTCCAGACCGGAAGCGGCAGTGAGGCCCTTGGGAGCGCTCATCATCAGGTCGGCGTCAATGATCGCCATATTAGGCATAAGCTCGTAGTCCGCAAGGGGATACTTATGACCGGTCTGATCGTCGGAGATAACGGCGAAGGGAGTCACCTCGGAGCCTGTGCCGGAGGATGTGGGAACGCAGACCATATAAGCCTTTTCGCCCATTTTCGGGAAGGTGTAGACTCTCTTTCTTATATCTATGAAACGCATAGCCATATCGTAGAAATCAGCTTCGGGATGCTCGTAGAGTACCCACATGATCTTAGCCGCATCCATTGCGGAGCCGCCGCCTATGGCGATGATCGTGTCGGGCTCGAAATTGCGGAGCATCTTCACGCCTTCAAGGGCGCAGGCAAGGGTAGGATCGGGGGCGACGTCGGAGAAGGTCTCGTGGACGATGCCCAGTTCATCCAGCTTATCGGTAACGGGCCTGGTGAATCCGTTCTTGAACAGGAAGCTGTCGGTAACGATGAAGGCGCGCTTTTTGCCCATAACGGCCTTGAGTTCTTCAAGGGCAATGGGCAGACATCCTCTCTTGAAATAAACCTTTTCGGGGGCTCTGAACCAAAGCATATTCTCTCTCCTCTCGGCAACGGTCTTGACATTCAGCAGGTGCTTGACACCGACGTTCTCGGAAACGGAATTTCCGCCCCAGGAACCGCATCCCAAAGTAAGGGAGGGAGTGAGGTTGAAATTGTAAAGGTCTCCGATGCCGCCGTGGGAGGAGGGTGTATTAACGAGGATACGGCAGGTCTTCATCTTTTCGGCGAAGCGGTTGATCTTATCGGTCTGAGTGACCGCATCCACATAGAGAGACGAAGTGTGGCCGAAGCCGCCGTCCTGGATGAGCCTGTCGGCCTTTTCCATAGCGTCCTCAAAGCTGTCGGCTTTATACATAGCCAGCACGGGGGAGAGTTTCTCGTGAGCGAACTCCTCGTCGATATCGACTCTCTCCACTTCGCCTATCAGTATCTTGGTGCTCTTGGGGACCTCAAAGCCTGCCAGCTGAGCGATCTTATAAGCCGACTGTCCCACGATCTTGGCGTTAAGAGCGCCGTTGATGATAATTGTATGTCTTACCTTGTCGCATTCCTCGGGGGTGCAGACATGACATCCCCGGGCGATGAACTCGGCCTTGGCTGCGTCATAGATGCTCTTTTCGATGATGACCGACTGCTCGGAGGCGCAGATCATACCGTTGTCGAAGGTCTTGGAATGGATGATCGAATTGACGGCCAGCTTGATGTCGGCAGTTTCGTCGATGACGGCGGGAGTATTGCCCGCGCCCACGCCTATTGCGGGCTTGCCGCTGGAATAAGCGCTCTTGACCATTCCGGGGCCGCCGGTGGCAAGGATTATATCCGCTTCCTTCATGACGAGGTTGGTCATTTCAAGGGAAGGAACGTCGATCCAGCCGATGATATGCTCGGGAGCGCCGGCCTTGACTGCCGCTTCATACACGATACGCGCGGCCTCGATAGTGCTCTTCTTAGCTCTCGGGTGAGGGCTGATGATGATGCCGTTTCTTGTTTTGAGGCAGAGCATCGTTTTGAATATCGCCGTGGAGGTGGGGTTTGTAGTCGGGATAACGGCGGCGACAACGCCTATGGGTTCAAGCACTTTCTTGGTGCCCATAGACTTGTTTTCCTCGATGATGCCGCAGGTCTGGGTATCCTTATACTTGTTGTAGATATACTCGGCGGCGAAATTGTTCTTGATGACCTTGTCCTCGATAACGCCCATACCCGTTTCCTCGACGGCCATTTTAGCAAGGGGGACACGGGCCATATTTGCGGCAATAGCAGCGGCCTTGAAGATCTTATCCACCTGCTCCTGAGAATAAGTTGAATAGATCCTTTGCGCTTCCTTTACCTGTCTGAGCTTTTCTTCGAGAGCCTCAACGCTGTCAACGAGGCTGGTTGCTTTGAAGTCTGCCATAAGACACTACCTCCATACAAATATTTATTCTTCGATCTAATGATCTGTAATTTCCTGCTCTTTTCTCAGTATAATACCATTATATCAGATTGTTATTTTTTTGTCAATCACTTTTTTGTAACACCTTTATAGAATTTTTCCTCGCTTAATTATTCATTATTCACAAAGCAGAAAAAACGCCTGCAAAAGCGGGAAAAAGCTGTTGTTTCGGTCACGGGAACGTATATAAGTACAAATAGTTAACGAAGTGTTACGCCGCAGCAAACAATATCATTTCATACAAAAATCCCTTGACTTTTTTAAAAATCGTGCTACAATATATATAAAGAAATAAACTGCAAAGGAGTATTGCTATGGAACTGAAAGAACTTATTGCCGAGAACGATTTTTACGACATCTACAAATCCTCGGACGGAAGAGCCGTATGCGTTTACAAGAAGCCGGAGTACAAGGAGAAATGCCTGTACGCGGCGCTGACCCATGCAAGAGTTGAGACCACGCTCTGCAACTCTTCGATCAAAATGGCTACGCTTCACGAAGTCATGGTCATCGACGGGAAATGGTGCAACGTCATGGATTGGATCGAGGGCGAGACCCTTGAACAGCTGATGAAGAAGAATCCCGACAAGACGGACACCTATCTTGACAAGCTGCTTGACGTACAGGTGGAGATCCACGATCAGTATATGCCGCTGCTCTCCAAGCTGAAAGACAAGATGTCAAGGCAGATCAAGAGCCTCGGGCAGATAGACGAGATCAAGAAATACGAGCTGCTCACCCGTCTCGATTCCATGCCAAAGCACATCAAGCTCTGTCACAACAGCTTCGAGCCGAAGAACGTCATCATCAACGACGAAGGGACCTTCGTGGTGAACTGGGGTCATGCCCGTCAAGGCAACGCTTCGGCGGATGCGGCAAAGACCTATCTGCTGCTGAAGCTTCATATGCCCGAGATCGCAGATGCCTACCTTGAAAAATACTGCGTTAAGACATCCACCTCAAAGCGCTATGTTCAGCAGTGGCTGCCGATAGTTGCGGCGGCTCAGCTTGACAAGGGCATCGAATCCGAGAAGGAATTTCTGATGCGCTGGATAGATGTTGTGGACTATTCGTGATAAAGTTCTCGCCCTTACAGCTCACCGCTGTGAGGGCGTTTTTCTTTTTGTGCCGATGCGGGCGCGGACTATTTCTTCTCAGACTCTCTGTCGGCTGAGATCAGTTTTCTTACGGCGCTTACGGCGCAGCGGATAGCGCGGTCGGTGTCGAGAGTTTTGGTATCGTCCTCGCCGGAATAGGTGCGCTCCATATTCCAGATAGCCAGCAGCACGGCTCCGCAGCGGACTCCCCTTGTGAGTCCCACGGAATAGATAGCGGCGCACTCCATTTCGGAGCAGAGGCATCCGAGGCGCTTATAGCTTTCCCAGCGGTTTTTGAGAGTATAGAATACCGGTGAAGTTTCGGGAGCGACCTGGCCGTAGAAGCTGTCCTTGGAATGGACGATGCCCACATGACAGCGGCATCCGTCTCTGTCCTCGCTCAGCTCGCGGGCGGCGTGACCGAGATAGTAGGTCACGTCAAAATCCGCTGTGGCCGGATAGCCCGAGGGAAGGTATTCCCTGCTGGTGCCTTCGGCGCAGATCGCCGCAGAAGCGACCACAAGATCTCCGCCCCGGACCTTATCGGCTATGCCTCCGGCAGTCCCAACGCGGATAAAGGTATCGGCTCCGCACTTGATAAGCTCTTCCACGGCGATCGCGGAGGAAGGTCCGCCGATGCCTGTGGAGCAGGCAGACACCTTGACGCCGTCAAGAGTGCCGGTATAGACGTTGTATTCGCGGTTGAAGGAGATCTGCCGGGCGTCGTCGAAATATCCGGCTATTTTAGGTATCCTTCCGGGGTCCCCGGCAAGGATGACATACCTGCTGATCTCGTCCTGCGTGGTCTGTATATGGAACTGTCTGTCGCCGTCAAGTATTCCTGACATAGTGTTGCTCCTTTCATTGCCATTTGAATTGATCATCGGGATCGGAATAGTATTGCTCTTCTTGCTGATACTGCGAAAGCTCATCCTCAACTGTCAGCGGAGCGCGTCCCTCTCGCAGTGTCTTTATCAGCAGGAAAATGAAAACTGACGTAATAAGGATCCCGACGCCTGCGATGATCCAGCCGAGGATCCATTCAACGTTGCTTTCGGGAACATAGATCTCATTCGGATCATCGGGGTTCACCATTACGGTGACCTTTTCTCCGACCGAAAACTGAGCAGGCAGCGAATAGACCGAGCTCTGGTATTTATAGGTCTTCCCCTCAAATTCATAGGAATAGACCGCGGCATAGCTTTTTCTTTCTCGGCCTTTATTATTGGTCTTGTTCCTCTCGACGAGTTCAACTACCTCGCCCTTTGTCTCAAACGAACACACCGCCTTTTCTCTGAAAAGCAATCCGAGGAAGAAGCCGCCTACGGTAAGAAAGATCATTCCGATCAGGATAAAAACGATACAGATATTGATCTTTCCTTTTCGCGTAGGGGGTTTACGGGGGCCGTTAAATCTGTATCTTCTCATTTATCAATCTTCATACTTATGTCAAAGGCCTTGACAGAATGCGTGAGGGCCCCCATTGAGATGATGTCCACGCCGGTCTCTGCGATAGCTCTTATGGTGTCGTGGGTGACGTTGCCGGAGGCTTCCAGCTTTGCACGGCCGGCGGTGAGCTTTACGGCTTCGGCCATTTCCTCGCAGGACATATTGTCCAGCATGATTATCTCAACGCCGAGATTGAGGGCTTCTTTAAGCTCTTCAAGGTTTGCGACCTCCACCTCGATCTTGACTGTGTGGCCCATTTTCTCACGGAGGGCTTTAACGGCGCCGGTCATGGAGCCGTAGGCGTCAAGGTGGGTATCTTTAAGCATAGCGCAGTCGGAGAGATTGTAGCGGTGATTCTTTCCGCCTCCGACCGTCACGGCATATTTCTGTAAAGCCCGGAGCCCCGGAAGGGTCTTGCGGGTATCGGCAACGGATGCCTTTGTTCCCTCGACGAGTTTAACACAGCGGTTCGTTTCGGTGGCGATGCCGGAAAGATGCTGTATCAGATTGAGAGCGGTGCGTTCGCCTTTGAGCAGAGCCCGTGTATGGCAGGTGATCTTGGCGATGATATCCCCTTTGCTGACCTGCTCGCCGTCCCGGATAAAGACTTCAAAAGAGGCGGTGTCGTCCAGCAAAGTGAAGACACGCAGAGCAATGTCGATACCGCAGAGCACGCCGCTGTCCTTGGCGACATACTTTGCCGTGGCAACGGCGCTGTCGTCAACGAGGTAGTCGGTGGTCACATCGATGTAATTTATATCCTCGTTCAGCGCGGTCTTTATAATATCGTCGATCTGAAACTGCATAAGTTTCATAGGCTATTCTCCTTTATCGTCTTTATCGTTTTTGTCGTCGCCGTCGTGTTCGCTGATCCTTCTTCTGCCGGAGGCGGCTTCAAGGAAACTGTCGGCTATCAGTGAGAAGAAGGCGGCGAAGGCGGTCAGAAGCAAGGTCCCGCGCAGGTCTGCAAAATTGACGAGCCCCAGTATCAGATAGATCACGGCAGGCATGAGCATACCGAAGGCGCCTATGTCAACAAGGCTGAAGGGCGCGGGCTTATCCTTTGAGCCGAGAGTAAGGAACAGCTGGAGCCCGTGAGCGATGAACGCGAACACAAGGATCAGCAGCAGCTTCAGCACGATGCCGGGTTCAAGTATCACCAGCAGGATCGCGTAAAGCATATAATAGCTGATGGCGAACAGAGTCACGGTGGCTCTTTTGACAGACTGGTTATCCATATCAGAAGCCCGATTCGTAGTCGATATCCACACTGCCGAATGCGATCTGATAAGCCTCTCCGAGGACGATGAAGGCCACGGTGGCAAGGCTGCGGGCCTCGACGTAATCCCGGTCGAGCTTAAAATTGCCCCGGTCAAGGAGCTGTTTGATCTCGATTATGCGCTCATATCCGTCGGCGAGAGCCTTGATATTCGGCATAACGAAATAAGCCGACTGCATGATATGTCTGATCTCGGTGCGCAGGCCCTTGGGGATATGCTCGGTGGAAGTAGGCATCGTGAAATGATAGTTGATGAACTCCGGGCGGCGTCCGGCAGCGCGGGTATTGATGTCTCCCGCTGCTCTTCGTGAAAATACAAGGGCTTCAAGGAGCGAGTTGCTGGCAAGGCGGTTGTTTCCGTGAACGCCGGTGCAGGAGCATTCTCCGCAGGCGTAGAGCCCGTCTATTGTAGTACGGGAATAAATATCGACCTTGATGCCGCCCATAAGATAATGCTGGCAGGGGAAGATCGGCACCGGCTCCTTGGTCATATCGTAGCCGGCTTCCAGCAGGTTCTTATAGATCATCGGGAAGCGGTTCTTTACGAACTCGGGGTCCTTGTGGGAAATATCGAGGTAGAACTCGTCGCTGCCTGTCTTTTTCGACTCAAAGATGATCGAATGGGAGACCACGTCTCTCGGGGCAAGCTCCAGCCGCTTGTCATAGTTCTGCATGAAGCGTTCCATATGGCAGTTTTTGAGATAAGCGCCCTCGCCGCGGACAGCCTCGGAGATAAGGAAGCACTCCCGGGTGTGGCGGTTATTGAAAGCTGTGGGGTGGAACTGTATATAGCTGAGGTTTTTGATCTCGGCGCCGAGACGGTAAGCTGCGGCGATGCCGTCGCCGGTGGCGATAGAGGAGTTGGTGGTATATTCATATACTCTGCCGATGCCGCCGGTGGCGAAGATGCAGAAGTGGCAGGCGCAGGGGATATACTCCTCGTCTTTGAGGACAAGCAGAGAGAAGCCCGTCTTTGTGCGGCGGATACGGGTCATTACGGAATTTTCCCAGATAGTCACGTTTTCCTTCTGCTGGACGTTCCTCAGCAGGGTGGTCTCTATCTCGAAGCCGGTGGCGTCCTTATGGTGGAAAATGCGGTGCATACCGTGGCCGCCTTCAAGGGTACGGTGGTAATCTCCGTTAGGGAGCTTATCGAAATCGCAGCCCAGCTCGATCAGTCTTGCTATATCTATTTTCGCTTCATTGACCAGGACATCGGTGGAAACGGGATCGTTCTCGTAGCCGCCGGCAATGAAGGTATCGTGCTTATGGAACTCGGGTGAATCCTCGGGACTGTTGTAGACGCCCGCGATACCTCCCTGAGCGAGAGATGAATTGCAAAGGGTGAGCTCTCTTTTTGAAAGCACCAGCACCTTCAGTGAGGGGTCGAGATTCAATGCGCCGTAAAGTCCGGCGGCTCCGCAGCCGACAATGATAACGTCGTAATTGTTCATAAAAGACTACCTCTTTTGCTGTGTAATAATTATACATAATATATTATAGCACATCCTGTCGGATTTTTCAATATCAAACCGATAAAATATTATTATTCAAATTTTACCGTATTCAAGTTTATTGTCTTGACAAAATGCCGAAAATATACTATAATAAAAGATACGCTGAAAACAGAAAGACAACAGGAAACACTGAAAATGAAAAAGAGGGTCGTTAAATGAAGAAGGTATTA
Organism: Ruminococcaceae bacterium FB2012; assembly: GCA_900104495.1. Classification (GTDB taxonomy): domain Bacteria; phylum Bacillota; class Clostridia; order Oscillospirales; family Ruminococcaceae; genus FB2012. The sequence goes on along the minus strand of FMXS01000009.1, from coordinate 103,190 downwards.
TTGGCGCTGCTGGTCATTATTGCCGCTGTCGGAGCCTGCGTCGGCATTTCGATCTACGGCAAGAAGCATATACACACCTACACCTACAAAACTATCAAGGAGCCCGACTGCACTCACGAAGGGCTTGCGGATTACATCTGCACCGAATGCGGACAGACCTATGAGGACGTGCTTCCGAAGGCCCACAAGTATGTGGACACGGTGGTTGAGCCCACCTATGACGAGGAAGGCTACACTCTGCACAAGTGCTCCGTCTGCGGAGACGAATACAAAGATGAGATCACTCCCAAGCTGGAGCGTCCCTACGACGACATCGGCGGAGCGGTGCTCAACGGGCTTGAAGAGTCCTACAATTATACGGGTCAGCCCATAGTTCCGGAGATCATAGTTATGCTCCACGACAAGGCGCTGACAGTCAACAAGGACTACACCATGACTATCGAGAACAACACCGAACCCGGCGAGGCTACCGTCACGGTAATGGGTCAGGGAGAATTCAAGAACACCAAGGTCCAGACCTTCAAGATAGTCCGTGTGGGCTGGGAAGAGAAGGACGGCCTGAAATACTACTACAACGGCGACCTCAGCAAGGGCATCACCGAGATCGAGGGCGAGAAATACTACTTCGACGATGACGGCGTAATGCAGACCGGCTGGCAGAAGGTGGGAGACGACTACTACTGCTTCGACCGTATCGACGGCTTCATGATGACCGACGGACAGGTGGACGGCATCAACGTTGATGCCGAAGGCAAGGCGGAGATCTCCGACTACAACGTATACAAGATTACCACCATGATGACCGCTCACAAGATCATGCTTGAACAGACCGAGCCCACTGACACTATGGAGGAGAAGCGTCTGAAGCTGTTCAACTGGGAGATGTACGAGCACGGCTATCACCGCTGGAGACTGCTTTCCGAGATCTATGACACTTCCCCCGACTGGGAGATCACATTTGCAAACGACATCTTCGAGCGCGGAAGCGGATGCTGCGTTTCCGACTCCTCGGCGGCGGCCTTCCTGATAAGAGAGATCGGCTACAAGAACATCTACATCTGCCACGACACCTCGCACTGCTGGTTCACGGTAGAAGGCAAGCTGTTCGACCCGCTGTTCGCGGAGGCCAAGGACTTCGACGCCAACTACAATGCGGACTTCTCCGATTACAGACAGTGGCCGGTAGGCAGGCGCAGAGTTGACGGCGTGAGCACGGATGTTGACGACGACGAATAAAATGCAAATACGGCAGGAAACACACCTGCCGTATTATTTTGCAAGGCCCTGACGGGGGGACTGAGATATGATAAAAGCAGTGATATTTGATATGGACGGGCTGATGCTGGACACCGAGGTACTGCTGAACCGATTCTGGCGGCAGGCGTCCCGGGACTTCGGCTTTGAGATGAAGCCCTATCATCCGCTGGCGATACGCTCCATGTGCCGCGCTTATGCCGAAGGGTATCTGAAACGCGAGCTGGGTGAGGATTTCGACTACTCGGCGGTGCGGACGCACCGTATCGAACTGATGAACGCCTATCTTGCGGAACACGGCATCCCGAAGAAGAAGGGTCTTGACGAGCTGCTGGACTGGCTCCGCTCCGAGGGGATAAAGGCGGCAGTCTGCACGGCAACGGACCTTGAAAGGACGAGGAAATATCTGACCGAGACCGGAGTGCTTGAAAAGTTCGACGAACTGATCTGCGGGAATATGGTGAAGGTCGGCAAGCCTGCGCCTTACATATATCTGAACGCCTGCGAGAAGATCGGTCTGCCGCCCTGCGAATGCATGGCTCTTGAAGACTCCCCCAACGGGGTCATCTCGGCGGCGGTGGCGGGTCTGAACGTTGTGATGATACCCGACCAGACTCAGCCCTCCGACGACATAAAGCCGCTGCTTTACGGGTGCTGCGAAAGTCTTGACAAGGTCATTGACCTGCTGAAAAAGGATAGATGATATGGAACTTAACGAGATAAGACAAGGTATAAACGAGATCGACAAACAGATAGAGGAACTGTTCATCAAACGAATGGGGCTCTGCTGCGAAGTCGCGGAGTACAAGCTGAAAAACGGGCTCCCCGTCTTTCAGGGAGGACGCGAGAAGGAGATCCTGGACAGGGTACGGGACGATATGCCCGAAGAGCTGAAAGGCGGCTCGGCGGTGCTGTTCACCACGCTTATGGATATTTCCAAGACCTTGCAGTTTGAGCGGATCTTCAAGGACCGCAAGCCTCCGGAAAGCTCTCTGCTTGATCTTTCCGCTCCTGCCGTCTGCGCCGTTCCGGGTATAAGCGGGGCTTACTCGCATTTTGCGTGCAGGAAGTTTTCGGAGAGATTCACTCCGAGGTTCTATGATTCCTTTCCGGAGGTTTTCAGAGCGGTGGAGAACGGCGAGACAAAATTCGGCGTACTTCCGATAGTCAATTCCACGGCGGGTTCCGTAGGTCTGACCTACGAGCTGCTGAAGGAATTCGATCTGAAGATCTGCGGGACCTGCAAGCTGAAGATCACTCACTGCCTTGCGGCCCGGAAGGGCGTAAAGCCCGAAGACATCCGTGATGTGTGGTCACACGATCAGGCGCTGATGCAATGCTCCGAATACATCACCGCCAACAAGCTGCATCCCCACAGATGCGAGAACACTTCCCTTGCGGCGAGGCACGTTGCCGAAAGCAGCAAGCCCTATGCGGCTATCTGCTCGGAGGAATGCGCCGCCGAACAGGGACTTGAAATCATCGCGCGGGGAATTGCGAACGCAGATCAGAACTACACCCGGTTCATACTGATCTCCAAGGAGACTCTTTGTCCCGAAGGGGCGGACACGGTCTCGGTATCGCTGGCGCTGCCCCATGAATCCTCCTCGCTTTACAGGATGCTGACGAAATTCTCGGCGGCTGGGCTGAATCTGACGATGATAGAATCCCGGCCTATTGCCAACACAGATTTCGATGTGGTGTTCTACTTAGATTTTGAGGGCTCTTTGCAGTCGCCGTCGGTGGCAAGGCTGCTGGCCGAACTGGAATACGAGCTTTCCTACTTCAAATTCCTGGGGAGCTACAAAGAAATAGAATGACAAAAACGCCGTCCGCGAAGAAACACGGACGGCGTTGTCTTTTGCCTGAATAGGATCAGTTGTCAATAGAGCTGTCGGAGATCCAGATAGACTCGATAGCGGAGGGAGAACCGCTGGCCTGCATGGAAACGGTGCCTGCGGTATAAACGGGGCTGGTGCCCTTGGTCTCTGTGGGCTCACCGAGCTTAGCCTTGAAGTCGTCTACCTTGTCGCCTACTTTGAGGCCGTCGGCAGTAGTGCCGTCGCCGCCGGCATAGAGGGCGTTTGTCAGCTCAATGGAGAAGATGACTCCGCTGTTGTTGGCCTGGATGGTCATGCCGGGGAAATAATACTCATTGATGATATTGCCCGAAAGGCAGCTGGGGACCTGAGACACGGGAGCCGCCTCTGCACCGAGACTTCCCTTGATGTCGTCGATGTTCTGTCCAACCTTGACCTCAGCGCCGTTGTACTTAACGACAGCGTTGTCTGCGGTGAAGCTTGATGCGGGAGCCGCAGCCTGGGATTCCTCGGCTTTTGACTCCGCGGGGGCGGGAGCGGTGCTCTCCTCAGCTTTGGAAGCTGCGGTATCAGCCTGGCTCTGAGCCGCGGGTGCTGCCGAAGAGGTATCCGCCTTGGAGGAGGAACCGTCGGAGCCGCAGCCTGCGAGGGCAATTGCGGCGGCAGCGATGACCGCTGCTGCTGTGATCTTCATTTTCATTTTTCATACACTCCTTGCTTTGTCTTGTTGTTTGCTTATATACTTAACTGTTGGCGCCCGAATCGGTGATCTGGATCGTGTCGATGACACCGTCAAACACGAACACCGTAACAGTAAGAGTACCTTCCTTGAATTCCTTCATACCGTATTCATCCTGGGATGTGGGATTCCCGAGGGCCGCGGCAAGTGCGCTTTCGCCGTCGCCGATCTTGGCTCCGCCGGCGGTCTCGACGTCGCTGCCGGGATACATTACGGTAGTTCCCATTCTGATAGAGAAGATCTTTCCGCCGTAGGTGGTCTCGATCTCCATACCTTCATAGAAATAGATAGGGCTCTTCTCGCCGGTGAGGCAGTTGGGAGCCTCCTGCATTGGAGCGGACTCCTTGCCCAGCTTGCCCTTGATGTCGTTGATATTCTCGCCGACACCGAAAATGAAGCCCTTGTAGTTCACCATTGCCCTGCCGCGAAGAGTCGAAAGGTCGGGGCCGGAGGGCTCGGGATCGGGAGCGGGAGTAGTCTGCGAGGGAGTAGTCTGTACGGGCGGCTCCGTTGCCTGAGTCACCGTTGTTGTGGTGGTCTCGGAGACAGTTGCCTCGGTCTTGGACTCGGTGGGCGTAGTCTTCTTTTCGGCGGTCGTTTTCTTGGTGGTCTTCTCGGTCTTCTTTGCAGTTTCCGAGGCGGTGGTCGTCGCGGCCGTTGTGGTCGTTGCGGCGGTGGTCGCTGTGGTAGTCGCAGAGGTGGTGGATGTCTGGATAGTTACGATACCCTCGGCGCCGGAGCTTGAATCGCTGTTTCCGCAGGCTGTAAGGCACATCAATGCGGCAGCGGCGATCAGGACAGCTTTTGCTTTCATAATAATCCTCCTTGATTTTTGTATATGATAATGTCCGAACTTACTGCGTATCGGCAGTAAGGGTCGCTTTCGTACCTGTAAAGACTTTTCCGCCGGCATAGACGGTGATCTCAAAATCTCCCGAGAGGCCGAGAGAGGGGTCTATCATCATTGAGAAGCCGTTTTTGCCGTCGCCTTCGAGGAGCTTTTTCTCATATATCGGGAAGGCTTCAAAGATGTGGTCTCCGTTCCCGCCTGTGAGCTTGACATACATCCTGCCGTCGCCCACGGGAAGGTCCTCGGGGAGAGCGCCGTAAACTCTGACGGCATAACCCTCGTCGGAGCAGACTGTGGAGATCTCGCCGCCGTTCTCCGCGGCTGCGGGAACTTCCGATCTTTCGGGGGCGAACATAAAGGGCGCGGTGGCGATCACGTTGCTAAGATTTCTCTCAACGATCTCGTAGACCATATCCCCGCCCTGGGGCACGAGGGAAAGTTCGGGACAGTCGGTGCGGACGAACATACAGGTCTTGTAGTTGTCGATCATAAAGGGCAGCAGAGCGCGTCCGAAGGAATCGCGGACCATATAGAGTCTTGCATTATCAGTCTTGCCCGAATTTGCGGTGCCGATACGGCTGTCGTTTTCTTCCTTGTCGCTCATGAAGGTCTCAAGCTGGGACTGAACGTCGGAAACTCCCACGGGGACCGTGAATCTGAAGGGCTGATACTCTATATCGAAATGATACTGATAGTCCATGAAGCCCCCCGAGGGATAAAGCAGCTTATCGAGGTCGCCGCGCCAGTCCTTTTCGAGCTTATATGAAACGCCGTCGTAGGTCTTGTGGGGCTTTCCGAGGCTGTCCATTATGGCATTGTAGCCGATCAGAGTGCCGAGGTAGTTCCAATGGCTGTCCCGCTTGTGGTAGATGTCCGAGGACTTATTTTCCCGCATGACCTTCAGCATATCCACATAGTTTACGCCGAGGTCGTCCAGCTGGGCGCAGAGGCGGGTATAGTTGTTCTCGTCGGCTTTCTTGTAGCAGGAGGGGAAATACTCGTCGTAGACCGAAGCCTTATTGGGCATGGGAACGAAGGTAAAGGAGCCGTTCTTGCCCTTGACGTTCTCCTCTATCAGAGAGATCGTCACCGCCATGGAGCGTATCTGATTGTCGGTCATGGCGTTGGTGTTCATATAATCGAGCTTGTCGGTATCGAAGAATATCCAGCCGTCGCTGCCGCTGATAACGTTTGACGACGGCGAAGTGAGCAGTTCGCCCTTCACAAGGTTAGCCGCCGACAGAAGCTGCGAACGCAGCGGGAGCCTGTCGTTGAACCAAGACTCGAACTGTGTGGAGAAATCGGTATTGATCTTGCCGTCGCTGATGAAGGAGGGCATCTCGGTGAGAGCCTTCTTCTCAATCTCGGCGTTGCTCTTGACAAAGGGCATCAGCGCGAGAGGCGTGGCACATACAGCAAAGAACAGCGCCGCATATGCGATTTTGAATGCTTTTTTCATAACTGTTCCTTCCTGTGTCAGAATCTGAAATAAATGAACGGGTTATACTTGCTGGAGATCAGCGAGAGGATGCAAAGTGCGAAGATGACCAGCGAGCCGAGATACGAAAGGTAATTGTAAGCCTCGGCGGCGGGAGTATCGGAGACCTTTGCTCTTATGACTTTGAAGATCGGTGTCGAAAGTATCACCGCGAAGGCGAGGGCTATCATGAACATCACCGAGGTCATGGACATTATCTCGGCGTTGACTGCCGCATTGCCCGAAGCCCCCGAGAACATATTCCCGATTAGGCTGAAGCCCTGGGTGAGGGTATCGGCACGGAAGATCACGAAGGCCAGTATCACCACCAGCATCGTATATATATGGCCAATTGGTCTGAACCACTTTTTCTTGGTGGGGATTATCTGATAAGTTTCAAGCATCTGACACATTCCGTGGAGCATACCCCAAACGATAAAGGTGAAGTTTGCGCCGTGCCAGAAGCCTGTAAGGAAGAACACCAGCAGCTTGTTGATCGTTGTCCTTGCCTTGCCCTTGCGGTTGCCTCCCAGTGGGATATAGACATACTCCTTGAACCAGGTGGAAAGGGAGATATGCCAGCGCCTCCAGAAATTCTGAATGTTGGGCGCTATAAAGGGATAGTTGAAGTTCTCTCTGAAATCGAAGCCGAACATACAGCCAAGGCCGATAGCCATATCGCTGTAACCGGAGAAGTCGAAGAAGATCTGGAGCGTATAGCAGACGGCTCCCAGCCAGGAAGGAAGCATCCCCACCTCATCGGGTGAGAATTTGAACACGGTATCGGCAACGATGCCCATTTGGTTGGCGATAAGCACCTTCTTGCCGAGGCCGAAGATAAAGCGGTTGATGCCTCTGCTCACTCTGTCGGCGGTGAATTCGCGGTCGTTGATCTGTTTGGCGATGTCCTCGTATCTGACGATAGGTCCGGCGATGAGCTGAGGGAAGAAGGAGATATACAGCAGCACCGAGAAAAGATTTCTCTGAACGAGCTGCTTGTCCCTGTAAACGTCTATGACGTAGCTGAGCCCCTGGAAGGTAAAGAAGGATATGCCGATAGGAAGCCTTATATCCGGCACCGGGATGCTGAGCCCCGTGATGCTGTTGAAAGTTTCGGCAAAGAAGCCGGTATACTTATAGGCGATCAGCAGGCCGATGTTTACCAGCACCGCAAAGAACACCGCGAGCTTATCGTGCTTGCCCCCCGAGGCCGCTATGCCGAAGAAATAGTTGAATATTATCGAGATCACCATTATGATAACGGCGATAGGCTCTCCGAAGGCATAGAACACAAGGCTTGCCGCGGCGAGGATGATATTCCGGACGATCTTATGCGGGATGAGCGCATAAAGCAGGAACACCACCGGCAGGAACACGAACAGGAAAATAACCGAACTAAAGGTCAAACGAACCACTCTCCATAGTTTTATAACCGATCAATTGTATATTATAACATATCCTGTCGGTATAGTCAAGCGCAAAAGTACCGATTATTGTACATTGCCGTTTCGGTATTTCATATCCTTTGCACTATTACGTTCAAAAGGCCGATGATAAGGCCGATAAGCCCTCCGAGGCTGATAACGGCGTTTAGCTCGTGCTTCATAACGGACATGACCAGCTCTTCCACCTGTTCGACGCTCATGGCATTGACCCTGTCCTCGACGATAGCGGGAATATCCACCGATGCGATGATATCGTCAAGGGAGCTTTGAGCGGCCCTTTTGATAAGCCCGGAGACCGCGTTTTCTACGCGATCACGGGTGATGCCCGATTTTTCAAGCAATTCTGCGGGAGTATCGGCAAGGAGCTTTTCAAGCTCGCCGTCCACGGCTTTGGCGACAGCGGGCTCCGCATTGGCGTCAAGATAGCTGTCGATGCGTCCCGCCAGCGGGGCGGCAAACTGTGCGATAAGGTCGTCATTGACAAACATTGCCAGCATACTTCCGGCCACCTTTTGTTTGATCGCCTCGGTCCCCTCGCTGACAATGACGGAGGAAATATCCGCCTGCCGTATCTTTTCGGTGACAAGACGGGTAATGCGGTCTGCGGCGGCGGACTTCACGGCTTCGGAGTTTTCCCCGAGGATGCCGTCCAGGGTCTCGCCGAGAGGCTTATCCGAGAAGATGCTGTCGGTCACACGGACGGCGGCGGCGGAAACCGTCCTGTCGGAAGAAAGGGCGTCCTTTAAATCGCTGCCGGTAAGGAGCTGCTCGCCCACTGCCCTGCCGAAGGCTTTTGCCAGCCGGGGCTTGTTCTTCGGGATAACGCCGGGGGTAAAAGGCACCCGCCTGCCGAAGATGTGCTTCTCCGTCCGGGGACGGAAGAGCATCTTTACCGCGATATAGTTGGTGAAAAATCCGATAAGCCCGCTGATGACCAGGGTCATTACGATCTTGAACGCTTCCACAAAGATCAGTCCTCCGAAAAAATGCAGAGAGCGCGGGGCTCTCTGCAAAGGTTTTTTATTTCTTCTCCGTCTCGATAAAGGAACTTTCGTCCTTTTCGAGCTTGAAGGATATGTCGAATTCGGTGCCGGCGGAACCATCCTCGTTGGGACGGTAAACGTGAGCGGTGACCCTGTCGCCGGGAGAATGCTCCTCCAGCAGTTTCTTAACGGTCTCGGTCTCGGTGATGACAACGCCGTCAAGGATGTTGATTATATCCCCGCTTTCAAGGCCGCTGCCGGCAATGTCGCAGTTCTCGTCGATGCCCACGATCAGCATCCCGGGCTTGACGCCCGCTTTGTCGGCAGTCTCCTGGGTGACGATATAGTAGGTCACGCCTATCCTTGCGCGGTCGGCCATATAGCCCACGGCCACAAGCTCCTCGATGATCGGCCTTGCGGCATTTATGGAGATAGCGAATCCGATGCCGTCATATTTGGTATTGGACAGTTTTGAGCTTGTTATACCGATGACCTGCCCCCACATATTCAGAAGGGCTCCGCCGGAGTTGCCGGGGTTTATTGCGGCATCCACCTGTATGCATCTCATGGGCGTTGAGAAACTCTCCACCTTGATGAGCCTGTCGGTGCCGGAAACAATGCCCTTGGTCACGCTGCCGTAGAAGCCGGCGGGAGAGCCGATGCAAACGACTTCCTCACCCAGCACCACCTTATCCGAATCGCCGTATTCGGCGGGTTTAAGGTCCTTGACGCCTATCTTGATGACGGCGATGTCGCTGCCCTCGTCCTTCCCCACCACGTCGGCGGAGAACTCAGATCTGTCGTGAAGCACCACTTTGATCCTCACGGCGTCCTCGATGACATGGGCGTTGGTGACGATATAGCCGTCGGTAGTCATAATGATTCCGCTGCCCTGGCTTGACGGGAGCAGAGAAGTTTTGGAGTTATATATCTCGATAGACACCACGGAAGGCGATACTGCCTGGGACACGCCCTCAATAGTATATCTGCCGTCGGACTGATACAAGGCGTCGTCAAGGCGGGGCTTTTCCGCGGTGGGAAGAGTGAACTCGATACTCTTTCCGCCGTTGAGGAACTTCAGGAGCCAGCCTCTGCCGTTTATAGCAGTAAGGAAAGCCAGCGTCATGACCACAAGCATCAGCACGGCGAGGATGATCAAAGCAAGGGAAGGCTTTTTCCTTCTCGGCTTCGCGGAGGCAACTTCGCTCCAGAAGGTCTCGCGGTCGAGGCCGTCCATAGCTCCCAATACGGGAGGAATGTTGAAGAAGGGGTCGCTGTAAGCTGAGCCTTTGATCTTCTCTTCCGGGACCGGAGGTACTGCGCTCTCTTCAGAGGTCTCCTCATGGACTTGCTGTTCGGCGCTTTCGAGAACTTCCTCGTCCACGATCTCTTCAACGATCTCTTCGGCAGTTTCGGCTTCTATCTCGTTAAAGCCGAGATCTTCCTGCTCATCCATAAGCTGACCTCCCTTCCTGCGGAATTATTTGCCTATCTTTCTGTTGGGCACGGTAAAAACGAACTCGGTATACTCGCCCTTAACGCTTCTGACCATGATCTTTCCGCCGTGGAGACGGATTATCGACTTGACGATATTGAGCCCCAGGCCCACGCCGGTGGCGTCAAGGCCGCGGGATTTATCGGTCTTATAGAATCTGTCGAAAACCAGCGGTAGCTCATCCTCGCTGAGACCGTCGCCGCTGTTCTTTATGGAGATGACCGTCAGATAGCCGACTCCGGAGAAGGAAAACTCTATATAGCCGCCCACATTGACGAACTTGATGGCGTTCTCGATCAGGTTATACATGACCTGATGTATCAGATCGTTATCGGCGTAGAGATACATCCTGTCGATGTCGAGCCCTCTTACATCTATATTCTTGGCTTCGAGCCTTGATTCAAAAGTAACGAGGGTATCGACGATTGGGTCGAGCACGGAGAATCTGGTGAGGTTGAGGTCCAGCTCGCCGGCCTCGATCTTGGCAAGGTTGAGCATCGAGCGCACAAGTCTTGTCAGGCGGCTGACTTCGGAGGAGATTATTTTCAGATAATGTTTATGCTGTTCGGGAGGGATAGTCCCGTCGAGCATACCGTCAACGAATCCGCCGATAGAGGTCATAGGCGTTCTCAGCTCATGGGAAACGTTGGCGACAAAGCTGTTACGCATGGTATCGTAGCTTTTGAGCGAAGCGGCCATATCGTTGAAAGCGTTGCTTAGCTCCTGCATCTCATAGATATTATACTCGGGCAGCTTCACCGAGAAATTTCCCTTACCGATCTCACGGGAGACCTCGGCGATCTCGATGATAGGCGCGGAGAGCCTTCTTGCGATGAAGTACACCGCGATCACCACGGCGATATACACAACGATCATGGAGACCAGGAATATCCGCATTATCTCCCATACGTAGTCGTCCTGGGCGGCTCTGGGCATCATCGAAATGACATAATACTCCGGGCCGTTGACAAAAAACTTCATGCCGGAGATATGACACTCCTCGTAGGTGCCGTCGAAACTGCTCATAACGTAAACGGGCTGTGTTTCAAACCTTTTCAGCAGTTCGGGTGTAACGGCAATGCCGAACAGCTTTCCGTTGGTATCGGAAGATGTGATGACATTGCCTTTTTTGTCACAAAGCAGGATATCTATCCCGTTTCTTGAAGCAAGATCCTTCATACTCTGTCCGGCGTTCTTTCTCCAGCCCGTGGGAGAATCTTCGATCATCTTGGTGATATCCTCGGCGATCATCTGTGTGTTCCTGTCGAGCAGATCCTTCTTCTCCTGGAGAAAGTACCGTGAAGAAACAAGCAGTAATACTGCGCCTAAGCAAATAAAGCTTATGAGTATTACTGCTGAATAGATCACAAAGTATTTTAGGAATATGCTTTTGCGGTTACTCATGTGCGCCTTCGGCGACTTCAAACTTATAGCCTACGCCCCAAACGGTCTTGAGAGCCCACTTGTCCGAAACGCCTTCCAGCTTTTCGCGGAGCCTCTTGACATGGACGTCGATCGTCCTTGAATCGCCGTAGTACTCAAAGCCCCAGACTTCGTCAAGAAGCTGGTCGCGGGTATAAACGCGGTTGGGATTGGAAGCGAGGTGGAAAAGCAGCTCCAGCTCCTTGGGCGGGGTATCAACTACCTTGCCGTCAACTCTGAGCTCATAGCGGGTCATATTAACAGACAGCTTATCGTACTTGACCTCCTTGACCTCCTGCTCGCCGGCGGACTGGCCCACACGCCTGTAGACCGCCTTGATCCTTGCGATTACCTCCTTGGTATCGAAAGGCTTTACGATATAATCATCGGCGCCCAGCTCAAGGCCGAGAACCTTGTCAAAGGTCTCCTGCTTCGCAGTGACCATAATGATAGGCACATTGGATTTCTTTCTGATCTCTCTGCACACCTGCCAGCCGTCGATGCCCGGGAGCATGATATCAAGCAGGATAATGTCCGGCTTCAGCGCATTGAATTTGGCCAAAGCCTCCTCACCTTCGTGCGCAAGAATAACACCGTAACCGTCTTTATCGAGATACAGTCTAAGAAGCTCGCAAATGTTCTTATCATCATCGACCACAAGAACTTTACCCAATGACATACTGATCCCCTCCTAATGTAATGTATAGTTTTTCATTAAAAATTTGTTTATAATATATACTCTAATTATACCAAAACAAGTCAATATAATATTGTGTATAAAGTTAACGAACTTTTAACGGAATGTAAACTTCATCAAATTATCTACCGTTTTTAACAATGCCGCCATAATATTTTGGAAAATCATGCTGATTTAGGTCAGCAGTACGTTAACCAATTATTAGTACCGGATCAATAATCATTGACAGGAAGTGTTTACTTATGTTATAATAGAGTCAACAAATTATTAAGGAGTGATACCCTATGAACAAAAAGCTGCTTGTTATGCTTATTGCCGCAGTTTCGGCGGCGTCGGCATTTGCTCTGCCTGCTGCAGCAGAGGAACACGAGACCGAGGTCATCCCCGTTGTCGTTGAGCAGAAGCAGTCCCTTGAAGGGGCAAAGATCACGCTCAGATACGCCTCCTACACCTACAAGGGCGTTCCTGTGACTCCCGACGTACGGAACGGAGCCGACGAGGTAACGGTGAAGCTGGACGGCAAAAAGCTGACCAAGGGCACCGATTACATTCTGAAATACGAAAACAACGACCGTGCGGGCATAGCCACCCTTACGGCGGAAGGCATCGGAGATTACGAAGGAAGCGTCAGCAGGACCTTTGTGGTCAAGCCTTCCACCATTGCGATCACCACACTTGAGACCGGCAAGGGCAACATTGTGGTGAACTGGAACTCCGACCCGACGGCGGAGGGATATCAGATACTTTACAGCAAGGACCGTGACTTCAAAGACGAGCACAGCACCACCGTATGGGCAAGCTCCGGCAGGAACTATGTCAACTTGAAAAACATTCCCGAGCCGGGGGAGAAATACTACATCAAGATGCGGGCCTTTGTCACCAAGGACGGCGTAAGATACGGAAACTACAGTTCTCTGCGGTCCAAGACCGTCAAGGGCGGCATCGGGAAGATAACGGTGCCGACGCTGAACTACGTTTACCGCGCACGTGACCTCAAACCCACCGTCACCGTCCGGGACACCGACGGCAGGAAGCTCACGCTGAACAAGGACTACACCTACACCATTGCAAACTGCTGCAATGTGGGGACGGCTACAATAACCGTCACCGGCAAGGGGCTCTACACCGGCACCGGTACGAAGAAATTCAACGTTGTTCCCGCGGATGTGAGCAAAGCTTCCCTTTCGCAGCTTGAGGATGTATACGCCTACACCGGCAAGGCTGTTCAGCCTGTTCCGATGCTGAAATACAAGACGGATATACTCGTCAAGGGTAAGGACTTTACGCTTTCCTACAAGAACAACATCGCCAAGGGCAATGCCACGGTCACCGTGACCGGCAAGGGCAACTACACCGGCTCTTTCAGCAGGAACTTCAAGATAGCCGGAGCGGGAATGGTCACCAAGGACGGAGCGACCTACTACTTCGACAAAAACGGCGTGATGCAGAAGGGCTGGCAGCAGATCAACGGGGACTATTACTGCTTTGACCGCATCAGCGGCAAGCTGGTAACAAGCACCACGATCAACAAGATCAAGGTGGACGGCAGCGGAAAGGCCGTTTCGCTGACGAGCTACGGCAAGAGCAGGATCGAGACAATGATGCGGGCGCATCAGATAATGCTGGACGTCACCGATCCTTCCGACAGCATGGAGACCAAGCGCTACAAGTGCTTCGTATGGGAATACAGCAAGCATCCTTATTACAGGTGGAGGCTGCTGTCGAACCTCTATCCCTATTCCGACGAATGGGACGTTGATTTTGCCAACGACATCTTTGAACGCGGACGGGGCTGCTGCATTTCCGATGCCTGCGCGGCGGCGTTCCTGTTCCTGGAGATCGGCTACACCGACATTTATGTATGCCACGACACCGGCCACGGCTGGTGCACCGTAAACGAAAGGCTCTATGACCCGCTGTTTGCGGAAGCAAAGAACTTCGATCTGAACTACAACGCCGATTTCACCGATTACAGACGCAATCCCGTGGGACGCATAAGGATCGACTGACAGAGAATATTAACTAAAGCGGCACCTGCCGAGGTGCCGCTTTTTTGTGCATTGATGCGCCTTTTTCCGGTTGACAATCTCCGCGGGCTGTGTTATAATAGTTGAGTATGTATAATACGAAATAATCGGAAAGAGGCTTTATCAATGCTTAGAATTTCTGAAATGTATGATCTGGAGCATACCCTGGCGGGAGAATACCTGGACGGCTTTGAGTATCCCTGGGAGGCTCTCGGCGGCATAAAAGAGCTTATCATCCGGCTCGGCCGGACGCTGGACCCGAATTTCTACACCGAAGTGAGCCCCAACGTGTGGGTACACAACACCGCAAAGGTGTTCCCGACTGCTTATCTCGGGGCGCCCTGCATCATCGGTGCGGAAACGGAAGTAAGACACTGCGCTTTCATCAGAAGCGCCGCACTGGTGGGGAACCACTGCGTTGTGGGCAACTCGGTGGAGCTGAAAAACGTCATCCTGTTTGATAACGTTCAGGTTCCGCACTACAATTATGTGGGCGACAGCATCATCGGATACCGTTCTCACATGGGGGCGGGGTCCATTACCTCAAATGTCAAGTCGGATAAGACTCTCGTGACCGTCAAGGGTGAGGGCGAACCCATAGAGACTGGCTTGAAGAAGTTCGGCGCTATGCTGGCGGACTTCGTCGAAGTGGGATGCAACAGCGTCCTCAATCCGGGGACCGTCATCGGCAGGAACACCAACATCTATCCCCTTTCGCGGGTGCGGGGAGTAGTTCCCGCTAACAGCATCTACAAGGGGCCCGAAGACATCGTGGCAAAGATCTGATAATTATATAGGAGTGAAACTTCAAATGGGAAAGTATTTCGGTACCGACGGCTTCCGCGGTGAAGCCAACGTTAATCTTACGGCGGACCACGCATTCAAGGTCGGCAGATTTTTAGGCTGGTATTTCGGCGAGCTGAAACGCCGCGCCGGCGATGACACCCCGGCAAAGATCGTCATCGGCAAGGACACAAGGCGTTCAAGCTATATGTTTGAATATTCGCTGGTAGGCGGTCTGACCGCTTCCGGCGCGGACGCTTATCTGCTGCACGTCACCACTACGCCTTCGGTGGCTTATGTGGCGAGAGTTGACGATTTCGACTGCGGCATCATGATCTCGGCCAGCCACAATCCCTACTACGACAACGGCATCAAGCTCATCAACCGCAACGGCGAAAAGATGAGCGAGGAGACCATTGAACTGGTGGAGGCTTATCTTGACAACGAGCTGGAAGTCTTCGGGCAGAAGTGGGAGAACATCCCCTTTGCGGAGAAGGAGCATATCGGCTGCACCGTAGACTACGTTTCCGGCAGAAACCGCTATATCGGCTATCTTATCTCCCTGGGTATGTATTCCTTCAGAGGCGTAAAGGTGGCTCTCGACTGTGCCAACGGCGCTTCCTGGAACATTGCCAAGGCCGTATTTGACGCGCTGGGCGCATCCACATATCTTATCAATGCGGAGCCCGACGGACTTAACATCAACAACAACGCAGGCTCCACACACATTGAGGGGCTTTGCAAGTACGTCGTGGAGAAGGGCATGGACGTGGGCTTTGCCTATGACGGCGACGCCGACCGCTGCCTGTGCGTTGACGAGAATGGCAATGTCATCACCGGCGACCACATCCTTTACATATACGGAAGATACATGAAGGAGCGGGGCAAGCTGCTGAACAACACCGTCGTTACCACTGTGATGTCAAACTTCGGGCTTTACAAGGCCTTTGACGAGTTCGGCATCGACTACGCCAAGACTAAGGTGGGCGACAAGTACGTTTACGAATATATGATGAAGTACGGCTGCCGTCTGGGCGGAGAGCAGTCGGGGCACATCATCTTCTCGAAGTACGCCTCCACCGGAGACGGCATCCTCACCAGCCTGAAAATAATGGAAGTTATGATGGCAAGGAAGAAGAAACTCTCGGAGCTTGCCGAGCCTTTGACTATCTATCCTCAGGTGCTGGTGAATGTTAAGGTCAAGGACAAGAAGGCCGCTCAGGAGGATCCCGACGTTAAGAAGGCCGTTGAGGCCGTAAGCGAGGAACTGGGACGTTCCGGAAGGATACTTGTGCGCGAGAGCGGCACCGAACCTCTGATAAGAGTTATGGTCGAGGCTCCCTCCGAGGACACCTGCCGCAGGCTGGTGGATAAGGTGGTCGATGTCATCAAGGCCAAGGGCCACGAGATATAAGGTTACAATTCTGCACAATGCTGTAACGGCATTGTGCATTTTTGTTTAAAAAAATAATTAAGTTTGTAACCCCTTTTTTATTGACATATATGTATAAGCTGTGATATAATAGTAAAGTATAATAGAATAATTGCGCAAGGAGGTAAAATATGGCAGTAATTAAACTTGAACCGGCGTTCAAGGATTATATCTGGGGCGGCACAAGACTGCGGGACGATTTCGGCAAGAAATGCGATCTCGACAAGGTGGCCGAGAGCTGGGAACTTTCCTGTCACAAGGACGGGCCTTCGGTAGTAGCCGAAGGCGAGGACAAGGGCCTGACGCTCCGGGAATACATAGACAAATACGGCAGGGCCGTGCTGGGGACCAACTGCGAAAGGTTTGAGTTCTTCCCTATCCTGATAAAGCTGATAGACGCCAAGGACAATCTTTCGGTGCAGGTGCATCCCGATAACGAGTATGCACAGCGGGTCGAGGGCGAATACGGCAAGACCGAGATGTGGTACGTCGTGGACTGCGACGAGGGCGCCGAGCTGCTCTACGGCTTCAAGCACGAGATCAGCAAGGAAGAGTTCGCCCGCAGGATCGCGGACAACACGCTTCTGGAAGTTACCAACAACGTTCCCGTTCACAAGGGGGATGTATTCTTCATCGAGGCGGGGACGCTCCACGCTATCGGCAAGGGAATACTGATCGCCGAGATACAGCAGAACTCCAACACCACCTACCGCATCTACGATTACGGACGTGTGGGCAAGGACGGCAAGCCCCGTGAGCTTCATGTGGAGAAGGCCAAGGACGTTACAAGGCTGGCTCCCGCGAAGAAATATCCGGAGACGCCTGTGGAAAAGCATGAAGGTTACACCTCCAAGCTGCTTGCCAAGTGCGAATACTTTACAACATACGCTCTTGACATCGACGGCACCGCCAAACTGGAAGCGGACGGAACGAGCTTCAACGATCTGCTGTTCCTGGAGGGAGAAGGAACCGTCAGCGGAGACAGCGAGACGCAGTTCAAAAAAGGCGACAGTATATTCATCACGGCGGGGACGGGAAAATACACCGTCAGCGGAAAATGCAGAGCCGTGCTGACAAGGATAGACAAATTCTGAAATTCAAATAACACGAAAAGGAAGACAGAGATATGAAATACTACATAGGCATTGACTTAGGCGGTACCAACATCAAGGCGGGAGTTGTCAGCGAGGATTTTGAGATCGTTTCAAAGACTTCCTGCAAGACAAATCTTCCCAGGCCGGCAGAGGCTATCTGCAAGGATATGGCAAAGGTGGCCCTTGAAGCCGTGGACAAGGCGGGGCTCTCCCTGGATCAGATCGAAGCGGTGGGCATCGGAACGCCGGGTACGGCCAACAGTGAAAAAGGCATCATTGAATATTCCAACAACTTAGGGTTCCTGGATTTCCACGTTGTGGACCTTATGAGGACCTTGATCGACAAGCCCTGCTACGTTGAGAACGACGCAAATGCGGCGGCCTACGGCGAATATGTGGCGGGAGCCGCAAAGGGCGCGAACAACGCGGTCTGCATCACGCTGGGAACAGGCGTCGGCGGCGGCATAATCATTGACGGAAAGATCTACTCCGGCTCGAATTTCGCCGGTGCGGAGATCGGTCACACCGTTATCGACCCCAACGGTCCCGAGTGTACCTGCGGAAGAAAGGGATGCTTTGAAGTATTCTCCTCCGCGACGGGGCTTATCCGAATGACAAAGGAAGCAATGTACGCCGACAAGAGTTCGGTCATGTGGAAGATGAACGAGGAAGACGGCAAGGTCTCCGCAAGGACGGCGTTCAACGCTATGCGTGCGGGGGACAAAGCCGGCAAGGAAGTTGTTGACAAGTACATCCGCTATCTGGCCTGCGGTATCGCCAACACCATAAACATCTTCCAGCCCGACATCCTCTGCATCGGCGGAGGCGTCTGCAACGAGGGCGATCCCCTGCTGCTGCCGCTGAAGGAACTGGTAGCCAAGGAAGTTTACACCAAGAACAGCGCCAAGAATACCGAGATCGTCATTGCCAAGCTGGGCAACGACGCGGGAATAATCGGCGCGGCGTTCTTAGGTCTTTCACACTGATAAATCTGTTATCGGAGGTATAAAAATGTCTGAACAAAACTATTTCTGCGATGGCGTTGACAAGGCACCTCAGAGATCACTTTTCAACGCACTGGGCCTTACCAGGGAGGAAATGGAAAGGCCTTTGGTGGGCATCGTTTCCAGCTATAACGAGATCGTTCCCGGACACATGAACATCGACAAGCTGGTGGAGGCCGTTAAGCTGGGCGTGGCTATGGCCGGCGGTACGCCGATCGTGTTCCCGGCTATCGCGGTCTGTGACGGCATCGCAATGGGTCATCAGGGAATGAAGTATTCCCTCGTTACCCGGGATCTTATCGCGGACAGCACCGAATGTATGGCGCTGGCGCATCACTTTGACGCCCTCGTTATGATCCCCAACTGCGACAAGAACGTTCCCGGACTGCTTATGGCGGCAGCAAGAGTCAATGTCCCCACCGTATTCGTTTCCGGCGGACCCATGCTGGCGGGACACGTCAAAGGCGAGAAGAGATCGCTGTCGAGTATGTTCGAGGCGGTGGGCTCCTACGACGCGGGAAAGATGACGGCGGAGGACGTTGAGGAATTCGAGAACAAGGTCTGCCCCACCTGCGGAAGCTGCTCGGGTATGTATACCGCAAATTCCATGAACTGCCTGACGGAAGTGTTGGGTATGGGTCTGAGGGGCAACGGTACCATCCCTGCGGTCTACTCCGAAAGACTGAAGCTGGCAAAGCACGCAGGTATGCAGGTCATGGAGCTTTACAGGAAGAATATCCGTCCGAGAGATATTATGACGGAGAAGGCTTTCATGAACGCCCTCACCGTGGATATGGCTCTGGGATGTTCAACGAACTCCATGCTTCACCTTCCTGCTATCGCTCACGAGTGCGGCATCGACCTGAACCTTGACATAGCAAACGAGATCTCCTCCAGGACCCCGAACGTATGTCACCTGGCACCTGCGGGTCATACATATATGGAGGACCTCAACGAGGCAGGCGGCGTTTATGCGGTAATGAACGAGCTGGCTGAGGCCGGACTGCTCAACACCGACTGCATGACAGCTACGGGCAAGACGGTTGCCGAGAATATCAAGGGTGCCGTTAACCGCAATCCCGAGGTCATCAGACCGCTGGACAATCCTTATTCCAAGACCGGCGGCATCGCAGTGCTGAGAGGAAACATTGCTCCCGACAGCTGCGTTGTAAAGCGTTCGGCTGTGGCTCCCGAGATGCTGGTGCATGAAGGCCCCGCAAGAGTATTTGATTCGGAAGAGGATGCTATCGCCGCTATCAGAGGCGGAAAGATAAACGCCGGCGACGTGGTGGTCATCCGGTACGAAGGTCCCAAGGGCGGCCCCGGAATGAGAGAGATGCTCAACCCCACATCTGCTATCGTGGGAATGGGACTGGGCTCGTCGGTGGCGCTTATCACTGACGGACGTTTCAGCGGAGCCACAAGAGGCGCGTCCATCGGACACGTTTCTCCCGAAGCTGCGGTGGGCGGACCCATAGCGCTTATCGAAGAGGGCGATATCATCACGATCGATATTCCCGCCAACAAGATAAACGTCAAGGTCTCCGACGAGGAGCTGGCGGCAAGAAAAGCAAAATGGCAGCCCCGCGAACCGAGGATAACCACGGGATACCTTGCAAGATATGCATCGCTCGTTACATCTGCAAACACCGGCGCGATACTCAAACAGGGCTGAGGGAAGCTCTGAAACATAAACAGAAAGAGGTAATCAAACATGGCAAAAAGGATCTTACAAGTTTTTCTCGTTATCGTCTTTATCTTGCTCGTAGTATGCGGCATTATTGTCGGAAGCTATGTGTTCGCTTCTCCGAACACCGATGCCAACAGCGACGGCAGACTGCTGATCTCCGGTGCATGGATCGATGAAAAGAGCGATAAGAAGCTGGAAGTTGACGAAAACGGCAAGTTCAAGTACTCCGAGCTCAAGTCGGGCGAAGTCATTGCAGACGGCTGGTACAGACTGGACGAAACAAGAAAGGCTCTCAAACTCTTTGTTCTTCCCGGCCATCACACCGAGGCCTTCGACTCTCACATCAACCTGTTCTTCTTTGCTCAGATCTCCTACTCCAACCTTACCGATGCAAAGAACGTTAAAAAGGTCGTCAACAAGGAGACCTACAAGCTTGAGGACGCTCCCAAGTGCACATTCCTTATCAAGAACAACGGCGACAACGAAGGCGTTGTTCTCAACATGATCATGCCCGAGAAGACCCTTGAGCTGTACTCGCACGGCAAGCACTTCTCAGCTAAGAAAGTCTGATATCGGAAGCAAGCAATGAGAATACTGTTTAAAAACGTTCACGCGGCCGATCCCCTTCAGGGGCTCGACTGCGTGACCAATATAATAACGGAAAACGGGGTAATAGCCTATATAGGCAGCGAGGAAAAGCCCGCGGACAGAGTCATCGACGGCGGGGGACGGCTCATTGCCGTGCCCGGTCTGTTTGATATGCACGTTCATTTCCGTGACCCGGGGCAGACCCAGAAAGAGGATATCATCACCGGGGCAGCGGCCGCCAAGGCCGGAGGCTTTACGGGCGTTGCCTGTATGCCAAACACCAAGCCTCCCATAGATTCTCCCGAACTTGTGAAGTATGTGTTTGACAAGGCCGAAGAGACCGGGATAAGGGTCATCCCCTATGCCTGCGTGACAAAGGGTATGGAAGGCAAGGAGCTCTGCGATTACGAGAAACTGAAAAAAGCCGGGATAGTTGCGATCTCCGATGACGGCAGGCCGGTAAAGAACGCGGAGCTTATGCGCCGGGCTATCGAAATGACCAACCAAAACGGGCTTATCGTTACCTCTCACTGTGAGGACCTGGATATCATAAACGGCGGCATCATCAACAGGGGCGAAGTGTCGGAAAAGCTGGGTGTCAGAGGCATGGACAGAGCCAGTGAGGACAGCATCACCGCCAGGGAGATCACTCTTGCGGCCTCCTGCGGCGCAAGGGTACACATCTGCCACGTTTCGACCTACGGCTCGGTGGATATCATCAGAGCGGCAAAGCGGGACGGCATCAGAGTCACCTGCGAGACCGCGCCCCATTATTTCACCTACACCGACGATAAGCTGCTTGCGAGAGATGCGGACTACCGTATGTCTCCGCCTCTGAGGACCGAAAAGGACAGAAAGGCTGTGGAAGAAGCTCTGCTTGACGGGACTATCGACTGCATCATCACCGACCACGCGCCTCACACCGCGGAGGACAAGTCTGATTTTGAAACTGCGCCCAACGGCGTTGTCGGGCTGGAAACTTCCCTTGCGGTGACGCTGACACGGCTTTACCACACCGGGAAAATGAGCCTCGCAAAGCTGGTGGAGGTAATGTCCGTCAATCCGAGGAAAATACTCGGGCTGCCTTTGGCGGAGATAAAAGTTGGCAGCGAGGCCGATCTCTGCATTTTCGACCCGGACCTTGAATGGACCGTGATCCCCGAGAAACTGCACTCCCGAAGCAAGAACTCGGTGTTCAAGGGTGAAAGGCTCAAAGGCCGGAATCTGTATACGGTTTGCAGAGGAAAGATAGTATACGAGCTTGATCCGAAAGGAGAATGAATATGTCATTTGACAGACTTATAGAAAACATCGTAAAGACACAGAATCCCTCTGTGGTGGGCCTTGACCCAAGGGTGGAATATGTACCGGAATACATCGTATCGAAGAAGATCAAGAAGTACGGCAAGACACTGAAAGCCGCATCCAAGGCGATACTTGAATTCAACAAGGCGATCATTGACGAGATACACGACATCTGCCCCGCCATAAAGCCCCAGGCGGCATACTATGAAATGTACGGCTGGGAGGGCGTCAAGACCCTTTACAAGACCATTGAATACGCCCAGGGCAAGGGTATGTTCGTAATGACCGACGGCAAGCGCAACGACATCGGCGCCACAATGGACGCTTATGCCACGGCGCATCTCGGGTTCACCGAAGTCGGGGGCGAGAACATCCCGGCCTTCGGCGCTGACGCACTGACGGTGAACGGCTATCTCGGCACCGACGGCATCTCTCCCCTGCTGGAAAAATGCCGTGCCTACGACAAGGGCATTTTCGTGCTGGTGAAGACCTCCAACAAATCCTCGGGGGAGCTTCAGGATCTTATGATCGGCAGCAAGACAGTTTATGCCACAATGGGAGATATGTGCGAAAAATGGGGCTCGGAGGTCATGGGCAAGTACGGTTACAGCGGCGTGGGCGCCGTTGTGGGTGCGACCTACCCGGAACAGCTGGCTGAAATGCGCAAGGCCCTGCCTCACACCTTCTTCCTGGTTCCGGGCTACGGCGCACAGGGCGGCGGAGCCGAGGGCGTGTCCAAGGGCTTTGACGAAAACGGTCTCGGGGCTATCGTTAACTCCTCGAGGGCGGTAATGTGCGCATACAAGAAAGAGGAATGCGATCCTCACGAATTTGCCAAAGCGGCACGCAGAGAAGTCATCCGCATGAAGGAGGATATTATTTCCTTCCTGCCGAAGATCAAGCTGCCGGACTGATAAAACGAATAAACGGCCGTTTCAGCAAAGCGGCCGTTTGAATTTTACCACAGGAGGAATCTATGAAAAAGCTCCCCGAGCAGGACCCCAACGTACTAAGGCTGCTGAAAAAGAAAAGACACGGGCTGCTGAGGATCGTGTTCAGCCGTTTCGGCATCATGTTCCTGCTGATACTTATACAGTTCGATGTTGCTCTGAGCGCCATCGAATTCTTTGATGATTATTCCGTAGTATTCTCGGTAGTCCACGGAGTTATAACGCTCCTGCTGCTGATCTACCTGTTCAACTGCGATATGGACTATTCCGCGAAGCTGACCTGGCTCGTTATGATCGACCTGTTCCCTGTTCCCGTTTCACTGCTGCTGCTGTATACGAGGAGCGATCTCGGACACAGGGTGCTTTCGAGGAAAGTCGCAGGCAGCATTGAGGGCTCCCGCGGGAAGATCGTTCAGAAGGAAGAAGTCCTCACCGCTCCCGAGATCGTGGAGTCGGGGACTGACGATCTTTGCCGATACCTTAACAGATCGGGATGCTATCCCCTTTTTGCCAACACGGATGTCAAGTTCTTCCCGCTGGGCGAGGACAAGTTCCGCTCTCTGCTTGAGGATCTGAAAAAGGCGGAGAAGTTTATTTTCCTGGAATACTTCATCATTGACGAGGGCCTTATGTGGGGCTCCATACTCAAAATCCTGGCGGACAAGGCCGCCGAGGGCGTTGACGTAAGAGTCATGTACGACGGGATGTGTGAGATGTCCACACTGAGCTCCGATTATCCCAAACGAATGGAGAAGCTGGGCATCAGATGCAAGCCTTTTTCGCCTATCAGACCATTTTTCTCCACCTACTACAACTACCGCGACCACCGGAAGATCTTTGTCATCGACGGAAAGGTGGCCTACAACGGCGGAGTTAATTTAGGCGACGAATATATCAACCACATCGTTCGGTTCGGGCACTGGAAGGACACGGCGGTAAGGCTGGAGGGCGAAGCGGTTCAGGGCTTCACGCTGATGTTCCTGCAAATGTGGAACACCACCGAGCCCGAAGCAAACTGGGACGAGGCGCTTATCCCGGCAGGACCCGCCGAAGCAGACGGCTGGGTAATGCCCTTTGCGGACGATCCTCTTGACGAATTCAAGGTGGGCGAGAATGTTTATATGGACATCCTCAACCGGGCAAAGACCTACGTCCACATTATGACGCCCTATCTGATACTTGACAACGAACTGGAAACCGCGCTGAAATTTGCAGCGCAGCGGGGCGTGGACGTGAGGCTGATACTTCCGGGGATCCCCGACAAGAAAGGTGCTTATTCCCTGGCAAAGACCCACTACAAGTCGCTTATCCGGGCGGGAGTCAAGATCTTTGAATACACTCCCGGATTCGTTCACGCGAAGGTTTTCGTCTGCGATGATGAAAAGGCGGTGGTGGGGACTATCAACCTTGACTACCGCAGTCTTTATCATCACTTTGAGTGTGCGACTTATATGTTCAGAACGTCCTGCATTCCCGATATTGAAGCGGATTATCAGGAGACCCTGGCAAAGTGCCGCGTCGTGACCGAAGAGACGATCAAGAAGGAGCGTTTGGGCATAAAAATACGCGGCAAACTGATGAAGTTCGTCGCGCCGCTGATGTAAGGATAAAAAACGAACCGGGGTGTCCGTCTGATGCGGACGCCTCGGTTTTTATTTACGGTATTTCAGATCTCGGAGCGGTTCTGGAGAGCCTTATAAAGCGTGATCTCGTCAGCATACTCCAGCATCCCGCCGATGGGAAGGCCGAAGGCAAGCCGTGTGACCTTCACGCCGAAGGGTTTCAGCAGTTTGCAGATATACATTGCCGTAGCTTCGCCCTCAACGGTTGGGTTCGTCGCCATGATGACTTCATTCACGGTTCCCGCATTGACTCTTTCAAGGAGCTGTTTGACAGTCAGCTTATCGGGGCCGATGCCGTCAATGGGAGAGATCAGCCCGTGAAGGACGTGGTAAACGCCCTTGTACTCCTTGGTGCGCTCGAAAGCGGCAATATCCCGGGGAGCTTCCACAACGCAGACGGTCCCTTGGTCCCGCCTCGGATCGGCGCAGAAGCGGCAGCGCTCGTTCTCGGTGAAGTTACAGCATACCGCGCAGGTATGCACCTTCCTTTTGGCATCAAGGATAGCCTGAGCCAGCGCCTGTGCTTCATTATCGGACATTTCCATAACATGGTAAGCCAGCCTCTGAGCCGACTTCATGCCTATGCCCGGAAGCTTGGCGAACTGCTCCGAAAGGACGGTAAGCGTCAGTGCGCCTATATCAGCCATCAGAACAGACCCGGGAAGGATACTCCGCCGGTGAGCTTGCTCATCTCGGCATCGGAGGTCTCGTCAAGGATCCTTACAGCCTCGTTGAAGGCGCTCATGATAAGATCCTGGAGCATCTCAACGTCCTCGGGATCAACGACCTCGGGCTTGATGTTGAGCTTGAGCACCTGTCTCTTGCCGTTGATAGTTACGTCAACGGCTCCGCCGCCAACGGAAGCAGAGAATTCTCTCTCTTCAAGGTCGGCCTGCAGAGCGGTGATCTCGTCCTGCATCTTCTGAGCCTGCTTGAGCATCGAGTTCATATTGTTGTTAGGTCCCTTGCCCATTCCCTGTGGTAATCCTGCTTTCATTTGTAAAACTCCTTATATATTTTTCTTTACCTCGACATCTATTTCTGCGCTTTTGGCTCTGCTGATAAGTGTGGAGATCGGATTCTCCTGATCCTCAAGCTCCACATCGTGAGAGCTGAAAAGCATAAAGCCGAAGTTTTTTCCGTAATAATCGTTGACGATCTGTTTTAAAGCATTGGCGTCATCAGCGCGAGCCCGGAATTTCTTCAAGGCAAAATCGCTGGCGACGATAAGATAAAACATATCGCCTTCTATGCAGGCGGCGGAATTCCGGAGGAACGCGCCTATCGCGGGGATCCTTTCGTTGATTATCTCGAGGATGTTTTTCCAGTCCTCAAGGGGCGTGAAATCGTTGGGGTCAAATTTTTTCAGCGGCTTTGGAGGAAGAGCCTTGGGTTTTTCCTCTTCGGCGGGGGCCGCAGCTGTTCTGCCGCTTGAAACGGCTTTTTCCAGCTTAGTGAGCCTCTCGTTGAAGGAGGTTATCACCGTGGGGGAAACACCGCTCTGAGCCGCGGAGGCTCCCGCCCCGCTCTTGCCGCTGCACATCCGCACGGCGCACATTTCCATTTCGATGCACTTATTTGTGCTGCGGGAGAACCTTTCCGAACAGGACTGCAAAGCTGAAATGAAATAGAGCACGGTATCTATATCGGTATTTGCGGCCATTTTTTTCAGCCGTACAAGTTCCTCGGGGAGACAGACGATAAGGTCGTCGGTATTGCTGCCGGACATCAGTATCATGACGTTCCGCATCTGAGTTATCAGTTCGGAGCAAAGCACCGCAAGGTCCTTGCTTCTGCCGTAAAGGTCGTCGATAATGCGTATCATACTGCCGGAATCGCGGGCAAAGGCGGCTTCAAGGATATCAAAAAGGTGATCCCTGCCGGCTATGCCTGCGGCACCCGAGACCGTTTCGACGGTTATCTCGTCCGAATAGGCAACGCACTGATCGAGAAGTGAAAGGGCGTCACGCATACCGCCGTCGGAGATCCTGGCGATGAGGTTTGCGGCATCGTCGTGGAGAGTCAGCTTTTCCTCACCGGCGATATATTTCAGCCTGGCGACTATATCCTCGGTCCTTATCCTATGGAAATCGAAATGCTGGCATCTGGAAACGATAGTTTCCGGCACCTTATGGACCTCGGTGGTAGCAAGGATGAACTTGACGTGGGGAGGCGGCTCCTCCATTGTTTTCAGCAGTGCGTTGAAAGCACCGGGGGACAGCATATGCACCTCGTCGATGATATACACCTTATACCTGCACATCTCCGGGGTATAAGCCACGCCCTCACGGAGTTCCCGAATATCGTCCACTCTTGAATTGGAGGCGGCGTCGATCTCGATTATATCGGCAAGGGAACCTTTATCCGCATTTTTGCAGATCTCGCATTCGAGGCAGGGCTCCCCGTCCTTAGGATCGAGGCAATTGACAGCCTTGGCGAAGATCCTGGCGCAGGTTGTCTTTCCAGTGCCGCGGGACCCGGTGAACAGATAAGCGTGGGCTGTCTTGCCCGAAGCGATCTGATTTCTGAGAGTCGTTGTTATATGCGGCTGAGAAACGACGTCATCGAATGACATAGGCCGCCACTTGCGGTAAAGCGCCTGATACATTCCATGACCTCCTTTTATTTATTGCACAATTAAAATCGATCCGACATATAGATGTGCAGGCGAAACTGCGTCACACGAAACAGACCGCTTAATGCTGCTCGGTTCCCCGCCTGACATGGTTCACAGCGCTTCATTGCGCAGGACCCGCACACCTATATCTCGGATCGATGAGGAACAATAATCTACACCCGATCTTCGGTACATCTTATTATAACACACTTCTTTTAAAAATGCAAGCGTTTTTAATAATTTTTTGATTTAACCAATACAAAGATAACTGCCCGGGCCAATGCGGTCCGGGCAGGAAGGAGATCATTCATATATTTCCCTGTTCAGAGTTTCTATAACGCCGGGGAAATCAACGGTAAGCACGGAGGAACCGTCCCATCCGGTGCCGTAGCTGTACTCGTCGTCGCCGGGGATGCGGAGCTGTTTGGTCTCGTACTTGATGATGAACGGGACGCGGTAGATCAGCTTATAGAATTCCCACTTGGTAAGATTGGTCTCGATATGTGAGCAGACGGCGGAGGCGAATTTATCCAGCTTAAAGATGCCGGAGCTTTTAGCGGTCTCGATCAGCTTGGAGATCACGATGCGCTGACGTTCGGTGCGCTGGAAATCTGCGTTGCCGACGTATCTGAGCCTTGCATAGCCGAGAGCCTGATTGCCGTTTAGGTGCATACCCTTGCCGCCCTTGGTGAGGTAATCGGTGCCGTAGTCGTTTTTCAGATAACGGTTCTGCTCACGCATGGGGTCCTGCATACCTACCGCTTCCTCGTCGGTGATGTCAAGGTCGATGCCGCCCACGGCGTCGATGATGTCGATGAAGGCGAAGAAATCTATGTAGACGTATTTATCCACGGCCACATCGAAATTATACTCGATGGTATCCATAAGCAGTTCGGCGCCGCCGTAGACATAAGCAGCATTGAGCTTGCACTTGTCGCCTTCGCCGTAGAACTTGCCGTCGCCGTCAAGGTCGTAATCCGGGAGAGTGACATAGCAGTCCCGCATGAACGAGGTCATGGTGGTGCGCTTTTTCTTCTGGTCCACCGAAAGCAGGATAAGGGAATCGGTCCTGCCCCGCTCGGAGGAATCCCGGGTATCTGAGCCTATCAGCAGGATATTCATTATATCGTCGGAACGCAGAGAGGCGGTGGTGAAATGCCGCTCGCCTGTCTCGCGGTAGGTGACCTTGCTCATATATCTGAATATCATTATCTGCACGAAAAGTATCAGCACGAGAATGATTATCAGCAGGATGACAAGGACTCTTTTTACGGGAGATCTTTTCTTAACGGCGGTTTCCCCGCCCTTTTTCTTGTTTGACGACATACCGAACTGCAGCGGCTGACTCCTGTCGATATGGACATCGGGTCTGCTGCTTCCCTTCTTCTTTTTCTTTTTGCCGGAACTGCTCTTTTTCACGGAGCCTTGACGGGGCTTACCGGAACCGTTCTGAGGCGGCTTTCTCCGGGGCGGTCTGCTTCGCTGTTCATCCTGTCCGGGACGGCCTGCAAGTTTCGGATGCTCTCCGTAATCCCGGCCCATAACGTTTATTACCGGGACCGGCTGAGTAGATTCCGGCGAATCCAGTTCGGTGAATTTGCGGAGCTGTTCCTCGTAGGCGAGCTCGTATGTATCTTTTATATTCTTATCGGGGGTCGCACCACCGGAGCTGTCGGGAGTATGGCGGCCGTTGGGTTCACTCATAGCGATCCTCCTTGATCGTTTCGGGAAAAAGTGTGTGCTATAATATTATAATACATAGCGCGGGAAAAGTCAATCGGATAGGAGGGGTTATGAGGGCCCTGAAATTAAAAATCATTGTTAATAAATTAACGCCTGGATACGAACAGATGTGCGCTGTCAACGGTTTTTCCGAGTATAGTGAAGATAACGGCGCCTATGGCGATCTGCACGGTATAGAAAGGCACCTGTGCAAAAGCCGTGGCGATAGCGGCTCCGAGGGAGTCGGAGGTGAGGATAAGCGCCTCGTAGATGCTGTAACCCACGGCGCAGAACAGCAGGGCGGGTATCAGAGCCGCGTAATTGCGGGGAACGAGGGTCTTTCCGTGCTTTGAGGTAAAGGGCAGGACGGTAAGCGTCTTGATAACAAGGGTCGCGGGGATCCAGATGCTCATACCGCTGGCGGCGTCTGCAAGGGCCGCGCCTATTGCGGCGGCGGGTATGGCGTACCGTTTGGGGAGCATAGCGGCCGCAAGGAAGATAAAGCCGTCTCCGGCGTGGGTATAGCCCATTCCCGTGGGGATATGGATATAGGCCGTGGTAAGAAATATTACAGCGGCAAATAGTCCGCTGAGGGCGAGAAGTCTTGTCTGCTTGTTTGACATTCGGGTCCACCTTTCCTTCATTTTGATGATGAGTTTATGCTTCGGAAAAGATATCTTTCGTGTCTTATTATAATACCGCTAAATGGATAATGCAAATCCGGGAAAAGCGGGACGCAGAGGCTTTGTTTTTGTCAAATCTGAACAAAGCAGAAGCGATAGGCGGCAGGATCATCGTTCAATATCCACAGTGAAAATCATTCCTACCGAACCGATATGAAAACGTCAAGGAAAAAGTGAACGGAGAGAGGAGCAAAGGCCGCGGTTTTTTGTGCAAATCGCAGAATTTAAGGTCTGATCTTGCCTTCGGCATACTATGACCCGCAAAAACGGGCTCTGCTGAATTTTTTACGGGTGATGCCTGCAAAATTGTGGTTGACAAAAACAATTATTTGCGGTATAATCAATAATAGGGAAATTTGTAATTTCTACTGAACATTCTGAGAGGAGTTTTTATTAATGGCAAGTTTGACCAAGAACCCGAATGTCAACAAATGGGTTGACGAAATGATCGCGCTCACACAGCCCGATAAGGTAGTATGGATAGACGGCTCCGACGAGCAGCTTCAGCAGCTCAGAGAGGAAGCCCTCGGCACCGGCGAGATGATCCTTATGAATCAGGAAGAGTATCCCGGGTGTCTTTATCACAGAACTGCTCCCAACGACGTTGCCCGTGTTGAGGACAGAACATTCATCTGCACCAAGACCAAGGAAGGCGCAGGCCCCACCAACAACTGGATGGATCCCGATGAGATGTGGAATATGCTCAAGGCTATGTACGACGGCGTTATGAAGGGCAGGACAATGTATGTCATCCCTTATTCCATGGGTCCTATCGGCTCGCCCCTCGCTAAGGTAGGCGTTGAGGTCACCGACTCTATCTATGTTGTTCTTAACATGGATATCATGACCCGTGTGGGCACCAAGGCTTTCGAGAACCTTGGCGACACCTCCGACGACTTCGTAAGAGGTCTGCATTCCAAGGCTGACGTTGACCCCGAGAAGAGATACATCGTTCAGTTCCCCGAGAGAAACTGGATCTGCTCCATCAACTCCGCTTACGGCGGAAACGTTCTGCTGGGCAAGAAGTGCTTCGCTCTGCGTATCGCTTCCTTCCAGGGCAAGAACGAGGGCTGGATGGCCGAGCATATGCTTATTCTCGGCGTTGAGAAGCCCAACGGCGAAGTTAAGTACATCACCGCTGCTTTCCCCTCTGCCTGCGGCAAGACCAATCTGGCAATGCTGATCCCTCCCAAGTTCTACACCGAGCAGGGCTATAAGGTTTGGACAGTCGGCGACGATATCGCCTGGATGAAGCCCGGCCCGGACGGCAGACTTTATGCTATCAACCCCGAGAACGGCTTCTTCGGCGTTGCTCCCGGAACAAACGCAAAGAGCAACTATAACGCTCTTGCTTCCACCAAGAAGAACGCTATCTTCACAAACGTTGCTATCAACCTGGACAATATGACTCCCTGGTGGGAAGGTCTTGACAAGAATCCTCCCGTAAATGCCGAGGAGTGGAAGGGCGCTCACGTTAACGGTCCCGAGTATGTTGCCGGCGGCGAGAAGCTGGCTCATCCCAACTCCAGATTCACAGCTCCCGCTGAGAACTGCCCCTGCGTATCGCCCGAGTTCAACAATCCCGAGGGCGTTCCCGTTATGGCAATGATCTTCGGCGGCAGAAGAGAAAAGACCACTCCGCTGGTATATCAGTCCTTCGACTGGGTACACGGCACATATGTAGGCTCGGCAGTTTCCTCCGAGACCACTGCTGCCGCTGCCGGCGCCGTAGGCGTTCTGCGTCACGATCCTATGGCTATGAAGCCCTTCATCGGCTACAACGTAGGCGACTACTGGGCTCACTGGCTTGAGATGGGCGAGAAGCTGGGCGACAAGGCTCCCAAGATCTTCAACGTTAACTGGTTCAAGAAGGATGCCGACGGCAACTTCATGTGGCCCGGTTTCGGCGACAACATGAGAGTTCTTGACTGGATCATCAAGCGCTGCGAAGGCACCGTTGATGCCGTTGAGACTCCTATCGGCTATGTTCCCAAACCCGAGGACATCAACCGCGAAGGCATCGAGGACGAGGTTTCTCTTGACAGAATGAAGGAGCTGCTTGCGATCGACAAGGATCTCTGGACTGCTGAGATCAAGGAAATGCGCCGTTACTACGATGAGGACATCAAGGCCAAGGGCGGCCACATCCCCGAGGCTCTTTACAAGGAGCTTGACAAGATCGAGGCAAGACTCGGCTGATGAACTGAATCATACAATATAAAAGGCTGTCCGAAGGGGCAGCCTTTTTTATTGCTCTTTAACTCGGGCAAGCAAAAACATCTCCCTGCCGCAGCGGGGAGATGTTCTGTTATACATAAATCAGTCTATGCGGATCCTGCCAACGGGGTACTGACGGTAGTCCATATAGTCGGCGTTGTAGTTGACGCTCCATACGTTCTCGGCGAACAGCGGATCGTAGAGCTTGTTGTTCACCGTGAACCAGCCGTGGCGGCCGTCGTGGCAGACATAGATGTTGGTGTAGCCGATCTCCAGGAACATGAACGCGCAGGCGCAGGAATCGGCGACGCAGCATCCGCGGCCTCTGGAGAAGATGTCGTCGGCAAAGATGACATCCCACTCGTCGGTGGTCTTATAGTAGTTTGCCAGCAGGTGCCATACCCAGTAGGGATGCTCGTAGATCTCCCATTTAAAGACCTTCAGACGCTTGGTCTCCATTGAATCGGAGGGATCGGTAAGCTCCAGCACCTTCTGATGTGCGGTCATCATCATCTTGATCCGGCTGAGGCCGTAATCGGTGAGGTTAACTGCCTTGCCGGTGGAATCCACTTTGATCTTGTTGATGGTTGTGTTCGTAACGAGCTTGCCTGTGATGCGGTCGAAGCAGTAATAGTTTCCGTCGATCTCCTGCCAGCCGGTCTGCTGGTTGCCCTTATGATCGCGGTAATATACGGCGCCGTCCTTGGTGAACATCCCGGAGCCCTGGATCTTGAAGGTCTTGGTGAGGGAGCCTTTGAAATTGCCCTTGCCGGTAAAGGTGATGGTGGCGGTGCCCTTCTTGGTATTGTTCTTATAGGATACCGTATAATCCGTGCCCTTGACCAGCTTGTAGGACTTGTATTTCAGCACCGGCGAAGGCTTCACGGCGCTGCCGGTATAGGCATAAGCGGAATCCAGCGAAGATACCGAAGCGTTGTAAATATCCGCAGGGACCACATTGAATTTCTTGACGGCGCTGCCTTGATAATTTCCCACGCCGGTGACACTTATCGTAGCAACACCCACATTTTTGCACCTGGAAATGGTGTAGTAATAATCCTTGCCATCCGTGAGCTTGTTCCCGTCGGTATCACGGACAGTGACGGTAGGCTTGAGGTCGCGGCCGCGATAGACGTAATTCAGTGTCGGGATCGTGACCTTGCCGATGCCGCCGACAACGTTTTTCAGACGCGGTGAGCAATAATTTCCGTAGCGCTTTCCGTCAACGGTGACAAAGGCGCGCATTTTGACATAATACTTCTCGCCGGGCTGCGGGATGTTTTTAAGGTTAACGGAATTCTTCCCGGAATCCGCCCAGACGGTGGTACTGTGATAGTCTTTGAAGGAACTGTCCTTGCTGTAAATGATCTGATATCCCTGGGCGCCGTCCATGGGTTCCCATTCCACAAAAATGTTTCCCTTGCCGGTAGTGAGAGTGCCCATTTTAACTGTCGGAGGCTTGATGACAAAGCGTTTCACGGTACTGCCCGTATAATCTCCCACTCCGACTACGGCGACAGCCGCATTGCCGGGACGGTCATTGAAGGAATAGTACAGGATGTAATCCTTGTTCTTGATAAGCTCCTGCCCGTTGAGCTTCACGGACACCTCGTCGATGCCGTTTCGGTCATCGGGGGTGACAGGAACAGAGCCGAGGGTATAGGAACTGTATTTCAGCGTGACCACGGCATTGCCGAGAGAATTAGAAGCCTGCTGCTGAACAGATATATCATCGGCTTCGACAGTTCTGATTGCTCCGTTGCCGATCCCGGCGGCGGTACTTAACGATACCGCTGCAGCCGCAAACAGAACGAGTAGTTTATTCATAGCGATCCACCTTTTTAAAAATATAATATTCCATGTAACATTATATCATATTTCCGCGTAATTTGTCAATAAAAAATGAATAAAATATCAAAAAAAGATGCCCGCAATATGGGGCATCTTTTACGGTCATATTTTTCAGAGTTTCCAGATATCCTCGGCGTAGTCCTTGATGGTGCGGTCGGAGGAGAACTTTCCTGCCGAGCAGATATTGAGCCAGCATTTTCTGGCAAAGGCAAGCTCGTCCTTGTAGTCCTTGTTGGCGCGAAGCTTGGTCTCGACGTAATCGGTCAAATCGCCCAGCAGATAATAGTGGTCGGGGACGTGCCAGGATGCGCCGTCTGTGAGGGCTTTGTAAAGCTCCTCATAGCTGCCCTCCTGATCGGAGGGAACGCCGCCGTCGTCCAGGGTGCCGTCGATGAGCTTGTTGAGTACACGGCGTATCTTTTCGTCGCTGAAAAGCAGTTTCCGGGGATCGTAGTCCGGCATGATCTTTTCCAGTTCCTCGACCTTTGCGCCGAAGATATACTCGTTCTCCTCGCCGGCTTCTTCGGCGATCTCGATATTGGCGCCGTCGAGGGTGCCGAGGGTCACGGCTCCGTTGAGCATCAGCTTCATATTGCCGGTGCCCGAAGCCTCTGTGCCTGCCGTGGAGATCTGCTCGGAGATGTCGCAGGCGGCCACCAGTTTTTCGGCATAGCTGACGTTATAATTCTGAACGAAGACCACCTTGATAAGCCCGCTCACCTCGGGGTCGCTGTCGATCAGCTTGTCTATCTCGCCTATCAGCTTGATGATAGCCTTGGCGCGTCTGTAGCCCGGGGCGGATTTGGCTCCGAAGATGAAAGTCGTGGGTGTGAAGTCTTTTATGGAGCCGTCCTTGATGCCGAAATAGATATAGAGTATCGACAGGGCGTTCAGAAGCTGGCGCTTGTATTCGTGGAGGCGCTTTATCTGAATGTCGAAAACGGTATCGGCGTTTACCGAAACGCCGTCATGCTTCCAGATGAAATCCGCAAGCTGCTGTTTCTTCTGCTTCTTTATAGCAATGAACTCCCGCAGCACGGATTCGTCGTCGGCGTACTTTTTGAGTTCCTTCAGCAGGTCAAGATCCTTGACCCAGGCATCCGAGCCCAGCAGGCGGGTGATAAGTGCGGAAAGCTCCTCGTTGCAGAGGGCCAGCCAGCGGCGCTGAGTGATGCCGTTGGTCTTGTTGCGGAAACGCTCGGGATAGAGCTCGTACCATTCCTTTAGGGTGTCGGACT
Organism: Ruminococcaceae bacterium FB2012; assembly: GCA_900104495.1. Classification (GTDB taxonomy): domain Bacteria; phylum Bacillota; class Clostridia; order Oscillospirales; family Ruminococcaceae; genus FB2012. The sequence goes on along the minus strand of FMXS01000009.1, from coordinate 68,185 downwards.
TGAGTATCTCGGTGTGGATCTGAGCCACTCCGTTGACATAGCTTGAAGCATACACCGCAAGATTGGCCATTCTCACCTGACTGTCAGCCATGGGGGCCAGTTTCTTTATGAAAGCTCTGTCCTTGCCGAGGGCGTACATATCCTTGATGAAGCGCTCGTTTATCATCAGCACGAAGGCATATACCCTGGGAAGGAGATGCTCCATAAGCGGGCTGCTCCACTTTTCGAGAGCCTCCTGCATTACTGTGTGGTTGGTATAGTTGAACACCTTTCGGGTGATCTCAAAGGCCTTTTCAAACTCATAGCCGTACTTGTCCACCAGCAGGCGCATCAGCTCGGGGATCGAGATAACGGGGTGAGTGTCGTTGAGCTGGATCGTTACATAGTCGGCTAAATTGTCAAGAGTGCCAAAGCGTCTGAAATGCTTGGCGGTGATATCCGCGAGGGAGGCTGCCGAGAAGAAATACTCCTGTCTGAGCCTTAGCTTTTTGCCCTCGTCGAAGTTGTCGTTGGGATAAAGCACCTTGCAGATGTTTTCTGCGTCGGTGGCGGGCTTGACGGCTCCGTCATAGTCGCCGGAATTGAAGCGTCCGAAGTCGAAGCCCTCGTAAGCCTCCGACTGCCAAAGGCGGAGAGTGCCGATGTTATCGGTGCCGTAGCCGATTATGGGCATATCGTAGGGCACGGCCTTGACGGTCATGTCGGAATACTCCACTGCTACGGCTTCTGCGTCGCAGCGCTTGCTCCAGGGGTCGCCCTGGCGCTGCCAGTCATCGGGATATTCCCGCTGGAAGCCGTTCTCAATTGCCTGTCGGAAAAGGCCGTACTTATAGCGGATGCCGTAGCCGTCCAAAGGAATGTCGTGAGCCGCCGCCGAATCAAGGAAGCAGGCGGCAAGTCTGCCGAGGCCGCCGTTTCCGAGGGCGGCGTCATCTATCTCTTCAAGTTCGGCAAGCGAGCGCCCCGACATTTTCAGAGCCTCGTCAACGTCGTCCTTTATGCCCAGCACCAGCAGGTTGTTATACACTGCCCTGCCCATAAGGAACTCCATTGAAAGATAGCAGGCGCGGCGGTTCGCGAGATGCTTTTCGCGGCTGGCGTTCCAGCGTTCGGCTATCTCGGCCATTACCACCGATGATATGCATTCGTGAAGCTGAACGGCATCCGTGTTGTCGGTCCGCAAGCCGTAGCGTTCCATAGCCTTCTTGTTTATCTCGTTCCAAAGATACTGACTGTCCATTAGTTATCCTCCGTTTGTTTTTCTTCTTCGGTGCTGTCCTCGGGGACAGCTTCGGCGGGCTTTTTCGGGAGCCTGCCGTATATCCTCGTCAGCTCGTATATCTCCTTGGAGAGCTGATCGGTAAGGGCATCGGAGCACATTCTCCACTGCCAGTTGCCGCCCAGAGTCGAGGGGATGTTCATTCTTGCCTCGCTGCCCAGTTCAAGGAAGTCCTGCATCTGAGCCACGGCGGTATCGGCGATACTTGCCCAGGCCGCTCTGATAACTCCCCGGGGGATGTCCTTATTGCGCTTGACGTTGAGATACTCCCGGGTGAACTTTGCATCGGCCTTAGGGAGACTTGCCGTCCAGCCGGCGAGAGTTTCGTTATCGTGGGTGCCGGTATAGCATACGCAGTTGGAGCTTTTGAAATTATGGGGCAGATAATCGCTCTCCCCCGAGGGGTCGAAGGCGAACTCCAGCACCTTCATTCCCGGGAAGCCGCTTGCTTTGAGCAGTTTCGCCACCATCGGGGTGATAAATCCCAGGTCCTCGGCGATGATGCGGCAGTCGCCCAGCTGTTTTTTGACTTCCTTGAACAGCTTCATCCCCGGACCCTTGCGCCACTTTCCTATGACGGCGTCCTCGTTGCCGTAGGGAATGGTATAGTAGCTCTCAAAGCCCCGGAAGTGGTCGATCCTCACCACGTCATAGGTGCTGACCGCCGTGCGGATGCGCTCTATCCACCATTTGAAGCTCTCCGCCTCCATAACGTCCCAGCGGTAGAGGGGGTTGCCCCAAAGCTGGCCCTTGGCGGTGAAAACATCTGGGGGACAGCCCGCGACCTCAATGGGTTTCTTGTCCTTGTCCAGGAGGAAATACTCCGGCTTGGTCCAGACCTCAACACTGTCGTAGGCCACATATATCGGGATGTCGCCGATCATTTCTATGCCCAGCCCGTTGACGTAAGCCTTGAAGCGCTTCCACTGTTTGAAATATTCATACTGGATGAATTTATAGTATTCTATATCATCGGCATAATCCTGTCTTGCGGCAGTAACGGCCTTCGGCTCGAACATACGCAGAGGCTTTTCCCACTCGTCCCAGGCTTTGCCGTCGTGAGCGTCTTTAAGGGACATGAACAGCGCATAGTTATCCAGCCAGGACTTATTGGAGGAGCAGAAGGTCCTGTATTCTGCGTCGGGCTCAAAGCGGTCGAAGGCCTTGCGGAGCACCGTGAATACCTTATTATACAGAAGCTCATAATTGACGGCGGCAAACTCGCCCCAGCCTATGCGCTTATACTCCATAGGCTTTAACAGTCCCTCGGACTCCAGGGTCTCGAAGTCGATGAAGTAAGGGTTTCCGGCGCTGACAGAAAAGCTCTGATAAGGCGAATCGCCGTAGCTGGTGGGAGTTACGGGAAGTATCTGCCAGTATTTCTGACCGCTCTTTGCGAGAAAATCCGCGAAGGCGTAAGCCTCCTTGCCGAGCTTGCCGATGCCGTATCTTCCGGGCAGAGAAGAAATGTGCAGAAGAATTCCGCTTGCACGCATAGTAAAGCCTCCTTGTGATCGAATACCGTTTAATATACTGTCACGGACAATAATTACATAAACTATTTAATATTATACACCATATTTCAGCCTTTTGCAAGTGTTTTTATGAATAATATGTGTTTTATACTGTCTTTGGCTTTTTAGGTAAAGGCTGGAAGGCAGGCTTTCAGGCTTGACATATGGGCGAAAAAGGACTATAATTCTAAATATATCGGTGTTGTATAAAACATCGCAACATATTCACAGGCAAGGAGAATTATTATGAAAAAGCTGTTTACCATAGCGGCGGCAGCCGCCGTGATGCTCTGCTTTTCGGCATTTTCCGCTGCGGCAGCGGACAGTCCGGACTCCGAAGGAGAAGGAACGGTCATCAGCCGGGAACAGGAACAGGAGCAGGAACAGGAACAAGAGCCGGAACCGGAACCCGATCCTTACGATCTCTCGCAATGCGAGGTCAGCTTCAAATACAAGAGCTACACCTTCACGGGTAAGGCGATCACTCCCGACAGCAGAAACGGTGCCGACGAGGTCACGGTCACTCTTAACGGGAAGGTACTTGCAAAGGGACGGGATTATCTGATCGGATACCGGGACAACATCAATGTGGGCTACAACACCGCAGTTCTGACAGTCACGGGCATCGGGGACTACAACGGCAGTAAAGAAGCCGGTTTCACCATCAAGCCTACAAAGACGTCTCTGACAAAACTCACCACTTCCAAGGGAAACATCCGGGCAAGCTGGGAGCCGGTGGCGGACGCCCTGGGCTATCAAGTGCTTTACTCGATAGATCCCTCCTTTGTAAACGAGGTACACAGCACCACTGTCACAAACAGGACCTACGTCAATCTGACAAATGTACCCAAGGTGGGAGAATGCTGGTTCGTAAAGGTAAGAGCCTTCATCACCTCTGACGGAACGGTTTCGGGGGTCCGCTACGGAAATTACAGCAAAGCTAAGAACGTCACTGTCAGAGGCAATATCGGATCGGTGACTATGCCTTATCAGGCCTACACCTACAAGGGCAAGGAGATAAAGCCCGCTCTCACTGTCACGGACACGAAGGGCTATCTGCTCAGCGAAAACGACTATAACGCAGTTTTTGAGAACAACATTAACGTCGGCACGGCAAAGGTCACCGTCAAGGGAAAGGGCTCATATTCGGGCACATTCATCACCACCTTCACCGTTAAGCCCAACGACCTTTCCGACAACAGAGCGACCATCCCCGCGCTGGAGTACATTTATGCAGGCTCGCCGGTGAAGCCCAAGCCTACCCTCAAGGTCAGCGGCATCAAGCTCACACGAAACAGCGATTACTATGTGACTTACAGCAATAACGATGCTGTCGGGACGGCCACCGTCACTCTGACTGGCCTCGGGAATTTCTCGGGGACCACTTCCCGTACATACAGCATCGTAAAGGCCGCAGCCGGGAAAAGCACCGTCAACGGGACGACCTACTACGCCGACAGCAACGGTAACGTTGAACGCAGCGTCACTGACGGAGTTATCTCCTATTCGGACAAGTATCTGAACAAGTACGCGAAAAAGCAGATCACCGCCGGCGGTTATGCGCTCAGCACGGCGCTGCCCCGTGTGGACATAGACACGATAAGCAGGGGCGCATCCTCGCGGAAGATAAACATCACCTGGAAGCATTTCATGGATGACAGGTACAGCTCCTATCTGCTTCTGAGAGGCGACACGGAGGGCAAAAAATGGACCGTCCTCGGGGAGATACCCGCGTCGGACAGCGATAAGGATTACAAGTACACCGACAATATCAAGTCCGAGAACAGCCGCTTTTTCAGATATGCGCTGGCAGGCGTGAGCGTCCGGGACGGAAAGAAATACGCGGGGCAGCTGACCTTTGATGTCGGCTGGGCGAAGGTGAAGCTCTGCCTTGATCCGGGACACTACATCGGCTGCAACGCCAACAGCGAATACTCCGAGGGCACGCAGATGCTTCTCCTCGGCGGCAAGCTGAAGGACAGCCTCACATCCACAAAGCTGCTGGGCACCGCTTTTGCGACCGTTAAGATCACCCGCACCGGTGACGGCGTCACCGAGACCTTTGCGGCGGGTGTTCCCAACGAGAAATTCATCGGCTACGGTGACGGTTACGGAGAAGCTCTTATGGCCCGGGGAAAATACTCCAAGGGCTGCGACTATTTCATTTCGCTGCACACCAACGCCACCTCCACCAACAGCTGGTACACCTCCGATTTCTGGGAAGTTCAGTGCTACATCAACAACGTCGGGAACGCCAACAGCTTTGACTGGCAAGTGTCCTACGAACTTGGAAAAGCCGCATCAAAGACTATCGCCCCCGGCGGAAAGACCGTTGAAAGCAGAGCAGCATTCAAGGACAGGAACGTTATCAACAGGCACGTTTCAGCCAACGGCGATACCTACCGTCTGGGCGACACCTACTATGCGGTCACCCGCGCCGCCGACAGAGTCGGCGTTCCGGGAGTGCTGATCGAGCATTCCTTCCATACGAATCCCGAGGTCAGAAAGTGGATGCTTTCGGACAAAAACCTTGCCAAACTGGCCAAAGCGGAATCCAATGCGATACTCAGACAGTACGGGTTCCCGATCGAAAAGTAAAGATATATCAAAACGGACTGCCGGATTTCAGCGGCAGTCCGTTGTTTTATTGCTCCTTTGCGGCCTCGGAGCGGATCATCCTGTAAAGCAGGGTGACGGAGACGGTCATCATTATGACCTCGGTAACGGGCTGAGCCCAGATCATGCCGCCGAAGCCGAAAATGCTGTTGAGTATCAGCAGCAGAGGGACGTATAGGAAAAGCTGTCTGATAAGGGTTATCACGAAGGCGAACTGGGGCTTTCCCATTGCCTGGAAGGACATACGGCTCATGGAGGTGGCTCCGACAAAAGGCAGGATGCACATTAAAGTGCGGAGGACTCTCGCGCCGATGCTGACCACCTCGTCGGTGTCGGAGAATATGCCTATCAGCTCCGGGGCGAAGATGCCGTAGACCGTCATGACCGCAAGCTCGGTGAGGCTGACGACTATTATTCCCGAACGCAGGACGGCAAGCATCCGCTTGTAGTTCTTAGCGCCGTAGTTGTAGCCCATAAGCGGCTGCGCCCCGGAGGCGAAGCCCTGATAGATGTAGTTGCCGAGGGTCATTATCTTCTGAGCGACGCCCATAGCGGCTACGGTCAGCTCGCCGTATCCCACCGCAAGGTTGTTGTTGATGATATAGGCAGCGGAGGTCAGCAGGGTCTCAAGGGCGGCGGGGATGCCCACCCAGAATATCTCCTTGACTATGGCGGCGGCGGGACGGATAAACCGCAGACGGGGCCGGAGCAGAGTCTTTCCTCTGAAGTAGAAGAACAGCGAGGCTCCGAGGCTGATGCCGTTGCCGAGGACGGTAGCAATAGCCGCGCCTCTGATGCCCATACCGAAAGTGAAAATGAACAGCGGGTCAAGGGCGATATTGGCAAGGGTCCCCATCATCATGCCGATGACCGAGATCTTCACCGAACCCTCGCTGCGGAGGAGGGCTCCCGCGGTATAGCTGCCCATTGTCAGCACGCTGCCTATCAGCAGGACGGAAACATACTCGGAGGTGTAGTCAAAGGTGTTGCTCTGAGCGCCGAGGGCGGAGACTATGGGCGAAAGGAAGATCAACCCCGCCGATGTGACGATCAGACTGTTTATTCCCGTCAGCACGAAGCCGGTGGTAAGGGTGCGCTCCGCTCTTTCGGTATCTCCGGCGCCGAGGCTCCGGGCTATCAGCGAGGAGGCTCCGGCTCCCACCGTATTTGAGACAGCCACCGTTATCATCATCACGGGATAGGCGAGATTTACTGCGGCAAGGCGGTAGTCGTCATCCATAAGGCCGATGAAGTAAGTGTCCACTAAATTGTACAGTACCATAATAAACATCCCGGCGATAAGGGGCACGCCCAGGCTGATAACTGCCTTTGCGGGCTTTTCGCGGCTGAGGATGTATATGCGCCGGTCTTCTTTTGAAGTATTATCCAAGAACATCACCACTTTGTTTTACTATATGTATTGTAGCACGGTATTGGTGATAAGTCAACAAAAAAAGCACAGGCGGGTTGCCTGCGCTTTTTTGCTGTATGTCACTTCACTTCAAACCGTGAGCCGTCAATGATGATCGCCCGGATCTCATTGGGGTCGATCATGTGGATAAACTGGCAAGAGGAATGGATGCAGTCCGGATCGGTGTCCTCTCCGAGGATACAGCCGTGGCCGAAGTCTCTGTAGATCAAGGTCTTTTCCTCGCCGTTTTTATAAACGAGTTTCAAAGCTTCATTGGCTCCGGGGTCTTCGGCGTATCCGTCAAAATTCCAATCCAGATCAATGCCGTCCAGACAGTTGATGCCCATTTCGCTGAGGATGATCCTTCTGCCCTGTTCATCCGCGAAATCCACGGTGTCAAGATTCTTTTCAAAGGTGTAATCCACTTTAGCCATGACACGGTTGGTCACGGGATCTCTGATCACCAGCTTGACGGGGATGCTTTCCGAGTAACTGACAAGGGATGTGTTAAAAATATTTCCGCGGAATTCCTCGTCGTAATTATACCCGCAGCTCATTCCCGTGAATGCATCCTTATACTTCCCGTCTATCGGTTCGATCTCGTAATCGAAGGAGAAGGACACATCCGAGGTCATATCTCTGCCCTGCCCGTCCACAGGGATAAGCGAAATGGCGAACTTAGCCGAGCAGCCGTCGAAAAGCACCTTGGTATCCTTAGAGACTATGAAGTGGTCGTAGTTCTTCTGCTCGGTATCAAGCAGGCCCTTGGATTCAAGTATCTCCGCCGTCTGACTGTCGCCGGTAAGCTCGGTGACATTCTTTTTCTGATGAGCGAAATAATCGTAGACGTAAGCTCCCGCCACGGCGGTACAGCTGAGAGCCGCCGCTGCCGCAATGATAAGCGCGGCTGTCTTTTTCTTTATGTTCCGTTTCACAGTAATTTTCTCCTTTCGCGTTATACGTTCAGCTATGCGCCGGCCTTCCCTTCTGTTACGGGGCAGGTCGATGCCGCCGATGAGTCCGTCAAGCTCGGTCTCGTCAAGGGAGGCAAGCAGCTCCCGGAGACTGTTTTCGCTGTTCATAGCGATCCCTCCGTTTCCGTTCTGAGTTTTTTGAGTGCGCGTTCAAGGCGTTTGCGTACCGCAGGCTCCTTCATGCCGAGGGCCTTTGCGATCTCGGAGTGAGACATGGAATAGTAATACCGCATTATCACGATCCTGCGGTCGGTATCACCGAGAGCCTTCAAAGCCTCGATCAGCGCCTGCCTTTCCGTCAGGCGGGAGTGAAGCTCCTCCGAGGAGGCAGTCTCACCGTCGAGGGGGAGAGAGCGGTCCCGCCGGAGACTGCGGTATTTATTGGCGGCAATGCTCTGCGCAAGGACGCTGATATAAGCCTTGATGCTCCCGCGGGAGAGGTCGATCTTATCGGCATCCTGCCAGAACCGGATGAACACATCCGAGACGGTCTCCTCGATGTCCTCCGTGGAGGCATCCGCCAGCCGCCCCGAAACGATCTTCAGCACATAGGCGTGATAGATCTCCGCCGTGAGCCTGACAGCCCGCTGTTCATCTGTTTTATAGAGCCCCAGCAGCTCAATGTCTGTCATAGGCGCACTTCCTTTTGAAACGTTTCATCTATATATACAATCGCCGAAAGGTCTTTGTGACATTCCGGAAGATATTTTATCACAAACGGGGGAAGTTATCAAGAACGGCGTATTGCAAAGCCGGGCGGCTTATGATATAATGATAGCATCAAGGAGGTGGCCCTATGGACAAGGAACTGCTGATAATCGACGACGACAAGGATCTTTCCTTTATAATTTCGGATATGCTGGAGGGCTACGGCTACAGCGTGACCTGCGCGGAAAGCGCCGACGAGGCTTTTTCGCTTCTGGAAAACAAGAGCTTCAAGCTGATACTTCTGGATATCAATTTGCCGGACTCAACGGGGTTTGAGATCTGCAAGGAGCTGCGGAGGGTCTCCACGGTGCCGATCATTTTCGCCAGCGCCCGCACCAGCGAGAGCGACCGCATCACGGGGTTTGACATCGGCGGAGACGACTATCTTCCGAAGCCCTATTCGATGAAGGAGCTTCTCTCACGGGTGAACGCGCTGATGCGCCGGACCTACGGCTTTTCGGACAAAGAAACGGTGACGGAATTCGGGGATGTGAGGGTAGATCTCACGGCGCGTACTGTCACCAAGGACGGCAAGGCAGTTTCGCTCTCGCTGAAAGAATTTGATCTGCTGGCGGCTTTGTGTATGCATATCAACACGGCCCTCTCAAAGGAGCGGCTGCTTTCGGATGTATGGGGAGCATTTTCGTCCGTGGAGCCCTCGACGCTGGCGGTGCATATCCGCTGGCTGCGTGAAAAACTGGAGGACGATCCGGCCTCACCGAAGTTCATCAAAACGGTCTACAAGGTAGGATATATGCTGGAGGCGAAGCAATGAAGGGACGAATACTGAGGATTGCGGTGCTGTTTGCGGCGGCGGTGATTGCGGCGGCAGTGCTGTTCACCGTCAACAGGAACAAGGCCGTAAACGAAGACGTTCAGGCGGAGAATATCCTTGCGCTCAACGAGATCGAACAGCTTTACAAAGCGGGGGACTCTGCGGCTGCGGAGAAAAAGGTCACGGAGCTTGAAGACAAGCTGCGGAACACTTCCCCGAAGACGGCAAACAACGCCGAGGCGGTGGTTTTCGCGGGGATCTCCATTGGGTTCATGGGGGTACTGCTTCTGTATGTTTATTTTTCCATACTGCGGCCCTTCGACAAGCTGAAGCATTTCGCGGACGAGATCGCCAAGGGGAATTTCTCCATTCCGCTGGACTACGAGCGCTCAAACTATTTCGGCAGTTTCACCTGGGCCTTTGACAGTATGCGGCGGGAGATCACCAAGGCGCGTACCTGTGAGCGGGAGGCGATAGAGAACAACAAGACAGTCATCGCAACCCTTTCCCACGACATCAAGACGCCCATAGCCTCCATAAGGGCATACGCCGAAGGGCTGGAGGCAAATCTTGACAGCACCCCGGAGAAGCGGGCAAAATATCTCTCGGTGCTGATGCGCAAATGCGACGAGGTATCGGCGCTGACCAACGATCTTTTCCTGCACTCGCTGGCCGATCTGGACAAGCTGAAAATGTCCTCGGAGGAGATAGAGCTTTCGGGGTTCATCCGGGAGGCGGTGGAAGAGATCTCCGGAGAAAAGGGAGACGTGCGGTTCAGAGATTCCGGCAGGGAGATCTACATAAACGGCGACCGCAACAGGCTTATGCAGCTTTGCGAGAACCTCATCAACAACGCCCGCAAATATGCGGGGACGAATATTGAGATCACGCTGTCCGAAAAGGACGGGTACGCGGCAGTTGCCTTCCGGGATCACGGCGGGGGCATCCCCGACGAGGATATGCCATTCATCACCGACAAATTCTACCGGGGCCACAACTGCGGCAGCGAACAGGGCTCCGGACTGGGACTTTATATCGTCAGCTACATCTGCGGGCAGCTCGGAGGAGAGCTGTCGCTGAGGAATCATCCCGAGGGCGGGCTTGATGCGGAGACAAGATTCCCGATCCGAAAGACTTATCAGTCTTAAAGACTTCTTAATAAACTTTGCCGTATAATACAGACAGAACAAAGGAAAGGAGCTTCACCGATGAAAATGATAAAGACTGTATTTGCCGCAGCGGCGGCCTCGGCCGTGATGCTTACGGGCTGCTCGAAATACTCTTCAAGTTACAGTGCGGTAGGATTTGTGCATAACAACTCATCCGATTCCGCATTTATGGACTTCTATAAATTTGAAGGGACCATGGTTTTCAGCCTTGACTACGGTGAAGGCAGCAGACTTGTTTACAGCGGAAAGCTCGAAAGCGGCACCGCCCGGATCTTCTATGATTCAAACGGGAGCAAGGAAAAGCTGTTCACTCTGGAATCGGGGAACGAAATAAGCTCTGAAATGTTTCTCTACGGCGAAGAGACGCTGTATATCATCGTGGAGACAGAGGACGGATGCGAAAACGGCAGTCTGAAATTTGAAGTCAAGTGACGGACAAGGGAGAAGGAAAATGAAAAAAGCTATCCTAACGGCAAAGGGGCTCTGCAAGAGCTTTGCACAGGGCGGCGGACAGGTACACGTTCTGTCGCAGGTCGATATCACTCTTTACGAAGGGGACCTGACGGTCATAATGGGGGCCTCCGGCTCGGGAAAATCCACACTGCTCTATGCCCTCAGCGGAATGGACAGAGCCACCGCGGGAGAAGTCATCTACAACGGCGGCGACATCGTTAAAATGAGTGAGAAAAAGCTGGCGGAGCTGCGGCACACCGATTTCGGATTCATCTTCCAGCAGATGCATCTTGTCAGCAATCTGACGCTGTTTGAGAATGTGGCGGTGCCTGGGTATCTGAACAAGAGCCGTCCGGCGGCGGAGGTAAGAGCCAAGGCCGACCAGCTTTTGGAAAAGATGAACATTGCGGATGTGAAGACGCATCTTCCCTCCCAGGTATCGGGAGGAGAACAGCAGCGCTGCGCTATTGCAAGAGCAGTTATCAACGATCCCAAGCTGCTTTTTGCGGACGAGCCCACGGGCGCTCTCAACCGCCGCAACTCCACCGAGGTGCTGGATCTGATGACCGAACTGAACCGCGAGGGACAAAGCATCCTTATGGTGACCCACGATATGCGTGCGGCTCTGAGAGCCAGCCGTATCCTGTATCTTGAGGACGGGAACATCATCGGCGAGCTGACTCTGCCGCCCTACGATCCCGCCGAGGAAAAGAGCCGCGACGCACAGGTCAGCGCCTGGCTGAACTCGATGCACTGGTAAGGAGGCGGGGAGAATGGAGACAACGACCCTGCTGAGAGCCAATATAAAGCACAAAAAAGGCGCATTTATCAGCGTGATGATACTTACGGCGCTGATCGTCACCACGGCGGCGGCGGTAATGGGCGTGCGGATGAACTACCGCAGTGCCCGGGAAAGAGCCTGCGAAGAAGCCGACGTGGCCACCTCCACCGTATTCATTGCCGAAAGGCTCCTTGACGATGAGCTGCTGGACAAGGTGCGCGGCAGCAGCCTTGTGGAAAGGATCAAAGTCAATGACGCCATCGTCAACACGGGCAAGGCAGTCTTTCCCAATTACAGCGACGGCAACAGCTATTTCTTCTGCCTTATGCGGGGCGGGATGAAGCTCTACAACAGCACATACGACGGGTTTGAGGACAGTATCCCGGAGCCGGGGAAGGGAGAGATATATCTCCCCTTCGGCCTTCATAGCAAAATGGATGCAAAGATAGGAGACCCTGTCAAGGTGAACTTCGCCGGCACCGACCGTGAGTTTACGGTCAAGGGTTTTCTCCAGGAGCCGACCCAGGGGGGCGCAATGATCGGCTGGAATCAAGTGTTCATTTCCAAAGAGGACTACGACGAGATACACAGCTTTGTTGAACCCACGGAAAGCGACACATCCACGAAGCTGTTCAAGATACTTAATGTTTTCAAGGCGGACCGGGAGCTTTCGGACAAAAAATTCCAGCGGCAGCTGAATCTTGAAACAGGAATCATAAGCAGGTCTGTAGGTTCGCTGACGAGAGAGGATTCGGACAAGTATACCGGGCTGTTCATGGACATCGTGCTGGATGTGGTGCTGGGATTCGTGGGTCTGCTCTTTGTGATCGTGCTGGTGATCATCGCTCACAGCATCCGCACCGAGATCGAAATGGACTATGTGAATCTCGGCATTCTGAAAGCACAGGGCTTTACGGACGGAAAAATATCGAAGGTGATACTGCTGAGATACTTCTTTGCGGAGGCCTTCGGCGTCGTCATCGGGATAATCGCTTCGATACCCATTGAAAGGATGCTCAGCGGCGTGTTCAGAGGTGTAACGGCGATCCTTCCCGACAAGAGCATTGCGGTGGGAAGCACGGCAGTCATCGTGCTGGGAGTGTTCCTGCTGTCGGCGCTGATAATCCTGCTGTGTACCCGCAGGCTGGCCCGCATCTCGCCGGTGAGAGCTATCTCCGGCGGGCGGAAGGAGATCTATTTCAGCAGCCGCTTCACGGCGCCCGTCACCAAGCGGGGGCTTACGGCATCCATTGCATACCGCTCCTTCACTTCGTCCTTCGGAAAGTATATCGGCATTCTGTTCATCACGGCGCTGCTGACCTTCTTCGCGGTGACGGTGAACGTCATGAGCGCGGCTGTCAACAGCAGGCAGGCGCTGGAAACCATGGGGATGTATTATGAGGATATCTCCATAAGGATCAACGACACAGCGGGACACGGTCACATAGAGGATTACGAAAAGACCGTTGAGAAGTATTCTCACATCGAGAAGAAATACTATGTTACCGGACTGTATCTTTCCTTAAACGGCGAGAGCGTAATGTGCGAGGTCTGGGATGAGATCAAATATCTTCCCGGACTGCTGAAAGGCAGGCTCCCGATCTACGAAAACGAGGTAATGATAACCGGCTCGGTGGCCGACACTCTCGATCTGAAAATGGGCGACAGGGTCACAATGGCGGGAAAGAAGCAGGAGGCGGAATACATCGTTTCGGGCATTTATCAGACGGGAAACGACGCAGGCTACTGCACCGCCATGAGTCTTGAAGCCGCGAAACGAATCGGGATAAAGAACGTGAGCAATCTCGGCATGGTGCTGACCGATACCTCCGAGCTTGAAAAGATCGCGGAGGAACTCAACAGCGAATACGGCAATATGATAACCGCCTCGGCAAACCGGTTTGAGAAGGATATCACCAACGACACCCTTATGACGTCCGCCCGGGCTATAAGGTTTATGATCTACGCTTTCTCGGGAGTATTCGCGCTGGTAGCGGTGATAATGGTCTGCTCAAAGGCCTTCTCGCAGGAGCGCACGGATCTGGGCATCTACAAGGCAATGGGCTTCACCTCGGGACGTCTGCGGAGGCAGTTCGCGGTCAGATTCCTTATCATTTCCCTGATAGGAAGCGTTGTCGGAGCGGCGGCGGGAGCCCTCTTCTCGGTAGATATTCTGAACCTGGTATTCAGTCTCTTCGGGATAAGCAGGGTCCAGTCCGACAGCACTCCCCTCACCTTCATCATGGCGGCGGCATTTGTCTGCCTCAGCACGGCGGTGTTTGCATATCTGACATCCCGGAGGATAAAGAAGATAGAAGTCAGAGAACTGGTAACGGAGTAAGAAAGAAAACATCAAAGCGGAGCACAAAACGGCTCCGCTTTTTTATTTATGAAAGCAGTAAATTTACTCTTGTAATTTTTAACACTTTATGATATAATAAAATATATATTGCCAATTTTAAACAGACTGATCTTTTACGGAGGTAGCTATGGCATACTGGATAATCGTAGTCGATGACGATACTGCCAATCTGCAAATGGCGGGACATATACTCAGCAGGAACAATATGCGGGTAACAGCCCTCAAATCGGGACGCGCCCTGCTCGATTATATCAGCAGCAAGGGCCAGCCGGATCTGATACTGCTGGACATCAATATGCCCGGGATGGACGGCTTTGAAACTCTTGAAAAGCTCCGGGACTGGGAAAGCTCCGGCGGCAGAGAGGAGACCCCTGTCATCTTTCTGACTGCGGACGAGGGCACCGACACCGAAACTCACGGTTTCGAGGCCGGAGGCTCGGACTACATCAAGAAACCCTTTAATCCCGACATACTGCTGAGGCGTATCAACAACATAATCAGCAAGCAGAACAGGATAAAGAGCCTTCGCACCGAAGCCACCACCGACAAGCTGACGGGATTCCTCAACAAGTCGGCGGCGAAGGCGGAGATAGGCAAGCAGTGCTCCTCGGAGACGGGGTGTCTTATGATGATCGACCTGGACTCCTTCAAGCTGGTCAACGATATATACGGGCATGAAATGGGCGACAGAGTGCTTATCAGCTTTGCTAAGATAATCTCGGAGGCTGTTCCGGAGGGGAGCAAATGCGCCAGGATCGGCGGCGACGAGTTCGTATCCTTCGGTAAGGGCTTCCGCACGGAAGAGGAAGTCGCCGCTCTTGCAGCGCGGCTCAACGCCGATATGATCGCCGACGCCAAACAGCTTATGGGAGAAGACTTTGCTATCCCGCTGGGAGCATCGGTGGGCGGAGTCATGGTGCCGGATCAGGGTACGGATTACGAAGTGCTGCTGAAACTGGCGGATAAGGCTCTTTACAATGTCAAGCAGAACGGCAAGCACGGCAGCCGTGTCTACAATCCCGAAGATTTTCAAGAAGAGCAGACGGAGATAAACTCCGTGGAGGCCGACCTGATGACCCTTTCCACGATCATCGGTGAGAGGAACATCCCCAACTCGGCACTTTGGCTGGACAAGGAGATCTTTTCAAGCGTTTACAGATACATAATGAGATACATCGTCCGCAACCAGCGGAAGGCCTGCAAGGTGCTGTTCACCCTTTCCGGCAGCGAGGACATAAACGGCGAAATGATGGAGGAGCTTTGCAGCGAGTTCGGCGAGCACATCAAAAACTGTCTGCGCAAGTCGGACATACTTATGCGGAACAAGCACAATCAGTATTTTGTGCTGCTGGCGGACGTTCACGAGGCCTCGGTGGGGACTGTCGTGGGGAATATCCTTACGAGCTGGAAACACGAACACGGCAGTGATCTGACGGCGGATTACGTCACCGAATTTGTGGGCGGACGCTCCCGCGAAAGCACCCGCGAACCGAAGATCGTCATTGCGGACAGCGGAGACGGTACAGAGAGCATCACAAATCTGCTTGAGGGAGCCGGTTTCTCCACGGTGCTGACGGATTCAGAGGCAGCTCTGCTCCGGCACATAGAAGGACACATCCCGGACTTGATACTGCTGGGTCCCGGGGCCGGAGGCTGCGAGGCTCTGAAGAAACTCAAGGCATTGGGCGGCGAGGCTGCGGACGTGCCGGTGATAATAGCGCTTGACGCAGAGGACAGCGCCGGCAAGGCTTTGTCCCTGGGGGCAGCGGACATTATGAGCAAGCCCCTTGACGGAAACATCCTGCTGCTGAGAGTAAGGCACATCCTTGAACTGGTATCTCTCCGCAGGACCTTGAGCCTTGAAGTGGAAAAGCGCACAAGGGAGAGCAGGGACCTGTTTCTGCACATCGTTAGGTCCTTTGCGGATATTATAGATTCAAAGGACTGCGACACAGGCGGACATTCGCTGAGAGTGGCGGAATACTCCAAGGAGATCGCACGGCGGGCGGGGCTGTCCCGTCAGCAGCAGGAGGACATTTATGTGGCTGCCCTGCTCCACGACGTGGGCAAGCTGGGCATCCCGGACAATGTCATCGGCAAGCCCTCGCGTCTCAGCGAGGACGAGCGCGAGCTGGTAAAGAAGCATTCCGAAATGGGTGCGCAGGCACTGGAGGGCATCGGTGAGATGCCGTATCTCGCGGAAAGCGCCAGGTGGCATCACGAACGCTTCGGAGGCGGAGGCTATCCCGACGGGCTGTCCGGTGACAATATCCCCGACGGGGCGCGGATAATCGCGGTTGCGGACGCATACGCCGCAATGACCTCACGGCGGCGCTATCGGGGCATACTTCCCCAGGAGCAGGTCAGAGCCGAGATCGAAAAGGGCAAAGGCACGCAGTTTGATCCTTACTATGCCGACATCATGCTTGAAATGATCGACGGTGACAAAGATTACTCGATGAGAGAGGAATGACGGTCCGCATGAAGGAAAGCAGGATAATCAGCGAGATCTACTCTGTCTCGCATCTGGTCACGGTAATGACCATTACCGTATTTTCTGCTGTGCTGATACTGCTCAACAGGATACTTGAATGGGAGCTGTGGACGATCCCGGTCATTGCCGCGGGAACGGTGCTGACTCTGGCGATACACATTTCCGGCATGGGGTCGAAGCGGCTGCGCATATATATTTACGGCACCTTTCTGATCTTTGAAGCGTTCTACTACGCGGTGAACATCGACACGATATACGACAGCTCGGCGCTGATCGTGGTAATGGTGTTCATCTTTGCAATGAGCGGCGAGAGGCCGCTGGTAGTGGCGGGCGCCCTGGGCGGATACCTGGGGATGATACTGCATCTTATCAACACCGGCAGCGAGGGCGGGCTGAACATGGAAGCCTCAAACATCGTGCGTACCGGCTGGCAGCTGATACTTGTGCTGCTGGCGGTGCTGCTGGCGGACAAGATCTCCTCCGCCTGGAGGAGCACCGAGGGGATGTATCAGAAGCAGATAAGCGAGATACTCGAAGAAAACGAGAGAGCCAACAACTTCCTTGCCAACGTTTCCCACGAGATACGCACGCCGGTAAATGCGGTAATGGGTCTGGCGGCGATAATGGAAAAAGAGGACATCCCGGAGGAGTTCAAGGCCAACGTCAAGGCGATAGCCGACGCAGGCCACAGAGTTGCCGAGCAGATCGGCGACATCATGGACTACACCGAGATCGATATGAAGAAGCTCAACGTCAGCAGTGAGAGATACATGATGAGCTCGGTGGTAAACGATCTTATCTCTCAGCTGAGGTTCACCAACGACTACGGCCTCGATCTTGTCGTTGACCTTATCCCGGAGGTGCCTTCGGAGCTTATCGGCGACAGCAGCAAGATAAAGCGCATCCTCTGGCATCTGATAACCAACGGCTTCAAGTTCACAAGAACGGGCGGCGTTTATGTTCACATCTACACCAAGCCCCGGGAATACGGCATCAATCTGATACTTGAGATAACCGACACGGGCATCGGAATGTCAAGCTTTGAGATCGAGCATATATACGAGAAATTCTATCAGTCGGATTCGGGACGCTCGAGGACTGCGGGCGGTCTCGGTCTGGGCATACCTATCGTCAACGGCTTTGCAAGGGCTATGGGCGGATTTCTCCACATCGAAAGCACTCCCGGCAAGGGAACGGTGGTAAGGGTGAGCCTGCCCCAGGAAGTGGCGGACCCATCCCCGTGCATTACCGTGGCGGACCACGACAAGCTGCTTGTGGCGGGATTCCTGGAATTCATGACCACCCGCGAACCGAGAGTGAAGGAATTTTATATGGAAATGGTGACGCATCTTGTCACCGGGCTGGATGTGGTCTTCCACCGTGTAAGGTCGAAGGAAGAGCTTGAACGGCTGGACTCGCGGTGCAGCATCACGCACCTGTTCGTCGGCACAGGCGAGTATCTTGAAAACAAGGAATACATTGACAGCCTCGCGGGGAAGATAAACGTCATCCTGGTGGAGGACAAGGACTTCAAAGGCGAGGCCTCACGGAACATCGCCCTGCTTAAAAAGCCCTTCTGCGGAGCGCAGGCGGCCAACTTCCTCAATTACTCCAACCTGTCCGAGATCGACATGGACGAAGGCCGCATGACCTGTCCCGGCATAAGTGTGCTTGTCGTGGACGACGATCCCATGAATCTGCTGGTGGCAAAGGGCATATTCGAGACATACGGGATGAAGGTCACCACGGTGACCAGCGGAGCGGACTCCATTGAGCTGTGCAGGAAGGAATCCTTTGACATAATCTTCATGGACCACATGATGCCGGGAATGGACGGCGTCGAGGCTATGAAGCGCCTGCGTCTGGATGCCGAAAAGATGAAAAAGGATCTCTGCATCGTGGCTCTCACGGCCAACGCAATAAGCTCTGCGAAGGAGATGTTCCTCTCGGAGGGCTTCGACGCTTTCCTGCCGAAGCCTATCGAGCTTATGGAGCTTGAAAGGGTACTCAAACGCATACTTCCCCATTCGGCGATAGTGTACGAAAAGAGAGAGCGCAAAAAGCCTTCGGCTCCGGCTGAGGTCAAGGCTCCCGCGGAAGTATCTCCTGCGGAAAATATTTCTGCGGGAACGGCTCCCGCTCCGGAGGGCGATCCCTTCGCGGAACTGAAAGCGCTGGGAGTGGATATAAACGAGGGTCTTGCCTACTGTCAGGACGACAGGGATTTCTACATGAGCATCCTTGCGGAATACGCCAGGGACAGGAGCGCGAAGCTCTCGGACATCTGGGGCTTCTTCACGTCAAAGGACTGGAAGAACTACTCTATAAAGGTCCACGCGGTAAAGAGTTCTTCAAAGATGATCGGCGCGGACAGCGTCTCCGAACAGGCAAAGGTGCTTGAACTGGCCTCCAAGGCCGAGGATGCCGACACCGTCAACAGAGGGCACGCTGCTTTCATGGACAGCTACAAGAAACTGATGGATACTATTGCCGTCATGACAGGCGAAGGCGGCTCCGACAGCGAGGACGAGGAAGTACTTGAATTTGCTCCCGAGGAAAACGGGGACGGCGAGGTGCTTGAATTTGCTCCTGAAGAGAGCGATGACGAGATACTTGAATTTGAGCCGCAGGATGACAGCGGCGATGACGAGGTGCTTGAATTCCCGCCCGATAACGGTGACGGGGCCGAAGAGTTTGCACCGGGAGGCAGTGACATATGAAACATCTCTTACAGGCGATCCGCGACGAAAACAGATCGGTGCATGAGCGGATGTTCATCCTGCTGGCCGCAATAGCGCTGACGGCTATGTTCGTAGTCTTCATCGTGGAGCTGATCATCGACAACACCAAGAACAACGCCGTTATGGTGGGCACAGCCTTCATAGTGTTCCTGCCGATGGTCTACTTCGGAATAAAGACCGGGAAATTCAATCTTTTGGCGGGACTGATCGCAGTCATCATAATCCTCGGACTTCTGCCCGTGAGCTTCTTCTTCGGAGGAGGAATACACGGCGGCAGCCCGGTATGGTTCGTTTTCTGTGCGCTGTTCATCAACCTGATCGTATACGGAAAAATAAAACGTTTCTTTCTGCTTCTGGAAGGTGCGGTGGCGGCAGCCTGCTTCATCGTTGCCTACGAGAATCCCGAACTGGTAACGGAACACAGCACAAGGACGTTCTATATCGGCACCTTTGTTTCGATGATAATCGTGGGGCTGATACTCAGCCTTATGGTCGGATTTGAGATAAGGATGCTCCGTCGGGAGAAGGAGCGCTCAGAAGAGAAGAGCAGACAGATCGAAGAGCTGAACAAAAGTCAGAACAGGTTTTTCTCCAGCATGAGCCATGAGATAAGAACGCCCATCAACACCATAATCGGTCTCAACGAAATGATACTGCGTGAGGACACCTCCGAGGAAGTAGCCGACGATGCAAGAAACATCCAGTCGGCCTCGAAGATACTGCTCTCGCTGATAAACGACATACTGGATATGTCGAAAATGGAATCGGGCAAAATGGAGATCGTGCCCGTGATCTACGACGTCGGTAAAATGCTGACGGACATCTACAACATGATCTCGGTCAATGCGGAGAAGAAGGGTCTTGAATTTACCGTAAGCGTTGACCCCACCATGCCCTCACAGCTGCTCGCGGACGAGATGCGCATCAGACAGATACTGATAAACCTGCTCAACAATGCCGTGAAATACACAAGCTCCGGCAGCGTGAGCCTTTCGGTACACTGCCGTAAGACTGCATCCGACAAGGCGTTGGTCACCTATTCGGTGGACGACACCGGCATAGGCATACGCAAGGAGAACATACCGCATCTGTTCGACGCCTTCAGGCGCGTGGACGAAACACGGAACAGATTCATCGAAGGCACCGGTCTCGGGCTTTCTATCGTCAAGCAGCTTTCGGACCTTCTGGGCGGTGAGATCTCGGTGAACAGCATCTATATGCAGGGCTCGACCTTTGTGTTCACCCTTGAGCAGGAGATCGCCGACGCTAAGGAGCTGGGCACCTTCAGCGCCGAAAGCGCGGGGACGCCGGGCATAGCCCGCAGCAGCGGCGAGACCTTTGAAGCGCCGAACGCTACCGTACTTATCGTGGACGACGACCGCACGAATCTTATCGTTGCGGAGAAGCTGCTGCGCAGGACAAAGGTCATCACCGAAACTGCCTCCGGCGGCGAGGAATGTCTGAAAATGACCCTTGCCAAACATTACGACGTTATCCTTATGGACCATATGATGCCGGGAATGGACGGCATCGAGTGTCTGCACGAGATAAGGTCCCAGACCGGCGGCCTCTGCCGGGACACGCCCACGGTAGTACTGACGGCCAACGCCGACAGCGAGAGCCGTGCCCTTTACCGCAGCGAGGGCTTCGACGCATATCTGCTCAAGCCGGTGGAGCCGGGAGCTCTTGAAGAGACTCTTATCGATCTGCTGCCGGCGGAAGCCGTAAAGCTCAAGGGCACCGCTTCGGCCGAACGCGGTCTCGCGGAGCTGGTACAGGCGGCAAAGCGGAAAGTCCCGCTGCTGATAACCACCGACAGCGTAGCCGATCTGCCGAAGGAACTCACGGAGGAGCTGAACATCCGGGTGATGCCCTACAAGGTCTACACCGACACGGGAGTTTTCGACGACAGCATCGAAACAGACGGCGATATGATAATCCGATGCATGAGAGACGAAAACATGAACGCCAGGAGCGACTGTCCCTCGGTGGAGGAATACGAGAGATTTTTTGCCGAACAGCTCTCCCAGGCTCAGCATATCATCCACATCGCAATGGCAAGGCGGTCGAGCAACGGCTTTGCAAATGCCAGCGAAGCGGCGCTGGCTTTCTACAATGTCAGCGTTATAGATTCGGGTCATCTTTCCAGCGGAATGGGCATCATGGCGCTGGAGGCCGCGAGACGTATGAAGAACGAACCTTTCGTTTCCTTAGACGAGCTGAAGCTCTGGCTTGAAAAGCTCAAAGAAAAGATACAGTCCAGCTTTATACTTGCCAGCACTGATTACCTCTGCCGAAGCGGGCGGCTCTCGCCTCGGGTAAACAGGCTCAGCAAGGCGTTTATGATACATCCCGTGATCGTGATGAAGAACAGCTCAATGACCGTGGGAAGAATATTCACGGGAAATCTTCCCAAGGCGAGAAAGGCCTACATCAGAAACGAGCTGTCCAATGTTTCCGAGATCGATACGGAAGTGCTGTTCATAACCTATGCAGGCATGAAGCAGGAAGAGATCGAAGCCGTAAGGGACGAAGCCGCCTCCGTCGCGGGATTTGACAAGATATATCTGCAAAAGGCCTCCCCTGCAATTTCAGCCAACTGCGGCGAAGGGACCTTCGGTCTGCTGTTCAAGAGGAAGTAAACGATGAATAAGGTCTTATATTTCAACATCTGCGCGATACCCATATACATTATCATCATCATAACCACGATATACAGACGAATGACTGTCGGAAGGTCAAACAGGCTGTATCTCGGGGTGGCGGTCTGCGCCTTTACGGCCTGTCTGGCAGCCTGCATGAGCGAGATCGTGGAAAAAACAGGCTTTGCGACGATGCCCCCGGATGAGAGCACGATCTTCTGGATCAAGTTCGCAGAATACATTTATTTCGCGGCGCGGAACGCTACCTCGCTGGTATATCTGCTGTTTGTCATCTCCATGACAAAGAGCTGGTACAAGATAAATCATCCGATCAAGAAGCTGATAATATACGCGCCGTATATCGTCATTCTTGTGATGCTTGTTCTCAACGAAAAGACGGACTGGGTATTTCTTGTCACACCGGACAAGGGCTATCACCGCGGGACGCAGATACTTATCCTATACATCATGTCATTCAGCTACATGGTCTTCGGCACTTTCCACCTGCTGATACATCGGAAGTCTCTGGACAGGATAGAATGGATCTCGCTTATGTCCATGTACTTCATCAATCTTATCTCGGTGATCTTCCAGTATTTCTATCCGATGCTGGTGATCGAATCCTTTACCACGTCTATCACGGTGCTGTTCGTGGTGATCTACGTTCAGCGTCCCGAAACGCAGGTGGATATGACCACGGGGCTCCCCTGCTACCGGGTATTCTGCAATGAGATGAACAAGATCAGCATTTCCGGGCAAAGCACCCAGCTGATGATGATAAGTATGCTCAACGCCGCCGAGATGAGCAAGTTTCTGAAAGACAAGTATCTCACCTATCTTCATATCATCGACGGGACCATAAGGGTCTACGCGAAGAAAGAAAAAGTGGTCTGCGAAGTCTACTTTGAACAGCCCGGCAGTTTCTACATCATAATGGAGAACACCGACTACAATCCGGTGCAGGTCATCCCGGAGATAAGGGAGCGCATCAGAAACAGTGCCGCAGAGGTGCTGGATACCGGCGTTTCCCCCGACACACGAATCGTGACCGTGAATTTCCCGGAGGATATAAGCACTCCCGACGAGCTGTTCCGTTTCGGGCACAATTTCCCGAGATTTGCGGATTACAGCCGTGTGTTCAGCCGGGCTCCGGCGATCACCGGGAAGCGAAGCTATCAGATCGAAGCACACCTGGACGACATCCTCAACAGGGCGGTTGCCGCAGGAGGATTAAAAGTCCGTTATCAGCCCTTGTGGTCTGTGGAAGAGGAGAGCTTCACTTCCGCCGAGGCGGTCATCGCGCTTTCTGACGAGGTCTACGGGGACATTGATTCCGAACTGCTTATCAGCGCCGCCGAGGAGCGAGGACTTATCGTGCGGCTGGGCAGCCGCATCCTCGAAGAAGTTTTCGCCTTTGCGGGGAGCGAGTCCCGCCGCAGGCTGGGCTTCAAGCACATATGCATCGGTCTTTCGGTGACCCAGTGTATGCAGCCCGACCTCACCGATCTTATCTGGGGACTTCACGAAAAGTACAGAGTCTCGCCGGCGAATATCGCCTTTGAGATCAAGGAGTCGTCATACGAGAACGTCAGCGTTATTTTCAGCGAGAACATTGCGAAGCTGTCGGCTCAAGGCTACGCCGTGGTGCTGGACGGCTTCGGACACGGCTATATGAATATGCAGGACATCCTCAATATGCCGATCAAGGCCGTGAGGATAGACAAGAGCGTGGTCCGGGCCGGAAGGAGCGGCGGCGGAAGAGCCGTCCTCAAGGGACTGATAGATATGCTGGGGAGCATACCTCTTGACGTGATCGCCGAAGGTGCCGACGACAGCGAGACCGCGGAGATGCTCCGTGAACTGGGCTGCCGATGCATACAGGGCGAATATTACGCTCCCCCCACCGACAGGGAGGAACTGAGCAGATTCACCGCACCGAAGGCGTGATCTGCCGGAATATGACCAATAACGAAAAGACGTCCGGGCGGGAGCTCGGGCGTCTTTTTTCATTTTATCCTGACGCCTTCGTAGGCCTCGGGATGCTTTTCGTAATCGGGGGGCTTTTTGCCCTTGGGAGCCACACGGGTCACGGGGTTCAGAGAGCCCCAACCTTTGCGGCGCTTGAGGTCAAGCACCCGCTTCTGCTTTTTGGAGAGCTTTTCGTAAGGGACGAACTTCTTCATTTGGCATCACCCGCCTTGAAATTGTAGACAGGCGTGATGCGCTCCACTATCTCAACGGTGTCCTTGATGTTCTCGGTGATAGCCTCAACGGGCTTGTAGGCCATAGGGCACTCGTCAAGAGTGGCGGAGCTGACGGAGGTGGTGTAGATGTCCTTCATCTGTTTTTTGAACTCCGAAACGGTGAAGCTCTGCTTGGCCTCGGAGCGGGACATGAGCCGTCCGGCGCCGTGGGGTGCGGAGAAATTCCAGTCGGGGTTGCCCTTGCCGATGCAGATAAGACTGCCGTCCCGCATATTGATAGGGATCAGCAGCTTCTCCCCTTTCTGAGCCGACACTGCCCCCTTGCGGAGGATCATGGTGTCGGTGTCGATATAGTTGTGTATTGTCGAGAACTGTTCAAGGGCATGAAGACCCAGGCCCTTGATGATCTCGTCCATCATTGCCTGACGGTTGAGCAGGGCAAACTGCTGCACTATTTTCATATCGTGGATATACATCTCGAACAGATCGCCCTCGCAGTATGCAAGCGCCTTGTTGATCTCATTTATGCCGGCGTTTTTGAGTTCCTCCAGCTGCCCTGCTATTTCCTGCTCTCTGTTTTGGGCTTTAAGACGGTCTATGGTCTCACGGATGATATCCTTTTTGCTTGTGAGGCGGCGGTAAGCCTCCTCCTGGTAATACTTTGCGGTCTCCACGCCCAAATGGCGGGAGCCGGAATGGATGACAAGATAAATGCTGCCGTCACCGCCCTTGTCGGCTTCGATGAAATGGTTCCCGCCGCCCAAGGTACCGAGGCTTTTCTCGGCGCGGTCGAGGTCGATCTTATGGGCGCAGTAAAGCTGCAGAAGATCGATGCGGTCCGCATAGCGGTGGGGCTTTTTGCGTATCGAAAAGCCGGAAGGTATGGCCCTGTAGATCAGCTTGTCAAGCTGCCGGGGCTCGATGTATGTTTCCTTCAGGCGGACGGTCTCCATTCCGCAGCCGATATCCACACCCACGAGGTTCGGGATGACCTTATCGGCCACGGTCATAGTGGTGCCTATGGTGCAGCCTGCCCCCGCGTGGACGTCGGGCATTATGCGTATGCGGGCACCCTCGCACATAGGCTGATTCAGCAGGGCGATGATCTGTCCTGCGGCGCTCTGCTCTATCAGCTCCGTGAACACCTTGGCGGTGTTGTATTTTCCTTTCAGTTCCAACATTTTTTTCTCCTTTGCTGTTTCGCGTCTGCAAAGCGTACAGGCACAAAAAAAGCCGCTGCACAAAAAGCACAGCGGCGCAAAAGCATATACTAAGCTGACAGCGTGTCAGCAAGGCTTTGCAGGCAAGCTCTGTGTGTGTAAACGGATATTCGGTTGTAGGATGTTCATAAGGTTACTTGTTTTCGACATAAAGCTCACCTTCCTTTCTTTGATATTGTTGTTATTATACTACAGGTTTTAGGATTTGTCAAGTACATTATTTAAAATTTGCGGAATATTCGTATCTCACGTCTCATTGCTCCATTTATTTGTTTCTGTGTTGTATATCTCTGTGAAAAGGCCGCGTTCTTTGAGCTTTTCAAAATATTCCCCGATAGCTTCTTTAGTTGTCCTGACAGTGAAATTGATGCGTTCATCGCACCAGCTGTAGTCATCCTGTATGATATAGACCGAAACACTTACAGTTCCGGATATGCTTCCGTCGTAGATCGTTTCCTGAATATAATTCTCAAAGCGGATCGCACAAATATAATCCAGCAGGTTTTCAAACAGAGAGCTGTTATATCTTTTATCCATATCGGAGGTCTCGGCGATTATCTCGTCCGTCTTTGCCTTGGACGTTATCGCTCTTTCGTCGAAGCCATTTTCTTTCGCATACTTGATCGATTCTTCATTATCAGCGATCGTCTCTGCGTCGTATTCGTATTTCCCGGCAAACATCTGAACACGGATAAACGTTTGGTCATTATTGAAGATCTCTGCCGCGGGAGCTTTAAGGTGTCCGAAGCCGCCGGTGATATAGGCAACAAACCCGACTGCGACCACAGAGAACAGGCATCCGACGAAGCCCAAAAGCCAGAATTCAAGATCGCGGAGCTTCATCTTTGCACGCTTTGTGGTGACGCTTATGCCGAGAAAGGCAAGCAGTCCCACAAAGATCGAGAGATAGAAGCTGTTGAGGAAGAAAAGCAGGATTATCGCAAGGGATACGACTGCGACAAACACGCGGTAGAAGGCCTTGAACACCATAGGCTTGCCCACATTGAGCCCGTTGCGCTTTCTGTAGATTCGAAAGGCAAGTAAAATGAGCGCCGCGCAGAACAACATATTGATGACGAGCATCATCACAGTCATACCGATGCTGATGCTGCTGAAAAAGCTTGTTTGGTAGTAATAATCGGAGTTGCTGATGAGATCGTTGACGAAGGGATAACCGATAGGAAAGCCCGAGACACCCGAGGGTACGTCCAGCCTGCCGGCAAGCAGGACGAAGAATTTCACATATGACAGAGGGAGTATCAACGAAAGCGCAGCTGCAGACAGTAAAGGCGTATAGATGCACTCGGCAAGGCATCCGCAGCAGCTTACGCAAAGAAGGGATATACCGTCGGTGAAAAGCAGGTTGATGATATTGCTGAGGAAGTCCTTAACGATAAGAGCGCACTGCTCGGAAGGAACTGTTATCAGAGCGACGGTAAGTATCACCAGCTGGGCGATAAGGAAGGGCAGAAGGTGATCCTTCGCCAGCACCAGCAGCTTTGAACGGAAACGCTCCGAGGCGCTCATGGGCAGGGAGAATTCCACGTCCGCGAACTGGCGGTTGTAGACCTCTTTGAACACGGCCGGGACGATCAGCACTCCCGCAAGTGCAGCGGCAAGGCCGAATTTGCTGCCGAAGCTGTAGAAGTTATTGTCTGTGCCCAGCCTGCCGAAGGCAACGAACTGGAACACCGACATCAGCGTCTGCAATCCGCAGAGGATGATTATAAGCCAGCTCTGCTTACGGCAGTTTTTTGACAAGACCCGGGAATAATTAGCTATCCTCTTTTGTGAGCTCTGCGCTGCCATAGCCTCTCGCCTCCAATTCATAGATAAATATTTCTTCAAGCGTCAGCGGGACGCCCTCAACAAGCTCCGGCGAGATCGCCGAGAGCTTTTCCTTGGCTTCCTCCTCGGAAGCCTTGACGATCAACTGTCTGATGCTGCCAAGGCTGGATATATCCAGCACTTTCAGGCCGAGGGACTCGATGCGGGATCTGAGGACGGCTTCATCCTCAAGGGCGGGATCACGGACCACGAGCTGCATTTTAGTGAAGCCTCCCCGCAGCTCGTCAAGCTCGCTGCTGAACACCAGCTCGCCCTCGTGGATGAGCATTGCGTGATCACAAAGCTCGCTGATCTCGGTAAGGTTATGGGAGGAAAGGATCAGCGTGGCACCGCGGTCAATGATCTCGTCGGTGATGATGTTTTTCACCATTCTTCGCATAGCGGGGTCAAGGCCGTCAAAGGCCTCGTCGAAAAGCAGATACTTGGTCTGCGCCGCCAGCGCAAGAGCCACAACGGTCTGACGCTTCATGCCCTTGGAAAAGGTGGAGAGCTTTTTGTCGGTGGGCAGTTTCAGGGCAGTCATCACCTTGCGGAAGATCTCCTCGGAATAGCCGGAGTAGGCTCCGGCGTAGAAGGCGCTGAGTTCCTCCGGAGTGTAGCCGGTGAACTGCGTGGTCTCGTCGTTGACGAAGAATATCTTCTCCTTCGCCTTGGGATTGTCGAACACGGGCTCGCCGTCAACGGTTATCTCCCCTGCCGTGGGAGGATAGATGCCGCTGATAAGCCGCATAAGCGTACTTTTGCCGGCGCCGTTGGAGCCCAAGAAGCCGTAGATGCATCCCTCGGGTATATCAAGGCTCACGTCCTTCAGGGACGGCGGCGAGGTGTTCTTTTTGTTCTCGCTGAAATCCATTGTAACATTTTTGATCTCTATCAAAGCGATCGCTCCTTCCCTCACGTTTATTCTGATCTTTTGTTCTGCTGATACCGAAGGCTCAATTCTTTTACCACGGTGATAAGCTCCTCCGGGTCGGCTCCTGCGTCCAGTGCCTCCCGTACCGCCGAACGGAAATTCTCCGTCAGCTTTTCGTTGGCCTTGCCTTCGTGCTTCGCCACAAAGCATCCCTTGCCCTGCACCGAATAGATGATGCCGTCCCGTTCAAGCATACCGTAGGCCTTGGCCACGGTATTTGGATTAAGAGTCAGCATTTTGGCCAGTTCTCTTGCCGAAGGCAGCCTGTCACCCTCACGGAGAGTGCCCACGGCTATATCTCTGCAAACACATTTGCATATCTGTTCAAATATCGGGGTCTTGTCCGAAGGGTTTATGGTTATCATCCGTTCACCGCCTTAGTGTATCAAGTGTACTATTCCGCGTAGTACACTTAAAGCATACACTCTCCCGGCGGGTTTGTCAAGGGGAGAATGCTATTTTTGTGTGAGATGCACAAAAAAATCGCCGTGATCTGTCACATCGGACAAACACGGCGAAAAGTTCAGCTTCGGGCGGTATCGTCTTCCCTGGGCTTATCATCTTTGAGGATCAGAAAATAGCCGATGACTCCTGCGCCGAAAATGACGGAAACAAGCTCCCCGAAGGAAAACAGATCGACTTTGCTGTTGACCGAAAACGTCACGCACAGCACGTTCAGCAGGACGCATACAAGCACAAACACCGTCACGAACAGGAGAAATCTCCCGGCCTTTCTTCCCCCGGCGGGACGCTTCTTCGATGTAATTTTTTCCATTTTCAGCACTCCTTTGCCGTGATTTTTCTTTGAGAATATTATCCCCCGTTTGCGAGGAGATTATTTCACGGCGGGGCTGCAAAATAATACAAAAACCCGCCTGCAGGTGCAGACGGGAAATTTTACAAAAAATTCAGTACATCAGATCGCCGGGCTCCACGGTGAGGACCTGCGCCAGTTTCAGAAAAGTGACGATGTCCGGGATGCGCTTGCCGTTCTCCCATCGGGAAATGGTGGAAACGGTCACTCCCAGCTGAGCGGCCAGCTGTTCACGGGTCATATTCCTTTCGGTGCGGTATTTGGCGATCCTGCGCCCGATAAGGTTATCTCCGGCGTACTCGTTGGCAATGGACTCGTCTGTGATCTTCGACACGGGATAGCGCAGATGCTCAAAGGCGTTACGGAGCCTTTCGGTGTTTATGGGTTTGACGAGGAAGGTGCTGGGGTTGGTGCTGAAGCTTTCAAGGGCGAACTGCTCGTGTCCGGTGATATAGATGATATTGGTGTTGGGCTTGATCTCCAGCAGTTTTGCGGCAAGCTCGATGCCGTTGATCTCCGGCATATCGATATCCATAAGCACCACGTCGAAAAGGTTTTCTCTGAAAAGCCCCTCCACTTCGGAGGCACGGCTGGTTCCGATGCATTCCGCGTCGGGAGCTATTTTGCTCACCTCGTCGAGATAATCATCGACGATCAGCTGATTGTCGTCAACTACCAGTACCTTCATTGTTCTTTCCCCCTGTTCTTAGGAATGCTGACTGTCACCGTAGTGCCGCTTTCGGCCATATCCATTTCAAGGCTTCCGCCGCAGTGCATTGCAAGCCGACTGCGGGTGTTCTCGATGCCCACACCGAGGTGGAAAGGCTTGTCATTGTCCGGCAAACGCCTGGCGGTCCCGTTGTCCGAGATGCGGACGATATAGTTCTCCTCCGTCTCCTCCGTACAAATGGTGATGACACCGCCGTCACGGCTGAGGCCGTGGTTCACCGCGTTCTCGATTATCGGTTCAAGGGACAGCGGCGGGAGCATAAAATCCTTGACGCCGAGGCGGTAGATCACCTCGATCTTTCGTGAAGTGTCGGCTCTTGCAAGGTCGAGATAGGCCTTGACGTTGTAAAGCTCTTTCTCAAAAAAGATCATGCTGTCGGTCTCTATGGCGCAGATATGAGCTTTCAGGTAATCGGAGAAGCTGTCGATACAGCTTACCGCCTTGGAACTGTCGTGTTTTGCCAGCGAACGGATGATGCTCAGAGAATTGTAGATAAAATGCGGATGTATCTGATTGCGGAGCATCAGCATTTTGTCCTTTTCAAGTTTAAGGTCACGCTGGATGATAGCCTCCCGCATCTCCTGCTGATAAACCACGGTTAGAAAGATATAGTATTCAAGTATGACGAGAGCGGTGACGCTGTTGGAATACCCCGTGAGGATGTTACCGTATTCAAGCAACGCCGCAATAATGACCTGTGCGATTATAAGCAGCAGGATGCTGCTTCTTCTCCAGTCGGAGTTCTTGAATCTTTTGACCGAAAAGACCAGCAGCACGGAGACGTAGACTATCTGCGTAACGAATATCGTATTTCCCAGCGGACCTCGGAAAAAGGTGTTGGAAGGGGTTATGCCGAAGGCTACGCTGCTGCCGAAGAAAGCGGTGGCATATACTGCCGAATTCACGACCACAGGCACAGCCAGCAGCGGCCTTAACATATGCCCCGACGGGGTGAGTATCAGCACTTCGATCAGGATTATAAAAGGCCGAAGGATATAATTGGCCGCTCCCAGCGCCTTTCTTAACTCGATCCTTCGGGCAAGGTCCAGATCCAGAACGGGATCACCGGCTGCACACAGAGTTTCAAGGGTGTCCGTGACCGTGATTATCAGCAGCAGGACAACGCCCGCCGAAAAAAGCTCCGAGCCGGCTATACGGTTTTTCTTATTGGCAAACATCAGCATGACCACTGCCGAAAGGATCAGCAGCGTCATGAAATTATTCTCAAAATAGACAGAGATCATCTTTATCCCTCTTGACAAGATACGGATATTTACTTTTGAAATTTAACAATACATATTATAACACATTGTTTCTTCAAGTGCAATACCTTAGATGCGACAAAATACGGAAAAAGCCGCACAAAACGTGCGGCCCGTCAGAGGCTGCCTTCATCGCAGCCTCTGATATTTTCCTTCTATGCTGTTTGTTATATTCCGCGATTTTACTGTATCTTCTCAATGACTCCCTTATCCATTTCATGCACCGTCTCGCAAAGCACCGAGATATCCTCCGCAGAGTGTGAGCATATCAGAATGGTCTTGCCCTGTTCCCTGTAGCCGAGAAGGTACTCCCGCATTTCTTTGACGCCGTCCTTGTCGAGACCGTTGAAGGGCTCGTCGAGGATAAGTATCTTCGGGTTTTCCATTATCGCCTGCGCAAGTCCGAGCCGCTGACGCATACCGAGGCTGTACTTGCGGACGTGCCGTCGCAGGTCGGGATCAAGACCGACTTGCTTCATCGAATTGCGGACTTCTGCCTTGCCTATCTTATGATTGAGCCCCGCCAGCAGCTTGAGATTCTTGTAGCCCGAATAATACGGGATAAACCCCGGCGTTTCGATGATTATGCCCATATCTTTCGGGAAGTCA
This sequence comes from Ruminococcaceae bacterium FB2012, assembly GCA_900104495.1. Classification (GTDB taxonomy): domain Bacteria; phylum Bacillota; class Clostridia; order Oscillospirales; family Ruminococcaceae; genus FB2012. The sequence continues at coordinate 36,666 of FMXS01000009.1, read as the reverse complement.
ACATCCTTGCCGACACGATTGCCGTCTACCACGACCTCCCCGTAAGTGGGCTTGATGAACCCGCAGATACACTTCATAAGCATAGTCTTTCCCGAGCCGTTTCGGCCGATAAGGCCGTGTATCTTGCCCTCTTCAAAGGTGACGTTTATCTTTTTCAGAATGTCAGTTTTGCCGAGGGTGAGATCTACGTTTTTTACTTCGATGATGTTCATGATGTCTGCTCCTTGTCTATCGTTATCTCGCCGGTGATGGCATTGACCTTTATCAGTTCCATTTGTCCTGCTAATGTCAGATAATAAAAGCACCATGTCGGAACAAATTCATCGTGGATATCCAAAAGTGACTCCTTAAGCTCTTTCATTTTGCTCTCATCATCTGCGTACTCTTCGCCGTTCGGCCTTGTTAAGAGACAGCAATAGCACAGCCTGACTGACAAGAAATCATAATCCGAATATTCCGCAAGCTCTTTCTCCAGCAGTGATACTGCTCCTTTCAGCGTGATAGCCGAGGTGAGTTCTTTTTTGTCGTATATCCGGATACCGCTTGAAAAACGCGCCGTTCTGAGATCATCAGGACCTGCAAATTGCAAGGTCAGCATCGGAGCGATATAGTAAGTGTCCGTCATCTGACCGTCCTTCTGTCCGGTTTTATAATAATTTGTAAATGTATCTGTGGGTACTCCGCAGTAATACAGAGCGCAGATCACGCTTGCATTTATTCCTTTGTCTGTATCAAACACAGTTACCCACATCGGCTCAACAGAAAAATCCCCGTAAAGAACATCCGCTCCGCAGTCAGCGATGAATTGCTTTGTTTTCTCGGCAAGCTCAGATGTTTTCACACTCCCGCCTGCAAGCTGGATTACTGCATCCGGTTCCTGCTCGACGCTGTAATATGTGATCGCCTTGTCGTCTTTTATTCTTCCGGAGCCGGCTTTCTGCAAAATAAAACTTCCGTTATCAAAGCTGCCGGTTTCTTCGCCGTCCTCGTTGTAGGTATAATAGGTATCATACGCGGAATACGCGCACTTGCTCTCGTCAAACTCCTTGCCCCAGAAAGCCTTGAACACACGTTTTCCGTTCTGTTCCTGCTCAACTGTAAACCGCTTGTTTCTCGTAAAGGTATAGAGCTTATCAATGCCCTGCGGTAATATCTTTTCCGGCATTGTAAATACCTCATAGTCATTTCCTTGCAGCTCCTCATATCCCTCATACAGTTCTGAGACAGGCTTTGCTTCCGCCGAGTCTGTCTGCTGTTGGTCAGCATCGTTTTCCGCGCAGGCGGTGAGCATTATTGCCGCACAGAACAAAGCTATCACTTTTCTGATTTTCATTTTTCTATTTCCTTTCACGTCGCTATCTCCGCCACATTGTCATAGTTGAATTTTTTTATAGCCGCCACGCAGAAAACTATCAGCGCGGCGATGAACGTGCAGAGATAAATTATCGAGAATGTCAGCGACACAACCGGCTGCCGGAAGTATTTCGTGAAGTGCAGCCAGATGATGCTGTTCGCCATAGGCATACTCCACATCAGCACGGTCTTGATCGAGCAGAACGCCGTTCCGAGGGAGATCACTGCACCGCAGAGGACGAAACCCATAGTCTTTTTCTTCACGAGCGAGAATGCAAGCAGCAAAAGCCCGATGATCATAAGATATGCGAACACAAGCAGATAGCTTTGTATCGCTGCTTTGAAAACCGACAGCTGATTATAGAGATTTTCCGGCAGCAGCTGCACGCCGAAGTTGCCGGACTTCTCCGGGAAACGTACCGCAAACTGCGTGGCTACGTTGCTCCAGCCGTTGTACCAAAAGCCACGCTCGAGCATTGGAATGACCGCCCCCGCGAATATAAAAGCGAGATAGGAGAGCGCCATCATCACAAGTTTAATGATCTGACCGAGGAGCCAATTCACCCGCCCGACGCGGATGATGTAGAAAACCGTGTTGGTGTCGATCTTCGGGAAGTCGGCTATCAGCGTGAGGAAAACCAGCGGAATAATAAGCAGTATCGCGCCGCTGTTTGCTATTGCGATGAACGGTTCAAGGATGTTCAGCGGCTCGCCCATTTCTTCTGCATTCTTCAAAAGGGGCTCGATAGCGAAGGTGTAAATGAATATCACAAGCACTCCGAGGATTATCATTCGTGCGTCGCAGACCCATTTTATATACTCCGTTCGGGCGCAGGAAAAGGCTTGCTTGAAGTTTAATTTTTTCATATCGGCACCCCCTAATTGCCCTTATCGGTTCTAAGGTTCATTATCAAGATGAACCCGATCAGCAGCACTATCAGATACGCTCCGTTGAAAATAAGCATTTTTGTTTGTCCCGCCGTCATCTCTGAAAATTTGATATATGCCAGCTGCCGAGGTGAGTCGGGCATGAAGGGCGATATCCTTTCATAGACCTCAAAATCTCCGGTCTCAAAGGCTTTGGAGATGATCTTATTCATAGTCGTATTCCATATGTAGATCAGCATGAACGGCAGGCAGGTGATGATGTACGGATTCTTGCAGAACGACGAAAGGAAGAATGCGGGAAGCGTTGAAAATGCGCCGTATATGAATGCCGCGAGCAGGTTCTTTGCTATTGCCGCAAAAGCGCCGTTTGGTATTATCCATTCAAGCTGCTCGGGGTCGAGGTTGTAGCTGTCCAGCGAGGGAAAGGCTATCCAGACTACCACGCCGAAAAGAGCAAGGCCGATCATCACGGCAAGCCCGCCCGAAAGAAACGAGGCCGAAAATTTGGACAGATAATATCTTAGCTTTCCGGAGCGTGAGATAGTGAAGCGCATCAGCCCGTTGTTGCGCTCGGCACAGAATGAGACCATAAACGGGAACGCCACGATTATGGGAATGAACATTGCTACATACCCGCCGAGGCCGTTTGCGAACAGCCGTATCGACGCAAAATCGTCATGGGAGGCGATGAACTTTCGGTCAAAAGAAAAGAACGCCTCAAAGATCGAATAGCTCTTGTCGTTGGAGTTGTCCCGGTAGGCAGAGGCCGTAAAGCAGAGGATGCAGGTCATCAGCACGGCTCCCGCGAATCCGAGGTTGATTATTGTTTTGTTGAGGTCTTGTTTGAGGGTTTGGAAGAATTTCATATTATCACCGCTTTATTATCAGCTTTAAACATCCATTGTTATCTCACCCGTGATCGCATTGACCTTAATAAGCTTCCGTTCAAAACCGCTGCCGTTATTATTCATAATAAATGCCCATGTAGGGGTGAATTCACGCTCGACTGCTGCTGTTTTCTCGAAGAATTCTCTTTGCTCTTCATCAGTGAGCTTCATCATATTCTCAGGATTTTCACTTGTAAAGAGATTCACATACATCAGCTTCACATCGTCAAAAGCATACTGAGAATACTCCGCAAGACCGTTTTTAAGTATCTCGCAGGCATCTTTCAGAGATATCAGATCTTTAACTTCTTCTTTACTCTTTATTACATACGGGGGATCGGAATGAAAAATTGAAAAATCATCTTTTCCGAACACATCCAATTCAGGCTGTACAAAGCTGTAAAAGGTCAGCGATGTCATTCCGTTTCCAAGATCAATGCTTTTCCCTGTTGGAGAGACGTATTCCTCAAAGGGAACGCCTTCGTACTCGACACGGTATATTATCTCTGCGATCTTTCTCCTTCCGTAGCTGTACAGATAGATATCCTGCGGTTCGGCGTGATAATCGGAATAGGCAGAAATGTTCTCGTTGAAAAACCTTCTTGCACTGTCGGCCACTTCCGCGACCGTGCTTTTTTCGCTGCCGAAATCAATGACCTTCTCTCCGTCTGTGCTCACTTTGTAGATCCCTTCAAAACTCGCCTCCTGAAGATTGACTCTGTCCACAAAGCTCATACCTGTAAAGCCGTCATAATAGTCACAGATATTTCCTTTTGAGTCCCTATAGTGTATGTTTTCAAACACCTTGTTATCTACAGTAAAGCTGTTTTCTTCGTATTGGTCACCAAAAAAGGCTTTGCAGATCTTTTTGGCCTGCTCAAGATTATCTTTTGAACCGTATTTTACAGATGCTTTGAATTTATATACTTTTTCAAAGCTCTGCGGTTCGATATTGTCGGGCATTTTAAACAGCTCGAAATCCTTTCCCTGCAGGTCTTCATAGCCCTCGTAGATTTTTGAGATCTCCTTCTTCTCGACTACAAGAGAATCGTCCTTGTAGTTTTCCGAGTCCTCCGCGCAGGCGGTGAGCATAAGCACCGCCGCCGCCAGTATTGCTGTTAACTTTTTCACGGTCATCATTCCTTTCTTTTGCTTTGGTTCAAAATAGGTCTCCCGGCAGATTGAGTCATCAGTGCGGCACCTGCGAAGCCGGTATCATCTTTTTTATCAAATTCACCTGTCATACTCCTTTCGGTTCAAAATAGGTCACCTGCCCGGTCTGCGCGTTGACGAGAGCGTATTGCTCACAGAAGGGCTTCAGACCGAAGGAAAGCAGCCAGTAGGGCGTCAGCGCGGCTTTTGAATTGTCCTCTGCGGCGCCGTCGGGGAGGATCGGCACATAGACAAGGTCAAGGCGCAGAGCCGTAAGGTCAAGATACTCCGCCAGCGCTTTGCTCACAAGCTCCACCGCCTTATCGGGGGACAGGATGCTGTCCGGCTTTGAGGTCTGTCTGACTTCACCGTAGGGGACGTTGACAAGGATGGAATCAATGCTGTCCCTGCCCGCAAAAACCACATCGTTACAGCTGATCAGACTGTAATTGAAATCCGGAGTTTCGCCGCTGTCGGGAGTGTAGCACATATTGAACACGGGAATGCCCTTGAAATACTCGTTGTAGAGCATCACGACGGTGGGCTCCGGACTGTCCCCGCTCGGACTGTTCAGCGCCGTGACCGTAAAGGGTCGGTAATCGTATCCGCAGGCGGCCAGCTTGTCAAAAAAGCTCTTATTCATATCCGCAAGCTTTCCCACTTCGGCTTCGGCGTTTCCGAAGGTCAGCTTTTCGTCCGAGAAAGCCGGCGTGACTTCATACTGCTGAACAAGCTCATCGCCGCTGGAAAAGGTCCGGTGCTTCTGCATTGCGGTGTTCTGAATGCAGAAGGACGTGGGCGTTATCATAATGCGGAGGCCGTTCTGCTCATAAGCGGCGATCTCGGGGTTGTTGGGATCGCCGTTTTTTTGGATCTTTGACCTGTCGAAGCCGTCGCCGAAATATGCGGCGATGATCTTTTCCGCATCCTGCTCGAAGACGGGCTTCTTTTCCGCTTCGTATACCCCCAATTCGGGGGCCTCAGCGGCATTGACTGTAAATGTTTCCGCGAATTTGATGTTGTCGTAGCTGCGGGACTTTATCCTTGCGGCGGCTTCATTGTCCGCGGCTTTGAGCTGCGCCGGAGAAATGTTCTCGGGTACGTCCTCCGACGGTGTAATACTTTCGGCAGCAGAGGTGCTTTCGGTCCTCGGGGAGCTTTCTTTCTCCTGTCCGGAACTTTTGAGATCTTTCGGCGTTTCCGCGCAGGCGGTGAGCATAAGCACCGCAGACAGTATTGCTGTAAACTTTTTCATAGTCATTCTCCTTCTTTCAGTTCCGAAGCTGAAACTATATCGTATTTAGTAACATCCGTTTCGCTTGAACGGGCATAGGCGTATGAATCGAAATTCTCGGGGCGGATGCCGTGGGCTTCAAGGTCCGTGATGAAGACGGCATGATCGGCCTTGTATTTCTCTCCGCTGCCGTAAAGCGAGGGCCCGGCGTTCAGAGTCAGCATTATCTCCGTACCCTCTTTAAGCTTTCCGTCTGTGTAATATGTCGGCACGCTGCAAAGGGTCTTGCCGTCCGTCAGCAGGACTTCGGCCCGGCCGTCTTTGACAGATCTGATCTTTCCGAAGAAGCTGTATTTGTCACGGCAGTCCGGGACCCGGTAGCTCAGACCGCCTTCATCGGTCACTTCGCTGAAAACGGAAATGCGCCGAAGGATGAACTTCCCGCTTTTGAATCTGTAACCGTCGAACATTACCCTGTCCAGCGCTTCGGGGAAGTCGTACTTGCAATAGCTGTCAAGGTCGTTGAGGTCGGCTGTGAGCTTTCCGTAGTCGTTGTAAAGCTCGCAGGCGGAACCGCCGAGGCGGCGCATTCTGGCTTCTGTCTTTTCGGGAGGGAGCGGCTCGGTCCCGGTATAGAACATGGTATTGTTGAAGAATTCTCCGTTGGGAGAAATGACATCACAGCTTATCACCTTCGTGCCGTCGAAGCTAAGCTGTACCCTTCCGAGGACCTTCTCCGAAAAGGGGTTGTCTATGATAAGCGCCGAAAGCAGGTTCAGCCCAGCAGTATAGCTGTCGTTTTCAAAGCATCGGGCATCCATGGGCAGGCTGTATTCTCTGTCGGAAGTGAAGGTAAGAATGCCTTCCGAGTAGCCGTTGATGACGGCATCAAAGACCTCGTTCGGGACAGAAGCCTCGGAGGCTGTGCTGCTCTGCTCCGTTGTGACGGGCTTCTCTCCGCTGCTTTCGGAGACCGTAACATCCGCGCAAGATGTCATAAGCACCGCAAGGATCAATACCGCTGCTTTTTTCATTTTCATCATCTCACATCTATATCCATAAAAACATCGCCTGTTACGGCGTTTACTTTAACGTATCTCTTTGCAGTGTCCTCACCGGAGGGCTTTATCTCAAAGCACCACATGGGCTCGAAGCTCCGGGGTCTGAGGCTCTCTTCCTCGGCAAGCCTGTCGGCCTGCTCCGCAGTTTTGGGGTCGCTTCGGTCTATCTGCTGCTGATGCGTAAGGCAGCAGTACATCAGCTTTATGTCCAAAAATTCGTACTTTAAATATTCCGCAAGTTCGCTGTCGAGGATACGGACGGCTTCTTTGAGCGAAATGATGCTCTCCTGCTTTTTACGCTCCCGGAGGGCGGGGGGAGCGTCCGCATTCACCAAAGTGAAGCCCTCACGGCTGTAAACTCCGTTCAGAGATGTGAACATCCAGTAGTCCATATTGCCGTCGTTATCTATCTTCATAAATGCCGAAGAAAGATACTGGAAAGGCACACCGTCCAAAGACAGGCTCCCCGCAAAACGGATGTTATTTTCGTCGAGCTGCTCCAGTTCTTCGATGCCGATATTCAAGTCCGGGTAAAGGGGCGACAGCATTTTTGAAAGTCCTGCGGATATTTCGGAAGCGGCTTCGGACACGGTGATGCTCCTGCCACCGAAGGAAAGCATCCTGTCCCTGTCGGAGAAACAGCTGTACCTTGCGGGAGCAGAGCTCTCCGGAACGGCGGGATACTCCGCCACAAGGGAAATATCCCTGCCCCAATAGGCTGAACGGCTGTTGCCCGAGGTATAGATGATGCCTCCGTGTTCGTCGCGGGAGATGTTCTTTTCAACGAAGGACGCACCGTAGAAATTCCGGTAAATCTCCTTCACCGCATCTTCGGAGAGAGCGCCCTTGGGGTTATTGCATTCAAGCTGAAAGACCTCCGTCACCTCGGGGACGCTGATCTCCTTGGGAAGAGTGAATTTATCATAGCTTTTTTCAAGCACCGCGGAGCAGTCCGCGTAAGCCTCTGAAACTGCGGTCTTCCGAAAGCCGTCCGCCTGCTGATCGTTGGCTTGCTCCCCGCTCCCGGCGCAGGCGGTGAGCATAAGTGCCGCCGCCAGTATTGCTATTAACTTTTTCATAGTATTCCTCCCTGTGTTTTGAGGGCAGTCCCCTTCGGGAATATGACTTCTGTAAGCAATAACTATCAAAAAGAGAAAATCGTGATATAAAAATCAGAAAATCGGCGTTTTGCACTATGCAAGAGACGCCGATTTGTGCAGTATGCTAAGTAAATGACAGATCAGAAAGCAGCTTCGATCGTACCCGTCATACAATCGACCGTAAAGCAGTTCATACAGTTTGAAAAAAAGTCCTCTGAAAAAGTCATGAAATACCATTTCGGCCTGCATTTTATATTTGGAAAATCCACACCCGCAGAGCAGTCAGCCCGCGGTTCGTACATCAGTACCACCTTTTCAAAGTTATAGTGTGCAGCATCCCCGAGGTTTTCTTCAAGCAGATCGCAGGCACCCTTGAACGAAATGATCTTCTCCAACTGTTCGGCGTTGACTGCCTTATATGAGTTTTCAGGATGATTAAGAAACCATAAATTCTCAACGATCAATCTATTTTCACCAATTACCTTCTTCTCTATATCGTTAAATATAGTACACCGAAAGAGAAAACGGTCAACGCTTTTGGAAATCCCGTATGTCTGCACAAAAAGAAGCGGCGGAGCTGTGCAGTGTGCCGGAAGTCAGACCTGCCCTCGTATTATATCTGTTTTTTATTCCTCACTTATAAGCAGCTTCTGTTTATGACCTGCCGATTGATAAAAGCATTCCTCTGTCACTGCGTTGACGTAGACCCAAAGCCTCTGACCGTGGGAATCGTTGATGCTGAACTTCCAGGCCGGCTGAACGAAGTATTCCACAGGGTCGGCCGACCTTTCTTCGGAAATGTAAACAAGCTCGATCTTGTAGGCGGTAAGCCCGTTGTAATCCGAAAACTTTTTGCAGACAGTCTTTTTGGCTTCGTCAAGAGAAAGGATGCTTTCGTGCTTCTCCTTTTCAGTGCAGCTGAAGCTGTCACCGTAGCCTATCATAATGTCAAGGGTCTTGCTGTCCCACAGGAAAGCATAGGCAGGCATATTATTGTAGCTTTTGCCGTTGGAATATGCATCGCCCGAAAAAACGCCTGAGCTGTCCGTTTCTGCGCAGTCGAAGGGGATACCCTTATACTTTTTTCCGAACTGCATCGCAAGACCGTTCTGCCCGCCGAGATCGGTCACAGACACCTGAGCCACCGAGGGCTCAAAGACCTTTGCCTTCGACACGCAGGTTTCCGCGATGAGCTTTTCCGCTGATGACACTGCATCGCCTATGCTTATCTCTCCGTCCGGGAGGATGCACTTTTCCTCAGATTGCGGGTCAAGGTATTCTGCGGTCCTGGGATGGAGATTGTCGGGGAAATACATACCGATATATTTATCCTGCTTTTCCAGCTTGTAGGTCAGTCCCCTGTTGAGGATATGCAGGAAACCCGGCGAACGGTAGTCAAGCTCACCTTTCGGGGTGTCAAGCATAAAAGAGGTGGCTTTCAGACTCCCTGCTTTGAGTTCACTGTAATGATCGCTGATCTTCGGTAAGCAATCGGGATATTCAGCCTCGGAAGCGGGCAGCTCATCACTGACGAAACGGCATTGATACCCCTTTTCCTCCGGGGTGAACACATCGGAAAAATACATGTCGTAATATTCGTAGAACACATCCACGGCGGCCTTGTCCGAAGGCGCACAGGCTTTGAGTTCAAGGGTATAGTAGCCCTCCGCCTTCGGCTCATTTATGATACAGTCCTCCTGAATACGCAGGACATCAGCCCGGTCCCCGCTGCTTTTCAGATTATCCGGAGCATCCCCGCAGGCGGTGAGCATAAGCACCGCCACCAGTATTGCTGTGATCTTTTTCATAGTATTCCTCCTTGGTTTTAGAGGGCAGTCCCCTCCGGGAATGTGACTTCTGTAAGCACTAACAATCAAAAAGAGAGTATTGTGATATAAAAATCAGAAAATCGGCGTTTTGCACGAATACAGTCTTTGTATTTGTGCAATATGCAAGCCCGATCACCGAGCCTTTCCTCGCTGATAATTTGTGATCTCCTTTGTTTAAACAAAATAGGTGCAGTTTTTCCCTGCACCTATAATAACAGCAGCCTCCCGCTTTTCGTGAAGATGATCGGTCAGCTTATTTCGATTTTCAGCGTTTTGCATAACTCAAAGGCTTCGTCTTTGGATATTTCGCCGGACAGATAGAACACATATCCGTGCTGATACCATACGAGAGTATTGAATCCCGAGCTTTTGGATTCACCGAACATATACTGGACGCCGTTCTCCTCCTCAAGGGATATTTCCGTTTCGTCGGGGTAGAAGGCGTCCTTATATGCGGCGGGGACGCACTGCCCGAAAAAGACGGCTTTCCCGCCGTCGGGCTTTTCGGTCCAGATCTGCACCGAGGAATAGGAGGTGTTGTCATAGATCACCCTTTTATACTCCTCCGGGATGCCTCCCAAAGTGTAGATCTCGTCCATCCGCTTTTTGCGGTCGTTCACCGAGCCGATATTGAAGGTCACCATCCTGCCGCCTTCGGCTTCTTTTGTTTTGTAGTTCCACAGCATCTTGTTGGACATACCTATGCAGAAGCCCGCCGCAAATATCGCCGCGATAAGCAGGGCCGTTTTCAGCCTGCGTCGGATATTGATACGCTTTTCGGGCTTGAAGATGCTCCGCATCCTGGTTTCAAATTCCTCGGAGAATTCAAAGTCCTCACCGTCGTCATATGAGCAGAGCCTGTCCAGGTCGGGTTCGCAGACCGTTCTTACTGCTGCGCCGAGTCTTTCGTCATTCATTGGCTTTCTCCTCCATAAGCGTCCTTAGCTTGTGCCGCACATACTGCACCCGCTTCCTTGCCGCCTCGTCCGATATGCCTAAAGCCGCCCCTATCTCACGGCTGCCGAGACAGAGAGTATAGCGCATGAAGAGCAGCTCGCGGTCCCGCTCCGGCAGCAGCGCTATGCACTCCTTCAGAAGCTGCTCGTCTGCGTCGGGAAGCTCGGTGTGGTCCATTGAGTCGTCGTACTCCAGCTCGCCGCCGTACTCCTTTTTCAGCATATTCAGAGAGGTGTTCCTGACAGTAATAACAAAATAAGACACCAGATCGTGAGGTCCCAAATTGTGAACTTTTTGAAAACATTTCGCCAGCTTCATAAAGCTCTCGCTGACAGCCTCCTCAGCGAGGGCGTTGGTATGCAGCACTGACATAGCTGTACGCATTGCAAGGCTGCGGTTATCGTAGTAAAAGCGCTCAAAATCGGCACAGAGAGATTTGTCGTCGATCATTGCCATAAAAGCCGAAAGCATCATATCACCAGCCGTAAAGGATAATATCATATCTACTATATCACATCGAAAAGAATATTTCAAGCAGTCCGCGGACAGAAAACTGATTTTTTGAACAAACAGAGCAGGGATGTTTTGTGCTATTTTTATATAATACGGTAAATCTATTAGATAACACTTGAAAAAAGACGGAAAAAGTGTTATTATTTTGATGTACGGCAATAACAAGCCGCAAATAGTTTTCCGAAGGAGAGATCATTATGTGGGGATTAGGATTATATACTGAAAAGGAATTTACTACCATACTTATCATCGCAGCCGTTGTGGGTATCGTCGTGGCCTTTGTAATGGGCTTTGTCTGCCGCACGATCGTTAGAGGCAAGGGCTATCCCGATGAGTTGAATCACGGGTTTGCCTGGGGATTCTGGCTGGGTCTTATCGGTCTTATCGTATGCGCGGTAAAGCCGAATTACAATCAGAACAACCAGTTTTACTACAACGGTCAGCCCATGAACGGACAGGCACCTTACGGCCAGCCTTACCAGGGTCAGCCGCCTTACGGTCAGCCTTACCAGGGTCAGCCGATGAACGGTCAGCCCTATCAGGGACAGCCGATGAACGGTCAGCCCTACCAGGGACAGCCCTATCAAGGTCAGCCGCCTTACGGTCAACCCTACAATGCCCAGGGCGGGAATGAATGGTATTGCAGCTGCGGTGCTGCCAATCCTCCCGAGGCGAAGGTCTGCCAGATCTGCGGAAACACCCGCGGAAACGACGGCGGGCAGCAGTTCTGACAAAACAGCGAAAATTAGACCTGTCCGATTTTTTGGACAGGTCTTGTTTTTTCGGAATTATTGCAGATACTCTTGAAATCTTTCGTCGGATATGGTAGAATAATGTAAAGACGTGATTGAAAAAAACGGGAAAGGCGGAGCTGTCAATGAAAGTATTCGGGACGCTTTCGGAGAATTTTGTTGATCATTTGATGACATTCTTCCTCGTAGTCGGCATCATCGGAGTGATCACGGCGATCGCTATGGGCTTTGCCTGCCGCGCCATCGTGCGGGGAAAGGGCTACCCGGACAATATGAACTACGGCTTTATATGGGGCTTCTTCCTGGGATTTATCGGGCTGATCGTCTGCCTTTGCAAGCCTGTTTACTACCCGCCAAACAATATGTACGGCGGTCCGGGGGGACCATATTACAACGGCCAGCCTTACGGGGGACAGCCCTACGGGGGACAGCCTTACTACGGCCGGCCCTTCGGCCCGCAGCCGGGCAGCCAGGACTGGTACTGCTCCTGCGGTGCGGCCAATCCGCCCGACACGCGGATATGCCTCTACTGCGGCAACACACGAAGAAGCTGAAGAAAAAGCATCTGTACGTATTTTCGGACAGATGCTTTTTTCATTCCGTGACGGTCTCGCCCTTCCAGGTGATGATGCCGCCGAATTCATAAACGTTGGTGTAGCCCATATCCGCCAGCTTTTGGGCGGCCTCCTTGCTGCGGCGTCCGCTGCGGCAGTAGACGAGGATGATCTGCTGCTTGTCGGGGAGCTTTTCGGGCGGGGTATCGGTGATGCTCTCGTTGGGTATCAGCACGGCCCCGGGGATGTGTCCCCCGTCGAACTCGTCCTGACGGCGGACGTCCACGATGATATGCCCGTCGTCACGGGTCATCATTTCGGCGGCCTCCTCCTGGGTGATCTGCCGGTAGCCGGCGGTCTCGGCGACGGAGGAAAGCTCTCCCGCGGAAGAAACGACTTCGTAGGAAGATGCTTCTGCGGAAGAAACGGCGGCTGATGAAGCCCCGTCCGAAGACGGCTCCCCGCCGGAGCCGCAGCCCGCAAGCATCAGCGCGGCGGCGATAAAAATGTAAGGTCTCAAAGTATCACTTCCCGTTTTTTATTATTATACCACACCGCGGGAAATTATTCAACAGCTTTTTTATCGGTGCGCAGGCCGGCGAGGTAATCGAGGGAGACGTTGTAATACCGGGCCAGCACCACAAACAGATGCATCGGCATCTCCCGCTTGCCGGATTCGTAGAGCTGGTATTGCTGTGTGGTTATGCCGAGCAGCTCCCCAAGCTGTTTTTGTGTCAAGTCGCTGTCCTCCCGCATATCTCTGATCCGCTGATAATAGTACATAATAAACTGCCCTCCGTTTTGTTTATTATGTAGATTTTATCATGCATTCATACGGATGATATTGATTTTCATTTGTTTGAATGATATAATTATTGTATAAACATTCGTTTGAATGATATTGTACGGAATCCATTTTTATAATCTGCGTTTTATGCGTGGTATAATAATGAAAAAAAGGAGGGTGTTTGTATGGAAGCAGTATGGATTATAATGGCTTTGTTATGGGGCATAGTTTGGGGTGCCTGTACAAGACAAAATGTAATCGACAAAGGCTATGACTCCGTCGGGGCATATTTTTTACTTGGATTTTTTCTCGGATTTATCGGTTTTATAATTGCTTATGCAAAACCTGACATAAAAAAAGAAGAACAGGAACGAATGATGCGTGAAATATACTATAATTCGAGATATCAGAGTCAGCCTCAACAGCCGCAGTATCAGGCACCGACAAATGACTGGCGCTGCACCTGCGGTGCTATGAACAAAGACTACGAGACCTCCTGCCACCGATGCGGAAAAGAGATAAGCGAAGTTACTTGGAGCTGCTCCTGCGGAATGCGCAACCAAAAGAATGCGGCATTCTGCGAAAAATGCGGAAAACCTAATACCACGCCAGAAACTCAGCCAGCCAAGGCAACGCTCAATGCCGACAATGTTCAGGACGAACTCAAAAAATACAAAGAAATGCTCGACGACGGCCTTATCACCGAAGAAGAATTTGCCGCCAAGAAAAAACAGCTCCTCGGCATCTGACCTCAACAAGATCACACACAGCAAAGTGCCTGTCCAAAAAACTGGACAGGCGCTCGCTTTAGCCTAATATTGTTCCGGTACCGAAGTACAGGACAGTAAACAAAATATTTAGCCCATTACAACAGTGACCTTGGTCTCTGCGGTGAGCTTGCACTGGCAGAGGAAATTGCCCTCTACGGCCTCGCCGTTGACGGTCATGCTCTTGACGCCGCTCTCGACGTGGTCGGGGTTCTGAATGTCAATGGACAGGTGGCAGCCGCGGAAGTTCTTCTCGATCTTGAAGCCGTCCCACTCGGCGGGGATAGACGGGCTGATAACAAGGCCGTCGGCTGTCGGACGCATTCCGCAGATACCCTCAACGCAGCCTACCATTACGGTGGAGCCGGTGCCGGTCAGCCAGTGAACGTGGCTGCGGCCTGCGTAAGGAGAACGGGTGCTCTCGGTGAACTGACCGTGAACGTACGGCTCAAGCACTCTCTGCTCGGCCTTGGCGTTCATGGATGCAGGCGAGCTTTCGAGGAAGTACTCAAAGGCTCTGTTGCCGTGACCGAGGAGCGACTCCGCCAGGATAGCCCAGCCTTGGGTCTGCGAGAAGATACCGCCGTTCTCCTTGGTGTCGGGATTGAAGATGTGCATCAGCGCACCGTCGAAATAGTGATCCACATAAGGAGGATCCATCAGCTTTACGCCGTAAGGAGTATTGAGGATGTCGTGTACCGACTGCATAGCGGTCTCCGCCTGCTCCTTGGAAGCGAAGCCGGAGATGACGGACCAGCTCTGAGGATTGAGCCACATACTTGCCTCGGGATCCTTCTTGGCGCCGACGATCTCGCCGTTCTCGCGGTAGCCGCGGATGAAGCGGTCCTCGTCCCAGCAGGCGGCCAGGCTCTTGCCAAGCTCGGGTTGTACCTTGTCGATGTAGGCTACATAATCCTTATCTCCGCGCTCCTCGGCATAAGCCTTGATAACGCTCATACCGTAGTAGAGCTGGAATGCCACGAAGGAGCTTTCGCCCTTCTTTCCGAGACGGAGGCAGTCGTTCCAGTCGGCATAGAGGCCGGCGGGCATGGAATGTGCGCCCAGGCGGTTCATGGAGAAGTCGATAGCCTTCTTCAGATGCTCGTAAACGGTGTCCTCACCGCCGTTGGCATAAACGATGACCTCGTCCAGGAATGCCTTGTTGCCGCTTTCGGCGATGTACTTATATACTGTCGGGAAGAGCCAGAGAGCGTCATCGGCACGGTAGCAGGGATGTCCTGTTTCCTTGGCGTAAACGCTGTTCTCGTCGTTCTCGTCGGGGCAGGTCTCATGACCGGCCTTATGGTCGAACTTGACCAGCGGCAGACCGCCGCCGTTATCCACCTGAGCGGAGATCATAAATCTGATCTTCTCGGCGGCAAGCTCGGGATTGATATGGATGATACCCTGGATATCCTGTACGGTGTCGCGGTAGCCGTAGCCGTTTCTGAGACCGCAGTAAATGAAGGAAGCGGCTCTGGACCAGATAAAGGTGATGAAGCACTGATATGCGTTCCAAACGTTCACCATATTGTTGAACTCGGGAGAAGGAGTCTGCACCTGGAAGTTGTTCAGCTGGCCGTGCCAGTAGTCAACAAGCTCTTTCAGTTCGGCGTCAACTTTGCCGGGCTTGGCATACTCGTCCATGATAGCCTTGGCGGTAATGGGGTCCTTCTGTCCGAGGATGTAAACGACCTCGATTTCCTCGCCGGGAGCCAGCATGATCTCGCTCTGGAGAGCACCGCAGGCGTTGGAGTTGTAGTTGCACTTGTTATCGCAGAATCCGCGCTCAACGGCAACGGGGTTTGAATAGGTCCTGTATGAGCCGATGAAGCTGTCCAGGCTGCCGTTATAGGCGGAAACGGGAGCGCCCACCATACCGAAGAATCTCTCGCGGTGGTTGGAGCCGTTAGCGTCCTTGCCGCTGTTCTCGTTGATATGCTGAACGATCATATTGCCGTTCTCGAAGCTGGTGCGGGTGATGAACAGGGTGTACTGAAGGTTTACCTGATCCTGCTCGTAGTTGTTCTCGTTGGTGAACTCGATGAATCCGAACAGCGAAAGGCTGCGGGATCTGTCGGCGTTGTTCTTGACCTTTGCTCTCCACACTTCATAAGTCTTGTTCAGCGGAACATAGTAAGTTACCTCACTGTGGATCTTGCTGTAACAGGCCTTTAATGTGGTGTAGGCCGTGCCGTGGTGACACTCGCTCTTGTACTGATCCAGGGGCTTGCCGACGGGCTGCCAGGATGCGGACCAATAGTCATTGGCGTCATTATCGCGGATGTAGATGTATCTGCCGGGGAGGGCCATATTGCTGTTGAAGCGGTAGCGGGCGATCCTTCCGTTGGCGCCGCTCTTTACGAAGCTGTAGCCTCCCGCATTGTTGGATACGATAGCGCCGTACTCGGGGGAACCGAGGTAGTTGGCCCAGGCCGCAGGCGTATCGGGACGGGTGATGACATACTCTTTGTGCTCGAGGTCAAAATAACCGTACTGCATATTATCTTCTCCTTTACTATAAAAAATCAAGCGTCGAAACGCCGGAAGCTCATAATGGCTTAATTTTATTCTAACATAAAACAGCCCTCTTGACAAGGGGGGAAGGCAGATTTTTTGTAGTATATTTTTAACCTATGCAAGCATTTTTTTACGATAACGTTTAAGATTACGGGGCTCTCCCGAAGGGCGCTCCGGCGGTATGAAAATATGTTGACTTTCTCCCGCCGATGTTGTATAATCACTTATAGAAAAACAGGATTCTGTTGTATATTGCTGAGAAATATCCGGGGGGGAGATGCATTTTCCGTACCTCTCTGAGCCGCCGTAAGGCGGCGAGGGAATCATAGCAATAGAGGAGACAGAAAACCAATGTTGTGTATTATAGGATCATTCCTTCGGACGGGGGTGGAAAAATGAAGGGAAGGCTTGACCGTAAACGTCTTGCAAGCGCAGGGGGAGCGTCTATCGGAGTATCGGTGGGGGCTGTGATCCTTGGGGCGCTGGGAGTGCTGATCGAGCCCGTGGCGCGGGTCATCCACAGCGCTGCCTTTGACAGCGAGCTGGGGCTTTTCGCCTCGGGTGGCTTTTCTTCTTATCTTTCCGCCTACTCGGTGCATATACTGCTTTTCGCGGCCTCGGCTCTGATGCTGGCCGTCGCCGCCTGCTGCTACTGCCGCAGACGTTTGGGCTTTGAGTTCGCCCTCTCCGCGGTGCTGCTGCCGCTGGTGCTTTTCATCACCTCCGCCGCCGGCATAGCCGACGCCTCCGCCCGGGGAAAGCTCTACACCGCCCCGGCGACAGTCGGAGAGACCGTAACCGACACCTACATGATACGCTTCGACGAAGCGGCAGCGGAGCTTTTCTGGTTCTTGCCTGCCGTGGTCTCGGCGCTGCTGTGCGTTACGGGGATCATCATCCTTGTGAGGGTCCTGCGCTCGGACTTTTCCGCCGATACACCGAAGCTCGAAGAAGATTACGGCGAGGACGAGGACTCCCCGACCGAAACCGAATAAGAGACAAAAAGCAAGGAGCTGATGCGTGCTGCATCAGCTCCTGTTTTATTCGGGAAATCAGATCAGAACCCGAGGATGCTCTTGAAGTCGGCGGCAATGGTCTCTTCAAGGGCCTTGGCCTCATCGCGGGTGGTGCCTATTGTAGTGTAGTAGGCCTTGATCTTAGGCTCGGTACCCGAAGGACGGATGATAACGCTGGCACCGTCCTCCAGCTTATAGGCGATAACGTCCGACTTGGGAAGGGTCAGAACGGTCTTTGCGCCGGAGGCAAGATCGGTCTCCTCGGAGGCGGCGTAATCCGCAACGGAGAGGGTCTTCTTCCCGCCGATAGCCTTGGGAGGATCGTTTCTCAGTCCGGACATGATCTCCTTCATGCGCTCCATACCGCTGGCGCCCTCGCACTGGAAGGAGCTCTGAGTGTGGACGAAGTTGCCGTACTGCTTATACATCTCCTCGCGGGCCTGGAGCAGGGATACGCCCTTGGTGCGGTAGAAGGCGGCCATTTCGCAGATAAGCATTGAAGCCACGACGGCATCCTTGTCGCGGACATAGGAGCCGGCAAGATAGCCGTAGCTCTCCTCGAAGCCGAATACATAGCGGTCATCCTCGCCGTCCTTCTCCAGGAAGCCGATCTGCTCTCCGATGAACTTGAATCCTGTCAGCACCTCACGAAGCTCAACACCGTACTCTGCGGCGATCTTCTTGCAGATGTCGGTGGTAACGATAGTCTTGACTGCCACGGGGTCCTTCGGCATAGTACCGAGAGCGGTCCTCTCCTGGCAGATGTATTTCAGCAGCATTGCGCCCACCTCATTGCCGGAGAACAGCACATAATTGCCCTCCGGGTCGGGAACGGCGATGCCTACGCGGTCGCAGTCGGGGTCGGTGGCAAGGAGCAGGTCGGGCTTGACGGTCTTGCAAAGCTCCAGTCCCTTGGCCAGTGCCTCCTTGATCTCGGGGTTCGGGAAGGGGCAGGTGGGGAAATTGCCGTCCGGGAGCTCCTGCTCGGGAACAACGGTGACTTCCTTGATGCCTATTTTTTTAAGGATAGCTCTGACGGGCTTGTTGCCTGTGCCGTTAAGGGGAGTATAAACCACTTTCAGTCCGCTGCCGGCAACGAGATCGGTGTGGATGCCCTGCTCGGCAACTTTGTCCAGGTACTTGTCGATGACTTCCTGCTTTATGTATTCGATCTTACCCTGAGCGAGAGCCTCGTCGAAGCTCATTACCTTTGCTCCGCCGAACATAGGAACGGCGTTGATCTTTCCGATGACGGTATTGGCAGCATCGAGGGTGATCTGACAGCCGTCCTCGCCGTAGACCTTATAGCCGTTGTACTTGGCGGGATTGTGGGAAGCGGTGACCATGATGCCCGCTTTGCAGCCCAGCTCTCTCACCGCCCAGGAAAGGCAGGGAGTAGGCATAAGCTCGGTATAGATGTACGCCTTGATGCCGTTGGCAGCCAGTACGGCGGCAGCCTCCTTGGCGAATACATCCGACTTGATGCGGGAGTCGTAGCTGATAGCCACGGCAGCGTCCTTGAAGGTCTCGTTGACGTAATCCGCAAGACCCTGGGTGGCGCGTCTGATAGTATATACGTTGAGTCTGAAAGCACCGGCACCGATAACGCCCCGCAGGCCGCCTGTACCGAATTCAAGGTCGCGGTAGAATCTGTCCTTGATAGCCTCCTCGTCGCCCTCGATAGACTTGAGCTCGGTCTGAAGGTCGGGATCGTCCACCGCATTCTCGCACCAAAGCTTATAGAGTTCCATTTCTGTCATAAGATCACCTCATAAAGAAAAATTTTAAACTGAATAATTACACTTCCATAAATACATTATATCATATTTTCCGCAATAAGCAAGAGCAAATAATAAAAAATTTTGTTAAATCTGAACGGGAAATCCCCCGAACAAAACAGCCCGCCCCGGGTCATTCAATACGCCCGGGCGGGCTGAAGGTCATTTATTTGCTCCGTTTTTTACGCTGGTTAGGCTTCTTTGCGGTCTTGACCTTGGGAGCGGGAGAAGGCTTCGGCGGAGGCTCGGTGTCGGGCGGGCTCTCGGGGATGATCGGCTCGGGAGTGGGCTCTCCGTCAGGAGCATCAGCATCGTCGTCATCGTCGGGAGCGCGGAACTCCGCTTTGACAAACAGCCGGCGCAGCAGCTTGCCGTTCTTGTACTCCACGAAGATCACCAATGCCAGCAGCAGAACGCCGCCTATGGTGATGATAATACCCAATCTGAAATAGTTGGGGGAGAACTTCATCGTTACGGTGTTTTCACCTGCGTCAAGGGGAATAGTCATCAGCGTTTCCATGGACAGCTCAGGCTTGACTTCCCTGCCGTTGACGTTTATTATCCAGCCTTCCTCGTAGGGAATGGTGGTGAAGAGGTACTGTCCTTCTTCGGCGGTGCAGGTGCCTTCCACATAGGTGTCCTCATGCCTGGTGAGGTTCCAGCCCCTCTGCTGGAGCTTGGCGGCGGCCTGGGTGAAGGCATCCATATCGAAGGTGTAGAACAGCTCGTCGCTCCAAACGCCCTCGTTCTGATCGTTGGAGATCGTCACGCGGATGCGGATCTTCTGTCCCTTGTAGAACTTGCCCACGTTGAGGATCGAGTAATTGTCCCCGGTGAAGAACTGTCCCGCGAAGGACATATTGTTGGCGCCCTCCACATACTCGTCCTCGGGCTGATACCACACGTTGCAGGAATGCTCGTAATTCGTGGGCAGGAACATATAAAGATATGAATCCTTGTCCATACGGATGAGATAGTCGATATGGCATTCGGGGTTATTGGAATTCTTGGGATAATACTTGGTACTGCCGTCGGTGAGCCCCACCCGGGACAGATTCTCCTCGGCGCCCATATAGGGCCTTACACGGGTAAAGAACTCGGTCATGCCGTTCTCTTCCAACAGGGCGTTGTAGATGCGGTTCTGATTGTAGAAGGGGTCGGTGTCGATAAGGTGAACATCGAGGATGTCCTTTGAGGACACGGTGCCGAGGCTGAGGGCATAGGGGTTTTTGAAGAACATATACCTTGCGGCCTTCTCATAGATATGGGTAGCCAGCGGGTACTCCTCGGGAACGGTGGCTCGGCTGTCCTTGAAGCGGTCGGAGTTGTCGTAGTCCTGCTTGTCCATGATATAGCGTATGCCGAAGATGGAATCCGTCAGTATCGTTTCGCCGTCATACTTGGTGTAGTGGCCTCCGTAGGCATAGCCCAACTGATGAAGCATGGTCAGCGCGGGGGAATTCATAGTGGAGCTGGAATGCGAAACTCCGCAGTAACCGGCGCCGATTGGATCGTTCACCGTCCGGTGGAAGGTGGACTCCACGCGGTAGAAGGGGTCTGTGTCGAAGTCTTTGAGGCTTTGAACGGCCTCGCGGGTATCGCTCATATACGGCTCGTAGGAACTGTATCGGCTGTAAGCCACGTCAACGTCAACCTTATGGAGGGTATCCATAGCGTTGACAAGAAGCTCCAGAGGCACCACTGCACAGATGACCACCGCAACGATCTTTTTCGAGCCGTACTTTTTCCAGAGATAGATCATCAGGAAATAGACGGCTATTGCGGCGAAGGAGAACCATATCCCCTGGATAACGCCGTGGGTCTCGTTGTTTTTGGTACGTCCCTCAAAGATCGTGAAGTGGCCGTACTGCTCCCGCTCGCACCATATCAGGAACACGAAGAGCCCGAACATGACTCCGCCCGTTTCCTTGACCGTGAAGCCGTCCCGATTCTCAAAGGCTCGGTAGGCCATAAGGATCAGCACGAAGCAGAGACAGAAGGAATACCTCTGATTGAGCCAGTTCGGCACCTGGAAGCCGTGCAGAACGATGTCTATGGGCTTGATATACATACAGATCACAAGCGCCAGCGCCAGCAGGCCCTTGCTGACCTTCTCCTTCATGCCGATCTTGGAGTTCATGAAGAACAGCGGCACCAGAACAAGAGTCAGACAGCCGCAGTAGATCATCGGCAGGCCCTCGACGTTGACGGTGTCGTAGCTCATTGGGAACAGCTTGGTGAACAGCGTCAGAAAATCGAAGTTGGTGGCAAGGTTCCAGTTGGGCTGGGAGAATTCCAGCTTGCCCAGCTTCAAAGAGTTATAGACGGGTATCAGCACGATAGCCGCGCACATTATGGCAATTGCCGTAGCCGCCACGGCCTGGAGCGCCCTAAGCAGGAAATGCTTCGGGAAGATCCTGCCCTCTTTAGAAAGGCAGACATAGATAAAATACATGAAGGTGAAGAATCCGATCATGTAGCCGATATAGAAATGGGCAATGAACATCAGCGCCAGGGGGACGATATAGGGAGCCATTTTTCCCTCGTCGATCAGCCGGTGAACGCCCCAGCAGATCAGCGGCAGATAGATAAGGCCGTCCAGCCACATGGGGTTCATCAGCTGGACGATCATATAGCTCATCAGAGCATAGCAGCTGCCGAATATCAGCTGGGATGTGCGGGTAGGCTTAGAACGCTTCCGCAGGAAGAACACGAAAGTCACTGCGGCGGTGCCTATCTTTAAAAGCTGCATGGTC
Organism: Ruminococcaceae bacterium FB2012; assembly: GCA_900104495.1. GTDB lineage: Bacteria > Bacillota > Clostridia > Oscillospirales > Ruminococcaceae > FB2012. The sequence continues at coordinate 14,762 of FMXS01000009.1, read as the reverse complement.
TCGATAGCTCCGCACATAGCGGTCCTCGGGAAGAGGCAGATCACCAGCATAAAGGGGCTGGCGAGGTAATAGGCGAAGATGCCGAACATCTCTCCCGAAAGGTTCCTGGACCAGTCGTAGATCAGACTGCCGTCCCCGCGGACGGCGTCGTGCATCGCTTCGTAGTAATAAACATACTGACCGTTGAGGTCAAGGACCAGCGCCGAGCCGTCGCCGTAGGGGTGTAATCCGAACAGCGCATAGGCCACATACATGACCAGCACGGGCACAAGAAAAACCAGCAGGTAGATGCTCTTGTTCCAGCGCCAGAAGCGCAGGGCGTATCTTCTGATCGTTTGTATTGCCGTTTCCTTTTCGGTCTTTACAGGTTCACTCACTTGGACTCTCCTCTGTCATTTTTTCGGACTATATCCCGAATGATATATCTCGGGCGGTTTTTGATCTCTTCATATATTTTGGAGATATAGAAGCCGATTATTCCCAGGCTGAACATTATAATGCTGGATGTCAGCAATTGAAGGATTATTACCGTGGGGAAGCCGGCGTCGCTCTCGCCGATGATCTTCTGGACGATTGTGGATATGCCCAGTATCATCGAAACTATAAATGTCAGTATACCGCAGACGGTTACGATCTGCATCGGTGCAGAGGTGAAGGATGTGATGTTGTTTATCGCAAACTTTATCAGACTGCGGGTGGTCCACTTGGACTCGCCGATCTCACGGTCCTGCACCTCGAAGAAGACCTTCTCGGTCTTGAAGCCCACCCAGGAGCTCATAGCCCGGAAGAAGGTGAGCCTTTCGGGCATCCTCAGCAGGGCGTCCACGGCTTTGCGGTCCAGCAGTTTGAAGTCCGAGGCGGCGTCCATATCCAGGCCGGAGGCTTTCTTTATCAGCTTATAGAACAGCAGGGAAAATCCCTTGTAGGCCTTGTTTTCCTTGCCGCGGTCGGACTTGCGCCCTTCCACCACGTCCACGTCGTTGTTTTTCCAGATCTTATACATCTCCACGATAGTCTCGGGAGGATGCTGGAGATCGCAGTCCATAAGGACGCAGGCATCCCCGCGGGCGGTCTCGAGGCCGGCGAAGATCGCGCTCTCCTTGCCGAAGTTGCGGCTGAAATTCACGGCTACGATACGCTCGTCGGCGTTAGCCATAGCCTCCAGCCTTTCCCAGGTCCCGTCGGAGGAGCCGTCGTTGACGAAGATCAGCTCAAAGGGTATGTCATTCTTCTCCATGATCTTCTTAACGACCTCTGCCGTATGTGAAACGTTTCCCTCTTCGTTATAGCTGGGGATAATAATTGAGATCATATTACAGTCACCTTTGGTTTGGTTGATAATTAGCAGTTGACAGCCGATGATCCGGGGCTTTTTCCATTATCGGCTTTCAACCGGCAATTATGCATCAATAAAGCAATGTAACTGCTGCAAACCCCGGCGGGGCTCACAGCAGTTGTATGCCACTCTTTACTTTTTGACGATGCCGACGATGAACAGAGCCAGTCCCAGCAGCGCACAGATTATGCCGCCCACGGTGGACGAGGTCTGAGAACTCTGAGTCTGCTTGAGCATCTGCTCCTCCGACTTGGTGGTCACGATGAAGGGCTGCTTTTTGTCCTTCGGAGGTCCTATCCAGATCCTGTTAGCCAGCATATAGGCCTCGCCCAGCACATAAAGGGCTCCGCCCAGCGGGAGAGTTTTCTCCACCTGCTTATAGCCGATGATGCGGTGGCCTGTTCCGTAGCTGGGGACATTGTACCGCGTATACCTTCTGAAAGGATCGTTCATATAAGCTCCGCCGTAGGGATTGGCTGTCTCCAGGCGGTCATGGGTCTTGATAAGGTCCAGCTTGTTGGCAACGCCATTGGTCTCGATGACGATCTCGTTGCCTTCCTTATCTTTGAGAAGCAGTTCGGCGCTGGATTCCTCGGCGCTCATCCTGTCCTCATGCTTGGTGGTCCTGAGCCTGCGGTTGCCGTCGGAATCTCTGTATTCCTCGGTGGTCTCGCTGACCTGGACTGTCTCGGCGGTATAGAATGCCACCTGCTTATTGGTATAGGGGGTCTTTACGGTCTCGTTGGTGGAGGCAAAGCCCTTGACCTCAACGAGTTCGCGGTAATTGGGGTTATACTCCTGCATTGCCTCGAGGGCTTCCTTGACCTCCTCAAAGGTCTTGGTGGGCTGAGCCTGGATCTCAAGGGCCACATTGGCGCTCTTGGCTCTCTGGAACACTGTCAGATAAACACCCAATCCCACCAGCAGGACTCCGATTATCATTAATACGATCATATTCTGCCTTCCCGGTTTTAAAATATCCTGTCACGAAAACACGGAAAAACGGTATCGCCGCCCGAAGGCGGGATACTGTTTTCCACGGTGCTGCCGTGATCGTCTGTTTATATATTACTGATTGCTGCCGTCCGCAGAGGTCTGACCCATCTCTGCCATAAGTCTTGCCATTTCGGCGTCAACGGCGGAATCGGCCTCAAGCTGAGCGAAGGGATCGGGCTCGTTGGATGTGCCTGCCAGGTCGGAGAAAGCCTCTGCCTGAGCTTCCTTAGCCTCGATCTTCTCTTCCATCTTATCCAGCTTGTTGAAAGCGGAGGACGAATCCATATTGCCGAGGGTCTTGGCCATGCTCTTCTGAGCGTCCGCCATCTTGGAGCGGGCGATGAGCATGGACTGACGGCTCCTTGCCTCGTCGAGCTTCATCTTGAGAGCGTCTACCTGGCCCTTGATAGTGTTTACCTGTGCAGTAGCGGTATCGTACATCTGCTGGTACTGCTCTACCTGCTTGTCAGCGTTGACCTTTCTCTGGAGAGCCATCTTAGCCAGATCCTGGTTGCCCTGTGCGAGAGCGGCTCTTGCCTTGTTCTCCCAGGAAGCGGACTCTGCCTTAGCCTTTTCGAGCTGCTTGCCCAGCTGTCTCTGAGAGCCCATAGCCTGGCCGAGAGCGTTGGTACACTTCTCCAGTTCCTTCTCCATATCAATGATGATCTGCTTGACCATCTTCTCAGGGTCTTCGCACTTATCCAGCAGGTCGTTGATGTTAGCCTTCAGAATGTCTCCGATTCTCTGAAAAATTGCCATTGTGATTTCCTCCTATAAATAAAAATTATTGTTTATTTCACCGGTCCGATCCCGGTAAGTTACGCATCAAGGTCCGGCTGTCATCCTGCGGGATGCGCCGAATTGAAGGTGATCCTCAGCTTGTTGAATCCCAGCGTGCAGATTAGCAGATACACATAGGAAACGATCTTCGTAAAGAACATTATCACGCCGGTGACGTCCGCTGCTGCGGTGCCCCCCGTGAATCTGTTGACGCCGTCGGCTATCAGTACCACTGCCAGCACGAACAGCATCCTGTCATACTTGGGAGCCAGCCTTGCTGTTTCTGGGACATTGTCCGCAATGTCGGGCTTCTCTTTGAGCAGCGTAAGAAGCCGTCTGTAAAACAGCCCCGCCGCTGCCGTAGTCACAACTCCGCAGATGATGCTCACTGTCTTGTGGACGTCGCTGCTTTCGGACAGCTTGGGAGCGGACAGCAGACTCACCGCCGCAGCGGAGCCCGCGCAGAGCACTGCAAGGAGCAGGTCCAAAGACCTCAGCTTTTTTACGCTGTCATCCACAAGGGACATTTCCGCGATACCGCCCAGCATAAACAGCGCTCCTGCCAGTTTTATAACATATCCGACCCACAATCCCAAGTCGAGCTGGAGATTGGCCAGCAGAAATCCGACAGTAAAGAAATTCATAAGCCGCCGTCGCCGCCGTTTTTGGGAGGCTTCTTGGTGAAGAGGACCTTAGCCACAAGTCCGGCACCCGCGAAGATAAGACCGAACATCAGCACATACACCCAAAGCGAAGCGCTTCTCGCGTGGAAGCTGACAGAGTTTATCATAGCGATTATGATAACGACTATACCTAAGGCAGTTATCGCACCGCCGATGACCTTCTTATCCAGCAGGAACAGCAGGAAGATACCGATAAGCAGCGGAACGAGCATAACGCCCGCAGTCATATCCCAGTTACCTATACGCCAGCCGAAGCTCCACCTTACCTCAAACATATTCATAGCCCAGTAGATGCCGCCGCCGAGCATTATGAACCCGAGGAAGAACTGAAGCAGTTCATGGTCGGCTTCTCCGCGCAACAAAGCAGCGGATCTGTTCATGATCTTTTTCATTTCGCATTCCCCTTCCCTTTTTATATCGCAGCTTTTCACGCCGCATCTATATTATATTATATTTTCTTGTGTATGTCAATATTTTTTACCTTTTTTTAGCAGTCAGTCGGCAAATTTTGGACAAACAGTTAACGCCGGAACAAAAGAGGAGGACCAATTACTGCAATAAAGCGAACACTTTCCGCAATAGCACGAACACTCCGTCAAGTTGGATGAACCTTTTGAGGCTCCGGAAATTTGAAGACAGGTTCATATGAACCCGGTCACGAGGGCTCCGTCGGGCGGCAGGCGCCGCAGGGGACGTAGCCGACGGCGATAAGTTCCTCGGCGGTGCCGTAGAATTCGGCACGGTTCCCGGCCTTCATATCCTGCACGCTCTGACAGCCGGGGCGGTGAAAGCGGTGAGAATTGGTGTTGAGGATATAGGTCACGCCCTCCGGCGGGATATAGACCTCCGAACTGTCCTTGCGGGAGCCTTCGGAGTCGGGATATTCCTCAACATTCGCATCCTCGGGGTCAAGAGGATAGCTGCCGCCGGTGAGATAGTCGATGACTATCCCCGGCTGGACGTTGAAGCAGAAAATGTGCAGGCTCAGACCCCTGCCGCCGTCCTCGGCGGAGAGGGCTTCTATCTCGACTCCTCTCGGAAGCAGTTCGCTGCCCTCATAGCGGGGCGTCACGCGGTAAAACACGCTGATGCCGGTGTCTTCGGCGAAGCGCCGGACGCGGTCCTCGGCGGGGAGCATTCCTTCTACGTTCAGCCAGCGGGTGCCGGTGATAAGGTTGCGCTGGTCGGCGTTGACACCGCAAAGCTCGTAGGCTATCAGATGACAGCGGTTGTAGAGGTATTTTCCGTCCACGCAGCGGTATTTCACGGTATGCCAGCCTGCGGGCTTCACCATGCCGATAGGGCCGCGCTCCTCGGTGGGAAGGGTCTGTCTGCTCACCAAACAGAAGGCGGTCCCGCAGCGGCCGAGGGAGTCAAGTTCGCTGAAAACGGTGCTCTCCCCGGAGAAAGTGTCCTCGCCGGAAAAGCAGGGGCGGTTCCCGTTGAGCTCTATCACATCCGCATCGGTATATTCCGGCATCGAGAACTCGTATTCCGCAAGGCTATCTTCCGGCTCGGAGAAAACTGTCCCGCTGGCGGTAACAGCCGTGGTCCCGGTGACGGCGGATGAAACGGTCGTCCCGGTTGAAGCAGCCGTCCCGGCAGAAGGCTCGGAGCTGTCAAGAAACGGGACAGCGCAGGAAGCGCACGACAGCATAAACGCTGCCGCAGCGGCAGAGAGAAGGATATTTTTCAGCCTGTTCACGCGAACACCCCCTTTATCAAAAGGCTTTGTTTGACTTAATTATATCATTTACGCTGAAAAAGGTCAATACAATTTTTTGGACAGTTGGCAAGCTGATTTTCCCTCCCGTGACGTCTGCGGTTGACGCCGTGACGGGAATATGATATAATCGAAAGAGAAAAAATCGCGGGCATCCCGCGGAAAGAGGTAAAATATGAAACTGCTGCTTATTCGTCACGGCGACCCGGATTACGAAAGGGATTCACTCACCGAAAAGGGACACAAAGAGGCGGCGCTCCTGGCTGAACGCATCGCGCCGATGGATATTAAAGCCTACTACGTTTCCCCGCTGGGAAGGGCTAAGGCGACTGCGAAATACACCCTCGGCAAGGCGGGCAGGACCGCCGAAGTGCTGGACTGGGCGAAGGAGTTCGACGTCCTTATCAACGACGGGAAGGGCGGAAAGCGCATCCCGTGGGACTGGCTCCCCGCCGACTGGACCGCTGTTCCCGAATTCTTTGACAAGGACCTTTGGTACACCGTGCCGGTGATGAAGGAAGCCGGAATTGAAGCGGGAGCAAAGCGCGTATGGAACGGTCTCGACGGTCTGCTGGAGCGCCACGGCTACAAACGGGAGGGGTATCTTTACCGTCCCGTTTCACCAAACGAGGACACGGTGGCACTTTTTTGTCACTTCGGCGTCACCTGCGTTATGCTTTCTCACCTGCTGAACGTTTCCCCGATGATACTCTGGCACGGTTTTATTTCCGCTCCTACTTCTGTGACAACGCTTATCACCGAAGAACGCCGTGAGGGGGCGGCATATTTCCGTGTGAACGGTTTCGGAGACATTTCACATCTTATCCGCGGCGGCGAAGAGCCGGCGTTCTCGGGGCGGTTCTGCGAGATGTTCTCAAACGCCGAGCAAAGGCACGACTGATTTTCCGAAAGGATACCGGCAGGTGTTATGCTCTCAAAGCGTTTCTTCCAATATTATTGCAAAGCAAAAAGCTCTGAAACGACGCATTTACGTCACTTCAGAGCTTTTTTGGCGCCACCTGTTGGACTCGAATTGCTGACATTGGTTTACAAATGATTTTGTATCTGGTGCAAACAGCGAAGATACGGCATTTTTAGGGCAGCGCGTGTAAAGCAGATCTGTTTAGCTTGCCGATGCGGATACCGTGATCGGCGCAGAGCTTTGCCATATCGTTCATATCGATAAGGTTGACGGTATCGGACACATGGTCTGCAAACTTCACTTTCGGCTCGTCCCTGCGGATGCGGTCGTTGAGCTGGTTGATATACTCGAACTGTATCTTGAACAGGTTCTTTGTAGGCTCATCAGCGAAGGGGAGATAAGTGTTCACAAACTTTTCGGCATCGTTGACATAGCCGCCGGTTCTGCGGATGGTGGGGAGAACATCATCGAACACCCAGGTTTCAAATTCTTCTGCACTGGGAAGTCTCGAGTGGGCGATGAGTCTATACACATCACCTTCCGTGATGAATTTTATCTCCTGATATCCGCCATTTGTAAGGAGTCGGCGTTTTACCGACCCCTTTGAATGTGCCGTAATTGCGTCAGCTGGGCGAGAATAACCGAGTGCCTTAGCAATATCAAGGCCGCAGAATAACACCTTTCCTCTTTCGTCAAGGATAGTTCTAATCTTGCCAAATTTCTCGTTGAAAAAAGTCATAATCTCATTCATGTTTTTTCCTCCTGTTTGATTTCCGTTTCCTGTTCCTAACACTTTCCTCTGTCATCTGCCCGTTAGGGAAGCAGCACAGGTCTTTCTAAATCATCTTCTCCACAGCCTTTCATTTTGATATGTAAAAGGCCGCCTGCACTTTTGCACAGACGGCCCGAAAGAAAGGAGATAAAAAATGAGAAATGATTCATAAACAAAAACGCCGCAAGCAGTATCTGGTGATACTGCCTCCGGCGAGGTTGTTTATATTCATTACCTGTTTTTACGATGCACTCAGCCTTTTGATCTCCGTCTCCACGGATTCAATCCGCTCTATATCCTGATTATAGCACAAATGGCGGTATAATGCAATGAAAAGGGTGTGAAAAAGTGTGTAGGGATTGACTTTTTCGGGGCGGTTTGGTATAATTATAGATATAGTAGCAAAGCATCAACCATGTGGAGGGCATAATGAAAAGAATACTATATCTGACCGACTTGTATTATGAAGCAAAGGGACGAAGATACTGCGATGAAGATATATACATAGTCGGCAAACTGATGGATCATTTCGATGTGGCTATGTGCAACCTTAAAAATTCTGCAAGTTTTGAGGACTGTGCTGACCTTGTTATCGTTAGAAATATCGGTCCGGTAAGCGGATTTCCTGAATTATATCGTGATTTTATCAACAGGATAAAGACAAGCGGCATCAAAACATTCAACGAGTTCAAAGGTAAAGCCGATATGCTCGGAAAGCAATACCTGTTAGATCTGACTCAGCTCGGATACCCTGTTATTCCTACGATCGATCGGATAGAAGACTTTTCCTTATTGCCTGAGAGCGATAGATATGTAATAAAGCCCAAAGACGGTGCTGATTCTATCGGGCTTGAATTTCTATCGAAAGATGAATTGTTCCGCAGGAATAATCTAAAAGAAATGCTTATCCAGCCGGCAATAGACTTCGTTTATGAAGTGTCTTTTTACTTCATTGATAATAAACTCGAATACGCTCTGTATGCTCCTGATAAAACCAAACGCTGGGAACTGAAGCGCTATGATTATTCGACCGAAGATGCTGATTTTGCAAAGAAATTCATCGAATGGAATGATATTTCTCACGGTATTCAGCGAGTAGATGCTTGCCGTACCCGTGACGGGCGTCTGCTTTTAGTGGAACTGGAAGATCTCGATCCCTATTTGTCTATCGGAGAGCTTGATGAAAAGACAAGAGAACAGTTTATAACAGATTTTATTTATGCTATAAATAATCAGCTTGATCACATTGAATAACTCAAACACGGATAGACCGTCCTTAACAGACGGCTATCCGTTTTTTTATTCCGCATACCCACAATCCAGTACCCTGAGCTTTGTATGCTCGCTGTCCTGCGGTGGGGCAATATCATGTAAGGCCAAGCCGCCCTTTGCAGCTCGGCTTTTTTTATTGTATATCACATCCGAGGCTTGTTTTCAACCCCTACATCGACATCTCCGGCTCACGGTGTATTTGTCGTAGCTCCCGCCGACGTGGTCAATATCACCTCCCAGAGCTTTCTTCAACGCCTTCGCAGCTGAACAGCGGGTTATACCCGTCATCTCGATCTCGATGCCGAACTTCCTTGTTCTGATCCCGTCAAAGTTTCCGGCCATTGGTTCACCTCCTTGTTTTGGTATGTAGCAGACCTCCTTCACAAATCCGCACGAAAAAGCGCGTATTTAAGCGATTTAACAGCTTTCATGGCTTCACGAAGGCTGTTTTGCTTATGTACTCATTTGTGATAAAACTCGATATGTTTCGAATCGAAGTTCCTACCTCAGTATGGTAGAGGCCACAGCTGCGAACACACGTTCCGCAATGATTGTTATACCGCGTATCTGCGCCGTTTACGAATATTTCCTATATATGCTATTTGGCTCAAAATATGCTGCTTGGGCACCATTACATTTTTGAACTATGTATAACGCAAAAAGAGCAGGGTTTGTATGCCCTGCTCTCTCTGTTTACCGCCTGAACCGCCACTTTGATCTTTATTCTTCATACAAATCTTCAAGCTCATCAGACATTACTTTTTCTTCGTTAGCCTTCCTGCATTTTATGATATATCAGCATTTTCCCAAAGACCGTCCCGTACTGCGGCCACCAACCGTTGGAACCTTTTTTGGTGCGCAGATCAAGTGAAGGATAGTTTGACTGTTGATATTCGCGGTAATGATTTTGTATATTGATTTCGTCTAAATCGGGAAACAAAAGCTTTGTTCAAAAGAATAATAAATCTTTAGAAAACTATAGACAAATTATTGCTTTAGTGATATAATATGATTTGAGACACATATCCCTATATTTTTACTGAAAAAAGGAGATCAATTTGCTGTTTGAAACATAGGACAAGCTGAAACGGAATTCGATCATGTCGGCGATCCTGCTGATGGCTCTCGGAGCCGTGATAATCATCTGTCCCCTGAAGTATATGGGGGAGCTGACTCTTGTGGGCGGCTATACGCTGCTGTTGGTCGCGCTGGTGATGATACTGAATTTCTTTTCATCGAACAAATCACTGATGGAATATATCAAATTCTGCGGAGCACTGATACTGGGGCTCGTAGGGCTCTGCGTAGTAGTGTTCAGAGACGACATAATGCAGGTGCTTGCCTGGATGTTCGGTTTCCTGCTCATCCTTGACGGTGCCCGCACCGCCATACATTCCTTCACCTATGCCCGCCGTTCACAGCGCAAAGGCTGATGGGTGCTGACGATACTCTCTGCTTTGCTGGTCGCCGGCAAGGATATACTCAACGTGGGCAAAAAGGTGGGTCAGCTGCCGGGAGCGCTGACGGATTCTCTCAACGCTCTTGCCAAGGGCAAGCTGAAGATCAATATCGCGGCAACAGAGCTTGAAGATCCTATGGAAAGGCTGGGCAGCTACGTCAAGTATGTGGTGCTTTCGGTCATTGCCTGCGTGCTGTTCATCGGCTCGTGCATACTGGCGGGCATCGACCTGAAGCCCAAGACGGAAAACGGTATACCCGTCATCGCAATGGCAGGCATCGTATTCTCCATAGCCCTTGCCATATACAGCGTCGGGAAGCTGACAAAGAAAAAACAACTCCCGCAATTTACAGCATTGCGAAGCAAAAGCCCGCTTGCTGCGGGTCTTGCTTTCCCCGGTATGGCCTTTTTCGTTCTGATAATGGTATTCAGCTCCAAGTCCATTGAATTTGTAGGCAGGGAAAGCGAAACAGGCTGCAAAGCTATATTGATCGATCCAAAACATTTTAAAGGCGGAGATAGGATATGAAAAAATTATTCGGCAGAGTGCTCATTGTTGTTCCTGCGATCGCTTTGCAGGCAGCGTGGTTTTACTTCTTCCTTGTAAACATAAACGGCGTGATGGACGAACATATCGTCAACGCGATACACCTGATCTTCACGGTGCTGGCGGTGATGTTTGTCACAAATCTTATCGCCAAGAGGGACGAAAGCTCCTACAGGCTGCTTTGGGTGCTGGTCATCACGGCGCTGCCCATATTCGGCGCGTTGCTCTATCTGATGCTCGGACACAAAAGCACCGGAAAAAAGCTGAAACGCAGACTGGAACGTTCGAGAAAACAGCTTGTCACACCCGATGCTGATACATCGAAGGACCTGATCTCGGAGATAAAGCAGAGCGATCTCAGGATCGGCCAGTCGCTGGAGCATCTCTGCGCCTCGGCACAGTTTCCTGTCTGCCGCAACGATACTTCAAAGTATTATCCTTTGGGCGAGGATGCTTTCCCCGATATGTGCGCGGATCTGAAAAAAGCCAAGCACTTCATTTTTGTGGAATACTTCATTATCCAGTCGGGCAAGTTCTGGGATACGCTTACGGATATAATGGCCGAGCGAGCCGCCGAGGGCGTGGATGTCCGAGTGATGTACGACGATCTCGGCAGCATAAGCACCTACTCGGTGAAGGACATTGCCGGACTTAAAAAGAAGGGCATCAAATGCATACCCTTCAATCCCTTCTTCCTGATAAGCTCCCAGCTCAACAACAGAGACCACCGCAAGATAATGGTCATCGACGGCGAGGTGGCCTACAGCGGCGGCATCAATCTCGCGGATGAATATATAAACGAGATAGAGAGATTCGGTCACTGGAAGGATATAGCTTTCCGCGTGACAGGTACGGCTGTGGACAGCTACACCTTTATGTTCGCGGAGTTCTGGAACGCCTTTTCCATTGACAAGATACCCGCCGACCTGCTGGAGAAGAACAGGCCGGTGCATACTCCGCCCGAAAAGGAAAACGGCTACATCATCCCCTACTACGATTCTCCCATGCGGGAGGAGCATACCAGCAACGAGCTGTTCACGGATATGCTTTCGGCAGCAACGGATCATATATGGTTCTATACGCCCTATCTGCTGCTGGGCGATGCCCTTTTTGATGCTTTCATAAGAGCCGCCAGGCGCGGTGTTGATGTCAGGATAATGACCCCTGCCATACCCGACAAAAAGATAGTTCACAGGCTTACAAGAAGCTATTACGAGGATCTTCTGAAAGCCGGCGTGAAGGTGTATGAGTACACCCCCGGCTTCGTTCATGCGAAAGCCTTTATCGCAGACGACAAGGTGGGCAGCATAGGAACGGTCAACCTTGATTACAGAAGCCTTTTCCTGCACTTTGAGTGCAACGCAGTATTCTTCAAGGCGGATATTCTGAACGAGCTTAAAAAGGACTTCATCGCAACACAGGCAAAGTGCAAAGAGTGGAAGCTCGAGGATATCAAGAAGGGCTTTTTGCACAAGTTCGTCGATAACCTGCTGAGAGTTATAGCTCCGCTGCTTTAAGGCGGAAGAACGGAGGAAATGATATGGCAATAAATCCCGAGGTGTTTATATATCCTGCGGACAGGAAATTTCTGAAAAAGCTGAAAGCTGTTCCCGGCTTCTCGACGCTTATCAAGGCTTTCAAAAAGGTCTGGAACGAACAGAATTTCAAGATAGAGCTGCTGTCCTCAAAGCTTCAGGTGAATGAGAAACAGCTTCCCGAATATTATCGGATGCTCACCGATATCTGCCAAAAGCTGGGGATAGATGTCCCCGAGCTGTATATCGAGAGCAATCCCTATCCCGATTCGTATACCATAGGTGACAAAGAGCCGATGATCGTACTGACCACCGGGCTGATCGAAGCGCTGCCCACGGAGCTGATACCCACGGTACTGGCTCACGAATGCGGACACATCGTCTGCGGTCACGTTCTGTATACGACGATAGCCTATCTTGTCATCAAAAAGGGCATAATCAGCAGCATCAGCTCGCTTTTGTCAACGCCTCTTGAAATAGGCTTCTACTACTGGATGAAGGCCAGCGAGTATTCCGCGGACAAGGCCGCCGCAGTGATCGACGGCACCGGCGACAAAGTCGCGGATATGTGCATATATCTGGCAGGTTACAGCAAGAGCTTCCCTTTCAAGCCCGACAGAACGGCTTTCATCAAACAGGCGGAGGATTACGACGAGGAGTTCTCGGATTCAAAGACCGGCAAGGCTTTTGAGCAGCTTAACCTTAAACGCAAGGATCATCCCCTCTGTGCTGTCAGGGCAAAGCTTTGTTATGAAACGGCAAGCGACGAAAGCTTCAAATGGCTTTGCAGATATGTGGAGGAAGAAGCAAAGGGTATAACGGATCACGATCACATCCCCGTTCCCTGCATACCCGAGGAGCTTGCGGAAAGATCCTATGACGAAGTCGTCAGCGAGCTGAAAGAGGCGGGCTTCACAAACATAACAGGCAGAATGATAATACCCGGTGATTCGCCCGAAAAGGAACGCAGGACCGTTGCCGTAAAGATCGGCGGATGCCGTGATTACGATGCGGGCGACCTTTTCGATAAAAAGGAAAGCTGCGTTATTTCCTATCTTGCGGGCGTGGCCGATATCGGACGTAGCGAAGGCAAAGACCTGATAACCGTTCCTCACGGCAGCAGCTACTATGTCGGCACAGAGCAGAAGAAAGCCGAGGAGGAACTGAAAGGTCTGGGCTTTGAAAACATCACTTTCAAGCCGCAGAAGCGCAGAAAGAAAACGCAGAAGGTCAAGCCGGGCACGACCGTATCGATCACCATCGGCGGGCTTGACAAGTTCAGGAAGAACACCCGCTTTGAAAAGGACGCGGATGTAGTCATAGAGGTCGTAAGCACCGAAAAGGAATGACAGGAGACCCGCTGGGGACTGTTGCACGAAAGCAAATTCAGGCAAAAAACCGTATATCCCCCTGCCGCAAGGCGTGGAGGATATACGGTTTTTCGTGCTTTCACAGCTCTGCAAAGCATCACTGAGATCAACAAGGCAGAACAAACAGTTACGGTGCGGCAGTCCTTTTGATCCTGTCAATCATGTGCGGCGATAAGTGCATTTACTTCGTCAAGTTTAGGGGGATGCAGGGGCAGCGGGAACCGAGAGATCGCTATGCCGGAGCAGGCACTTGCAAAACGTACCAGCTCATCATCGGCCATGCCCTGCATATCAGGGCAGTCTCTCCGGGACAGTTACATCGCCAGAACAGGCAGTGCCGTCTATGAGAATACCGTTTACAACCACCAGAGGGTCTTTGTTCTGCATATTTTCCAACCATTTTGTTCCTAAAAACGCATCAAAGCCGATGCTTGTTACACTTTCCGGTATAGTTATGATTGTTAAGTTTTTGCATCTCAGAAACGCATTGCTGCTGATATTTTTAACGCTGTCCGGGATAACAATGTCAGTAAGGCTTGTACATTTAGAAAATGCAAACTCGCCGATGCTCGTAACCTTTTTCCCGTCGATCTCCCCGGGGATATCCACCTTCGCATCTGTACCGTTATACTTGGTTATCTCCGCCGTTCCGTCATCAAGCACGGTATACTCAAAATCCCCGTACATTTCCGCACTCACGCTCATCGCTGCGCCTGTTTTTTCTATCACTTCCGGCAGTGCAGCCACCGTTCCCGACAGCAGCGCAAAAGCACAGGCTGCTGCCAAAAGCTTTTTATGACAGCAATAAGGGAGTGGGGGGATGCTCGCGATCCGTTTCGTTACTCACCGATCTACCGTCACCCTACTGGCACCCACAAAGTTACTGTCACCCGCTTGAACAACGCATCTGCGAGCTTTGGAACAGTCGGGTGCCGGTAGGACAGCAGAATACAAGGGCGGTAGTTACCGTCACCCTGCCGTCACCCAGCACCCGAGGGTGGGAACATACCGGCCCTGTTGACAAACCCCTCGACAATCGCCAGAAAATATGGTATAATAGTATCATAGAAAGCGAGGTAGTTGCCATGCTCAAGAAGTCCGAAAGCAAGCAGATGAAAATGTCATTTGTGACCCTCGAGAGCCTTATGCCGCAGGAGCATTTTCTGCGCGATCTTGATCGGCTCGTTGATTTTGATTTCATCTACGATAAGGTCGCAGACCTCTATTCAAATACAGGCAGACCGTCCATAGACCCGGTCGTAATGATAAAAATGCTGCTTATCGGATATATCTACGGCATCGATTCCGAGCGCCGCCTTGAACAGGAGATCACCGTCAATATCGCATACCGCTGGTTCCTCGGCATC
>FMXS01000015.1 GCA_900104495.1 Ruminococcaceae bacterium FB2012 | reverse complement strand
GTCGTCAACTACTGCTGCCGATTAGTTCGCGTTCTGCGCTGCCGCTCTCTTCGGGCGACTTAATTATATTACCACATTCCAAAGGAAATGTCAAGGGGTTTTCTGAGATTTTACAAAGTTCTATACTATGCTGCAAACTTGTTGTCATTTTATATCGAAAATTACCAAATACCGATTTAGCAGGGCAAAGTCCGTTGACAATAAGCAGCAAAATACACCATTATAATATAAAGAAAAAGCCCGGGGAAAATACCCCGGGCGAACGGTCTGAATTACCAGCCCATATCCTTCTTGATGAAGTCCGCAAGGAGGTCGGCTTCCTTGGTATGGGTCTTTTCGGAGGGATGCCAGTCGGCGGCGAGGCCGTCGTTCTGCATATCCTGCATGGGGAACTCAAAGCTTCTGATATTTGTGTCCCCTGTCTCCTTGGAATAATCCTCAACGGCAGAGATCATGGTCTTGTTCAGATTGCTGTCCATGATTCCGAGAGTGGCGTAGATCCTCGCGCCGGGATTCTTGGCGCGTACCTGCTTGAGAAAGGCTACATAGCCGTCGTGGTACTCCTGCTTCTGTTCGGGCTTCTTCGCATAGGATGCGTCGTTGGTGCCGAGATTGATGACGATAGCCTCGGGGACGAACTGTGAGAAATCCCAGTCGATCTTCTCGGGCTTTTCGGTTCCGAAGCCCATATTGAAGGTGTAGCCCAGCTTCTCGTAATACTTGGGGAGCTGCTGTGAGGCCACCTTTTTGCCGTTGTTGGAATATCCCGAGATTATGCCGTAGCCGCTGAAGGAGACCAGGGAATAATCCGCATTGAGGAGCTGTGCGGTCTTGTAGGAATAGGACTTGGTGCAGTCCTCGGTGGCGGTGGAGAAATGGTGGTCCTTATCCTCGTCGTCAACGCCGTAGCCGCAGGTTATGGAGTCTCCGACTATCTCGATCTTATGGGGCTTATCGGCTGCGGGAGCAACTGTTCCGCCGCCGGCGTCCATAGAAACGATGCCCATACAGGAATGGGCGCACTCGGAGAGCTTGATGACCTTAACGTTCACGGGCTCGCTTCCCTTGCCTGTGACCTCGAACTTCGAGCCTTCGGAAGAGATAAGCTGATCGTCCTTGCGCTCGCCGTCAACATAAAGGGCGCAGCGGGGCTGTGCTTCGGCTCCTGCGGGATTGCCGATCATATTTATTGTCAGCTTATCGCCGGTGAAATCGAAGTCCATGCCCGTGCCGGAATACCCCAGCCAAAGGGTCCCATCGCTGTAATATGTTCTGCCAAGCAGCTTAACGTTGAATTTTTCCTTTACGCCTTCCAATTTTTCTTCTCCTCCGTTATTTTCTTTTGCGGCGGCGGATGCCGCTGACGACGACTCTCCCGAGCCGCAGCCTCCCAGCATTACCAGAGCCAGCGCTCCGGACAATACTGCCGATGCCAATTTTCTGAGCTTCATAATATCCTCCTTTTGAATTTTAGCCATACTTTTTCATTCTATCATCCCGCAGCGCCTCAGCAGAGTGTCCAGCGGTCCGCCGGGGGTATATCTGTCAAAGGAGAGCACGGTTATCCTCCCCTGGGAAGGAACATAGAAATAAGCGTATTTGTTCCTGTACCACTTTGAGTCCTCGGACTTGTCGTAGAAGCTGTCTTCAAGCCCGCTGAAATAGATGTTCCGGTCGGTATCGGCGGTCATATCCGGCGGGTAGAGAGAAAGGTTGAGCCTCTTGCCCCTGCCCTCCCATTTGAGAGTCAGACGGCGGTGTCCTTCCCCGTCCTTTGCTTCGGCGGAGAAGGAAGTGATGCTGTCGGTGCTGCTGACGTCATCCAGCTTGTTCCAGTCCTTGACCAATTGGAGGGGGCCGTTTTTCAGGCAGCTGTAAATAGCTGTCAAGGTATTGATGATGCCTGCGTTGTCCCCTCGCTCGGCGGTATTCTCGTTGGTGAGGGCGGCAAAGGACATCAGTTCCTTCACCTCCTCGGTACTAAGCTCCTTATCGCCGCCGATGAAGCATTCGAGGACCACCCTCTGCATATCCGAAAGCTCGAGCTGCGGAGGCTCGCCGCCCTGGATGTTCTCGGGGGCCATTGCCGCATTGAGTTCGGTCCTCAGCGTGTCGGCATTATCGCCGAAGGAGATGACCAGGTCGGTCAGCGCTTTATATTCCTTCTCACGGAGCAGCTGGAGCAGCAGCAGCGAATAGAGTTTGAATTTCCCCATTTCGTTGAGCGCTTCCCGCTTCGTGTCGGCTTTCATCATGTACTCGTAGAGCTGGAGCACGTTAAAGCTCCGTTTTATGGACCGCGGATTATGCTCGTCAAATTCTGTGAGCAGGTTCACATACAGCTTGACGGTCTCCGGGTCGGCTCCGTCACCCAGGAACGACTTCATATATGTCTCGATGTTATAGGAGTTTACAGGCAGAGTGAAAGGCACTTGGATTATCTTGTCGAAGAAGTAGCCCGCTTTAGCCATGTCGAAGTCGCTGCCGTATTTGGCCTTCAAGCCGATATTCACCACCGGGCGGTCAACGGCCAGCACGAAAACAAAGCCCGGGAAGTCCATGAAATTCTTCAAGCACTCCATGAACCCGACGGCCATCTCCGGCTGGAGCCTGTCAAGGTCGTCGATAAAGACGAATACCCGGTCGCCGATATTTGTATGTGCCGTCAGCTCCGACACAAGGGTCTTGATGCTGTCGCAGAGCTCC
Organism: Ruminococcaceae bacterium FB2012; assembly: GCA_900104495.1. Classification (GTDB taxonomy): domain Bacteria; phylum Bacillota; class Clostridia; order Oscillospirales; family Ruminococcaceae; genus FB2012. The sequence continues at coordinate 101,284 of FMXS01000015.1, read as the reverse complement.
AGAACTCTTTGAGCGCTGTCCTCGCGGCGGCTTTCGGCAGCATCCAGCAGCACCTGTATCTGCTCGGGAGAAAGGGTGGTCCCGTTTTGGTCAGCGAAAGCATCTCTTCCGCAGAGCAGCACCCTCGTGAGCATATTGTCCATAAGGGTCTCGCGGCCCACACCGGATATGAACTTTCTTATCTTTGTCAGCAGCCCCGATTTTTTGCTCTCGAAACTCTCGCCGTGACCGTCTTTTTCATCGGTATTCAAACTGTTCTTTGACAGAGTTTCAAACTTCTGACACATAACGTTCAGAAGGTTCTCGATAAGGGTGCTGCCGTCGTTTATCAGCGAGAACTGCCAGGTGTTGAATTCTATCAGGCAGAGGTCGCGGTTCATATCCCTCAGATGCTTGCTGATGATCTTCATACAGGTGGATTTTCCGGTGCCCCAGTCACCTTGTATGGCTAAGGTCATGGGCATCCTGCAATTATAAAGGAAGTCCGCTACACCTTTGCATTTCGTCTCCATACCCAGGCTGTCGGATTCTGCGGCAACGTCATTGAAGGCAGCCGACTCCTGGGGTTTCTTTTTATCTTTTGATTTATCAGACAATTTGTTTACTCTCCAATTCTGTATTCATCACTTGATATTCTTTTTTATCCACCCGCTGGCGGACATATGGGTCTTTATGGCGCAGAAGGCGGCTACGGCCCCGCAGACTCCCAGCGTGGAGAATATGACCTGCTTCATATAATAGATGACGTAGTCCGTTTCAACGCCTTCGCTCATGAACAGTGCCAGCAGCGCTCGGGCCTCGGAGTCTTCTTCGGTGAATACGTTGTGGGAGTACCACCATATCACCCCGACGCCGATGCATCCCGGGACAAGGTGAAAGACTGTATGCTTCACCACGGCGACCGCGTCCTCCGGGACGAAGCTGAGAACGGCGACTATCACCACTGCTGCCCAGATAAGGTATCTCAGCCAGGAATTATAGGTGTCCAGGCTTTCAAAGGAATCTGCCGCGAAATAGTAATACAGCATGGCTCCGGCATTGGCAAACATAAGGAGCGCCGCCCAGAGGGGAGCCAGCTTTTCAAAGACATTCTTTTTCCTGTGAAGGTTTGCGGACATTGCTTTCACCCCATAGATCTGTTATTCGGCGGAGAGACGCACCTCCGCTTATTCGTCCAGTTTCAGCACGGACATAAAGGCCTCCTGCGGGACCTCGACGGTACCCAGCTGGCGCATACGCTTCTTGCCTTCCTTCTGCTTTTCCAGGAGCTTTTTCTTTCGTGTGATGTCACCGCCGTAGCACTTGGCAAGGACGTCCTTGCGCATTGCCTTGACGGTCTCGCGGGCGATTATCTTCCCGCCGATGGCGGCCTGTATCGGCACCTCGAAAAGCTGTCTCGGGATGTTCTCTTTCAGCTTCTCGGCTATGCGCCTTGCCCGGGGATAAGCCTTGTCGGTATGAACGATAAAGGACAGGGCGTCCACAACTTCGCCGTTGAGCATGATGTCCAGCTTCACCAGCTTGCTGGGAGCGTAGCCCTTCATCTCGTAATCAAAGGAAGCGTAGCCTCTTGTGCGGGATTTCAGCGCGTCGAAGAAGTCGTAGACGATCTCGTTCAGCGGAAGCTCATAGTGAAGCTCCACGCGGGTCTCGTCCAGATAGGTCATATTCTTGAAATTGCCCCGGCGCTCCTGGCAGAGCTCCATGATGTTCCCCACGAATTCCGAGGGCGTGAGGATATCCGCTTTGACGATAGGCTCCTCCGCCGAAAGGATAGTGGCGGGGTCGGGGTAGTTGGTGGGATTGTCGATATAGACGGTCCTGCCGTCGGTGAGGTTCACCTTGTAGATTACCGATGGTGCGGTGGTGATAAGATCAAGGTTGTATTCCCGCTCCAGGCGCTCCTGGATTATCTCCATATGGAGCAGTCCCAAAAATCCGCAGCGGAAGCCGAAGCCGAGAGCCACGGAGGTCTCCGGCTCAAAGGACAGGGATGCGTCGTTGAGCATCAGCTTTTCCAGGGCGTCCCGCAGGTCGGGATACTTGGCGCCGTCGGCGGGATAGATGCCCGAAAAGACCATGGGGTTCACCTTTTTGTAGCCCGCCAGAGGCTCGGCGCAGGGAGCGTCGGCATTGGTGACGGTGTCGCCCACACGGGTATCACCTATATACTTTATCGAAGCGGCGATATAGCCGACTTCGCCGGCGTGAAGCTCTCCCACGGGGACAAGGTCGGTGGCGCCCATATAACCTATCTCGGTGGTCTGGAATTCGGCTCCCGTGGCAAAAAGCCGGATGCGGTCGCCGGTCTTAACACAGCCGTCCACCACCCGGACAAAGACGATAACGCCCTTATAGGAATCGTAATAGCTGTCGAAGATCAGAGCCTTCAGGGGAGCGGAGTCGTCCCCTTTGGGTGCGGGGATGTCGGTGATGACCCGCTCCAGCACCTCGCGGATGTTGGTGCCCATTTTCGCGGAGACTCTCGGGGCGTCCATAGCGGGGATGCCGATGATATTCTCCACCTCGGTGCAGACTCTTTCGGGGTCGGCGGAGGGCAGGTCGATCTTGTTCACCACCGGCAGGACCTCCAGGTCGTGCTCGATGGCAAGGTAGGTATTGGCAAGGGTCTGAGCCTCGATGCCCTGTGAGGCGTCCACCACGAGAACGGCGCCCTCGCAGGCCGCCAGTGAACGGGAGACTTCGTAGTTGAAGTCAACGTGGCCCGGAGTGTCGATAAGGTTGAAAACATACTCCTGTCCGTCGTCGGCGCGGTAGGTCATGCGGACGGCACGGGCCTTGATAGTAATGCCACGCTCCCGCTCGATATCCATATTGTCCAGAAGCTGATTCTCCATATCCCGGAGAGCCACCGTTTCGGTAAGCTCCAGGATGCGGTCAGCCAGGGTGGACTTTCCGTGATCTATATGTGCGATGATGCTGAAATTTCTGATCCTGCTCTGATCCATATACACAACTCCAAAAGATGATTTTACTGTCCGTAGTATTATACCACATCTTTAAAGAAAAGTCAAATAGAAGTCAGCGGTGAGATTTCACAAGATTTTCATTTGACACGGGGGCTGTGCTGTGATATAATGAATTAGTATGAAACTGAGATGAAGGAGGTGTCCGGCTGTGAGCCTTGACGGAAAGCGCGTGAGATCAAGATCGGCAAGACGGTTCCGCAGGAAAATAAGAGCCTCTGCTGCTCTCAGCGCCGCGGTAATGACGGCGGCCGTGGGCGTCGGAGCAGTGGGATACCTTTGGTATGACGCCTATTACTCCCAGGGGTGGCACACCCACTCCGAGGGGACATATTACATCGTGCCCGCCACCGGCGAACGCGCCACGGGGATGCAGATGATCTCCAACGCTCTCTATCTTTTCGGCGAGGACGGCATAATGCTCACCGGCTGGCAGGAATACGAAGGGGAAAAATACTACGTTGACAGCTCCGGCATCGTTCAGCGGGGACGTATCGAGATCGACGGCGAGGAATACTATTTCGCCGACGACTCCGGCATTTTCCGCACCGGCCTGCGGGACTTCAACGGCGCGGAATACTACTTCGACGACCACGGCTTCCCCGGGAGCGGCCTCACCGAAACCGGCGGGAAAAGCTACTACTACGACGCCAACGGACTTATGGTCACGGGCTGGGCGAAGGTCCACGACGTACAGTATTACTTCAAGTCCGACGGCTCAATGGCTACGGGCTTTCTGGAGATCGACGGACTGACCTACTGCTTTGCCCAGGACGGGCATATGCTCACCGGAGAACAGCATATCGACGGGAATTTTTATCTCTTCGGGGACAACGGCGTGCTGTTCAAGGGCTGGCAGGACACCGGCGAGCATTTCCGCTACGCCGACGAGCAGACCGGCGCTTTCGCCACCGGCTTCCGGACGTTCGACGGAAAGACTTACTACTTCGACACCGACTTCAACTTGGTCACCGGCTGGCAGAGGATCGGCGGCAAGCGCTATCACTTCCAGGACGACGGCGTTATGGACACCGGCTGGTATCTTGAGGCGGGCTTCAAATACTACTTCGGCAAGGACGGCGCTGCAATTACCGGTCTCAACGAGATCGAAGGGATCTGGTACTACTTCGGAGACAACGGCAAGATGCTGGTGGGTTGGTACAACGAGGAAAGCACCGGGAACCTTTTCTATCTCGGAGTTGACGGCGTAGCCTGGGAGGGCTTCTACGAGGACGAGGACGATGTTTATTTCTTCAATCCCGTTACCCATGTGGCCTGCGAGACCTGGCTGAACGTTTATGAAACTCCCGCCGAAAATGCTGAAAAAGTCAAGCAGCTGGCCGCGGACATCAAGCTGAAAAAGAAGTACGACAAGATCATCGAAGAGGGCAAGGACATCTGGACCGACCTTAACGACGACGAGCGCTACCGTCTGCGCCTGATGGACGACATCTACAAGGAAGGCAGCTACGAACAGCTCACCATGGACGCCTACAAGGAGATAGGCTCGGGTTCGGCATTCCAGCAGTATTTTGAAAGCTCATGCAGAATGGTGAGGGGCTTCAAAAAGATCAAGGGCTACATTTTCCACTTCGACGAGAACACCGGCGTCAAGGACACCGGCTGGCAGGAGATCGACGGGAAGAAATACTACTTCGGCTATCTCGGTGTCGCTGCGGTGGGAGATATGAAGATCGACGGGGTGCTGTACTCCTTCGATGAAAAGGGCGCTTTGATAAGCGGTCTCACCAAGACCGACGAGGGTCTCCGCTGGAGGCTGGAGGAACCGGCTGCCTTTGACGACGGCTGGGTCTATCCCGACAATCCGGAATCCTTCTTCCTGCGCAATTCCTTTATGGACGACGAGGAAGGCAACCGCTACTACTTCGACGGCAGAGGCTATGCCGTCACCGAGCCCACATTCATTGACGGAAAGCTGTGCATTTTCAGCAGCAGCGGCAAGATGAAGACCGGCTTCGTCAAGTACGAGGGGGACCTCTACTACATGACCGAAACTGGCGCCGAGCAGAAGCAATGGGTATCCACCGAGGAGGACACCTACTATTTCGGCTCCGACGGCAGAGCCGCCGAAGGCTGGACCCGCATCGAAGGCGTGGACTATTACTTCACCGAAAAGCACACCATGAAGACCGGCTGGCTCCGTCTGGACGGCAAGAGCTACTTCCTTAACTCCGGCGCTTTGGTGCGCGGACCTATCTTCATCGACGACCGCCTCTACGTTTTCAGCGAGGACGGCTCCGCTCAGAAGGGCTGGGTCATCTGGAACAACGTGGTCTACTACTGCACCGCAGAGGGTATCCCCGCCGTGAGCACCACTATGATCATCGACGGGCGGAAATACTCTTTCACGGCCTACGGCGGAGCATACGAGATATAAAGATAAAAATAAAGGTGTCCGAAATTTCGGACACCTTTTTTGTTGTTCTTGTTTTCGCCTTACGGCTTCGAGGACTTGAAGATCGCGCCTACCACCAGCGGGCCGGCGTTTATTGCGATAGCGGCACCGATCTGGAAATATTCCGCGGGAGGATAGCCCAGCTTCTTTGTAAGCTCTTCTGCCAGCTCGTCGCGGACCTTCTCGTCTTTGCCGTAAACGATGCAGTAGGGAGTCTGCGGGATGATCTCGGCCGCTGTCAGGTCGATGATCTTCGGGATAACGGCCTTATCGCCCCGGACCTTGGTGTGGGTCTTGATCTGGTGGTCGTGGATGCGCATTACCGGGCGCAGACCCATTACTTCACCGACGAAAGCTGCCGCCGACGGGATTCGTCCCGACTTGCGGGCGTATTTGAGGGTATACATTGCAAAATAGATCACGCAGCCCGATACCCATTCTTTGATATAATCCGCGATCTCCGCCGCAGGGATGCCTTTTTTGATCTTCTCCGCAGCCTGGAGCACCGGCCAGCCGTAAGCGCCGGTATAGCCTTCGCTGTCGATGTTGTAGATATTGAACTTCCCTTTTGCCTCGGGATGCTCCTCAAAGAAATTATTGGCGGCCATGCAGGAGTTGTTATAGGTGGCGCTGCCCTCGCTGTTTATGGTGACGTTGATGATGTCAGTATAGCCCTTGCCGTAGTACTCCGCAAAGATCTCTTCGTAATCGAAAACGGTGATCTGCGAGGTGGCGGGGATGCCGTCGTACTCGTCGAGCATCTTATAGAACTTGGCGTTATCGAAATCCACGCCGCTGGTATAGCTCTTGTCGCCCATAGCGACCTTGAAGGGGATGACTCTGATGTCAAGCTCCTTTTCATACTTGGGTGCGATATCCGAAGCCGCATCGGTTATAAGCTTTATCTTAGCCATGCTCATTCTCCTTGAAATCATATTTTCAGTCATATTTTCAGTATATTACCATACATACTTGGTCAGCTTGCCCTGTCTCCCGAGATCGGGATAATCCCATTGTCTGAGGACCTCGTACACCGCTATTGCGGCGGAGTTTGAGAGGTTCAGACTGCGAAGTTCATTTCGCATGGGGATGCGCACGCAGCTGTCCCGGTGGGCGTAAAGCAGCTCCTCCGGGAGACCTTTGTCCTCCCTGCCGAAGATCAGGAACACGTTTTTATCCTGCGGGTATCTCACCTCGCTGTGGACGTTCAGTCCCTTCGTAGTGAAGAAGTAGAACGCGCCCTCGTTGGAGGAAGCAAAACTGTCCCAATTTTCGTACTCGTATATTTCCAGCTTATCCCAGTAATCAAGGCCCGCACGTTTCAGCTGCCTGTCGGTGATGATGAAGCCGTAGGGCTTTATCAGATGAAGCGCGGCGCCGGTAACGGCGCAGGTGCGGGAGATGTTGCCGGTGTTCTGCGGTATCTGCGGTTCGAGCAGGACGATATTCAGCCGCTGCATAGGCACCTCACAGGTTCGTGTAATCGGAAAGCTCACGGTCGGCTTTCAGCCGGTGGAGCTGGGGCTCGAACATAATGCCGTCGGTCCAGTCGGTGCCGTAGCTGTAGGTGGTCTTCACCGCCGACTGTGTGAATGACGCTGCCCTGTCCATAGCGATGGGCAGGCTGTCGCCTCCGAGGATGCCGCCTATCAGGATGCTGGTGAACATATCTCCGCTGCCGGAATAGCTTATGGGAACATACTCCCCGGCGATCTTCCAAAAGCTGTTTTTGGACTTATCGTAGCCCACGGTGCATATCCCGCTGCCCGAAACGGGCACGCTGGTTATCACCACGATCCGGGGGCCCTTCTGCGAGAGCCTTACCAGCCAGGAGCGCATCATCGCGGAATCCACGGTGCCTTCGGGGAATTTCTCCCCCAGCAGGATCGCGGCCTCGGTGAGGTTCGGGGTGATGATGTCCGCCACCGCCGTAAGCTCGCTCATACGCCGGCAGAGCTCGGGAGTATAGGTCTTGTAATTCTCGCCGTTGTCGCCCATGACGGGGTCAACGACTTTCAGCGCCTTCGGGAAGGCGGCGAAGAAATCCAAACAATGGTCTATCTGCTCGCTGGAGGCCAAAAAACCGCTGTAAATGCAGTCGAACTCCAGTCCGAGGCGTTTATAATGGTCGAGGGCAGCGGGAATGAAATCCGTAAGGTCACGCATGACGAACTCGCCGTAGCCGGTATGAGCCGAAAGCACGGCCGTGGGCACCGGGCAGACCTGCACGCCCATCACGGAAAGCACGGGGATGATGACGGTCAGCGAACAGCGTCCGACGCCGGAAATGTCATGGATAGCTGCCACTTTTTTGGGTCCTGTCATAAGATGTCAAGTCCTTCCGCACAATAGTCTATCCTATATTATACCACACATTCCCCTACTTTTCAAGACAGCCGTTTCTAAAATTCGACCGTACATTTCCAGTTTTTTCAATGCAGTTTGCACAAAAAAAGACACCCGTCTGCCGGATGTCTTTTCCATGATCTTACGGCAGAATGCCGAAAAATGCAGCGGACCCCTCAGTTTTCGGGCATTAATACCTCTGCGACATATTTCCAGGGGATGTCCTCGCTCATCCACACGCCGTTTTCGGAAAGGCGGAACTGATAGCCGTCGGCAAGCATAGCGGCGGTGTCGATGACCAGCACCACGGGCTTTCCGTGGCGGCTTCCGACCTTGAAGGCTGTCTCTGTATCGGGTGAAAGGTGGACATAGAGCCTGTTCATTCTCAGTATTCCGCTCTGTTTTATGCTGTCGAGAAAGCGAAGCGAAGTACCGTGATAGAGCTTCTCCGGCGGCGGGGTGACGGGCATCTCCACCTCAACGGGGATGCTATGTCCTTGATTTGCTCTGATCTTTTTACCGTCCTCGGAGAAGCTGTATCGCTGTTTTTCGTCATTGCGGACGATGCGCTCAAGGGTCTCGGTATCTATCCTGCGGCCGGTGCTTCGGATGCCCTTGATAAGCTGTGCGGTGTCCGCCCAGCCGTGTTTGTCAAGAGTAATGCCTATCTCCTCGGGTTTGTGGCGAAGTATCAGACTTATGAATTTGCTGAGAGAGGTGTCGTCGTTTTTCATTTTTATCGCTCCCTTTGTTTTCCCTTCCGAAAAGGATGATCTAAAATGTTTTTTCGCCCTTCAGAATGCCGTCAAGATCATCGAGGGCGTGAACGGTATTGTAAAATATGAACAGCCTCTTTGCCGCAAGGACTTCATCCATATGAAAATGCCCGCAGAACCATTTGTCATACTGCACGGTCTCAAGCACCGTGTTCAGAAACATCGCAGTGCTGCAGGGCACCTGCTTGAACCGGAACCCGCGCAGCTGCGCACTCAGACTCTGCGGCATGGTGTGCGTGACGATGTTATCGACTTTGTACCCGACACGTTCGAGATTATCAAGAGCGTGTTCCGTCTCGGCATAGGCTGCCTCCTCGCCGCTCCACCAGCTGTAACCCTCTTTGCGGTGAGCCTTATCGGTGCTGGCCGCCCCGCCGAAGGTGAAGAAGGTCTTTCCCTCAATGGTGTAGACTTCTCCGCGCATCAGATGGATGACGTTTTCCGCGTGAGGATGCACCTGCACTTTCCCGCCGAACATCTCCATGACGGGCTGTTCCTTCCACCAGTCGTGATTGTCGTGATTGCCGTCCACGAACAGTATCTTGTACTTTCTCTCCCGGAACCAGTTCATCCAGAAGGCATACTGTCCCTTTCGCCCGTTTGAGGTTTCATATTCTTCTATGTCGTCGGGGGTAAAGGGAAAGCCGAAGTCCCCGGTGATGATAAGGAAGTCCTTCTCTGTCATTTCGATGCCGGAGTTTTCCAGCTCGTTTTTGCTGAGTTTGAGCATATCCAAACCGGCGTGAGTGTCGCCTGTAAGATAAATCATATAAATCCCTCCTCAAAGCCTGCCGGACCTCGCGTGCAAACGGCCGGGCATTTCCTGTCTCCGTGACAAAATCATACCACATCGGAAGCGGGATTTCGTCAACAAACTGTGAACAGAGCAAACGAGTACATATTTTCGGACAGTTTTGTTCCTTTAATATGAAGTTTACGGTACAGAAAACAGCAGTTCCCTTAAATTCACTGTTTGGTGATACAAGCATATTACAGAGGTGTAAAACGCCTTGAGATCCCGCCGTGATCTGTCAGAACATAAACCGAAAGGCTTTTGCCAAAGGTCACCCGACGTTAAAGCAACAGATCCCTGCACAAATATCACAATGTGATTTGTGCAATTTTATCAAAAATGGGTATTGATTTTGATGTGTTTTAATGGTATAATTAAAGGGTATAATTTGTTGATCCATTTCGTGGTGATATTATGAGCGTAAAGCTGTTCAAGCATAAGATACAGGCTTATGAAATGCCTGCCGAAACAGACAAGGCTCGTATCCTTCGCCAAACCGGGCGGGCCGGCAAACTCTCAGCCGAAAGGATGAGAATACCCAATGCTGTCGGAATGGATCGGCGATCTCAGAGGAACGGTGTTTATAAATGAATTCAAAAAGCAAATATCCGTTTCTGCGGCATATAGATTTCCTTGCCGTCGACCTGATAGCTCTGTTTGTTTCGTTTACATCCGCCTTTGCCGTAAAATTCGGCGGGTCATGGCTTTCAGACAGCGCGGTATGGTCGTCCTCCTCTTGGGCAAGATTAGTACTGCTGTTCACTTTTGCGGATATTATCCTTACATTTATACTTAATCCCTACAGCGGGATATTCAAGCGGAAATACTATATGGAGATGGTCCAGGCTCTGCGGCTTACGCTGTTCAACGCTATCTCTGTTTCGCTCGTACTTTATATTTTCAAGATAGGCGAGGATTACTCCCGAACGGTATTCATACTGACCTATGTATTCTATTTTGCAGTTTCCCTGCTGCTGAAATATATCTGGAAGAAGCTTATTACTTCCGGGATCGTCAAGGCAGGTTACAGCAAAAGCATTTCGCTGTTCATCATTGCATCGAAAAACGACGCTGCAAGTGTCCTTGCGAATGTGACCGCCGGAGATTTCGATCCCTATGATGTCAAGGGTATGTACCTTATCGACAGTGACGAAAGCGAATTTGACGGCATAAAGCTCGTTGGAAAAGACTTTGCCGACTATGTGGTGCAGAACAATATAAGCGACGTGTTTATCGCAGCTGCGCCCTCCGGGATCAGGCAGGAAGATTACCGGAAGCTTATCGACAATGCCGTTAACATACATATCTGGATAGAGCCTGTGGTGGGTACGCAGACGGAGTATCAGTTCGTAAGCGATATCGGCATAAGCAAGGCGTTGAGCATAACCTCCTTCTCCTTCAGACCCGGTCAGCTGCTCTATCTTGCAGTCAAGAGGATACTGGACTTTGTTTTCGGGCTTACGGGCGTTATCCTTCTGATACCGATAACGCTTATCGTTAAGATCGCTTATCTGATAAGCGGCGATACCGCAAGGATATTCTACACGCAGAAGCGTTTGGGCAAAAACGGCAAAGAGATAAGGATACTCAAATACCGCACAATGGTAAAAAATGCCGACAAAATGCTGGAAGAACTTCTGAAGGATGAAGACAATCTGAAGGAATGGAAAGCCAATCAGAAGCTCAAGAACGACCCGCGCATAACCAAAGTCGGCAGAGTGCTGCGCAAGACCTCGCTGGACGAGCTTCCGCAGGCGGTGGATCTGCTGAAGGGAGATATGAGCCTTGTGGGTCCGCGTCCGCTTGTCGAAGGCGAACTTGAAGAACACGAAGGCTTGAAGCTCTATCAGAGAGTCAAGCCGGGCATAACCGGCTGGTGGGCGTGCAACGGAAGGTCGAACATAGAATACCGTGAGCGTCTGGAGCTGGAATACTACTACATCAGAAATTTTTCTGCTTATCTTGACCTGCTGTGTGTGTTCAGAACGGTGCTCGCAGTGCTGAAAAAGGACGGAGCGGAATAAGGAGGCCAGAGGATCGTCAGCGTTCTCCGCCCTTTGGAGGCTTGCGGTAGAATGTATAATGCTGAAACTCCTCGAATCCGAGCTTTTTATAAAACTCCATATCAGAGATCACATAGGCGGTCTCAGCTCCCAGCGCCGAAGCACGGTCCATTGCTTCAAAAAGTATTGCTTTCGCAAGGCCTTTTCCTCTGTACTGCGGCAGGGTGCAGAGCGGTTCGATATAAGCGTAGTCTGTCCTGTCGTCGTACCACAAACAGCAGTATGCGGCCTTTTCTCCGGTTTCACTTACGGCCGCAATGCTGAGGCGCGGGTCGAAATTCTTTCTTGTCAGCGGTGATATTTCTGCCTGCGATTCAAACTCTGCTCTGTCATTGCCGTGGCCGAAGCCCTGCCACAAAAGCCATTGAAGATCGTATGCCTGCGCGGCAGCGTCAAGCTCCGTGATCTCAAATCCTGCGGGAAGGCTGACATCCGGCAGACCGTTCAGTGAATGCTTCATTACAGTTTCGTACTGCTCGACAGGCTGAAAGCCGGCATCTGTCAGAGCAGCCTTTTTTTCCGTGTCTCCGTCGTTGACTGAGATAGCAAGGCCCGAATCATCGCACATATTATTGTAGGCGTAGCCGATCATTTCGGGATAGAGATGACCGTACCCCTTCAGCGCTCCGCAGAACGCTTCTCCGAAATACATATCGTAGATCGCAGCGCCGACGATCCTCTCTCCGCAGGTCCACAAACCGATGGAATCAATAAGGCTTTTGTCAAATTCGGGGTGCCGGTACATCCATTCAAATCTTGCGTGGTTCCAATTGATACTGCGTTTGTCGGAGCTGTTCAGTCCGACCAGAAAATCAAACAAGGAGTCGTGATCCTGTTCCCGGAAATTTCTGAATTTCACGCCGTCCCAAAGCTTTGCGCATAATTCCTCAAGTTTGACCGGGGTCAGATCTTCGCTTACAGTATAGTATTCAATATCCAGCGAACGCAGTATATCAAGCTCTCTGCGCTTTCTTTCCGCAAGGCATTCCATATACCCGTCATAGCCGGAGAGCCCTTTGCGCCTGCCGTAACCCTGCCCGGTATGATAACCGATGACGGCGTCAAGCCACTCCTTGCCGCGCTCGTCAAGGACTCTGTCCACCGATGCTCTGATATCGGGACGGTCAATATAAACGATAACCGGCCGGAGCGGTCTGATGATCTCCGCTATTTCCGCGATATAAGCGTGAGACCGCTCATATCCCATATCGAATCTCATCATGGTCTCGCACATGGGGTTTTGCAGGAAAACGCAGTTGAATACATACACTGCATCCCTGTCAGAACTGCGGACGAATCCACGCCATTTTTCAAGTATTTTCTCCCGCTCCGTTTCAAAGTCGGGGAAATCGTAGTCTTTATAATCTGCGGGATGTTCTTCTCCTTCGTCGAAACAAAGCACGGTTTGTCCCTGCTTTTGGAGCTCCCCGGCGATCATAGCGGCAGTGGTGCTCTTGCCGCTTCCCGGGAGGCCTTCAACTATTATAAGGTTTGTTTTCATACATTTCTCCTTTACCGGATACCTCTCACAAACGATGCTTATATATATTTTATCAGCTTATCATCAAAGTGTCAACCGTATATTTCGTTAAGCTGTCCGCCTTGGCTTTATCCGCTTTCGCAAAAGCACGGAGCAGCTTCTTCGCCTCGTTATTCATCGCAAGGCGCTCGGTGATGCTTTGACCTTTATGAATCAAACAAGCCTCCCGCCGCATAGATTTTACTATCACGGATAAGGAGGCCCGTTATGCTTGAACTTCTGCTTGCGCTGCTGTCGCAGCACTTTTTGTTTTTCGCGCTGCATTTTGAGAATGCCGCCGTGTTTCCGAGGCCGCTGTCGGCCAAGGAGGAACGCGCCTGCTTTGAGCGTCTGGCGGCAGGCGACAGGTCCGCCAAGGACGAACTGATAGAACACAATCTGCGGCTGGTGGCTCACATCGTCAAGAAGTATTACGCCGTTGACCGCGACCGGGACGATCTGATCTCCATAGGCACCGTGGGGCTCATCAAAGCCGTCGGCACCTTCGACAGCAGCAAGGGCTCCCGCTTTGCGACTTATGCTTCGAGGTGTATCGAAAACGAGATACTCATGCACTTCCGTGCGCTGAAAAAGACGGCGTCGGAGCTGCATTTCGACGAGCCGGTGGAGACCGATAAGAACGGCAACGCACTGACTCTCACCGACCTTATCTCCGACGGGGGATGCATCGACGAGGAAGTGGAACTGAACGTGGATCAGAGCCGTCTCTATCGGCTGGTGAAGAGCGTCCTTACCGACCGTGAGCGGGAGATCACGGTGCTGCGCTACGGGCTTTACGGAAAACGTCCGCTGACGCAGCGGGAGGTAGCCTCACGGCTGGGGATCTCCCGTTCCTATGTGTCCCGGATCGAAAAAGCGGCCCTTGAAAAACTGCGGGATAAGTTTTAACACAAAAAGGACGTTCCCTCCGCGGAGGGAACGCCTTCTGTTTATCTTTACACAGTTTTTTCATTTGCTTTTTCGGCGGGGAGCTTATCACTTGCCGGCCTCTGTGGGATGCAGATCGATAACGGACGGCGGCATATCGCCTTCAAGAAGCTCCAGCACCGAGGTGTCCTCGACGTTGTAGTATCTGCCGTTCACATAGATGTTGGCGCCTTCCATGTCAGAAGTGCGGATGAAGACCTGCTGCTTTCTTTCGACGTCGAGCCAGTCGAATTCTACCACCTTGCCCAGATCTTCCGCGGAGATCAGCTTTTCGGAGTCAAATGCCACGGGCTGATAGTTCTTGGAGAGGAAATCCTCGTACCATTCCTTGACCTGCGGAAGCCGGTCGTGTTCGGTGGTGACGCCTTGACACAAGCCGCCTTTTTTGAGATCATACTTTCCGCAGCCGAGGATCTTTTCAACACCCTGCTCCCGGTAGTTCGAGTACTGATCATAACCGCTGTTTTCCGGGAGCTGTCCCAGTTCCTTAAGCTCCTTGACGGCGGAGCAGTCAATGTAAGGCCAAACCTCGATGTTCCCGCCGTCCTTGGGTCTCCATTCGAGGAACGAAAGATCGTTGCCGTAGCAAACCTCAAAGTAGACCTTGCCGGTGAGTTCGATGTTTTCCGTGTTGTACTGCTCGATCCTGTATATAACATCGGCGTATTCCCCGCGGTCGTCGAAATCGAGGATGACACCGTTTCCGGGAGGAAGCATGAACATATTCAGATTGTTGGGATATTCGCCGGTAGTGCAATCCATCTGCATACGGTTTATCAGATCGTAGAAGGCCTTGGCGTGCTTGACGTTCGTATTGATCACTTCATCCGGGACCTCGGGCTTCTTTTCAAAGTCGGGAGCAGTGCCGAAAGCCATTCGCTCGCAGCTTTCCGCGCTGTACTGCCCTACTGTTCCGTCCTTGCCGCTGCGGTACTGGACGAATTCCAGCTTGAAATTATTGTTCATCACATAGAATACTTCTCCGGTCTCGGGGATGTTCGTATCGCCGGCTGTGATCTTGCGGAAATACTCTTTGGCTTCATCGGTGAATTTGTCTCCGAGGCTTCGGGCAAACATATTCTCCGCCGCCGGATCGAGAGCCGCAAGATCGACGGTAAAACTGCCCCGTGCTATCTCGGAAAGATAACCGTCAGCGATATGTGCGGCGCAGTTGGCATCTATCAGACGGAATATCTTCTCGGCGGTCTTGTCCGCGCTGACCTCATTCTGAGCGGCTGCCGTAATGCTCTCCGCGCCCGAGGTTGCAGACTTGACGCTGTTCCCGCGGGTCAAGGCAAGGGCCAATGCTCCTCCGCCCACGGCCAGCACCAGCGCCGCTGCGATAAGGCCCGAGGTGCCTCTTTTCAGCTTGACCTCGCTGCTCTTGCTGTACGAAATATTGGACTCGTTGTCTTCCGTTCTCTTTGTACTGTTCATAGTGATACCTCCATTCAGTTCGTCGGGAGGAATAAGCTTCATCATATCGTTTATTTTTCTCATAACAGTATCCCTCCTTTTAGTAAAGCCTTTCTCAGACGGCGCTTGCCCTTCTGAAGGATGTAATTCACGCGCCTTTCCTTCAGACCCAGTTCCCGCGCTATGTCCGCGACGGGCTTTTCGTAGTAATAGCGGCTGATGAATACTTCTCTGTCCGGGGACGGCATACTTCCGACGCATTCCTTGATTATCCTCTCGTTGACTCTTGCGGACTCGCCGCTGTCGAAGTCCACGTCTATGCCCAAGTCTGTTTCGCTGTCGGGCAGAGGCTCGTACTGCTTCATGCTTTTGAGCTTGTTGAGACAGCAGCTCCGCGTCACCATTGCAACGTAGCTTTTCAGACCGGCCCGGGAGAGGTCGATGTCGTCTCTCGCCCGCCAGACCTTATAGAATGCATCGTTGACAGCTTCGTGCCTGTCCTCGCTGTCGGGCAGGATGCTCGCAGCTATGGAATAGGCCAGTCCCGAATATGCCGACATTATCTGCTCCAGGCCTTTGTCAGCGTCAAAACGGAGCAATGTGAGCATCTGTTCGTCGGTCATATTCATCACCACCGGAAATTGAAAGTACTTTCGTGAGAAGCGGATCCGTTCCGAAGTTTTCACTTCTCACTAACTAATACCGCCGCAGGAACGGAAAATATCATAACGAACGGTTAATGTTGCGTTAACATTGTGTGAACAGCAAAAAGGCGTCCGCATCAACGGACGCCTTGAAAGCATTATGCCCGGTACATCAGACCGAGGAATGAGCCTTTACATACTCAACGACGGAGTCAACGGTCGTGAAGGCCATGGATACGCAGGTGTCGGCGCAGCCGTAGTAGATCGCTATGCGGCCGGTGTCGGCATCAACAAGAGTAGCGCAGGGGAAGGTAACGTTCTGAACGTCGCCAACGCACTCGTAGATCTGCTGGGGGCTAAGAAGGTACTCGGCACAGCGGTACTTGACCTTCCAGGGCTGGTCGATATCGAGGATGCAGGCCGAGAAGCTGTAAACGAAGCCGTTGCAGCTCTCAAGAACACCGTGATAGAAGCAGAGCCAGCCTTCGGAGGTCTCTATCGGAATGGGGCCTGCGCCTATCTTCTTGGACTCCCAGGCCTTGAGGGGTCCCATAACGTGTCTGTGCTCGCCCCAGTACTTCATATCGGGGGACTGGGAGAGATACATATCGCCGAAAGGAGTGTGTCCGCTGTCGGAGGGACGGGAGAACATAACGTACTTGCCGTCGATCTTTCTCGGGAAGAGGACGCCGTTTCTGTTGAAGGGCAGGAAGGCATTCTCGCACTGATAGAAGGTCTTGAAGTCAAAGGTGTAGCCGACGCCGATAGTAGGCTTCCAGCCGTAGGCGTTGCACCAGGTCACCCAATATCTGTCTTCGATCCAGCAGACACGGGGATCGTAGCCGTAGCCCCACTGATTTACCTCTTCGGTGGACTTCTCCGCCTGCTCGAAAACGATGCGGTCGGGGTTGATGTTCCAGTGGATGCCGTCATCCGAGAAGCCGGCATGGAGCTCCATGTTTCTGACCTTGTCGTCAACACGGAAAACGCCCGCGAACTTGCCGTTGAAGGTAACAACAGCGCTGTTGAAGATAGAATTGGATGTGGGCAGCAGGTTCCTGGGGATGATGGGGTTGGCATCGTATCTCCAGATGACGTCATTGCAGCCCGCAGGCTTGTCCTGCCAGGGGATGTTGGGGATAGACTGACCGTTGATGATCTTTACGCTCATAATGATTCCGCCTTTCAAATTATAATATTTCCTTATTACTTTGCCGGCCGCACGCAGGATACAGCCCGCATTCCGGCCTCTTTATCTATTAAAGCATATTTTTAAAAAATTTGCAAGCCCCCCTTTTTTTCAGAAAACGATTAAGAATCCATTGTAAACGTATTCTTTTTGAAGTTCATAGTTTTTTTACAAATGACAGTTCCCTGCCAACGCCAAAACAAAAGAAAAGCGTATAATAATACACATATTGAGGGCTTCTAAAAATAGTTATTTGGTAATTGTTACAAATCTGCCAAAACCACTTGATTTTTGGATGATAATGTGCTAAAATAAAAAACGCAGATAAGGATAAGGGCGGTGTATGATCAGAGCACTCCCCGAAACTGCCGGTTTGCTGTATATATTATATATAGTATACCGACAATACAATTATATCTCACTGGTCAAATATATGCAGATTCAACACAATAATTGCAGCTATTTGTGCAAAATGCTGAAATATTGTGAAGTGTCAACAAAATGCTTGCATTTGTCTGACCGCTGTGCTATAATTTATCCGTAAGATTTTAAATCTGCTACATTGTAAAATCAGGAGGAAAAAATCATGAAACTCGCAAAAAGAATTTCTGCAGCAGTTGTATCTGCTATGGTAGCTGCTACAATGGCTTTCTCTGTATCTGCTGAGACCACTGTTGACGATGTGATCATGGCCGCCAAGGATAACGGCGTTCAGGCTCACAACGTTAAGCAGCTGGAGAACTTTATCTTCGCTAACGCTGATAAGTTCGACGATGCTCAGCGCGCTGAGATGGTTAAGGCTATCGAAGAAGCCGGCGCTATCGTTAAGGCTCACACCGACAAGGATCTTGCTACTCTGACAGAGGAAGAGAGAAACACAATTCTCCACGATCTGCCCGATGATGAGAAGAAGGCTATCCTTGACAAGATGGTTGCTATGGGTGAGAAGGTAAACGTTGAGGTTACCTACGAGAGAAGCGACACAAACTTCGGTTATGATGTTTACGCTACTATGAAGAAGTCTGATAGCGGCAGCGGCAGCGGTAAGGACAACGACAGCAACGGCGGTACCACCAAGATTGACAATCTCCCCAACACCGGTGACGTTAACAGCGTTAACAGCGTTGCAGTTGTAATGGCTGCTATGGCTATCGTTCTGGCTGGCACAGGCATCGTAGTTGTTGCTAAGAAGAACAAGGAAAACTGATTAAATCGGAGTATTCTAATGAGTGAGAGAAATTCTGCACACGCAGAACATGCTCATCACCGTAAACATTCTTCGTCGAATAAGGTGCTGAGAACAGTTACATTTGTTCTCACACCTTTTTTGATGTTATTATTTGTTTTAGGTGTGTTCCTGCTTGTTCTGCTGAAGCCTTACAATGACGTAAAGCCATATATCAAGCTCGTGTTCTCATCTAATGTGAGCCAGACAAACAGTGATTCCCAGGTCAACATCTACCGTCCCGACGACCTTGAACTGAATGTCAAAGAGGTCGAGATCGAAAAGGACAACACCAAGGAGTCCCACACGATTATCTACCCCTATTACGGCGACCTTTACGCGACGCTCAACATTGAAAATGCCGGCATGAAGGATCTTCCCGTCTACTGCGGCTGCGCGGACGATCTGCTGGAAAAGGGCGTCGGCTGGTTCAACGGGTCAAACTATATCGGCAAAGTCGGCAACGTGGTACTGGCCGCACACAACCACACCTACTTCTATCTGCTGCCGCAGGTAAAGGAAGGCGACATTGTAACGCTGGAGACTGACTACGTCAAGATGACATATATAGTCAAGCAAAGAGTCATCTACCACAAGGACGATCTTACCTATGTAATGCCTATGGACGGCACCGACAGGCTTACGATGTTCACCTGCTGGAACAACGGAATGCTTGGTATGAGCGACGAGCGTCTCGGCATTATCTGCGATGTTGTTTCACGTGAGTGGAAGGATGTGGAGGTGCCGAAGAAGTGAAAAAGCTCTACCATTTCGTGCCGATGCTTATCCTTTCCCTCTTCGCGGTCATCTTTGTGATACTGGCTGAAGCCTGCATTTTTGTGGACAGCACGCTGCTTGACTCAGACATCTATATGCAGGCAATGAACGAGAAGAACGTCACCCAGTCCATGTACGACGAGCTATGCACCTACTTTGAATCACTTTCCCACGCCACGGGCATACCCGCAAATGTTTACACCGATCCTCTGGACAAAGAGGAGCTGTACACCACCTCCTTCAAACTGCTCCAGGAGTCGATAAACTACCTCAAAGACAAAAACGCTCCTAAGCCCTCTGTAAACTACGACTACTCCAAGGTGGAGAAGAGCATCACGGAATACATCGAAAAGCACGCCGAGGAAAACAACATCACCATAGACAAAGAGTACCGCAAGCTGATCGAAAACACGGTCAACACTGCAAAGACTCAGATCGAAAGCCGTTTCGACGTGATGATGCTCTACACCCTTTCTAAGACCTCGGGAGCCGAAGTTCTGCACAACAACTCCAGGCTTATCGGCATCGGAAGTCTGGTATTCATAGGGCTGGCAGTTATCCTGCTGGTATTTATGGTCATCATAGACCGTCACCACCCCAGAGACTTTCCCTATTGGGCGGGGCTTATCATGGCGGTTTCCGGCGGGTTCTGGCTCGTCCCGGCGATGTATCTGAAGTTCAGCGACTTTTTCGGCACATTTGCGATCCGCAACGAATACATCTACAACACGGTGACCGGTATGTTCGGCATTGCGCTGGATCACATCATCAGACTCCAGATGATAATTGCGATAATCGGACTTGTGCTGATAATTTCGACGCAGATCATCCACTTGGTTTATCTGCACTATCTGAAAAACAGATACAAGAAGACTCACGGCGATGACTGACGACAAACAAACGGGTATCCTCCGACAATGAGGATACCCGATATTTTTATGCCCATATATGCGAAAAAGACAGCCTATTGGCTGCCTTCTTGCTTGTGTAAAAATTTTGGAGAGGATGAAACGAGCTAAGGGGGTTCCTTAGCAGTCTGCATTTTTTGTTCTTTCTTATTGTTCTACAATTACTATTATACTCATTGCAAGGACAAATTCAAGAACAACTCAGTAACATTTTACTACAAATCAGTTACAGCGATCAATACTCCACGCCGTAATCCGCGCGGTATTTCTTCATAGTGCCGAGATACTCCCTGCCCTCGACAATACCGTCCTCGATAGCTTTGATTATATCGTTGATATTTACGATAGAGTAAACCTTGATGCCGAATTCGGCGAAGGCATCCTGGACGGCGGAGTTCTCGGAAGTAAGGGACTTTTCCATTCTGTCCACGGTGATGACCATAGCGGTGACATCCACCTTAGCGGCGGACTCCAGCTTCGGCAGGGACTCCCGCAGGGCCTTGCCGGAGGTCATTACATCGTCGATGATGATGACCTTTTCGCCGTCCGTGAGCTTCTTGCCCACGAACATTCCGCCCTCGCCGTGGTCCTTGGCTTCCTTTCTGTCGAAGCAGTAGGAGCAGTTGATGCCGTACTTCTGCGACAGAGCCACCACCGCCGACACCGCCAGCGGGATGCCCTTATAGGCGGGCCCGAAGAGCGTTTCCACGGGGATCTTGTTATCCGCGATGCAGTCGGCATAGAAGCCCCCAAGCTTTGCAAGCTGCTCGCCGGTCTTATAATTGCCGCAGTTGATGAAATAGGGGGCTTTGCGTCCGCTTTTCAGCGTGAAGTCGCCGAAGGTCAGCACGCCGCTGTCGGCCATGAATTTGATGAATTCTTCTTTGTAGGTCATTTTTATCTTCCTTTCCGGGTATGGGCGGATAGTATCCGCCCATACTTTTTTACTTTACAGAATATCCAGCCTCAACTCGTCACCGTCGGCGGTGAGCCCCACCGCGCTGACGCTGCCCTCGCCCTTGTCGATGAGCAGCTCGGCCACTTTGTCCTCCACCTGGGCACGGATATAGTGCCTTATGTCACGGGCGCCCAGCTTTCCGCCGTGGGTCTTGCGGGCGATAAGCGCCGTCGCCTTGCCGTCGTAGGCGAAGCTGATGCCGTTCTCGGAGAGAGGCTGCTTCATCTCGTCCAGCATAAGACCGGCGATCTCGGCGTAGTCCTCCTCGGTAAGCGGGTCGAACACCACGATCTCGTCCACGCGGCCGAGAAATTCGGGACGCAGGAACTCTCTGAGCGCCTTCATAGCACGCTCCTCGGAGATCTCCCCTTCGGACTTGTTAAAGCCCACACCCGCCTCCTTGGAGGTGGAGCCTGCGTTGGAGGTCATGACTACAACAGTGTTCTCGAAGGAAACGCTCCTGCCTTGAGAATCCCGAAGCCTGCCCTCGTCAAGTATCTGGAGCATAATGTTCATCACGTCGGGATGCGCCTTTTCGATCTCGTCAAAGAGGATCACCGAGTAGGGACGCCTGCGCACCTTTTCGGTGAGCTGGCCTGCTTCGTCGAAGCCCACATATCCCGGAGGCGAACCGATCAGCTTCGACACCGAATGCTTCTCCATGTACTCCGACATATCAATTCTGATGATAGGCTCCGTGGCATCGAACAGTTCCTCGCCCAGGACCTTGACCAGCTCCGTCTTGCCGACGCCGGTGGGTCCCACAAAGATGAAGGAAGCAGGCCTCCGGCGCTTGGAAAGCTGTACCCTCGTGCGCTTGATAGCCTTGACCACCTTGTCAACTGCCTTGTCCTGTCCGATGATGCGCCTGGACATAGCCGCTTTCAAGCCTCTGATCTTCTCGTACTGTGTCTCGACGATCTTGTTGGCGGGAATGCCGGTCCACATCTCGATGACCGTGGAAATGTCCGCGTCCGTCACCTGGAGATCGGTGACTGCCTTCTCCACCTCTTTGAGGCTGTTTTCCAGCCGTGAGACCTCTGCCTTTTCCTCGGCCAGCTTTTCATAGTCCGGCTCAGAGCTTTCTTCCAGTTCCGCTAAAAGATCACGGTGCTTTTTCAGTTCGGCATTCAGCTTGTCGTACTCCGTCAGTTCCTTGCTGTTTATGCTTGCCACCGCGCAGGCTTCGTCCAGCAGGTCGATAGCCTTGTCGGGCAGGAAACGGTCGTTGATATAGCGCTCCGACAGCACCGCGCACATCCTCAGACAATGCTCGGAAATGTTTACCCTGTGATGCGCGGTGTAATACTTGGAAATGCCCTTGAGGACAGCCACCGTGTCCTCAACTGTGGGCTCGCTGACCGTAACGGGCTGGAAACGCCTTTCCAGCGCCGAATCCTTCTCGATGTACTTGCGGTACTCCTTGAAGGTAGTTGCTCCGATGACCTGCACCTCGCCCCTCGAAAGGGCGGGCTTCAGGATGTTTGCCGCGTTCATGGAGCCTTCGCTGTCTCCTGCGCCAACGAGATTGTGTACCTCGTCGATGAACAGGATAACATTGCCTTCCCGCTTGACCTCTTCAACAAGGCCCTTGCACCGGCTCTCGAACTGTCCGCGGAACTGAGTGCCGGCGATGAGCGCTGTCAGATCAAGCAGATAGATCTCCTTGTCGCGGATGCGGAAGGGTACGTTCCCCGCCACGATCCTCTGAGCGATGCCCTCGGCGATAGCGGTCTTGCCCACGCCGGGCTCACCGATCAGACAGGGATTGTTCTTCTGCCTGCGGGAGAGTATCTGCACAACTCTTGCGATCTCGGTGTCGCGCCCGATGATGTTGTCAAGCTCGTTGTTTCTGGCTTTTTCGGTCAGATTGGTGCAGTAGTTGCTGAGGAATTTGAGTTCCTTTTTCTTTTCCTTTTTTGCATCGCGGGGACGTTTGCTCTGGGTACCGTCATCACGGCCGCCGGGACGTGCGGGATAATCGGGGTTCTCGTCCTTGGAGGGACTGCCGCCGAGGCCGCCGAAAAGCTGGCTCAAAAAGCCGGGCATAGTGCCGCTTCCGCCCATTTCAAAGTCGTTGCCGTCGTTGAGCTCCATAAGCTGGTCGGTCATATTCTTTATCTCTTCGTCGGAGATGCCCAGCATCTTCTTGAAATCCTCCGACTGAGAGATACCGAGCTCACAAGCGCACTGCAAACAGAGTGCCTGATGCTTTTTCTCCTTGGGATTGTTGGGGTCCACCTGCGAGATGAACATTACAGCGGGTCTTTTCCCGCATTTTGAACATAATACCTGTTCCATATCTGTCTCCTTTCCTTATGTGCTTAGGAAATCACCGGCTCTACTTGTAGAAGAAGCCGAAGAAAATGCTGAATACTTTGCTGTCCTCAAAGACTGCGGGGTCGATTATCGTGTCGGACTTGACTATGGCCGAGAAGATCGCCGCCAGCAGAACGATATACAAGACGCCCTTCAAGAAGCCTGCCGCCAGTCCCAGCCACTTGTTTGCGCCGGAGATCATCGGCAGATGATCCAGCACTCCCGCGACTCTGAATACTATCGAAACGATTATTTCCAGTATGATGAACAGCAGAATGAATATCACATATCTGATGACCGTGGTCATCACTGTGTCCAAAATATTGTACACCAAATAATGCACGCCGGCCTTGTTCCCGTCCCCGGAGGCAAAGGCTCTTACAAGGTCGTAGACCTTTCCCGTGGACAGTTCAAGCCGCTTTCCGAGAGATTCGTGATCCTCGACACCCGCCGCCTTGGCAACGGTGCTGCCGAAGCCCTCGTCGAAGAAGCTCTCGGTCTTTTCTTTAAGCTCGGCAGCCTGCTTATCGCTGCCGCCGGAGCTTTTCACGGTGCGTTCAAGCGCCGAAGGGATGCTCCCCGGGTCGGAGAGGGCCTTTTTCAGCTGCTTGTCATCCAACTTGACATCCACGCCCATGTCTTTGAGAGCTCCCCGCACCGAATCGGTGATGCTGAAATTCTCAAACCTGCCCAAAAGCGAGCTTTCCAGCCGCGGAGCGACGATATTGTTATATGCGGGCCCTGCCGCCATATCAGAGACTATCAGCGCCACCACTACGCAGGCGACGGTGCCGAGCATTCTGATAACGTAGCGCACAAAGCCTCTTTTGTAGCCGATGAACGAAGTCACCGCAATGACGGCGAACACCAGCACGTCAAGCAATACTGACATAGATCTCCTTTCATCAGGTCTTGAAGATCAGCTTGCTGACCTCGTGCCTGTCTGTAAAATAAGCCGCGTTCTCGCTGTATACGAAATCGCTGTGATCGTTGGAAACCGCCGCCGTGGAAACGAGGGAGCCGTCCGGGGCGTAGGCATCCAGCTTATCGGAACTGAGGACGAAGGCCAGGCCGTCGAAGCAGCGGACCTTCTTGATGCTGCCTGCGGCGCTCTCGATCTGCTTGGGCTTCAGCGTAAGGCTGTCGGCGCCGAAGACGTAAACGGCAGTGCCTCCGCTGACATTGGTGCAGGCAGCGCAGGCGCTTTCGCGGCAGAGGTCGAAGGACACGGGCTCGTTGCTGAACTCAAAGCTGTCCAGCGAGCGGCAGCTCGGTGAGAGCAGCCAAAGTCTGTCCTGGCCCATTGCCCAGATGTTGCCCTCGGAGTTCTCGCAGGCTCTGAGTATGAAGCCTTCGATCTTATCGCTGTCGGTGACGGCATCGCTCTTTGTCATGTCTATCTTATGGATAACAGAACTCAGCACGCCGCCGGAGGCGCTGAAGGTGGTGACGAGCAGGCCGTTTCCGTCGCCGGTGAAGCTGACGTCAAGGACACGGTCGCCGTTGGACCACTGGTAAACGTCCTCGCCGTTCTTGTCGTAAACGTTGACCGTTACTGTATATTTGCTGTCCTGGGACACCACCGCCACATTTCCGTTAGCGGCGATATTCCCCAGCAGAACGGTGCCGTTGACCTGCTTCTCGAACATAACACCGCTCTTGCCGTAGAGCTTGAAGCCGGTGCCGCCGAAGTCGAAGCAGAGCATCCTCTTGCCGGAGGAGCGTATCTCGGGACTGCCGCAGCCGTGGTATATCGACTCGCGGAGCTTGCCGTTGGTGTCGTAGGTGGTGATATGGCTGGCATCGGCGGTGATGATGCTGCCGTCAAGGCGGGTTATCTGCCTTACAGTGGAGTCGCCGGTGTCAAGGGGGAAATTTCCCGCCTGCTCGGTGCTGTCGTTTACAATGGTCTCATGGGGCTTGTCGAGGATGCCCTCCAGCTTCGGGATCCAAAGTCCCTTGGTGAAATACACTCCCGCCGCCAGCGCCGCAATGACCAACAGTACGATCAGACGCTTGGTGCGCTTCCGGGACTTGAGCTTGTTCCTTGCCCGCCGGAAGTCCTCCATATCGACAGTCTCTTCCTTGTCGCTTTCCTTGGGAGAGGTCTTTGGCTTGGAGGAGAGCTTTCCTGCGTCACGGCTCTTGCCGGAGGCCTTTTTCTTCTTCCCGGAGGGGTTCTTCCCTTTATTTGCTGCGGATGCTGCCGCGCCGGGCTTCTTTTTCTTTTTGCCGGACTTCTTTTTCTGCGCGTGACGCTCGGCGTGCGCCTTCTTGCGGGCGGCGATCTCCTCGGCGGAGAGGGCGTCGTTGCGGCGGTGCTCTATCATCCGGCGGCGAAGCTCAGCCTCGTCAACGGGCTCGGGAGTTTTCTCCGGCTCGGGCTCCGGCTCCGGTTCCGGTTCATCCTCGGGGGCATCCTCCGCATCGGGATCATCCAGCTCCGAGAAGATGTTTTTCAGCATCTTTTCGGGCTTATCCTCCGGCTCTTCGGGAACGTCCTCCGCATCCTCCGGTTCTTCGGGGACCTGTTCGGCGTCCTCCTCAGTCACGGGCGCAGACGTTTCCTCAGCCGGCGGAGCGGTCTCCGCAGGCGAGTCATCGGTCATATTTTCCTCCGGGGGATCAAGGCCCTCCAAAGGCTCATTCAGCTTTTCATTGTCGTTCATATATTTACGCCTCAGTTGGTTATATTAGACATTATCGTAAAAGACCCTGTTGAGATAAAGCCCCTGGGGCTCCACGGTCTTGCCGGTGAGAGTGCGGTCACGGGAGGCTATAAGCCGGGGAATGCTCCCGCGGGCTATTTTCCCTTCGCCGATATAAAGCAGTGTTCCCACCATTATCCTCACCATATTGTAGAGAAATCCGCTGCCCGAGACGGTGAACCTGACCAGCTCCCCTTCCCGGCGGACGTCAAAGGAATATATCTCTCTTACGGTGTTTTCCTTGTCGCAGTCGGCGCTGCAAAAGGCTTTGAAATCGTGCTCGCCGATGAAGTCCTTGGCTTCGCGGTCCAGCAGTTCCGCATCTATGGGATAGCGCCAGCGCATAGCCGTGTCTTTATAGAAGGGGTCCTTGATGTCACTGTTGTGGACGATGTAGAGATACTCCTTGCCCTTGCAGTCGAACCGGGCATGAAAGCCCTCGGGCATTTCCCGGCACTCCCGGACGGCGATGTCGTCGGGGAGCTTGTCGTTGAGCCCTCTTATCAATCCCTGCGGCGGGATAGAAGTCCCGGTGCCGAAAGTCAGACAGTAGGTCTTAGCGTGGACGCCTGCGTCGGTGCGTGAACATCCGTTGACGGTCACATTTTCACTCAACAGCTCCGACAGTGCCTCTTCCACCGTCTGCTGAACGGTGACGGCGTTGTTCTGCCGCTGCCAGCCGTGATAGGCAGCACCGTTATAGGCAAGGGTAAGAAACAGATTCCGCATACTTTCCCCCTTAACCCGCCAGCCGGTTCACGACCGCCACTCCCGCGATGAAAGCAGCCACCACCAGCGTGGCGACAAGGTCCACAAGGTGGAACCTCAATTGCTTCATACGGGTCCTGCCCTCACCGCCGTGATAGCAGCGGCACTCCATAGCGAGAGCCAGCTCCTCGGCCCGTCTGAAAGAGGACACGAACAGCGGTATCAGTATGGGCACCAGCGCCTTTGCCCGCTTGAAGATGGAGCCTGTTTCCATATCGGCGCCGCGGGCCTTCTGGGCGGCCATGATCTTGTCGGTCTCCTCGATAAGCGTGGGAATGAACCGCAGAGCAATGGTCATCATCATCGCCAGCTCGTGGACAGGCACCTTGATCTTTTTCAGCGGCGAAAGCAGCCGTTCAAGGCCGTCGGTGAGGTCGATGGGCGAGGTGGTATAGGTCAGCAGCGAGCTGCCGATGATAAGGCAGATTATCCTCACGGTCATGAACACGGCGGTGTTCACACCCTCGGAGGTGATCTTTAAAAACTTCCACTCCCAGTATACGTCCCCCGTTCTGATGAAGAACAGGTTGAGTATGGAAGTGATTATTATGATCGGCAGGATAGGTTTCAGGCTTTTGAGTATCATCTTCACGGGGATCTCCGAGATGACATAGCTCAGAAAGGTGAAGGCCACGCCGACGCACAGGCTGTATATATTTCCCGCCAGGAACAGCATCACTATGAAGGCAATGGTCAGCAGCAGCTTGGCGCGGCTGTCCATACGGTGGAGCGGCGATGTTCCCGGGAAGAACTGGCCTATCGTTATGTCCTTTAACAATTCAGATACTCCTTACTATTTCAGTTCCGACTGTCGGGCCCCGGCTCGGAGCCCTGTTTTTCAACATCAATGAACATCAGCACGAACACGGCAATAAGCTGGATGATGACGAAGATCAGTCCCGCCCGTTCGAGAGCCGTGCAAAGCAGACTGCCGATTATCACTCCGAGGATGAAGAAAGCGATTATGCCGTAGAGCTTGAATGCGGCATTCAGATGTTCTTTGTCCTTTTCGGTTATGTAAAGGGAGATATGCTCGGTGGCGGTGCGGAGGTTGCCGGTACACATAGTTGTTGCAAAGCTTATGGAATGTACCTTGCGGAAGCTCTCCACCTGCAATGAGCATACGAAAGAGATCAGCGTATTTGCGATCAGATTGAACTCCCCGCCCACGGGCATGAAGGTCACGGCTCCCAGCACCACAGCTTCGATAAGAATGATATGCTGCCGCCAGTGAAGTGTGGAATCCGCCAGCTTGAGGCGCATCCTGTCGGCAAGCAGGACCCCCGCCACAAACATCAGTATAGGCAGCAGGTATTTGGCGCAGGCCAGCCAGTCGCGGTCGAAGAAATTCATTCCCAGCAGGACGATGTTTCCCGTCTGGGCGTTGGCGAAAACGTGTCCCCGGACGATATAGCTGTAAGCGTCGAGGAAACCTCCCGCCGAAGCGAGTATCGCCGCCACCAGATAGGTCTCGGACATTTGTCTTTTGGCTGTCATCACGGCTCTGCCCTCCGTCCTGCGGAAAGGGCTTTCATAATAAGTTCCTTGCCGAAGCCCACGGTGTAGACCTCGTCGTCCACGGGACAGCCCATAGCCCTGAGGCGGTTGAACACCCTTGTCACCTGGGGCACCGCAAGGCCCATGCTTTCCAGCTCCTGCGCCCTTCGGAAGACGTTCACGGGGGTATCGTAACAGAACACCTTCGCGTTGTTCATCACAAGTATCTTCGAGCAGTGCTTAGCCACGTCCTCCATAGAGTGGGAGACCAGCATGACCGTGTTCTGCTTTTCCTTGTGGTATTCTCTGATAAGGCCCAGTATCTTGGCCCTTCCTTTGGGGTCAAGGCCCGAGGCGGGCTCGTCGAGGATAAGCACCTTGGGTTCCATAGCCATAACTCCCGCGATAGCCACCCGGCGCTTCTGTCCGCCGGAAAGCTCAAAGGGGGATTTTTCCAGCATCTCGTCAGAGATGCCGATAAGTCTGGCAGTTTCACGGACCCGCTTGTCTATTTCCTCCTCCGAGAGGCCCATGTTCCGGGGGCCGAAGGCGATATCCTTGTAGCAGGTCTCCTCAAAGAGCTGATACTCGGGGTACTGGAACACCAGTCCCACCTTGAAGCGTATGGCCCGGAGCCTTGCCTTGTCCTCCCAGAGCTTTTCGCCGTCGATATATACGCTGCCGGAGGTAGGTTTCAGCAGACCGTTGAAGTGCTGTATCAGCGTACTTTTCCCGGAGCCCGTATGCCCGATGACGCCGATGAACTCCCCTTCTCCGATCTCCAGGTCAACGCTGTCCACCGCGACCTTGCGGAAGGGCGTCCCTTCGCCGTAAACATAACTCAGATTTTCAGTTCGGATCACTGACATTTTCATACTTTCCTTCCGTAAAAACGGTAATCAACATAAGCTGCGGCATCCCGCCGCAAAAGCGAAGCCTTAATTGTGCATTGTGCATTGTGCATTGAATATTACGCCAACTCCACCGCGCGGAGGTTTATCTCGTGGAACTTCTCCGGGATGCGCTTGACGACGGCGCTTTTCAGCTCCTCCACCGTCATTCCGAGGGCTCCCGATTTGGCCGCGGCGGCCAGCAGAGCGATGTTCAGCACCTTTGGCGAACCGCATTTCTCGCAGATGTCGTCGCCGTCGATGACCCGCAGGTCGGAGACGTTGGCTTTCAGATATTCCAGCGCTTCGCTGCCGTCGTAGTCGGAGCCCGTAAGGGATGCGGTGACGGGCTTGACAGCCTTCTTGTTCACCACAACGGTACCGCCCTTTTTCAGATAGGATATATTGCGGACGGCTTCGGCGGGCTCAAAGGCGATTATCACATCGGCGGAGCCCTTCGGCAGCATGGGGGAGGCGATATTTTTCCCCGCCCGAACGTGAGAAACCACGCAGCCGCCCCGCTGGCTCATACCGATTGTTTCCGAGGTGCGGACGTCCTCGCCCTTTTCCATTGCCGCAAAGGCGATCAGCTTGGAGGCCAGCACGGTCCCTTGACCGCCGACTCCGCAAAGCAGGATATTGTTCATCTCCCTCACCTCCCAATCGCGTTTACGGGGCATACCTGAGCGCATACTCCGCAGCCGTAGCACAAGCTCTTCTCTATTGCCGGCCTGCCGTTGTCCAGTACGACAGCGGGACAGCCCAGCTCGCGGATGCATTTTCTGCATCCGATGCATTTTTCAGCGTCCACGGTGTACTGCTTCGCGGGTTTTGTCACCGCGATGCAGGGCGACTTCATTATTATAGCCCGGACGCCCTTCATATCCGCGGCCTCGCTGACGGCTTTCTCCGCCGCCGAAAGATCCAGCGGGTCAACGGTCTTGACATAGGTGCAGCCCACGGCGTTAAGTATCTTCTCAATAGATACCGCATTGCAGACCTCACCCATCATGGTGACGCCCGTTCCCGGGTGGGGCTGATGCCCGGTCATTGCCGTGGTGGAATTGTCCAGCACGATAAGAATTATATCCGTCTGATTGTAGACCGCGTTTACAACTCCCGTGATGCCCGAAGCAAAGAACGTGGAGTCTCCGATGAAGGAGAAATTCAGAGTGTCGGGCTCCACACGGTGGATGCCCTGAGCAATGGTAACGTCCGCGCCCATACAGAGGCAGGTGTCCACCATATCAAGGGGCTTGGCGTTGCCGAGGGTGTAGCAGCCGATGTCTCCGCTGTAAACGGCCTTGCGCCCCTTTGTGGCCTGCTTGACGGCGTAGAAGGAAGCCCTGTGGGGACATCCCGCGCAGAGAACAGGCGGCCTTACGGGCAGATCCGGCGGAGCGGGAACGTCGGTCTCTTCGTATTTGATGTCCAAGAAATTGGACAGTACTTTCTTCACGGACTCCACGGTGTTCTCGCCGGCGGGCTGAACGGTGCCGTCCAGCTTGCCGTGTACCGTCACATTCAGATGATGCTTGCCGCAGATATAAGTCAGCGCCCGCTCGATGACGGGGTCAAGTTCCTCGATGCAGACCACTTCGTCAAGGCCCTCCAGAAACTCCAGCGCCAGCTTCTCCGGGAAGGGGTTGGGGGTGGAGACTTTCAGCAGCTTGTAATCTGCCTCCGAGCCTTCAAGGGCTTCGCAGGTGTAGGCATAGCTGATGCCGTGAGTGGCAATGCCTATCCTGCCGGAACCTGTCAGCTTATTGAAGCGGTAGGATGAAAGCTCATCCCCGAGAGCGGGGTCCCGCTTTTCGATCTTGCAGTGGTTGAGATAGGATGTGCGCGGGAAAATGACCCAGCGCATGGTGTCCTTCACGAAGCCCTCGGGCTTATGAGGCTCGAAGCTGTCCCGCACTTCAACATTGGCGCAGCCGTGACAGACCCTTGTCGTGGGACGGAAAAGCACGGGAGTGCCGTACTTCTCGGAAAGCTCAAAGGCGTCCTGTATCATCTGATAAGCCTCCTCAGGGGAGGAGGGGTCAAAGACAGGCAGCTTGGCAAACTGCGCGAAATGGCGGGTGTCCTGCTCGGTCTGTGAGGATATGGGTCCCGGATCGTCCGCCGAAACGATGACCATTCCGCCCTTGACACCCACATAAGCAAGGCTCATCAGCGGGTCGGAGGCCACATTGAGCCCCACCTGCTTCATCGTTACCAGCGAGCGTGCGCCGGAGTAGGCAGCTCCCGCGCCAACCTCCAGGGCGGCCTTTTCGTTGACCGACCACTCGACGTATACGGAGCCGTTCTTGTTATTCTTGGCAATAGTTTCAAGTATTTCGGTAGAGGGGGTCCCGGGGTAGCCCGAAACCACGTTTACGCCCGCGTGCAGCGCACCGAGAGCGATAGCTTCATTTCCCATGAGAAACCGTTGTGACATAAGCATTCCTCCGATAAAAAACATACTATATTATTATACCACCTTTTTGAAGCAAAGTCAACCGCTTTTTGCGGCTTATGAGGAAATTGCCCGGCAAATTGCCGGATGCACAAAAAAAGCGCAGCATCCCCGATGAAAGGGATATGCTGCGCTGTTTGGATCATATGTCAGAGAAGCGTCACGCCTTTTTCCTTGCAGGCGGCTGTCATGTCCTCGGGCCATACCGAGCACTGGACCTCGCCGATATGGGCCTTTTCCAGCAGGAACATACAAATCCTTGACTGCCCGATGCCGCCGCCTATGGTCAGCGGGAGGGTGCCGTCGGCTATCATCTTGTGGTAGTCGAACTTCATGCGTTCCTCGGCACCGGCAAGCTTCAGCTGCGATGCAAGAGAGGCTTCGTCCACGCGGATGCCCATTGACGAGATCTCCAGCGAGTCGTCCAGGACCTCGTTCCAGAAGATCAGATCGCCGTTGAGCTGCCAGTCGTCGTAATCGGGAGCCCGGCCGTCATGGGGCTTGCCGTCGGAGAGCGCCCCGCCTATCTGCATGATGAACACGGTCTTATGCTCCTTGGCGATGAGCCTCTCACGCTCCTTGGGAGTCTTATCGGGATACATATCCAGTAATTGCTGAGTGGTGATGAAGAAAGGCTCCTTCTCGATGACGCCTTTCAGCACGGGATAGCGCAGGCTCACCTTGCGCTTGGTGAACACGATAGCCTTGACGATCTCGCGGACAGTCTCCTTGAGGAAATCCACGGTGCGCTCGGCGCGGGTGATGACCTTTTCCCAGTCCCACTGGTCCACAAAGACCGAATGGATATTATCAACGCTGTCGTCACGTCTGATAGCGTTCATATCGGTATAGATGCCCTCACCGGACCTGTAGCCGTAGCGGTAGAGAGCCATACGCTTCCACTTCGCCAGCGACTGCACCACTTCGGCGTGGGTGTCGAACTCCTTGATGTCGAAATCCACCTTGCGCTCGACGCCGTTGAGGTCGTCGTTGATGCCGCTGGCGGTAGTGACGATCAGAGGAGCGGTAACACGGTCAAGAGTCAGCGCAAAGGAAAGGTTCTGCTGGAACACATCCTTGATATACTTTATCGCGTGCTGGGTCTCTCTGAGTGTGAGGGCCGACTTGTAGCCCTCGGGTATGGTAAGTCCTTTTGACATAATTCTCAATCCTTTCGATTATGACGGGATGTCTGCCCTGAGTATCTCCGAAACGGTGCGGAAGCCGTATTTCTCGTAAAAAGCCTTTGCGTCGTTGCCGTCAACGACTTTTATCTCTATCCTGAGAGCGCCGTCCTGCCGGAGGGTCGCGACCGCCCAGTCCATAAGCTGTCTGCCGTATCCCCTGCCGCGGTACTCTTTCAGCACGATCAGTATATCAACGTGCCCCTCTTGACCGATGAGATCTATCTTGCAGAAGCCCGCTGTCCTGTCATCCTCTTCGATGACGGCGATCTTTGATCTTCCCTCCGCCAAAGCCTTTTCAAATGCCGCCAGAGACTCGGAATAAGGCTTTTTCGGGAAACAGCCCTTGAAATTCACCGAGACCTCGTTGTGATGACGGGCAAGGGCTTTCAGACATTCTTCCAGCCTGTATACTTCATCGTGAGCGATCTCTCTCATTGGCTCTTACCTGATGGAGCCGACGGTCCTCGGGAAGAAGATAACGTCGCGGATGTTGCTGATGCCGGTGATATACATAATAAGTCTCTCGAAGCCGAGGCCGAAGCCGCCGTGAGGCACCGAGCCGAACTTTCTCAGGTCAAGATAATCGGCATAAGGCTCAAGGGACATCTTTCTCTCGTTCATTGCGGCAAGCAGCTTGTCGTAATCTGCCTCTCTCTCGCTGCCGCCGATGATCTCGCCCACGCCGGGGACAAGCAGATCAACTGCCGCAACGGTCTTGCCGTCGGGGTTCTGCTTCATATAGAAGGACTTGATCTCCTTGGGATAGTCGGTGACGAATACCGCCTTCTTGAAGACCTCCTCGGAGATGTAGCGCTCGTGCTCGGTCTGGAGGTCGCAGCCCCATTCAACGGGATACTGGAACTCTCTGCCGGAATGCTCAAGCAGCTCGATAGCGTGGGTGTAGGTGCAGACTGCAAAATCGTGGGAGATAAGCTCCTCCAGCTTGGCAATGAGCCCCTTCTCGAAGTGCTGATCGAAGAATTCCATCTCGCTGCGGCATTTTTCAAGCACGCGGCTTACCACGAACTTTATCATCCCCTCGGCTTCCTCGATGACGTCGGGGAGCTGAGCGAAGGCGATCTCCGGCTCGATGTGCCAGAACTCGGCAACGTGGCGCGGAGTGTTGGATTTCTCGGCTCTGAAGGAAGGGCCGAAGGTGTAGATCTTTCCGAAGGCCATAGCAGCCATTTCTCCTTCGAGCTGACCGGAAACGGAAAGTCCGGCGCGCTGACCGAAGAAGTCCTTGGCGAAGTATTCCTCCTCAGACTTTACGGAAGGATCGTAGCCGACTGTGGTAACCTGGAACATCTCGCCCGCACCCTCGCAGTCGGAGCCGGTGATGAGAGGAGTGTTTACATATACGAAATTGCGACTCTGGAAATACTCGTGCAGAGCGGCGGCGGCGGTAGACCTTACGCGGAACACGGCGTTGAAGGTGTTCGTCCTGCCGCGCAGATGAGGCATCGTGCGCAGGAATTCAAGGGTGTGGCGCTTCTTCTGGAGGGGATATTCCGGCGGGCATACACCGAGGATCTCGATGTTCTCGGCGTTGATCTCGGGAGTTTCATTTCTTCCCTCAACGATCACGCCGGTGACTCTGAGAGCAGTGCCCAGCTTCAGCGCCTCATCGGAGGCAGCCCCGGAGGCCTTGTCGATGACGATCTGGAGATGTTTGAGGGTCGTGCCGTCGTTAAGCTCGATAAAAGCTACGTTTTTGGAATCCCTCGAGGTCCTTACCCAACCGCAGACGGTCACTGTCCGTCCGAGGAAGCTCTTGTCGTCAAAAATTGCCTTGATGTCTGTGTGCTTCATGATAACCATCCTTTCACAGGTTTAAAATATTGATACTGACTGCGAAGTCCGGAATCGGGCAAACAAAAAAAGCCTTCGTCCGGATACAGGACGAAAGCTGACTTCCGCGGTGCCACCTGAATTACCGCAGGCATAGGCCCGCGATCCCTCTGACGCTGTAACGGGCGTTCCCGTCTCTCCTACTCGGCCGGAGGCCTTTGGGTTTGCTGCTCGGGAGTGTTATTCACAAGGGCTCGTGTACGCGGCTCACACCTATCCGCGCTCTCTTTGACCGTCTGCCGATGCTACTTCTCTCCGTCGTCGCATTTTGCATAGACACATTGTAGCACACTTTTTCCCGCTTGTCAAGAGATTTTTCAGCAGTCTGATGCGGGAGATCAGCCTCACGGGGACATATTCGGGTCTTCGTGTCACGAATTCTGACAGCTTTTTCGTGTTATTTGTGAATAAGCTATTGCATTTCAGACAAAATCGTGCTATAATGTAAGGTGAATAATTGTGATAAACCGATAGGACGTGTTATAGATTGAAGAAAAATTCGGGAGGGATACTGATCATCGTCGTGATAGCGGTGCTGCTTATCGCGGCGAGCTTCGGTCAGATGTTCCTTGTGTTTAAAGTCACCTCCTCGCAGACCAAGCAGTCCGGCGCCGACAGGCTGGAAGTCATCGGCGGCGAGCTGGAGGACACTATCAATGACGCCAAGCTGCAGACGATGCAGTTCGCGCTGGAGCTCCAGGACCGTGTCGGCGGTGACAGGGAAAGCTGCAGGAGCTTCATCCGTGAAAAGAAGCAGCAGATGAAGGAAAAGACGGATTCCGTCTGCTTCAACGTCTACATGGCCACCGAGGGCTGGTTCTATATCCCGGACTTTGACAAGCCGGACGACTACGTGGCCGAAAAGCGGACCTGGTATACAGGGGCCGTGAAGAATCAAGGCGAGCCCTACGTCACCGACCCATATGTGGACGCTATGACGGGGAACATCTGCTACACCGTTTCGGTGCTGCTGGGTGACGGCAAGACCGTTGCTTCCCTGGACTACACCATGGACAGCATCCGCGAGCATATCAGACAGATGAACGAGAAGGGCGAGCAGCAGGCCGTCATCGTCACCGACGAAGGCATAATCGCCGGCTGCACCGATGAGGAACTGGTAGGCAGGAATCTGATACAGAGCCTTCCCGACTACGCAGGGATATTCTCGCTGGTAAAGACCGGCAGCGGCACTGTCTCCATTGACCAGCGAGGCAACAGCCTTTTTGCGGCAAGGTCCGGCTTCGGCTGGTATCTGATAGTCAGCGAGAACAAGTGGTCCCTTTACAAGACATCTATCATCGAGATGATAATAATGCTGGGCGTGTTCCTGCTGATATTCGGCATCATGCTGGCGCTTTATATCATCACCGCAAGACGTGCCAAGGCCGCCCAGGCTTTGCTTGAGACCAACCAGGAGTTCCTTGCCAACATCACCGCCGACCTCCGTGAGCCGGTGAACCGCATCAATGCCGGGGCCAGCGTGGAGAACATACAGAACTCCGCCGACTACGAGCTGGAATTTGCCGGCATCAGAGAAGCGGGCGCCAGCCTTTCCGGTATGCTCTCGCGGCTTCGTTCCTACAACGAGCTGGTCAAATCCAAAGACAAGCGGCTGGAGGAGCTGAAAAAGCGCAAGGAGTCCAACGTTAAGCTCAGCCGTCATTTCCGCTCCATCATCCTTTCGGCGCTGCTTATCGTGCTGGTGATGTGTACCTACATAACCGTCACCGCCTCGCTGAAGTCCGGAAACAGCAAGATGCAGAACGCCGTCACCAACTACGAAAATCAAGTCTCCGGCTGGATCAAGACCCAGAAGAGCATACTTGATATGTTTTGCAGCAACATCTCCACCAACCCCGGGATAGTTAATGACTACGACGCTGCCGTGGAGTATCTTGACAGGATCACCAAGCAGTATCCCGAGATCTCGGTGAGCTATATCGCCAACCCCGAATGGGAAGAACAGGTCATCATGAACAACGGCTGGAAGCCCCTGAGAGAAGCCTTCCGTGTGGAGGAAAGAAGCTGGTACAAGGAGCTTATCGCCTCCGACAGCAACTGGATAATCTCCTCGCCCTATTTTGACGGGCAGACAGGGATCTACTGCGTCACCTTCGCCGAGAACATATACGACGACCGCAGCGGAGAACTGCTGGGCTGCTTCGGCATAGATTTCTACATGGATAAGCTGGTGGATATCCTCGGCAGCAGCTACACCGACAGCAGCTATGCCTTCCTCGCCGACGCCAAGGGCGAGATCATCAACCACCCCTACGGCAAATATCAGATGTCCGAGAACGGTTCGGTGAATGTCATCGAGCTGCCCTATAATTCGGCGGAGCCCGACGGAAAGAGCGTGAAGCTCTTCAAGGACTACAACGGCTCCTTCAAGATCATGACCGCCACAAGGAACGAAGCCTCCGGCTTTACGGTGTATGTTGTGGACAGCATCACGTCGGTATACAGCGGTGTGTTCATTTACGGCTCTATCTGCATCACGGTGCTGCTGGCCTGCGTGATCGTGGTGTATAAGGTCATGACAAGGCTCATCACCATGCAGGACGAGACCAACGCCAAGCTGAAAGAAAGCGCCGACGCCGCTATCGCCGCCGACAAGGCCAAGAGCAGCTTCTTAGCGCAGATGTCCCACGAGATAAGAACGCCTATCAACGCCGTTCTGGGCATGAACGAGATGATACTCCACGAGTGCGGCGAGACAAATATAAGAGAATACTCCATGAACATACAGAGCTCCGGCAGGACGCTGCTGTCGCTTATCAACAGCATCCTCGACTTCTCCAAGATCGAGGACGGCAAAATGGAGATAATCCCCGTGGAGTACGACACCGCCGCAATGATCGGCGACCTGGTCAACTCCATCAGTCCCAGGGCTGCCGACAAAGGCCTGGAGATATTCGTGGACGCTGACAAGACTCTCCCCTGCACTCTCAGGGGCGACGACGTGCGCATCAGACAGGTGATCTCCAACCTGCTGACCAATGCCGTCAAATACACCGAAAAGGGCACCGTGACCCTCACTCTCCGCAAGGAGAGCGCCGACGAGAACAGCATCGTTCTCTACGCCGAGGTGAGCGATACCGGCATAGGCATCCGCGAGGAGGATATAGGTGCGCTGTTTGAATCCTTCAAGAGGCTCGAAGAAAAGCGCAACCGCAACATCGAAGGCACCGGCCTGGGAATGTCCATAGTAACAAGGCTTCTGGACCTTATGGGCAGCAAACTGGAGGTTAGAAGCGTGTACGGCGAAGGCTCGTCCTTCTCCTTCCGGCTGAGGCAGGAGATAGTCAACGCCGAGCAGATGGGCAGCTGGCTCAGCCGCAGCGCCGACGAGACCGACAAGCAGCTTGAAGACAGCTATCTCTACGCTCCCGAGGCTAAGGTCCTTGTGGTGGACGACAATCCCATGAATCTCAAGGTAGCAGCAAGCCTGCTGCGGCTCTACGGCATTACCGCCGACCTGGCGGACTCCGGCGAGAAGTGCCTTGAAATGATACAGCAGAAACAGTACGACGTGATCTTCCTCGACCACATGATGCCCAAAATGGACGGCATCGAGGTCATCAGAGAGATCAAGAAAAACGAGCTTGTCCCCAAAAAGACTTCGATAATCGCGCTGACAGCCAACGCTATCGTCGGCGCAAAGGAGATGTATCTCGCCGAGGGCTTCGCATTCTATCTCACCAAGCCTATCGAGAGCAAGGCCCTTGAAAAGCAGCTGATAAGCTGTCTGCCCGACAACGTCAAGACCTTCCGCACACGGGAAAAGCCCGGCAAGCCGCAGGAGGCTCCCGAGGCCGATCCCGACAGCATGACTATGGAGGACATTCTGAAACTGCGGGAGATCTGCCCTGCCGTCAATGCGGCGGAGGGGCTGGCAAACTGCATGGATTCCAAGGAGTTCTTCTTTGAGACCCTTGCTTCCTTTGCGGAGACTGATAAGTCGGCGGAGCTTGACAAGGCTCTTGCGGCGGGGGACTTCGACCTTTACAGGATAACCGTCCACAGCGTCAAGAGCGCGGCAAGGACCATCGGCGCGGATGTGCTCTCGGAACACGCAAGAGAACTGGAATTCGCGGCCCGGGACGGCGATACTGAATTTGTTAAGGCCAATCATCAGAGCTTTGCTGATGAATACAGGACTATAATCGAACAGGTAAGAAAGGCGGCCGGATCATGAGCAGGATATTATTCACCGACGACGATCCGATGATGCTCCGCATGGCGGGCTTCATCATGAAGAAAACAGGAAACGAGGCGCTGACTGCGTCCTCGGGGGAGGAGGGACTCGCAAAGCTGAAAAGCGAGAGCCCCGACATGGTATTTATCGACATTGAGATGCCCGGCATGAGCGGTCTTGAAATGCTGGCTCAGATCAAGCAGGACAGCAGCATCGCATCGGTTCCCGTTTGTCTGATGTCCGGCACCGTTACCGACGGGATCAAGGCGCAGGCTGCGGAACTGGGCGCTTTGGGCGTCATCGGCAAGCCCTTGCAGGCAGCCGAAGTGACCTCGGTCATAGCATCGGCGCTGTAAGTTCATTCTCACTACAAGGAGGGAAAGAATATGACATACTGGGCAGCAGTTGTTGACGACGATCCCTTGAATCTCAAAGCCGCAGAGCGTATCCTCGGGCTTCAAGGGTACAAGGTCAGCTGCATGAGCTCCGGCGAGGAGCTGCTGGAGTTTGTTAAAGAGAACATTCCCGACATAATACTGCTGGACGTTCATATGGAGGGCCTCGACGGCTTTGCGACCTTTGACCGTCTGAAAGCCAAAAAGAAAACGCGGCAGATACCGGTCATCTTTCTGACCGCCGACGACGATGAGGACACCGAGACCCGCGCTCTCGCCGAGGGAGCCCGTGACTTCGTCACCAAACCTATCACGCCTTCGGTGCTGCTGATGCGCGTAAGGAACACCATTGAGCTCACCCGTCTGCAAGCAGACCTTATGCAGGAAGTCAGCCGGGTCACTGCGGAGATACAGAGAGAGCACGAGCGCAACGAACGCCTCTCTTTACAGATCGTTCAGACCCTTGCGGGGACTATCGACGCCAAGGACGCCTACACCAAGGGACATTCCAGCCGTGTGGCGGACTATTCCCGGATGATCGCCAAGCGGGCGGGCTATCCTCAGAAGGAACTGGAGGACATCTACATCATGGGCCTGCTCCACGACGTGGGAAAGATAGGCGTGCCGGACTCGGTCATCAACAAGCCCTCCCGTCTGACGGAAGAGGAATATGAGCTGATAAAGGCTCACCCCATAGTGGGCTACGAGATACTGAAAAACATCTCCGAGATGCCCAAGCTGGCTGTGGGAGCCCGCTGGCATCACGAGCGCTGGGACGGTACAGGCTATCCCGACGGTCTCAAAGGCACGGACATCCCGCTTGAAGCCCGCATAATCGCGGTGGCGGACGCCTACGACGCTATGTCCTCCCGGAGAAGCTACCACGGCATCTACGCTCAGCAGTACATCATCGACGAGCTGAAAAGATGCAGCGGTTCGCAGTTCGACCCCACATTTGCGCAGATAATGCTCTCCATAATCGACGAGGACAAGAGCTACAACCTGCGAGAGGAGTACATCGAC
Organism: Ruminococcaceae bacterium FB2012; assembly: GCA_900104495.1. GTDB lineage: Bacteria > Bacillota > Clostridia > Oscillospirales > Ruminococcaceae > FB2012. The sequence continues at coordinate 61,025 of FMXS01000015.1, read as the reverse complement.
GACACGGGCAGCGTACAAGCCGCTCCGGAAGAGACTAAGGACGACCGGAAGTTCAGCTATCTCACCATGCTGGACGTGGGCGGCGTGAACACCGCTATCGGTCTGAAATACTGCATGAACGATGTGGACATCTACTCGGAGATGCTGTCGGAGTTCGCCTCCAACGCGGACGAGCGCGTCGAGAAGCTGGAAAAGAGCTTCAACACTCTCAATCTCGACAGCTACCGCATCGCGGCACACTCCCTCAAAAGTGCAGCACGGACTATCGGCGCAGAGCGTCTTTCCGACCTGGCCGCTCTCCTTGAAGACGCCGCCAAAAGCGGCAATCACGACATTGTAGCCATGCACCACGCCGAACTGGTGGCTCTGCTCCAGGCGACTGTCAGCGGCATCCTTATGGCTCAGGGTATGATAGAGGAATAACAACGCACAAAAACGCCCTCACGGCTTAACGTTCCGTGAGGGCACTGTTTTATTTGGAGAACTCTTCCGCAAGGATGACGAGGCAGTCCTCGTCGCCGAAGGTGTATTGTTTGAGGGTGCCGTCCTCGTTGTATTTCCGGGGATTCAGCACCGGGTCTCCGAGCCTGCCGTCCTGCATCTGTCTGATGCCGATAAGTATCTTCTTCTGCTTGCTGACCGCGTTCATAGCGGTGTAGAGGTCGATGGGCCGTCCCGTGGGGACATAGCCCTTGGCCTTCTCGATGTAGATCTCATAGCCCTCGCTCTGGAGCAGGACGTCGAAAAGCTGTCTTACCTTCCGGGTCTGAGCTATCTGCGTCATAAGCAGGGCTGCGATATGCTTGCTGATGATGAAATCGTCGCTGCTGATGACCGTAGCCAGCTTCTGATCGAGGACGTTGTTCAGCTGGCAGGTGATGCTCAGCCGGCAATTGTGGATCTCCTTGTACTCCTTGAGATAAAGCAGTACCTTGAGCATATTCTCGTCCTCTTCACGGGCGCCTTCATCGTTGCCGCTGCCCAGCATAAGGATGCTGTCGGGGCGGTGGCGCTCCATCAGTCTGTTGACGGTTGCCCGGGTATAGAGGTCATCCACTTCTTCTATCTCAAAGCCGATGCCGTGCTCTGCGTAGACAGAGGCTATATCCTTGGTGATGTGCTTCGACACCAGCTCGTGAGTATCGGCCACGATCAGCTTTGAGCCCTCGCTGAGATACTCCGGCTCCTCGATAAGCACATCCTCGGTTATGGACTTGGCCCCGATGACAAGACAGACAGATCTCTCCGTGGGGATCGCTTTCAGTTCGGGACACTTGGCAGGCTCCGCGGGAGCGTCCTCGGCAAGAAGCGGATCGTCGTCGTCCTGCAATACTATCAGCCTGTCGCCCTTTTGGAAAGTGACGGAGGACGGGTCGTCGATCAGCACGCCCGCGCCTTCTCTGAACACGCCCAAAGCCACGGCGGCTTTCAGCATACGGTTTATCTCCTCGATGCTCCTGCCGTAAAGCCTCGGGAAGCAAAGCTCGTTGTCAAGGATGTAGAACTCGTTGCCGTCGAAGCTGAAAAGCTCGGTGAAGACCTTGGAAAGTCCCGGCTGTCTCGACGTGTGGACGGCGATGCGGGCAAGGGTATTCTGGAGCGGGAGCATTACAAGGCGGTCGTTGTTCTTGCCGTCGTTGCCGGCGATACGGGCGGCATCCTCGTTTTCGGCGTGGTAAACCACCGCCACGGTGTAGGACTCGGTGTCCTCGGGATTTTCGTTGAGGATAGAGGTGCAGGCAAGTATCGCCTTGGTAGTCTCAAAATCGTCGGAGGAATTGATGATTATCGCACGGCTGAGGGTAAGGGAGCATTTTTCAAGATCGTCCACATCGTAGATGACTCCCGAACGGCAATAGACCTTAGTGTTGGAGGCGGTCCTGCTACGGGAGGAAAACTCGGCGATCTTCTCGTTCATCTCAACGGAATCCGCATCGTCCATTATGATGACCGTCTGCTTCTCCTTCTGATTGAGATTGGCCTCGAACAGCTCGTGGAGGATGATAAATGTGGTCTCGTTGAAGCCGAGGATAACGGTATGCCCCTCGGCGATAACGGTACTCCTGCTCTTGGCGAGAGAATCCATTTTCTGAGAGATAGCGTCGTTGATAAGGCCGATCAGCACGGCGGTGAAGAACAGGCCGTACAGGGTGGCGACGAACATCATACCGATGTAAAGCACCGTACCTTCCGCACCGTCGAGATTGCCCGGGTCGAGGGTATACATCAGAGTCTTCCAGCTGGTCCAGAAGACCATTCCCTTGAAGTCTCCCAGCGCGATAGAGGCCAGGATGCCGAACACCAGCACGAACACGACCGTCAGCGCGATGAGCATGATGACCTTGGAAACAACGCCCTTGGACATCAGCATATCGAACTTGAAGGACAGCTTCTGCCTGAATGTAAATTTTTTCTTCATTTCCCGACCCTCCCCTTTTAGCATATTATAGCATGACGCCCTATGAATGTCAACCGGACCGGCGCCACGGGAACATTGACTTTTCCGCCTTTTTCTGATATAATATCTGTACTGAAAGGGGGCCGTGATATGGCTGATATTTACAGCGATCTTCAATTCCTTACTTCCACCCTCACATCCTGGGAGGGTCTGACCCTTGACGGCGAGGAAGCTACAAAGGATGACATCGTCAAATCCGTCGGGACTGATTTCATCCGATACGCCCTGTCGCTGGTACAACTGAATGACGGGCTCCAGCAGGCGGAAGCCCGGATGATCTGCGATATGTTCCGCATCAGCGCCACCGCCGACGAGCTTAACGAATATGCCCCGGACCGCATCGAACTTATGATAACTGACTTGACCTCCCCGATGCAGACCCTCCGCACCGCGATGCTCTTCGATGCGGAATTCCGCAAGGATAAGAGCGTCCCCGTCATGAGCACGCTGGTGATCCGCCTGCTGAAAAGGATCTACGACGAGCTTGTGGGCAGTACCGACGAGGACAGCCTTGTTTATCAGCAGTACACCGATTACATCAGCGGATGCGAGGATTTCTACGAGCTTTGGGTCCTCCCGGAAGTCAGAGAGAAAGCGGAAAACGAAAACAGATAAAAAGATCCCCCGGATGCGGAACAGGGCATCCGGGGGCGTTTCGTTTATTGGGACAAAGCTGTTTTATCTCTCGCATTTCCAAACTGCGGCGGAGTAAGGGGGCAGAGTGCTGCCGCCTCCGAAATCGTGCCAACCGCCGTTTATCAGATCCTCGGCGCGGCCGCATCGGGCATCGAAGTGAGCGGTGTAGGCTTCACCGTCGGCGTTTATCGCGATCATCACACGCTCGTCTTCAAATTGGCGCTCGATGATGCACTGCTTGTTGGTCAGCACGGGAACGGCGATAGAGCCGTAGCAGAGAGCCTTGCTCTCCCGGTGAGCCTTGGCCAGCTTGGCGATCCATTCGGTGAGCTCGTTGGACTGGGGCTCGTCGAAGGAAACGCGCAGAGCGGGATCGCCGTCCTTCTTGTCGGCCTTGGTGCCCCACTCAGAACCGTAGTAAACGCAGGGGATGCCGGGCATACCGAACATCAGCGCGTAGATCAGCGGCAGATGCTTTTCGTTCTGGAGCACGGAAGCGATGCGGGAAACATCGTGATTATCCACGAAGGCCAGCAGGTGCATCCCTCTGTAACGGCACCACTGCTCGGGGCCGAACTGGTTTTTCAGCGAGTGGCAGATCTCGAACATATTCATCGAGTTGAAGCTGGAATGGAGCCCCTTGTAGCACTCGTAGTTGGTAGCGGAGTCCAGCATCTCGGGGTTGACCCAGCGGGAGTAATCCCCGTGGAGAAGCTCACCCAGGATGAAGAACTCGGGGTCAAGGGACTTGCATACGCGGCGGAGGTTTTTCAGAAACTCGAAGTCCAGACAGTAGGCCACGTCAAGGCGCAGGCCGTCGATGCCGAATTCCTCTTTCCACTGACGGACGCAGTTGAAGATATGCTCGGTAACGGCGGGGTTGCGGAGATTGAGCTTCACCAGGTCGTAATGGCCCTCCCAGCCCTCGTACCACAGGCCGTCGTTGTAGTTGGAATTGCCGTCGAAGCTGATGTTGAACCAGTCCTTGTAGGGCGAATCCCAGCGCTTTTCAAGGACGTCCTTAAAGGCCCAGAAGCCGCGTCCCACATGATTGAACACGCCGTCAAGGATGACTTTGATGCCCGCTTCGTGGAGAGCATCGCAGACCTTTTTGAAATCCTCATTGGTGCCGAGGCGGCAGTCGATCTTTGAATAGTCGCGGGTGTTGTAGCCGTGAGTGTCCGACTCGAACACAGGCGAGAAATAGACCGCATTGCAGCCCGTCTCCTTGATATGGTCTATCCAGTCGAGCACCTTGAGGATGCGGTGTTCTTCGACGCCGTCATTTTCAAAAGGCGCTCCGCAGAAGCCCAGCGGATAGATCTGATAAAATACTGCTTCATCATACCACATTGTATTTTTCCCCTTTCGGAACAGATTTGGCAAATATCTGTTTATGTTTAATAAGTTTTGCCAATACAACAAAACTATTATAGCAGATTTTTGCCTTGATTACAATGCACATATAAGCCTAATATTTTTCCACAGTGTTAGTTATTTTATACAAAAAGAGCAGCCCCGAAGGACTGCTCTTTTTGCTTTTGTGTGATATCTCAGCTGAATACGGTGCCGAAGATCTCGATTTTTTCAACGTTTTCCCAATCTATCTGTTTGTCAAATTTGTGGAAGCAGTTTGACCCGTCAAGGCCGGAGGCAAACCATGAATCCTCCGCATCATAGACCGTGCCGTCCCTGTAAGTCACAATAAGATGGTCGTTCCTGTGGCTTTCGGTTTCATTGGGTGTGCCGGGCTCGCCGCCCTGCATCTCAAAGCACCAAAGCCCGTCCCTGAGGTCCGCAAATGACATACTTACAGGCGATATCGTCAGCACTCTGCCCTCGCTGTTCCTGAGTTCTCTTGTGGGGAGGTTTTTCCGGAAATTTTCCACCCTGAGCCCTGTCAGACCGCTGATTACTTCACTGTTCTTTATCCCGGACTGCATATCCAGTATGCTCAGGTAAAGGACATCCGCGTCCTTGACGGCATTTGCATCAAAATAGCCCTCGATCCTCATACAGCTTACATCCTCTGCGGGGCCGTAGCCGTAGCTGCGGAGATAGTTCTTTTCACTTTCATAGGTCTTTTCAGTGACCTTTTCGGTCGTCAGGACGAAGAAAGGCATCTCGGGATGTCCCGGTTCCCGCACCACTTTGCTGCTCCCGCATTTAAGGCCGTAGCCCAGCTCGTCGAGGCAGTCCGCCGTAAAGATGATATAGCCCATAGTTCCGTCGTTTACGATCTTGTCCACCGTGACGCGGATGTGACCGTTTTCCATGCTGCCCGCGTGCTCCGGCAGCGTTTCCTCGGTCATGGGGATGTCCGTAAGGCCGTAGCGCTCAACGGTTTCCTCATGGTAAAAGCTGTGGATCACTGCTCCCGCCGTGACTGTCATTGCCAAAGCCGCGCATACGGCAGCGGCAGCAGCAGCCGGTCTGCGGAGAAACCGCTTTGATTGCCTGATCTGAGGCTGCTCCGAGATACAGCTTTCGTCTATACCGTTCATTGCTTTTAATATATCGTTTCCGTTCATATCGATACACCCTTTCCTTTAAGTTCTTCTTTCAGTGCCTTCCGCATACGGGACAGCGCCGTGTTCACTTTGCTTTCGGAGAAACCGGTTTTCAGCCCGATCTCGCTGATGCTGTAACCATGGAAATACCGCATGACAAATATCTGCCGCTTGTAAGGTTTCTGCTTTGCGAGGAACCCGCTGATAAGCTCCGACAGTTCCCTCCCCTCGATCTCGGCGCTGCGGTCGGGGATGCACTCCGAGAGCTCAGCCGTCAGTTCCACGAGCCGGGCGCTGCGTTTGGCAGACTGCCGGGCGTCGATCATGTCAAAGGCAGTGCAGCGCACCAGCCGGGCAAGATAGCCGAAAAGGTCCCCGGGTTCCTGAGGCGGGATAGAACGCCATGCTTTGAGATAGGCGTCGTTCAGACATTCTTCGGCGTCCTGCTCGCTGTCAAGAAAGCTCATAGCAAGCCTTCTGAGCCGTTCGCCGTAGAGCTTTGCAGCCTCGCTGACAGCCTGCTCGCTGCGCTCCGTAAACAGCTTGACGATCTGCCCGTCATCCATTGCGCTCTCCCCTTTCACTACGGTAATCGGGATACGGATGCATTTTCTTGCACTTTCCCGAAAAAAAGTTTATCAGTCCCCTGAGGGATTGTCAAGGCTCCGGCCGCGGTTGTGCATTTTGCATTGAATTTCGCCCTATTCTTTGTGTTATTTGCCTGTTCTTCGCTTGACACATCCGCCGGGATATGGTATAATAAACAATGTATGTGCGGTACTTGAAGGAGGCGGACAAAATGGCTTTAAACGAATACTGTGTGCTGATGTCCGTCTATCGGAAAGAGAAGGCGGGATTTTTCAGAACGGCGGCGGAAAGTATGATCGCTCAGACCGTTATGCCCTCTCAGATCGTCATCGTCTGCGACGGTCCTCTGACCGAGGAACTGGAGCGGGAGGTCTATCGGCTGGAGTCACGGAACGCCGGACTTATCGACGTGGTAAGGCTCCCGGAGAACAAAGGCCTTGCCGAAGCCCTCAACGCCGGCCTTAAAGAATGCCGGTACGAATATGTGGCGAGAATGGATTCCGACGACATTTCCCTGCCGGAAAGATGCGAGACCCAGCTGAAGTCTATGATGAAACACGGCTCGGATATCTGCTCGGCCACGGTGGCGGAGTTCATCGAGGACCCGAAGGTCATCGAAGCCTACAAGACCCTGCCCGTCACTCACAAAGAGATACTGGAATACGCCCGTACCCGCAACCCCTTCAATCACCCCTGCGTGATGTATAAACGCTCGGCGGTGCTGCGTGCGGGAAGATACGAGAACTACCGCTTCTTCGAGGACTATCAGCTTTGGGTGAAAATGCTGATGTCCAGGGCGAAGGGGCACAATATTGCCAAGCCTCTGCTGCTGATGCGCACCGGCAGCGGGATGTACTCCCGTCGGGGCGGCAAGGAGTATCTCAAATGCGCCCGAAGAATGGAGCAGTACAAACTCGATGCGGGCTTCTGCTCCCGGGAGGAATATCTCCGGCGGATGGGCGCCTTTACTGTGTTCGCACTCGCTCCCGCCGGAACGAGAGAAAAGCTCTACAAAACATTTTTACGAAAGAGAAGAAAGTGAGATATGGGGATAAAGATAAAACAGATCCTGAAAAAGCTGTCGGCGCCGCTTTCCTTCCTCAACAGGATAATACCCAAAGACAAGCATCTGGTGCTGATATATTCCAACCTGGGATTCAGAGACAATGCAAAGGCATTGTATGATTATATGACCGAGCTTGGCTACAACAAGAAATACAAGATAGTTTGCAGCTGCTGCGACTACAAGTTCTGGAAGGATAAAGTTCCCGAGAACGTGAAGTTCGTGGGCACGAAAAAGGGTGCATGGAAATTCCTGCGGTGCAGCTTTATGTTTTACAGCTTCGGGAAATTCCCGATAAAGCCCGGTCCGAAGCAGAAGGTGGTCAACCTCTGGCACGGGATGCCGCTGAAAACCGTAGGGGCTCTTGAAAAGGGCGCCGACTTTGACGGCAAATGCTACTTCAGCTACACCATAGCCACCTCGCCCTTTTTCTCCGGGATAATGCAGAAGTGCTTCAACGTGGGTGAGGACAAGGTGCTGCGGACGGGTCAGCCCAAATGCGACAAGCTGTTTATCAGGGACGTCCGCGAAAAGAAACTGATACTCTGGCTGCCCACCTACCGCAGTTCGCAGAAGCTGGGGAGCGTGAATGCCAGCCTTAACAACGAGACGGGATTCCCGCTTATCAACACCGAGGAACAGCTGAGGGACATCGACAGGCTGCTGGGCGAGCTGGACTACAAGCTGCTGATAAAGCCCCACCCGATGCAGGACCTCTCCCACGGGGTAAAGGGCCTTGAAAACGTGATGCTCACATCTCAGCGGGGCCTTGACCGCCAGGGAATGGATATCTACGACTTGATGAAACGCAGCCGTGCGCTTATCACCGATTACTCGTCGGTGTATTTTGACTATCTGCTCCTTGACCGCCCCATAGGCTTTACTCTCGGGGATATAAAGCAGTACGAAGAAGAGCGGGGCTTCGTGGTGAAGGATCCCGAATCGCTGATGCCCGGCGAAAAGCTCAAAAGCTTTGAGGATCTGCGGAAGTTCATCATCTCCGCCGCCAAAGGAGAGGACAGCTTCCGCGGCGAAAGAAAGCGCGTGAACGAGCTGGTGAACAAAGATCAGTCCGACGGCGCCTCCAGGCGGTTACTGGACGCAGTCGGGATAAGCCTCTGAACCGAAACGGGAAAGTATAGGAAACAGGTGAAAAGTATGAAAAAGATCATAACCTACGGCACCTTCGATCTGCTGCATTACGGTCACATCAATCTGCTGAGGCGCGCAAAGGCGCTGGGAGATTATCTGATCGTGGCGCTCTCGACAGACGAATTCAACTGGAACGAAAAGCACAAGAAATGCTATTTCTCCTTCGAGGAGCGCAAGAGCCTGCTGGAAGCCATCAGATATGTGGACCTGGTGATCCCCGAGGAGAACTGGGAGCAGAAAAAGTCAGACATCAAAGAATTCAAGGTGGACACTTTTGTAATGGGCGATGACTGGGAAGGCAAGTTCGACGAGCTCAAAGAGCTTTGCGAGGTGGTCTATCTGCCCAGGACTCCCGAGATCTCCACCACCCAGATAAAGAGCGACTTGAAAATGTCAGACGCGACCGGAGGGAACAAAAATCAACACTAAATATCTGAAGCAATGCTTTAAAGACGCTTTGGCAAATACATACTACGTCGGGAAATACAACAGGGCGAAGCTCGACGGCAGGATCATCCTGCTGGAATCGAAACACGGCGCCGACCTGGCGGGAAACATCTTCACGCTGCTGAAGCTGCTGGACAGGGATTACTCCGACCGTTTCAGGATATACCTTGTGTACGCCAAAAAACAGAAGGAGCGCATACTGAGCCAGCTTGAACGGTACGGCGTGAAGAACGTCAAGCCCGTGAAGATCATGAGCGCAAAATATTTCAAGCTGCTGGCAAAGGCCAAGTATCTTATCACCGACACATCCTTCACCACAAGGTACATCAAGAAGGAAGGACAGGTGATGCTCAACACCTGGCACGGGACCCCGCTGAAAGTCATGGGGCGTGAGGTGGCCAGCGACGTCTACGCTATGGGCAACATCCAGCGGAATCTGCTGTTTGCGGATTTCCTGCTCTATCCGAACGAATACATGAAAGAGAAAATGGTCTCTGCCTTCATGCTTGACGGCGTTTACAAGGGGACTATCCTCAACGAAGGCTATCCGCGCAACTGCGTGTTCTTCGACACCGAAAAAGCAAGAGAGACCAAAGCGGCTCTCGGCCTCGCGGACAAGAAGGTATTCGTCTATATGCCCACCTGGAGAGGCAATCTTGCGAAGATAAAGACCGAGGACCAGCTTGCGATGCTCAAAGGCTATCTGACGGAGCTTGACGGCCTCCTTGAGGACAGCGAGGTCATCATCGCGAAACTGCACCCCTTTATGAGCGCCGACCTTGATTATTCGCAGTACAGGCACATTATCCCAATGAAGGAAGGCTTTGACCCCTACGACGTGCTCAACAGCGCGGACGGGCTCATCACTGACTATTCCAGCGTGTTCTACGATTTCGCCGTTACGCGGAAGAAGATAATTCTTTTCGCCTACGACGAAGAGGACTACATCGCCGAGCGGGGGATGTATGTTTCCCTGGACGAGCTTCCCTTCCCGAAGGTGCGGACGGCGGCAGAGCTGGTCTCCGAGATGCGCAGTCCCAAGAATTACGACGACACCGAATTCATGCGGGAGTGTTGCACCTATGAACGTCCCGAAGCGGCGGAATGCATTTTAATGCGGGTCATCGACGGCGAGAAGGTCTGCGACGAGGAGAAGATATATGACGGCTCAAAGCAGAACGTGCTTATCTTCACGGGGGACCTTTCCAAGAACGGCATCACCACGGCGGCGCTGAACCTTATCGAAAATCTGGACGCTTCAAAGCGGAGATATTTCGTCACCTTCCAGCAGCCGACGCTGCGCAAAGACCCCCTGCGGTGCAATCTTATCCCAAGGGATATAAACGTGTTCCCCATGAGCACCAAGCCGCAGTACACCATAACCGAGGCGCTGACGCAGGTGCTGTTCTACAAGCTGAACCTGAAATTCGCATATAAGAGCGTGGAAAAGATGTGCCGCCGTGAAGCGCGGAAGTTCTTCTGCGGGATAGACTTCGATCACATCGTTCAGTATCAAGGCTACGGCAAGAATATGATACATCTTTTCAGGATGTTTGACTGTCCCTCGACGATATTCGTCCACAGCGATATGGTGCAGGAGCTGGCCACCAAGAACAATCAGCACAGGCTCTCTCTTCAGATGGCTTACAACACCTACACCAACGTGGCGGTAGTCACCGAGGGAATGATAAAGCCCACCTCCGAGATCAGCGGACGGACGGACAACATCAAGGTGGTATACAACTGCCACTCCTACAAGCACATTCTGGCAAGGGCGGAGCGGGACGTTCAGTTTGACGACGTCACCCACGCAAATGTCACTCTTGAGGAGCTGAATGCAGTGCTGGACAGCAGTACGGTGAAGATCATCAACATCGGGCGCTTTTCCGCGGAAAAGGGCCACGATATGCTGATAAAGGCCTACGAGAGATTTGCGCAGGCACATCCCGACAGCAGGCTGATAATCATCGGCGGCTACGGCAAGCTGTACGAAGCCACCAAATCCTTGGCGGAAGGCTCCCCCGCAAGGGATAAGATCATACTGATAAAGACCATGTTCAACCCCATGCCGGTGCTGAAAAAGTGCGACCTGTTCGTGCTTTCATCTCACTATGAAGCGCTGGGTCTGACGATGCTGGAGGCGGACACTCTGGGCATCCCCGTGATCTCCACCGACATCGCGGGACCGAGAAGCTTTCTCGACAAGCACGGCGGGTATACCGTCCCGTGCAGCGCCGAAGGCATATACGAAGGCATGGAGGCCTTCATGCGGGGCGAGGTCAAGGCTATGAACGTGGATTACGAGCAATACAATAAAGACGCCGTGTCGCAGTTTGAAGAACTGCTGAACGGCTGACGGAAGGATAGATGATATGAAGGCTGTACTTTTAGCCGCAGGCAGAGGAACAAGGATATCCAAAAGGATACAGGAAATACCCAAAAGCACCCTTCCCATAGGCGACAAGCCGCTGATAAGGCGGACTGTGGAAATGATGCTGGCGGAAGGCATCGAACCTATCGTGTGCGTGGGCTACAAGCACGAAAAGGTCTACGAGGCGCTGGAAGGGCTGCCGGTGAAGTTTTTCTACAACCCCTTCTATGACGTCACCAACAGCATCGCTTCGCTGTGGTTCGCAAGGGAGGAGCTTGACGACGATCTGATCGTCATGAACGCGGATGTGTTCTTCTCCACCGACATTCTCCACAAGCTGCTGGATGACGAGCGTCCGGTGATACTTGCCAGCGACAAGTCCCGCACCGCCACGGGAGATTATTTCTTTGCCCTCGGCAAGAACAACTGTGTGAAGAAATACGGCAAGGACATCCCTCTTGAGGAAAGAGACTGCGAATATGTGGGCCTTGCGAAGATCAGAAAGAGCTTCGTGCCGGTGTTCCGCAAGCAGCTGGACAAGCTCATCGGCGAGCAGAAGCACGGCTGCTGGTGGGAAGAGGTCCTCTACACCCTGGCGGAAAATCGACGCATCCACACCCTTGACGTTGACGGTATGTTCTGGTCGGAGATAGACTATTTCGACGACTATCAGAGGATACTCAACTATATAGATCAGACGGAGAAGTCTGAGTAACAAAGGAGAAATAATAATGAAACTGTTTACACTCGGTCCCGTGGAGATGTTTGACAGGACCTTTGAAATTGCAAAGAATCAAGTGCCTTATTTCAGAACGCCGGAGTTTTCACAGGTGGTGCTGGAGTGCGAGAGCCTGCTGACTAAGTTCGCTAACGCCGGTGAGGGCGCAAAGACCGTCTTCCTGACCTGTTCGGGAACGGGCGCTATGGAGGCAACGGTCCTCAACTGCTTTGATGAAAAGGACAAGCTCCTGGTCATCGACGGCGGTTCCTTCGGGCACCGCTTCACGCAGATCTGCGACATCCACGGTGTACCTTATGATGCGGTAAAGGTGCCCTACGGCAAGGCTCTCACCAAAGAGGACGTTTACGCCTTCGACGGCAAGGGCTATACGGGGCTTCTCGTCAACATCGACGAGACTTCCACGGGACAGCTCTACGATGCAAAGATGCTTTCCGAGTTCTGCAAAAAGAACGGTATGCTCTTTGTGGTGGACGCTATAAGCTCCTTCCTGGCTGACCCCATCGACATGGATGCGCTGGGCATCGACGCGCTGATATTCTCCTCGCAGAAGTCGCTGGCACTGGCTCCGGGACTTTCTATCGTGCTGCTGAGCAAGCGGATGTACGAGCAGAGAGTTCAGGGCAAAAAGGCAAAGTCAATGTATCTCGATTTCAACAGCCACATTGAAAACGGCAAGCGCGGACAGACCCCCTTCACTCCTGCCGTAAGGCTTATTTACGAATTACAGGATATGCTGAGGTTCATCGACGAGACCGGTCTTGAAAACAAGCTGGCTCATATGAAGGAAGTCGCATCGGACTTCCGCGCAAGGCTGGACGGCACGGGGCTCACCCTTCCCGAATATCCGCTTTCAAATGCGGTGACTCCCCTTTACTTCCCCGACGGCAACGCCTACGAAGTCTACGAAACGCTGAAAAAGGAGTATGACGTCTTCGTTACTCCTAACGGCGGAGACCTGGCAAAAACGGTCATCAGAGTCGGACATCTCGGCAACCACACCGTCGAGGGCAACATTATGCTGATAGATCTGTTCAAAAAGGTACTGAACAAATAAACGGAGGTCAAAGTCATGAAGGTCATCACATTCAACGACATCAAGAAGCTCAACATCTCACCCGTCAAGTGCTACGAATGGGTCGAGGAAATGCTCATGCACAAGAACGACGCGATCCTTCCCGCGAAGATCAGTCTGCATCTCGAAAACGATGCGTTCTTCAACGTAATGCCCTGCCTGCTGCCGCAGTTCGATGCGGGCGGAGTGAAGGTCATCACCCGTCATCTGGGGCGAGTGCCTTCGCTGGACAGCCAGATCGTGCTTTACGATTATCAGACCGGCACTCCCAAGGCTATCATGGACGGAAACTGGATCACCACCATGCGCACCGGCGCGGTGGCGGCCCACTCCATAACCACTCTTGCGGTGAAGGATTTCTACGAGATCGGCGTAATGGGACTGGGCAACACAGGCAGAGCCGCAATGAAAGTGCTGCTGGCCAAGTATCCCGAGCGTCCGCTGAAGATCAAGGTGCTGAAGTACAAGGACCAGCACGAGCTTTACACAAAGTATTTCAAGGGCGAGGACGGAAAGAACTATCCCAACGCCGAGTTTGTTTACGTTGACAGCTACGAGGATGTGGTAAGGGGCAGCGATGTTATCATCTCCGCCGTGACCTACACCGATAATGACTTCTGCTCCGCAGACTGTTTCAAGGAGGGCGTGTTCGTTGACGCCGTTCATCTGAGAGGCTTCCTGGGCTGCGACCTGGCCTTTGACAAGGTCTTCTGCGACGACGACGCTCACGTCCGGGGCTTCAAGTATTACGACAAGTGGAAGTATCACGCCGAAGTGGCGGATGTCATCACAGGCAAAGCCGTGGGCAGAGAGAACGACAAAGAGCGGATCATCGCCTACAACGTGGGGCTTTCCATGCACGATATGAACTTTGCCAACCGCGTATTTGAAATGTGCGGCGACGTAGGCACCGAGATCAGCCTCGACCCGCCGACGGACAAGTTCTGGGTGTGAGATCTGCCGGCTTAATCGATCCGAAATTGGAGGTAAAACGCTTTGACTCCCGTTCAGGAAAATCTGCTGAAACTGCTCAAGGAGATCGACGCGATCTGCAAGAAGCATGACATAACCTATTATCTCGCGGGCGGCACGGCTCTCGGGGCGGTGCGCAACAACGGCTTTCTGCCCTGGGACGACGATATGGACCTCTATATCACCCGTGAGAACTGGAAGAAGCTGGAGAAGGTCATCGACAGCGAGATACGGCCGGACAGGGGCTATGCCTCCACCGTCCGCAACGAGCTTTACCGCAACCCGATACTGCGCTATGTGGACAAGAACACCACCACCATTTACCGCTCCCAGGCCCTTGCAGGAGCGGCCTGCGGCCAGCACGTTGAGTTCATGGTCATGGACCCGGTCCCCAAGGACCCGGAGAAATACAAGGAATTCCGCAGGCTGATGCTGGTATACACCGAACTGCTGACCTCATACTTCGTTGTCAACAGGCAGGTGGTAAACCACGACTCCGACTTTGACTACGAGACCTACAAATACTATCTCGACATGATGGAGGAAAGGGGCCGCGCCTATGTGCTGGGCCTGCTGGAGGACAAGATATTCTCATACAGCGACACCGACGAGGAATGCGACTACTACTGTCTGCGCTGGGGCCTGCGTATACTGATGTACGAGCGGAAGAACTACCGCACTCCCCGCCTTGAACAGTTCGAGGATGTGCTTGTCCCCGTGGGCTGCTGCGCCGAAGGCATTTTCAGAGAAGCCTACGGCGACACCTGGATGTATATTCCCGAGGTCCAGGAGCAGGAGACACACACCTCCCTTCACAGCCTTACCATGAGCTACGTCAACTACATCGACGATTATCTTATCTTCATGGACAAGGAAAAGGCGCTGGCGGATTACTGGGAATACAAGAAGGACAGAGTGGATATACTCTACGACCGTGAAAAGAACAATCAGAACCGTCTGAGGCTCCTTGCAGTCAAGCACAGGATGCGCATAGAGCGGGAGCTTGAAGGCATCGACCTGCGGGGGATGCTCAGACAGCGCCGCTACAAGGAGCTGAGGACAGCCCTCAGCAGGTATCTCTCGGCTCAGCTGGCGGGAGAGTTCAACAAGTGGCAGGTCTTCGTGGATGTGAACGACGGGATAATCTATGCCGCACTGATGCTGTTAATTACCGAGGGAAAATACTATCAGGCGCGGAAGATACTTAAAATATACCGCTTCAACCGCGAGCCGGACGAGGACATCCTCGCAGCGGAATCGCTGATGAACGCGGTGAGAAATATTTCCATAGCGATATACGATCACAAAGATCTGAGCGAGGCAGGCAGGATATGTGAGATGTGGTATCCGCAGTACCCGGACGTTATCGACCTTATCCGCTGCGACCTTCTGGTGAGGACGTCGAAGGCCGACGACAACAAATCGCTTTACGACATCGTCAACGAGGCGCAGAAGCATATCGACAGGCATCCCGGCGACGGCGAGCTTATGAAGCTCCGCGGGGACGCTCTGCTGAAGCTGGGCCACGAGGAAGAGGCCGTGGCCGCCTATCTGACCGCGAGAGCCAACACCCGCAACGGTATCATCCTCAACGAGATGCGCAAAAAGCTGCTCGCCCTGGGCGTGGACGAGCAGGTCGTGAAAAACGCACCGCTGCTGTGAGAGGGAGTGTAAAACGCAATGACTGAAATACAGAAAACACTCTTTACGCTGCTTTGCGAAGTGGACGGCATCTGCCGGAAGTACGGGATCACCTACTTCCTCCACGAGAACACCGCCCTTGAAGCGGTGCAGAAGGATCACATGGGCGAGGAGCGCATGATCGCAGAGGTGATAATGCGTGTGCCGGAGCTTTTGAGATTCATGGAAGCCTTTGAGAAGGAAAAGCCCGCTCACCGCTCCCTTGAAAGCTGGCTCAACGAGCCCAGATACGGCGACTTCGGCTGCCGTTATGTCAACGACAACACTCTGTACCTCGATCTGCCCAACTACCACCATTACAGACAGTACGGCTTCGCGGTGAGGATAAGCGTACTGCGGGACTTCCCTGCCAGCCGCATCAAGTCCAAGCTGGCTACCGCCAAGGAGATCGGCTTTGAGATGACCTTTGCCGAAGGCAGCCGCGCCGAAGCGAAGAAATACGAGTTCTGCGAGAAGCTGGTAAGGCCGAAGCTGAAAACTCCCGAAAGCAGCCTTGAATTCACCCGCAAAATGTTTGACGAGTTCTGCGGGATTTACGACAATCCCTCTGCGCAGCGATGCTTTTCCAAGTATTTCCGCACTCAGCGGCATCACTTTGAGCGAAGCTGGTTCGCGGAGCCGGTAATGACCACCCTTGAAGGCCGCAGCTTTCCTGTGCCCGCAAGAGAGTATTTCGTTTCGATGTACGGACAGGGATATATGTCCCGGAGGCTGCCCGGCAGAAAAATGACCGAATACATCGTGGCCGACACCGAGATACCATACAGGGATTATCTCAAGGAGATCGCGGACATCGGACTTCCGCTGAACAAGTATATCGCCGAGAGGGAGAGATACATCCGCAAGCAGAAAGCGAGCCAGCCGAAGGTGGACACTATCAAGCACTACTGGGACCTGCTTTTCCGCACCGGAGACCGCTTCGAGCTTTACGAGCAGTACGCACCGATAAAGAAGGAACTGCTCTCTATGCGCCGTGAGGGCCGTTTCGACGAGCTTTCGGCAGCCCTTGCACCCTACCGGGAAAAGCTGATGAAGAACTATCAGCTGGGTCTGGGGCTCTGCTTCGACCCGGAGATATTCGACTGCATGACGGACCTGCTCCGGCGTGAAGGCAACGGACAGCTGGCCGCCGAGCTCCGGGAAATGATACCCGAAGAGCATATGAAGCCTATCGTGATAAAGGGATATGATGATGATTAACGAACTGACAGTCAAGGGACGCAGTGACGTCCGCTATATCGTGACCAAAAGCACAATCTGCGGAAATGCGGTGCGTATCGAAGAGGCCGCCGCCGTTTACACAAGCGGTCTGAGACTTTTCGTGTCGGCGAGGAAAGGCTCGGATCTTTGCCTTAAAGCCGTCATCGACGCGCTGACCGCTATCCGCGCGAAGGGCATTGAATTACACGCCTGCATCCTTACCGATGAACTGTTCGCGGATAACATCCGCAGACAGCTTGTTCCGGCGGAACTGGGCAATCTCAGCGTTGTCTGCTCGGACGAAGCCGCCGGAGTCTCCCAGAACCACAGCAGCTTTGTGCTGACGGTCCCCGACAGCGACGAGGGTGGGTTTTTCACTCTTTCCCGGGCGGACGCCCCAAAGAAAGGCACGCTGGTGATCGGCTGCGACGCGGAAGAGCTTGAAAAGGCTCTGACCGCCGTATCCGGCGCGGAAAGGAAGGGTGCGGATCAATGATCTACGAAGATAAAAAAATGCACCGGGTCTGCCTTTTCAACTCAGCGATGCAGGCAAAGCCCAAGGACAGAGAGATCGCCTACATAGCCCGCGATATGCTTTCGGGCAGCGGAAATGTGGAACTGCTTTTCAGAGAGATCGCTTCGGGGGGCTTTGCGGACAGGTTCACCCATATCATTGCCGTGCCGAGATTCGACGAACAGTTCAAGGCCTTCAAGGAGAGTTTCCCCCGGCTGGATATAAGGTTCGTGGCCTTTGACTCCGACGAGTTCGTAAAGGCGCTGGCTTCGGCCAAATATCTGATCTCGGACGGACGTCTGCCCCTTTACTACATCAGACGCAAAGGGCAGAAGCATCTTTGCCTTTTCGATCAGAACAGTCTGCTGTTCTCCGAGGATGAAAAAGGCAAGTTTCAAGCCCGAATCTACAAGGAACTTTCCCGCCTCGTCCCGCAGACCGACTTTATGCTCTGCGCCAACGGCGAAGTGCTGAAAATAATGAACGAAAGGCTGTTTCTTGACAGCTTTTACGGCGGTAAGCTGATCCGCGGAGCGGAGCCGGCTTATTACGGCGCTACGGCGGAGAAGGTATCTGACGCTCCCGCGAAGAGCAATGCCAAATACTCCCCTGCCGATATTGAAAAGCTGATGAAGATATACGCTCCCGCCGAGGAGGAGGAGACACTCCCCGGGAATGTGATCGCGCCGATCCCAGGAGAAGTCCCCGACAGGAAAACTTCCTTAGGCAATATCATCGGGGCGCTGTTTTTCGGAGAGAGCGAGTTTGTGGGATATCCCCGCTCGGACCGTCCGAAGATAGCCGTGACAGCCTATCTGAACGCCTCCACCCGCTATACCCTGGCGCTTCGCAATTTCTGCGACAGGATAGACAAGGAGCGTTACAGCGTGACGGTCTTTGCCTTTGCGACTTCATCCTCGGCCTTCTGCCGCGGCTTCGGCGAAGGGACAAGGATCATCCAGAGGGATGACTACACCTTCTCCGCCTCCGATATGGAAATGCAGACTGCCGACTCCGACGAGCTCAGCGGGAAAGCGGTCTGGAAGAACGAGATCCTGCGCTCTCTCGGCAGCGATAACTTTGACGCGGTGCTGGTGTTCAACACGGTGAACCCCTTCCGCCACCGCTTCGCGGGGTATATGAACACGGGACTGCGTATCTTTGCGGCTCCCGGCGAACGCGAACTGCTGGAGGGCTACCCCGACCCCGCTATGCTGACCGAGCTGATAAACCGCACCTATGACAGGACTCTGCTGTTGAGCGGCAGCGGCAGGCGGCTGAAACATACCGAAAAGATGCCCTCCGTGCTTTGGAGCGGCTGGAAAACCGCGGCGGAAGAGCATCCCGAGGCTGTTGTGTTCAGCGACGGCGAAAGAGAGCTTATCGCATTGACGGCCTCCCCGGCTGCACCCGTAGGATGCACACTTATCCCTGCTGTGGACAAAAAATGCGAGAACACTCTCTGCATCGCCGCCGATATGAACGACGCAAAGAAGATCTCCGCTGCCTTTGCGGAATACTCCGCCGAAAAGCCTTCGGCGCGGCTGTATCTTTGCGTCCTCACCGACAGCGACGAGGGCGCGGCGGCGCTGTCAAGCTACAAGGTCACGGTGCTTACGGGCAAAAAAATACCGCTGTTCCTTATGTGGGAATGCGGCAGGTTCGTATATCCCTACGAGGGCGGCTCGGGACTTGAAACGGCGGCGGCACTTCTCGGAAAAGCGGCCCGTCCGCGGGAGCCGGAAGCTAAAGAGCTTCTGCTGATGTCCGGCCCCGAAGGCGGAACACTTTACTCGGAATACGCTCCCGACCTTCCCGCCGGCGAGCTTATCACCGACAGCTCGGTGTTCGAGGTCCAGACCTCGGCAAAGGGGCTCTATGACGGCTTTGAAAACAACGCTCTTGAAGCAATAAACTCTCTCTTCGGCTTTGAAAGGCAGGAATGAATTTGACAAAATACATTGAGGGCTTCAAAAGATACCGCTTCCTGCTGAGGGAACTGGTAAAGAAAGGCATCAAGCTGAAATACAGGCGAAGCTACCTTGGCATAATCTGGACGCTGCTGGAACCTCTGCTGACCATGCTGGTGCTGACGCTGGTGTTCTCCACCTTCTACGGCAGAAAGGACCGCGCCTTCCCGGTATACGTCCTTACGGGAAGACTGCTTTACAGCTTCTTCTCCAACGGCACGAAAGTGGCGATGAAATCCATACGCGCCCACGCGGGCATGATAAAGAAAGTCTATGTGCCGAAATACATTTACCCTCTTTCCAGCGTGATGTATAATTTCGTGATCTTCCTGATCTCGCTGATCGTGCTGGTAGGCGTTTCGGTAGTTCTCGGAGTATACCCCAACTGGTGGACCCTTACCGCGGTGATACCCCTGCTGATACTGTTTATGTTCACTCTCGGAGTCGGGATGATCCTTTCCACGGTGGCGGTGTTCTTCCGTGACGCGGAATACCTCTGGGAAGTGGCGCTGATGCTTATCATGTATACCTGCGCTATATTCTACGACGCGGAAAGACTGGTCAAGAACAACGTCGGCTGGATACTCAGGATCAACCCCGTTTACTCGATAATCAAGATCTTCCGGGACGCTGTCTACGGAAGCTCGATGTTCACCGAACCCTACTGGGTGATAATGCCGCTGTGCGTTTCACTTGTGACGCTTATCATCGGCTTTGCGCTTTTCAAGTGGAAGCAGGATAGCTTCATCCTCCACATCTGACCTCTAAGAAAGGACGATCCTATGGCAAAATATGCTATCGAAGTCAATGACATCTCGATGAAGTTCAATCTCAGCAAGGAAAAGGTTGACAGCATCAAGGAATATGTGATAAAGTTCCTCAAGCGGCAGATCAAGTACAACGAGTTCTGGGCACTGAAAAACGTGAGCTTCAAGGTTGAAAAGGGCGACCGCGTAGGCATCCTCGGGCTTAACGGCGCGGGCAAGAGTACACTTCTGAAGATCATCGCGGGAGTGTTCAAGCCCACCGAAGGGCAGGTCATCCGTCACGGGAAGATCGTCCCGCTGCTTGAACTTGGGGCGGGCTTTGACTCGCAGTATACCGGCCGGGAGAACATCTACCTCTACGGCTCGGTGCTGGGCTACTCCAAGCAGTTCGTGCAGGAGCGCTACGACGAGATCGTGAAATTCGCCGAGTTGGAAGAGTTCATCGACGTGCCGATCAAGAACTATTCCTCGGGAATGCGTTCCCGCCTGGGATTCTCCATTGCCACACAGGTTGACCCGGATATTCTGATCCTTGACGAGGTGCTGTCCGTGGGCGACGCAAAATTCAAGAAGAAGTCCGAAGCCAAGATCATGGGGATGTTCGACTCCGGCGTGACGGTGCTGTTCGTTTCCCACTCCTTAGCGCAGGTGCGCCGTCTCTGCAACAAGGCGATAATCCTGGAGAAAGGCAAGCTCATAGCCTGCGGCGGCATCGACGAGGTCTCGGCGCAGTACGAAGAAATGATAAAATAACAATGCACAATGCACAATTATGGTGTCCGCTGACGCGGACGATAATGCCCATTCGGGCATCGCAGTGAGTACAGAAGCGAAAACGTGAACGTTACACTTCAGACTGCGGCGCCCGAATGGGCATATTTGCGCGTTTACGCGCTCCTTAATTGTGCATTGTGCATTGTGCATTGTGCATTGACGAAAGCAGGGGTATTATCGGGTTTGACGGAGTGTTCTGCTCAAATACTCCGAAGGGGACGTCGGTGAAAATAACATAGATATACGCCCCGCTGCCGGTGTAGACTATTCCCGCGTCGTTGGCGGCGCACTCGTCGTTGAAGGGATCTCCGTCGGTCAGCCACTCGGGGATGTAAGCGTCGGGATCGTACCTCACCGCATCGCTGCCTGCACCGCATTCCCAGCCGGCCTTGCTCTGAACGGTGTATTTCCCCGCGAAAAGCGTCCTGCCTGCCGAACCGATAGTCGCCTGAAAGACCTTCGCCAGCTGAGCACCTGCTCCGCCGGAATTTAAAAAGCTGTAAAGCCGTGTCCAGAGCCGGAGCATATCGGCGGAGGACATCACCGGATATTCATTGGCGGCAATGCTTTGAGATACCCCCGTTTCGGCGCACCATGCTCTCAGGCAATCGCTTCCGTGATCCTCAAGCAGAGAATGATAGGGCTCGTTCAAGGAATATGCAACGGCATCGTGGATGTCATCGTAACGCTCGGAGAACAGCGAGGGGTCGCTTTCCGCCAGCGAGCCGACATACACCGATTTGATGACGCTCTGGGTACACATCCCCACTGAGGAATTGCAGGAGATCCCCGACATTGTTGCCAAGTCCAGCAGGACGAAGGAAACGCGGTGTCCCTCCGACGTCAGCGCGGAGACTTGTTCGGTGACGGCATCCAGCGCCTCCTGTGAAGGCTTCGCCGTGCCGAAGGCCGTGGGGACGCTGTCCCCGCTGATGCTGTTCAAAGCGGCAAGCGCAGCGGACATATCGTATTCCCCGCTTTTCGCCTCGGATGATGAACTGTCCTCCGCCTCCGAGCTTTCAGCTTCGGGAGCGGTGACTTCCGTCGCCGATGTCCCTTCGGTAACGGGCTCGGTCTGTGTTTCGTTTTGAGTTTCGGTTTGAGTCTCGGTCTGAGTTTCGGTTTGGGTCACGGAGGAAGCCGCGGTGGTCTCCGTCACCGAGGAGTAAAGGCTGTCGGTATCCACCACCGAGGAGGACACCGCATTCCCGCTGCTGTCAACGGTCACGACAGTCAACAGAGAAGAACCCTCGCCGCTGCCGCAGCCCGCTGTCATCACCGCCGCGGCAATGACCGCCGCCAGTCCTGCTTTCTTCATTGGCATCCGCCCCCTTTCCGATACACTCAATTATACTCATTCTACCATAAAAATACTTTAAAAGCAATAACCAAATCGCACAAAATAACAGGGCGGATCTCTCCGCCCTGTCTGCTTTGATATTACTGTGCTTTTGTTCTGTCTATGCCGATATAGTCAACTATGTGATATGCGTAATTGCCGTCCGGAGAGTTGTATTTCTCGTAGGATGCCGCCGTATGCTCGTTTGTGTTGAACCAGGCGTCCACACGGACGGCGACTATATCTTCCTTGCTGAGCTCCGCCGCGTAATTGCTGAGATCTACCGTCACTCCGTTTTTGACGATATCCTCGGTGACAGCCACGGGATGATCCACCGCCGAGTGCTTGCCGTAGTTATCCGCTTTGTCAAGGTGGATGCGGAACTCCCCGTCCGTTATGCTCACGCCCTCGGGAAGAGTAATACTGCTGATGTTCACCTTGGGCAGAACACCGTCAAAGTCCGCGCTGATCTCAAAGCTGATCCTGTCTTCGGCATCGGTGACGCGGTAGTATTTTTCTCCGTGCTGATCTTCAAGCTCCTTCGCGCTCATGATATAGGCCTGATCCGCGGTGCTGGTGTTCCAGTCGGGAGCAGTGAACTTTTCGCCGTCATAGCAGGGATAATTCCCGTCGGGAGAGGAAACTCTGTAATAGTAGTGCCTGGTTATCTCGCCCTCGGTACCCTCGTTGTTTCTGGAGACGATCATCAGCATCGCGCCCTTTTTGCCCATCTGATAGTTGGCAGACAGCCCGCTGAGGCCGTTCTGAGGGACCTCCGACCTTGTTGAAAGCGAAACAATGCCCTTGTCAAGATATATCTCGGTGTTGACTGCCTGGGCAAGCTCGCCGCCGGGATCGGCCGCATCGGTGTGGAATCCGAGATACTCCACCTGTCCGGCTTTGGAGAAGAAGGCCGCCATTTCCTGCGAGAGATTCTTCCCGCTTGCGGGCTGGCCCGTCTGATCCTCGGCAAGCCAGTAAGAACGGACGCTTTTCGGATCGGTGGTCCAGATCTTCTGAGACAGCACCTGCACAGCGGACCAATAGTTCTCCGGAGCGGCGGAGACCTCGTTCCAGAAGCCCCGGTAGACCTCCATTGCCGCATCCTGCTGATTGTCAGCGGGCGCCTCAGAAACTGCGGGAGCCACGCTCTCCGCCTGGGAGATGTTTTCCTCCGCCGCCTTCGGGACGCTGTCTCCGCTTCGCAGGAACAGCAGCGTCCCCGCACCGACTGCCAGCGCCAGCACCGCCGCAGCAGCCGCATATTTCAGCCCTGACCCTCTCACATAGCCGTAATTCCTTTTGCCTTCCCGCAGTTCCGCGGCTGTCTGTTCCGCGGGATCTTTCATATTCTGCCGCATCGCGTTTTTAAAAAGCTCCTTCTCTGTCATAAAGATCACCTTCCTCTGTATTTTCGTCTGAGCTTCCTGACTGCCTGATAGAGCCGCTGCCTGACTCTGCTCTCGGAGAGCCCCATCAGCTCTGCTGTCTCGGACAAGCTCAGGTCAAGGAAATAGTGGAGATAGAACAGTCTCTGCACATCCGAAGGCAGAGCCGTGATCTCCTTGAACACTTGATCGTAAAGGTCCCTGTCGGCAACGAGGGATTCGATATCCGTTTCGTCCTCGAGATCGACAGGCTCGTCGGAGACGCTGCCTGCGCTTAAACTGATGCGCGCTCTCAGCCGCTGCGCCGCAGAGTAGTAATGAGACAGGCAATGCTTTGCTATGCCGATGACGAAAGCCTCCGGCTCCCTGGGTTCCGCGCCTTTGTCCAGCGCCTCGCCCACCCGAAGATAGGTCTCCTGGAACAGATCCTCGATGTCGGTTATTTTCAGACACTTGGAAGAAATATACCTGAGTGCCGCTGTTTTGGTCTGCTCGTAGATCTCCTCGAACCCGCTCATTGCTCTCACCTCCGCCCTTTGATACTGTAGTGTTTTTTGGTGAGCTTTAGTTGTTAACAGACTGTAAATATTATACACCCAGCTCATCAGGCTGTCAACAAAAAACAGACGCCCGCAAAGGGGCGCCTGCGTTACAGGTGATCAGGGATCGGATAGATTTAATTCGCTCAGTTTCGTGATCTCGCAGAGGATAGCTCTGTTGACCTCCCGGTTTGTGCCGTCGGGCAGTTTCAGGACCACCGAATAATTGATCCTGGCTTCTATGAGCATTTTTTCCGAGCCGCTTACTCTGCTGTAGTCCAGCTCAGAGACCGATCCCGGCTTCGGATCTTTGTTCGCCTTATAGTTGATCTCGCCGCCGGAGCCTGTTTCCGTAAAGATTTCCAAACTTATTTCACTTTGTTCTGCACTTATTCCCGCAGCGGTCTCTATTTTATCTGTATATACCGTCATCTTTCTGTTCGGGAGATCAAATTTCACTCTGTACTTTACTTTCACAAGGTCATTCAGCGAGGTGAACTCCGCGCCCTTTTCTTCCAGCTCCTCCGCGGGGATAAGATCGTTTACGGAGTAGGGTGTGCCGTCCCGAGTTATGCTCTCAAAGGCAGGGCCGTCATCGTATATCAGCTTCAGCAGGGGCTGATTGAGACTTTCAGGCAGCTGGAGCATGACCACCGTTTTAAGATCGACCACATAGCTCTCACCGGTCTGAACACAGAAAAAGCCGTCAGGGTAATACTCTAAAGTGATCCCATTATTGTCATAATCATACTCTCTGCTTTCGCGGTAGATCATGAGGTTGATCTGTGCCAATTGATTGCTCGGGTATTCATTTTCACCCATCGTCAGCACCTTGCACTCTCCGTTTTCGATGGCCTCTTTTATCAGCGCGGAGATCTCCGGAAGCTCGTGAAGCTCGCCTTCATAGCTTTCATCCCAGTAATCGTAAGTGCCTTCGCTGGTCTGGTAATATTCTTCATGAGTAAAGGTATATTTCACACGGGAAGGATCCTTGCTGTTTTCCTGTTCAAGAGCATCCAGGTCTTCAAGAACGTTGTAAAGCATACTGTCTGAGTCAAGGGATCTGAGGATCGTTTTCAGTGCCACATCCTGCGCGTAAGGCCGGTCGGCGGGCTTGGGATCATCGGGGTCTATATCCTCTTCGGGTGTCTGATACCTCAGCACCGAAAGATAGGAACGCACGCTGTCCAGCCAGACGCCCTCGGAATTGTAGAAGGACTGAGAGATCGAAGTGACCTCCGCCGACACCGGCTCGTAGACGAGAATATCGCCGTCGGTCACCTGATCGGTCTTGCAGACCTCTGCAATGATCTCGGGCCTGCCGTCCTCGTTAAGGTCGGAGGCAAAGACCCTCAGCACCCGAACGCCCTCCGCCAGCGTATGAATGCCGCCGGCATCGGTGACGGTCACGGAACTGTCGGTTATGGAAACGGCCGTGCCGGGGAGAGCGTCCGGCCGTCTCTCAAACCTTATCTGCTCACCGCTGTTAAGCCTTGTGACGTTCCCGGCCCAAGTCAGATCCGCAAGGTAAACAAATTCTTTTTTATAGCCGGTATCGCCGAAGACGAAACGGTCGGTGGCCGTATCCAAAGCGTCGGAGTGAGCCTTGTCCTCACAGCGGAAGGACACGGTCAGTCCCTGTCCGAGAGCGCTGCTCCCGCCCGGGATCGTGAGCCACTGCCCTGCTGCGGACCTGCCCTCAAAGTCAAGGGCCGTCAGGACACCCGAACCGTCGGAGCCCACGGTCAGAGTACCCGTGAGCCACTCCGGCTGGACGCTGTCCACTGCCAGCACGCCGGTGCCGTCCACGGTCTCAATGTGGTAGCTCACTGCGAAACTGCCCTTCTGCGAGATGAGCATTCTCTGCGCCGAGGAGGTATTGCCCAGCGCGTTGATGTCTTCGCAGTAGTAGGTGGTCTGCGCCGAAGCACTCACGGCTTCTCCGCCGGAGCCCTTCTGAACGGCGCTTCGCAGCGGGACCGCACTCCCGCCGCTGCGGATGAATCCCGCGGAATGATCTGCGCCCTTTTCGCTGTTAACCTCCGCAGAAAGGTACTGCTCCCCGCCGGAGGCCGTGTAGAAGTTAAAGGTGCAGATCCTTTTGCCGTCCTTTTCAAGAATGGCTATCAGTATCTCCTTATTTACCGAGAATGCATAACGGTCTTCGCTGTTTATTGCTGTCGGACCGAGGTCAGGCTCAAACGCTGCGGCCTCGTCCCCGCCTGAAAGCAGCGCCGCCAGAGTGTCCGTGGCTGCCTTGCCGTCAAGAGTGTTTTCAAGCCTCACCGATCTGTCATAGCAGATGCCGTCGCCCAGATTGTTCCTTCCCACGCCGTCCTGACAGATATAGGTCAGCTTCGCCTCGGAGGTGTTCTCTTTGATATTTTCGATAAGACTGCCGAACCAGGCCTTCTGAGCCTCGAGATACCGTGCGGGAACGGTAAAATCAGCAGGGACGTATTCCGTTTCGCTGCTGCCCGGGGCGAACATCCCCAGTTTCAGACTGTTGTTTTCTTCTTTAAGGCAGAAGCACAGACTGTCGGGGACGTAGTAGGTCATCGCTTGATCGTTACGAAGGTCGAAGAGATAGACCACGCTGTCCTCGGTGTAGAAAGTGGGTTTCGACTCAACGCAGATATCCGCATAGCCGTCGCCGGTGACATCCGCAGAATAGACCTTTATCACCGCGTTATAGCTGTTGTTTCCTCCCAGCAGCTCAAGGTCGCCTGCTTTCACCGAAAAGTCGGTGATCTTCACCTCGGTGCCGGTTAAGTTGGCGGGGGTGCGGGTAAGGCTGATGTTGGCGTTCTCCTTCTTGCCGGTAAAATCACAGAGCTTGATAATGCTGCCGTCGTCGGTATCCTCCGCCCGGCTCGAAAGGGAGCTGTCCGGAGCAGTAGGAGATCTGTCTATCTTGATCTCGGAGAGCTTCTTGAAGCCGAACACCGAAGCGCCGATCACCAGCGCCGCCGCAGCGGCGATACCCACAAAGGCGAAACGCCGTCTGCGGATATGTGCATGGGCGCCCTTCGCCTCGGCCTCAATGATATCGGACGGCTTATGCCCGAGAGTGTCGGGCAGGCGGCTTTCAAGAGCGATCCTTATAAGCTCTTTTTCAGTCACAGCGTTTCCCTCCTTTTGTAGGTCCTTCTGATGCGGTCAAGGGTGCGGTAGAGCCTGCCCTTGACGGTCTCCTCCCGGAGTTTCAGAGCCTTGGCTATCGCCCCGAGGGGCATATCGAGGATGAAATACATATACACTATCCTCTGAACATCCGACGGCATGGAGCTGACCGTTTCAAAGATCTCGTCGCAGAGGGCCCTGTCGGCTACCAGCATTTCCACGTCCTCCTCTGCGGGGATCTCCTCCAGCAGACGCTTGTCCGGCAGCCTTGAAAGGCTGTCGCTGACCCTTCCCCGCAGCTTTGCCAGCAATCCGTAGTACCGCGAGATGCTTTTCTTTGCAATGTTTATCACAAAGGCTTCCTCGTTCTCTATGGGCTTTTCGGTATTGCAGAGCGAGCGGTAGACGTTCAGAAAGGTGTCCTGATAGATGTCGTCGATATCGCTTATGTTCAGACACTTTGCTGTAATATATCTCAGCGCCGCAGTCTGCTGACGGCTGTATATGTCTTCAAACAAGAGCCTTGCGTCCTTCATGACCACAGCGCCGCCCCTTTCCTTAGCTTCTGTATATGTAGTTCCCGTTTCGGGCGAAAAAGTTATTAACAAGATGTAAACAATTCTCCCATTGACGACCGCAGCCGCCAATGGGAGTTTTAGTGTTATTCTTTGTTTCCGCTTTCGGGATCCTCATCGGGATCCTTGCCGGACTCGCCGGAGCCTTCATCTCCGCCGGAGGGTCCGGGTGCGGGAGGGTTATCGTTTCCGCCGGAGCCGCCGGTATCGCCGCCCGTTCCGGGGTCGTCATCCCCGCCGCCGCTGTCTCCGTCTCCAGAGCCGCTTCCGCTTTCTCCGCCGGTATCGCCTTGGCTCTCACTGTCGGAGTCGGCTTCGCTCTCACTGTCGGGATTGCCTTGGCTCTCGCTGTCGGGATCGCCTTGGCCCTCGCTGTCGGAGTCGCCTTGGCTCTCGCTGTCGGAGTCGCCTTGGCTCTCGCTGTCGGGATCACCTTGGCTCTCACTGTCGGGATCACCTTGGCTCTCGCTGTCGGGATCGCCTTGGCTCTCGCTGTCGGGATCACCTTGGCTCTCGCTGTCGGATTCGGACTCGCTGCTGCTTTCATCCTCGGGATTGAGAATGATATTCCACCCGTTGACATACCTTTGGAGGACCGCATAATCCTTCATGTTGACCAGACTGTTGAAGTCGGTATCGGCTGCATAAAGGTCAATATCGATATTCCAGCCGTTGATGTATCTCTGCAAAGAAGAGACATCTCTCATATTGATAGTGTTGTTGCGGTCAACATCGCCCTTCTTGACGCGGATGATCTTGAACTGCGCTGTTGACTCTCCGAAATACTTTCCGGTGCCGATGACCGTGACTTCGGCAATGCCGGGGTACTGGTTGCCGGTGAAGTTGAGGTAGTAGTCCACGCCTGCCTTGAGAGGCTCACCGCCGTAGAACTTGTCAAGCTCGCTCTTATACACCGTGATCTCGGGAACGATGTCCTCGCCGGTGAAGTAGCAGTCCTTGATCTCCGGGATGAATGCCGAAGAGATAGTTGAGAAATCCACGGTGCCCGAATAGGCGCCTATGAACTCGATACGCACTGTTGACAGCTTTTTCTCGGAGGTCAGTGAGGAATAGGTTATCCTGTAATCTTCGCCGTTGACCAGCTGGGTCCCTTTATAGGACACGGAAACGTTGTCCTGAACGAAGGTCTGTCTGTCGGGGTAGGTCTCATCTGAAAAGACGGCGTTGGCGTTGATCTTTGCGTTCACGCTCTGAGAGACCTCCAGCGGTGCGATCTCAAAAGAAACTGTCCTTGATGTTCCGCTGTAAATTCCCATACCGGTGACTGTTACATAAGCAGTACCTACTGCCGTATTCTCGGAATAGGACAGTGTGTAGTCCACATCCTTGACAAGCTTCTTCCCGTCAACGATGATAACGGGCTCGGGCATGATCTCGCTTCCGGTATAGGAAATGCTCTCGGGGAGAGTAACCTCAGTCATATCTTCGTCGGACAGGTCGGGAGCTATGATATTGAAATTCAGCTCCATTGTGCCCTTCATAAAGCCGATACCTGTTACGGTAACGGTGGCGGTACCTATTTCATCGTTGGAAGAATAGCTGAGTGTATAGTCCTTGTCCTTAACAAGTGTGCTGCCGTTAAGAGTCAGCACCGGTTCGGGAGTTGCCTCGCTGCCGTTGAATATCACGTCCGGCATTTCGACGGCCGTCACGTCGGACATACTTCCGGGAACGGAGAACTTCTGCGAAAGGGTGATATTGCCCTCGACTACCGAAGCCGTCACCGTAGCCGAACCCACACCTACGGCGGACATCATACCGTTCTCGTCCACCGAGATAACGTTCGGGTCGGAGGATACCCAGGTGAAAGAACTGGGAGCGATGCTGGAGGTAAAATACTGAAACCCCGGATTGAAACGCTCCACTGTCATCTGATAACTCTTGCCCACGGACATTTCCATTACTCTGTCTGAGCTGAGATAGTTGCCGATATACAGTTTGAGCAAGATCTCATCCTCGGCCACCTTGACGTTATGCTTCAGCGGCACTATGCCGTCGGTGGTCTCCATCATGTTGGTGGGAGTCATGGAAAAGAGCTGCACCCAATAATAATGACCGTTATGATAGATCGAGCCGATGCCCACGGAACGGTAGGAGGCATTTATCATTTTCTTGTAATGCGGGGCAGAATTCTTGAACTGCTCAAAAGTATCCTTCGCGGTGCTTCGGCCCACAGCAATGTTCTCAGCGTTCATTTTGCTGCAAATAGTGAAGCAGGAGCTTCCGTCCGGCCGGACATGGTCGAAATTGACAGCCAGCTCAAGGGCTCGCTTCATGGCGGCGTCGGTGAGCTCCTTGTCAAGGGCAAGCTCACTCAGACCCAGTTCAATCCTGTGCTCGTTGAGGAGGGCTACCATTTCTTTGGCGTAGTCATAGTTGCATTCGCCCTCAAGGTCTACGGAATAGCTATACATATTCTCCGCAAAGACCTGCATAGGCAGCACTGAGAGCAGCAATACAGCAGTGACGATATAGGCCAGTATTTTTTTCATAAAGATTTCAACTCCTTATTATTCATGCTGTATAGCCGTTAATGTATCTTTGCAGGAAAACAAAGTCTTTGAGATTGGTACGCCCGTCGTTGTTGAAGTCGGCATCTTCGGGTTCGATGCCCGTATCAAAGCCGTTAAAGAATCTTTGAAGGAGGACAAGATCGCGCATATTGGCGACTCCGTTGCCGTCAAGATCTCCGAAAACTTTGATCAGAATATCGTTCGGGTCGTAGTCCTCTGCGGGGACCTCGGGAAGATCGTAGCAAAAATCCGCACCGGTCCTGTCGGATGTGTACGGCGTATGATCTTTGTCAAAGAACGTCGAGCCCTTTGCGAAATAATTGTAGATCGTGCCGTAATTCTGATCGTCCCAGGTGGCGTCAAAGTTGTAATACTTGTCGTTGTCCATCTGAATGATGTTCCAGGCGTGGCTTCCGCCGGCATCGCCGACGACATAGACATTGCTGATGCCCGCGTAGCTCAGAAGCAGTTCAAAGGTCTTGGCATAAGACTCACAGACGCCTCTGCCCTCGGTAATAATGCCCAGGATGTTGTGAGCCTTGATACTCGAATCTGCATACAGATAGCCATTCTTCTCGACATAGGCGTACTCGGACTCCTCGGACATACGGTCGTGGAAATACTTGGCGATCTCGTATTTGCGGGTCAGCCCCGCGATCCCTTCGGCCTTTTCCGCTATGTATTCTTTTATCAGCTCCTGATAACCCTTTCTTACCGCTGCGGAAGCGTAATCTTCATCTACCAGCAGAAGCATTGAACTGTATTGCTTATTCCCTTCGGTATAATTCACGTTCATGGTGCGGCTGGAAGCATAGAAGATAAGAGGATTATCCATACGGAAGGCATAGTAGACCTCCTTGGCTTCGTCTACGGTAAGCCCGTAATCGTCGAGAAAGGCCTCATGCAGCACATACCTGTTGCACCAGTTATCAAGAGGGACATCCTCGTCGCTGGTCCAAAGGCCGCAGTAGAGTTCTGTCAGCTTATCGTAAAACCTATGCCTGCCCTCGGAATTGGAACGGAGAGTCAAATCCTTGTAGCCCCAGTCGGAGGCGCAGGCAGCCGGAAGCTGTTCATCAGAGACCTTTAGTTCGGCGGCGCTGGCCTGGACTGTAAAGGTAAGGCACATTACGCCGGCGATCAATCCGCCCAAAATTCTTTTCTTCACTGTAACACCTCTTCTTCTATTACCTTATCAGCCAACACGTTTCATGTCGTACTCTCCGCCTGCGGTACCCTCGCCGCCCACCATATGAAGTACGGTATCCTTAACGCTGTATGTATAATTTGCGTCGTGGACCTCCGGCTTTTCATAGTCGATGAACAGATTTGAGCCGTCGGCGGTATAGGAATAAACATACTCATATTTTTCAACGATCATCGCGCCCTTGCCGTTCTCGCCGAAGCGGTACTTTGTGCCGTCGGCGTATTCCCAGGTGCCGACGATGGGGTCCTTTATCTTAACAGCGGAAGTTGTAACGGAACTGCTTGTCGTTTCGCTTTTGGACAGGGCCTTTTCGGGCTTGGAATTATCCTTATTGAAAACAATGATAGTGACCGCTGCAAGTATTGCGGCGACACCTCCGGCTGCTGCACCGAACAGGATCATCTTTCTGTTTTGGCTTTTTTCCCTTTTGTGTTTTTTCTTACTGTTACCCATTTCTTTTTCCAAAAAGGGGCAGCAAACGTTAATTTGCTGCCCCCTTGATTAGCTTAACTATTTACTGTTCCGAATTACTTTCTTCTCTTGGTGATGAACATTGCACCGAGAGCAACAGCAGTTACAACTGCGAATGCGGAAGCCGCACCGGTTGCAGGGTTGCCGCCCTTGCTGCCTTCAGAAGGCTTGCTGGACTCTTCGCCGCCCTTGGACTCTGTCTCGCTGTCAGATGTGCTGTCAGCCTCAGAATCGGACTCTGTAGGAGCAGGGATAGTCTCAGTCTCGTGGAAACCGCACTTAGAGCAAGTTCTCTCTCTTACGATAGAACCGTCTTCCTGAGGATTCTCTACCCACTCGCCGAAGATGTGAGCCTCAACATTTACATTCTGCTCGCATCTTGCGCAGTTCTGCCAATGATTTTCGGTATCGTAGAACCACTCTTCGCCGCAGTCATGGCCGAGTGCGGGGATGATCAGCTCTTCTTCGGTTACCTCAGTGTAAGAAGGATTCTCGGGATCTACACCGACGTCGATAAAGTGCTTGTGGCATCTTGAGCAGTCATAGTGAGCTGCCAAACCGGGCTCTGTGCAGGAAGGAGCAGCGCCGTCATTAGCTACGAGATCGTGGCCCAGTGCAGGAACTGTAAGATCAGCAAGAGCTTCATTCTCGTCAGCGTAGATCTTGGTGCCCTCAGCGTCAGCGGAAACTGCAAGGCAAACCTCGCATACATAGTATTCCTTGTGACCGTCTTCTGTGCAGGAAGGATCTGCAGCCTCTACCTTGGTCCACTCGTGAGCGTGCTTCGGGATAACGCTGCCGGCCTTGATAACATCGCCGCATTCTACGCAAACCAGATCGCCGGAATAACCGTCGGTCTCGGCAGTAGCAGCAACATAACCTACGGTCTTGGTCTTGCCGTGGTTGGTCTTATCAACGTCGCCGTACTCCTGTCCGCAAACCTCGCAGACAGCCTTCTTGGTGCAGGTAGCGGTACCGCCGCTGTGAGCAGCCTTATCCATTATTGTGCCGCAGCCAAGTGTGCAGACCTTCCAGTGGTCGGTCTCGTCATACTGCCAGTCGTTGGAAGGAATGTGCTGCTTTCTGGGGATTATCTGACCGTCAGCGATCTTGTCGCCGCAAGCCTTGCAGTAGGTATCGCCGGTATAACCGTCGGCCTCGCAGGTAGCTTCCTTAGCGTCCTTGATCTCGGTCTCGCCAACGTGATTGGTCTTATCGACCTCACCGTACTCAAAGGTATCGGTACCGGCCTCGCCGCACATAGAGCAGCTCTTCTTGTAAACTGCCTTGTTTGTGCAGGTAGCAGCGCTTACGAGGTACTGGCTGTCAACCTTCTCAACGAAGTTGTGAGCTGTCTTGGCAAGTGTAACTTCCTCAAGGGTTGTAGCCTGTGTGCAGGCCTCGTCCTTGAAGAGCTGTCCGCACTTACACTTGAAGTACTCGATGTTGCCTTCCTTCTGGCAGGTAGGATCAACAGCAGCTACGGTCTCATTCTTAGCATGAGTATGAGCAACCGCAACGTTTACGGTCTTGGTGAAGCCGCCGTCTACGGTTTTTACCGTAATGCTGGTAGTACCCTCGGCAACAGCAGTTACCTTACCGGTCTCATCAACAGTAGCGATGCTCTCGTCATCCGACTTGAATGTTACCTTCTTGTTGGTAGCATCCTCGGGTTCAACGGTGGCAGTGATGGTCTCGGTATCGCCCACCTTAGCAAAGTCGATGGAAGCAGGTGATACTTTCAGTCCTGTAACCGCCTGTGTAACAACGACCTCGCCGGGAGTACAAACTGTGGCGATGTCAGTGTAATCGAAATCGAAGAAATCCTCGGGATCTTTTGTGATCAGCTCGAACTGGTACGTGCCGGGCTGGATATCATCCTTCGCCTTAAACTTGAAGGTAGCAACCTTTCCGGTGTTGTAGTAATCGGTGAACAGCGGATCGGACCAGCTGAAGCTCAGCGGATTGGCAGTGGTGGGTCCGAAGCTCAGCACAGATGTGGCTGTTGCCGACTCGCCACCGGCATCATAAGTCTGTGAAAGTGTTTCGCCTTTAGGCGTACCGTTTAAAGAAAAAGCGTCGGCATCATACTTCAAATAGTAATGCCAGGAAACTACGCCCGGATTCTCCGTAATATTGATCGCTACGGTAACAACGTCACCGGCAACGACCGTTTCAACATCCGGAACTGCAGCAGCCTTCAGAGGGCCCTTTTCAGCCGATGTTGAGAAGATCATTACATTTGAAGCAGTCAGTGCAGCGGCCACAGCAAGCGCAGCTGCCTTTTTAATCTTCTTCATGTTTTTTTCCATCCTTTCGTTAACAATGTCTTTACCATATCATGCCGAAAGGGCACAATGCGATAATGTTACAATTTAACAGTTATAGTCTATCACAATAAATTCACTTTGTCAATACATATAAGACTTTTTTTTGTTGGAATTCTTAATATAATTAAATATGTACAAATAATGACGGTGACGTTTGTACGCTTTTACTATTCCTTTCTCTTCTTCATTATTATAATGAAGACTGCTCCTCCCACGGCGGCGCCGGTCAGCACGATGATCGCTATGGGAGCGGCGCTGCTTTTGTTCTCTTCGGCGGCTGACGAGACCTCAGCTGTTATGTTGTCCGAACTCTCACGGGAACTGTCCGAGGCGTCCGGGGACGCAAGGCTTTCCGCAGGCTTTACGGTCTCTGAGGACGTCTCTCCGGCGGAGGAACTGTCCTTTTCCGGGACGCTTTCGGAGGATAAACTGTCAGCCTCTGACATCTTGTCTGTACTGCTTTCCGTTTGAGACAGTACATCTTTCTCGGAACTGTCGGGAGCCTCTTCGGAGGAAGCATTTTCCGGGGTGCTGTTCTCTTCCCCGGCTGCCGACGAGAGATCCTTCGGAGGCTCCTGCTTGCTGTCGGCTGCGGAGGAGGACTCTTCTGCCTTTGAGCTGTCAGCAGGGATGATGGGAGTCTCGTTGGAACCATCCGAGACCGTGATCTTTCCCGCCTCCGTTTCAAAATGCACGTTCTCCATATCGTAGTTGAAAACATCCTCGGGGTCGTAGCTGAGGGTTATTTTTCGGTCGCCGGCGGAGGCGCCTTCCCTGATCTTAAAAGTCAGCTCTGCAATGGTGCCGTTGTCGGTGTAGTTGCCGCTGACGGCATCCGCCCACAGGAAGCTGTAAGGGGCTTTGGCCGTGTCTCCGAAGTCGGTGCCCTTGAAGACGCCGCCGGAAGCGTTCGTGAGGGTCAGAGCGTCGGTATCGTAGTCCACCAGCAGGTGGAAGGCTATGATCCCGGGGTTATCCTTTATCTCGCACCGTACCGTGACCTCTTCGCCCGGTTTGCCCGAAGCATCGGTGACGGAAAAAGTCGGCTTGCCCGCGGCAAAGGCGGGAATACAGGCCGCAGACATCAGGACCGCCGCCGCAAGCACGCTTAAAAATCTTTTCATAAAAGCACTCCTTTACGCATGACAAGCATCTTTGCATAACAGTTATTTCGGCAGGAAAACGTGTAAAAGCAAATTGTTTGACAGCTATATTTTAGCATTAAATTGCGGGTTTGTCAACTCACTCCTTTAAAGCTTTTATGCGGCCAAATTGTAACCGATAGATGCCGTTCGTTAACCGATAGCGTCAAATACTGTAACCGTATGTTTTCCGTCTGCCTTTTTGGGGGTCGGCCGGAGTTACATTTTGGAATAATTGATTACAATAGCACGCGGGGCGTTGACTTTTTGGGCAAAGGAATATATAATGGTAGGTGAAAAAAACACTGCGGAGGTATGCCCCTTGAAGCTCAGACCTTTTGACCCCGCGTCCGACTTCGGCCCGCTGAAAAGCTGGATCTGCGGCGAAAGAGTCCACGCGCTCTGGTGCGCGGGACGCACGAAATATCCTCTTGAAATGGATGATCTCATCCGATTGCTGGAAGACCACAAAGAGAAATACGGCGATCTTCCCTTCACCGCCCTTGACGGTGAGGACAAGCCGGTGGGGTTCTTCTGTCTTGCCCCGGATCAAAACTCCGGCACCGCAATGCTCCGCTTCGTGGTCATCGACCCTGCCCGTCGGGGAAAGGGCCTCGGACGGGAAATGATCTCCCTTGCCGCGGAGCGCGCCTTTGAAACCGGAGCAGAAGCGGTTCAGCTTATGGTCTTCGCGGAAAATACCGCCGCCCGGAAATGCTATCTGGCCGCAGGCTTTGAAGAAGACGTTCTCACCGAAAAGGCCTTTAAGTTCCGCGAGGAGGAATGGGGACGTCTCAGAATGGTAAAAAAGAAAACGTGAGCGCCGGCGGAGATACAGACAGAGCCGGAAACGCATCACGGTACAGATACACACGCGAACAAAATGAAGGAGGGGATAAAATTGAATGTTCTGAAGAAATTATTCCCGGCCGTATGTGCGGCCGCACTGGCGTTATCCCTGCTGTCTTTTGGCGCTGCCGCCGAGGACGGAGAGCCGGATCTCCACATTAACGGCAAAGTGCTGGAATACGATGAAAAACACGCCTATGACATCGCCTCGTGTTACTGTCTGGACAAGACCTCGGAGCTTGAAACTCTGGGACAGCTTTCGGCCACGGGGAATATGATAGGCAGCTCCACCGAGAACATCCCGGCCCTTGAAGTGGACCAGTCGGGAGGGCTCACATTTACATACACCTACTGCAACGCCCTTTTCAACGACGATAAATTCAACTGGCACATCACAGACGACACCTGCTCCGAGGTGGACG
Source organism: Ruminococcaceae bacterium FB2012 (assembly GCA_900104495.1). Taxonomy (GTDB): domain Bacteria; phylum Bacillota; class Clostridia; order Oscillospirales; family Ruminococcaceae; genus FB2012. The sequence continues at coordinate 24,169 of FMXS01000015.1, read as the reverse complement.
GCGTCAAGCTTGGGGGAAAGATCGGCACCGGAGCTATCGTTATCGAGACTTCCTACGACCGGGAAAACTGGACCGTCGCGGAAAAGTATCTCGACATTCTGCGGATACCCGAAGGGGCCTTCGACTCAAGGAGCTACACCGCCGACTGCATTCAGCTGACAGAGGGCTGCTATTTCCGGGTCATCGTCGCCTACAAGCTGGAGATACAGCTGGACGACACGAAATTCTGGTTCATCGATACCTCCGACAAGGACAGAAAGCGGGTAGCAGAAGTCTACGAGTTCTATGCCGTGAGCCAGAGCTCCGACGAGGTGTCGGTCATCGCCAACGAAAACAAGCTGCCGGTGGGTACTCTTTATGCTGCCGGTGACAACAGCGGCTACTCCGGCTCCCGGGAGGTCGGCACCAAGGACCCCCATTACGGCTGGAAAATGGGCAGCTTCTATCTTTCGGGATATTCCGAAGTCAAGGACGGGGACGTTCTGATAAAGAACGGGAACGAGGCCGTTTCCCTTTGGTTCAATCTCTCGCAGTTTGATCTGAACAAGCTCCACGGGGACAAGGACCTGAGCATCAAGCCCGACACCAACGGCTCCGACAGCTATTTCGGCGTCAGCGGCGCGGATTTCCGCCGGGGAGCCCTTATTGTCCGCCGGACGGATCAGAACGGCATCGTCGGAGAGCCCCAGGTCACCGCCGATTTTCTGGGCTCCGCGGAAACGCCCTTCAAGGATATGCTGGTGCAGTATTTCGATGAGGGCGATTACGAAGTCGCGCTGGATTACCGCATCAACGAGGACGGCTTCTTATTCTTCAGCGACCAGTACGACTACCGCATCTTCTTCACCTTCAAAGTGCGCAACAGCGGATGCACCCTTGCTCTGCCGGACAACGGCACCGGCGAGGACCTTGAAGACGCATCCTCCACCATTTGCGGCTTCAAGATAAGCTCCCCCAGCTCGGAATATCTTAAATTCAAGGTCAGCCTCTCCCGCTGGACGGAAAAGGAGAACGGCTACACCGAAACACACATCTACGACCGCGCCGCTTCTGCGGACGAAGTCTTTGACGAGGAAGGGATATACACCGTAACTGCGGTGAATCCCGCCACCGACCCCCAGGGCGAAGAGCCCTTTATCCGCAGGATATATGTGGGCGCAGACGAAGTCATCAGAGCTTATGTAAGCGGTAAGAATCCCGATATGACCGTAAACATGATAGCCGACTGCCTTGCCGAAGGCGGCACCGTCGCCGAGGACGGCACCGTGATACCTCCGCCGGAACCCGAAGAGGACAGTTCTTCCGAGGCCGAAGCACCCCGGTTCATCATTCCTGCCGAGTTCAGCGAAGCCGATACCAAGACCGAAGTGGTCCCCGAAGGCACCGCATACGACAGCCCGGGACCTTCCTTCCCGATCATTCCTCTGCTCTGCGCGGCCGTGACCGCCGGAGCCGCCGTGTTCTTCCTCTATGTGGGCAGACACCGCGACGACGAATGAACCCCGGACAAATAACGCTGTAAACGGAATGCCCCTCCGCTTCCGAGGCAGCCACGCCTGAAGCTCTGCCGATGAGACGGAGCCCGCGAACCCTTACCCGCATTCCGTATATAATACAAGACCGCTCCCCTTCCCCGGAGAGCGGTCTTCTTAATGCCCGATCATTTATCTATTTCGTAAATGGTTATGTCCTTGCCGCTCTCAACGTAGAGATAGCCGTAAGCGGTGTGAACTCTGTCCGCTTTCTCCAGCACCTTTTCGCCGGTGACAAGATCGTAAACGGCATTGGTCTTGTTGTCGAAGAGCAGGAAATTGCCGAGATAAGTGCCGATCGAATCCAGCTTCAGCGAAACATCGCCCTTGCCTACCACCAGGAACTTGTAGCTGTCGCCGTCCTTGATGTAGCCGCCCTCGTTTAAGCTGTAATCCTGTCCGCCGACGATCTCCTTGCCGGTGGTGTCAACGATGCCGTACTTGCCGTCCTGGCCCTGTACGCAGAAGTAGCCGGGGGTCTTGATGTCAAGGATGTTCTTGTACTCGCAGGGAAGGACCTCGGTGCCGTCAGCCTTGACAAGGCCCATCTTGCTGAAATCATCGTTGTAGTAGGAGAAATATCCGCCGCCGAGGTTGTTGAGAGTCTTGTACTTGGGCTCGATCATAACAGCGCCGCTCTCGTGGATGACTCCGCGCATACCCGACTTGCTGTCATAAGCGCTGAGGAACTCGCTGCCGCTGTCAAACTCGTTGATAGTATAAGGCACAACGAAGAGCAGGGTCTTGTTACGGTCATAGCAGTAGGTGTTGCCGTCGGACTTGTACTCGGTCAGAAGAGATCTTCCCACAGGCTCCATAGCACCCAGGTCAATGACCGTATCGCTTTCCAGGCTGACATACTTGATATTGCTGTCCGCATCGTAGTAGCTTACGATGTCGCCGTGGATCAGATAGTGAGGATCGAAATTCTCTGCGGAGCTTTCGATGAACTTCCTGTTCACGGTATCGTAGATCTTAACGGTGCCGGTATACATAATGTCCTCGTCCTGGACATCCACCGACCAGCGTCTGTTGGTGGCGTAATAGATAGCCTCGTTCTTGTCCTTGGTCTCCTTGTCGGGGATGTAGGCTTTCAGATAGCGGTCGTCGATCTCATCGAAGATGCCCACCTTGGCGCTTGCGTCAACGATCACATTGCCCTGAGCATCGCAGAGACCCTCGTAGAGAATGTCGCTGCCGTCGATCTGGAAGGAATAGAGCCCGGTATCGCCCAGCTTGTCAACATAGCAGGCGTTCTTATCGGAGAAAGCCTTGCCTTGATAGTCAAGGATCTCGATCTTGTTTTCGCCCTTTTCCTTGTAGATGAAATCGTCATAGAATTCCACGTCGGTGTCTTTCAGCTTGCCGAGCTTCTTGAGCTTGGCGCTCTTGACCTCTGCTGCGGGGATCTCCGCAACGACCTCGGCTGCGGACTTGGTAGCCTGTGTAACCAGTTCCTCGGCCTTGCTGCTGTCGGCGGGAGTTGTAACGTCTCCGCCCTCGGACTTGCTCTCGACTGCGCCGGCAGTGCTGCTGTCGGATACTGCTGCTGCGGACGAAGTTTCCTCCGAAGCCTTGCTGTCCTTGTCAGCCTTGCTGCTGTCGGAATCGCCGCAGGATGCCAGACCCACCGACATCACCGCTGCCAGAATGACAGCCAGCTTTCTGAATTTCTGCTCTTTCATTTTGAATGTGCCTCCTTAATCGTTTTCGATAACTTATGTATTATAGCACATTCATTTCGGATTGTCAAGACAAAAATTCTGAAAACCGCGGAAAACCGTTGTTGAAGCAAGAAAGCAAAGAAACTCCCTGTCGGGTCTCCCGCAGGTCCTTGACAACCGGCGTTTCCGAAACTATAATATAGATAACCGATAAAGGAGGCGATCCCATGGCATTTGATTTCAAAAAAGAGTACAAGGAATTCTATCTGCCGCCGCAAAAGCCGGTGCTTGTCAAGGTGCCGAAGATGAACTATATCGCGGTAAAGGGCAAGGGCGACCCCAATGCCGAGGACGGCGAATACAAGCAGTCCATAAGCGTGCTTTATGCGCTGGCCTACACGGTCAAGATGTCCAAAAAGGGCAGCCGTGAGATCGAGGGCTACTTCGATTTCGTGGTGCCTCCGCTGGAGGGCCTTTGGCGGCAGGAGGGCGTCGCCGGCGTGGACTACTCCCGCAAGGACAAGTTTGAATTTATCTCAATGATCCGCCTGCCGGATTTCGTGACCCTCAGCGACTTTGAGTGGGCCCGCGAAGAGGCCGCGAAAAAGAAAAAGCTGGACACCTCCAAAGCGGAGTTCTTCACCTACGACGAGGGGCTGTGCGTCCAGTGTATGCACATAGGCAGCTTCGATGACGAGCCGGCCACCGTGGCGCTGATGCAGGATTTTATCACCGCCGAAGGCTACGAGACCGATCTTGACGGGGGACGTCTGCACCACGAGATCTATCTTTCGGATGCCCGCAAGACCGAGCCCGCCAAGTTAAAGACGGTCATCCGTCACCCTGTCAGAAAAGCGTGAAAGAAAGGGAGCCTTTGCCGTGAAAAGGCCAAAGATCATCGACTTTGCCGCCGACATCATCATGCCCACCCGCTGTCCCTGCTGCGGAGGGTTCATCATGTGGAACGAAAAGCTCTGCAAAAAATGCCTTGTAAGCCTGCCTCTCTGCGGCAGCGAGGAAAGACCTCCCGAGGGCTGCTCGGCAGCTGTCAGCGTCTTTGCCTTTGACGGCCCCGCAAAAGAGGGCATTTATGCCTTGAAAGACGGCTGGGGACGGGCCTTCGCGGAATACGCCGCGGAGCTTATCTCGGAGCGCCTTCGAGGCTGCGGAGCGGAGCTTGTCACCTGCGTGCCCATGTCCCGCCGAAAAAAAGCCTCCCGGGGCTGGGATCAAGCTGAGGTCATCGCCAAGGAGTTTGCCGAAGCCTTGGGCCTGCCCTGCGATCTCTCCCTGCTGAGGCGCAGGTATTCCCGCACCGAACAGCACGGCCTTTCCGCCGCCGGGCGTGCGGAATTCGCCTTCGGGCAGTACAGCATCGCGCCGGATCACGCAGACATTTCCGGCAAGCACATCATCCTTGCGGACGATGTCATCACCACCGGCTCCACCGTTTCAGCCTGCGCCTCACTTCTGCTGTCAATGGGCGCAGCCGACGTCATCGCCGCCTCGGTATGCAGGACACTAAAGCGTCAGGACAGCTGAACTCTTAAACGCGAAAAAGGCACCCCGCGCTTAATGCGGAGGTGCCTTATTGCTTTCGTTTTTTCTGCCCGTTTATGCGGTGATGGTGACCATCGGGCTGTAAGCGCCGTAATAGTGCGTGCTGCCTATCAGCTTGTAGCCCTTTACCTTGACATAGACGGTCCCGCTCAGATCTTTAAGGATATAGCTTGAAGCATCGGGATCGTCGATGCAGGTAAGGCGGGTGAAGTTCTTGCCGTCGGCAGATGTGAAGATCGCGTAGCCGTCGGTCTTGTCCAGCTTGCTCCAGGTTATGCGGTCAAGACCCATGACCTTCCTGTATCTGAGGGTCTGCACCTTATCGGTCTTGGTGACTGCCTTCAGCGAAGTGGGATAGCGGCTGTTGTAGTTGATGCCCGCTACCTTCTTGTGGGCGATGACTGCGAACTCAAAGTTCTCGCCCGTGGGAAGTCCGGTGACGGTGTATGAGAGCTGATCGGTGGAACCGGCCTTTACCCAGCTTCCGTTGACCTTTCTGTAAACGTAGTATCCGTCGGCGTTGGCGTTTTCGTTCCACTTGATCTCCACACTTGAAGTCGTCGCCTTGACCACCTTCATGCCGGTGACCTTGGCAGGCTTGATGTTGAAGTTAACGATCCGGGAGCCGGAATAGTCGCCCATGCCGGTGATCCTTACGGAAGCCTTGCCGACTGCGGTATTGTTGGAGTAGGTCAGCTTGTAGTCAACGTCCTTGGCCAGCACTATGTCGCCGTCGGAGACGGTCACGGCAGGAGTAAGCGCCTTGCCCGTGAAATTCTGAGCCGATATCGAAGACACGTTAAGGTCCTTCACCGACTTGGAAAGGTTGACCTGTACGGACTTGGTGGAGCAGTTGCCGAAGATGTCGTAGGCGTAGATATAGGTGTTGTACTCGCCCAGCTCTTTGTTGTGATCGGCGGTCTTGACGGTGTATGTAGCGGTGGTGCCGCTGATGCTTCCGTCGCAGACCGTACCCTTGGCCCATGTGGGATCAAGGTCGTCGGTGGCGTTAAGAGAAGTCCAGGTCGGGAATTTCACCGACTTGACAGAGCCCTGGGCCGATATGCTGCACTTTACGGTATAGCCCGCCGCGGACTTGTTTGTAACGGTAATGCCGGAAATCACCGGAGCAACGCGGTTGACCACCGTGTAGATCGTCTTGGAGGTCTTTTTGCCGTTGGTATTATAAACATTCACTACGGTGACATAGGTGTCGCTGATATTGCCGAAATCCGACACCTTGACGGCGGTGCTGACGGAAGCGGAGGTCCCGCTCTTGCTTATGGTGACCTTCTTGCTTGCCGGAGTTCCTCTGCTCTGAGGATAGGTGATTATCTCAAAGCGGTCCAGGCCCACATCGTCCTTAGCGGAAGCATTGACGGTGAAGCCGTCCTTTGAGATCGAAGAAGCCGATGCGCTTGTCAGCGTAGGCTCCGGAGAAGGAAGAGTCTGCGGTTCGCCGTCGATATAGAGGCGGTAGAAATAGTTGTCGGAGACCTTGACTTTACGGTTCACGGTACATACAAGGTCGCCGGTGGCCCAGTCGTTCCACTTCCAGTTCTGCTCGATAAGAGTGATCTCCGAGCCGTTTACGGCCTTGACGATAGCAACGTGGGAATACTCCTTGTCCTGCATGATGTCACCGGGGATAGGCTGAGAAACGTCCCTCAGCTCGGCGGTGTGTCCGTTGACGGGATAGTATACACGGGGCTTGCCCTTGTAGTTGTTGATGTCATAGAGATTGACGTCCCAGAACTGATGATAGAATTTGTCTATATAAGCGGCGCAGGAATAATATCCCGACCAGCTGTAATAGGTGGAGTAGATAGCATCCACACCCATGAAGGAATCCACCACCTGGCCCGTGTAGGTGATGAATACGTTCTCCTGAGTGAGATCAGAAGTGTCCGCCGAGACGGAAACTGCCGGCAGAGCGATAAAGAGCATTGCGGCTGCGCTTAACAGTGAAAGAAGCTTTGTGCGGAGTTTTTTCATGGAGATTTCCTTTCTTTGAATTATCCGAGGGACGTTCCCGCCTGTGAAAAACGTTGAGCTGTGACTGCGGGAAGGAGACCTGTTTTGCCGCTCTCGAACGAACTGAAAGCGGCGGCGTACCTATATAGTATCATACCAGGTTACAGAATGGCAACAGCATTTTGTCATTTTCTCTGTTTTCAACAAACAAGATTGGGAATTTTGTACAAAAAAACACCCTCAAAAATCCCGGCTTTTCGGAATATATGTTTTATTTCATAAACGTATATTCGTTTTGGAGTACGGTTATCTGTACTTCAAGTATTGGACACTTTTTCCGTTATCATTCAGGCCCCGCGAAAAACAGCGCAGTAAACGATTAAGAATCTTTTATTTGACAAATTGCGGCATAATCAAAGGTTACAGAATTCGCAGATCCTGTAACCTTTTGTAATATTCGGAGGAGGTTTTTCGGCCTTTACTCTTGACATTGTTTAACATATCGTGTAAAATTAATTTGAACACTTTAAATGTGAAGGACAATAGTTTTCTTCATTCGGAGGGATATAAAAATGGAACCTAACAATAAGCCTCGGGCAAGAGAAAAATTCATGGCTGAGGGCGACGGAAACGCCAAAAAGAAGGGCGAAGGACTGAATACCGGGCCCGTCGGCTCCCAGGACGGCTACGCCGGCAGACGGCGCAGACCGGAAGGCTCCGGAGAAACGATCTCCACCGGCGGAGGCTTCGCGGGCAATCCGAACGTCAAGCGTGCCGCTATCGGCGGCGCGGTGCTGATACCGGTGATAATAATTGCGGTGATACTGTTTGTGAAATTCGGCGGCGGAATGGAGGCCCTCAACGGCGGCGATACTCTTCCGGGCAACTTCGGCGGCGACACCACCGGCGGCTATTCCCAGAACTCCCCTATCGCCGTGGATAACACCGTAGCCTCGGGGTCAAGAGCGAAATACACTTCCATTAAGGGCGGCGGGAACGACAAGATCACGATAATGGTCTATATGTGCGGCACCGACCTGGAATCCAAGCACAGCATGGCCTCCAGCGATCTGAACGAAATGGCTCAGGCCGACTTGGGCGACAAGATAAACATCATCGTCTACACCGGCGGATGCAAGAAGTGGAAGACCACAGGCATCAGCAATGACGTCAATCAGATCTATCAAGTGCAGAAGGGCGGGCTCAAACAGCTGGTGAGCGATGACGGGAACAAGTCCATGGTGGACCCCTCGACGCTTTCCAACTTCATCAAGTACTGCTCCTCCAACTTCCCTGCCGACCGCAACGAGCTGATCCTCTGGGATCACGGCGGCGGCTCCGTCACCGGCTACGGCTACGACGAGAAGAACACCCGCAAGGGCTCCATGAGCCTGGACGGCATCAACCGCGCCCTTAAAGACGGCGGCGTGAAGTTTGACTTCGTCGGCTTCGACGCCTGCCTTATGGCTACCGCCGAGACCGCGCTTATGCTCAACCAGCACGGTGACTACATGATCGCCTCGGAGGAGACCGAGCCGGGCATCGGCTGGTACTACACCGACTGGCTCAACAAGCTGGCAAAGAACACCTCAATGCCCACCGTTGAGATCGGCAAGAACATCGTGGACAGCTTCGTTGAGACCTGCGCCGCCAAATGCCGCGGACAGCAGACCACCCTTTCCGTCACCGACCTGGCGGAATTTGCGAATACCGTTCCCTCCAAGATCTCGGCATTTTCCAGATCGGTAAGCTCTATGATCGAATCCAAGGATTATCAGGCGATCTCCGACGCAAGATACAAGACCCGCGAGTTTGCACGCTCCTCCAAGATAGATCAGGTGGACTTCGTAAATCTTGCGGAGAATGTCAGCAACGACGAAGGCAAGGCACTGTCTGAGGCTATCAAGAAGGCAGTCAAGTACAACCGTACTTCCTCCAACATGACCAACGCCTACGGCATCTCCATTTACTTCCCCTATCAGAGAGCTTCAATGGTTGACTCGGCAGTTTCCACTTACAGCTCCATCGGCATGGACCAGGATTATTCCAAGTGCATCAGACAGTTCGCAGGTCTCCAGACCAGCGGACAGATCGCGGCTCAAGGCACGGCTTCACCGCTGGCGGCCCTCTTCGGAGGCGGCTCACAGGGCTCCTCCGGCGACTCCAATGTGATCGCCTCCCTGCTCTCCGGCTTCCTGGGAGGCTCCGGAAAGAGCATCTCCGGCCTTGATGAAAGCAACACCGCTTTCATGAAGGACACCGATCAGCAGCAGGCGGCGCAGTACCTCTCCGAAAACTACTTCAAGACCGATAACCTCAACTGGAAGACCCAGGATGACAAGTATTACCTCGACATCCCGTCGGAGCAGTGGAAACTCATCCACAAGCTGGACCTCAATATGTTCCTGGACGACGGCGCAGGCTACCTTAATCTCGGACTTGACAACGTCTACACCTTCGACGGCGACAAGATGATCGCCAGCACCGGCAAGAACTGGCTGGCTATCAACGGACAGACCGTAGCCTACTATCACCTCGACACCGTGGAGGACGGCAACAGATATATGATAACCGGCTATGTCCCCGCACTGCTCAACGGCGAACGCATCAAACTGCTGCTGGCCTTCGATACCGAGCATCCCGAGGGATATATCAGCGGAGCGGTCTCCGACTATCAAGGCGTTGAGACCGATCTGGAGGGCAAAGCCCTCACCGGCCTTGAACCCGGCGACAAGCTGGAATTCATCTGCGACTATTACAGCTACGATCAGGAATATCAGAACACTTATATCCTGGGGGAACCCGTGACCGTCACCGAAAACATGACCATCAAGAACGTTTCCGTCGGCGAGAACAGCAAGGTCAAGCTGACCTACCGTTTCACCGACATCTACAATCAAGCCTACTGGACCGACGCGATAGACCTCTGAGCCGCGTCCTCCGGGCGGCAGCGGAGGTGATCCAATGACAAAGGAAAAGAAAAAACGCTCCAAGACCGGGAAAATACTTATCGTCTGCGGAGCAGTTTTCTTCGGGCTCTTTGCTCTGCTGACCTGCGGGCTGGCAGTCTATGTGATGAAGGGCAAGCGTCAGACCCTGGACGAAGCTATGAAGTGGCAGTCGGAGCATTACGACACCTCGTTCTACGTTCCTCTTGAAAAGACGGACTACACCGTGAACAGCTTCGACGGCTATGAACTCCACGTTCAGCTTCTGAAAAATCCCCGTCCCACGGATAAGTACATCATCATTTCCCACGGCCACACCGACAACCGTTACGGCTCGCTGAAATATGTGAAAATGTATCTTGAGCTGGGCTTCAACTGCATCATCTACGATCTCCGGGGACACGGCGAGAACGAGCGTACCTTTACCACCTACGGAATCCGCGAGGGACAGGATATAGCGGAACTGGTGAAGGACACCCGTAAGCGCTATCCGAAGATCTCTCAGCTGGGACTTCACGGGGAATCGCTGGGAGCGGCCTCCACGGCGGCGTCGATGAAGTATCGGCCGGAAGTAGATTTCGCCGTAGCGGACTGCGGCTTCGCGGACATCGACAATGTCCTGCGGGGAGCAGTGGGGAAAGGACATCTGCCCTCCTTCTTCGTGGACCTGGCCAACTTAGGCTCAACGGTGCTGTATCATTGCTCCTTCGGGGATATGCGTCCCGTTGATTCGCTGGATGACTGCAAGGTGCCTTTCCTGTTCATCCACGGAGCCCAGGACGATTTCATCGACCCGGAGAACTCCCGACGGATGTCGGAACGCCTTGCGGGCTACAGCGAGGTACATCTGATCGAAGGCGCAAAGCACGCCAATTCCGTGCTGACCGACCCGGTGAACTACCGCAGATATGTGGAAGGTTTCCTCGGAAGGCTCTGAAACCGCAGCAGACAAGATCATACACACAAAAAAGCGCCCCTGCCGAAAACCCGGCAGGGGCGCTTGGAGCAGATAACGGGAGTCGAACCCGCATCCTCAGTTTGGGAAACTGAAATAATGACCGCTATACTATATCTGCATACAATAATTATAGCATACCCCTCTGCTTTTGTCAAGACCTAAAAAAGCCGCCCCACAGCACTAAGGCAAGCGGGGCGGCTTTTTATTGCAGCGGAAAATTCGATAGTTAGTGGGGAGCGCTCACATCAGTGAAAGCTCCTCGTCGGTGAGGGCAACGGCGCGGCCTTCCTTCAGGGAACGCTTCACGTCGATAAAGCGCTGGTTGCGGCTGCCCCGGAATTTAAGCTCCAGGCTCCTCTGTTCGAGGATGAACCGTCCGTCGATAAGATAGTCGCATTGACGCAGCAGCTCCATATAGCCGTTATCGGCATTTGCCTGCGCGATAAGCTCTTCGTATCCAAAGCCAGTGAAGGCAATGACGTTGAGCCTGCCGCCCTCGTAGGAATGTATCTTCTTCGCAAGCTCAGCCATTGGCTTTGCTTGGTAGAAGGGGTCCCCGCCGGAAAGCGTTACGCCGTCCAGCAGCGGATTCTGAATTATCTGTTCAAAGACCTCGTCGGTGTCGGACTCGATGCCGGCATCCATATCCCAGGTCTGCGGATTGTGACAGCCCTTGCAGTGATGCAGGCATCCCTGCGTCCAGACTGTGAACCTAAGTCCGGGACCGTCAACTATTGATTCGGGAGTCAACCCCGCGCAGCGGAATTTCATTTTGCTCTTTTCCTCCGTTAGGATCAAGTGGATAAAGCCCTTGCTTCCTGCCGGCGGAATCACCCTCAGCAGTCGCAGCGGATGCGCTTGATGCGCTCGTGGACGGGCTTCTTATGCTCGGCTTCGGTACGTCCGCAGAGGGGACACTTGTCGCCGATGATGCCGGTGTAGCCGCAGACGGGGTCGCGGTCAACCGGGTGGTTGATAGCGCCGTAGCCGATGCCCTGCTCCTTCATGCAGCGGATGATCTTCTCAAAGGCTGTAATGTTCTGAGTGGGATCGCCGTCAAGCTCGATGTAGGAGATATGTCCCGCATTGGTAAGCGCGTGATAGGGAGCCTCGATCTTGATCTTGTCGAATGCGTTTATATTATAGTATACAGGCACATGGAAGGAATTGGTGTAGTAATCCCTGTCGGTAACGCCTTCGATTATGCCGTAGCGCTTCTTGTCCATGCGGACGAATCTGCCGGAGAGTCCCTCGGCGGGAGTAGCCAGCAGCGAGAAGTTCATGCCGGTGCGCTTGGTCTCCTCGTCAAGACGCTTTCTCATATGGGAAACGATCTCCAGGCCCAGTTCTCTTGCCTCTTCGCTCTCGCCGTGATGCTTGCCTGTCAGACTCTTGAGGGTCTCGGCCAGCCCGATGAAGCCCACGGAAAGGGTACCGTGCTTGAGGACCTCGCCCACTTCGTCATTGAGCTCCAGCTTGTCGGAGTCGATCCACACGCCCTGGCCCATAAGGAAGGGGAAATTCTTGACCTTTTTGCTTGCCTGGATCCTGAAGCGGTGCATCAGCTGAGCGATGCAGAGATCCATCATCTCGTCGAGGCTGTCAAAGAAGGTGCCGATATTGCCCTTGGCATTGATAGCCAGTCTCGGCATATTGATAGAGGTAAAGGAAAGGTTTCCTCTGCCGGTGACGATCTCGCGGCTGGGATCGTGGGCGTTGCCGATAACTCTCGTGCGGCAGCCCATATAAGCGATCTCGGTGTTGGGATCGCCCTTCTTGTAATACTGGAGATTGTAGGGCGCGTCAATAAACGAGAAGTTAGGGAACAGTCTCTTTGCCGATACACGGCAGGCCAGCTTGAACAGGTCATAGTTGGGATCGGTGGGGTTGTAGTTGACCCCTTCCTTCACTTTAAAGATATGTATGGGGAAGATAGGCGTCTCACCGTTGCCGAGGCCGGCCTCCTGGGCGAGCAGCACGTTCTTGATGACCATTCTGCCCTCAACAGAAGTATCGGTGCCGTAGTTGATGGAGGAGAAAGGCGTCTGTGCGCCGGCGCGGGAGTTCATGGTGTTCAGATTGTGTATCAGAGCCTCCATAGCCTGGTAGGTAGCCCTGTCGGTCTCCTTGTAGGAGGTCTTGTAGGCGAATTTCTGGATTTTGTCAACGGTCTTGGCATCGGCAAAGGAAAGCAGGATCTCGGCCTCGGCCTCCTTGTATCCGTTGTCGTAGGCCAGGGTCACCTGGAGTCCCTTCTCCTTCTCGATCTTCTCCATGATCTGCTTGGCGATGACCTGAGAATCGGGAACGTCGCAGAGCAGGTTCAGCGCCCTGTGGATGTTGTCGCGGTAGCGGTGGCGGAAGGTCTTCTTGACGCCCTCTGCCATGTCGTACTCGAACTTGGGCACCGACTGTCCGCCGTGCTGATCGTTCTGGTTGGACTGGATAGCGATGCAGGCCAGAGCCGCATAGCTGGAAATGTCGTTGGGGGTCCTCAGATAGCCGTGTCCGGTGGAGAATCCGCGGTTGAACAGCTTGGTCAGGTCGATCTGAGTGCAGGTGGTGGTCAGAGTGTAGAAGTCCAGGTCGTGGATGTGGATGTCGCCCTCGGCGTGAGCCTTGGCATGGACGGGATCCAGCACATACATCTCGTAGAATTCCTTGGCGCCCACGGAGCCGTACTTGAGCATGGTGCCCATAGCGGTATCGCCGTCGATATTGGCGTTCTCACGCTTGAGATCGCTGTCCTTGGCGGACTTGAAGGTAAGGTCCTCGTACACCTTCATAAGGCGGGTGTTCATTTCCCTGGCGCGGGTACGGGTGGAGCGGTAAAGGATGTAGGCCTTGGCGGTAGCGGCGTGGCCTTCCTCAATAAGCACCTTTTCAACGGCGTCCTGGATCTGTTCAACGGTGGGAGCCTCCAGCTCCTGCTTCATCAGCAGGTCAACTACCTTGCCGGCAAGTTCCAGGGCCTCGTCGTAGTTGCTTCCGCCGACGGACTGAGCCGCCTTGTAGATAGCGCCGGCGATCTTTTCTATATTAAATGTAACGTTTCTGCCGTCGCGCTTCTTGATCTTGATAATCATTTTACATAACCTCCGTGATCTATCTGAACTCTTGATGTAATTATCATCCGGGAGCCGGCCCTCCACAAGATATTGTGGTCTGACCGTGAACATTTACAAGTATATAGTATTTTCCCGCCGATGTCAAGTGAATTAGTGCCAAAAAAGAGGCAGCAGTTTTGTACACCCTGCACAAAGCCCCGTCGGAGGGGTATCCGACGGGGTATTTTGCAAACTTCACAAACGTTTTGAAGCAAGTTATTTAGCTTTACAGGCACATTTTCCGCCAATCAACATCAAGCCAAAAACTTGACAGCACTGTTTCTGCGCCTTTTGCGAGGGGTTTGTTACGACTTTGACAAAGTCGTTGAAAGTCTTTGAGAGCTGTTGAAAATCGGGAGCAAAAAAATCAAACCGCTTTTTTGGACAGTAATTTTCTGCTGTCCAAAATACCTCCGTGTCAAGGATACCCCCTTGATTTGCCGTCAGGGCATTCATTTTTGAATATACGATATGCTGTAGGGCATATGCCAAATCATATACGCAGAAGGCGGATTTGTACTGTTTTTCAGCCTTGTGGGTGACGAAACGGACAGAAAAAGCAGCAGGGACGGGCATCCCTGCTGCAAAGGGTATCCTATCAGTTTACACTTACAACAAAGGGGGATACAGGGGCTCCGTCCCGGTCAAAAAGCTGAGGTTCGGCAGGAGATGTCATATAGGCGTAGCGTATCTGCTCCGGCTGCGGAGAGGTCAGAGCCAATGTGATCTCCCGAGGAGCGGTCTGCTCCGCCCGGACAGTCTCCGGAACGCCGCCGCGGACCGCCTCAAAGTAACTGTTCTCCCTCCGGGAGAGGGTCACATCCTCCGAGAAGATCAGCCGGACCGTCAAGCCCTCCTGCTTAACGGCAGTACAGCGCACCGGCGCATAGCCCTCGCCGTCGTAGACCAGCCGCCCGGCGCAGAGGGCCAGCCTCCTGCCCACGTCCCACTTGTTGATAGGGTGCAGGTCGTTGACCTCACCGGTGCCGATAGTCACGGCCATAGCCGTCCGGGGGAGCAAAGTGCAGTCCAGCTGCGCTTGACGCAGCACCGCCCAGGAATCGTCGTTCATACCGAATTCCGGCAGCTGGGTGAAGATCACCGGGATCTCCCGGCCTACCCGCTCACGGTAATAGCCGATGAACCGGGTGAAAAGCTCCCGGTAGCGCTCCGCATTGTGACAGTTGGATTCCCCCTGATAGATCACCATTGCCTTGAATTTCCGGCGGTAGACCGGGGCGGTCACGGAGTAAAGGGCCAGCGGAAGCCCCTGGAAGAACGTTGCGGGTCTCAGCGGTCCGGCGCTTACGGCCTTGGCATAGTGCCAGTTCTCCGACAGGTCAAGGATGCTGTCCCCGCTCTTGATGCACCAGCGCTTGCCGTAGGTGAAGCCTCCCTGCCCGCCGAAAATATCCAGCCTCACCGCAAGGCGGTTGCGTCCCGGACGAAGGGTCTTCCCTGCGGGATAGTATCTCGGCGGGTACATATAGCCTGTCTCCCCCGCCTTTTCGCCGTTTATGTAGGTAAAGTCCGAATCCGTGAGGGTCCCGAGGATAAGCATTGCCTCTCCGCAGTCAAAGTCCTCGGGGAGGTCGAATTCCGTCCAAAGCCAGATGCGCCCGGAGAAGCCGTTTATCCAGAAGGGCAGAGAAACAGCTTCGCCGTCTGGGTAGTTTCCGGCGAGGACCCGCTCTCCCAGCCTGTCTTCGCGGTCAAGCATGGCGTAGTATTCCCTGCAGCGGCGGTTATCCTCCTCTGCCGTGCGTTCCATCCAGCCGGGGACGGAGGCAAAGTCAAGGAATTCGTCGCAGCAGCGGAGCCGCCGAAGCTCCTCGTATGGCAGGAAGCCCTCTATGGGGGCTCCGCCTGCGGAGGTGTTGATAAGCCCTATGGGCACTCTCAGCCGGGAGAAAAGCTCCTCCGCGAAGAAGTACCCCACGGCGCTCATCTCCGCGGCCCGGGGATGTTCCGAGGTCAGCCAGCAGCCGGAGGTCCAGTATCCGTCCTCGGCGGCGGGATCGAAGCAAGGCGTTATCGGCGCCCGGAACTCCCGGATATATGGGTTGTCCGGCGTCCGCTTCTCCCCGGAGAATGGCTTGGACGGGTCCAAGGGGTCAAAGACCCGGAATATGGGCAGTTCCATGTTCGACTGCCCGGTGATGTGGAACACGTCCCCGTAAAGCACATCCGTGAGGGTAAGGCTCTCGCCTCCGGCGCAGACCACGGCCTCGCAGGGTTCGCGGCTCCCGGAAACAGGCGGCAGCATTACGGTAAAGCGCCCGTTCTCTCCGGCTTTTGACTCTCCTTCCGCCAGGGTCTTTCCGTTCCGGATGACCCGTACCATCACCGTTTCCCCCGGTGCGGCCCCTCCGGTGATAGGCACCTCCGTGTCCCGCTGAAGGACCATTTTGCTTGCTATATCGGCATCGGTGTAAAGCATACTGTCACTCCCAGCTTCAAGCGGCCTTTCGCCGCTGTTAATACAGCTTTCTCCCCTGTTCGTCCGAGAACCCGGAAAGCCGGTGGAAGAAGGCGTTGATGACATCCCGCCACTCTCTTGCGCAGCGGACCTGTTCTTTAAAACGGCGTCGGCCGTTGTCGAAGACCTCCGCCGGGAGCCTGCCCTCAAGGCTGTCCCAAAGGCGGGCGAACTCCTCGGCTCTTTCACAGCCCTCAAAGTGACTGTCATAGATGTGCTGTATCACCGTCTTGCCGCTGTGGAGAAGGTGGTCGTACCTCACCCGACAGAAGAACAGCAGCAGCTCGTCGGGGCATTTTTCCGGGTCGGAGTACAGCTCCCGCAGGGGCTCGTTATACATAGCCGTAAAGCCCGTCTTTGCGCGGTCGATGCCCACCCCGTCGCGGTCGGCCCGATTGTAGGTCCCCCAGCGGTCGAATTCGTAGCCCCAGGGGTCGGGGCCGTAATGGGTCGCGGGCTTGCAGAGCCAGCCCAGTCCGAGAGGCGCGGTATAGTCTTCGTAGGCCTTGTGGGAACTGAGAAGTATCTCCGACAGCACCTCGCGGACCTTTTCATCCCGGCCGAAGGTCAGTGTTATCCATTCGTCGATGATGTCCTCGGCGGTAAGCTGGGGCTCAAAGGTCAGCCGTCCGAAGCCGTAGAGGTTGGCTCCCGCCAGTTCGCTGCCGGTCCAGCAGAAGCTGTCGCCGGTGTTGGACACCGCTGCCGCCGCACATATCCTGTCGATGACCCGCCCCGGCTGGATGTCGGTGCAGGTGTTCCAAAGAAGTATCTCCCGGAGCATCGGCAGCAGACAGCAAACGTGGAGCTGCTGCCCCGTGTATTCCTGCGCCAGCTGGAACTCCGCCGCCAGCGCAGTATGCTTCATCGCCCCGAACAGGGGATGCACCGGCTCCCGTACCTGGAAATCCATAGGGCCGTTCTTCACCTGTAAGATGACATTGGCATCGAAATGACCGTCCAAAGGGGCAAAGGTGCGGAAGCCGGCGCAGGCGCGGTCGGTGCGGGTGTCGCGCCAGTCCTGAGTGCAGTTGTAGACGAAAGCCCGCCAGATTATCCGTCCGCCGTAAGGCTTCACCGCCCGGGCCAGCATATTGGCGCCGTCGGCGTGGTCGCGTCCGTAGGCATAAGGCCCCGGCTGACCCTCCGAGTCCGCCTTGACGAGAAATCCTCCCAGGTCGGGAGCAGCCTTCCAAAGCTCACGGGCCTTGTTGGACCACCAGTACCCCACCGCCGGATCGAGAGGATCCGCGGTGCGCATCCCGCCCACGGAAACCGGCGCGGAGAAATCTATGCTCAGATATAACGCTATCCCCCACCTGTGGAGCAGCGCCGAGAGCCTTGCAAGCTGCGGGATGTTCTCCTCGCAGATGAGCCGCACCGCCTCGCCGCGGACATTGACGTTGTTTATCACGGCGGAGTTTATCCCGCAGGAGGCCAGCAGCCTCGCGTACATCTCGGTGCGCTCGTTAACCACGAGCTTTCCGTCCTCAAAGAAGAATGACTCCCCGGAATATCCCCGCTCTACGGAGCCGTCGGCGTTGTCCCAGTGGTCCAGCATACGCAGTTCCAAAGCGGGACGCACCCGCCTGTTCATACGCACGAAGCTCCCCGCTAAACGTATCTCCCGCAGATAGGCGAAAATGCCGTACAGAAGCCCGCTCTCCGAACCGCCGATAACGGAGGCTCCCCGCTCGTCGGCGCTTATCATATATTCTTCGGGGTCAAGGAAGTCGGCAATATCCGCCTCGAAGATAAGCGAGGCGCTGTCCGCGCCGAAGGTGAGCTCCGCCGCCGGCAGCATTATCTTCAGCGCCGTGATAAGCTCGGTCACTGCCGCTCCCTGCCTGTCCACGCGGCTGGGGCAGCGTATAGCCGCCCGCCCGGCAAAGGCAGTATTCAGCGGCTTGTATTCAAGCCAAAGGGGAGAGGATTCTTTTTTCATAGTTATCACCCGATGTTGAATTATTCACAAATCTATGATACAATCTTCTATTGGATGTCAAAACAGAAGGGAGCTGTGGCAAGTGCCGGTAATGCTGCTTGTAGTATTCTGCTATACGCTTTGTTCGCTGAACGATAAGTACGCCGTCAGCAGGTGTTTGTATGACCGTCACGAGCTGATGTTCCTTATGGCCTCCGGCACCGTGGTGTTCCTCGGATGCACTCTGCCTTTCTACGACCTCAGCTTTGAGTGGTCCCCGAGGATACTTATCCCCATAGCGGGGATAACCTTTATCAAATATACCGAGTTCGCCGTACTGCCCTCTATCCTTCGGGAGATGTCTCCCTTCCAGCTGAAATCATGGGTGGGGCTGACGCTGTTTATCTCCTACTTCACCGACGTTATATTCTACGATGCTTCCCTGTCGGTGCTGTGTCTGACATTCATAGCCGTCACATTCGCGGGACTGGCCGCCGCCGCCCGCGCCGACCGCCGGAGTACAAACTACAAAAAGATATGGCTCCACTTGACGGTCTACATTCTGATGAAATACGGCTACGGCCTGGTGATGCGCAGCACCGGCAGCATCCTGCCGAACACGCTGACGCTGTTCTTCTCGCTGATTATCATTGCCGTGATATCGTTCCTGCGAATAGACATTAGGAAGATGCTCTCAAAGCCTATGGGACGGAAGGGAGCGCTGATCGTCCTGCTGGCGAAGCTGCCCAACACGGCGGGGCTCCTCGGGGAGAACTACACCGCCGCCCGCAGTCTGTCGAACTATTCCTTCATCCAGCCGCTGATACTGGTGGTGCTGTTCATACTGACCCTTGCCGACCGCAGGAATAAGCTCCCGAAGCTCAGCATCATCGGCGGAGCCGTCACCGTCGCGGGGATAGTCGGATTTCAGATAGTTAAATAGCACCCCTCACAACGCTGGCTCCCGCAGAGCCACGCCGTCCGCAAGACCCCGCCGATAAACAATTTTTTCGGCCCGCACTACGCTGACATCTGTAAAGCCTCGAACTCAGCCGAGCCCCGCCGACAAACAGTTTTATCGGCCCGCACTACGCTGACATCTGTAAAGCCACGCAGTCAGCTGTACCCCGCCGCCAAACAGTTTTTCGGCCCGCACTATGCTGACGGCGGCGGCGTTACGCCGTCCGCAGGACCTTGACAAAGAGTACAATTTATGGTATAATTAGTCGTAAGGGGACACAATATGTCCGACTGTCAAAGACAAGGAGAATAATTATGAGATGTCCGTTTTGTAATTTTGAGGATACTAAGGTCATAGATTCACGCCCCAGCGAGGGCAAGAAGCGCAGAAGGCGCGAGTGTACCAACTGCGGTAAGCGCTTCACTACATACGAAGTCGTTGAAAAACCGCTGCTCATGGTCTACAAGAAAGACGGCAGCTTCGAGCCCTTCGACCGGATGAAGCTGTTCAAGGGTCTCCAGACCGCTATAAAGAAGCGCCCCGTAAGCGTCGAGCAGGTCAACGCTTTGGTGGAGGACATCGAGAACACCTACGCCAACGCTATGCAGACCGAGACCACCACAAGCGAGATCGGCGATAAGGTCCTTGCGGGCCTCAAAAAGCTGGATTCCGTGGCCTACGTCCGCTTTGCCTCCGTCTATAAGGACTTCGACAATGTGGATGCTTTCATCCAGATCATCTCCGAACTTTCGGACGAAAAATAACGGAGGCGTACCGTGAGCCTCTTTAAAAGCTTCAAGCCCCTCCCCGTGCCCAAGGACTGCGAGGGCCTTGAGATCAGGACCGAGTCCAGCGTCTGCACCGGCGAGAAGATCATCGGCTTCTACGACCCCGTCTCCAAACGCCTGCTCTGCTCCGAGCTGGTCCGCTCCGACGAGGACATCAGGGCCTTTTACAAAAAATACGGCCGGGACCCCTCAGACATCGGTCACAAATAGCAGAAACAAAAAGGCGCATCCGCCCGGGTGCGCCTCTTATTTTTGGGGATCAGTTCAGGAACTGCTGATAGCCGGCATTCTCTTCCTTGAGAGCCTTGATCTGCTCTGCGATCTTGGCGCCCTCGGTGTCAATAACGGAATGGATCTCGGCAACAGCCTTTCTCTTAGCGACAAGGTCAGCCTGCGCAGCAATCTTCTCACCGTCGAGTCTCTCAATATCCTGACGGTTCTTGTCATCGAATTCCTGATACTTGTTATTGGCCTCGAAGGTGGCGGTCTTGTACTCCTCGTCAAGAGCAGCCAGCTTGCGTCTGTAATCGTCGTCGATAGCCGCGATAGCAATAGCGTGCTCTTCCCTTGCCTTCTCGCCGGCCTTGTAAGCCTCGCTGAGCTCGCTCTCAACAGTATCGAAATTGCTCTGGCTCAAGGTCAAAGCAGTGTTAGCCTCCTCGATCCTGGAAGAATACTCGTTCTTGACAAGAGCGCTCTGATTCTCCAGCTCGGCGATCCTGGCGTTGTTAGCCTCGATCTGGCTCATAGCAAAGGCCTTCATCTTGTTTGCGGCTCTGCCTGCAACGTCACCGTCAGCGGAAGAGGCAGGAGCAGCGGGAGCCTCTTCGGACTCGGCTGCGAACTCGGCTGCGGGCTCGGTGATCTCCTCAACGGTCTCCTCAACAGCGGGCTCGGGCTCGCCGGAATAGGCAAGAATAGGAGCATCGGAGATCTCGGTGGATTCAACATCGGGAGGAACAAGAGCCTCCATTTCGGCATACTCCTCGCCGGGAGACGGAACAGTATACGAAGGAACACTGGGAGCCGGCGGAACTGCGGGGGACTCCAGCGAGATCCCGTCCATATTGGAAACGGACTTGGGAATATTGCTGTCTCTCTCAGCCACCTGTCTCTTATAATCGTCCACAAGGGATACTCTATGCACCTGCTCCTTCGGAGGCTCGTTCACCAGCGGTACAGGCTCGGGCTCGGGCTCTGACGCAGGCAGATCCGCCAGCGAGATGCCTTCCATTTCGCCCACGGAAGGTGCAGACGGTGCCGGTGCGGGAGCAGGCTCGCTCTCCATTTTCTTCTTCTTTTCAAACATATATCTTTCCAGCTTGCTCATGCCCTCAACTTCCTCGGGCTCGGGCACAGCCGGTGCGGCAGGAGTCTCGGAAGCGTTCGATGCAGAGTTGATAACAGCAGCCGCCTGGGACCTTTCGTGAGGTACTGCGGCATCGGGAACGGCATCGGGACCGAGCTTTCTCTGGATAACGCCCGTAACGATATCGGCTCTCAGCGCCACCTCCCCGACAATATCCTCTACCGACTTGCCTTCCTGGAAAAGGCGGATGATCTTATCATTGGTAGATTCTTCCTTCTTCTTTCTTCCTAACGCCATTGTGTGATCAATCCTTTCGATGATATACCTGACATAAATCTTTATGCTAGGGGGTTCATAATTGTATTATATCACAATCAGAGAATTAAGGCAAGAGAAAATTTAGAATTTTTTCAAAAAACAATGCACAATTTATTAACCTAATTTTCGTTTAATCTGCTAAAAACAATGTTAAATGAATACGCGGGCGAAATTATGCGTTCACAAAAAATTAACAAGCGAAATCCCACCGCAGGGTATTGCTTTTTAGGGCGGGGTGTAGTATAATATATAAGTGCCTGCAAGCGGTCGGCAAGCCGAAAATGTATCGGCGGTCATTGACCGCCGCCGACAGAACATGGAGACGTATCGAAGTGGTCATAACGGGGCGCACTCGAAACATAGTCGGGTTTGTCACGGTTCAAGTCCGCAAATCGCGTGTTTCCGCGTGATAGGTTCTCTGATACGTCGGCTCTGCCGGAGCGTATCTCGCAGTTTTCTCGCAAATTTCTCAATATTTTTAGTACGGAGAGTTGTCCGAGTGGTCGAAGGTGCAGCACTCGAAATGCTGTGTGGGGCAAAACTCACCCAGGGTTCGAATCCCTGACTCTCCGCCAACAAGCGGTCAGGAGCCGCGTATTTCCGCCTTTTGCAGAGATGCTTAAGGCGGTTTATTTTTGCCTTTTATCGCACATTTTCAAGAATGTCCAAAATATCGGACTCGTTTCTCGCAGTTTTTGCGAGAAAACTGCGAGAAATCTTACATTTTATTCCAAATCAATGCCTATTCGAGCCCATGCCAGGTCATTCCTCGCATGGGCTCTTTTATATAGTACTATTTATGCCCCCTCCTTTCTTCCTTCGTCATTCTCCCCAAGCGCCCTTTCAATTGCCCTCGCCGAGAGCTTCTTGCTCTCGCTGTCAACATGGGAATAGACGTTGCTCGTTGTGCTGATGTCGCTATGGCCTAACCATTCCTGTATCAGCTTCATCTGTACGCCGTTGGCAAGGAGCAGGCTCGCACATGAATGACGGAGATCATGAAATCTGATTTTTCTCAATCCATTCTGCTTGAGGATCACCTTGAAATGGTCGGTCACATAGTTGGGCTTGATGAGCTCCCCTACCGCATCCACGCAGATGTACTCGTCATAGTCGTGATTGTAGGCATAGCCGAAGACCTTTTTCATCTCAGCTTGCTTTTCACGCTCAGCGAGAAGCTCTTGCTCGACTATGGGTATCAGCGGCAGGGTACGGTATGAGGATTTGGTTTTCATTACATCGTAGCCTTCCAGCTTTTTGCCTTCCTGCAAGACCTTGTGCTTGATGCTGACCGCCCTGCCCCCGAAGTCTATCGCCGACCATTTCAGCCCTATGACCTCGCTCCGGCGCAAGCCGTAGTAAGCGGCTATGACTATTACGATATGGAGAGGGTCATCCCTTGTGCAGTCGATCAGAGCCTTGATCTCTTCGGCGTTATAGTAGTTCCCGATGAACTGCTGTGCTTTAGGCCTGTCCGCCTGATCGACAGGATTGCTCGGAATGATCCTGCGCTTCATCGCCGATTTGAAGGCAAGGTGCAGGAGTGCGTGGTGGCGCTGACAGGTAGTTCCTTTCAAGCCCTTTGCCCGAAGGTGAGCATAGTATGCGTTGATCTCATCGCCCGTGATCTCACGCACCTTGAGCTTCATCGGCTTGAAAAAGGGTATCATGTGGACTTTAACATACATCTCGTAGCTGTCGTAGGTCGCTTTAGTAACGCTCCCCTTGTAGCCTTCGAGCCACTCGGCAAGGTAGTCCTCGACCTTCATATCGGCTATGCGGTTGCGCTCACGCTCGGCGTGGGTCATGGTTTCGCGGAGGTACAAGTCGCCTGAATTCAGGCGCTCGAGTATCTGTATCAGCCTGTGGTTAGCCTCGGTCTTGGTGCCTTTCTTGGCTTCAAGGTCGAGGCTCTGCCATTTCTCGCGGCGCTTGCCGTCGGCGTCGTACAGATTCAGCACCGCATACCATCTGCCGTTCTTCTCGGCTAAATGTCCTGTTGTTCTTTTCATTGCATTCCCCTTTCGTTTTTGGCCGTCCCCGACCGTCAACACCACAATACCACAAGACCGCGGTAATGTCTATCCATATTTCCTCCAATTCGGCAATATCAACAAGTAGTTTCGTTCATCCCGACAAAATTCATACAGCGCTGACTTGGGAACTATCAGCTTACGCCCGACCCTGATCGCCTCGAGTCTGCCCTCTTTGATAAGCTCATAGGTTCGGTTCTTCCCGATGCGAAGCTCCTTTGCCGCCTCGGGTACCGACATCATGTCGGGGGTGTGCTTGAACATTGCATCTGTTTTTATCATTTCTATCCTTCCTTTCATAATTCTTTCCTGCACGCCCACACCCGCCCCGACAGCCCCGCCGAGCTGCCCTGCTGGTGTTTTCCTCACCATGCTGCTGCCATCGCACACGGGGCGCTGTGGGCGGTCACAGGCTCAGTTCTTCCACTTGTATCTCCTGTTCCTCTGCCTGTTCTTCCTCCTGTTCCGGCTCGGGGACAGGCTCCGGCTCGGCGGTCTGCTCCTTCACTGCCTCAGGTTCCATTTCGGCCCTGTTGACAAACCCCTCGACAATCGCCAGAAAATATGGTATAATAGTATCATAGAAAGCGAGGTAGTTGCCATGCTCAAGAAGT
>FMXS01000030.1 GCA_900104495.1 Ruminococcaceae bacterium FB2012 | reverse complement strand
CCGTCGAATAGATTATAGCTTCCTCAAGCAGGTTCATAAATGCTTTTCCTCCCTTACGTCAAAGCGCCCGGTGCCGAAAGGGCAGCGGGCAGCCTGACCTGTCGCCCGAGAACTCGCTCAGGCGTTATCCTTGATATGCTGAACAAGATTGATCGAGAAGCCCGAGGGAGCTATCATCAGCGCGGACTTTGAGCTGTCTCTCTCTACGATACGGTCGCCGTAGAAATTCCTGAAGCCGCGGGAAACCAGCAGATCGTAGGCTTCTTCAAAGTTATCCACGTTCATGCGGATAGAGGCGATGTCCTGCGGAAGATCCACGTCCGGCACGGAAATGTCAAGAGCAAAGCCGTTCCCGTCCTTCATGCGGATACCCTCAACATTCATTTCTCCGATGCCCTTGGGGCTGTGCTTTTTTTCAAAGCCCAGTTCCTCAAACAGCTTTACGAGCGGCTCGGCGTCTTTGGTAATGATCTGCGGATTGAATGTCGTTATCTTCATGCTGCACTTCTCCTTCTATTATTCCTTGATATGCTGGCAGAGATCAAAGGCAAAGCCCGAAGGCGAACGCATCATGCAGGACTTGTTGGTCTTTGTGTCAACGGTAGCATCGCCCCTGGGGTTGGTGAAGCCCTTGGATTTCAGGAATTCATAAGCCTCCGCAAAATCGGAAACGTTCATGCGGATAAGCGTCATATCCTGCGGAATACCGTCCACCTGCGAGATGTCAACGTAGAAGCCGCCCTCGTTCTTCATGCGGACAGTGGTGATATCCTTGCCGTTGCTGGTAATGGTGATCTCATGGCGCTTTTCAAAGCCCAGTTCCTCGAACAGCGCTCTTGCGGCGGCTGCATCCTTTGTAAGTATCAGCGGGTTAAAGCTTGTGATCTTCATTTTTTGTACCTCCGTTTATTTTTTGATATGCTGAGAAAGGCTGATGCCGTAGCCCGAAGGCGATATCATAAGCGTAGCCTTTGACGAACCTGTGTCAGTGATCCTGTCGCCCTGAGTGTTCTTGAAGCCGTGAGCTGTGAGGAACTCATATGCCTCCTCAAAATTGTCAACATTCATAGCGATAGCCGTCAGATCCTGCGGCATATTATCTGTCTGAGCGACATTTACGCGAAAGCCGTTTTCATCCTTCATGGCAACAGCGGTGATATCATCGTCGTTGATATTGTTCTTCTGATGCCTGCGCTCAAAGCCCAGCGCCTCCATCAGCTCGATAACAGATGCCGACTCCTTGGTAACGATAAGCGGCCTGAATCCTGTGATCTTCATAAAAGGTCCTCCAAATAGATTATTTCATTCCGCCGTGAGCGGCGGAACAATGACTGAATGTTTATGCGTTACCTGCTCTTTCTCCTGTTCATCACAATGATGACTGCGGCTGCCGCAAGAACTGCCATGCCGAGACCTACAGCCGCACCGGTGCCGGGGTTGCTGTCCTTGCCGGAGGGCTTGCTTTCAGGCTCGGTGTCGGGCTCACTGTCCGGTTCGGACTCTGTGCCGCTTGTGTCTTCATCGGAGGTATTATCCGGAGTCCGTGTTGAAACCTCCAGAACGGGCTTGCTGAATTCTTCCATAAGATTCAGAGGGATACGCATATTTTCAGCTACGAGAACAGCGCTTGCCTCTGTCCTGAATCCGCCGCTGCCGATCTCATCTTCGGTCACTTCGTGAATGTAGCTGACAACCTTTGTCTCGCCCGGCTTCATCGTGTCAAGAGCTTCAAGCATTTCACCGTCGAGATATACAACAATACCGTCGAGATCCTCTGCAAGGTTGTTCTTTACCGTCACCGTGCAGCTGACCTTGTCGCCTGCCCGATAGCTTTCCTTCGGCTCTGCCACTTCGTTGACAAGATTTACAAGTTCGCTTTCACCGAATGCCTTGATACCGAAATTGTCGAATTCATAGTATTTTGCAAATTCTGTTTTATCCGCATCTTCCAGGATATCAGCCCAGTCTGTCCATGAATCACCGACACAGAGAAGACTTTCACCCTTGTTTACAACTGCATTTCCGTATATAAAATTTTGGATAGCTTCTATGTCTTTTCGTTTATCCAGGATCTCATCCTTCAGCTTCTCGATCTTATCCTGATCTGCATCCGGAGAAGCCTTGAGTGCTTCCAGTTCATTTTCAAGGCGGGTTATTTTTTCTTGGAACAATCCTGCAAAATATAAGAGTCCATCTTCATTATGTACTGCTTTCAGAGCAACACCGTAATTACCGTCCTCACGCTTGGCTGTTACCTTTACAGCATACTTTTGTCCAGCCTTGACTGCGACCGGAGTTGTAAGCTCAGTTCTCTGGAAGCCGCCGTACTGATAAGTAGTCTCAAGATGACTTACAGATTTACAGCCTTCGGGAGTTTCCTGATCATCGTCAAGGAGGTAGATATCATACGTTACCTCTTCATTGCAGGTGATCGCAGTATAGCCGACATGATCAATAAGCATATCCTTTTCTGCAACGAAAACATTAGTCATAGATGTCTCCTGATCAAATGTAATCTCTCCATAGTAGTAAGACGGCATCAGATCATACATCTGGTTGGTGTTGACACTGAGCTTTTCATTATCAAAGCCACCGCGAAGGCTGAAAGAGAAGCTCTCCGGATCGCAAATACTCTGATCATAGTAGGAAAGGTAGAAATAGCCTGTTCCGTCGCTGCCCCAGTCTGTACCTGATGAGGAATCACCCCAGCTGTTCTTGACGATAAATGCACCGTTGCCGCCTATAGTACCATTCGGATCGTTGAAATATTCCTTCGGGAAATTATCATCATAACCAATGATCGTAACAGCGTGATTTGATGAAATAGATCTGTTAATGCTCTGGCTGTCGGAAGGATCATAATTCTTATCATATGTATACTGGCACCAGTAGCGAGCAGAGGATTTGTCATCAGTGAAGTTGCCGTTTTCGTCAACGAAACTCATATAACCGCCATCTTCGGTGACCTGACCTGGCATGGACTGATCGGCATGGAATCCAACGCTTACAGCTCTTTTGTTAACGAGCTCCTGCTTTATGGCATTCACTCCTGCCTCGTTGAACTTATAGCTGCCGTCTTCTGCTATGCCGCAAGGTGAGGGGAGGATATTGGACTGCTCAAGCTCATATGCTGACTGGAAACGCTTTGATTCGTCAACAGACCATGTTCCGGAAGAGCTTGGCTCTTTGGGGATTATGCTCAAAACATACCAGCCGGTACCTTCCCACCATGAATCGTCATTGGTAGACTCAAAGGGCCATATTCTCGGTTCGCCGTTTTTGTTGAGTGCATCGTTTTCACCGAGAACTCTTATCAGATCTTCATCGGAAGATGCGGAAACAGGTTTCATTTTTCCTAATAAGCTTGCAATGTATTTCTGCTTCTCTTCATATGACATATCCGGTAATGGTTTTGAATCTAAGTATACCAGTATTGCACCGCCGTTATATATTCCCTCGTCACTGACATAGGGTGCAACGCTTTCGTTTACAGGTCCCTGATAGGAGCTGAAAACAGAGGTCGCAAAGGGTACTAATCCGCCGGAATTGAAGTAAAGATCGTTATAGTCTTTCTGTGAAGGAGATTCAGTTTCCTTTAAATAGTTTTCAGCGCCTCTGTTGATCATACCTTCGCCTGCCTGTGATGTGTAAAGCGATGAATTCTCAATCAGCGGATGACAAACAAACCATGCAAGATGACGCTCTGAGAAATCCACCATATCCTTTGCGGCATCTGTGGCGGTATTCATATCAACGTCGAGCAGACTTGCGGCTACGGATGTTTCTGCTGCTGCGATGGCTGCAAATGCCCAGCAGGTTCCGTAGGGATTCTGCAGCTTTACTGATGTAACGTAGTTTTTGCCGTCAACATCACGTAAATCGAATTTTTCGGGTGTGGGTGCTGTCGGCAGGTTTTCGGGATTGTCCACAGTGTATGTGCTCAGCGGCGAGCTATACGATGCCGTTTCCATAAATTGATCAATAAGACGGTCTGATAAGCCGCTGAGGTAAGCCGGTATCTGATCAGCGGTGTGAAGGGTGTCCTCCTTTGCGGATGCAGGAAATGCGGATGCAGCTCCGACCGTCAGCGCCATTGCCGTAACGAGGGCTGCTGTACGTTTCCATGTACGGTGTTTTCTAATAATCTTTTCCTCCAAAAATATACTGATACTTTGTGTTACCTGCTCTTTCTCCTGTTCATCACAATGATGACTGCGGCTGCCGCGAGTGCAGCAGCTCCGAGACCTGCGGCTGCGCCTGTATTGGGGTTGCCGTCCTTTTCCGTGGGGGCGGTTTCCGCCGGAGGCTCGGCGTTCTTTGTCCAGGTGGCGTAGATCTCAATATCGTCTGCGGGCATTCTTTCGGGGATAGGCTGAGACCAGCCGGCGAAGGTATAGCCGTCCTTGACGGGGTCGGCGGGAGGTGTGATCTCCTCGCCCCAGTGGAGCGTGATGTTTTTTATCACTCTGTCGTCGTCGTCAAGCAGGCTGAGGGTGGCGTATTCCTCGGATTCGGTATCGGCATTTACCCAGAACCAGTCGGAAACAGCTTCGCCGCTGCGGACGCGCACCTGATAGCTGCTGGGTTCTGTGAATGAAACAAGACCGTCCCGGGTGAGAGTGATGCCCTTGTCCTCGCGGGCCTCCCAGGTGTACCTGACGTTGATCTCCTTGCCTGTGCCGTCGTAAGCGCATACCATAAGCCGCTTGTGCGAGGGATAGTTCTCCGAGCTTTCTTCCCAGCCGTTATCGGGAGGATAGGCTTCTCTCGGGCGCTCTATACGGTCGGGCTCAGCACCCACAAGACCGTTATAGCTGTAATTGATAATAAAGCGGGTGTTCTCGTCGGCCTCCGTATACGGTGTCGTTTCTGAGATTTCCGAAGGCTCGGAATCCCCGCCTGTTTCATACGCCCTAAGTGTTATCCAGTTTGAATATACATATTCATCCAGAATGTTTGTGGCTTTGACTCTCACATGGAACCAGCCCGACTTTGTGAAGGACACCATTCCTTTTTCGGTGATCGTGATACCGTCCTCCGGGAGCTCCTGTGCCTCCCAGACATATCCCTTGCATTTCACAGGGTATGAGGCGGATAAGAATTCAACCTCCCAGTGAGATTCCACGGATCTCTCGGCCTCTCCCACATAGAATACAACGGGAAATCCCACGGGGCCGTAAGGCTCCTGAATGACCACTGACAGATCGGCTCCCGGTATTTTTCTAAGTATCTTCTCCGCCGTATCATCAGCAAGAGTGCGCTCGGCCTTGTCAAAGACCAGCATACTGTTGTTATACACCTCGAAGAAGACCTGGTTCGTCATGCCGCGCATACTTCTGTGATACCAATTGACAGTTTTCTCTTCCGTTTTTGCAGTCCTCGGGTCGATGCCCGTGAAGCCTGCGTAGTAATCGTTTCTGTAGGAACCGGCAGTGCGTACATCGGAGATCTTGTTGGAAACGGGGAAGAAGGAAGTGTGATCGGCAACAAAAGCCGAAGCGTCGATGTCCGTCTTTTTAAGATAATCAATGAACGTTATCCCGGGGTAACGTGAACGGTAATAATCGTATAAGGCCTTCATACTGCTGCTGCTTACGGCATTCTTGGCAATACTTGAGCTGATATCGTTTTTGCCCTTGTTGTATACGGAATCGGCAAAGTCTGATCCGGATCCGCGCTCCGGCTTGTAGGACGGCCTGATCTGACGCACTTTTTCTGCTACCGGTATGCATTCCGTACCCTTGTTTACGAACACGTTCCTGTCATGCTGTGCGTTGTACTTGAACGCGGTGTAATGGCTGACAACGCTCTTCTTGCTGGAGGCATCGAATATCTGATCGGCAATCTTTTCCAGCTCGTCGTCTATGGTGACGGTATCGGAAACGGTATTGAGGTATTCAAACTTATCAACTTCATTGAAGGCGGCCACCTGCTCATCTGTGAAAAGCGAGACCGTCTTGGCGGCTTCCAGGCACTGCTTGAGAACCGTGTAGGCATAGAAGTATTCAAGCATCACACGGTCAACATAAGGCTTGGCGGCATCATAGGCCTCGCCGCTGAACATTACATCTCCTGCGGCGTAATCGAACATCACCTGATAAAAGTCGCGCCCGTCAAAATCGGTAAAGGTATCTCCCGCAAGAGTATCGGCTATCTTCTGGATCGTTAATATCGGCTTGGAGGTATCGCTCCATGTGTTGCTCTTGCCGATAAGGCTTGCGATAGCCAAAGCTCTCTGCTCGGGAGTTTTTGACGAGTCTTTGTTCTTGGATTCGATCTGATCGGCGATTTCCCGAACAGAGCGGTGCAGATTGTCAAGCTCGGTGCCCAGGCCGTTCAGATAGGTCTGATTCTTGATCTTGTTGAGAACGATCTTTGTGCTCTTGTCAACACTCTTTTCGAGAGAATCAAGACGCTCGTTCATTTCCTGCCGCAGCTCTTTGATGCTCTTATTTATCTCTTCAAGCTTTGCGGGTGTCGAATTGAACAAGGGCTCTAACAGCGGGTCAAGCACCTTCGCTATGGGGAATACCTGACTGAATGCTGCCAGGCCGGTTTTCCAGACTGTTTTTACCGCAGGATTATAGTCAGCTGCAAAGGCCGTCACAGAGGGCTTTTCGGCAGCCACAGCTGCCGCCGCACCGAAGGCCATTGCTCCCGCAAGAATAAAGCTCAGGAGCCTGTGTCCTATCTTTGTTTTCATGCCGATTTCCTCCTTTGTTATTTATATAAAAAAACGCTCCGCAGAGTGTGTTATAGATATTGAAAAAGGGCGCAGTTACCCTGTCTGTTCATCTGCTTATTTGTCGAATTGTACAGGAAACGCATCGGTTCGTCAGCCTTCCTTGGAGAGTTTACATGAAGTTTACTTTGCTATTATATCATAGGTTCCATATTATGTCAAGCAAAAGAAACAAATATGTATAAATTTCTTTTTTAAACAAAGGGCGGGGAATATCAATTCAGCCATCAAATTGTCAGCATTTGTTGTAAACAATAAGTTCCGGCAAATCAAGCGATGGAGCTGATTCGAGGTCATTCCTTTCAAGTTCATTGAAGCTGTATTTTTTCTTTTCATAAGCCATAATATCCCCTCCGTTTTATTCAACATAAATCCGTTGGTGTCTGATAGGATAATATAAGCAGGTCTCTTTTGGGAACCTGCTTATTTGCGCTTAAGGTTTTGATTTGTTTTGCTTTTGCTTGTCTTCAAAATACTTGGTCAAATACTCGTTAAGGATACGCTCAATAGCCATTGTTGCCGTTTGGCCTACGTCATCGCAATACTTATCGAGCTTTTCTTTAACATCACGGCGGATAAAGTAGTTTATGTTCACGCCGTCTTTTTTCTGTCTTGGCATATTGATCTTACTCCTTAGTTGCCTGTATAGACTCTTCGTCCTTCTTTAAAGTTTTATAGCGTAAATACACGCCCGTGTTGTCTGTTATAAATCCCATAGCAATCATTTTATCATCAATCTCTTTAAGATTTCTTTTTGTCATTCCTTTAAGCAGTATTCGTTCGTTTTGTGTAGTATCAGCTAAATCTCTTAAGGTGTTTATCCCAGATTGCTTTAAACAATTATATGTTCTGATGGAAAGCTCCATTTCATCTATGCTCTTTTCCATATCAATATTATCGTTTAGGATAATACTGTTCAATTTTTTCAATTCATTTATTTCTGCTGTCAGTTTAGAGCATACTTCTTGTGATCTTATTAAATTGATTCTATCAGTTTGATCAAAAATAACGGTTTTACTTTCAACACTATCAAGATCATTCATTTCTATGCACAATCCGTTATCCTTTATAATATGCAATAGCAGTTTATTGATTTCTTTCATTTTCTTTTCTTTGTCTGTCAAATATTGTATTCGACAAAGCATTTGTTCTTTTTCCAACACACCATTTATGCGTGTTTCAAGAATAGAATAATAATCATAATCATTTCCGAAACAGATCATTCCGTTAAAAATCATTTTTTTAACAGTTGGCTGTCGAAGTTTCCTGATTGCCTTATCAATAATGCTGATTATTTGTTGTTTGGAGATATCATTTTGGGCTGAAATAATAAGTAAGGGTATATCTTGTTTGTAATACAGATCAATATATTTCTTTTCTTGATCTGACAAAGAATCTATTGCGTTTTCCAAAGCCTTAATGTGTTTTTCTTCAGCAATCCATCTAATTGTTTCATGATTGTTGATTTCATACAAAATGTTATAAGGATATGGCAACCTAAAGTCTGATGATTTTATATCGGGAACTGCTTTGTTTGATCTAAGAATAGACTCAAATGCTTCCTTTGCCCCCTTTCGAATTTCAGAATAGTACTCAACGTAATTCTCTAAGATAGCATCGACTTGTTCCTCCGCACATTTACCGAAGAAGATATCTATAGGGACAGCAAAGAATTCTGCAATCCTAACAACAAGTTTTAGCGAGGGAGAGGTTCCTTTCAATATGTGTAATAATGTGCCGGAGCTAATACCCAATATTTCAGCTAATAATGATTTGCTGATTTTGGTTTTGCTTATTAAGCTATTCAAAACATACGGATTCCATGACACCTTTGCTGTGTTTTCTTCTTCTATATCATCTGATTCGATAGTATCACTATTCTCATACTCATCCAATTCATATATATCATAGTAATCATCATAGTAATCGGAGTACTGGTCCATTTTAATCACCTCTGATTTATTTGTTGATCTTTGCATTCTACTAAAACATTTATATTTTTTAGTTTCTTCCAAGAAGACTTCAAATAACAACTGGTCCTGGGCCATTGGATTTCTCAATAATGATATTATTGATTCCTAAAGCCTCTAACCTGCTGAATATTTCTTTATATCCAACTTTGTCTCCGCAACATATTTCAAGTAGTTTGTCCGAGGTTAATTCCATTAAGTCTTTTATGATAAATATAAATTTACGTTTTGGTGCTGTCATATCAGCGATCATTGCTTCAACTACTGTTTTATCGTGTTCGGCAACAAATTCTTCATCAGAAGAGTATTCTTGTTCTCTATTAAGGTCAGGTACTTTTTCAGGAATGGGTAAGTCATTTGGAATAAGAAAATCTCTATTAGGATAAGCTTCGTGATGATAATAATAATTGTTTTTGCAGTAATCACATAGAATTTCAACTGGAGTATTATGCTCCCGAGTTTGTCCCCAATCATTATCTTCAACTATTTCGTAGTACCTTACAACACCTTTTCCACAGGCACAAGGCGAACTATATGGGTTTCTGTACGCTTCTGAGTATGACATAATTCACTCCTCCTTTTGGTATAGATTCTTATACGCCCAATATACATGTAGAACAATCAATATAATTGAAGCTGAAAAATAATGGGTGATAAATCCACCCGTCTGTAATCTTCCTATATTTAAATTATATCACATTATACTGCAAAAGTCAATATAATATTCTAAAAATAAAAAAAGAAGACCACCAATCTTGTTGATGATCTTCTCTTTAGTGCCTCGGTAAGGGATAATCAAATACCTCCTTCAAATTTGAAAGCCTGTTAATATTTTATATGTTCAAACACCACCAACAAATTTGAAAGGAAAAAGTGTTAACATCTGTTCATAACTATAATAAAACCAATATAATTGAAATATCCCAAGAAATTCGGGCTTTTTTTATTGCCTGAAAAACCATATACCATATTAAAGGAGGACGGAAGAACGAACATATGAGAACAGCGTAACGGAGATCGGTGCGCTGTTTGGCTTTTATGGGTGTTGCCGGAGAAATCGGCGCAGGTATTGGTTCTGCTTTGTGAAAAAATATTGACTTTTTTATTAAAACGATATATAATTATAATAGCGTTATATAGCCGATTCAGCTTTTTCGCTGATAATGAGCAGGTCAAATATCTTAACTGAAGGAGAATTAAAATGAATCATTCAAAGCTGTCACCCTCGCAGACAAGAATTCTTCTGGCGGAGCTCAATCATCCGGGAACTCTTTGCTATCATCTTTATTTCAGAAAAGACTTTGCGCCGGAGGTCAAAACCGAGCAGATCGTGAACGTGCTGCCCTATGTATTCAGCGGCAACTTTGATCTGAGAATACACGACGGAAAGGAAAACGGCTTCTTTCAGTATCATTCTGACGATGCTCCGGGATTTGTCCGCATTGACCTTGAAAACGAGGAGCAGCTTGAAGAGAAGCTCTCGGAGATCAGAGCCGAGCCTGTCTCGCCGCTGTTTGATTCGCCTCTTTACAGGCTCTATGTTATAACTGTATCCGGCAGGACGATCGTTTTCGGCGCAGTTTCACATCTTATCTGCGACGGAACGACCATAAACAGAGTTATACCCGCACGCTTCGATGCCTGCCGTGAATCACTGGCAGAGGGCAAGGAATTGAAAAAGTATCCCGAGACCTACAGCACCTATATTTCGAGGCTGGAGGAACAGCTTGCCTCCGGGAACTCCGAGAACGTCAATTACTGGGTAAACTCGCTCAAAGGGTTCCGCGGCGTGGGCTATTCCCCCGAAAAGCTGACCAAGGGAGTGCTGGCCTGTGAGATAGGCTCCGATCTTGCGTCAGAGCTGATGTACTATCAGAAAGAGCAGGGCATTTCGGCATTCGTGCTGGGGCTTTCTGCTGTTTTCGCATATTATCAGGGGCAGAGAGCTGCTCTCGGATGCCCTGATAATGAAATGGTCTGGGAGATAAGCATAGCCGGGCGCAGCTACGGTGAAGACCTTGCCAATGAGCCGGGTATGTTTGTTGAAACTTTGCCTCTGCACCTGAAATGGGACTCCTCGCTGACTTTCCTTCAGCTTATGAAGAATATCAGGCAGTGTGTTAAGGACGGACTTGCCCATTCTAAGACCAGCACGAACGAATACCTGCCGGAAATAAAAAAGACCGGAGTCGATCCCCGTTCGCTGACCTCGTTTTCCGTAGTTGACAATAGCAGTCCGACCTCCGTGGAGCTCATTTTCCCTGACGAGACGGATGTCCCCTTCCATGTTCGGATCAATCCCAACAGGGATAAAAGCAAGGGGCTTTCTTTGCTTTCGTTTGAATATAACTCCTCCGTATTCACTCAGGAGGATATTGCAGCTGTCCGCGAGGGCGTGATGTCTGTGCTCAGGCAGGCGGCAAAAGATCACGAGATATGCCTCAGTGCCCTTGACTTTGGCAAGCCTGCGCGGATCATAGCAGCAGAATGCTTCATTGATGAAAATATCCGTGCTGCCGACGCTCCCACCGACCTGCTTTGCGGGATCCGTGCAAGCGATAAGAGGGAAGGCTTCGGGACACTCTCAATAAAGGCGAAGACTGATATCGGCAGGCTGACGGCAGCTCTGGCTGTGCTGCTGGTAAGGTACGGAATGTCCAAGGATATACTTATCGGAGTCAGGAAAAACGGGCAGACATTCCCCTTCGGAATGAATGTTGACACTTCATCCGCTGCCAACGGATTCGCGGCTCTTGCTGCGGAGAGGCTTGAAAAACTCGTTTCATATTCCGATTACGATTTATCCTGCCGCACTGATCTCGAGTTCAAGCCCTATGTTGTGCTGTCTGCGGACGGTGAGACAGAAATCGACGCAGTTCTGACTGTCTGCGCCGGGCAGGACGGTTTTTCGCTGATCTACGACCGCAGCAGATTTTCTCAGAGATTCATTCAGTCGGCTGCCGAAACGCTCAATACCCTGTATCTGGCTATGGACAGCGATATGCCCCTCAGGAGCATTGACATTTCAGGCTGCACCTCAAAAACTCCGGATATCAGCCTCAAAAACGAAGGAACGGTAAGTGCTGTCTTTGACCGTATTGCAGGCAGCTGTCCCGACAGGAAGATTCTTATAGCAAAGGATGCTGCACTTACTCTTTCCGAGCTTGAGAAACGTGTGCGCCGCGTTGCCAATTCGCTTATTTCACTCGGAGCAGGCAAGGGTGAGCGCGTGCTTATACTTATGCGCAGGACGAGCAACCTTGTTTCCTGCATATTCGGCTGCGTTAAGGCGGGAGCCGTTTTCATCCCTATGGATCCCGATTATCCCCGCGGAAGAATTGACCAGATCCTTTCTGACAGTGAAGCGAAGCTTATCATAACCGATGTTCCCGAGGTCGCAGAGGGCTTTGACTGCACCGTTTCTCCGGCAGAGCTGCTTAAAGGCGAGGATGCCCCTGTCAATACGGATATAAAGCCTGAAGATCCCTGCTTTATCATCTACACCTCCGGCACTACAGGCAAGCCGAAGGGCGTAGTGCTTTCAAATATGGGCATTACCAACTACATTGCTCCCGAGCCCGAAAATGCTCCGATCTATGCGCTCAGTACGATGTGCAGCTGTATGCTGTGCCTTTCCAGCGTATCGTTTATCGTGTTCATGCGCGAGACCTTCGGAACTATTCTCAACGGTATACCTGTTGTGCTGTGCAGTGAGGAAGAGGTCCTTGATCCTTCTGCCGTTGCGGGGCTGATCGCAGAGCACGGAATTGATGCTATGGGCTCAACACCCACAAGGCTGCTGCAGTATACGGATATACCCGAATTCTGCGAAGCGCTGAAAAATATAAGAGTGATGATAATAGGCGGCGAGAGTTTCCCTGAAAGACTGTTCGGGATCATCCGCAGTTATTCCGACTGCGAGATATATAACTCCTACGGTCCCACAGAGGTCACTATAGCCTCTCATCAGAAGAGAATGGACTCCGGCGCTGTTTCGGCAGGCTTCACTATGCTCAACGTGGGCGACCGCATCTGCGATATCGACGGAAGAGAGCTTCCTTGCTATGCCGTGGGCGAGCTGTATGTCAGCGGCGCGGGAGTAGCGCTCGGATATTACAAAAACGAAAAGCTCAACGAGCAGAGATTCCCCGTTATTGACGGAGTAAGATACTGCAATACAGGCGACCTTGCATACCGTGACAGCAGGGGCGAGGTGTTTGTGCTGGGCAGATCTGACAGCATGATAAAGCTGAGAGGTCTCCGCATCGAGCCGGGCGAGATAGAAAATGTGATATGCAGCTTCGGCGGTGTCGCTCAGGCAAAGGTGATAGTTAAGGAGATCTCCGGAGAGAAGCATCTCTGCGCTTTCTATACCGTCGAGAACAGTGCTGCCGTTACTGCCGGAGAATTGCGAGAGCATCTCAGCGGCAGGCTCCCGGGATATATGGT
Source organism: Ruminococcaceae bacterium FB2012 (assembly GCA_900104495.1). Lineage (GTDB taxonomy): Bacteria > Bacillota > Clostridia > Oscillospirales > Ruminococcaceae > FB2012. The sequence continues at coordinate 8,347 of FMXS01000030.1, read as the reverse complement.
GCCTACATTCTTTACACAGATAGATGGATTCCCTCATACTCCCAACGGAAAAATATCCCAGAAGAAGCTGGCGGAGCTTTCGGTAAACACCGGAGAGACCAGAGAATACGAACGCCCCGTGACCAATACCGAGAACACTGTGTTTACCATAATAGCAAAACAGATCGGCTCATATGGATTCGGCACCGGCGACGACATCTTCCTGCTGGGACTTACTTCGCTTTCGATGATAGCCCTTGTGTCGCAGATATATGATAAATTCAGCATTTCCGTTCCAGTGACTTCGCTTATCCGCAGCAGGACCGTCAAGGAGATAGCTGCTATGCTCGACGGCATCATTTCCGAAAACAGCAGAAAATCTGAGAGCATGGATGTCCGCACAGTTTATCCTATGACTGCGAGCCAGATGGGTATTTACTTTGATTGTATGTCTAACCCGGAGGGAATCGGCTATCACCTGCCCAATGTGATACGATTTGACGGCAGCACCGATCCGGAAAAGCTGAAAGCAGCCATAATTAAGGTCATAGACCGTCACAGCTATCTTAAAGTGTCCTTTGACATAAAGGACGGTGCGCCTGTCCAGATAAGAAACGACAGCAGAGCTTTTGCAGACACCGTAACGATCGAAAACGTACCCGAATTCACAGACAGTATGGCAGAGGAACTGGCTGCAAAGCCCTTTGATATAACTGACGAGCTGCTGTTCAGATTCAGGATATTTGTGACTCCTGATGAGACTGTGCTTTTCAGTATGTTCCACCACCTTATTGTTGACGGAAGCTCGCTCAATATCATATTTGACGATATTGCCGCTGCTTACGACGGCAGAGAGCTTTCGCGTGAGGACACCGACGGCTATGAATATGCGCTGCGCGAAGCAGAGCTTGAAAAGAGCGCTGCTGCCGACGCGGATATGGAATACTATAAGGAACAATTCGCCGTTGCCGACACTGCCACGGTTCTTACTCCAAATATCAGCAATGATGAGAACAGTGGAAGCCTCGGAACGGCAGAATCCAGCGTTGATACAGCAGCAGTCAATATGCTCTGCGAGAAATACCGCATAAGCCCGAATCTGCTATTTATCTCGGCACTTACGGTCGTGCTCACAAAGTTCATATCTGATGACAAGCTGCTTCTTGCAACGATCAGCAACGGAAGGACAGAGCCTGCTGTGAAGAATACGGCGGCGCTGCTGGTAAAGACGCTGCCTCTGACTCTGCGCCCCGACAGAGAGATAAGCATACTGACGCTTTTTGAATATGCCAGGAACGTATGGCTCAGCACCATGAGCCACCAGGCGTGTCCGTTCACGGAGCTTTCCGGCAAATTTGACTTCCATCCCGACTTCTTCTATACATATCACGGAAAAATCTACAGTGAGATAAACCTGGGCGGAAGATCGTATGAGAGAGGCAGAGTGCGCTTTGACTCCCTGCGCTATAAAATGATGCTGAACATCATAGAAGAGGATAAGTATTATATCCGCGCCGAGTTCAACGACTCGTTCTATACAGAGGATTATATTTCAGCATTCACTCGCTGCATAGCCGATGTTATCGCAGACTGGTGTGCTTCAGCCGACCTTGAAAGCCTGCGCATCAGAGATATCTCGCTTGCTCCGGAAAACGGTCCCTTTGAATTCAAGCCGGTTGATCCCGTTATGATACATGAGCGCATCTTGAATATGGCAAAGAAATATCCCGATCGCAGGATACTTGTGTGCAGCGGGGAAAGCTATACCTATGAGCAGCTGGACAGGAAAGCCAACCGCATAGCGAATGCCCTGAGAAAGCGTGGAGTGAAGGACGGCGGGAGCGTAGTTCTTCTTATGCCCAGAACTGCTGAGCTTATCATCTCGATGGTGGGCGTCCTCAAGGCCGGTGCTGCCTATATCCCTATGGACATCGAGTATCCCAAGGAGCGTGTTTCTTATGTCGTAGAGGATTCGGGCTCCGATCTGATAATCACCGATCTGCCGGGATATGATAACGGCGTTTCAGTGTCTGACCTTCTGAAGGAAACGGATGAGGCAGTGCCGGAGATAACCGTTGATCCTGACCGGATCTGCTATATGCTTTACACCTCGGGCTCTACCGGCAGACCCAAGGGCGTTGAGATAACGCACAAGAACCTTTCAAACCTGTTTGTTAACGACCCGCAGAACAACTATTTCCATACCCGTGAGGATAAGCCTGAAAGCGTTCTTGAGACTGCGACGGTCTCCTTTGACATCTCTGTGCTGGATATAATGGGCGCGCTCACCAACGGAATAAGGCTGATATTCGCAAACGACGAAGAGACAAAGAATATGCCCGCACTTATCGAGCTGATGCAGAAGGAAAAACCCGAAGCCTTCGGAAGCATCACTCCTTCAAGAATGAGGCAGTATCTTCTTATGGACGAATTCACACAGGAACTGGCAAAGTGCAAAATGTGCTCTGTCGGCGGAGAGCCCTTCATTCCCGATATATATTACAAGCTGCGTCCGATCTCGGATATAGATATCTACAATATCTACGGCCCCACTGAGATCACTATCATGTGCAACACAAGGATAGTCCGTGAGGATAACATCGTGTCTGTGGGCGGGCCGCTGTATAACGTCATCAGCGATATCCGTGATATTGACGGCAAAATGCTGCCGGACGGTGTTGTGGGCGAGCATTATGTCGGCGGCTGGGGCGTTACAAGGGGCTACCACAATCTGCCCGAAAAGACTGCCGCTGCGTATATCACAATAAACGGTTTGCCATATTTCAAATGCGGCGACTTTGCTTACAAGCTGCCGGACGGAAATGTGATCGTGCTCGGAAGGCGCGACGGACAGATCAAGCTCAGAGGTCTGCGCATTGAGATAGGCGAGATCGAGCAGTCGATACTCGAATACGAGGGCGTGAACGCAGTCGCCGTTGTTATCAGAAAGATCAGCCTTACAGATCACCTCTGCGCTTATATCACTGCTGACAGAAAGATAGACACCGAGGAGCTCAAAGCATTTCTCAAAAGGCGTCTTACGCCTTATATGGTACCGACTGTTATTATGCAGCTGGAAACTATGCCCTATACTCCGAACGGAAAGATTGACAGAAAGAACCTCCCCCAGCCGGGCATAGAAAGAAGCTATACCGCTCCGAGAGACGAGACGGAGGAGTTCTTCTGCGGCATTTTTGAAGAGGCTCTCGGCCTTGACAAGATAGGCATTGATGACGATTTCTTTGAGATCGGCGGAACGTCGCTCCTGGCGATTCAGCTTACTATCCTTGCCTCGAACGGCGGCTATGCGGTTAAATTCCGTGATGTGTTTGAAAACCCCACTCCCGCAAAGCTGGCGGTATTTGTGTCCGGAGGAACCGTTCAGCAAGCCGGAAAGTCCGACATCATCACTGACTATGATTATTCCGGGATACACAAGCGCCTTGAGAGAAATACCTTCGACAATTATATCAGCGGAGAGCACAGGCAGCTCGGAAGCGTTCTGCTTACAGGAGCTACGGGATTCCTCGGCTCTCACGTGCTCGCTGAGCTGCTTGACAATACCGATTCAGCAGTTTACTGCCTGATAAGGGACGGCAAGGTCAGCGGACTGCAAAGGCTTATCACGAGGCAGTATTACTATTTTGAAAAGGACTATACTTCGCTTATCGGTAAGCGGCTGTTTGCTGTGGCCGGAGAGCTTACTGACAAGGAGAGCCTCGCAGCTTTTGACGGCATAAAGCTCGATACCGTTATAAACTGCGCTGCTTCTGTAAAGCATTTCTCGGCTGGCAGCGATATATATGACACCAACGTTGAAGGCGTGGCAAACATCCTGGCTCTTGCCGAGAAACACGGAGCAAGGCTTGTTCATATCTCCACAACCAGCACCTGCGGAGAGATACTTCTTGACGGCAGACACAAGAGCTTTGTCTTCGACGAAAAGATGCTTTACGGCGGACAGCTGCTTGACAACCAGTATCTCAGTTCAAAATTCCTTGCAGAAAGGCTCGTGCTTGAGAGTGCCGCAAAGGGTGCTGATGTTAAGGTCATCCGTGTCGGTAATCTTATGGCAAGAGACAAGGACGGCATCTTCCAGATAAACTTCCGCACCAACGGCTTTATCAACCGCCTGAGAGCCTATATAACTCTTCATGCGATGTCTTATGAGAAAATGTCGCAGAAGCTTGAAATGAGCCCGATAGATTATACTGCCAGATCTATCGTCAGACTGGCGCAGACCCCGGAGGACTGCTGCCTGTTCAACTGCTTCAGCAGCCACACCATAAACTACGGCGATATCGTAAAGGCAGTAAACGACAGCGGTTTAAGGATTGATGCCGTTACTCAGCAGAACTTTGACAGACTGCTTGAAGAGGCTATGCACGATCCCGAAAAACAGCAGGGCATAAGCGGTCTTATCTCGGCAGTCGGCATGGGTACCGCGAATAACAGAACTGTGCCCGAGGTGTCAAATACCTATACCACAACGGTCCTCTTCGGAGAGGGTGTCTATTGGCCTGCTCTTTCTGAGGATTACATCAGACTGTTCATTGATTTCCTGAGAGGGCTCAATTTCTGGGGGAATAATAATGACTGATCTGAAATACAGGCTCATATCGCATAAATTCAAGGAGTTCTTCCTTCCCACACTGTTTATGACCCTGGCAAACAATATGGCGCTTTTCGTTGATTCCCTGCTGGTCAGCAGCTTTCTGGGGATCGAGAAGATGCCTGCCACCCAGCTTTGTTTTCCCATAGTAACATTTGTGAATCTGGTGTATTGGATGCTGGGGCTCGGCGGCTCACTCCTGTCGTCAAACGCTCAGGCAGATCACGACCGTAAAAAGGCTGATACCCTGTTTTCGACTGCAATGTTCTCGCTGATAGTCTTCGGTCTGATGATCGCTCTGCTGGGCACTGTGTTTTTAAATCCGCTCTCGCGCTTCCTCTGTGTTGACGAGGAACTCAGGGGAGACTGCAGAGACTATTGCAGCATCCTCGTTCTGGGAGTCCCGCTTCTGTGCTATATTATGAGTATGTCATATTTTGCACGCTCAGACGGGAGCCCGAGGCTGCCGTTTATATCGGTGCTGGTGTCTAATGTTATAAACCTGTGTATGGACATAGTGCTGATGAAGGGGTTCGGAATGGGGATAAAGGGCGCTGCTCTTGCTACGCTCATCGGCTATATCGGCGGTGCAGCATCAATAACCAGATATATGTTTACCAAAAAAAGGCAGCTTAGATTTATTTCACCATTCGTCAACGGGATAAAGGCTTTTTTCGCTGTTTTCCGGTCTATCTGCATAAAGGGCTTCCCGGTCGCCTCGACTCAGCTGTATCTTACAGTTTCGGCGCAGGTGATAAATACGATCATCACGGTAAGATGCGGTCAGCTTGGGCTCCAGGCATACAGTATGTACAGAAACAGCATTTTCCTCGGATATATTGTTTTCATCGGCACCTCGCAGACGCTTGCGCCGATAGCCTCGGTGTATTACCACGAGGGTGACAGCGACAGAGTGCGGTATGTGCTCAAAAAGGCGCTAGCAGTAATAATCGGCGGTTCGCTGGCGCTTGTTGCGCTTTTCACCGTATTCCCCGGCCTGCTCACTGTAATGTACGGCGTAAGAGATCCCGATTCCGCACAGTATATGAAATCGGCCATACGGCTGTTTATGATATGCTATCCCTTTGTCGGGCTGAATTTCCTTATGGGCAACTATCTTCAGGCAATCGAAAGGCAAAAGCTCTCGGCGGTAACTACGCTGCTCCAGGGACTTGTTATGCCGATTTCGCTGATCTGGCTTTTCTCGGCTCCATTGGAAATGGATGGCGTATGGCTAGGCGCGATACTTGCCGAGGCTCTTACCACTGTGTTTGTATTTGTCACTATGGCGGTGATAAAGCGAAAAGAAAGACCCGCAACGGCGAGCTTCCTGCTCCCGTCGGCTGAGAATTCATCGAGGTTTGAAGCCTCTGCCGAAGCTGATATCGAAAAGGCAGTCGAAATATCCCGGAAAGCAGGCGAATGGATCGCCGGAAAAAGGCCCGACTGCGATATGCGCACCGCTCTTGCAGTTGAGGAGATGCTTGTTGGGATAATAACCGCAAACGAAGGAAAGAAATGTATCATCGACCTTTCAGTTCATCTGAAAGAAGATGATATCGTCATCAACATAAAGGATTCGGGAACGACCTGGAACCCGACTGTTATCGACAAGGAGCTCAAATACAAATGCGACAACATTTCCGTTCTCAACAGCATTTCATCCCTGATCGAATATGACAAGGTGCTTGGCCTGAATTCAACACGCATACATCTCGGGAACAGGGGAGCGCTTTCATCCTGACCCTAACCTGTTGTTCACGGATATGCTTAAAGTGACCTGAAACGATAGAAAAGAAAAACCGGCAGGGAGATCCGCTCTCCCTGCCGGCATTTTGTTCAAGCCGATCGTTCTTTTGGACAGACTTCTATCGGCGCTATGCTCAGTGACCTTTATGAGATCAAATTTGCCGAGAACGGCGCACTTGCGCTGGAGATCATCAGGCGGGAAAAGCTGAAGCTTTCACTTGTCATTCTCGACTTGCATATGCCGGAGCTTGACGGCAGCAGCCTGCTGAAGATCCTTCACTCCGATATAGAGCTGAGGCGGATCCCGGTCATAGTTCTGACCGCTGAAAAGGGCGCAGAGGTTGAAAGCCTCCGGCTCGGTGCTGCGGATTTTATTACTAAGCCTTACGATGCTCCTGACGTGATGCGGTTTTCAAGGGGATAAATCTGCTTCAAGGCGCAACGACGCTTGAACGCAACAAACAGATCGGAGGACACAGAGCATAATGAGATACTACACAGACATCGGGCAGATGCAGATGCCGCCGGGCTTTAGGTATGCGAAGATAGCAGCGCAGGGTCGTCCCCGGCACGAAAAGTTTGATACATTTTATATGAAGCACCCGACAATGAATGTCGGGAAACGAGCTAAGATATTCAGTCCTTTTGATGCCCTCAAAGGTTTCAGCGAGGCCGTTGCATCGAAGGAGATCAAGTACACAAAGCGCCGTGAGCTGTGCGAGTCCGACTGCGAGGAGCTGAACAGGAAGATTGCTGAACTTGCCGAGCTGATAACGGACAGCCGTGCGGCAAAAGCGAAAAGCATCACAGTGCGGGTCACATACTACTTCCCCTGCGATGACCCCGACAGCGAAGCGTTTATGCAGCTGGGAAGGTATGTGACTGCCGAAGGCATTTTAATGAATGTGGATGCAGATTTAGGAGAATGCGATGGAAGAAGCGATCAAGCATTACACGGATACAGTCCGTAAAAAGGGAATAAATATATACAGCTTTCCGAAGCAATTTACGGATATTGATCCCGAATTGATACGTCACTTTGATGCAGGGGAAATATTTGTTGCAAGACAGGAACACTCCGATTTTGAGATTTTTAAGCGTGAGGTCGGGTATCCGATGCCAAAGGATATAGCCGATTATCTCAATGCGTACTGGCAGCCGGGTGTGTTCGGCTACTATAAAGATCATCCGGAATGCTTTATGTTGTTTTCGGCGATCCGGCTCAAAGGCGAGAAGCCTGATGATTTCTTTTTACGATCTGACGGATTGATAGCAAGAGCGAAAAAGTGGTTATCATACGGCGGCGATCTGAGCAGGTATATGCCTATCGGCATTTATGATTCTTATTCCTGTTTATTCCTGTTATATGAAGTCGGAACAGGCAGGATATTCATAGAAGATCTTGATAATGAAGGTGGCGCAGAAAGTGAGCCGGTTGCTGATTCATTAAAAGAGCTGATTCTCGGATTGTATTTGAAATAATAAAGAACGGAATAAGTATTAATGTTTGTTTTTGTGTTTTTCATTGTTGTTTCTCCTTTCGGTCTCGGGTTTTCCTTTTCTTTGATCTCAGTATATCATACTGATCTTAACAACTTCTTTACAGATCTCCGGGTCTTTCAGAAGTTTTTTTTTGTTCAGCCCCGTGTTTTCGGGGGTTTCCTTTTCTTTGATCACAGTATATCATACCGACTTTGACAACATCTTGACAGAAAAACAGGTTTTTTCAAAATAATTCTGCGACAGTTTTTCTCTGCCGTGTTGTTTATGCGACGCCGTGACGTATTTCTGTTGAATAACCAACATTACGACACTTATCTGCTTATTGAAAAGGGCTCGGATGCGTGGTATTATGTAATCACAGCAAGGGAAACAAACAAAAACGACACAAACCAGAAGGAGGAAAAATCAATGATCTCAGCAGGAGTAGCAATAGCAGGAATCGCGGCAGTAACAGCAGCAGGTTTCGGAATGTGTGCATTATATCTGTTTATCAAAGGATAAGCA
>FMXS01000014.1:54088-109357 GCA_900104495.1 Ruminococcaceae bacterium FB2012 | reverse complement strand
TATGCGATATTGACGGTGATCTCCTGTTCAAGGCGGCGCTCGGAATCGATGCCGTAGATATATCCGATAAGCAGCATTTTTATCATTACGACCGGGTCTATGGACGGTCTGCCTGTATTTGAATAGAGGTCTGCGACCTTATCGTAGATGAAATCAAAATCAACGAGCCGATCAAGATCGCGCAGAAAATGCTCCTGCGGCATAAGGCTCTCGAGGGTCACAAATGACATTTTCATCTGCTTGCTTTCGGACTTCTTGAGCATGGCAACTACCTCGCTTTCTATGATACTATTATACCATATTTTCTGGCGATTGTCGAGGGGTTTGTCAACAGGGCCATATCTCTGCGCCCTCGGTGGCTGTCGTCAGAGTGAGATAGCCGGGTGTAAGTGTATCGCCGTCCGAGACGATCTTGCCGTTCATCGTGGCAACCACCTTTTCGGGAACAATGATAACAGTCTCTTCGGGAACGGTATAGCTTACCGTCAGTACATCGCTGGGGAGCATACCCGCCTTGAAAGCCGCAGCCTTGACAGTTACCGCTTCGGAAACAAATATCGGCGCGGTATAAACAGGGCTTTTCTCCGTGGGCTCGCTGCCGTCTGTCGTATAGCGGATAACAGCTCCGTCGGTACTGCATGAGAGAGTCACTGCGGTATTCTTCTCCACCTGACCCGAAGGTATGTCGGCCTCGGGCTTGGAGACCTGTTCGGAAGCCTTTACAGTGAGCTCGCCGCTGTCATAGCGTTCGTTCATCTGAACGCCTGCATAGCTCTTTACGCGGTTGTCAATGGCAAGCTGTACCTTGTCGCCCTCTGCCGCTCCCTCATAGGTCAGCAGCAGGGTGCTGGTATAGCTCGGGGCATCTTCCGCGGTGCTGCTCTTCTCGCTGTCTGTCTTGACGAGCTTGAAGGGCATCATCTCTCCGTTTACAATCAGGATAAAGTGATCCTTTTTCAGGCTCTCCTCGTCCATGTACTTGCTGAACTTAACAAGCAGGCCGAGTGTTGTAGCGTCGATCTTCTCCACTTCGGGAGCCGCATAGCTCACAAGGGGGATATTCACATCGAGCTGTACGGGCAGAACGGGCATATACCAGCAGTTGTCCTTGCTGTTGAGAACTGCGTTCAGACCGTAGTCCTTGCTGTTGCCTGTATCTGCGTCCTCAAAGCCTTCTGCCGTGACCTTTACGCGCCACCAGCCCTCGGGAACGAACCATTGATATCGTCCGTCCTCGCCTGTGGTCTGCGGATTGGGCTCGATGCCGAACTGTGCCGAATCGGCAAATACCGCTGTGCCGCCGGAGATACCGGTGATTATATCATTTGCATCCCTTGTAACGTCAAGCTCTCCGTTCAGAGTGAAGAGCGTTACCTCAGCACCCTCAATACGGTTGCTCGGCACTGCCTCATAGACATAGCCGGAGGGGTCATAGCGTCCCTGAGGACCCGGAGGCGAGGACTGATTATTGTAATTAACGGGAGTCAATATCTTTTGGTTATATCTGTCGAGGATCGCGTTCTCCTTTTCGCGGTCCGATCTGTTCTTCCAGTCATCAGGATTGTAAATATCCTTTGGCCAGTTCTTCCAGTTGATGCCCTCGCTGCAAAGACCGCCGTTATTGGAATTGCGCTCGTATGTCTCTGCATAACGTGCAGCATAGTAGAGCCGTCTTGCCATGTTGGTGCTCTTGCGTCCCCAGGCTCTTTCACGTACCTCTTCCTTGAATCTGTCGCCGGTCATACGCTGAATAAATCCGCCTGTGGTAAGTACATCGCCCAGTTTGTCCCAGGCAGCCTGGAGTCCCTTTTCCGAGAAGTCCTTTCCGAAGCTCGTGGCAGTATCAAGAGCATTCTTGACCTCCGTGGTCATACGCTGACCAAACATTTCGCGGATCTCGGGAACGATATCAAAGGGTCCCGGATTTCCGTTGGAGTCATAAGCTTTATAGATCAGGTGCAGGCATTCGTTATCCTTCAGGAACTGGTGCAGCTTGGATATCTCTTCACTGGTGACATCTATCTCCTCCATCCATTCGGAAAGGTCATCGCCGGCCTCTTTAGCTTCCTTCAGCTGATCTATGGCCTTCTGGACATTATCCCAGGTCCAGTTTTCGGCTTTGTTGAGATCGATCTTCTTGGTCAGCGACAAAGCGCCGGGTGCAGCGGGAAGATCAGGAGTCAGAGCGTTCATGCTGCCTGTAAATACAGCAGTCTCAGTCAGCGGTTCGCCGTTGACTTCAGCTTTTGCTCCTTCGGCAAAGGCTGCCGCAAGCTGAGTATAGAAGGCATTCCAAATATCGTATACGGTCTCGGCATTACCCAGGGTGCGGAGCAGGTCTGCCTGTTCCTCGGTCAGCGAGGACTCGGCTATCTTCTTCTCCAGTTCCTTGTTTATGCCGGGATCGTGCTGTACGTTACCGCCGATGTCGATAACGGTCATGAACTTTTTCTTGTTTGCGGTATCCCATACCGCGGTGACACACCGGGTAGCGGTCAGCACTCTTGAGATATAGATCGTACCGGGATCATCGGTATATTTGTTTATTGTGCGGGTGCCGAAAACATATTCGTCACCCTCGAAGCCGTCAACAAGACGTCCCTCGAACCAGCCTTCCTGGGTGAGGATCACGTTAGGCAGCAGGTCGCCTTCTTCTTCGCCGTAGATGAATACCGGCTCGAATGAATCGAGATCTTCCGCTTCTTCCTTATCCCAGTCAAGCTCCTTGGATGTTACGGAGACGGGAAGAGTTTTATTCTTGCCGGCCAGCTTGAAGGTCATACTGTTTTCGGCAACTGTCAGCCCGGAGATGAGCGAGGTGCTTGCCAGCCTGTTGTATACCGATCTGAGCTGTTCGTCGGTAAAGTCAGAATCATCCTTTCGGATCAGATGTGCGGGCTTGGTCTTTACCGAATAGCTTACCGTAGTGCCGTCGGGCGCGGAGCCGGGGATATAAGTCAGCGGCGTCAGCCAGGTGCCGTCTTCCTGCTTTACAGCGTCGATCGTCTGAACATAGCCGTTTCGCTGAACATCAACGGTCACGGAGGTGATGTCATCGGGATTGTCAAAGGTCATTTTCCATTGTACGCGAGCCTGGTCATCGGAGTTGATAGCACCTCTGTACCATAACAGATCAAGGCTTACGGGGTCGCCGCCGTCAAGGATGACCATACTCTGCATCCTGCCGTTTTCGGCATCTCCCCTGTGGTTCTCCCAGAAGATCTCGTATTTTTTCAGTACGCCGTCGATGGGAGTATAAAGGGTGGTCACGGGATCGGAGACCCGTGCAAAGCTGCCGTCGGCGTAGGAGCCGGAAGCGGTAAACTCAATGCCCTCGTACTCCTTCAAGCCTTCGGTGTTTATGAGCACCTTGGCTTTGAAATTGCCTTTGCGGTCGGACCTGGTCTGAGCGACCGGCACACCGTCGGCAAAGAGAGTCACGTTATAGTCCGTATGCTTATCGGCGGTATAGTACTGTGATCCTACGGCGGAAGGCATAGCCTTGCCCCATACGGTGAATTCGCCGTCTGCTGTGAACTCGGGAGCCTCAACGGTAATGAAGCCTGTTTCTTCTTCAAAAGAGCCTATATAGTCCACGCTGTGTGTGCTGCCCTGATCGAATATCAGATAAGCGGAGCAGGACAGGCTCTCGTAGTTCGTCTCCCTGAAAACGGTGGAGAACTCCAGCGGGAAGCCGCCGAAGGCTTCAAGCATTTCCCCGGTCAAGGTCAGCTGAATAGATCCGTCCTTCTGAATAAGGCCGGCATTGTTTGTGTTCCAGCGGTCTATACCTATCGGGAAGCCGTTTACCGAAAGCGCGTATGTGCTGACGGCTCCCGCATTAAGATCGTTCTGGGGCTGGTTCGTCTCGATCCTGATCGTCACATTGCCGTCGGGTGCAAAGCTCGGCTTCGGAACAACTGTCATATCAAGGGACACGCAGCTGCTGTAGGTCTTTTTCATTGTGACATTGGAAAGATCTTTGTTGATACTGCTGTATTCACGGGCAACGTCTCGCCCGCAGAGATCTTTTCGGGCTCTGTCAGAATAAGAGCCGAATCGGTCTTTCTGTATGCAAGCTCGGAGCCGTCCGCCTTTGTTATTGTGATGCCGCTGATGTCGCGGAACTTTTTTTTGAAGTGCCTTCAAGGGTCCGGCAGGTCACATCAAGATAAATGAGTCCCTCGTTCACGGGGATCGCTGCATTCAGCTTCACCTTTCCTGCCGCGATCTCGGCAGCGGTGACGGTATGGGTCACCGACGACTGGTCCTCGCTGCCGGAAAACCCATTGCGGGCAGATACGGTGATGACCGTACCCTCGGTTATATTCTCTGCGATATAAGTCTTTCCTGCATATCCGCGGTCCCGGGAGGCCGATACATAATTCCCGGCACCCGGTCTTGCGGCAGTAATCCAGAAATCACTCTCATCAAATACGCCCGACCCGCCCCTGTCCTCGGCGGATGCTGTGATCTCGGCGGTGACGGCGGCCTTGCGGGTAAAGGGTACGCTTACATACTTCTCTGTATCAAGCGTCACCTTCACAAGCTCTGAATCGGTGTAATCGACGGAATAGGAATCCTTGGGTGAAATACGGAGATAAACGGTCTCGTCATCCAGCACCGAATAGTTGTCTGCGGTGCTGATAAGCTGCGTGCCATCCGCATCGGAATACCATGCAAAGGAACGGCCCCACCAGCCTACTGTCTTATCGCCCGCCTTCGGCTGCGGACGGATCTGTAATGCGCGGTGGTCGGTGAGCTTGAGAGTCACGTTCGTGGTTTTTCCGTTGGTCAGTACGGCTTCTGTGCTGCCGAAGCTGAGATCGCCGTATTCAGTTACAAAGCCCTGGGTCTCCAGTGTATAGCTGCCTTCGGGAAGATTTTTCAGAGTGACGGGTTCAGTCGTGCCGCTGACTGCCTGGCTGTAAACAACATCGTCATTTTCATCCATGACCCACAAATAAGGGTCGGCGCCGGATGTGATGTCACCGGAGAAGGAGATTGTCAGCACAGGTGCGACTTCAAGGTCTATCTCGCTGACGGCGACGTTCTTTCCGCCGACAGCGAATTTGAAGCTGTTGATCTTTCCCGCATCTTCGGGAAGCTCGCCTCTGTAATAGGCGCAGCAGGAGTAGGTCAGTTCGGGAGTAAACTCAAAGGTCTTTTCGTTATTGTTCTTATCGGTGTATTCCAGCACTCCCGTAACGGTCTCGTCTTCCCCGGGATCGCGGTCCGTATAAAGGTAAATGCTGTACTCTCCGTTGTCGCGCAGAGTATCTTCTCCCGAATAGGAAAGCACGATGCACGGGTCTTCGGTCAGAGCAATGGGCTTCTGTTCAACGGTAAGTGAAAGCTCCTTGTATGCCTTTTCGCCGTCGGCCTCCGAAGCACAGACGGTAAAGCTGTTAGTTCCGGGGAATTCGGGAGTTCCGCTGATCTCGCCGGTCTGAGAGTCAAGATACAGGCCGTATGGCAGCGAGCCCGAGCTGATGCTCCAGGTGATCGCCTTGCCTTTGGTATAAGGCGTGACTGCCAGCTTTACAGAGTATTCCTTATCCACCGTGCCGTTGGGAAGGGAGGCCGTGGTGACAGTCGGGGGATCCATCGTCACCCGGATGCTGAGGCTCTTTTCTGCGGTGCCTCCGTTAGTCTCCGAAGCGGACACCTTAAAGGTATAGCTGCCCTTGGCGGAAGGCATACCGCTGAGAGTACCCTTGGCGGCATCCAGAGTAATGCCTTTGGGCAGACTGCCGGACTTGATGCTCCAGGTGATCTTTCCGCCTGCTATAAAGGGGGTGGCTGTAAGTGCTGCAGTGTATGCCTCTCCCACTCTGCCGTCGGGAAGTGAAGATACGGTGATGACCGGCGGATCGGCTTCGGCTACCTTGATCGTAAGGAGTTTTTCCGAACTGCCGCCGTCTGCCTCCTTGGCCGTGGCTTTGAAGGTATAATTGCCCTTAGCGGCGGGAGTCCCCGAAACAGCACCCGTAGAGGCATTGAGCATCAGTCCGTCGGGAAGGTCCGATGCCTCCCAGGTTATGGCTCCGCCGTAAACGGCAGCCGCTTCAAGCTTTGCGGAATAGGCAACGCCGACCTGCCCTTCGGGAAGCGAGCTTGTCTTTATCGTCGGACCCGTGAGCAGAGCCTCGGGCTTAACGATATGAGCGATGCCGTGAACGGTAAAATCATCTGATGAAAAGTCATCGCTTAAATAGGTAAGATCGGAGGTGACTACCTTCAGACGGTAGTCGCCCAAAGTTACATTCGGGATAGCGATATGATCGATCCAGACCCAGAGGCTGTAATCGGTCTTTTTGGTGTCGGGGTCTTCAAAGGCGGAAATACGGCTTTGATCGTCTCCGCCGTATGCAGAGTCCAGCAGATCATAGCGCTGCGCTTTAGAACTTGCATCAACGAGCCAGATGCTTTTGACGGTGCAGTTCTGCTCCAAAGGGATCCAGCCTGATACGCCAAAGTTTACCCCGCCGCTGCTGTCCGTGGTAAGATAACCGTCATTTGTGCCGTTGCCGTACTCATCTTTTATACGGTTATTGTCAAAGAAATGTGCTTCGATATAATTCTCCGAACTGTCCGCGAGTGTCGGCAGGGGAGTGAAAGTCAGGCACATCAGCAGTGCCAGAAACAGCGACAATGCCCGTTTCTTAGATCCATGGACTTTACCTCCTTTATTAAAAAAGTCAAAGACTGATAATACACTCTGACTAAAAAACGTTCAAAAATGAACAGCCTGTAAACAAACGGCTTCCCTGTATGGTGTAAGCCCGTATAACAAGACAGCCGTATTTTCCCAAATATCTGGATGAATTCGATATAAGGAAAAAATACGGTTGTTATCAATTCACTAAAAAGATTACACACTCTAATTATAACACAATTTTTTCTATAATTTCAAGTATCTGGCTGCCATTTTCTGCTTTTTTTTCATCAGTTATCCTAAAAAAGCGGAGACGCTTTTCATTTAAGCTGCGTCCCGACTTCTTACAATGTCAGTTCGCGGATCCTTTCGATCAGTTCGGGGATCATAAGCTTCTGCGGACAGTCCTTCATGCAGAGCCTTTCCGTGCATCGGCGGCAGCTTTCGCTGACCTCTTCTATGTTCATTCGTATCCTCTTCAAGGCCCAGGATCTCTTCCCGAGATGATAGTAATCGTACTGCCTCAGCAGGAGATGTATCTCATGCCCCTGCGGGCAGACGCATCGCTGACATCTGCTGCACCTTATCGGGGAAAAATGCTCCGAGAGCCGCCGTATCACTTCGTCGAAGGTAAAGTCTGCGGGGGGGGATATTCCTCTTTCATAGCGGCCTCTGCCTGTTCGTTTGTCCGAGATGACGATATTCTCCCTGCCGACCTTTTCGGCAAAGACTCCCAGCTTGTATTCGGCGTCGCCGTATTCTTCGGGTATCGCGGTGCCGTAGAGATTGCAGCCCATACGGTATGCGTGCATCATGATCTCCACGGCTTCATCGACTGAGGGATCGTAATGATCGGGCAGCACCGGGACGTCTCCGCTTAATATGGGTATGGTCCCGAAGCCAATCTCCGAGACTTTCGATCCTGTATTTCCAAGTTCTCTGTATCTCATAGCTTATCACACCACGCAAAGGCGTCTTCGGCAATGCTGACGCCGTCACGGTCCTCAAAGATCACTTCTTCAAGTTCCGAGCAGAAAGCAAAGGCCTGTGTTCCTATCTCTTTCACGGAAGCGGGGATGAAGACCCGTTTCAGACTCTTGCATCTGAAAAACGCCCGTTCGGGAATGACCGTCAGCTTGTTGGATATGTGTATCTCCTTCAGCTCGCAGCAATGTTCAAAGGCCCTTTTGCCGAGGTCTTCCAGCGCGTCGGAAAGGCTGATGCTTTCAAGGCTTTTGCATCCGCTGAAGGCCAGCGCGTCTATCCTTTCAACGCCTTCTGCGTTCCCGACACGGCGCAGCCACTTGCTGTTTTTAAAGGCGCATTTCCCGATGATTTTCGTATCTTTGGACAGGACTATGCTTTCAAGAAGATTGCAGTCCATATAGACCTGCGGGGCTATCTCCTTTATCCCTTCGGGGAACACAAGCTCTTTTATGTTGCCGGTGCTTTCGGTGAGGACGCCTTCGCCTTCCAGCTTGAAGCAGTTTATGCATTCGGAGAAGATGCGTCTTACAGTCTCGGGATAGTCCTTTTCCGTGAGGTCGGTGCAGCTTTCAAGAGTGTAGGTTTTCCCGTCGGCGCAGGTCACGGTTTTCAGATTGATGCAGTTCCGGAAAGCAAAGCAGTCCGCTGCGGTGCGGCTGCTTCGGAGCACAAGCTCTTTTATCCGTGTGTTCCCGGCGAAGGCCCAGCTGCATATCCGGCTGATGCTGCCGTCGATGACGGCTTTTTCACCGCAGCCTGCGGCATCGATGAGCAGCCCGTTCACCACGGTGAATTCTGCCTCTCTGCGTTTTCTTTCAAGCCAGCCCGTGCCGGAGAAGGTCATCCTTCCGCTGCGGGAAAAACCAGCGGGGAATCGGATGTCTTCGACCCGCAGACGGTCCCGGAAGGCTTCGTCTCCGGCGGAAACGATATCCTCGGGGATGCGCACCTTCGAGGCATCGCCCTTGTATCTGACAATGCTGTTTCTGCGGCTGACCTCAAAGCAGGAGTAAACGCTTCCGATGACCTCCTGTACTCTGACGGGCAGAAGGCTGCCGGCGGTGTTTCGGCTCTGAGCAAATTCCGAGAAAGGGTACTCCGTTCCGCAGAACACCACCCTGTCCGCGAAGGTGCAGCCGAAGAAGGCCCCGCTTTGAAGCCTTGTTTCTCCGTCAAGGAGGATAGTTTCAAGCCCCGCGCAGTCGGCAAAGGCGTGGTATCCCACCTCAGCCTTGATGAGCCGGACTTCTTTAAGACTGTCGCAGCGTTCAAAGGCCCGTTCTCCGATGTGCCTTATGCCGCTGAAGTCAAAGCCGGGCAGGGAAGTGCATTCGTCGAAGCATCTTCTGCCTATCCGTGAGAGCCCTTCGGGGAGTCTGATCTTTTTCAGTGAGGAGCAGCCTGCGAAGACTTCCTCCTCAAGCTCGGTTACGCCGTCTATCTCCGCTTCTTCCAGTTCACGGCAGAAGGAAAAGGCGCCTTTTTCTATCCTGCCTGCGGTGACTTTGATCTTTTTGAGGGAGCCGCATTTCTCAAAGGCGTATTTTTCTACGATGCATCCGGGGGCGTTTATGACCACGGACCTAAGCTCCGGGCAGACGGAGAATGCGTATTTCCCGATGATGCCGGGCTTGTCAGGCACCAGCTCCGTGAAGCTCCCGTCGAAGCAGTAACGGTAGGCGGGGATGTCGTTTTCGCCGTATACCCTGTCGGGGACCCGGACCGCTGCCGGAGTGCCGGTCTCAAAGCCTTCTGTCTCCAGGGAGACGCATCCTCTGAAAGCCGCGAAGCCTACCTCTTCAAGCCCGGCAGGGACATTGAAGCGTATCAGCTTTCTGCAATTCTCAAAGGCGCTCCTGCGTATTGCCCGCAGACCTTCCGGCATCACCACCGACTGCATACATATGCAGTTTCGGAAAGCGTTTTCGTGTATCTCCCTGACGCTGTCGGGCAGGAGGACACGGTCGAGCCTTTCGTTTCCCTCAAAGCAGCTTTCACCGATCACCTCCACCCCTTCGGGGACAGTGACCCGCTCCTCGCTGCCGGTATAGGACATCAGCACCTTTCCGCTGATGTAAAAATCGCTTATGAGCTGATCGCTGATCTGCCGTATGATGCGGGGAGTGCCTCCGGCGCAGTCGATACCTCCGAGAGTATAGATGCGGTCTCCGATCACCACTCTTTTCAGACTGCTGCATCCTCTGAAAGCGCCTTCTTCAACGGTGACGTGCGGATCTTTCAGAGTTATCTGTTCAAGGCTGATGCAGTTGCCGAAGGCGTTGGAGCCTATTCTTTCAAGGCTTTCGGGGAAGGTTATGGACACTATCCCTTTCTTGTCGAGAAAGCAGCCTTTCCCGACGGCCTTTATCCCCTCCGGCAGTTCAAAGGTCCTCAGATCGACGTGCAGTTTGAAAAGCACGCCGTCCTCTATCTCAATGGACCGGTAAAGGCTCTCGGCTGCGGCCCGGACAACGGGATGCACCTCTCCGTCAGAAATAAGCGCATTGATAAGGTTGTCGGTGTGATAGGAATATCCGTCCGAAAGGCTGATCTCCTTGATCCCGAGGCAGCCGGTAAAGACGTCGTTTTTAAAATTCGAGCAGTCAATCCTGCTGTTCAAGGTGATGCTCCGCAGATGTGTGCAGTTGGCAAAGGCCTGAGTCCCCAGCTTTTTTGCGCCGGGAGCAATTATTGTTTCCAGGCCGTCGCAGTAGAGAAATGTCCCTTTTCCCAGGGACGTTACCGCCTCGGGGAGTATCACTTCTTCAAGAGAGTGGCATCTGTGGAATGCCAGCTCCCCGATGCTTTTCAGGCTCGTCGGGAAACCGATGCTTTTAAGCTGTCGGCAGCCTTTGAATGCGCTGTCCTCTATCCCGACGAGGCCCTCCGGCAGAGTGACGTCGGTTATCCAGGCCATTCCCCGGAACACTTCCTTGCCGATGACCTTAACTCCCTCCGGGATGATGACGCTGTGTTCCTCGCCTTTGAAGGAGACCAGCGTGCCGTTTTCTATGATGAATCTGTCCTGCATCTTTATTTCTCCGCTTCCCTGTTCTCCCCGAAGATACGGAGAAGAACGCTCCGCAGCTGCCGCATACTGCCGCAGCCGTACATTTCCTGTTTCAGTGCTTTCGTCCCGGCGAGCCGTTTCATAAAATAGGATGCGATCTTTTTGACGTGTTCCATAGCATCCTGCTCGTCGAAGCAGGACTCCGCCCTGTCCGCCTGCTTCAGGATCAGCGAGAGCTTGGTCTCATCGGCGGGCCTGCCTGTCAGCCGTGCGAAGATCAGCGGGTCCTCAAGACCGTAACGGGCGATCATGATCCCGTCGGCACCGGTCATTTCCATCATCCTGACGGCGTCTTCTTCGCTGCGTATGCCGCCGTTGGCTATCACGGGGATGTTCACCGCCTGCTTCGCCGCACGGATGTATTCATAAATCGGCTCCCCGTCGTACATCATGTTCCTTGTGCGTCCGTGGACGGTTATCATATCCGCTCCCGAATCCTCGCACATCCTTGCGAACTCCGAAACGACTATCCTGTCACGGTTCATTCCGGGACGGAATTTCACGGTCACGGTCTTGCCGCTTCTTTTGCAGGCTTCGATTATCCTTGAAGCCAGGGGAAGGTCGTTGATAAGAGCGCAGCCTTCACCGTTCTTTACCACGTTGGGAACGGGACAGCCCATGTTGATGTCAACGATGCCGTAATCGGCGGTGCACCTGCCCTTGCAGGCGTGTTCAAACGCCGAAGGCACCGAACCGAGAAGCTGTACTGCTTTCGGCGTTTCGTCTTTGTCGGTATACAGCAGTTTCGCGGTGGCTCTGTCTTGATATTTCAGCCCGTTGGCGCTGACCATTTCGGTAAACGCCAGCCCCGCGCCCAGTTCACGGCACATCATTCTGAAAGGATAGCAGGTGTATCCCGCCAGCGGAGCCATAAGCACATTTGAGTCCGCGGTGATGTTCCCGATATGCAGTTTTTTCAGATATGTTTCGCTGAATTTTTTCATTTGTCTGCTCCGTAAAAAAAGTAATGTTCCTACCCGGATTATAACATACCCCGGACGTTTTTTCAAGCACACAGAAACAAAAAAGCTGCCGCATGATGCGGCAGCAGAATGCTCGGAACGATAAGCTATCGGATGACCTGCTTGAAGAGACGTGCAGGGGTAAAATGGTGATCTTAAAAGGAAGTCATCCGCCCGATCAAGGGCAATACCCACGAACTCTTCAAACGCTTATCGTCTTGTTGAAGAGGGTGATAAACACCCATCGGAAAGCTGTCTGACAGCGGGCTTGCCCTGCACATAACATTGAAAGGTGTTAAAAGGAAGCTGTCCGGGGCGCAGGGAACGCTTTCCGAAATTTCGGGCAGGCGATCTGACAACGGGCTCGCTGCATATCACGGTAAGGCTCCTTTCGGAGACACTTACGACAGGTGTGAAAAGGAAGCTGTCACAAGTATGCAGGAACGCTTGCCCGAAAATATTATACCACATTCCGCTTCGACAGTCAAGTCCCGGGGGGATATCTGATGTTGACAGCGGGATGCTTATATGTTAGAATGAAAGCATCCGGGAACGCTAAAAAAGACGGGAAGCAATCGTATGAACAGCAGGATAAAATATATCGACAGCCTTCGGTGGATGACAGTATCATTGCTGATCCTGTATCACGCCGCTATGGCTTACAATACCTGGGGAGAGCCCAACTATATCTTTTTCGGCGCGGAGAAGCCGGCAGCGGCTGCGGTGAGTTTTATCAGCCCATGGTTCATGCCGCTGATGTTCCTGCTGGCGGGAGTGTCGGCACGGTCCTCCCTGCAAAAGCGGGGGTACGGCGCCTTCATCCGAGAGCGCCTGCTTAGGCTGGGGATACCCTTTCTTTTCGGCATCGCCGTCATCGCGCCGATACTCAGCTATGTGGGTGATGTCTGGCACAACGGCTATACCGGCGGGTATTTCGGGCATTACGGCGTTTTCTTCTCGCGGTTCACCGACCTGACGGGCTACGACGGAGGGTTCACCCTCGGGCATTTCTGGTTCCTCGGAGTGCTGATGCTCATTTCGCTGACCGCCTGCGGAGTGATCGCGGCAGGAGAGCGCCTTCCGGAGGAAAAGCGGGATCGGGCCCGTATCGTCGGCGGGATCGTCCTTGCTGCCGGAGCAGTCGCCGCCTTTGACTGGCGGCCCTTCGGCAAGCAGATAGCCACCTATCTCTGCGTTTATCTGCTGGGATATTATTTCTTCTCCGACGAGGGCTTCACCGCCCGGCTGGAAAAGCACCGCTGCATTTTTGGGGCGCTGTTTCTGCTGTTCTCTGCGGGGAACGTGATACTGTTCGTCTTTGCGGGAAAGTACGAGACTTTGAACACCGTCTGCAACTACGGGGCTTTTGCGGCGGGCATCCCCGCGATCATCGGCTTCGGCCGGAGATATCTGGATTTCTCCGGGAGCTTTTCCCGCTTCGCTGCGGGGATATCCTACCTCTTTTACATCGTCCATTTCCCGCTGACGGTGCTGTGCCAGTATTTTCTATGGCTCGCCGGCGTCGGTTGCGCAGTGAATTTCCTGCTGACGCTGCTTATCTCCTACCCGCTGACCCTCGGCCTGTGCTGCGTCATCAGAAAGACCCCGTATGTACGAATACTGTTCGGGATGAAAAAGTAAACAGCGAACGGAAGATCTCCGCTCGCTGTTTTTTCACTTCTTCTGCGTAAAAAGCCCGCACTTGGTGCAGTACCATACCAGCCTGCCGGTGCGGAACAGGGGCATCCTCAGCTGTAAGTCCCATTCGGGATAACAGCGGCGGAGGGTCACGCTGCTGTCATCAAGGTGAGCCGCGAAGGCGATGTGATGCTCCTTTGTCATCGGGTGGCCGGAGGTGATGTACCACTCGCCGTCGGTTTCGGTGACTTTCAGCTTTTCGGTGTCGGAGGCCTCTTTGGCCTCAAGAGGGGAGAGGCTCCTTCCGCAGCAGCTTATCTGCGTCTCGCTTGAAGCGGTGATGATGTTCCCGCACTCTCCGCATACATAGAATCTCAGGTTTTTCATGTTTCCTTTCTCGCTTTCGTTTTTGTCTATTTCCCCCGTGAGCAGGGTGCGGACGTCCGTACCAAGGACCTCCGCCAGTTCGGTAAGCAGGGAAACGTCCGGGCAGCCGCTGCCGCACTCCCATTTGCTCACCGCCTTGTCGCTGACGTTTATCCGCTCTGCGAGCTGCTTCTGCGTCAGTCCGCAGTCTGTCCTCAGCTGGCGTATCAGTTTGCCGGTCCTTATCTGATCCATAACTTTCATCCTCCCTGTTCCGGTCTGTGCTTTTATTTTACCCCAACGGGACGCGGTTGTCAATCCACGCACCGTAGAGAGGGGATCCCGTTGGTGTATGAACAGAATGTAAACATTCGCCTCCGGGTATTGACAAATCAAATTAAATTTGATACAATCTAATTGAGCTAAAGGAAGCAACGTTTGAAATAAACAAGGAGGTAATCAAAATGGGATTTTACGATCATACCGTTAAGAAGAGAAAGAACGGCGAGCTTGATCTTGCCGGGATGAAGGGCAAGGTGGTGCTGGTGGTGAACACCGCAACAGGCTGCGGCTTCACGCCCCAGTACGAAGGGCTGGAGAAGCTCTACCAGCTTTATCACGCCAAGGGGTTTGAGATCCTGGACTTTCCCTGTAACCAGTTCGCGGAGCAGGCTCCCGGCACCGACGACGAGATACATCAGTTCTGCACGCTGAAATACAAGACCTCCTTCGACCAGCTGGCGAAGATCGAGGTCAACGGCGAGAACGAGGAACCGCTCTACACCTTCCTCAAAGGCGAGATCCCCGAGGAGAACGTGGAAGGGCTGAAAAACAAAGCGGTGATGAAGGCCGTCTCCAAGCTCAGCAAGTCCACTCAAAAGCCAGGGGACATAAGGTGGAACTTCACAAAGTTCCTTGTTGACAAGCAGGGCAGAGTGGTCCGCCGCTACGCCCCTACCGACGAGCCGGTGAAGATCTCCAAGGACATCGTCACTCTTCTCAAAGGCGGAACGCTTGAATAACTGTACGAAAATTTACCCATAATCCCGTGAGAAAGCAAAATGAACAGTACAAAAAAACACCCACAAACTGAAAGGAGAAACTGATATGAAAGTTATCGAAGTAACAGCAGAGAATTTTGAAGCGGAGGTACTGCGCTCCGACAAGCCGGTCATCGCGGATTTCTACGCCGACTGGTGCGGCCCCTGCCGCATGATGCGTCCCGTCCTCGATCAGCTGGCGGCCGAGCGCGAGGACATCAAGATCGTTTCCGTCAACGTTGACGACGAGGAAGATCTGGCAGTAAACTACGGCATCTCCTCCATACCCTGCCTTATCGCCTTCAAGGGCGGCCGAGAGACCGGCAGGAACATCGGCCTTGCCGGCAAGGACGCCGTTCTGAATCTGATATAAAAGTTGACAGTTCCGCCGGATCGTGCTATAATAAAAGCGTCCCGGTCCGGCGGTGCGCCGAAATTGCGAAACGAGCGAAAAAGGCGGTCTTAGTGTGAAAGAAAAGCTTTTGAGGATATTCTGCTCCTGCTATCCGCAGTTCAGAATGGGCAGTGAGCGCTTTGAAAGTCTGATACTCGGAGAAAACGCCCGTGTCATCACTCACTGCGTGCAGGGTGAGCCTTTGGGGTTCGCGGTCACCGAAGGGGCGGCTCTCAGACTTATCTGCGTTGAGCCCGGCTTTCAGCGCCGGGGGATAGGTTCTCTGCTGCTGGAAAAAGCCGAGGAACAGATCAAGGCTCAGGGCTTTGAGAAGATCTTTACCGGGGGAGTGTCCTCAAATTTTCTGATAGGCGCGGACAGCAGGACCGCCGGATTCTTTGAGAAAAAAGGCTTTTCCGCCCTCGGCGGATGCGACGAGATGCTTTTGAAACTGAAGGATCTCAGCTTTGACGAAAAGGCTTTCCGGGGGCATCTTACTGCGGAATACGGCTGGTACAAAGGCGGGATCGAAGCGCTTCGCAAAGCGGTGGCAGAAGTGGACAGCGGCTGGGTGCAGTATTTTGAAGAGGACTCTTCGGTGTATGCGGCAACTGTCAACGGAGAGATCGCAAGCTTCTGTCTTGTGAACACGGATGTGACGAACTATCTTTCCGATGCCTTCGGGCGTGTCGGTATGCCCGGCTGTGTCGGGACGGTGCCGAAATACCGCAATAAGGGCATAGGCATAGAAATGGTCGCAAGAGCGACCCGGTATCTCAAAGACTGCGGCATGGACATTTCCTTCATCTATTTCACCGGCGTCGCGGACTGGTATAAAAAGCTGGGCTACGAGGTCTTCATGACCGAGGTGTTTATGGAAAAACAGCTTAACGGCGTCCCGCATCGGGAACAGGATGTTAAGTAAGAAAGAAGAATACAACACGGATATCAACAGTACGGGCAGTCGGCCCGTATTGTTTTATTGCTGTAAAAAGGAGTGACGTATATGTACGATATCATCATCATCGGAGCCGGACCTGCGGGAATGACCGCCGCGATCTACGCCAGACGTGCGGAGAAAAGCGTGCTGGTGCTTGAAGCCCGAAGCTACGGCGGGCAGATCGTCTCCACGCCGGAGATCGAGAACTATCCCGCTGCACCCCATATCTCCGGATTCGATTTTGCCACGAAAGTCTACGAACAGGCTGTGGAACTCGGCGCCGAATTCAGATTCGAGCGGGTGACGGGCATCACAGACGGCAGCGTCAAGACCGTTACAACCTCGGGCGGCAGCTATGAAGGACGGGCTGTCATCATCGCAACGGGGTCCGAGTGCCGCAGGCTGGGACTTCCCGGCGAGGACAAGCTGGCGGGCCGCGGGATAAGCTACTGCGCCACCTGCGACGGCGGATTCTTCCGCAAAAAGGATGTGGCCGTGGTGGGCGGCGGCAACACCGCCCTCGAGGACGCTCTTTATCTTTCGGGACTGGCCAGGACGGTCTATGTCATCCACCGGAGGGATTCCTTCCGCGGGGACGGCGCTACGGCGGCGCGTCTGCGCTCGAAGGATAACGTAAAGCTGGTCCTTAACAGCCGGGTGACGGCGCTGGAATACGGCGACAGGCTCACGGGCATCGAAGTCACGGACAATGACGGCGGCGTGAGCAGCATCCCGCTGGACGGCTTGTTCATCGCCGTGGGACGCACTCCCGAGAATGCCCCTTTTGCAGGGCTCATAGAGCTTGACGGGGCGGGCTACGTCTCAGCCTCGGAGAACTGCCGCACCTCTGTTCCGGGCATCTTTGCGGCGGGAGACAACCGCACCAAGGAAGTGCGTCAGTTGGTGACCGCCGCCGCAGACGGCGCTGTCGCCGCAGGCGAGGCGATAAAATATCTCGAAGGATCGGGCTTCTGACAGCAGTGGGATATCCGGCGTCGGACCAAGCCGAAAAAAATATACGGTTTAATAAAAAACGTTGACATTTTTGCCGAATTGTGATATAATATAATTCGATGTTTTATTATTATTGTGTATCTTCACAATAATACATCCGCGGAAGGCTGACCTGCGGGAAGGCGATTTGCGGAAATCAGACAAAGGATCGTGTTGCTTACTATGAAAAAATCAATCTATTTCCGTATCGGCTTTGACCGGTCCTGGATACTTGAGCAGAAAAACAGCAGGCCCATGCCCGTTGACAAATTCGTGGCTGAGTTCTGCAAGCACTATGAACTGTTTGAATTGAGGACAAGGCTCACCGGGTGCGAGGCAGTTATCAAGTGCGATAAGGACAAGGAGAATATCACCGAAGAGATCCTTTCCGTGATAGGCTCCGCCTTCGGGCTTGCCGATCCCAACGCTGTTTGCTTCATCGAATGCGAGGAGCAGGAGGACAGCGGGGAACAGGCCGAAACCGACGGAGAGAGCACCGAAGTCAGTCAGCCTGCGGCTGCGGAGGAAACTTCCGGCGGGAAGCCTGCGGATGGACCCGCAGAAGCTGAGAAAAAGCCTGCTGAGGGCGAGCCTCAGAAGAAATTCGTGTTCTCTTCTTCTTCGCAGAAGGAAGAGGAAAAAGCCGAGAAGTCCAAGACCGTCGATGATGTGATGAAGCAGATCAACAGCCTGATCGGCGCCAACGAGTTCAAGGTGCTGGCGGACGAGTGCGTGAGGATGGCTCCGCTGCTCAAAGCCAACGATACCTTGGATTCCTTCACCAACAGGGCATATCTGATCTCCATAAACGAAGGCTGCGGCCTTTCGACCTACCTGGAGCTGTTCAAGTCCCTGGTGGAGAAGCTGGAGCTTATGGAGTTCCAGCCCAGGACCGAACCCTTTGAGGTCCGGCTCTGCGACCCCAAGATCAATTCCGCTCCCAACGAGGACGCTGTCAAGATGCTGAGAAGCGTCAAGAACCCGAAGCTGATCTGCCTCGATATTTCGGAGTATATGTCCAAGCTCAACACTCCGGAGTTCAGAGATATACTCAAGGAAGCGGAGAAGGCATCCGGGAACCATATCGTTTTCTTCCGCATCCCCTTCGTGGAGCAGAATATAATCGACAGCATCAGAGAGACCCTCAACGATATGCTGTTCATCAAGGCTGTGAGCATCCCGCCCTTTGATACGGACGAGCTTATCAGATCGGCGCAGGATATGCTCGCGGGAAAGAAGTTCTCTATGGAAGAGGGCTCCTGGGATGTCTTTGAGGCAAGAGTCGCCGCCGAAAAGAGCGACGGACGTTTCTACGGCATCGAGACCGTGAAGAAGATCGTCCGGGAGATGCTTTATGTCAAGCAGCTTTACAATGTGGATAACAATATTTCCGACAACGTGATAAAGCGCGAGGAGATCACCGGCCTCGTTGACGCTTCCTTCCTTAATAACAAGAGCGGATTTGAACAGCTCTCCGAACTTATCGGCATGGACAGCATCGTTGAAAAGGTCAAGGAGATCGTAGCTCAGATCGAAGCGGCGATCAATAACGATTCGCTGGACAATCCCTGCATACATATGCGCTTCGTCGGCAACCCCGGCACCGGCAAGACCACCGTGGCAAGGATCCTCGGACAGATCATGAAGGAGAAGGGCATCCTCCGCAACGGCGGCTTCTTTGAGTACAGCGGCAGAGACCTCTGCGGAAGCTATGTGGGACATACCGCACCAAAGACCTCCGCTATCTGCCGGGACGCTTACGGCTCCGTGCTGTTCATCGACGAGGCTTATTCCCTCTACCGCGGGGACGGTTT
This sequence comes from Ruminococcaceae bacterium FB2012, assembly GCA_900104495.1. GTDB lineage: Bacteria > Bacillota > Clostridia > Oscillospirales > Ruminococcaceae > FB2012. Next base: position 90,495 of record FMXS01000014.1, on the reverse strand, counting down.
CGGCAACGTGGATTACGGCCGTGAGGCACTTGATACTCTTGTGGCCGAAATGGAGAACCACCGTTCCGACCTTATGGTCATCATGGCGGGCTATCCCAAGGAAATGGAAGAGCTTATGGAAGGCAATGTGGGCCTCAAGAGCCGTATGCCTTATATGATAGAGTTCCCCAACTATTCAAGGGAGCAGCTCACTCAGATATTTATCAGCATGGCAAAGAAGGGCTTTGAGTTCGATCAGGACTTTGAGGACGCTGTAAGGCTTTACTTCGATTCGCTGTCGGATATCGTCCTGGACGCCAAGGATTTCAGCAACGGCAGATACGTCCGCAACCTGTTCGAGAGAACCTGGGGCAAGGCAGCTCTCCGCTGTCAGCTCGACCGCATCCCCTGCAAGAAGCTGACCGTTGAGGACTTCGAGCTTGCCGCAGGAGATAAGGATTTCAGCCAGAAGCTGGAGAAGAAAAAGCGCACTATCGGATTCAACTGATCCGAAAATAATATCAAGGAGGTAATTTACCATGAATGAAGAATACGAGAACGGAAACGTAGCGCAGGAACTGTACGAAGGCATTATTTCCATGTTCGACGAGAAGGGCTACACCTACACGAGAGAGGACGATAACCTGCTCGTAAGATGCACCCTCAAAGGGGAAGACATCCCTATGGACTTCATCTTTGTTGTCCGCGACGATAAGAAGGTCATCCAGGTCTATTCTCCGCTGCCCTTCATCATTTCCGAGAACAAGCGCAACGATGTTGCCATTGCACTGACTTATATCAACGACCATCTCGTTAACGGCTCGTTCGATATGGACCTCTCCGAGGGAAGGGTCTGCTTCCGTCAGACCACCTGCTATATCGACAGCATCCTCGGCAAGGGACTGTTTGAGTATATGCTCATGGTCTCGGCTCACACCACCGATGATTACAATGATAAGATACTTATGATAGAAAAAGGTATGCTCACCGTTGAACAGTTCATCGAGAGCGAAGAAAGAGAAAGAAACTGATCCCGGCCCGACAAGACCTGATACTGCCTCCGCACCTGCGGGGGCAGTTTTTTCTGCCTGATAGTTCGGCCCCGGGAAACGGGATGTTGTATTTTTGAGGGAATATATTGACTATTGTATCGGTTTAGTGTATAATCATATTAGTATGCTGAATTGGAGGTATTTTTTTGAATACAGACGATATGCTCAACGTCACTAAGATACTCTTTGAGTATCTTCCGAATACGCTGAAGCTGTTTTTCTTTACTCTGCTGTTCTCGATACCGCTGGGAATGGTGGTCACCTGGCTCAAACGCTGCCGCTTCAAGCCGGTGTCGTGGCTCACGAACATCTACATACTGGTGATGCGCGGGACCCCGCTGATGCTCCAGATCGTTGCGGTATACTACGCGATACCAATGATAGTCAAGGGCGCCAAAGATGCCGCCGAAGGCGGAGAGGTCAGCGGGTTCATCCAGTTTCTCGATAATTGTATGCATTCCTCGAACTATATGTTCGTGGCGCTGGTGGTGGCATTCTCTTTCAACTATGCCGCCTACTTTGCCGAAATATTCCGGGGAGGTCTTGAATCTATCCCGGTGGGGCAGTACGAAGCCGCATCAATGCTGGGAATGACAAGGATGCAGACTTTCTTCCGCATCATCATGCCCCAGGTCATCAAGCGGGTCATCCCGGCTACGGCCAATGAAGTCATCGTGCTGGTCAAGGACACTTCACTGGCTACGGTCATCGCCTACACCGAGATAATGCTGAAAGCCAAGCAGATGATGAACACATACAGCTCCATTATGCCGCTGTTCATCGCGGGCCTGTTCTATTTCGTGATGAACGCGATCGTCACGCTGGCGTTCATGGGCATCGAAAAGCATTACAACTACTACAAGTGAACGGGAGGGTCATGAATGGCGATATTAGAGGTCAAAAACCTTTCAAAACGCTTCGGCGACCTTGAGGTGCTGAAGGACATCTCGTTCTCCGTGGAGAAGGGACAGGTCGTTTCGATAATCGGGCCCTCGGGTTCGGGAAAATCCACGCTGCTGCGGTGCGTCAATCAGCTGGAGACTGCCGACGGCGGCGACATCACCGTGGACGGTCTGAAAATGCTCACCACCGAAAACGGCAAGGTGGTCTACGCTCCCAAGAAGACTCTTCGGGAGATAAGGCTCAAGATAGGGCTGGTGTTCCAGAACTTCAATCTGTTCCCCCACAAGTCGGTGATGCAGAATATCATCGAAGCGCCGATACACGTTCTTAAAAAGAGCAAACAGGAGGCTGTTGAGACCGCTCAGGGCCTGCTGGAAAAAATGGGCCTTACCGGCAAGGAGAAATCCTATCCCTGCGAGCTTTCCGGCGGACAGCAGCAGCGGGTCTCCATAGCACGGGCCCTGGCGCTGAAGCCGGACATCCTCTTCTTCGACGAGCCCACCTCGGCCCTTGACCCGGAACTTACCGGGGAGATACTGAAGGTCATCAAGGAGCTGGCGGAGGAAAAGATGACAATGGTGATCGTCACCCACGAAATGGAGTTCGCCCGTGACGTTTCAAATCACGTCATCTTTATGGACGGCGGCTTCATCGTCGAGGAAGGCGACCCCTCCGAGCTTTTCGGCAACACTCAGAACGAGCGCACCAAGCAGTTCCTGAAACGCTTCAAAGGAGTACAATAAGCGCGGCGGCGGAATCGCGGCGGCGGGGAAGAATGGTTTTCTGTTCCCGCCGCCGCGCTTCTTATTTGTTAAATTTTTGTCCGACCCCTTGTATTATCTGCGGGAACGTGTTATAATATCTGTAACTATGTATAATACAGGAGAGGAATATCAGAAAATGGAAATAATCGACAAGAATAATAAAGCATTGCTGGAGGAGTACGAGCAGTTCGCAAAGACCAGCAGGTACGGCAATTTCATGCAGTCTCTGCGCTGGCCCGACGTCAAGGAAGGCTGGGACTGGGATGCCGTTATCTCCCGGGACAAGGACGGGAAGATAAGAGGTACCTGCCTTGTGATAATCAAGAAGGTGCCGGTGTTCCATTCCACATTTATGTATGCTCCCCACGGCCCTGTCTGCGACTGGCGGGATAAAGAGGTCGTTTCGGATATATTCGAGGGCATCAAGGTGCTGGCAAAGAAATACAAGTCCTATCAGCTGATGTGGGACCCCTGCTTTGAGGAAAAGGACAAGGACATCTCCGAAATGATGATAGGTATGGGCTTCAAGCACACCTACAACGCTCCCGAACTGACAACTATCCAGCCCCGTAACAACTATATGCTCCGCAATATCGAGGGCAAAACTCCCGACGAGGTCATGGCCTCCTTCAAGCCCGACTGGCGCAACCGCATCCGCAAGGGCCCCAAAAAGGGCGTAGTCTGCAAGATCTGCGGCACCGAGGCTCTGGACGATTTCTATCCGATGATGCAGGCCACAGGCATCCGCGACGGCTTCTCTATCAGAGGCAAGGAGTATTTTGTTAAGTTTATCGAGGGCCTTGGCCCGGAGCATTGCCACCTGTTTATGTGCTACACCGAAGAGGACGGCAAGCAGATCCCTCTTTCCGGCGCGGTAACGACCCAGTACGCCGGCAAGACCTGCTATGTATACGGCGCGTCGGCCAATCACCACCGCAACCTTTATCCCAACTATCTGATGCAGTGGACTATGATAAACTGGGCACTGGAGAACAACAACTATATCTACGATTTCATGGGCATCCCCTTCTATAACGACGAGACCAACCCCAACTACGGCGTCTACAAGTTCAAGAAGGGCTTCAACGGCGAGGTGGTCACCTATGCCGGCGAGTTCTACTATGTTTTCAAGCCCATGAAGAAAAAGATGATCGACTTCGGCGAGAGAGTTGTAATGAATCACCGTGAGCGTCAGCGTCAGAAACTCTTGAAAAACCGCAACAAGGATTTCGGCGTCGAACAGAACGAACAGAAGCCTGAAAATCAGGCCGAGGAAAGCAGTAAATGAATGAAGTAAGGATAACGCAGGGGCTTGAAAACGCCCCGGAGGCCGAACGCATCCGGCGGGAGGTCTTTATGGAGGAGCAGGGCTTTTCCAACGAATTTGACGACATCGACAAGCGGGCCTGGCACGCGGTGATCTTCACCGACGGCAAAGCCTCGGCCACGGGACGGCTTTTCCAGGGGCGGAGCGGCTGGCACATCGGCCGAGTGGCGGTGAGCCGTGAGTTCCGGGGCGCGGGCCTCGGAGCGCTGGCAGTCATGTCGCTGGAGGAGAAAGCGCTTTCCCTCGGAGCAGGATGCATAAGGCTGTCGGCGCAGGTAAGGGCTCAAGGCTTTTACGAAAGGCTGGGCTACACCGCCGAAGGCGAGGAGTATCTTGACGAGACCTGTCCATACATTGCGATGTATAAATATCTGTAAAAGCAAAAGGGTATGCGTGAGCATACCCTTTGCTTTATCTCTGTTCGCCTAAGAAATCCTTGACCTCGGCAAGCCTGTCGGCGCCGACTTGGCGGCCTATGCGGCAGACGCGCTCCAGCTCGGCAGGATCGCGTTCCGTCCGGCTGATGTTGAGGTCTTCGTAGGGCCGTATCACAAGGACGCTGCCTTCGGCTTCTCTCTTTTTTATCTCCTGCATCTGACGGTTATACATTTCGCTGCGGGCAAACATGGTCTCGGCAGCCTTGGGATATTTGCGCATACCCAGCTTCAGCAGCAGCTTCATACCGCCGGAGACCGGCTCTTTGGTGTAGCCGTCGGGGCGGGTGAGGATGATGACGTTCCTGTTGTAGCCCCGCTTTTCCATAAACTCAAAGGGAACGGAATCGGACATCCCGCCGTCAAGGAGCCTGTGCCCGCCAATGTTTACGGCTCTCGAAACAAGGGGCAGGGAGCCGGAGGCTCTTATCCATTTCATATCCTTCCGTTTGCCGTCGCGGCAAAGGTGATAGACGGGCTTGCCGGTGTCGGCGTCGGTGGCCCCCACCCAGAATTCGGCGGGGTCCTTCCCGAAGGTATCGGTGTCGAAAAGGTCCAGCTTGAAGGGGATATCTTCGTAGCAGAATTTCACGCCGTAGTAGTCCCCGGTGAAGATCAGCGAGCGCAGGCTGCAATATCTGGGGTCGCGGCTGAATTTCGTGTTGTATCTCAGCGCCCGCCCGATCTGGTGCGATTTGAGATTGCATCCGAAGATCGCCCCGGCAGATATCCCGGCGATGCCGTCGAAGGTGATGCCGTTCTCCATGAAAACGTCCAGTATGCCCGCCGTGAACAGTCCGCGCATAGCGCCGCCCTCGAGTATCAGTCCTCTTTTATAATTATCTTTTGTCATAGTACGTCATTGCCTTTCCTTGGTAGATCACTGTAATATTATACCACATAAAAGCAGGGGAGTCAATGTTTTTGACTGGAGCGTTTGATATTCGCCCGAAAACGCAGATCCTGCACCGTTAAAGGCGTACCCGAAGGGGGGAATAATGAATAATATTGGCATTGCCTTGCGCTCCGTAAAGAGAAGTGTGCATCCGAAGGGGTTCGGTGGCGATCGGAAAGCCCCCGAAATGGGCGTGAGCCTGTGTTGGGATTCTGCTCCTACGTTTGGGGCGGGGAAGAATGCCGCCCCGCTTTGGCTCGTCGGGGGACGGAAATACGCTTGTCCGCTTCGCGTCCTCGCTGTTTCCTGCGAGTGCAGGAGGACACCTTTTCCCGGCGCTGAGTATGGTTTGTCCACGAAAGAAAAAAAGAGTAGAGAAACTTCTTCGTTTCCCTACTCTTTTCTTGTGCAGCGCCGGGGTCGTAGCTTCGCGCCGAACGAGGCTCTGCCTCCGATTTTTCCGAGCTTGCGAGGATAAATTGTCTTCGCTGGGGCTCTGCCCCCGTCCCCGCGAGGGCTCCGCCCCTCGACCCCGCAAGCCTTTGGAAAAGGCTTGACCGAAACTTTTAACGCGCTTCGCGTTTGGTTTACAGCTTTGTGCGGCTCCGCCGCATCGCTATCTTTTTTCCTGCACTCCGTTGCTTGTGGCGGAATTGCGCCGCCCGCGCTCGGGCCAGGGGCACGCCCCTGCCGCTTGTGTGTAATAATTTCCCTCCGGGCTTCATATTGTTTACAAAGCGTTATCGCTGACAAGCTGACGGAGGGTGAAAATATGATCGGTACACTTGAAAAACAGGAGCAGGCGGTTTATTCCGAGCCCGTGGGGCTCACCGCCGCAAGAGCGGAACGGCTGCTGAACCTCAACGGGCCTAACCGTTTGGGCGAGGGAAAGCGGACAAGCGCCGTCCGCATTTTCGCGGGACAGTTTCACGACGTTATGGTGATGATCCTTCTCATAGCCGTGGGTATTTCCGTGGCGATAGGTGAGTACACCGACGCTATACCCATACTTCTGATAGTCGTGATGAATGCGGTGCTGGGCTTCGTCCAGGAATACCGTGCGGAGCGGACCCTTGAAAAGCTGGCGGAGCTTACGGCTCCCGAGGCGAAGGTCTACCGGGACGGACGGCTGGTGTCGATGCCTGCGGAGCGTCTTGTCGTCGGAGACGTCATCGAACTTACGGCAGGGGACCGTGTCCCGGCGGATTGCATCATCCTTGGATGCAAGGCGCTTTCCTGCGACGAATCTTTGCTGACGGGGGAAACTCTCCCCGTTGATAAGAGAGCCTACGACAGCGAGCCGGACATCAACGAGCCGGATAAGCCCTTTATGGTCTATATGGGGACAGTCTGCGTTCGGGGGACGGCCCGTGCGGAGGTCACCGCCGTGGGTAAAAATACTCAAATGGGCGCGGTGTCGGAGCTGATCGGCAACGCTGGCGACGAGCAGACCCCGCTCCAGAAGCGTCTGGGCGAGCTGGGAAAGGTGCTGGCGCTGATCTGCGTCGGAGTGTGCGTGGTGGTCTTCGCCGCGGGAGTGCTTCGGGGCGAGCCGGCCTCCGAAATGCTGATGACTTCTATCTCCATTGCTATCGCGGCAATACCGGAAGGCCTCCCCGCCGCCGTGACAATAGCCCTGGCCCTTGCCGTCCGCAGGATGCTTGGGCGCAAAGCCCTGGTGAACCGCCTTCACGCCGTGGAAACTCTCGGCTGTGCAAGCGTCATCTGCACCGACAAGACCGGGACTCTCACAATGAACAAAATGACCGTCCGGAAGGTTTGTCTTTTCGGAACTGAGGACAGAGTCCTCTCCCCCGAGGGGGACGGTTTTTCCGACGAAGCCGGCGGACGGCTCATGGTCTGGGAGGACGAGAGCCTCCGGGAGCTGCTGTGCTGTGCGGCGGTCTGCAATAACGCCCGTCTTGAGCGGGCGGAGCCCTCGGCGGAGCGCGACAGGGGCGGAGCCGCAGGCATTCGAGCCGTTGGAGACCCCACCGAAGCGGCGGTACTGACGGCAGCGGTAAACGGCGGCATCGACGCCGAAAGTTTCCGGCGCTTCCGCATCGACGAGCAGCCCTTCGACAGCGAGAAAAAGTATATGACAGTCACCGTGAAAAACGGCGAGGGGGTCATGCGGGAGTATAAGAAAGGCGCTCCCGATGTGCTGACGGCCTCCGCGGGATATATAATGGACCCCGAAGGTGCGGCTCTTCCTCTTGACCGCCTGCGGAAGGAGGACATCTCGGCACTTTGTGACAGGCTGGCCTCCGAAGGGATGCGCCTGCTGGCCTTTTCGGTGACGGAACAGGGCAGGGAAGTTCTGCTGGGGATCATGGCGATGACCGACCCTCCGAGGCCGGAGGCAAAGCGGGCCGTGGCAAAATGCGCGGCGGCAGGCATCCGCACCGTGATGATAACCGGCGATCACAAGCTCACCGCCTGCGCCGTGGCGAAGGAAGTCGGCATCCTCAACGGCAGCGGCAGAGCCTACACCGGCGCGGAGCTTGACAAAATGTCCGACGAGCAGCTTGACGCCGTATTGGACGATGCGGCAGTTTTCGCCCGTGTTTCTCCGGCTCACAAGCTGAGGATAGTCAGGGCCTACAAGGCCCGGGGCAAGGTAGTTGCCATGACCGGCGACGGCGTCAACGACGCTCCCGCGGTTAAGGAGGCATCCATAGGCGTATCAATGGGCGTCAGCGGCACCGACGTCACCAAGCAGGCCGCCGACTGCATCCTGCTTGACGATAATTTCGCCACCCTGGTCAGCGCCGTTGAGGAGGGCCGGACGATCTACGGCAACATCCGCAAATTCGTGCGGTATCTGATCTCCTGCAACATCGGCGAGGTACTGACAATGCTGGGAGGCATAATCATGGGCCTGCCGATAGTTCTGATACCCGCGCAGATACTGCTGGTAAATCTCGTGACCGACGGCCTGCCCGCCGTGGCTCTCGGGGCGCAGCCCACGGAAGAGAACACCATGCGCCGTCCGCCCCGCCGTGAGAATGAGAGTTTTTTCAGCGGCGGCCTCCTTTGGCGTATGCTCCTGCGGGGAACCATGATAGGAATAGCCACCCTGGCGGCCTTCACTATGCTCCTTACTCTCGGCAGCGGACTTTCCGCCGCAAGGACCGGAGCCTTCGTCACACTTACGGCGGCTCAGCTTATCCACGCTTTTGAGTGCATGAGCGAGGAACGTTCCCTTTTCGGCATCCGTCTGACGGAGAACTCGTTCATGCTGATCTCGGTGATACTCTCCTTCCTGTGTATGCTGGCCTGCATATACATCCCGGTGCTGGCGGGAGTGTTTGCCCTTATACCTCTCAGCGCCGTCGAGTGGCTGATCTCCCTCGGGCTGGCTTTCGCCCTGCCGGTGGGAGCAGCCGTGATAAAGAAGTTCTGATGCTCACCGCCTCTTATCCGCATTGACATTGTCCGCAGGATGTGGTAAAATGTAAATATATCAAAGGCTCCTTTTCGGAGCCGTCGGAGGTATATTTATGGAAAAGAGTGGAAATAAAATGAGCATTGCGATCTCCTGGTTTATAATGCTGTACTTTGTGATACTGTTTGCCGAAAGAGTTCAGAGCATGGCGCGTATCGTCTATGTGGGCAATAAGGGATTGCTGTCAACGCCCTTCGATTCGTACGCCGACGTGCTTACCTGCTGCTGCCTGCTGGCGACGCTTATCCTGCTGGCTGTGCTGAACCGTGATTTCCTGCGGTCGCTGTTTGACAGCTCCGTGGTGCCGAACTACGGCAAGCTCTCCGTCACCGCCGGAGTGATACTTATAGCCGGCATGGTGGACACGGAATACACCATAGGCCCCATGCAGTTCGGAGCCTACGGCGCTCTTATCGTGGCAATGATCCTGCGGACCGTTGAAACGGCTCCCGCCGCCGACAGCAAGCTGAAGCTGTGGTACTCCCTGTTTTACCTTGTGGTCTTTTCAATGTCGATACCCGTCATGCACCATTCCTTCGGCAAGAACGCCGCGCTTTACCATATTGTGGCGGCAGCCACGGCTCTGATACTTGTGGCTTGCTTCACCTATATGATGCGCCGGGTGTTCATCGGAGAGGGAGAGGACCTGCTCCTTATCGTTCCCTTCCTGCTTATGGCGGCGCTGGTGACAGCCTCGACGCTCATCAACCGCGACTACGAGATCAACACCTTCGCGCTGATCTTTGCCATAGCCGCCGCTGCTATGTTCGTGATCGGAAAGATAATATTCGCCCTTGTGAAAAAATGACGCATAAAAACAACGCCGTCCGCGGTCTGTCTGCGGACGGCGTTTTTGTGTTTACAGAGAATCCGGCAGCTTCCGGAGAGACGTCGTGACTGTACCGGAGCCGGTCCGTGTACCCGCCGTCAGCGCCCCTCGCAGCCCCCTTCCCGGGACTGTCCCCTTTATCGGACTGCGGGTAAAAAATCGTACAGAGAGCCGTAACAAAAAGTTTACAATATACATTCCCTTGGACAATTGAAGTTATTACATTTTGATTACAATATATCTTGTGTATAGTAATCACCTTGACAACAATATATCCGAAAAGAAAATTTGTTCTCTGCTATATATCCAAATAAAACGCCTAAAAACCGTCATTTTTGACAATTGATTTTTAATTTAACAAGAGATATAATCATAATACCGACACCGATAAAGGGGCTACAAAATGTAACATTTTCCGTCGGTGACAAAAAAACGGACAGATAATAATTAGTTAATTTAACATAATTAATTGCGAAGCAGATTCCCGGAATAAAAATTTTGCAGTTTTAAGGAGGACTGATCATCATGGGATTCAAGGTAAATAAGGCAGCGCTTTCAGTCGCTACGGCAGTAATGATGGTGACATCGATGTTCACGATGCTTGGCACCTCCGCTTCCGCTGCGAATGAGATCAAGCTGACGGCAGACAAGGCTTCCGCCAAAGTGGGAGACCGCATCAATGTTTCCGTGGGCTATGTGCCCGGCGAGACCGGCGCTTCGGGACTGACCCTCAATCTTCACTACGACCCCGACAAGGTCGCGGTACACATCCCCACGGCAAGTGAAGCCGATACGGTCTACAACGTTCCCAGCAGCTTTTCGGTGATAACCAACTACAGCTATTCCGAGGGCATAGTAAGGATCGTCGGCGCTAACCTTATGAATACCAACATCGAGGAAAGCACAGACCTCTCCTACGCTTCCTTTGACGTACTGAAATACGCCGAGGGCAGCATCGATTTCTGGGTCGAGGTTGAGACTATGGTGTCCGCTACGGACAGCGGATTTGTTCAGTCGGCGTATATGACGGTGCCCGTTTCAGTCGACGGCCCGGCTCCCGTGACCGTTACCAAGGCCACCACGACCACTCCGGCTGTTACCACCACAAAGGCTGTGACCACCACTCCGGAGGTCACCACCACGAAGGCGACCACAACCACAAAGTCCACCACGACCACAACTACCACCACGACTACGACTACAACCACCACTACGACCACAACTCCCAAGCCCACCACTACGGAAAAGGTCACAACGACTGCTCCCAAGGAGACTGCCGTAGTCACCACCACTCCCAAGCAGACAACTGCTGAAGTGACTACCACCGCAAAGGCTGCCGAAAAGCAGTCTGAGGAAACAGTTTCCGACAGCAGCGAGCCCCTTTTCAGCTATCACCAGGAGGGCGGGGATTTCAACTCCGAGTCCAACGTTTCCTACAATATCAAGGTAAAAGATTATATCGACGATTTCTCCAAGCACTATGATGTTGTCATCAAGGTAGAAGCCAGCGCCAATGCCAACGGCGGCGTGGGCATGATGCTGGACGGCAAGTATCAGAAGCAGAACGGACGCCTCCGCACCGGCGGCGAGGAAGAATGGGTCCTCGAGGACATCGACCCCTCCAAGCTGGGCAGCGATCTTGTGGTAGCTCTTTACTACCTCAAGGACAATGCGGATTTCAGCGTCAACTCTGTGGAGTTCGTTGAGACCAACGCATCGGCTGATACCGCGTCTCCCGTGATCGAAAAGGTCTCCGAAGACGAAGACGGCGATACCGACGAAGACGAAGACGGCGATACCGACGGCGACGAAGACGGAGATACCGACGGCGATGAAGACGGAGATACCGACGGCGACGAAGACGGAGATACCGACGGCGACGAAGACGGCGATGCCGACGACGAAGACAAAGACGGCGATGCCGACGACGAAGACGAAGACGGCGATGCCGACGACGAAGACGAAGACGGCGATGCTGACTACGACGACGAAGACGGCGATGCCGACTACGAAGACGAAGACGGCGACACCGACGACGAAGACGAAGGTGAATACGCCGGATCAGATGGAGAAGATGACGCCGAAGCAGGCGATATCGGAAAAGATAGTACCGTCATAGGAGAGGAACGGGAGGATCTGGCAAACTCCGGTATCAAGGGCTTAGGTGATACATCTGCGGAAAAGACTGACCGGTCTGACGCAAATGATATAGAGGAAGCGGTTATACACGCATCCCAGCAGGCCGGCAGTTCCTCCGCCAATCCCGGAACGGGAGAAAGCCACCACGTAAGGAATCTGCTTATGATCGTTAGCGGCGGTTATATTCTTTGGTCGCTGGCGGCAGTAATGATCAACCACAAGCGCAGACACGAAGAAGAATAAACGCATTCCGGGCAAAGGGCAAAGCATAAGCTGAGCCGTGACATCCGAAACAAACAGCAAGGCCGGCCGGGCATAAAGATCCGGCCGGCTTTTTGCGTATAAGACCGCCGATGCTGAGGGCTTTGTCAATATTCGCCCTTCATTATTCATTTCTTGCCTTTTCCCTCTTGACAAATCGGGAAAGGGAGGTTATAATAATACTGTTGACGCTTTATCGGATAAAAGCATAAAAGCCGAAAAGCGTTAAACAGTTAAACTGTAAAAGGGGAAGTATGTATGGTTGGAATGTGGATAACCCTTATCGCCTACCTTATAGTTATGGTGGGGATAGGAGTATATTACAGGCGCAAGACCGCCAACGTCACGGACTTCGTGCTGGGCGGCAGAACGCTGGGCCCGTGGTTCACGGCTTTTGCTTACGGCACGAGCTATTTCTCGGCGGTCATCTTCGTGGGCTATGCGGGACGTTTCGGCTGGAGCTACGGCGTGGCCTCCACATGGGTGGGTATAGGCAACGCGGTCATCGGTTCGCTGATGCCCTGGCTCATCCTCGGACGGCGTTCGCGCATTATGAGCAAGCACCTCCAGGCAAAGACGATGCCGGAGTTCTTCGAGAAGCGCTACAACTCCAAGACGCTGAAGACCATTGCGGCGCTTATCATTTTCGTGTTCCTTATCCCGTATACCGCGTCGGTATACAACGGACTGTCAAGGCTTTTTGAGAAAGGTTTCGGCATACCCTACAAGTACTGCATCATCGTTATGGCGGTGTTCACTGCCTTCTATGTTATCCTCGGCGGATACAAGGCCACGGCCCTTTCGGACTTCATCCAGGGCGTGTTCATGCTGGTGGGCATCACTGCGGTGGTACTGGCGGTGCTGAACAAGAACGGCGGCCTTTCGGGCTCCATAGACAAGATGTCAGCGATACCCAACAAGGACGGCGTCACCGGGGACTTCTCCTCCATTTTCGGACCCGACCCCGTGAACCTCTTCGGCGTGGTCATACTTACATCCCTCGGCACCTGGGGACTTCCTCAGATGGTGGGCAAGTTCTACGCGGTAAAGGACGACAAGTCGGTAAAGACCGGCACTATCGTTTCCACGATTTTCGCCGTGGTAGTCGCAGGCGGATGCTACTTCCTGGGCGGCTTCGGCAGGCTCTTTGTGGATAATGTTGACGGCGCACCTGCCACCGGCTTTGACGGCATCGTCCCCGAGATGATGAACGCTATCCCCGAACTGCTCTTCGGCGTTGTTATCGTGCTGGTGCTTTCGGCTTCAATGTCCACGCTGTCGTCACTGGTGCTGACTTCCAGTTCGGTGCTGACCATCGACCTTATCAAGCCCTTCTCCAAGAAAATGGACGAGAAGAAAGAGCTTCTTATTATGCGAATATTCATCGCCGTGTTCCTGCTTGTCTCCGTAGTGCTGGCTATCATCACTCTGGAGAATCCCGTAACGATCATTTCCACACTGATGTCCATTTCCTGGGGCGCCCTGGCGGGAGCCTTCCTGGCGCCGTATCTCTACGGACTTTACAGCAAGAAGATCACCAAGGCGGCTGTGGGCACCTGCTTCTTCTGCGGAGTGGGCCTGACCGTGGGACATATGATCTACTTCACCTTCGGCAAGCACACCCTTGAGATCGGCGGACTGGCTATCCATTCGGCGATCAACGCCGGCGCTATCGCTATGATCCTGGGACTGATAATCGTCCCGCTGGTGAGCCTGTTCACCAAGAACAAGCCCGAAGATCAGAAATACTACGACGAAGTGTTCGAGTGCTACAAGCGCGGCAATCTGTAAAATATATACCCGTCCTCCCCAAAAGGACGGGTATTTTTATCGGCTCAAAAACTTTTTCGTTATTTACAAAAAAGTCATAAAATCCGGCGGGTTTTGTGGTATAATAAATTGGAATAGACTGTTTCATATACATCCCTTTCAGAAAGGACGTTTTGCTATGACCGGAAAGATCAATCTCAGCGGGCTTTGGGAGCTTTCGCTGGAACCCCTCGGCTGTGAAACGGCAGAGGTCTATAACGATTCCATGACCCTTCCGGGGACTACCTCCTGCGCCGGAAAGGGGGAGCCCAATACCAAGCAGGAGACCGGCTTCCTCACCGATGCTTATAAATTTGAAGGCACCGCCCGTTTCCGCAGAAAGGTGAACTTCAAGGGACTGTCCGGCAAGCGGCTGATGCTCTGCCTGGAGCGCACCCGCATCACCGAGCTGTTCGTGGACGGCGAGAGCCTTGGCGTGCAGGACAGCCTTATCGCGCCCCATTGCTACGACATCTCCCGTTTCTCCGAGAACGGGGAGCACGAGATCGTCATTGCGGTGTCCAATGTGGGCTACAAGACCGGCGGAGGGCATCTGACTTCTCAGGACACGCAGTCCAACTGGTGCGGGATCACGGGATATATGCGCATAGAGATCTGCGACCAGTCGCGGATAAGCGGCATAAGGATATATACGAGTACAGAAAATCGTACAGTTAAAGTCAGAGGCAATTTTGAGAACGAGCTGCCTCCCAACATCGGCTGCGCAGGGATCTGCACTGTGGAGAGCGTCAACACCCCGGTAAAGCAGACCCTCCCCGGCTTTGAGTTTGAGATCATCGGCAGCAGCTTTGAGTTCACGCTCCCTTTGGGAGAGAATGCTTATCTCTGGAGCGACGAAACGCCTTATCTCTACCGCATGACCCTCACCGCCGACAACGATACATACACGGCTCTTTTCGGTCTGCGGGACTTCCGTGCCGAAGGGAACAGCTTCACCCTCAACGGCAGGACAGTTATCCTTCGTGGCAAGCACGACGGCATGATCTTCCCGCTGACGGGCTACGCTCCCACGGACGTGGACTCCTGGATGCGGGTAATGAGCATAGCAAGAGAGTGGGGCTTCAATCACTACCGCTTCCACACCTGCTGTCCGCCGGATGCGGCTTTTGAAGCCGCCGACAGGCTGGGCATAATAATGGAGCCTCAGCTGCCCTTCTGGGGGACTATCCGCGAGCCCGGAGAGGAAGGCTATAACAAAGCGGAGCAGGATTTCCTCATCGAAGAGGGCTTCCGGATGATAGACTGCTTCGGGAATCATCCTTCCTTCTGTATGATGTCCATGGGCAACGAGCTTTGGGGCTCGCAGAAGGAGCTTAACAAGATACTCCACGGATACAAGAAATACGACCGCCGCAGGCTTTACACCCAGGGCTCCAACAATTTCCAGTGGTTCCCCTCGGTGCTGGACGAGGACGATTTCTTCGTAGGCGTCCGTCTGGCGGGGGACAGGCTCATACGGGGCTCTTACGCCCAGTGCGACGCTCCTCTCGGACACGTTCAGACCGAAAAGCCCTCCACACGGCACGATTACGACAGCGCCGTGGTCCCCGTGACCTCGGAGCATAAGAACGCCGAGGGAAACGGGACGGTTCAGATACAGTACGGAACGGGAGTCAAGACCGTAGAGGCGGCTGCCGCCGACGCGGATTTCATCCCGAAAGTGCCGATCATCACTCACGAGATAGGGCAGTACGAGACCTATCCCGATTTTGACGAGATAAAGAAATACACGGGGCCTCTGAAAGCCCGCAACTTTGAGGTCTTTCGCCGCAGGCTCGAAAAGGCGGGGCTTCTGCCGCTGGCAAAGGATTACTTCCTCTGCTCCGGCAAGCTGGCGGTGCAGTGCTACAAGGAAGAGCTTGAGGCCGTGTTCCGTTCGGAAAAGATAGCAGGCTTCCAGCTGCTTGATCTTCAGGATTTCTCGGGGCAGGGAACTGCTCTTGTGGGAATGCTGGACGCCTTTATGGACAGCAAGGGACTTATCGCTCCCGAAGAGTGGCGATGCTTCTGCAATGACGCCGTTGTGCTGGCAAGATTCGACTGCTATTGTCTTGAAGCCGGAGCGGAGTTCTCCGCGGAGGTGGAGCTTTGCTGGACCCGAAGCCGCACCGCCGACATGAGAACGGTGGTCTGCACTCTTTCGGGGGAGGACTTCGCAGAGTCGGCGGAATTCACGGTGAAGGGCAGCGGGACGCATTTCTCCCTCGGACAGTTCACGGCATCGCTGCCGAAGGTCACAAAGGTCACACGGCTGAGGCTCTCGCTGGAGGTCCGCGGCACGGACGTGCGCAACTCCTACGAGCTGACGCTGTTCCCGAGGATAGAACAGGTCGCTCTTGACAAAGCCCGCATCTTCCGAAGCGTTAACGCCGAAGCAAAGGCCCTTCTCGACGCGGGGAAAACAGTGCTTATCATTCCGGAGACCGAGGGGAAAGAGGGCTACATCGACGGCTTCTACTGCACGGATTTCTGGTGCTATCCCATGTTCCGCTCCATAAGTCAGTCCATGGGCAAGCCCGTCCCGGTGGGAACAATGGGCCTGCTGATAGACCGCAATCATCCTGCGCTGGCGGGATTCCCCGGGGAGAAATGGTCCACGCCCCAGTGGTACGACATCGTCAGCAATTCCCGCTCGGAGATACTGGACGGGAAGTCCGAGGGCAAGCGGGTCATCGTCCGTACCATTGACAATTTTGAGCGCAACCACGATCTTGCGCTGATGTACGAATACGACGAATCAAACGGCAAGGTGGTCGTCCTCAACTGCGAGCTGGACAGCCTTACGGATTCTCCTGAGGGACGGGCCTTCGCGGCGTCCGTCATCGAATACGTTTCGAGGTGAGCCCGATATGGAGAAGAAAACACCTGTCCTGCTGCCGATACGCTCGGTGATCTTCCTGCTGATCTTTGTCATCGGGGCAGCTATCGTCGGCAAGAGCGTGGACGAGATAGGCAGCTGGTGGAGCATTGCCGCCACGGCGGTGAACATTCTTACGCTGGGGCTGCTGATCCTCATTGCCAAAAGGCGGGGACAGACCTATTTTGAAATGGTCAACTTTCACCGCGGAACGCCCCGGAAGGAAATGATCGTCGCGGTGCTTGTATCTCTGGCGGTGGGCTACGGCGGGATGAACTTAGCCGGGCTGATCTTCTACGGGAAGCTGCCCTACTATCCTTCGGGGATAGTAGAGCCGATACCCTTGGTGCCTGCGGTGATAAACCTCCTGCTGCTGCCGGTGACCACGGCCCTTGCCGAGGACGGACTGTATCTCGGCTACGGTGTCAACGGCATACGGAACAAGTATGCCGCCGTTATCCTGCCCGCGTTTTTCTACGCGCTCCAGCACTGCTTCATACCCACGGTCTTTGACGCGAAGTATATGATCTATCGGTTTGTGAGCTTCCTTCCGCTGACGGTGGTGTTCTGTATCTACTATCGGAAAAAGCGTAATCCGCTGCCCATAATGATCGCCCACACCATACTCGACCTCGCCACGGCAGTCATCATCCTTGTGACCTCCGCAGACCCGGGGATCTACGACAAGTGGATGGCGGCGATGTAAACCTCTGAACAGCTAATAATTTTATAAAGGAGTATAGATAACTATGAGCGATTGCAATCACGATTGTTCAAGCTGCAGCGCAAACTGCGGCGAAAGAGAGGGGGGCATCCCCAAGGAGCCTGTCAATGCTATGAGCAGTATCAGAAAGGTCATCGGCGTGGTGAGCGGCAAGGGCGGCGTAGGAAAGTCGCTGGTGACGTCACTGCTGGCCGTGAACGGCGAGCGTAACGGCTATAAGACCGCTATCCTCGATGCCGACGTTACGGGACCGAGCATCCCCAACGCTTTCGGCATCCACGGGAAGGCCGAGGCCACCGAGGACGGGCTTTTCCCGGCGGTGAGCGCCAAGGGGACCGAGATAATGTCCATCAATCTTCTGCTTGAGGACGAGAAGGACCCTGTCGTATGGCGGGGACCCGTTATCGCGGGAGTTGTCAAGCAGTTCTGGACCGATGTTATGTGGGGCGCCGTGGACTTTATGTTCGTGGATATGCCTCCCGGAACAGGCGATGTTCCGCTGACAGTATTCCAGTCGCTGCCCGTGGACGGCATCGTTATCGTGACGAGCCCCCAGGAGCTTGTGGGGATGATCGTGGGCAAGGCCGTGAGAATGGCGGAGCTGATGCACGTTCCCGTTCTGGGCATCGTGGAGAATATGTCCTACTTCGAGTGTCCCGACTGCGGCAGGCAGCATAAGCTGTTCGGCGAGAGCCGTGTGGATGAATTCGCGGAGCAGTACGGCATCGACACCGTCTGTCGGCTGCCGATTAATCCTAAGCTGGCTGCCGCCTGCGACAAGGGAACTATCGAGCTGTTTGAAGGAAATTGGCTGGATGCCCTTTCGGCTAAGCTGGAAGGTATGCTTGACGGCTGATTATAAAATCAGGAAGCAGAGGAGTATGATCTGAATTGACAACACAGGAATTTATCATGCTTGCGGCTATCGGTGTCTATATGGCGTTTACGCTTGTTATAGGCATCAAAAGCTCCAAGCAGAACAACACCGTGGATGATTTCTATCTCGGCGGCAGAAGACTGGGACCTATCGTAACGGCCATGAGCGCCGAGGCCTCGGATATGAGCGGCTGGCTGCTTATGGGCCTGCCGGGCGTGGCTTACCTTTCGGGTATCTGTGACGCGGGCTGGACGGCTATCGGTCTTGCCCTCGGCACCTACATAAACTGGCTGCTGGTGGCAAAAAGACTCCGCCGCTATTCGGCCAAGTGCGAGGCTATCACCGTGCCGGACTTCTTCTCGGCACGCTATCGGGATAAGTCCAACATCCTGGTGGGCGTTTCGGCGGTCATCATCGTGGTGTTCTTCGTGCCCTATACCGCTTCGGGCTTCTCGGCCTGCGGAAAGCTGTTCTCGTCGCTGTTCGGCATTGACTATCACGTTGCAATGATAATCAGCGCGGTAGTTATCATCGGCTACACCTCCCTGGGCGGATTCCTGGCAGCCTCCAAGACCGACCTTATACAGAGCATCGTTATGTCCGTAGCCCTTATCATCGTGCTGACCTTCGGCATCTCGGCGGCAGGCGGCTTCGGAGAGGTCATTGATAACGCCAAGAGCCTTCCCGGCTACCTCGGCATGAACACCACCTACGACGCCGCAAACAATGCGGAAAAGAGCTACGGCTTCCTGAGCATTGTCTCCACTATGGCCTGGGGCCTGGGCTACTTCGGTATGCCTCACATCCTGCTGAGATTCATGGCTATCGAGGACAGCAAAAAGCTGAAGCTCTCCCGCCGCATCGCTTCGGTATGGGTGGTAATTTCCCTGGCTGTGGCTACCTTCATCGGCGTTATCGGTCTGGCAATGTCCAAGGCGGGAGCTATCGACAAGCTGGAAGGCTCCGCCTCCGAGACCGTTATCGTGAAGATAGCGCACTATCTCAGCACCTATAACTATGTTTTCGCCTTCATAGCGGGCATCATCCTAGCGGGCATCTTCGCCAGCACCATGTCCACCGCGGATTCCCAGCTGCTGGCGGCATCCTCCAGCGTTTCGGAGAACATCATCGGACGTGTGTTCGGCGTTAAGCTGAGCGCAAAGGCTCAGATGATCGCGGCAAGAGTGACCCTCGTTGTCATCGCCGTAGTCGGCGTGTTCCTGGCCTGGGATCCCGACAGCTCGGTATTTAAAATAGTATCCTTCGCCTGGGCAGGCTTCGGAGCCACCTTCGGACCCGTAATGCTGCTGGCACTGTTCTGGAAGCGTTCCAACAGGTGGGGCGCTATGGCAGGAATGCTCACCGGAGGAGCAATGGTCTTCCTGTGGAAGTTCGTGATCTCCGGCCTCAGCGATGTGCTGGCTATCTACGAGCTGCTGCCCGCATTCATATGCGCTATCGTGGTGAACGTTATCGTATCGCTGTTAACTCCCGCTCCCGAGAAGGAGATCGTTGACGAGTTCGAGGCCGTCAAGGCAATGAACGACTGACAGCGGGATATTGCTGATAAAAGTCTCTCCGCCCGAATGCGTGAGGTCGTTAAGGGAGTATTAACCATCAACCGAATAGGATACCCCCGATGCATTTGCTGCATCGGGGGCATTTTTCTGTTATTAATAAATCTCAACGTCCCAGCCATTCAAATACCGCTGTAAACATGTCAGATCACGCATATTGGTCTTTCCGTCGCCGTTTATATCAAGTGCGGTCTCGTCTACCTCTACATTCCAACCGTTTAGATACCGCTGCAGACTAGTAACATCACGCATATTAGCTTTGCCGCTGCCGTCTATATCTCCCGGAATATGCGTATCAGCTCTTGCAATTACAGTTACCTCGTTTGAACAGTTCCAGATATATCTGTCAATATGTGCATTGTTGAATGTGTTTTCCTCAACTATGCTCGCAGTTATATTTGTATATCCGTCAGATGCTTTTTTATCCACTTCAAAGGTAAGCCTTGCAATTGCGCCGTCGGTATCGTTGTCTCCATTAAGCGCATCAGCCCAAGAAATGACAAACGGGTGATTGTATGTCGGGCCGAAGGTCGTACCTTTGAAATCCACGCTCTCGGCTTTCACAAGCGTCAGATAGCTACGGTCGTATTCAACATTCAGCATATAGGAGATCAGACCTGGGTTGTTTTTGATCGACAGGTCTACCGTGAAGGTATCGCCGGCTGTGACCTCAGCGTCTGTGAGGGTCAGCTGTGCATCATCCTCAGAGACTGTCAGCGGACGAAACTCCGCATCAATTCTATATGCATAGTCATCAGCAGTAGAACCCGGGAAGCCATAAATTATCAGTATATCCGAGCTGCCTATGCTGGGGTCGTTATATTTGCCGCCGTCAAATTCAAGTTCACTGTTGTATATGAGCACCTTTTCAAGCTTAGGCTCAAACTCCTTGCCGTCTTCGTGCAGGTAATAGCCTGTGTTGAGAGCATACTCGCCGATCTTCTTTACGCTTCTCGGAATGACCACCGTTCCCTCGAGCGGGGTGCTGTCAAACGCATAAGCACCGATCTCCTCGACGCCGTCGGGGATAGTCACGCTTTTCAGCTTGGTATTAGCAAATCCGTTCAGCTTTTTGAGCGAAGCGGGCAGCTCGATGCTCTCGATGGGAATGCCATAAAATGCGGCGTTTCCTATCTCTTCAAGGCTGCTTGAAAGCTTGATCTCGGTTATGCTTGTGCAGGGTTCATCCTGCCCAGCGCCGTAGGTCACACCGTCAAGCTCAAAGCCGTTGCTGCAGATGAACGCTTTTTCTCCGATACTTTTTACGGTATCAGGAATGACAAGTTTGGTAACGGGTGATTTTTTCAAATAATACTCATATCCATTGTCGGTTTTGCCATAGAGCATACTATGTACAAAAGTAGAATCGAAAGCAGAATCGCCGATAGTTTCAAGACCTTCGGGCAGGTCAAGAGAACCGAGCAGTATATCACCTGTGAAAGCACAGTCCCCTATCTCTTTAAGTGTAGAGGGAAATACTACCTTTTTCAGACCGATGCCGCCGTTCTCAAAGAAGAAGCAATTTGCAAAAGCACTCTTGCCTATTTTTGTAATGCCCTCGGGGATAACGAATTCTTCAAGTGAGTTACAGCCGCGAAAGCACTCGTCGCCGATGAATGTAAAGCCCGACGGCAGCGTGACCTTTTCAAGACTTGTGCAATTAGTGAACCAAGCGTCCGAAAGACAGACCTCTTTGGTGATACCGTACATCGCATTTGTCACGATAGTGATAGTATCCTCTGATTGCTTAACGCTTTCGGGTATGGTTATCTCTTTCAGATTTGTGCAGCCTGAAAATGCCGAATATCCGATATTTTCAAGACCGTTCGGCAGGTCAAGGCTTTCAAATGCAGCATAATCAAAAGTATAATTGCCTATCGTTTTGAGGTTCTTTGACAGCTTCAGCGACCTCAGATTTATACAATACTGAAATGCAAAATCTGCGATGCTCGTTACAGTGTCGGGCATTTCGATATAGTAAGTGTCAGATTGTATACCCGACATCCATCCGCCTGGTGCGCCCGCAAAAGCGCCCTCGCCTATGCGGGTAACGGTCTTGCCGTCTATCTTTTCGGGAATGACCGCGCCAAGCATCAATCCCGTAGTTCCCGTTATTTCCAATGTTCCGTCAGCAAGTTCATTATAGGTGAGCAGCTGTCTGTCGTTGGTCTCGCCTGTGTCAAGGAAAGTATAGCGCATTCCATCCTGCATATCAATTCCCAGAGTCTCCGCAAGATCCTCCAAATAGTCGGATGCATATGTGTTGCTGTTGCAGAAGATATGGCAGTCGTCGAAGAAGCCATCAATAATATTTCCTCCGGTCTTTTCATGGACATGATATTTTACTGCAAAAGCGCCCTTGCCTATCTCGTCAAGATTGTCGGAAAGATAAACATCGCCGCAGGGACAGAACGCAAATGCTACTGCTCCGACTTTATAAAGGCTGTCGGGCAGGGTGATGCTGCGCAGTGTATAGTTTCTGCAGAACGCACCGTAGCCTATCTCCTCAACGCCCTCTTCCAAGACCACTTTTTCAAGCCTGCAGCTCCAAAAGGCTTCTTTCGGAACTGTTTTGATAGTCGACGGAATTGTGATCTCTGTCAGACCCGATTCGGCAAACGCTTTTTCTCCGATCTCTGTAACGCCTGTAAGGTCAAACGAGGTCAGCTTGTTACAGCCGCCGAAAGCACCTCGGTCTATCTTGCCGATGCCCTTGGTCTTAAAGGTGGTAAGCTCGCTCGGATTATTCTGCTGGGCTGCGTAATTCCAGCCAGAATCGAATGCACTGTTGCCTAATTCTTTGACATAGCCGTTTACGGTAACGCTTTTCAGCTTTGTGCATCCGTTGAAGCCCGAAAGATAGTCGATATCTCCGGGGATAACGAGCTGCTCTATCTGAGCGCCCGAGAAAGCATCGTCGCTGATATGCTTTATCGTGCTCGGTATCGTGAGAGAGGTGATATTCTCTGCATTAAAGGCGTCCTCGCCGATGTATTCCACACCCTCGGGGATAGTAAGCTCTGTTATCGGCGCGCGCCAGAATGTCTCTTTTTCGATCCTTTTGAGATTCTTTGAAAGCGTTATCTTTGTAAGCGCACTGCAATCTCCGAATGCGTCCTCTCCTATTTCCGTAACGCTGTCGGGAATAACCAGCTCGGTAATCTTCATCGCCGATTCGTTTACGCCGCTGAAAGCGCTCTTGCCTATCTTCTGCAGCCCGTCGGGCAGCGTCAGCTCAGTGACCTTTGTAAAATCAACAAAAGCCTCCTCGCCAACGGTTTTCAGGTTTTTCGGCAGCTTGAGCGTGGTAACTCTCTCGCCCGCAATGTCAAAGGGTCTTTCCCCGATGACCTCAAGGCTGTCGGGCAGTGCCAGCGTCCTCAGCGGGCACATCGAGAAAGCAGATCTTCCTATCTCTTTCAAGCCCTCGGAGAAAGTGACCGTCTGCAGCTTTGTGCACCACCCGAACGCGTTGGGCGCAATCTTCTCAACGCTTGACGGTATACTCACACTGCGCAATGTTTCATTGCTTTGATGATAGGTTTGTGCAAAAACATATCCCGACCACAGATCGTACTCAATCTCGCCGCTTTCATTATAATGTTCCTCGCCTATCTGCGTGACAGTCTTGCCGCCAAGCTCCTCCGGAATGGTCAGGTTCCTGTCTGAGCCGGTATAGCCTACTATCGTAAGCCCTGTTCCGTTCTCTACAGTCACATAATCGCCGTAGGTGACAAACTCACTGCTGTCGTTCTCTCCGGGCTCTTTTTCGCCCTCTGCCGATGCTTTTACCACCGAATCAGCAAGCAGACCCAGCTGTCTTATACTCTCCGGAGCACAGCCAAATATCAGAACTGCCGCAGTTACCGCTGCAATAAACCTTTTTTTGTTTTTGTTATTCATCATATCCTCCCTTTCATTGACCGATTCTTTCAAGCAGATATTCGCCGCCGGCTGTGCCCTCACCGCCTATCAGCTTAAGCTTTCCATCCTCAAAGCCAAATTCATAAACCGAGTCATGCACCTCATTGTTGTTATCGGGTATTTCGTAAACAAAGCCATATTTGTAATCGCCCACATACATTCCGCCTGTCATATCCTCATCAAGCAGAAAAATCAATAAGCTCAATAGCATCGGAGTCGTAATCGAGAAATACCCTCCATGCCATAAGGCCGGGGTTATTCTCAATACTTATCGTTATGGTCCCGGTATCGCCCGCTTCAAGCGTACTGCTCGATACCTTAATGCTGCCTGTCCCTTCTGCCGATGACGGAACGACTGCCATATTTGAGAAAACAAGTGTTAATGATGCGCATATAGCCATAAAAGATCTTATCTATTTCATTACCTCATCCCTTCCAAATTATTTCTTGATAGAATGGGTACAATAAAAATACTGCACCTATTATCTTTTATTATATCAATTAAAGATAATAGGCCACTAAATCGGCATTTGACGCAATTCGTTGACCATAATTCTGACCATATTCAAATTGAAGCACACAGCTTTTCAAGCTCTCGTCTTTTCAGTTCTATGTCCGAATGCACATATTTTTCAAGCGTTATTTTTACGCTCGAATGGCCCAGCAGCTCACTGAGGGATTTGATATCCACTCCGCTTTTCACACATTCGGTGGCAAAAGTGTGGCGCAGCGAATGAAACTTACGGTAAGGAATACTCAGCCTTTTCAAGAAAGATCGGTAGCGTGACGAATATGTCCTTGGCTCCGTATGATCTGCCGAACAGGTCAGGAAATAATTATTATCAGGCTGATCCCTTTTCAGTTTTGCAAGAGCCGACAACATAAATGTTGGTATAGGAATTATCCTGACTGAATTTTTGCTTTTAGGCGTATCAATGACAACTATGGTTTTTGGTGTCCCGTTGGGATTCTTTATTCTAAACAACGTCTTTTTTACATAGAGAACCTGACTTATGAGATCGATATCGCCCCATGTCAGTGCACACAGTTCACCGATACGCAATCCTGTATATAGCGATAACAAAACCCCGAGCTCATAGCTATCGCCTTTCAAAGCTGCTGACCTCAGCTTAGCGATTTCAAAAGCGTTAAACAGTTGTATCTCCGAACTTTCTGTCTTTGGCATAGATATATTTTTTGCAGGGTCGGGCAAGCCGTATTCCAGCGCACCGTATTCAAGCACCGACCGAAGCATTATCATCACCGCCTGAACCGTCACCGCAGACAACCCATTGCCATTCCTGCCGCCGCTGTGCATTAGTTCATCAGCAAATCGGTCAAGCATAAACGCATTCAGGCGGTCAACTTGCTTTGCACCTAAGTTATCATAAATATAGTTATCGAACAGGGTCCTGTAGTTTACATAAGTAGACTGCTTGACCCTGTTCTTTCGACTCAGCAGCCACGCAGAGAACACCTCTGAGAGCGTAATAGGTTTGCTTATAGGCAGCATATCGCATTTCGCAAGCATGAGCTTATCGGAGCATTCCGAATAGCTATGTGCATAGACCGATTTATATATGGCTTTGCCATTATCGCTCCTGCCAGAAATATAACGCCCCTCCCAGCGCCCGTCGCTGCGCTTGTGAATATTATCTCCTCGTCTTGACATAGAAAAACCTCCTAACACTTGATACTTTAAGTATAAAGTGGCGGAGGATTTTGACCAAGTTTTCGACCATGATCGAAACCGTTAAGCTCAGAAACGGAATTTTCTCATTACGATTTTGCAGATGTCACTGTTAAAACAACATACAAATGCTCACTTTGCACAACTGCATTTGTCAAATACTGTCAAAAGCGCGTATTGATTTTCGTATCTTTTAATGATATAATAACGGACAATCACCGCCGCTTTGATGTGGTATGTTAACTCTTGTCAGCGGCTCTGTCAACATCTGTTCTGATAACAATAAATGTCTAAATGAATAATAGCAGCATATCGAGTCTGAATCGCTATATTTGCTGTCTCTATCTTTCCTGTAAAATCCGCCGAACAACCGAACAAGCCATCTGAAAGCTTGTGAAATCAGGCTGAATCGCTGTTTGGCGGATGTTTGTAGTGTTTGTTCTGTTCGTTGTTTGTTAGTCGGTGTTTGGCTGTTGTTCGTTGAACAGAAAACTTTGTAATCCCCGATTTTACTGCATTTATCGCTGGTTGTTCGTTTGTTTGGTGAAAGAATAGTATAGAGAGCAGCAGAGATAATTGTCGCCGCAAACGAAAATTAATTGTTACACGATTCTATTCAAATCTAAAAAAGTTCCCATAATATATAATAAAGAGCAGTTTTCGGGCGAGAACTGCTCTTTTTGTTTTATACAGGATAAAAAACCACCTGCTATGCAGGTGGAATGTATAAACTTTAGTAACAAAGCTTGAAGCTCAGATCGACACAGAAAAGGTGCGTGAGGACTGCGTTAATGAATTCATAGCGAAGGCAAGGGAATATGTTGAGATGCCAAAGGTAACGCCGGAGCTTTTGAGGGTATTCATCAGGCGCATCGATGTCTGGGAGAAGGAGGTCAAATACTCCCGGACCTGCGGGGACCGCATTGACATCAAGTTCACGTTCCTGCCGGACGCAGCGACAGTCATAAAAGGCGAGTGCATTGAACTGCTGCCCGTCAAGGATGCCGGATAAATGCAAAGCCCGGAAGGCACAAAGCCTTCCGGGTTACATAAGAATTTGAATTTTCCCCTTGGGATAACACGCAAAAAGGCGGGGAGATTTTTTTGTATTGGTTTAACATCGGAGCGGTTTTTTATCACAATTCACAAGTGTTCATTACATATTAACAAAAAATTAAAGTTTGACGTCGGGAGTTGTGCTATAATAATAGTGATTATAGACAAAAAAATAGGCTCTGACAAATCAAAAACTATAAACTATCCATTATCAACTATTTTTCAGAGTGAAAGCGGGGTGAGCGGATGACCGATCTGAGGCTTCTTACGGTGAACGATATCTCTGATTTTGAATTCAATACAAGGATCCCGGTGGAGAACCTGCCGGAACGGGTCATTCTGGCCTGCTCGCCCTACTATGACGACATCCCTCTGCCGGAAGGCATGGCGGCCCTGCTGCTCACCGATAACCTCTCCCACGCTCAGACCTACGCCGGAAAGAAGCATTTCTATGTGGTCTACGTCGGAAAGGCGGATAACTGTCTGAACTTTCTGAAAAAGCTGTACGACGTGTGGAATCCCGCCGACGGCAAGCGGATGCTCTACAAGCGCTACCGCAAGACCATTATCGACATAAGGAACACATTTGACAAGTATTTCTACGAGCACGCCCTCACCGCCGCTATCAACAGCTTCAGCGACCTGGTATGGTTCAAACGGCTGGACGGCATACATACGCTGGTCAACGACCGTTTCCGCGAGGCTCTCCATAAGACCGACGGGGACATTATCGGCCGGGGACACGATTACGTCTGGGAGCTCCCCGGAGAAGGGGACACCGATAAGCATATCTTCTCCGAAGCCGAGGAGATCGCGGTCAGCACCGGGAAGCCCTTTGTCAGCGACGAGCCGGTCCGGCTTTACGACGGGATGAAGCAGTTCACCACCGTCCGCACGCCCCTTTACGACAAGTACGGCAACGTGTTCGGCACCGTGGGCGTCGGTCACGACGTCACCGACTTCGGGAATATGGGGCTGGAGCTTTCCATATTGGTGGAGAGCCTGCCGATACCTATGACGATCTTCGGCGCGGACTGGTCGGTCATCATAATGAACCAGCGGTTCGCTGACCTCACCGGCTGCGGGAGCGAGGCCTCCCGTCAGAGCTTTGACTATCAGGACTGGAAGGATGCTGCTCTTATCTCCCGTGTGGACGAAGAAACGGATCCCCTTGAGGACGGCAATCCCCACGATGTGGAGTACATCGCGGACCTTAACGGGGAGAATCACAATCTGCTTATCACAGAGGTGGAGATCAGAGACCATTTCGATAACGTCTCGGGCTATTATGTGATGATGTACGACGTAACTGCGGAGCGCATCCGGGAGAAGGCCGTCACCGAGGCGGCAAACACCGATATGCTGACGGGGCTCTATAACCGGCGGTATTTCTATCTACGGCTTTCGGAGATCAGCAGCAGGCCGTTTACGCTTATTTATATGGACCTGGACCGCTTCAAGCAGATCAACGACTCCTTCGGTCACGCGGAAGGCGATGCGGTGCTGGTAAAGACCGGGGAGCTTATCAGAGATTTCTTCCCCGGGGCTTCCTGCTACCGGCTGGGAGGCGACGAGTTCGCGGCTATCGACGAGAACCGCTCCGAAGGGATGCTGGCAGAGCAGTGCAGGATGCTGGAGGCCGCAGTCAGGGACGCTTTTGAAAAATACGGCTTCGGAACAGGCATCAGCATCGGTACGAGCCACAGCACCGGCTCCGCTGAGGACATCGACAGCATTTTCCGCAAGAGCGACGAGATGATGTACGAGGTGAAAGAGAGGCATCACCGGAAGGCATAAGGATATGCTCTCCGAGGGGCTTTTGAGAGTAAAATAACGGACTGACAAGAGAGTTGCTTGACTAAGCAAAGGACGGATCAAGTCAAAAATGACCCTTCGGCGGCTGCAGTTTGACACTGCAGCCGCTTTTGACTTTGTCAACGTTCCGACTTTACAAGGCCGATTTTTTTGTAAAGCTATACGCTTGACATAGTGATTTATTAGCGCAAAGCAAAGGATATTATCACATTACACAAGAATCGAAAAAAGAATTATACAATATATACAAAAATGCGCGTTAAAATTCTATGAATAATTTTTGTAAAAGTAGTTGAAAAAACTATTGATATTGTGTTATAATATATATGTATTATTATATCCGTGGTGTTATCGGCTCTATCGGCACTATGGAAAATTCAATAATAATATGAAAGGGTGAAAATATGAAGAGAGCGATAGCTGAAAAGTTCAGAAGACTTATCAGCGGTGTTACTTCGGCTGCCATTGCGGTAACAATGGCTTTCGGGGGAGCTGATCTCGGCCTGATCTCGGTGTCGTCCGACGACGAGGTCAATCCGATCTTTACGCTTGATAATGCTGCCGTGGGCGAGAAAAACGCCAACGACCTCAAAGCGAAGATCAGCTTTAAGGACGCAATGGGAAACAACGTGTACGGCGTCCTTCCGAAGGGCAATGAGTACTATCTGCTCATTCATGCAGTCGGCACCGAGGCTTCAAGGGCTTCGGGCGACGAATGGGATTGGACATTCCCCGATCACAAGGACCGTGACTATTACAAGCTGGTCAAGATAGGTCCTTACTGGGGTGACGGTTCCTGGCAGAGCGAATGGGAGACCGATTTCCAGGGTCTTGTGACCGATTCCCAGTACAACTATACCTGGACCGCATATCCCAAGACCAAGCTGATCGAGGGCATACTGCTGAAAAACAGCACTCCCGAGACCGAGCTGACTGTTGACAACGCGAAGAACAGCGTGAACTGCGAAGCGGTTGATTCTATCAACGGCTTTGTTGTCGAGCCCAAAACCGAGCGCAACGGAGATACCGTTGAGATGAACGCAGTCTGCGGCAGAGCGGTTGTCGTCAAGTCTTTTGATGCCAACGGCAATCCTGCGCCTATCAAAAATGACGCAGACGCCAAGTATTATGTACTGGGCTCCGTTTATGAAAAGGGCGCGGATCAGAAGACCGCTGATCCTATCGGCTGGAGGCTTATCAGTTTTGATGCCGAGCATCAGAATTCAAGCACCGTAGGCTTCGACAAGTTCTTCAAGTACGGCACAGACGGCACTAACATCAACGAGAGCGATGACAACATCCTCTACTTCAACTCAAGGCTGCATGATTTTGCAGCGCGTGTATGGTGGTCGGAAAACGATCTGAACACCTACAAGGATCTGAAGGACGGCAAGACGGCAGGCACAGCCTTCGACGCCATCCAGAATTACAAGCCGGACAACACCACTGACGGCGGTGTAACGACTGTTACCTTTACACAGTATCACATCGACTATGACCTGGAGCTTAATTTTGACAAGGTTCCTAACTTTACGGATGCTGATAACATTTATGTACTGGTAGCTGCACAGCACAGCACCACCAGCGTGACTTACTTCGGCAAAGAGATCATCCTCACAGACGGTACCAGCATCACCTATAACATACAGGATGACTCCACTCAGTTATGGACAAGCGACGGCGGAAACAACCTGGGCGTAAACGGCCGCTACAACGGCAGCCCCACAGAGAGCGTTACCGTTACCATTTTAAAGGGCCGCAGAGATCCTGATGACGGCGAGACCAAGTATGATCTTACTGTCAAGAACATGACCTCCGGCGAAAACTGCGGCGCTGTTGCCGACGGCGAAGTTGTCAACTCCTTCAAGGTCAAGTACGAAGGCGAGACCGCAGTAGAGGACAAGGACTCCAACAGGACTTCCTTTACTTATAAGGTAAAGTTCACCAAGGCTGATTCCACCGACGACTACACCTTTATCGATGTCCTCGGTCCCAGCCTCGGAACAGGTCTTACCGCAGACAGGTTCGAGCAGATCATGCACCATGAAACGAACTTTGCAACAAACTACTATCAGGGCAACAATGAAATGTTTGAACCTGACCTCTCGGGCAAGTTCGGCGGCAATATCTATGTCGGCAAGTATTATACGTTCAACGACGTCATCGGCGACGTTAACATCGATAACTATAAGTCCTATGATTTTACCACAAATAATGCATCTGAGGATGAGAACGGAAAGATCTGCATAGGCGACAAGCATTGTGAGGACGGCATGATCCTCAACACGGACGATCCCTATAAGCGTATTTCCGACCTCAGCCGTGTCAGGGACGCAGATCATCCTGATGGATTTGTAACTCCCAACCCGATGACTCCCAATGATATCAAGGTGAAAGTGGTAGATCCCGCTATCACCGCGATGCAGGGAATGTCGGCTGAGCTGGCAGGCAAGACCGCCAATGTATCAGCTCAGAGGATCGCTGACAAGGTATACATCGATACAAGAGGATTCGGTCAGTATACTACTATTTATATTAATGCTGACGAAATAGCCGATTATCTCGCAAAGAGCGGCGGCCTCCATATCGACATGAGAGAAGGCCAGACTCTTGTCTTCAACTATACCGATCCCACTAAGAAGACTGTAAGAGTCGATGAGTTCACAGCTAACGTTTACGACAAGGACGGCAACCTGATCGCTTCTCCCAGCGATAGTCTTTCTACCAGCGGAAGCGACAACATCCTCACCGGCGGCAAGAACGCCTGGCTGGGCAAGTACGTTACCAGACAGATCGTATTCAACTTCAACAATGCTGAGTATGCCGAGATCAACAAGGCAACGGGCATATTCCTTATCCCTAAGGCAGATTCCGTTACCAAGATCACAGGTACAAGCTCCGGCTGGCTCGTATCCGCAGGCTATGTTGCCAACACCGGCGGTGAGTGGCACTTCATTTACGACGGCGTTCCCGGAAACACCACTACATTTACAGTAAGCAAGACCGATATCGCAGGCAAGGAAGAACTTGTGGGCGCTTCTTTACAGATCCTCACCAAGGACACCGGCCTGTCGGTACACGAGTGGACTTCCGACGGTACACCGAGAAAACTCAGGATCGCTCCCGGCGAGTACATCCTCAAAGAGACCTCTGCTGACGGAAATACCTTCACCTACAACGGTGCTGAGTATAAGGTAGTAGAGTCCACCCTGAACTTCAAGGTTGAAGCTGTTGACGGTACCAATGAATGCACCATCACAGTTGACAACACTCAGAATGCTCTTAAGGAAGATACCGACAAGGGTTATTACAAGTACGACGAGAGCAACAAGAAGTTCACTATTTGCGACGCAGAAAAGACCGACGACAACAAGACCGATATCGAGCTTTCCAAGACCGACATCACAGGTACCGATGAGGTCAAGGGCGCAAAGATCCTGATCGAGGGCGTTGACGTCAACTTCTCCAAGGAGTGGGTATCCGGCGAGAGCAACAAGACCGTTTCTCTCAAAAACGGCACCTACACCATGAAGGAGACCGCAGTTGATAACATTAAGAACGACAAGTCTTACAATATCGTTACTTCGGTCGTACAGTTCACCGTTAAGGACGGTAAGATCAGCAGCGTTACCGGCGTTTCCGACGGTACCGGTGCAGACGATAAGACCAAGGGCTATGTAAAATACACCGAGGCAAACGGTACAGATAAGGCTAAGTTCCAATTCAACGATGTTGAGAAGCTCACCGATATCGAACTCTCCAAGGTCGCTATTAACGGCAAGGAAGAGGTCAAGGGCGCCAAGATCACTATCAAGGGCGCAGAAGAGAAGAACAAGACCTTCGTCAAGGAGTGGATCTCCGGCGAAAGCACTTCCAACAAGTTCTCTCTCCCCGACGGTAAGTATACCATGGAAGAGACCGATATCAACAACAACAAGAACGATAAGTCCTATCACGTTATCACATCGGTAGTGACCTTCACCGTTAAGGACGGCAAGGTCAAGGAAGTTTCCGGCGTTTCCGACGGCACAGGCGCTGACGATCAGACCAAGGGTTATGTTAAATACACCGAGGCTGCCGGCAGCAACAACGCCAAGTTCCAGTTCAACGACGCAGAGATGAAAACCGAGATCAAACTGGAAAAGACCGATATCTCCGGCACTACCGAAGTCAAGGGCGCTAAGATCCTTATCAAGGGCGCAGACGAGAAGAACAAGGACTTCTCCCTTGAATGGGTATCCGGTACATCCGACAAGAGCGTTTACCTCTCTGACGGCGCATATACACTGAAGGAGACCGCAGTAGACAACGACAGTGATCTGAACGACAAGTCCTATAATATCATTGATTCCACCATTTCCTTTAAGGTAAAGGAAGGCGTCGTTTACGACGTAGTTAACGAGACCGTTGAAAACGACAGCGAGAACGGATTCGTTGTAAAGCGTGACAACACCTTCGCTTTCAACGACGCTGAGAAGAAGGCCGAGATTGAGCTTTCCAAGACCGATATCGCAGGCACAACTGAGGTCAAGGGCGCAAAGATCCAGATCAAAAGCGTCGGCAGCGACGATACTGATATCACCTGGATCTCCGGCGAGAGCACGACCAATAAGTTCACACTCTCCGACGGAAAGTACACCATGAAGGAGACCGCAGTTGATAACACCAAGAATACCAAGCCTTACACCATCGTTAACTCGACTATCGAGTTCACGGTAAAGAACGGCAAGGTAACAGTTACCAAGAACGAGACCGTCAAGGGCGACGATGTCAACGGCTTCGTTACCAATGAGGGCGGCAAGTTCCACTTCAACGACGCTGAGCTCACAACAAGCGTTAACATCCGCAAGGAAGATATCGGCGGTCAGCTGATCGACAACGCAGTTCTTGAGATCAGAGATTCCAATGACACATTGGTTGCCAAGAACGAGAAGACCTCCAAGGACGATGAGTGGGTAGTTAAGGGTCTGAAGGTCGGTGAGACCTACAGCCTCACTGAGATCACCGCTCCCGAGGGCTACGAGAAGGCCGAGACGATCTACTTCAGGATCGACAAGGACAATAACGTAGAGGTTTCCAAGCAGGCCGACACCGGTTTCTCCAAGGCGACCGACGGCAAGGTAGTAATGGTCGATGACTATACTCCCAAGACCGTAAACATCCGCAAGGAAGATATCGGCGGCAAACTGATCGACGATGCGGCTCTGGAGATCAAGGATTCCACCGGCACATCCGTTGCCAAGAACCCCAAGACCTCCAAGGACGAGGAGTGGGTAGTTAACGGACTGAAGGTCGATGAGGTCTACACCCTCACCGAGACCACCGTTCCCAACGGCTACGAGAAGGCCGAGACAGTTTACTTCAAGGTAGACAAGGACGGCAAGGTTCAGGTTTCCGAGGACGGTACATCATTCAGCGATGCCAAGGACGGCAAGGTAGTAATGGTCGATGACTATACTCCCAAGACCGTTAACATCCGCAAGGAAGACATCGGCGGCAAACTGATCGACAATGCGGCTCTGGAGATCAAGGATTCCAAGGGCACATCCGTTGCCAAGAACCCGAAGACCTCCAAGGACGAGGAGTGGGTAGTAAGAGGACTCAAGGTCGATGAGACCTACAGCCTCACCGAGACCACCGCTCCCGAGGGCTACGAGCAGGCCGAGACCATCTACTTCAAGGTGGACAAGGACGGTAACGTAACAGTTTCCGATTCCAAGGACGGCCAGTTCAGTTCCGCTAAGGACAACAAGGTCGTTATGACCGATAAGTACACCAAGAGAAGCGTAAACATCCGCAAGGAAGACACTGGCAACAAGCTGATCGACGGTGCAGAGCTGAACATCAAGGATTCCAACGGCAGAGTAGTTGCCAACAATCCCAGCACTTCCTCCAAGGAAGAATGGGTAGTTTCCGGCCTTACCGTAGACGAGGTCTACGAGCTGGAAGAGAAGACAGCTCCCGAGGGTTATGTCAAGTCCGAATCTATCTACTTCAAGATCGACAAGGACAACAACGTTACAGTCTCCGATGCCAAGGACGGCGTGTTCACTTCCGCCAAGGACGGCAAGGTCGTAATGACCGATGATTACAGCAAGAGAAGCGTCAACATCCGCAAGCAGGACGTCGGCGGTGCGCTGATCGACGGCGCAGAGCTGAACGTCAAGGACTCCACGGGCAGAGTAGTTGCCAACAATCCCAGCACTTCCTCCAAGGAAGAATGGGTAGTTTCCGGCCTTACCGTAGGTGAGGTATACGAGCTCGAGGAGAAGACAGCTCCTAAGGGTTATGTCAAGTCCGAATCCGTCTTCTTCAAGATCGACAAGGACAATAACGTAACAGTCTCCGATGCCAAGGACGGCGAGTTCAAGGCAGCAGGCAAGGTCGTAATGGTCGATGCCTACGACGAGCAGACTGTTAACATCCGCAAGGAAAACATCGGCGGCAAGCTGATCGACGACGCTGAGCTGGAGATCACAGATGCGACCGGTGCAGTAGTTGCAAGCAATCCCAAGACTTCCTCCGAGGAAGAATGGACAGTTACCGGCCTCAAGGTCGGCGTGATCTACAAGCTCACCGAGAAGACTGTTCCTAAGGGCTATGTTCAGGCAGAGTCCGTTTACTTCCGCATCGACGGCGTTGACAAGGTAGTCGTTTCCAAGGACGGCACCAAGTTTGAGAATGCCGAGAACGGCAAGGTAGTTATGGTCGATGCTTATGAGCAGGTTGACGATACTCAGCAGGTATCTATCCGCAAGGAAGATATCGGCGGCAAGCTGATCGACGGCGCAGCTCTTGAGATCAAGGATTCCAAGGGCACAAGCGTTGCCAAGAATGAGAATACCTCCAAGGACGATGAGTGGGTAGTAAGCGGACTGAAGGTCGATGAGACCTACACTCTGACCGAGACCACTGCTCCCGAGGGCTACGAGAAGGCCGAGACAGTTTACTTCAAGGTGGACAAGAACGGCAAGGTACAGGTTTCCAAGAACGGCACATCATTTGAGGATGCTGAGAAGGTAGTAATGGTCGATGACTATACTCCCAAGACCGTAAACATCCGCAAGGAAGACATCGGCGGCAAGCTGATCGAAGGCGCTGCTCTGGAGATCAAGGATTCCAAGGGCACATCTGTGGCTAAGAATCTCTACACCTCCAAGGACGAGGAGTGGGTAGTTAAGGGTCTGAAGGTCGATGAGACTTACAGCCTCACCGAGACCACCGCTCCCGAGGGTTACGTAAAGGCCGAGACCGTTTACTTCAAGGTAGACAAGGACGGCAAGGTGACCGTTTCCAAGGACGGCACAACATTTGAGGATGCTGAGAAGGTTGTAATGGTCGATGACTATACTCCCAAGACCGTAAACATCCGCAAGGAGAACGTAGGCGGCGAACTGATCGACGGCGCAGTTCTTGAGGTCAAGGATGGCGACGGCAAAACCATCGCCAAGAACGAGAAGACCTCCAAGAACGAGGAATGGGTAGTTTCCGGCCTCAAGGCTGAAACAGTCTATGAGCTGACCGAGACCACCGCTCCCGACGGCTACGAGAAGGCTGAGACCGTATGGTTCAAGGCTGACAAGGACAACAACGTATTCGTTTATAACGGTCACGAATTTGTTCCCGCAAAGGACGGCAAGGTCGTTATGGTCGATAAGTACAAGGACCAGACCGTTGTTATCCGTAAGCAGGATGTGGGCGGCAAGCTGATCGACGGCGCTAAGCTGACAGTTTACGATTCCGACAACAATGAATTTGCAGTATGCGAGGAGACTCACGAGGACGAAGAGTGGACAGTCACCGGCCTCAAGGTTGGCACCACCTACAAGCTGACCGAGGAGAGAGCTCCTAAGGGTTATAAGCAGGCTGAATCCATCTACTTCGAGGTAGACGAGTACGGCGTGGTTTATACATCCGCAACTTCCAACGGCGTATTTGAGAGGCCCGAGGTCAACAAGGTAGTAATGATCGACGAGGAAGAATCCGAATCGCAGAGCGAATCCGAGTCCGAGAGCGAATCCGAGTC
>FMXS01000014.1:0-53863 GCA_900104495.1 Ruminococcaceae bacterium FB2012 | reverse complement strand
ACTCCCGACAGTACTGGCGACAGCGAGTCTACTCCCGACAGCACTCAGGACAGTGAGTCCAATCCCGACAGTCTTGATGACAGCGAATCGACTCCCGACAGTACTGACGACAGCGATTCCAATCCCGACAGTCTGGACGACAGCGAATCGACTCCCGACAGCACTGACGACAGCGATTCCAATCCCGACAGTACGGATGACAGCGAGTCAACTCCCGACAGTGAGTCGACTCCCGACAGCGAATCCACACCCGACAGCACGAACGAAGATTCCAGCAAGCCCGATGATTCGAGCAAGCCCGGAAACAACGGCGGCGGCGGAAAGACTCCCAACACAGGAGCTGCTGCAAGCGGCATCTTTGGAGTACTTGTGGTAGCATTTGTGATCTTCCTGGTTTCAAGAAAACGTCGTAAGGACGATTGATCCTGAAACCAGACTCTGATCGGTAATACGATCGGCACGGGCCGGCACAGCAATGTGCCGGCCTTTTTGCTGTCGGTAAGCAGGTATAATTGCACAATACAACCGAAAAAAACTGTTGAAAACCCAAAATGTCCAACTGTCTGAAAAAACGGACGAAAACGTTTGAAATCAAAAAATCTTTTCAAATTTTCATTTCTGTTTGTTGAATATATACCAATAACGCTGTTAAATAATAGGTAATATGTATTAAATATTAACGACAAAAATCAGCAGGAAAATGCAGAAATTTTCGGTAAAAGCAGACGTATAACAGCGGCAAAAAGGTTACACTTTGGTTACAGAAAACGTTTAAATGTGAGCACTATGCACAATTATCTGTTAAGATATTTGTTCAAAGTTCCATATTTTATTACATAGAACAGAAAAAAACAGAAAAGTGCTTGAAATCCGGGGAGAAATATTGTATATTTTTATTAACGGAAACGTTTGAAATACTAAGTTCGTTTCAGCGGTTAAGTCTGACTTAAACGATTGAAATGACCGAAAGGCGGAAATCTCATTGGTTTCATTGAAAGACATTTCCGTCCGTTGCGGCGTTTCGGTTGCAACAGTGAGCAAGGCGCTTAACGGTCATAAGGACGTCAGTGAAGCAACCAGAGAAAGGCTCGTTCGCACAGCCAGAGAAATGGGGTACTTCCCCAATGCTCAGGCTCGTGCTCTCAAGACTAACAGAACGTATAATCTCGGCGTAATGTTTCTCGACGAGGCGGGCAGGGGACTTACTCATGAGTTCTTCGCAAAGGTGCTCAACAGCTTCAAGACCGAGGCAGAACGCGCAGGCTACGATATCACGTTCATCAGCAACAAGGATATCGGCGGGCGCAGGATGTCAACGTATGAACACTGTAAGTACCGCAGTGTTGACGGAATCGTTATTGCATGCACCGATTTCACAACACCTGATGTCTTTGAGGTCATAAACGGCGACATTCCCGTCGTCACAATTGACCACATCTTTGACTGCCGTACCGCCGTCGTTTCAAATAACGAAAGCGGCATGGAGAAGCTCCTCAATTATGTTGCGGACTGCGGGCATAAGAAGATAGCTTACATACAGGGAAAGAGATCGGCGGTGGCCGAAAAGAGGCTCGCGGGCTTCTGGAAGGCATGTACCGCAAGAGGTATCGAGATCCGACCCGACTGGCTTCTTACCGGAGATTACTGCAATCCCGACAACACATATCAGCTCACTAAAAAGCTGCTCCGTAATAAGGAGATCCCGACTTGTATTTTTATGCCGGATGACTATGCGGCCATCGGTGGGCTCAATGCGATCAAAGACGCGGGGCTTTCCGTACCGGACGATATTTCGGCAGTAGGGTACGACGGGATAGCTTATTCACAGCTGTTGTCTCCAAAGCTAACGACCTATTCGCAGGATACTCCGAAAATAGGTGCAACGGCGGCGAAGCAACTTATCTCTCTTATAGAGAACCCAAGAACGACCTTTACAGAGGTCATCACTGTTGACGGACAGTTCCTCGAAGGAGGATCCGTTAAAAAGCTTTAGGCATTTAGTAACGCGGAAAGTCCGCGGAACAAGAATAAAATGCAAAATTTAAGGAGGAAATTTATTATGGCACAGTTAAAGAAGATCCTGGCCGGCACTTTCGCAGTAGTTATGACTGCAGCAGTATTTGCAGGATGCGGCGGAAGCGATTCAAGCTCTAAGGGCGCAGCAGCAAGCGGCGGCAGCACCGACACAAGCACAGCTGACGGCGGCGATAACAAGGGCGGCTCCAGCGCAGCTCTCAAGGAGAAGAAGGCTGACAGAATTACTCAGACTGCTGAGGGAAGCGCTGATTCCAAGAAGAAGCTCAGGATCTGCACATGGAACGAAGAGTTCAAGAACAGACTCCGTGCATACTATGATCAGTATGACAAGGAGAAGTCCGGCATGACCGGTGAGACCGATAAGGACGGCAACTTCATCGTTGGCGAGAAGGAGTACCTGAAGGACGGTACTGAGATCGAGTGGCTCACCACACCTAACAAGGACAACGCTTATCAGAACAAGCTCGATACCGACCTGGCAGCTCAGGCTGGCAGCGATATGAAGATCGATATGTTCCTCATCGAGGCTGACTACGCTCTGAAGTATGTTAACGGACCTTATGTAATGCCCGTTAAGGAAGTTGGTCTTACCGACGACGATCTGAAGGATCAGTATCAGTACACCAAGGACATCGTTACCGACTCCAACGGCGACCTCGAGGCTGTTTCCTGGCAGGCTACTCCCGGTCTGTTCGCTTACAGACGTGACATCGCTAAGGACGTTCTCGGCACCGACGAGCCCGATAAGGTACAGGAAGCTATCTCTGACTGGACTAAGTTCAACGAGGTTGCTGCTAAGATGAAGGAGAAAGGCTACTTCATGCTCTCCGGTTATGATGACAGCTACAGAACCTTCTCCAACAACGTTTCCAAGGCTTGGGTTGACTCTGACTACAACGTTCAGATCGACGACAACATCTGGAAGTGGGTTGACCAGACCAAGGAGTACACCGACAAGGGTTACAACAACAAGACCGGTCTGTGGTCTGAAGAGTGGGGCAAGGACCAGTCCAAGGAAGGTAAGGTATTCGGCTTCTTCTATTCTACATGGGGCATCAACTTCACTCTGGCCGGCAACGCCAAGAGCAATGATCTGTTCTATGTATGCCCGGGTCCTCAGGCTTATTACTGGGGCGGCACATGGATGTGCGCAGCTGACGGTACCGACAACGTTGAGACCGTTAAGGACATCATGAAGAAGCTCACCTGCGACGCTGCTAACATGAAGAAGCTCACTCAGGAGACTCAGGACTACACCAACAACCAGACTGCTATGAAGGAGCTGTCCAACGGCTTCAAGTCTGAGTTCCTCGGCGGACAGAACCACATTGCTATGTTCGTTGACGCTGCTCCCAAGATCGACGCTTCCAATGCTGGTCCGTACGATCAGGGTTGCAACGAGGAGTTCCAGACTGCATTCCATGACTACTTCAGCGGTAAGGTTGACAAGGATACTGCTACTGCTAACTTCTACAAGGCTATCAAGGTTAAGTATCCTAACCTCAAGACTCCTTCATAATTAATCGTCTATAGGTTTTTCAAAAACTAAATAGAACGCTTGCTGAAAATCGGGGGCGGGATCAAACCCGTCCCCTGTTTTTAGCTGTAAAGATAATATGAAAGGTAAAATGGCTTTAAAGCTATAGTAGGTGATCAGATGCGTAGAAAATCCATTAGCTATGCAAAATGGGGCTACATCTTTGTGATCCCGTTTTTTGCAGTCTTTATAGTATTTAACCTGATCCCGCTGATCTCGACCTTCAAGAACTCGTTCTATGAGAATTACCTCATTAACGGTTATCAGCAGGTCGGACCTACATGGGTAGGTTTAAGTAACTATTCTGAACTTTTCTCTGAAAATGTAACACTTGGAAAATATTTCGGCAACACCTTCATTATTTGGCTGCTCGGATTTATCCCCCAGATCTTCTTCTCACTGCTGTTCGCTTCTTGGTTCACAGATCTGAGAATGAAGCTGAAGACCGGCGCCTACAAGATCATTTTCTATCTCCCCAATGTTATTATGGCTGCTGCAATGGGTATGTTGTTCTTCACACTGTTCTCCCAGAGCGGTCCTATTAACAGCATTTACAAGAGTATTACAGGCTCAACGGAGCCGATCTATTTCTTTGAGGGCGTGTGGACACAGCGTGGTATTATCGCACTTATCAACTTCCTGATGTGGTTCGGTAATACAACTATCATGCTGATGGCGGCCATCAACGGTATCGACCCGTCGCTCTATGAGTCCGCTCAGATCGACGGCGCAAATCCCACCCAGACCTTCTGGAAGATCACGATCCCGCTGATCAAGCCTATTCTCCTCTATGTTCTTATCACATCCCTTATCGGTGGTTTGCAGATGTTCGACGTTCCGCAGATCGTTGCGAACGGCGGTTCCGCTGTAGACAGCACGAGTATGACAGTCGTTGTTTATCTGAACAAACACCTGTTCAGTAAGAACTACGGTATGGCGGGTGCACTATCAGTTATTCTGTTTGTTGTGGCCGCTGCACTCAGCTTGCTCATATTCTTCCTCACTACCGACAGAGATAAGACCAAAAAGAAGAAGAAAGGAGGAAGAAAGTAATGGCAGCACCAATTGATGCGGTAGGAGCCAAGAGCAGCTCCACCAATATACTTATCAGAAGGATCATTTCCTATACGGTACTTACGATCTTTGCTTTCCTCGCTCTCTTCCCCTTCTTCCTGCTGATCATTCAGATGACTCGTTCGTCTGTTGAGATCAACCAGGGATTCAAGCCCATTCCCGGCGGCTCCTTCTGGGAGAACTTTAAGACGGTTATGAACAACAATAACTGGAGAATGCTTAAAGCCCTCAGAAACAGCCTTATCGTTTCGGGTCTGACTGCTTTCCTTTCTACTTATTTCTCTGCACTTACGGCTTATGCTATCCACGTTTACGACTTCAAGCTCAGAAAGTTCCTGTTCACCTTCATCCTGATGATCATGATGGTGCCTGCACAGGTTTCTGCCCTCGGTTTCGTTAGACTGGTTACCGACATGGGCCTCACCAACAGCTATATCCCCCTTGTTATCCCCTCTATCGCAGCTCCCGCAACCTTCTTCTTCATGAAGCAGTATATGGAGAGCTCACTGCCTCTTGACATCGTCGAGGCGGCGCGAATAGACGGAAGCGGCGAGTTCAGGACCTTCAACTCCCTGATCCTGCCGATACTCAAGCCGGCTATCGCTGTTCAGGCGATCTTCACATTCGTATCAAGCTGGAATAACTTCTTTATTCCTGCCCTTATCCTCGATGATCCCGATAAGAAGACACTTCCTATCGTTATTCAGATCATCCGTAGCCAGGACCTTGCTTCTCTCGACCTCGGTGCGGTTTACGTTGCGATCGGTATCTCTATCGTGCCTGTTGCTGTTGTTTACCTCATCCTGTCGAAGTTCATCATCCGTGGTATCGCACTCGGTGCCGTTAAGGGCTGATACATCAAAACAATTTACCGCGTCCTTCGGGGCGCGGTTTTTTGTTCCTGCGGATGTGATTTTTGAAGCCGTGAACGGGAAATATCATATCAGATACTTGACGTCTGCGGAGAAATATAGTATAATAATGTAAACGATTAACATCAATTGTAAAGGAGAATGTTTTATGGCTTATGTAATCGGAGTAGACTGCGGCACCAGCGGCACCAAGACCGTCCTGTTCGACGAAAAGGGCACCGTCATCGCCTCAAAGACTATCGAGTATCCTATGTATCAGCCGAAAAACGGCTACGCCGAGCAGATGCCCGGCGATTGGGCCAACGCTATGATCGGCACGATCAAGGCGGTAATGGCGCAGAGCGGCGTCTCAAAGGACGACGTCAAGGGCATCGGCATTTCCGGACAGATGCACGGCCTCGTGATGCTGGACAAGGACAACAACGTTATCCGCCCCTCGATCATTTGGTGCGACCAGCGTACTGCCAAGGAAGTCCAGTGGATGACAGAGACCGTCGGCGAGAAGAAACTCATCGAGATCACCGCCAACCCCGCCCTCACCGGCTGGACCGCCGCAAAGATCCTGTGGGTGAAGAACAACGAGCCCGAGAACTACGCTAAGATAGCTCACATCCTGCTGCCCAAGGACTTCCTGCGCTTCGTTCTGACCCACGAGTACGCCACCGAGGTCTCCGACGCTTCGGGTATGCAGCTGTTGGATGTCCCGAACAGAAAGTGGTCCGATGAGCTGCTGAGCGCTTTCGGCATCGACAGGAGCTGGCTGGGCAAGGTCTATGAATCCTGCGAGGTGACAGGCGGTCTTACAAAGTGTATGGCCGAGGAACTGGGGCTCAACGAAGGCACTATCGTTGTGGGCGGTGCGGGAGACAATGCCGCCGCCGCTATCGGCACCGGCGTCTGCGAGGACGGCAAAGCCTTCACGACCATCGGCACCTCCGGCGTGGTGTTTGCTCACACATCCAACATTTCTATTGATCCCAAGGGCAGAGTCCACACCTGCTGCGCCGCCGTTCCCGGCAGCTGGCACGTCATGGGCGTGACCCAGGGCGCGGGACTTTCCCTCAAATGGTTCAGAGATAATTTCTGCGGCTCCGAGAAAGAGACCGCCAAATATATGGGCGTGGACGAATACTACCTTATGGACAAGCAGGCCGAGACTGTCCCCGTCGGCGCGAACCGACTGCTCTATCTGCCCTACCTTATGGGCGAGCGCACCCCGCACCTTGACCCCAACGCAAGAGGCGTGTTCTTCGGGCTTTCTGCTATGCACACCAAGAAGGAGATGCTCCGTGCGGTGATGGAGGGCGTTTCATACAGCCTCCGTGACTGCGTTGAGGTCTTCCGCGATATGAAGATCAGCGTTTCCGATATGATGGCCTGCGGCGGCGGCGGAAGCTCTCCGCTGTGGCGCTCCATGCTTGCGGACCTCTACAACTGCCCCGTGAAGACGGCGGCCTCCAAGGAGGGCCCGGCTCTCGGCGTGGCTCTGCTGGCTCTCACCGGCGCAGGAGTATACTCTTCCGTTCCCG
This sequence comes from Ruminococcaceae bacterium FB2012, assembly GCA_900104495.1. Lineage (GTDB taxonomy): Bacteria > Bacillota > Clostridia > Oscillospirales > Ruminococcaceae > FB2012. The sequence goes on along the minus strand of FMXS01000014.1, from coordinate 46,814 downwards.
AGGCCTGCAAGGCCGTGGTCAAGACCGATAAGATCCAGGAGCCCGACGCCGCCAAGGTGCCGGAGTACGAGAAGTACTATCAGCTCTATCGGGAGATCTATCCCGCGCTGAAAGCATCCTTCGCAAAGCTGGCGGCTCTGTAAGACCGCGCATATCTCAGAAAAAACCTGCTGTCCCTGTATATGAAATACGGCAGCAGGTTGGTTTTTACATAACGGAAAGAGAGGCGCATTGTAAATGGGAGAACAGTATCAGCCCTGGGACTGGAGTGTTGTAAGCGACAAAAAGACCTGGCTCGAACCCTGTGAGGAAAGCTACTACTACGCTGCCAAATGGAAGCGCGAGGGCAGAAAAAGCGTCCTTGATCTGGGCTGCGGTCTGGGACGGCACTCACTGTTTTTTGCCCGCAGCGGCTTCAAGACCACCGCCGTTGATATTTCCGGGGAGGCTATTGATTTCGTCAAAAAGTCCTCTAAGGAAAATGACCTTGACATCCTGTGCAAAACCGCGGATATGAAGGCCCTGCCTTTCAGCAACGATGCCTTTGACTGCGTCTTTGCCATGCATTCGGCGGGGCATTGCGACACCGAAGGGATGTATAAGGTCATGTCCGAGATAAGGCGTGTCCTCAAGCCCGGCGGGGCCGTGTTCATGACCCTTTGCTCCAAGGAGACCTACACATACGCCGAGTCGGGGCTGCCGAAGACGGACGAAAACACTGTCGTCAAGACCGAGGGCCCGGAACAGGGGGTACCGCATTTCTTTGCCGACCCCGGGCTCATCGAGGACTTGTTCTCCGGCTTTGAACTGCTCCGCGTCAGACATATCGACGACTGCTATTACGGCGGGAACTGGAAAAACCAGAAGCACTATTTCATCGAAGCAGCAGCCAGGAAGGATGCTTTCGTCCCCGATTATTCCGATGTCATCGGGAGAAGCGTAAAATGCACCGTGGACAGGCCCTTGGGGTCCGCACATCCGAGGTTCCCGAACCTTGTCTATCCCGTGAATTATGGCTATGCCGACGGCATCATCGGCGGCGACGGCGCCTGGCAGGATGTTTACATCCTCGGCGCGGATAAGCCCCTTGCGTCCTGCGAAGGACGGGTCATTGCCGTGTATCATCGGCTCAATGACATCGAAGATAAATGGATAGTCGTTCCTTCGGACTGCCTGGAGAGCTTTGACGAAAAGACCGTTCTCCGGCAAATAGATTTTCAGGAGAAGTTCTTCGACGGCAAGCTGTATATGTGAGCCGCTACTCCGCGCTGTCGTCGTTTAGCAGGCGCTTGCAGGTGAAGTCGATGCCTATTGCCCCCAGGGGCGCGGTTATAAGTATCGCCAGCACCGCCACCGACAGCACCAGCTTTCCGCAGGGAAGCCCCAGCGACAGCGGCATGGAGCCGATAGCCGCCTGTACCGTCGCCTTCGGCAGATAGGCGATGACGCAGAACAGCCGCTCACGGCGGTCAAGCTTGGTGCCGAGCATACAGATAAACACTCCCACGGCTCTGAAAGCCAAAGCGAGGAATATCATTGCCAGCGCGGAGGCTCCTGCCTCCACGGTGTAGCGCACGTCCACGGCGGCGCCCACCAGCACGAAGAGCATTGCCTCGGCGGCTATCCACAGCTTGCCGAATTTCTGCGAAAGCCGCCCCGAGACCGTCCCCGCAGAACGCAGTTTGATGACGCAGGCCATAGCCACCACAGCCAGCAGTCCCGAGACCGCAACATAGGGCTTTGCCAGCGTTTCCACCGACATCAGCAGGAAGGCCGTCCCCAGTATGATGACCGATTTTGTGCTGTTTCGTATCTTGCTCCCGCGCCGGAAGGCAGTTTCAAACAGAAGATACAGCACCGCTCCCGCGGCCGCGCCCAGCAGTACCCCCAGCACTATCGAGACCGGGATGTTCAGCAGACCGGCGGCGCTGGCCTCTCCGCCCTGAGCCATGGTCACAAAGGTGGAAAACAGAACTATCACGAATACATCGTCACAGGAAGCTCCCGCAAGTATCATCTGCGGGATGCTTTTTTTCGTCCCCCGTTTTTCTTCTATCAGCTTTACCATTCGCGGGACCACCACGGCCGGGGAAACGGCGCTCAGCACCGCGCCCATAACGGCGGCTTCGGTGCGGTTTATCCCCAGAAGCAAAGGCGCAAAGCAGACGTAGCCCGCAATTTCAAAACAGGCCGGCAGGAAAGACATCAGCACCGCGGGACGTCCCACCTTTTTAAGGTCCGACAGGTCCAGCGAAAGCCCCGCCTTCACCAGTATGATGATAAGCGCGATCTGCCGCAGTTCCGAGGAGATCCCCAGCAGTTTCGGGTCAAGCAGGTCCAGCACATAGGGGCTGACGATGATTCCCGTCGCCAGCATCCCGATGATCTTCGGCAGATGAAGTTTCTGAAAGACAGCTCCCGCCGCCAGCCCGACCAGCAGCACGATCGCAAGTGATAACAGCATATCCATTCCTCCAAACAAAAAAGCCGACAGCTTCCGCGTAAGAGCAGAAGTCATCAGCTTGAAAAAGCGGTTTCGGTTTCCCGAGGGAGAACATCATTCCCTTTATTCTTTTATCATTATACCACAGGGATGCCCGGCTGTCAAGTGCAAAAATGCGAACCCCAGTTGACATCTCCGCCCCGATGTGATAAAATTAATACATTGAGGGGAGATGTTTTTATGGGTTTCAAACTGTTTGTTGACGATACCCGGGACAGGCCCAAAGGTTTTGAGTACGCACAGACCTACGCGGAAAGCGTCAGCTTGTATATCGCCTTCGGTGAGTTTGATTTCGTTGACCTCGATTACGACCTGAACGAAAAATACTCCGGGCTTGATATCCTGATATGGATGAAGAAAAACGGTAAGCATCCCAAGCATATCAATATCCACAGCAACCACATCGAGGGAATGAATCTGATGCGTCACTACGCTGAGGAAAACTTCCCCGGGACCCGCGTCACAATGGTAACACTGGATAAATAACAAAAAGGCGTCCGACAGGAACGCCTTTTGTTTTTATATAGCTTTATGCAAACTCAAAGCACATAGTTCCCTTGAACCCTTTCAGCGGGACGCGGTATTTCTCCGCGAGGATAGGTCCGCAGGAATTTGAGCCAACGCCCGCCATTGCAAAGTCGGTGCATATCACGGCGGAGCCGCATTTTTCCAGTTCAAAGCGGTGAGCCTTGTCTGTCAGTTCCTCTTGGGTGTATTCGCTGACGTTGAAGGAGAACCCCGCATCCGAAGTGACAGTGACGCTCCCGCTTTCCCCGCTGACGGTCAGACGCTTTGTGCCAAAGTGTGAGGAATTCTCCTGGGGCCGCAGATAGGGCTCGTACATCTCACAGACTTTGGATGTGAAGCTGCCCATATAGCTTGCGCGGTGCTTGTCGATGTAGCTTTCACCGGGACCGTAGCCGTAGTACTTCACGTCCTCGAAGCCGGAGCTGACAAAGAACCTCAGCCCGAAGCGGGGGAGTATCTCAAGGTGAAGATCGTCGGCGTCAAGGGCGGCGGTGACGGTGAGCCTTCCGTCCCCGTCGATGCGGTATTCGGCTTCAACTCTTGCAAAGGGCGGGTAAACGCTCCTGCCGTGGGCAGTCTTTGCTCTGATGACCGCACAGCCTTCCTTGACGGCTATCTCCGTGGAGTATACCTTCGGGACGCACTCCTTGATGTAAAGCCTCTGCCAGTCCCAGCGCATAGTGTCGTTGTCCGTGGGAGCCCGGAAAAAGTTGAAGCTCATGGGGCTTTCCAGCATATTCCTGCCGCCCTTCACAACTGCGGAGATCTCCGCTCTGCGGCGGTCGAAGCGGTAGGTGATGTCCCCGGCGGTCACTTCAAAGCAAAGGGGAGTTTCCTTGATAGCCGGAGCCGCCCCCGACACTTTGACTTCGGCGGGCCTTGCCTCAGTTAAGAGAAGCTGGTCGAAGCAGACCTCGCTGCCGTCCTTCCGGGAAGTGAAGATGAATCTGATGTAAGTTTCGTTCCCGAATTTTTTCTCCGTATCGGGAATGTTAACAACAGCCGTTCCTTCGGCGGGAAGGGCATACTCCACCGCACCCTCGGAAAGGACACCGTTAATGTCCGTGATCTCGTAACGGCAGGAGAAAAGCTCCTCGGCGGCAGCAAAATGCAGCTTGCTCTCGAAAACGAAGCTGCCCTCCGTCCCACGGGTGACCCTGACCGGACGGTATACCTGCTTGACCTCTTTGAGCCCGGTATGGGGCCTGCGGTCGGGATAGCAAAGCCCGTCGCAGCAGAAATTCCCGTCGTGGTGAAGCTCGCCGAAGTCTCCGCCGTAGCCGTATTTCACCTCGCCGTTTTCATCGGTCCCGACAGGGAAGGCGTGGTCGCACCACTCCCACACGAGCCCGCCGATAAAACGCGGGTCGGACATAAACATCTGATAGTAGTCCTCTATGTCGCCGGAGCTGTTGCCCATAGCGTGGCTGTATTCGCAGAGCAGCAAAGGACGGCTCTCTTTTTCGTCCCCGAGGAAGTTTTTCATATCCTGGAGAGAAGGATACATCACCGAGCACATATCCAGCACGTCGTTTGGAGTGCCGTCAAGACAGTGAGTTGATTCGTAATGCACGGGACGGGTGCCGTCCAGCTGCTTTACCAGCTCGGCACCGGCCTTGAAGCTGGTTCCCCAGCCGCTCTCGTTACCGAGAGACCAGAACACCACACAGGGACGGTTGATGTCACGGCTCACCAAAAGCCTTTCCCGCCAGAGGATGCCTTCGCGGAACAAGGGGTCGCTGGCTATCAGTGCGATGCCCGAGTAATCGTGCTCCCGGTTGAATTTCATATTTTGATATACCGGGTAGCAGCCGTGAGTTTCCACATCCGCTTCGTCGATGACATAGAATCCGTATTCGTCGCATAGCTGATAGAACCTTGGCGCGTTGGGATAGTGGGATGTGCGTATGGAATTGATGTTGTGAGCCTTCATCAGTTCAAGGTCCCGGCGCATTTTGGCCTCATCGGCATAGTAGCCCGTGTCGGGGTAGCTGTCGTGGCGGTTGGCTCCCAGCAGCTTGACCCTCTTTCCGTTGAAGAGGAACACGCCGTCATTGATCTCCGTCCTGCGGAAGCCCACGTTCTCATTGATGACTTCCCCCTCGGAGCTTATCACGAGCCGATACAGATAAGGCACCTCGGCGCTCCACAGTCTGACGTTTTCCAAACGTGCGGAGAAAGGCGAACTCTCCGAAGCTCTGCCGGAGCAGATAAGCGTATCGCCGTCATAGAGTTTCAGTTCCGCCTCCGCACCCTTGACAGACACCTCAAAACTGCCGTCCATATCGGCGGTGATGCGGTAGTTTTCAAGCCGTTTTCCGGGCCGCGAGAGCATATATACATCTCTGAAAATGCCCGAAAGCCTGAACTTGTCCTGGTCCTCGAGATAGGTCCCGTCGCACCATTTCAGCACCGCGCATACGATGAAGTTTTCCCCCTCCCGGAGCAGGTCGGTGATGTCGAACTCCGTCATCCGGTGGGAGACCTGAGTGTACCCCGCGAACTGTCCGTTGACGTAAAGATACAGACAGCTGTCCACACCCTCAAAGACGATGATCCTGCGGAGGCCGTCGGGCTTGTAGCCGTAGCTCCTGCGGTATACGCCTACGGGGGTGTCGTCGGGAACAAAGGGCGGGTCGAAGGGGATAGGGTAGTTGATGTTTGAGTACATCGGCCTGTCGTAACCGTGGAGCTGCCAGTTTGAGGGCACCGGGATCGTGTTTTCAAACTTCATCTCCGTGAAGCGGTCGGGCAGGTCAACGATGCTGTCGAAGTAAGCGAAGTCCCAGTCGCCGTTCAGCATTTCCCTCCGCCGGGAGCCGTCCGCTCCCTCGGGGATGAAATAGGCGCGGGGCTCCAGCGCCCCGGCACAGTTCACCGAGGTGTCCTCGTGCAGGGTCATAAAGCTCTTGGGAGAGCCCTTTCCGGCAATTGCACTGATATCCATTTTCATCATCCTTTCGCAGATTATTCAGTTTAATATTATTATACCATACCGCTTCCGAATAATCAACATCAATATTTGAAAAAATGCGGAGATACTGCGGAGCTTTCCCGCCTTCGGGTCGTCCCGCTCCTTGACTTTAACGCTCCGAAATGGTATAATTAAACAGGATAAACCAAAAAGGGGGGAACAGGGTGAAAAAAGCTGTGCTTGTGCTTGCGGCCTGTATGCTTGCCGGATGCGGCACCGGGATAGGTGCGTCCTCCGACGGGCCCCGACAGACTTCCGGGACCACCGCTGTTACCACCTCCGCGACCACGCAGACAACGACTGTAACGACCACCTCAAAGCGGACGGAGACCTCCCCCGTCACCGACAGCAGTGAAGCCGAAACGCCGGGAATCCTTACTTCCCCGGAGGAGATCGGCCTTTATGACACCGACGGCTCCGGCACGAATTACACATTCACCTATAACGGCGAGATCTTCACCGCGATCTACACCCCCGACAACTGGAAGATCATAGACTCCTACAAGATCACCCTCAAAGCGGATATCGTGCTTATCTGCGAAGCGCTTGCGTCGGCGCACCATATCCACGGGGCGGATATGGAAAGCTGGCGCACCCCGGAGGACATGGCCTTTGAGTGGCAGGAACACAACGCCGCCTATATGATGCTCCCCGAGAGCTCCGAGTGGAAGATAAACGTCAAGGACGTGGACCTAAACCCCGAAGACCAAGGCAAGACAGGCGTTCAGATGGCGCTGGAAAGACTCAACTCCCGAAACTCTTCCCCCGCTTGACAAAAAGCACCGGATTTGATAAAATAAAGATGTGCATTGAAACAGAAAGGACTGATCTGATTGAAAAAAGTCGGAAGATTAATGAGCTTGTATATGGGGCTCTCCCTCAGCTTCTGCCTGTCTCTGACCGGCCTGCTGAGTTCATTGGGCAAAACGGAGTATACCGTTCCGAAATTCCTCGTTTCATTGCTTATCAATATCGCCGTCAGCTTTGCTATCAGTATGGTGATAGGTTTGCTGGTGCCGATGAAAAAGGTCAACGATGCGTTGGGCCGCAAGCTGGGCCTTCAGCCCGGAAAGATCGGTACGCGCCTGGCGGAAACCCTCGTCTCCGACCTGATCTATACGCCGATCATCACCTTTACTATGGTGTTTATCGCCTATAAGCAGGCCACCGGCCACGGCGCAAAGATGCCTTTCGCGCCTATGTTTTTAAGCTCGCTGGCACTCTGCTTCGCGGTGGCCTTCGTACTGATCTTCTTCCTCACTCCGCTGTTTATGAAGGCGGCTTTGAAGAGAGCAGGCATCCCTATGCAGGGCCCCGGAGCAGGACGTCCCCCCGAGGGCGGCCCCGATCACCGTCCTCCCTCTTGACGTAAGGACGGTAAAGAGTTATAATATCAATATATTCCTTGAAAGGCGGTAGTTTTTATGAGAGCAGTAGTTACTGTTATAGGCAAGGACGCCGTGGGCATTCTTGCAAAGGTAAGCACAAAATGCGCGGAGCATAACGCGAACGTGATCGAGGTCACACAAAGCGTCCTCCAGGAGCTTTTTGCTATGATAATGCTGGTGGATATCAGCGGACTTTCCGGGGATTTCGCATCCCTGGCCGATGATCTGACAGCCCTCGGAGATTCTATGGGTCTCAAGATCCATACCATGCACGAGGACATCTTCAACTGTATGCACCATATCTGACGCGGAAGGGACTGCTGAAAATGCTTAATACTTATGACGTGCTTGAGACCATTCGCATGATACAGGAGGAGTGCCTTGATATCCGCACTATCACAATGGGCATATCCCTGCTGGACTGTATCGACGCCGATATCGACAAGGCCTGCGAAAAGGTCTATAAAAAGATCACCGAAAAGGCCGCAAGGCTCGTTGAGGTCGGTGAGCAGATAGAAAAGGAATACGGCATCCCGATAATCAACAAGCGTATCTCCGTTACGCCTATCGCTATCGTTTCGGCGGCCTGTCACTGCTCCCCCGTGCCTTTTGCAAAGGCTATGGATGCGGCCGCAAAAGCCGTGGGCGTTAATCTCATCGGCGGATATTCCGCACTTGTGCAGAACGGCTTCTCCGCAGGCGACAGAGAGCTTATCGAGTCCATTCCCGAGGCTTTGGCCTGCACCGAGAGAGTATGCTCCTCGGTGAATGTGGGCTCCACCAAAGCGGGCATCAACCTCGACGCCTGCTCCCTTATGGGAAGGATCGTCCGTGAGTGCGCCGAAAAGACCGTGGACTCCGCCTGCTTCGGCGCGGCTAAGCTGGTGGTGTTCTGCAACTCCGTGGAGGACAATCCCTTCATGGCAGGCGCCTATCACGGCGTCGGCGAGCCCGACTGCATGATAAACGTGGGCGTTTCAGGCCCCGGAGTTGTCCGCGCCGCTCTGAAAAAATATCCCGACGCGGATATAACTCAGATCTCCGACGTGATAAAGAAGATCAGCTATAAGATCACAAGAGTGGGCCAGCTGGTGGGAGTAACAGCCTCTCAGAGACTGGGCGTGCCCTTCGGCATCGTGGACCTTTCGCTGGCTCCCACTCCCGCAGTGGGCGACTCCGTTGCTCATATCCTTGAGGAGATCGGCCTTGAAAGATGCGGCACCCACGGAACGACAGCGGCTCTTGCCCTGCTGAACGATGCGGTCAAGAAGGGCGGCGTAATGGCCTGCTCGCGCATCGGCGGACTGTCCGGCGCCTTTATCCCGGTGTCTGAGGACGCAGGTATGATCGAAGCCGCCAAGGCGGGAACGCTTTCTATCGAAAAGCTGGAGGCTATGACCGCAGTATGCTCCGTCGGCCTTGATATGATAGTCATTCCCGGGGACACTCCCGCGGATACCATTGCCGCTATCATCGCGGATGAAGCCGCTATCGGTATGGTCAATACCAAGACCACGGCGGTCCGCGTGATCCCCGCTATCGGCAGGAAAGTCGGCGAGGAGCTTGACTGGGGCGGCCTCTTCGGATGCGGCCCTGTAATGCCGGTGCGGAAGGAATCGCCTTCAAAATTCATCGGCCGAGGCGGACAGATCCCCGCTCCGCTCCATTCACTGAAAAACTGACATTCTGCAATGACGGCTTCTTCTCTGAGGCCGTCATTTTTTGCGCCTATTTTTGTTGACATTGAAGGACGGCTGTGGTATAATTTTTCATAGGTTTAAATTGGCTCGGAAGGAGAATAACGGGATGAAAATAATGGCGGTGGATTACGGCGACGCCCGCACGGGACTTGCGGTCTGCGACCGGACGGAGTTCCTCGCTTCACCTATCGGCACCATAGAGGAACGCAATGCACAGCTCCTTGCAATGAAGGTGGCGCATATGGCGGAGCAGTACGAAGTTGGGGAGATAATCGTCGGGCTTCCGCTGAATATGAACGGCTCAAAGGGCCCGCGGGCCGAGAAGTGCGAGGCCTTCGCGGAAATGCTCTCTCAGCTGACCGAGATCCCGGTCAATATGTGGGACGAACGTTCGACCACAGTTTCGGCCCACAATATCCTCAACGAAACTAATGTCCGCGGAAAGAAACGTAAGGCAGTGGTGGATACCGTTGCCGCGACAGTGATTTTGGAGGCGTACCTTGAATACAGAAAAAAGCTTGTACGGAAGTGAGCTCAATCCCGGCGGACTGAGCGGAGAGAAGCGCCACACAAGAAGACGCAGAGTGCTTCTGATAATAGGTCTGATCCTGCTGCTTATAGTGGGCGAGTTTTTCAGATCGAATCTCTATATCCAGGTGGAAGAGATCGAGTTTCTTAACCGTGACATTCCAAAAGCCTTCAACGGCGTGAGGATAGTTCATGTGTCGGATTACCACAACCACGGCGGCGGATATGAAGACAGGCTCGTAAAGAAGATAAGGGAAGAACTCCCGGACTATATTTTCTTGACGGGCGACATCGCCGATTCTATCAAGACGGACATCGACGCTGCCGACAGCTTCCTTGAAAAGGTGTCAAAGATCGCTCCCTGCTATCTCGTGTGGGGCAACCACGACTTCGACCTCAGCCAGGGCGACCTCGACAAGATGCGCAAGTGCTGCGAGAAGAATAAGATAACCGTGCTTGAAAACGACTATACCACTATCGAGCGTAACGGCAGCAAAATACTTATCGCCGGAACGGATACCGAGCCCGACGCCGGCAGAGCAGCCGAGCTTATGCGCACTCTTCCCCCAAATCAGAGGTTCGTTATCTGGCTGCATCACTATCCCGAGGACTTTGACGAGATCGTGAAAAAGACCTCGGAGAAGAACTCCACAGCCGACCTCGTGTTCAGCGGACACGCCCACGGCGGACTCATCGGCCTGCCTTTCATCGGCGGCATCTACGCCCCGGGACAAGGCTTCTTCCCGAAGTATACCTCCGGAAGATACAATAACGGCAACAGCGCTATGATCGTCAGCAGAGGCGTGGGCAACAGCGGCTGGACTCTCCGCTGGCTGGACTCCTTCCACCTTGTGGTCTGCACCCTCAAAAGCGCCTGATAACCGAAACAGAGCATATATTTATATAATCGTATAAAATTTATATTGACAAGCAGGGCTTCTTTGGTGTATCATTATATTGTAAACGTTTTTATGCGGACGTTTTTTGTGCGTAAAAACAGATATAACGGAGGTAATTATCATGGCTGAGTTTTTTGCAAGCATCCCCAAGATCCCTTACGAGGGACCCGATTCCACCAACCCGCTGGCGTTCAAATACTATAATCCCGAAGAGGTAGTCGGCGGAAAGACCATGCGCGAGCAGCTGAAATTCGCTCTTTCCTGGTGGCACACCATGGGCGGCGACGGCACCGATATGTTCGGCGTAGGCACTGCCGATAAGAGCTGGGGCGAGACCGCTCCCGAGGCCAGAGCCAAGGCTAAGGTGGATGCCGCTTTCGAGATCATGGACAAGCTGTCCATCGACTATTTCTGCTATCACGACCGTGACCTTTCGCCCGAGTACGGCACCCTTGCCGAGACCAACGAAAAGTTTGACGAGATCGTTGACTATGTGGCTGAAAAGATGAAGGCCGATCCTTCCAAGAAGCTGCTTTGGGGCACAGCCAAGTGCTTCGATCATCCCAGATATATGCACGGCGCAGGCACATCTCCTTCCGCAGATGTGTTCGCTTATGCCGCCGCTCAGATCAAGAAGGCTATCGACTCCACTATCAAGCTGGGCGGTATGGGCTATGTTTTCTGGGGCGGCCGCGAGGGCTACGAGACCCTGCTGAACACCGATATGGGCCTTGAGCTCGACAATATGGCAAGACTTATGAGACTTGCCGTTGACTACGCAAGAAGCAAGGGCTATAAGGGTGACTTCTACATCGAGCCCAAGCCCAAGGAGCCCACAAAGCACCAGTATGACTTCGATACCGCTACCGTTATCGGCTTCCTCCGCAAGTACGGCCTTGACAAGGACTTCAAAATGAACATTGAGGCCAACCACGCCACACTTGCTCAGCATACCTTCCAGCACGAGCTGCGCGTTGCGAGAGACAACGGCTTCTTCGGCTCCATTGACGCCAACCAGGGAGATATGCTGCTGGGCTGGGATACCGACCAGTTCCCCACCAATGTTTACGAGGCTGCTCTTTGTATGTATGAGGTCCTCAAGGCAGGTGGCTTTACCAACGGCGGTCTGAACTTCGATGCCAAGGCCCGCCGCGGCAGCTACACCAAGGAGGATATCTTCTACAGCTACATCGCAGGTATGGACGCCTTCGCTCTCGGACTCAGGATCGCAGTCAAGGTCATTGAGGACGGCAGACTGGATAAGTTCGTTGAGGACAGATACGCCTCCTGGAAGACCGGCATCGGCAAGGACATCATCGACGGCAAGGTCACCATGGAAGACCTTGAAAAGTATGCTCTTGAAAAGGGCGAGGTAACAGATTCCCTCTCCTCCGGACGTCAGGAAATGCTGGAAAGCATTCTCAACAACATTATGTTCAAAATGTTCTGAACCGAATAATAAATGCCGCATCCGTTACGGGTGCGGCATTTTTTGTTGATTCGTTTTGCTTTATCAGTAAAGCACTTCGGAGAAGCTGAGGCCTACCTGCTTGCCTTCGTATGTCGTCGAATACTCAAAGTGAGTGGAATCGACTTCGGCCTTGCCGTTGCTGATCTTGCACTTTGCAATGGGCGAACGTTTGATGTAGATCTCCTTGGTCTTTCCGGGATAGCTGCTGTCATAGACCTGAAGGATGTACTGGCGGTGAACGGAGGAATCCTGGATAAGACCGATAGCGTTAACGGTGTGGGAGTCGTCAATGGTGGTGACGACGGGGCATCCCTCGGCTAAGAGCCTCTTGAGCCTGTCAAAGCCTTCGTCGCCGCTCGTGAGGTTGAACTCGTATTCCTTGTCGCTCCACTGGAGAGCGTTGAGAGTGTGCAGCGCCGAGAAGAGCTGAGCCTCCCAGTCGGAGTAGGTGTTGGAAATGTTCCCGAAGGAGCCTGCCACGTCAAGGCAGAGCAGCTCAACGCTGTTCCATTCGATGGACGAGCCCTTCATCGGATACTCCTGGGGCTTCCAGCCGGAATTTTCGGCCTTCGTCAGCATATCCGACTTGACCTTTAGAACGGTGCCGCTGCTGGAGAAGTCAAGGTAGTTTTTAGCATCGTTGAAGTCGCCCGCAAAGGCGGTGGGAAGCACGCTGATAAGCGGTTCGCGCTTGGTATACATCTCCTCCAGCTTGGTGCCGGAGATATCATAGCCTGCCGAGTCGTATTTCAGTTTGCTCTCCTCGGTGGGCTTTATGGTGCCCAGCTTTGTCTTGATGTTCCCGAGATACCAGTCTCTCGCAAAGACGGCCATACCGAAGTCCACGCCGGAAGCGGAGGTGGTGCGGAAATTCTTGAAGGAGAATCCGTTGACCTCCGGCTTGAAGCCGGTGTTGTAGAGGGAATATCCTTCGATCTTATCATCGTTGTTGTCGTAGTTGATTATGTCGAAATCAAAGGTGGTCTGTATCTGCTTGTAAACGTCTGTGAGAGCTTCTGCGTCGGCGGCGGAGTAGTATTTTCCGCTGGTGCCTGCCGCCAGCTGCTGGAGCCAGCTTCTGTCGATATCTCTTCCGAGACCGACAGTCATTATCGTAATATCTTTTTCCTCGGCCAGAGCAACGAGCTGATCCAGGGTCTTGCCGTTTTCCTCGTCGGATTCGCCGTCGGTGAGGAAAACGATAACGTTTCTCAGCTTCCTGGAGCGGTCAACCGTAAATTCTGCGATGCAGCTTTCAAGCGCGTGCTGGCTGTGGGTGCCGTTGAAGTTCTCGCTGTCTGTGCGGATGCTTTCCAGCGCTTTTTTCAGTTCGCTCTTGTCCCCGGTGAAGTCAACGAGCTTGGTATAATCTCCCGTGAACTTGGAGATCATAAAAGAGTAGTCACCTTCGAGCTTATCCATAAGGTCGTTAGCAAAATCTATACGCTTGAAATCAACGTCGTAGCCGTTGAAGTCGGCATACATGGAGCCGGAGTTGTCGATGAGGAACGCGATCTGCGAGCTGGGCTCCTCATTGGCGATCTTTTCAACGCCGATGATGTAGGTGCCGAGCTTCTCCACCTTTGCGGTGACAGTCTTCGCGGAGCTGTCAACTTTGGAGCTGACCTTGCTGTAAGAGCGGTCACTGCTGTTGAATTCCAGCACCGAAACGTCCTCGGCCTTCGCGCCCAGCTTGTCAAGAGCTTCGGTGTCGATCTTGAATGTCAGCGTAAGGTCCTTGAAGGAGAAATCAGTGTAGACGTCATAGGCCTTGGACAGCAGACCCGAGTTGGAGCTTATGCTCATCAGCCGGAGTTCTTCGATAGTCAGATCGGCGATATTGGGGTTGCCGGTGACTTTTGCCGTCATTTCGCCCACGGTGCGCTTTATCGTGACCTCTCTCTGAGAGTCGTCGGTCTTTCCGTCGGATTTGGCTTTTTGGGGATCTGTCCCTGCCATGACCTCGTAGCCGTCCAGCATACCGTCCTTGTCGGTATCGGGCTGGAGAGGGTCGGTGCCGAGAGCTATCTCGTCGCCGTCGGAGAGCCCGTCGCCGTCGGTATCCTCGTTCTGGAGATTGGTACCGCCCTTGCCCTCGCTTCCGTTGGCGATGCCGTCGGAATCCCAGTCGTCGTTATCCGAAAACTCGGCTTCCTTAAAGGTGGAGTTGATATCCACCTGGGCCACGATAGCCTTGGCTTTCTCCTTTTTGCTGTTGTTGACCACATCTATCGAAGTAATGATAGAAATGACCAGCACAGCGGCAAGCAGTACGCACACAAGTATTATGATTTTTTTCTTGTTGCTTGATTTCCTGAGTCTCTTGGCGTTCAGCGCCTCGGCGGCAGATGTTTTTTCAGCCATAAGTAACAATATTCCTTTCGCAATTGATTTAGGCAACACAGCACAACCCCTGTGCGTCAGATGCACAGTCAATTTTTTCGTCAGAGTGCATAAATTTGACGCAGCCTTGCTGACGCAAGGCAAGGAGAATTTGTGCGCTATGACGGAAAAAGTGCAAGCAGATGACGTGCAGAGGCGTTAGCCGCGGGTCGTGCGGAGTTGCCTTTGCCGTTGATACATCTCAACTGTCAAAGGCACACGCTGCCTCTTATATACAATTTTACCACTTCGGGGGGTATGAATTCAATAGGAAACTGTGAACTTTTATAAATAAATTGACATTAATAGTTAAATTGACAGTTGACAGTTGGCAAAAAAACGCCGTCACAAAAAAGCATTGAAATTTTTGCCGGATCGTGGTACAATATATTTTGCCTATCATATCGCTGAAAGGATAAGAGACCCTATGCTTATTGATTTTCATTTTCACGCCTTTACCGACAAGATCGCCGTTAGGGCTATGGAAAAGCTGACCGCTACCTGCGGAGTACCTGCTTTTACCGACGGAAGACTGTCCTCCGCGCTTCAGTGCTTCGACCGCTGGGGCGTTGACAGGGGAGTGCTCCTCCCCATTGCCACCAAGCCCTCCCAGCAAAGGATAATAAACGACTGGGCCGCCGAAAATGACGGCGGAAGAGTCATATCCTTCGGGACGGTCCACCCCGATTCCGAGGACCTCTTCGAGGAAATGCACCGCGTAAAGGAAATGGGCCTTCACGGCTTCAAGCTCCATCCCGAGTACCAGGGCTTTTTCATAAACGAGCCCCGCCTTGACCCGATGTTTTCGGAGCTGGAATGCATCGGTCTGCCCGTTACGGTCCACGCCGGCCTTGACCCGATCTCGCCGGAGGTAACCTACTGTATGCCGGAGCCCGCCTCCGAAATGATAAAGCGCCACCCGAAGCTCAGGATCATCCTGGCCCATATGGGCGGCAACGAATACTGGCAGGAGTCATTGGATCATATCTGCGGGCTGGACGGCGAGGTCTACATAGATACTGCCTACTCGCTGTACGTCCCCGACGAGCTGATGCTGAAAATGATTAGAAAGCACGGCGCGGACAGGGTCCTGTTCGCCAGCGACTGCCCCTGGCAGAGCGCAGAGCTGATGTTCAGGAAGATAGACGCCCTCCCTCTGACGGACGACGAAAAGGAAAAGATATTCTTCCGAAATGCCCTTGCGCTTCTCGGAGAGAGCAAAAGTACCACCGTTTAGCATTTTAGATTAAAAAAACGCGAAAATACGCCGCTTTTTTTGGCTGATATTTTATCGGGATAGTTAATTTTACCATTGACAAATAAACAAAAATAGTATATAATAAAAAACGGAGTGCTTTTAAGAACTTTCTTTTAGAAGCCCGTATTTATATGTTGAAAGGGTAGATCAAATGGAAAACCAGGAACAAGAGATAAACCTTGCAGAAATACTATTCCTGCTTTTGTCCAGAATAAAATTCATCATCCTGCTTACTATCGTCGGCGGAGGACTGATGTTCGCTTATGCTAAATTCTGGCTCCCGCTGCAGTATTCCTCGTCGGTGTCGATCTATGTGAAGAACTCTTCCGAAACGAGTTCCACTGCCACTGCCTCTGACCTGAGTGCGGCCAAGAGCCTTGCTTCCACCTATATCGTTATCCTTAGCGACGACGTTATGTACGATAAGGTCTCGGAAATGCTCCTTCAGGCCTACGGCGCGGATCAGATGAAGCCCTTCTTCACCATCAAGAAGGACGATAACGGAAAAGAGTATATTCCCGCCGCTCAGATAAGAAGCCTTGTTTCCGCTTCCGCCGTTAACAATACCGAGGTCATCAAGATCACGGCCACGACAAGAGATCCTCAGCTTTCCGCCGATATCTGCAACGACATCGCCCTCTATGCCAAGGACCTTCTGATGCAGGTCACTAAAGCGGGTTCCGTTGAAACTATCGGCGAAGCAAAAGTTCCTCTTTCCGCATCCGGTCCCAGCGTAAAGCGCTATACCGTTATCGGTGCGCTTATCGGTTTCGTTATCGCCGCGGCTATCGTAATTATCCTCAAGCTCTTTGATAACTGCATCAACAGCTCCGAGGATATCAAGAACAAGTTCTCGATACCTGTACTTGGTGAGATCCCCGATCTTGAAATGGATGACAAGGAGGCTTCAAAGTATGAGTATTAAGAAGAAAGGCGAGAATTCAAAGACAGCAAAGCGAATGACCATGCTTGACAAGGACTTTCCCTTTGCCGTCACCGAAGCCTTCAAGGCTCTCAGAACAAATATAATGTTTGCTCTTTCCACAAGAAACAGCAAAATATTCGCGGTTTCTTCCGCACTGCCTTCAGAGGGTAAATCCACCATTTCCGCAAACCTGGCTCTGACTTTTGCTCAGACCGATTCCAGGGTGCTTTACATTGACGCCGACCTTCGTAAGCCTGTTGCCCACAAGACCTTCGGCCTTCAGAACAAGCTGGGCCTCTCGACCCTGCTGGGCGGCATTGATTCCTTCAGAGAGGTGCTCAATTCTCAGGTCACCGACGGCCTTGATGTTATCACCAGCGGACCTATCCCTCCCAACCCTTCGGAGATGCTGGGCAGCGAGAATATGAAAGTCCTGCTGGAAAAGCTGTCGGAGTATTACGACTATATCATCATCGACACCCCGCCCATAAACATCGTTTCGGATACACTGAATATGCTGCCGTATATTGCCGGCGTATGTCTGGTAGTCCGTCAGGGCGGAACACCCAACGATGCTTTTGAGGACGCTCTCAACGCTATCAAGTTTGCCGACGGCTATGTCCTGGGTGCTATCCTCGGACAGGTACAGACCCTCGGCAAGAGCAGCTATAAGAGAGGCTATAAGTACAGCCGTTACAGCCGTAAGTACGGCTACGGCGACGATTACGGCTATGCCTACAGCTACGGCGAGAAGCCCAAGAAGCTCGAGAAAAACGATAAGAAGAACTGATGCCGGGAGGTAAGAGGAAGCCGAAATGCCTCTTACCTCTTGATTTTTACTAAGGAGGTCCTGCTGATGCTTTTCTCCATGACCAACGGAAAAATGACTGTCTCCGCCGATACTCACGGCGCTGAGCTACATTCGGTCCGACTCGGTGAGACCGAGTATCTCTGGCAGTGCGGAGATGCCTGGAAGCGCTATGCGCCGGTGCTGTTCCCCTTTATCTGCTCCCCGAAGGATAAGAAATACAAAGCCGGGGGAAGGGAGTATGTTATGCCCTCGAATCACGGCTTCGCCCGTGACAGCGAGTTCGCTCCCGCCGGAAACAGCGACAGTTCCCTCAGCTTTTTCCTCACTTCCGACGAGAGTACCAAAAAGCTGTTCCCCTACGATTTCCGGCTGGATGTTACATATTCATTTGACAAGGACAGGGACGATACTCTCTGCGTTGCCAATACCGTCACCAACACCGGCAGCGGGCCTATGTTTTTCTACCTCGGCGGGCATCCTGCATTCAACTGTCCCCTGGAGGAAGGGCTTTCCTTCGAGGACTACTATGTGGAATACGAAAAGCCCGAAACTGTCATCCAGGTTTGGAACGGCACCAGGACTATCCTTGAAAACGAAAACAGGCTCCCCATGACAAGAGCCCTCTTTGACAACGACGTTATCATGAAGGACGCTCCCGCTTCAAGGAGCATTTCCCTCAAAAGCGATAAGAGCAGCAGGGGAGTCACTCTCAGTTGGAACGAAAGCTGCGGATGCATCTCGGTGTGGTCTCCCACAGGGGACGACAGGGCAGCCTTCGTCTGCCTCGAACCCTGGACCTCCGTGCCTGTCTACGAGGACGATGCCTTTGAGGATATCGAAAGCAAGCCCCACGCTGTCAGACTGGAACAGGGATGCAGCTTCACGTTTGAGTACAGGATAAGGGTGTTCTGATGAAGGCGGTAATACAAAGAGTAACACACGCTTCGGTAACAGCCGACGGCGTGCTGACAGGAAAGATAGAAAAGGGTCTGATGATACTCTTCGGCGCCGCCGACGGCGACAGCGAAAGAGAATGCGACCGCCTCGCAGAGAAGATCTCCAAGCTGCGTATCTTTGAGGACAGCGAGGGCAAGACCAATCTTTCCATTGACGATGTCGGCGGAGACGCTTTGGTGGTGTCGCAGTTCACTCTGCTGGCCGACTGCCATAAGGGAAACCGCCCCAGCTTTATCAAAGCAGGCGCTCCCGATGAAGCCAACAGGCTCTACGAGTATTTCCTCAAAGCCCTCGGAGAACGCATCACCGGCAAGATGGAGCACGGCGTATTCGGCGCCGAGATGAAAGTGGACCTTGAAAACGACGGTCCCTTCACCATACTGCTCGACTGCATCGACGGCAATATTTTGTAAGCGCACAACAGACGGACGGACAAGAGACACCGAAAGGAAGAAATATGAATAAAACGCTGAAGACCCTTGCGCTGGCAGCAGCCTCGTGTTTGATCCTCGGAGGATGCACACTCCCCGGAGAGCAGGCCACAGGCTCCGGCAAGGATATTGATTACGAAGAAACGCTTTATTCCGCTCCCGTGCAGCAGAAGGAAGAGGTCATCAATTACAGGTGGGCCTTGAAGCCCAGCGTTACCTGCGATAATATCATCACTCCCGACTGCAGCCTGTTCGATATGTCCAACATCAAGTACAAGGCATATCTCTACACCTCGATAATCAGCGAGGACGGGAAGTTCGGCTTTATTGACCTTAACGGCAATATGGTCGTGTACCCCGAGTTCCAGAATTATTATATGATGCCCACCGGACAGATCATCCTTTCCTCACCCACCGAGGACGGCGGCACGAAGATCTGCTACCTTGACGATTATCTCAGACGCCGGGAGGAGGTCACGGACATCCAGCCTGCAAAGATAAGAGCCTATTACTGGTCCGACAGCGAGAACAAGATCTTTTATCTGGATCAGGAGGGGAAAGTCAAGGCCTTTGACAGTGACGATACCGTCGCCGTCTGCAAGGCGGACATCGGGGAGATAGACGGGGAGTATTTCGTCTCAAATATCAAATCCGACGCCTACGCTCTCGCGGATAACGAGGGCTTGATAACCGGCTTCGATTACGACGACTGCTACGTTACTTCCTACGGAGACCCTTCGGAAACGCTGATAGCCCTCAAGCAGAACGGCCTTTGGGGATATTTCGACGAGTCCGGCAAAAAGGTGATTGATCTGAAATTCTACGATATGCCTTCGGCGTATACCAACAACGCCGCCAACAGCGAGGAACGTTCGCATCCGAACCTGTTCAGCGAGGGCTTCGTAGCGGTGCAGAACGAAAAGGGCGGCGGCTACTATACCAAGGACGGCAGCCTGCTGATACCTATGGGCTCCTTCACGCAGGTGCGGCCTATCCAGAGCGGAAGAGCCTGGGTCAACGTGGACGGCCTTTGGGGCGTCATCACCCTCGGTGAGGTCTCCGATCTGAAAATGCCGAAGGTGACCACCACAACGGCTACCACCACGGTCACCAGGCAGACCTGGTCGCAAACCACTACCACCACTCAAGTGCAGACTCAGGCCACTACTCCGGCACCGGTGGTGACAACTCCGGCACCCGTACAGACTACTCCCGAAGTCACGGCGACTCAGTCTACCGAAACTCAGGCTACTCAGCCCGTCCAGCAGGAGACTCCTGCCGAGCAGCAAAGCCAGCCGGCAGAGCAGCCCGCCGAGAATACGGAAGAATAATAGTTGTGAAATACTTACAAAAAGTCCTGCACAAAATTGTGCAGGATTTTTTTGCAAATTGTAATAATTTTAGTCTGTCCCCCTTGATTTTTGATTATGAAAGTGTTATAATGATACTATGAATTGATATACGCAATTCAAAAAAACAATTATGAATCTTATGGAGGAGAATTTCTATGAAGCTGTCAAGAATTTTTGCAGGTATGTCTGCACTTGCTATGGCTGCTGCAATGGCTGTTACCGTAAGCGCTAACGATGTTCCGCCTACGAACGAGAAGGCTACCAACGGTAAGGAGACCTGGGAAGCTGTTTACGGCTGGGACAATATGATCCCCGCAAAGGCTTTCAGCGGCGGAGATGTTACCGTAACCGTTAAGTTTGAGTGGACCGATAAGGGTATGGCCAGAGGCCTGACCTCTTTCAAGCCCATGTTCGGCAACGGTTCCTGCTCACTCTATACTGCCGGCACTATGAACGGCAAGGAGTATATCAAGGGCGTTCCGCTCCAGGGCAAGGACGTTCTCGAGGCTGGTGAGGATTCCGAGAGTGTTACCGGTCACGTTGATGCCAACGGCAACGATTGTTACTACGGCATGGTTGATACTACCTGCGACGGCGACTCTCAGGCAGGCTGGATCCAGTTCTGGTATGACGAGGATAACGAGATCACAGAATGCACCTTCACCATCACTGCTGACTGCATCGCTGATATGAAGGATACTTCCAAGATCTACGATAACACCTACAACGACGACTACAACGATCCTTATGTTGTTCTCGAGACCACTTCCGAGGGCGAAGAGAGAAACGACTGGGATGGTTTCAACATCCAGACCGGTAACAACGGTATCGTTATCACCTCTATCGAGTATTCCGAGGACGTTGAAGTTGGTCCTGTAGGCTACCAGGGTGACGATGAAGAGTCCCAGGCCGGCGGCGAAGAGTCCCAGGCAGGCGGCGAAGAGTCCCAGGCCGGCGGCGAAGAGTCCAAGGCTGACGGCGGCGAAGAGTCCAAGGCTGATGACAACACCGGCTCCACCACAGGTACAGGTACAGGCACAGGCACAGGCACAGGTACCGGCACAGGTACAAGCACCGGCAACAACACCGGCAATAATACCGGCAATAACACCGGCAACACCACCGGCAACACCACCAATCCCGCAGGCAGCAATGACAATGCCAAGGCAGGTGCCGCAGCAGGCATCGCTCTCGCAGGCGTAGCTCTCGCTGGCGCTGCTATCGTTGCTACCAAGAAGAAATAATTCTGCTTGAGCTTTGATAAGAGCTTCCTTCGGGAGGCTCTTATTTTTGCGTGTATATCTGTTTTGTTACTTTTTCTATCGAAAACGTATTCGTATTTGGAAGAATTGTTAAATATGATTATTGATTAAATCCTTGAATAGTGCTATAATAATTTTGTAAATTAGTGGTCTTAAAGACTGGATTTTATGGAGGTTATTATTATGAAGAAGTTACTCGCATCTGCACTTGCCGTTGTTCTGACTTGTGCAGCATTTGCCGGCTGCGGAAGCTCCGACAGCAGCTCCAAGAAGGATACTGCTTCGTCCGCCGCTGCCGCTGAGTCTAAGGCTGAGGAAAGCAAGGCCGAGGAAAGCAAGGCTGAGGAGTCCAAGGCTGAGTCCAAGGCCGAGGAAAGCAAGGCCGAGGAGAGCAAGGCAGAAGAATCCAAGGCTGAGGAAAGCAAGGCCGAGGAGAGCAAGGCAGATGAGTCTAAGGCAGAGTCCGACATCGCTTATAAAGCCGACGCTACCGAGACCGTTATCGAGCTTGAGGATCCCGACACCGGCGCATGGGCCAACTGCTTCGGCGACGGCTACATCGACTATCACACCCTTCCGAGAGGGACTGACCTGACCTTTACTGTTGAGATCAAGCTGTCCGATACCTTCCTCGGAATGCTTGAGGCCGGCATCCTGAACGGCGATGAGCAGATCGGTTTCGCTCCCACATCCATGAGCGCTGAGGACGGCTGGAAGCACCTCGGTGAGGAACTGGGCTTTGTTAAGTCTGATATGTATCCCGTAGGCGTTGAGCTTGCTCAGATGGAGAACGGCTCCGACGGCACCTACAAGCTCAAGCCTAAGATGAAGGACGGCGAAGTAAGAAAGGATAAGAAGGGCAACATTCTCTGGGAAGAGGACGTTTACATGGTAGAGGACGACAGCAAGATGGCTCCTCTGTACTCCAAGCCCGACGGCTTCATCAAGTGGAACGATCAGTGGAAGGAATGGGGCAATGCTACTCAGACCGTAACCTTCACCATTACCAAGGAAGCTCTTGACTGGATGTTCAAATCGATCGAGACAAGCATCGCTGACGGCACACCCGACGAGAACGGCAACAATCCTAACGACTACGGCGGGATCCTGTTCCAGTGCTCCGGCAACTTCGAGGTTAAGAAGATCACTATCAACCACGGCAACATCCTGCTCAGCACTCAGTACAGCGAGTGGGCAGAGGCTCATCCCGGTGAGTCCTGGATCCCCGCACAGTGATAGGGATTTTAGGATAAACACAGTTTTACAACAAACAAAGAGCGTCTCTTGTGAGGCGCTCTTTTTTCGGTGCAAAAAAATCTCTCCCCGGCCGGGGAGAGATGATCGTGTCAGTACAGTTTCTTTATCCACATCGAGGGGCTTACGAGCATCAGCAGCGGCAGGCATTCAAGCCTTCCCAGAAGCATATCTATGCTCAGTACGCTCTTTGTCAGATCGGACAGCGGTTCGTAGTTCATCATCGGGCCCACCTGGCTGATGCCCGGTCCGATGTTGTTGAGACAGGCCGTCACCGAGGAGAAATTGGTCCCGAAATCGAAGTTGTTCAGCGAAACGAGAAGCAGGGAAACAAAGAATATCATGATGTAGATTATCAGATAACAGCTTACGCTGTGGACCGTCTCGATGTCTATCGCCTTATCGTCAGACTTGACCACGTTCACCGATTTGGGATGCAGCGCCTTCCGCAGATTCCGCTTTGCGGTCTTGAAAAGAATCACTACCCGCGAAACCTTGAAGCCGCCGCCCGTGGAGCCTGCGCAGGCGCCCACAAACATCAGCAGCAGGAGTATCGTCTTTGACAGCTCCGGCCATTGGTCAAAGTCGGCGGTGGAATAGCCGGTGGACGTCATGATCGACCCCACTTGGAAGGAAGCGTACCGCAGAGCCTTTGAGAAGCTGTGGAAAACACCGTAGTTCATCGTGTTGATGACGATGACCGTTATCGCCGTGAAGATCGTTCCCAGGTAGACTTTCAGCTCCGTGTTCTTGTAGATGCCCACGAACTTTCGCATTATCAGGAAATAGTAGATGTTGAAATTCACGCCGAAGAGGATCATGAATACGGTAACGACGCCTTCAAGATAAGCCGACTGATAGAATCCCAGACCGGCGTTCTTGACGTTGAAGCCTCCCGTACCCGCCGTACCGAATGCGTGGCAGACGCTGTCGTAAAGGGGCATCCCGCCGATAAGCAGGAAGATTATCATGATAAGGGTCAGTCCGCCGTAGAGAAAGTAAAGTATCATCGCGGAGGATCTTCCCTTGGGGACCAGCTTTTCCACCGTCGGGCCCGGGCATTCCGCACGCATCAGCTGCAGCGACGAGGATTTCTTGTCCGAGGGGATAAGCGCCACGAACAGCACCAGAACTCCCATGCCGCCGACCCAGTGGGTCAGACAGCGCCAGAACATCATGCCCTTTGTCAGCGCCTCCACGTCGGAGAGTATGGAAGCTCCCGTGGTGGTAAATCCCGAGATGCTTTCAAAAAGCGCATCCATAAAGTGCGGGATCTGTCCGCTGATATAGAAGGGCAGCGATCCGAAGAAGGACAGGAATATCCAGCCCAGCGCGGCTATAGCGATGCCGTCCCGGGAGGTCATGCTTTTGTCCTTTGCCGGCTTGACAAAGAACAGTACCGCGCCGTTCAGCACTGCGGTAAGCAGAGCCACAAGTATGAACACCCGCATCGTCCCGTATTCACGGTAGTAAACGGAGATCATCAGCGGCAGGATCATCAGCCCGGCTTCTATCAGACCGATCTTTGAAAGCGTATTTAATACGAGCTTTTTATTCACCAGTTTTCACCTACTCGAGAATATCCTTCAACTCGGAGAAACGGTGCTCCTTTGTAACGATTATGACCGAATCCCCGGGGTCGATCTTGTCGTTGCCGTTGGGGATAAGCACCTGTCTCTTGCGGATTATCGCGCAGATCAGCATATTCTTCTTCAGTCTGAGCTCACGCAGCGGAGTGCCCGTGAGGCCCTGTATCTTTTCGTTGACATTGAACTCGATAGCCTCGACTCTGTTGCCGATGATGTTGTAGAGGGATTCTATCCTGCTCTCCGAAGAGGCGTTCTCCAGCGAACGGACATAGGAAAGTATCATTCCGTTAGCCAGCTGCTTCGGGGAGATAAGGGTATCCAGCCCCAGCATCGAAGCCATTTCGCTGTAAGTTTCGCGGTTGACCTTGGTAACTATCTTCGCCTTGGAATTGTTCTTTGCAAACAGCGACATTATTATGTTTTCCTCGTCGATGTTCGACAGCGCGATAAAAGCATCAACATCCGTGATGCCCTCGTCAAGGAGAAGGTCCTGGTCGGTGCCGTCGCCGTTGATGACGATGGCCCTGGGGAGCAGATCGCAAAGCTCGGTGCATCTCTTGTAGTCCTTCTCGATGAGTTTTACCCGCATTCCCAGCTCGCTGAGCTGCTGAGTAAGGTAGTAGCCGATCTTTCCTCCGCCGACGATGATAACGTTCTTGACTTTCAGCTTCATAGCGCCGTTCTGCTTGAAGAAGCGTTCAAGGTCGCTGTGAGATGCGGCAATATTTATCTTGTCATTGGCCTGGAGCACGAAATCACCGGAAGGGATGAAGATCTCCTGGTCCCGCTGGACGGCGCAGATCAGAAATTGAAGCTTCAGCTTCTTGTAGATCTCCGCCAGCGAAAGCCCCACCAGGGGAGAATCCTCCGGGAGGCGGTTCTCCACCACCTCGACCTTTCCCTTGCCGAAGACCTCGACCTTTGCGGCGGCGGGGAAGATCAGCACTCTTGTGATCTCGCCGGCGGCAGCCAGTTCGGGATTGATGACCATAGCCAGCCCCAGATCGCTTTTGATAAGGTCGATCTGATTGTAGTATTCCGGATTTCTGACCCTGCATATCGAGCGCTCGATGCCGAGCTTTCTGGCGACCATGCAGCAGAGCATATTCAGTTCATCGTGGGCGGTGGTGGCGATAAGCACATCGGCTTTTTTGATGCCTGCCTCGATCTGAGTTTCGGCGGTGGCGCCGTTGCCGTCGATGCACATAAGGTCCTGAGAATTGAGCATCCTCTGGATCGCAGTGTCGTTGTTGTCGATAACGGTAACGTTATGCCCCTCCTGCACCAGCTGAGCCGACAGCGTACCGCCGAGCTTGCCTGCGCCTATTACAACAAATTTCATTTCATATTCTCTTTCTATGTTCGTGATCGTATGACTGACACACATCAGCCAACCGTCAAAGTCCGATACATACCATAAATTATATCACTTTTCTTCCCGATTGTCAACCAAGGCGGTCATATATTAATAAAAATTTAAGTCTATATAATGTTGACAACAAGGCCAAAGTGTACTATTATAGTATAAGGATATCCTGCTGCCCCTCCCCGGGATGATCGTGCGGAAGGGGAAAAACGGCGCTTTGAATAAAGGTCAAGGAGCTTGATTTATGTTCATCATCAACTTTTTTACGATACTGATAGGAAAGATACTTTCGGGGCTGCTGCATCTTCTCGGGAAGAATGCCGGCAACCTGCCGGGGCTGGTGCTTTGCACTATGCGCAAAAACGCCCTCAAAGCCTTCAAGATAGACTGTCCCATAATCGCCGTCACCGGCACCAACGGCAAGACCTCCGTGACTAATTTCATAGCGGAGATGTTCCGTCAGACAGGCGCTAAGATCATCACCAACCCGGAGGGCAACAACCTCGACACCGGCATCACTTCGCTGCTGCTGAATCACTGCACTATGGGCGGAAAGGTCAAGGCGGACTATCTCATCCTTGAGACCGACGAATCCCACGTTCCCGTGGTTTACAGCAAGCTGAAGCTGGAGACCCTTGTGGTGCTGAATTTCTTCCGTGACCAGCTTGACCGCAACGGCGAGGTGGAAACGCTTATCCTCAAAGTCAGCAAGTTCTGCGAGACCTTCGGCGGAAACCTTATCCTCAACGGCGACGACCCCAACGTTGCCCGTTTGGGATATGCCAACCCCAAGAATCCCAACGTGAAATATTTCAGCGTGGATAAATACAGATACGCTACCGATTCTCTCCACGAAGCAGGCGAGGGAAGATTCTGCCCCCGCTGCGGCACCGAACTTGCTTACGATTATTACCAGTATTCCCATATCGGGCGTTTTGCCTGCCCCAAGTGCGGCTACGGCAAACTCAAGCCTTATGTGAAGTTTACGGACATCGACCTGCAAAAGCCCTCCTTCACCGCCGAAGGTGAGGAGTATATCACCGCAGGAAGCACGATCTATTATATGTATAATCTCTGCGCCGTATACGCCGCCGCTAAACTCTACGGGATTGACAAAAAGACAGTCCGCAAGGTGTTCAAGGGCTTTGAGGTCAACAACGGCCGTATGGAGAAATTCGAGTACAAGGGCTCGGTGCTTACCCTCAACCTTGCAAAGAACCCCGTGGGCGCCAATATGACCGTCCGTATGATAAACGAGTGCGAGGATAATAAAGAAATGCTCTTTGTCCTCAACGATAACCTTGCCGACGGACACGATGTTTCCTGGATATGGGATATAAATTTCAGCATCTTCAATAACGTCACCCGCGTCGTTACCAGCGGGAGACGCGCCTACGACATCGCGGTGCGCATCAAATGTTCGGGCTATCCCGCCGAAAAGATCGTGGTCCGTCCCGACCTGGACGATGCGGTGAAGGAGCTGTTTTCCACCAAGGGCCGTAAGTTTGCCGTGGCAAATTATACCGCCGTTCAGCCCACCCGCAGTGCGCTGAAAAGATTTCTGAACGGGGAGGCTAAGCGAAATGACAGTTAAGGTCCTTCATATGTACCCCAATATGCTTGATCTCTACGGCGACAGCGGCAATATGGAGCTGCTTTCCTACCGTCTGAAAATGCGGGGACACGGCTTTGAAAAAACATCCTACACCATAGGCGACGGCGCCAAGACCGACTTTGAGTCCTACGACCTTATCTATCTCGGCGGCGGTGCGGACTTTGAGCAGCAGCTTCTCGCCGAGGACCTTCTCTCCTGCAAGGACAAGATCCTTCGGGCCTACAAGAGCGGTGTCTTTATGCTGATGATCTGCGGCGGCTACCAGCTTATGGGAAAGTATTACAAGGATTCCAACGGCAAGAAGATCCCCGGGCTGGGACTGTTTGATTACTATACCGTGGCATCCACCAACAAGCGGGAGCGCTGTATCGGCAACATCGTCATCGAAACGGACATCGGCGGGAAGAAGTACAAGGTCATCGGCTTTGAGAATCACGGAGGCATGACCGAAAATGTCAAGACTCCCTTCGGAAAGGTCATCTTCGGCAACGGCAACAAGTTCGGTTCCGAGACCGAGGGCTACCGCGAGAAAAACGTGATCGCCACCTATCTGCACGGGCCGCTGCTTTCCAAGAATCCAAAGCTGGCGGACCACATCCTTGAATACATCCTGTCCCGCAAGCAGGGAAGCCCGGTGTCCTTGAAGCCTCTTAACGACGAGCTTGAAAGCAAAGCCCGGGAGGTCATGTTCAAAAGGCTGCTGGAATCGGGGAAAAACAAGAAGTAAAGAATAAGAGGTATTTCATCAAGCGAAATACCTCTTTTATTATGCCTTTGTTACCAGTCTGTTCCCCAGTCGGTAGCGCCTGCGTCCCAGCCGCCGTAATCGTCGCCGCCGCCCCAGTCGTAGTCGTCGTTGTCGTTTTCATTGTAGTATTCCGACTGCCGGAAATCTCCGGCGGCGTAGCCGTTGTCGTAATCGTTTGACAGATAGTAGTCGGAATAGTTGTCGTTTAACCAGCCGTAGTCGTCCAGCAGCATCCAGCCGTTGTTGTAGTAATACCAGTCGCTGCTGTCGTAGTAGTAATAGTTATCGTTATTGCGGTAATAGCCTCTTTTGGGTCCATTGCTGTTTAAAAGGACACAGAAAAAAACGATCAGCGCGATCACAGAGATAGTGATGATCCAGGTAATAACGGAGCTTTTCTTTGAAGCGGTCCTTGTTCTGCCGGAGCCGCCGGAACGGCTGACATTGTACCCGGTCTGCCCATTCATATTGCGTCTGAGTTCCACCTCGGATCTCAGCTTCTCGTAGATCTCGTTGACGGCAAAGGCCTCGTCAGGGCCTTTGTATCTTACAGCCCGTGTGCCGTTGTCTTTGTTCTTGTAGACTACGAAATCTCCGTCGGGAGCCCGGAAAATTCCGAAGGCTCTCGGCTCGGGATGATCCTCGCCGATAAAGAAACGCATCGTCCGAAGGGGCATATTGTGATAATTGCAGAATTCGAGCAGCTCCGAGATCGTTCTCGGCCTGGGATACTGTTCCATAAGATCATCTCCCGACTGAAATGCTTTCTCAGTTTTCTCCCATTACCTTGACCATAACAGCCTTCTGCGCGTGGAGACGGTTCTCAGCCTCGTCAAAGATCTCGTTTGCGTGAGCTTCAAAGACCTTCTCGGTGATCTCCTCCTCGCGGTGAGCGGGCAGACAGTGCTGTACCATAGCTCCCTCGTTGGCGGCAGCCATGATCTCGTCGTTGATCTGATAGCCCGCGAAAGCCACCTTGCGCTTTTCGGTCTCCGCCTCTTCGCCCATGGAGGTCCATACGTCGGTAAAAAGTACATCCGCGCCCTTTGCGGCTTCGATGGGCTTGTCGGTCATAAAGAACATATCGCCGTACTGCTTGGCAAATTCAAGCACCGCCGCATCGGGACGGTAATCCTCGGGGCAGGCGACGGAAACCTTCATGCCCACTTTGAGTCCGCCTACGATCAGCGAGTTTGCCATATTGTTGCCGTCGCCGATGTAGCACATCTTCAGTCCGTCGAAACGTCCCTTGTATTCGCGGATAGTCATAAGGTCCGCCAGCACCTGACAGGGGTGGCAGAAGTCAGTCAGACCGTTGATTATCGGGATAGAGCCGTAATTTGCCAGGTCCTCCACTTCCTTCTGCTCGAAGGTGCGGATCATAATGCCGTCAATGTAGCGGCTGAGTACGCGGGCAGTGTCCTGCACAGGCTCGCCCCGTCCGATCTGCAGATCGCGGTTGGAAAGGAACAGCGCCTGGCCTCCCAGCTGATACATACCCGTCTCAAAGCTGACGCGGGTCCGCGTCGAGGACTTCTGGAAGATCATTCCCAGAGTCTTGCCCTTGAGCAGATGATGCTCGATGCCGTTCTTGTTTTCGTATTTGAGCTGATCCGCCAGATTGAGGATGTCGATTATCTCCTCCTTGGAAAGGTCCAGCAGTTTGAGTAAATGCTTCATAGTGTTTTCCTCCGTTATTCTTATTGTTCAAGTACGCTTCTGAGTATTGCGATGCCCTTGTCGATCTCTTCCTTTGTAATGGTCAGCGGCGGCAGGAACCTGAGCTTTTCCTTAGCCGTGAGGATAAGCAGTCCGCTATCAAGACAGGCCTTTGCCACGTCGTGAGCATCCTTGGTCTTTAACCTTACGCCTATCATCAGACCGATGCCGTCAACGCCTTCAACTTCTCCGATCTCCGACAGCTTTTCTCTGAAATAAGCCGCCTTGGCGTCAATGCCTTCAAGGAAACCCTCGCTTGACACTCTGTCAAGTACCGCCAGTCCGCCGGCGCAGGCGATGGGGTTGCCTCCGAAGGTGGAGCCGTGAGTTCCGGGAGTGAGGACCTCGCAGGTTTTTTCGTCGGTGAGGCATACGCCAATGGGGATGCCTCCCGCCAGACCTTTTGCAAGGGTAACGATATTCGGCTTGACTCCGTAATGCTCACAGGCAAGGAATTTACCTGTCCTTCCCACGCCTGTCTGCACCTCGTCGCAGATAAGCAGGATGTCGTTCTTTTCGCATTCCTCCGCGGCGGCCTTGACGAATTCCTTGTCAAGAGCGATAACTCCGCCCTCGCCCTGGATGCATTCAAACATAACCGCGCAGACACGGCCTTCGTTTTCCTTGAGCTTGGCTTTCAGATCGTCGATGTTGTTGGCTTCGGCGTTGACAAAGCCCTCAACGAAGGGGAAGAAGTAGTTGTGGAAGACATCCTGTCCCGTGGCGGAAAGGGTGGCGATAGTCCTTCCGTGGAAGGAGTTCACCAGCGTGATGATTACCCAGCGCTGAGCATCCTTGCCGTATTTGTCAAAGCTGTATTTTCTTGCGATCTTGATAGCGCATTCGTTGGCCTCGGCGCCGGAGTTGCCGAAAAACATCTTGCTGTAGCCCGTCAGCTCACAGAGCTTTGCGGCGAAGTCCGCCTGGACCTTGGTGTAGTAGTAGTTTGAGGTGTGCTGGATAGCGTGAGCCTGAGCGCAGACCGCCTCCACCCATTTTTCGTCGCAGTAGCCCAGGGAGTTCGTCCCGATGCCGGAGCCGAAGTCGATGTACTCCTTGCCGCCGTCATCCACGGCGGTGCGGGATTTGCCCGAGTCCAGTACGAGATCGTATCTGCCGTAGCTGTGTACGACGTGACGGTTGAATTTTTCGATAGTGCCGTTCATTTTACATTCCTTCTTTATCATTTACTTGACAGTTATGCCGCGGCTTTCCATAAACGGCTTGAACTCTTTGGCTCCGTCGCCGGAAAAGCCCGATTTCTTAACGGTGTAGCTTGCTTCGGCGGTCTTTATCTGAAAGGCCCCGCCGATATCTCTTACCGAGACCACGGAGGAGTATTCGTACTCCTTCTTTTCGTCTTTGGTCACGGAAAAGCTGTTTTCATAGAATTCGTAGTGGAATCTTTCACTGTCGCCTGTTCTGATAAGCCCGACCCCGGACATAGCGGGAGTGTCGCTCTTTCCGCCGGGAGCTTTTTTCCACATCATGATTATGCCTCCGCCGAAAAGGACAGCGGCTCCCAGCCCCGCAATTACCCGGTACTCCCCGGGGATCATAAACACCATGACGATCGCCAGAGCTAACATCACCGCCGTGGCGACGATGACCAGCGTGCTTCGTCTTGTGCGCTTCTCGGCACCGAAACCCGTAAAGGTCGTTACCTTTTCAATTTCCGAATCGTTTGTAAAAATAGCGTTCATAGCATTTCTCTCATATAAACTGAGTTCCGATGCCCTCGCTCGACAGCAGTTCTATAAGTATCGAGTGGGGTATGCGTCCGTCTATTATGCAGGTCTTCTTAACGCCGCGTCTGACTGCTTCAACGCAGCAATCTATCTTCGGGATCATTCCGCCGCTGATTATGCCCGTGCTTTTCAGATAAGCCACCTCGCTGACCTGCACCGTGGGGATGAGCGTCGAAGGGTCGTCCTTGTTTTCCAACAGTCCCGCGATGTCCGTCATCAGAATAAGATTCTCTGCTCTCAGACAGCTTGCGATCCTTGCGGCGGCGGTGTCGGCGTTTATGTTGTACGCCTGACCGTCCTCCGAAGTCGCCACCGTGGCGATGATCGGAACATATCCGTCATTCAGCGCGTCGATGATCGGCTTGGTGGTGACCTTCTTGATGTCCCCCACGAAGCCAAGGTCAACGTCGTTGTCCTTCTTCTCCGCGACTATCATTTTCCCGTCTATCCCGCAAAGGCCGAGAGCCTTTCCGCCGTGGAGCTGGAGCGCCGAGACCAGTTCTTTGTTGACCTTGCCCGTCAGCACCATTTTGACGATGTCCATAGTGTCGGCGTCGGTGTATCTCAGTCCGCCGATGAACTTGCTCTCGATGCCCACCTTTTTCAGCATTGCGTTGATCTCCGGGCCGCCGCCGTGAACAAGCACCACCTTGATGCCGACTTCTGTCAGCAGGACGATGTCTCTCATAACGGCTTCTTTCAGCTCGTCGTTAGTCATGGCGTTTCCGCCGTACTTGATGACTACCACCTTGTCGTGATATTTCTGGATGTAGGGCAGCGCATCGGAAAGTATCTGACTGCGCACGCTGTTCTGTATCTCCATTTTT
Organism: Ruminococcaceae bacterium FB2012; assembly: GCA_900104495.1. Classification (GTDB taxonomy): domain Bacteria; phylum Bacillota; class Clostridia; order Oscillospirales; family Ruminococcaceae; genus FB2012. The sequence goes on along the minus strand of FMXS01000014.1, from coordinate 14,579 downwards.
ATCTCCCCTTACTTAATGAATCTGTATTCGTCGTTGATCTGCAATACTCCCGTAAGCAGACGGTAGCATTCCGCGGGATCCTGTATCCCCCGCATGGACCAGTAGGTCCTGTGGGAGTGGCTGTGCCCGTTGGTGTGTGAGTAGTGTACCATATCCGTTTTCATAAGTATCGAGCCGTAGCCGTTCTTTATAGCCGTCAGCTCTGCGGAAAGGATATGCGAAAGCTCCCCCGCCGTACTGAGGACCCCGTTTTCGGTCATCATCAGAAACCGCTTGTCGGTGATGCAGTAGTATTCCTGCCGGTAGTAGAATGTGGAGGCGTATATGCCTATGCCTATTCCCACGAACAGCACCGCGCAGCCGATGATAGCCGCCCACGCCTTGCCGTTCATTTTCGTGTTCCCGATGGACTGTATTATTGTAAACCCGAACAGGACCGCCGAGATCACAGTCCATATTATAGAAAACATTCTTGTGCTTCTTGTGGAAGCGGCATTGGCAGGAGGTCCTTCCTTGTGGCTCTTGCCCTGCCACATTATCTGCTCACCTGCCATAAGGAAAGGTTCAAAATCGGGCTCCATAATTATCACCTCGTCATTCAGCTGCGGTAGTCTCCGTTGATCTTTACATAATCGTAGGTAAGGTCGCAGCCCCAGGCGGTGGCCTTGCCTTCGCCGTCGCCTATCTTTACAAGTATCTGTATCTCGTCCTCAAGAAGCACCTGCTTTGCGGTCTCCTCGGAGAACTCAACGCCGCTGCCGTTCTCGCAGACGTGTACGCTGCCTGCTTTGGAAGCCAGCACCACATCCACCGCATTGATGTCAAATTCCGCGTCGGCGTAGCCCACCGCGCAGAGGATGCGTCCCCAGTTGGCGTCGGCGCCGAACATCGCGCATTTGAAAAGGGGAGAGCAGATAACGCTCTTCGCCACGGTGATAGCCGTGTCAAGGTCCTTTGCGCCGGTGACGGTGCATTCAAGCAGCTTGCTCGCACCCTCGCCGTCCTTTGCAAGCATCCTTGTAATGTTCATCATTACGATGTAAAGAGCCTGCCTGAAGATCTCGTAATCCTTGCCCTCGTCTGTGATCTCGGTGTTCCCCGCAAGACCGTTAGCCAGTACCGCGCAGGTATCGTTGGTGGACTGATCCCCGTCTACCGAAAGGCAGTTGTATGTGATCTTCACCACATCCGACAGTGCCTTCTGTATCATCTCTGTGCTGACGGCGCAGTCGGTGGTTATTATGTTCAGCGTGGTAGCCATATTGGGATGTATCATTCCGCTGCCCTTGCCCATGCCGCCCAGGTGACAGGTCTTTCCGTCAAGCTCGAACTCAACGGCGACTTCCTTCTTCACCGTGTCGGTAGTCATGATAGCAGTAGCGGCCTCAAGGTTCTTGTCATAGCCCAGCCCCGCGATAAGCTCGTCGATCTTTTCTTCAACGGGTTCAATGGGGAATATCTGCCCGATAACGCCGGTCTGCGCCACCAGGACTTCCTGGGGCTTCATCCCCATGCGCTCGGCGACAAGCTCGCACATCCGCATTGCTTTTTCTTCGCCGTCGGCGTTGCAGGTGTTGGCGTTCTTGGAGTTGAGTATCACCGCCTGCGCCTTGCCGCCCGTGGCTTTGAGATTCTTCTGCGAAACGGTGACAGGTGCGCCCTTGACCTTGTTCTGCGTGAACACCGAAGCGGCATTACACATCCTGTCCGAAGCCACCAGGCAAAGATCGTTTTTCATATTATTCACCGGGGACTCGTTACCGTCATTGGGCATTGCCGGCTTCTTGATGCCGCAGTAAAGGCCGTTGGCCTTGAAGCCCTTGGCGGCACAGACACCGCCTTCAATGTACTTGTATCCTTCAAATTCTTTCATTTGACTTTCCTTCTTTGCTATTTATTCCTTCAGACTAGCAGTCCGTATTTTTCTTTCAGATTTAAGATACGAAGAACGCTCTCGTTGAGCCGTTCCTCGCTTATGGTCCCGTCCTTGACGGCTTTCACAACGCCCTCAAAGGCCTCGTAGTCCTTAGCGGGCTTCAGCAGCAGATCGACTCCCGCCTGGATAGCCGCGATGCAGCATTCCTCGGAGGTGTAGTATCTGTTCACCGCTCCCATTCCAAGGCTGTCGGTGATGATGACGCCCTCGAATCCCAGCTCGTTTCTCAGCTTCTCCGTCATCAGAGTGTAGGAGAGGGAAGCGGGAGTATCGTCGCCCGTGACCTTCGGCGCGATGATGTGCGCCGCCATTACCATATCGGTCTTGTCAAGGCTCCCGATAAAGGGGATAAGCTCGCATTCCTTCATTTCTTCCCAGGTCTTATTCACCGCCGCCGTGAGGAAATGTGTGTCCTCGGCGGTGTCGCCGTGTCCGGGAAAGTGTTTCAGACAGGACATTATCCCTTGCTCGTGAAGCCCGTCTACCATGGCGCTCACATATCCCGACGCCGCTTCCGGGTCGCTGCCGAAGGCCCGGTTCCCGATGACGATGTTCAGCGGATTGGTGTTGACATCAGCCACCGGTGCAAGATCAAGGTTGTAGCCCAGCTCTTTCAGATAGCCGCCCACGGTGCTGCCCAGCTCGTAGGCTTTGTTTACGTCTCCGCCTGCGGCAATGGTGCTCATGCTTGGAAACTGCGGAACGTCTATCACTCCGCTGTTGGCCACCCGGGCGACGGAGCCGCCTTCCTCGTCGATGCATATAAAGGGCTTCACGCTGCCGTAAAGCTCGTTTACATCGCTGTTGAACTTCTTCACCTGGTCGGCGCTGGCGATGTTTGCCCCCATTGCGATAAATCCGCCTACGGGATATTTCTTGCGGCACTTTATGAACTCGTCGTCCACGGCCTGTACCATATGGTCAAGGTTGTCGTCGTATATCAGACTGTCGAATCGGAAAACGAACAGCTGTCCTACCTTTTCCCGCAGGGACAGTTTAGCGAGGACTTCCTCCGCTTTAGTAAGGGGCTTTGCCGGAACCTCCGCTTGACTTGAACTTTCTTCCTCCGCTTTCGATTCCGCTGATGCCGTTGTAGTTACGGTCTCCGCAGCCGAGGAACTGTCCTCCGCCGGAGCGCCTGCGGTTGTTACAGCAGCCGGAGTTGTCACCTCTATCTCTGTCTGCGGTATGGAATGACCGCAGGAGCAAAGGGCCAGCGCTGCCGCCGCCGACAGTATGATCTTCCGTTTTATCATAGTCCGGTGCCTTCGTCAAGGCCCAGCATGATGTTCATATTTTGTATTGCTGCGCCGCTGGCTCCCTTGCCGAGATTATCCAGCCGCGAGCAGACAAGTATCTGTTCGTCGTTTCCGAAAACGAACAGCTGCATATCGTTGGTCCCCGCAAGAGTGTTTGCCGCAAGGAACCCGTCGGGGAGCGTTTCTTTCCCGCCAAGCTCCATTACCTTGACAAAACGCTGTCCTTCGTAATGCTCCGAGAGGATCCCGTGTATATCTGCGGGAGTATAGCTCTTTGTGAGGGCTCTCGCTACCAGCGGAACGGAAACCACCATTCCCGCGTAGTAATCGTCAACGATAGGATTGAACATGGGCTTGTATTTCAGCCCGCAGACCTTCTGCATTTCGGGAAGATGCTTGTGAGCCTGTGCAAGAGCATACTGTCTCGGTGAGGACATCTCAAAGGTCTTATCCGGACCCTCGATAGCTGCGATCATTTTCTTGCCGCCGCCGCTGTAACCCGAAACGGCGTGAGCCGTCAGGGGATAGTCCTCCGGCAGCACTCCCGCCTGTACCAGCGGGTAAACTATGCTGATGAATCCGCTGGCGTAGCAGCCCGGATTGGCAACCCGCTTTGACTTCGCTATCCTCTCTCTGTGACCCGCGGAAAGCTCCGGGAAGCCGTAGTCCCAGGCCGGATCGACTCTGTGAGCGGTGGATGCATCTATTATCCTTACATTAGGGTCTTCCGCAAGAGCAGCCGCTTCTATCGCTGCGGCGTCCGGCAGGCAGAGAAAGGTTATATCCGACTGATTTATCAGCCGCTTTCTCTCGTTAACGTCCTTGCGCTTGTCCTCGTCTATCAGCAGGATCTCGATGTCGGAGCGCTTTGCGAACCGCTCGTATATCTGGAGTCCCGTCGTTCCTTCTTTTCCGTCTATAAAAACCTTAACTGACATTTTCTCTGACCTCATTCCTCATCCGGGTCATCCTCTGATATTACCTTGCAGGTATGACCGCATTTCGGGCAGTACCGCTGTTCGTCGATCATAGCGCAGGTGGTCCACTCATATCCGCATTCATTGCAGATGTGCAGCCGGTTCACCGGCGGAGGCCCGTATACACACACCGGCTCGTCGTAGTAGGGCTTGAACTCGCCCTCGCCCCGTTTTGCCCCGCAGTAACGGCAGTACTGGTCCTCGGTGCCGATGTATGCGGTGCATTTTCCGCAGCGGTTGTTGTAATCCGTGGAGAAGAATTCAAGCTGTGCGCCGCAGTTGTGACAGCGGCTGCTCAGCGGTGTGAGCTTGTTCCCGCATCTCGGACAGGTCTTGAATCCAAACAGCTTTTTCATTCTTCATCATCCTTTGCAAAATCATTTGAGGGCTTCAAGAGCCTTCTTTGAGTATTCTATCTGAGCCTTTACGCTTTCGGGAGCAGGTCCCCCGGCGGCCTTTCTCTGCATTACGCAGGTCTCCAGGCTGATAGCTTCGTATACATCTTCATCAAAGGTATCGCAGAGCGCCTTGTACTCTTCGATCGGGAGGGTTTCCAGCGTCAGACCCTTTTCGATGCAGGTGTGTACCAGCGTTCCCGTGATCTTGTAGGCGTCGCGGAAGGGAAGTCCCTTCTTCACAAGATAGTCGGCGCAGTCCGTGGCGTTGATAAAGCCCTTTGCCGCAGCCGCTCTCATATTCTCCGGGATGACCTTCATTGTATCTATCATCGGGATAAAGGTGGTGAGGCAGAGCTTGGTGGTGTCTATGGCGTCGAAGACAGCTTCTTTGTCCTCCTGCATATCCTTGTTGTATGCCAGCGAGAGGCCCTTCATCATAGTCAGCAGGGTGGTAAGGTCACCGTATACACGTCCCGTCTTGCCTCTGATAAGCTCGGTGACGTCCGGATTCTTCTTCTGCGGCATAATGGAGGAGCCCGTTGCGTAAGCGTCGTCCAGCTCGATGAATTTGAACTCCCAGGAACACCACAGCACGATCTCCTCGGAGAACCGCGAGAGGTGCATCATCAGCACCGACAGCGCCGATGCCAGCTCGATGCAGAAATCTCTGTCCGAAACTCCGTCCAGAGAATTCTGAGTGATCTCGTCGAAGCCCAGAAGGTCGCAGACTCTCTGCCTGTTTATGGGATAAGTGGTGGATGCCAGCGCACCGCTCCCGAGGGGCATGATGTTCGTCCGCTTGTATGTATCGTTCAGCCTGCCCAAATCTCTCAGAAGCATCTGAACATAAGCCATAAGGTGATGCGCGAAGGTTATGGGCTGCGCTCTTTGCAGATGCGTGTATCCCGGCATTACCGTGGTGAGATTCTTCTCCGCAAGACGCATCAGCGTTTCGGCCAGTTCCGCCGTCAGCTTTTTGATGACGGGGATCTCGTCTCTCAGATACATCCTTATATCCAGCGCCACCTGATCGTTCCTCGAACGGGCGGTGTGGAGCCTCTTTCCCGCGTCTCCGATACGGGCGGTAAGCTCCGCCTCGTTGAACATATGGATGTCTTCAGCCGTAGGGTCAAACTGCAGCTTTCCCGATTCTATATCCGCAAGAATACCTTTCAGCCCTTGGATGATCTTTTCGCTTTCCGCTTTTTCGATTATCCCGCACTCGCCCAGCATCGTCGCGTGAGCGACAGAGCCTTCGATATCCTGCTTATACATTCTTGCGTCAAAGGAAATAGACGAATTGAAATCGTTGACTCTTTCATCTGTTTCCTTTGTAAATCTTCCGGCCCACATTTTAGTTCCCATAAGCCAAAACCTTTCCTTGTTTTTGTTTTCAATCGATAAAGTGCTGCCGACGAGCTGCTATTGACAGCTTTTCAGCCGTCAGACCGCCGCACCGGCAACACTTTTCCGATAATTATTCCATAGCTTCCTGCCGGCGGATCAGTTCTGTTCCGCCAGACTCTTTTCGTGCTGCTCCAGCAGCTTGCAGATATCAACGCCGTTGATCTTCAGCCCGTCGATCTTGCAGTCGTTGATCTCAACATTGGAGAGATCGCAGTGGATGAACTGCGAATTTTTCAGATCGGGATTCTTGAATTCAACGTTGTTCATGATAGAGCATCCGAAGCGTGAATTTGAAAGATTAACACCGAGGAATTTGGTGTTCACCATATACATATCGGTAAATTTGCCTTCGGTCAGGCTGACGTTGTTGAACTTGGCACTGTCCATGTTCACGTCGTCAAAATCGGCATCTTTCAGATTGACGTTGGAAAATCTGGCGCCCTCGAAGTTGACATCCTCAAAGCTGGAGTTAGGCAGGCTGTCATAGGTAAGCTCTACCTTCTTATCTATTGCAGATTCAAATAAGCTGTTTTCTGACATATCATAAACCTCCCTCTACGGTTCGATATTATCTTTTGTTACTTGTTGTTTCTCTTCTGGTCGAGCTTTGCCCTTACCTTGATGGGCAGGCCGAACAGATTGATGAATCCTGCGGAATCAGCCTGGTTGTAAACATCGTCCTCGTCGAAGGTAGCGACTTCTTCATCATAGAGAGTGTAGGGCGAAGTAACGCCGGCGTTGATAACGTTGCCCTTGTAGAGCTTCAGCTTAACGTCGCCGGTAACGTTCTTCTGAGTCTCGGTGACAAATGCGCTGAGCGCCTCACGCAGAGGAGTGAACCACTGGCCGTTGTATACGATGTCCGCAAACTTGATGGAAAGATACTGCTTGATGCGGGCAGTCTCCTTGTCCAGAGTGATAGTTTCCAGCACCTCGTGAGCCTTGTAAAGGATCGTTCCGCCGGGAGTCTCGTAAACGCCTCTGGACTTCATGCCCACAAGCCTGTTCTCCACGAGATCCGCAAGGCCGATGCCGTTTTCTCCGCCCAGCTTGTTGAGAGCGGCTACCATTTCCTTGCCCGAGAGCTTCTTGCCGTCAAGCTCGGTGGGAACGCCCTTCTCAAAGTGGATAGTGATATAAGTCGGCTTGTCGGGAGCTTGAATGGGAGATACGCCCATTTCAAGGAAGCCGGGCTTCTCGTACTGGGGCTCGTTGGCGGGATTTTCAAGATCAAGACCCTCGTGGGACAGATGCCAGAGGTTCTTGTCCTTGGAATAGTTGGTCTCACGGCTGATCTTCAGCGGGATGTTGTGAGCCTCTGCATAATCGATCTCCTGATCGCGGCTCTTGATGTCCCAGATCCTCCAGGGAGCGATGATCTGCATATCGGGAGCGAAAGCCTTGATAGCCAGCTCAAATCTTACCTGGTCGTTGCCCTTGCCGGTGCATCCGTGGCAGATAGCGTCAGCACCCTCTTTAAGAGCGATCTCGGCGATCCTCTTTGCGATGATCGGACGGGCGAAGGATGTGCCCAGAAGATATCTGTTCTCGTATACGGCGCCCGCCTGCATTGTGGGATAAACATAATCGGTGATGAACTCCTCGGTCAGGTCCTCGATATAGAGCTTGGATGCGCCTGTCTTGAGAGCCTTTTCCTCCAGACCGTCAAGCTCGGTGCCCTGTCCGACGTCGCCGGAAACAGCGATGACCTCGCAGTTGTTGTAGTTTTCTTTCAGCCAGGGGATGATGATAGAAGTATCAAGACCGCCCGAATAAGCCAGAACTACCTTTTTGATCTCTTTTGCCATACTAAATGCCTCCAATGAAATTTTATATGTACACTTTTGGTTATTTATGTGACCCATAAATACCATTATACACAATTTGTGCCCGATGTCAATAGGCCAAACGCAAATGTTTTAAAAATATACACAAATCAAGCCAGTATAACGTATATTTGCCAAAATTATACGCATAACCGTGTATATCCGAATGTAAATATGCATCAAAAGATGAATATATACATTATCTTGTGTATCGCCCGGAATGCGACACCTGCACTTGTACTATATTATAACATACCTGTCTGATAAAATCAAGTATTATTGCAGAATTATAATGATTTTTCTCTGCCCCGAAAACGCTTTCGCTTTGTTGACAAAACCGCCGGGATTTGATATAATTATATTATCGGATCCGATAGGGCAGAGCGTCATTATCCGCTCTGTCTGCGAATATGATTTATTACCGAAACGAACGGAGGATCGTGCTATGAAAAACATCAGCGAACTTACAGGATTCAGAAAGCTGGACATTGCCGAAGCCGGCAAGGACTTTGACGTGTTCACCAAGATCGGCGCCGAGTGGATGCTTGTCACCGCCGGCACGGAAAAGGGCTTCAACACCATGACAGCCTCCTGGGGCTTCGCGGGGATAATGTGGAACAAGCCCTGCGTTATCGCGGCTATCCGTCCCCAGCGCTACACCAAGCGCTTCATCGACAGCAATGAGCTTTTCACCCTCAGTTTCTACCCCGCCGACTTCCGCAAGGAGCTGGCCTTCTGCGGCTCCAACAGCGGCAGGGATGTTGACAAGTGCGAAAAGACCGGACTTGTACCCGTAGCCGTTGACGGCTCCGTGGCTTTTGAGCAGGCACAGCGCATCCTTGTGTGCAGAAAGCTCTATGCCCAGCAGATGACCGAAAGCTCCTTCATCGACAGGACCATAATCGACTCGCAGTACCGCACCGGCGATTACCATACGGCATACTACGGCGAGATAATAGCGGTCTATGAAAAATAAAGCCGGTCCGATTATCCTCGGGGCGGCGGCGAAACAGAAAAGTTCATTATTGAATAGCACAGAAAAAGGAACATCCGTGACGGGTGTTCCTTTTTTGTCGGTATCGATTTGTATTCAGCAGGTATACATTACTTCCCGCAGATCCTTGCCGCCGATGTTATCCTGCATATATTCTTCCGAGCAAATGAATCCGTTCTTTTCGTAGAATCTTCTTGCTCTGACGTTTTCTTCCAGTACCCATAACAGCAGCCTGCTGAAACCTTGTTTCCGCAATTCATCCATGCATCTTTGAAGAAGCTGCCCGCCGTAACCCTTGCCGATATATCCGGGCAGCAGATAAATTGAAACGATCTCGCCGTGATCGCTTCGGCTTTCCCAGCGTGATCTGCAAAATCCCGCCGTCCCGATAATACGTCCGTTTTCGGTCATGACAAGATTGCTCATCCCGGGTCTTGTTATGCTGTCCGCCCATCGCCCTTTGGGGATGCTGTCAAGATAGCTCTGCGGTATGATCCCTTTGTATGCGTATTTCCAGCTCTCTTCATAGACATTGCTGATCTCCGTAAGATCATCGCTGCTGTTTATATATCTGATCTCCATAGTTTTCTGCTCCCGGGATGACAGGTCACTGCCCCTCGACCCATTCCTCCATTTTTTCGTCAAGCAGCTTTTTTGCTTCGTCAAGCTCGGCGCACTTGGCGCTCATAACAGGGAAGTCCGCTGCCACCTCGGGATCGGAGATCTCCGCTTCCAGCAGGGAGATTTTTTCTTCCAGCACCGCGATCTCGTCCTCCAGCTCTTTGATGCGCGCCCTGCGCTTGGCATCGGCGGCACGCTGCTGCTTCGAGCGGTACTGCTTCTGCTTGTTCTCGTTGTATTCCGCAAGCTGACGCGCCTGCTTTTCTTCCAGCCGGGAGCGTTCGGCCTCCGCCTGCTCCGCTTCGATGACCGAAGCATAAGCGTCGTAATTGCCCTCAAAGCTCCTGGCACCCTCCGGGGACAGTTCGATGACCCTTGAAGCCACCTTGTTTATCAGATAACGGTCGTGGGAAACGAGGATGATCGTCCCGGGGAATTCCGCAAGGGCATCCTCCAGCACTTCCTTGGTGCCCAGGTCGATGTGGTTGGTGGGCTCGTCAAGAATCAGCACGTTCCCGCGCTGGAGCGCCATTATCGCAAAGCAGAGCTTTGCTCTCTCGCCTCCGCTGAGTACGGAAACCGGCTTGAAGGCGTCCTCGCCGCTGATAAGCACCGAGCCCAGCATATTGCGGGCCTGCTGCTCCGAGATCCGCGGGAACCTGCGGTCAATGGAGCCGATAGCCGTGTCCCGTATATCGAGTATCGAATGCTCCTGATCGAAATAGCTGATCTTCACGTTGCCGCCCCAGCTGATGCTCCCACCTTCGTGAGGGATAAGCCCCTGTATCAGCTTCAGCACCGAGGTCTTTCCGATGCCGTTGGGACCGATGACAGCCGCGTGTTCGCCCCGCCGTATATGCATTTCCAGCGAAGGGATAAGCTCTTTCCGCTTGCTGCCCTCGCCCACGACAACAGGGCAGTTGGTGACCCTGACAATGTCTTTTGTTGGCTCGATGTCGTATTCCAGCTTGATCTTCGGCGGCTTCTGATAGGTCACGGGCTTGTCCACCCTCTCGATGCGGTCAAGCATCCTCTCCCGCGATTTGGCCATTTTCGCCGTGGAGGCTCTCGTCTTGTTGCGGACGATGTAATCCTCCAGCTTTTCGATCTCCCGCTGCTGGGCTTCGTATTCCTTTACCTGACGCTCCACGTTCATCTTCTTCTGCACGAGATAGTCGCTGTATCCACCCTTGTAGGAGGTCAGATGCCCGTTCTCTATCTCACAGACCCGCGTGCAGACCTTGTCTAAAAAATACCTGTCGTGGGACACTATCAGTACAGAGCCCTTGTAGCCTTTGAGATAGCCTTCCAGCCAGGTGAGAGTCTTGAAGTCAAGGTGGTTGGTGGGCTCGTCCAGTATCAGCAAATCCGGCTGTTCCAGCAGCAGCTTCGCAAGAGCGAGCCTTGTTTTTTCACCTCCGGAAAGGGAAGATATGAGCCTGTCCGTAGGGACGTCCCCGAAGCCCATACCGTTGAGTATCATCTTGATCTTGACATCCATCCGGTAGCCGTCGTGAGCCTCAAAATAGGACGACAGCTGAGAATACTCTCCGCTGATAAGCTCAAGCTGATCCGCCGCCAGGGAGGTCATTTCGGTTTCGAGCTTTTCCATACGGCGCTTTGTTTCAAGCAGAGCGTCAAAGGCGTGGAGCATCTCGGCTTCTATGGTGTTGGAGCTTTCAAGTCCGCTGTTCTGTTCAAGGAAGCCGATGACGGCCTTCCCCGCCACGGAGACGGCTCCTAAGCCCTCGGGAGTCCTGTCGAAGCCCGTCCGCCCCGTGATGATGTTCAGCAGGGTAGTCTTGCCGCAGCCGTTGCGTCCGATGAGTCCCACGGTCTCCCGGTCCTCCACGGTCATATTGACGTCTTTGAGCAGGGCTTCGCCGTTGAAGTATTTGTATATGTGTTCGAGAGCGACCAGCATAACGCCCCTCCGTTCCTTTTGGTGTTTATCAGGTCAATTATACCATATACAGCCCGAAAGGTCAATCGTTGGCATTATCAAGAATGTAACGTAATTGTGTATTAATATTAAAAATGCTGTATACAAAGCCCACAAATCAGCAGTGAAAAATCGGACGGCCTTTGTAGTTGTTAACAAAAAATCCTTGAAATTCATTTTTAAGACAAAAAACTATTGAAAATTAAGATACAATTTGTTAAGATAATATGTAGAAGAGATTTGGGGGTGTTCTGTATGACACTGTTCAAAGCAAAAGAGAACAACAATAAATCAAAGAGGAAAACGATCCGTACCTGCTGCACCGGTGAGGTGTTCGATCTTTCGCTGGTCTCAAACTCAGCTATTTCGTCAAAGGTCCTGGGTGACGGTTTCGGAGTGTCCTGTTCGGACAGTCTGATAGTTTCTCCGGGGGACGGCATCGTCACGGACATTTCCGATAACGGCCACACCTATGCGATAGAGCAGGAGGACGGGGTATCTCTGCTGGTCTGTATCACCTCGGACAGCAAGAACGAAGTCCTGGATCCTGCGGTGGAGACAGGGCAGCACATTTCCGCCGGAGATCCGCTCTGCACCAAGGAGAACGCCGAAGCAGCCGTGATAATCACAAATACAGAGATACTGAGTTACTACAAGATCGCAGTAGGGAAGGCGAAATTCTTCACCGACGGCGTGATAGTATACGAACTTTAAGCGGAGCCGAAGGGGTTCCGCATTTATTTCCCGCGGGATATGCCGAAATATACGGCCCTTGAAAGAAAATTGTAAAATTACTGTTAAATGCATATACTATCTGTCTCCGATGTGATATAATACAAAAAGATAAATAATGAAAGGAAGCTGAAAATGTTAATACTTATCGACGATATCAAGCTTGGCAGCAAAGAGGAGTTTTTTGCTTACGTCAGCACTCAGATCGAGGGGAAGGAGATAAACAGCATAGACGACCTCAGAGAGTACCTTCTTTCCACCGACAGGGAGACCGAGCTTATCCTTTCGGATATTGACGAGGCCGAAGATCAGAAATTCGCCGAGGACCTCAAGCTCCTCCTCGAAGGCGTGAGCAGCACCAACAGCAATATCAAATTCACCTTGATGTGATATCAAAACTGCGGCAGCCCGGCTGCCGTTTTTTTGTGCGTCCTGTATGCAAAACCGCCGGCAGAGCCGCCGTTTCAGGCACTTTTGACGGTTATTAAAAAAATGAAACGGAAATCAAGAAATCAAGAGAAATAAAGAAAAACAGAGAGAAATAAAGCGTGAGCTGGATATAAATTGAATTTTCGGCATATTGCCTATTGACTTTTCCTCTGAGGTAGTGTATAATAGCAAATGTTGCGAGCCCGGAAAGTCTGTCCGGGAGTATGACCAGGGGCCTTCGACGCCCCGTATATTTAAAAGGAGGAAACACTATGGCAACTTATATGCCCAAGACAAGTGATATCACCCGCAAGTGGTACATCCTTGATGCCGAAGGCAAGTCCCTCGGCCGTGTTGCAGCTAAGGCTGCTCTTATCCTTCGCGGCAAGCATAAGCCCACTTTTGCACCCCATGCTGACTGCGGAGATCACGTTATCATCATCAACACCGACAAGGCTGTTCTGACCGGTAAGAAGCTGGATCAGAAGTCCTACAAGTGGCACACCGGCTGGATCGGCGGTCTCAAAGAGATCAAGTACGACAAGCTGATGGCCGAGCAGAGCGACAGAGCTATGAGAATAGCTGTTGAGGGAATGCTCCCCAACAACACTCTCGGCAGAGCCGCCGCTAAGAGACTCAGAGTCTACAAGGGTGCAGAGCACAAGAACGCTGCTCAGAAGCCCGAAGTTTGCGAGTTTTAATGAAAGGAGCAGCTAAAATGTACGAATCCAAGAAGACCTATTACTACGGTACCGGCAGAAGAAAGCATTCTGTTGCCCGCGTTCGTGTTTACGAAGGCAGCGGCAAGATCACTATAAACGGCAGAGACATTGACGATTATTTCGGCCTTGAGACCCTCAAGCTGATCGTTCGTCAGCCCTTCGGCGTGACTGATACAAACGACAAGTTCGACATCGTCTGCACAGTAGCAGGCGGCGGCGTTACCGGCCAGGCCGGCGCTATCAGACACGGACTGTCCAGAGCTCTCCTTCAGTACAATCCCGAGCTGAGAGCCGCCCTCAAGAAGGAAGGCTTCCTCACCCGTGACCCGAGAATGAAGGAAAGAAAGAAGTACGACCTCAAAGCCGCCCGTCGTGCTCCCCAGTTCTCAAAGAGATAAAAAATCCCCTTTGGGAAACATACGCAAAATCGCCCCGAAGCGCTATGCTTCGGGGTTTTTGTTATGTTTTATGAATTGGTAGGGATTGATGAAAAACAGTAGGTATACCACAAACACCAAACACACCAAATAACTGTCTTGGTGAAGCTCACCAAGTTCATAAAATAACGGTTAAAATGATCTTGGTGAGCCTTACAAACATTAATTGCTCGTATGTATATAAAAAATACAAGACATCATACTGATCATGCTTCAATTTCTAATAATGCTGTATTACCACTATCTTCCCCCAATAGGTATATAGTGCTGCGAAGTTATGCAAAAAAGCCTACCCATTTTTTAGAGGTAGACTTTTGAAACAAGCTGAAAGGCCCTGCTGCACGCCCCCGCACCAAAAAAGCGCCTGGCACAACCGAAAGGCAGTGCCAAGTGCTTCTTTTTGTGGTATAATATAATTGCAAAAAACATCAGACCGCGGAAGATCAAACAGTTGTACGCTGTCAGTTAACTTCCACCAGCTTGCGGTCTTCGAGCCTGACTATCCTGCTGCCGTAAGCCGCACATTCCGCCGAATGTGTCACCTGGAGAATTGTCAGCCCCTTTTCCTGATTGAGACGCCGAAACAGCTCCATTATTTCTTCGCCCGAGGCTTTGTCAAGGTTTCCCGTAGCCTCGTCCGCGAGAAGTATCTCCGGCTCGGTGAGTACGGCTCTTGCTATCGAGCATCGCTGCTGCTGTCCGCCGGAAAGCTGCGAGGGATAGTGATTTCTCTTTGCCGTCAGCCCCGTGAGCTCCAGCAGTTCGTTGACCTTTCCCATATGATCCTTGGTCTTTCTGCCCGAAAGCTCTATGGGCAGGAGGATGTTTTCCTCCACCGTAAGATTTGCCACAAGATTATAAAACTGGAAAACATAGCTCAGCTTGAAGGAACGGATATC
>FMXS01000016.1 GCA_900104495.1 Ruminococcaceae bacterium FB2012 | reverse complement strand
ACGGAAGGGGTCAGTCCCCCCACACCTAGTAATCATCGTTTACGGCGTGGACTACCAGGGTATCTAATCCTGTTTGCTCCCCACGCTTTCGAGCCTCAGCGTCAGTTAAAGCCCAGTAAGCCGCCTTCGCCACTGATGTTCCTCCTAATATCTACGCATTTCACCGCTACACTAGGAATTCCGCTTACCTCTACTTCACTCAAGAACTGCAGTTTCAAATGCAGTCTATGGGTTAAGCCCATAGTTTTCACATCTGACTTGCAGTCCCGCCTACACTCCCTTTACACCCAGTAATTCCGGACAACGCTCGCTCCCTACGTATTACCGCGGCTGCTGGCACGTAGTTAGCCGGAGCTTCCTCCTATGGTACCGTCATTATCTTTCCATAGGACAGAGGTTTACAATCCTAAAACCTTCTTCCCTCACGCGGCATCGCTGCATCAGGCTTGCGCCCATTGTGCAATATTCCCCACTGCTGCCTCCCGTAGGAGTCTGGGCCGTGTCTCAGTCCCAATGTGGCCGTTCAACCTCTCAGTCCGGCTACTGATCGTCGGCTTGGTGAGCCGTTACCTCACCAACTACCTAATCAGACGCGAGCTCATCTTTCAGCGATAAATCTTTGATAGCAGGGTCATGCGGTTTCGTTATATTATGCGGTATTATCAGTCGTTTCCAACTGCTATCCCCCTCTGAAAGGCAGATTGCTCACGTGTTACTCACCCGTCCGCCACTAAGTTATTTAAGCAAGCTCAAATAACTCCGTTCGACTTGCATGTGTTAAGCGTGCCGCCAGCGTTCGTCCTGAGCCAGGATCAAACTCTTAATTAAAGTTGTATATCAAAGACTCTTTTCAGAGCCCTTGCTATCCTGTTCAGTCTCTCAACTGACTGTATGTTTTTTCCGTCGTACCCGACGTTTTCACTCTTTCTCGTTTCCTCAAAAGAATCTCTCAAGGGTTTTGTTTGGTCGTTGTTATTCAATTTTCAAGATGCCGTGAGCTTCATTTTTGAAGCTCGCCGTCGTTTCCGACAGCTTTATTATTCTATCACAAACGGGATCAAATGTCAAGGGCTTTTTTCAGATTTTACACTTCCGACATGATTAAAGCAAAACCGCTCTCCCGATTATACACAATGCACAAAACAAAAAAACAGCCTGCGAAAATGCAGGCTGCGAACTCACTCGTTCAGATCGGGGACGTATTCCTCGTTGGCGATGACGTAATCAAGCACACGGCTGTAGAACTCCGAGGGGTTCATCAGTATCTTCGACTTGATAAAATCCGCCTGTTCCCTGTCGGGAGCGAAAAGCCGGAGGTCGAGGAGCGTAACGCTTCCCTCTTCCAGGAAGCACCGAACAGAATACCCCGTCCCCTGGGGGGTGATCTCAAACTTCATTTCCCGCTCGGCGCGGAGCTTTGCGAAGAGCTTCAGCCCCGAGGCATATATCCTGTCGCGGACGGACTTGCTGACCAGGTCTTTAAGGCTCTCTGCCCCTTCTCTTCCTGCGTCGGTGAGGACATAATACTCGGTGCCTTCCCTTTCCACAAGGGCGAGGGTGCCGTTATTTTTCATCTGCTCGACGGCTTCGACGTAGAGAAAATAGCTGACGCAGTCATCGCTTCGGATGATCTCCAGCATCTGCGCGGGAGTGACGGGCCTGTCTATCCTGTTGAGGAAATAGGCCAGCAGGATCTTGACCTCGTAGACATCCCGGGGATTGTAGATATCCGTGGATATACCTTTATAAGAGTTGCCGTTAGAATTATCCAACCGAAAGCCTCCTCGGGATCAGAAATTCGGGTAGTCCAGCATATGGTTGAGCAGAGCGATATTGACTGCGGCCTCGACGCAGGGAACGGCTCTCGGCACCACGCAGGGATCGTGTCTGCCCTTTATAGCTATGGTCTCGTTCTTCATTGCGGAATAATCCACCGTATCCTGGGGGCGGGAGATGGAAGGCGTAGGCTTGAAGGCGACCCGGAGAGTTATGGGCATACCGGAGGAGATGCCCCCGAGGATGCCGCCGTGGAAATTCGTCCTTGTCACCACATGGCCCTGATCGTTCACATAGAACTCATCGTTGTTCTCGCTGCCCAGCATTCTTGCGGCATTGAAGCCTGCGCCGAACTCCAGGCCCTTGACGGCGGGAATACCGAAAATGATCTGAGCTATGGAATTTTCCAGGCCGTCGAAGATCGGGGAACCGATGCCTGCGGGAACGTTTATGGCGATGCACTCAACGATGCCGCCCACGCTGTCCTGACACTCCTTAGCCTTTTTGATGTCGGCGATCATCAGCTTGCCCTTGCGCTCGCTGAGGGTGGGAAAATCTCTTCCACGGAGGGTAAGGATATCCTCGCGGGAGGTCTTTATGGAATCAAAGCAGTCATCCTTGATCTTATGTATCTCGGCGATATGGGCGCCCACATAGATGCCCCGCTTTTCCAGTATCTGACCGGCTACGGCGCCTGCAAAGCAAAGAGGGGCCGTCAGTCTGCCGGAGAAATGACCGCCGCCGCGGGGATCGGAAAAGCCCCGGTATCTGAGAGCGCCGGTATAATCGGCGTGGCCGGGTCTTGCCAGCTTGGAGAGTTTGAGGTAGTCTCCGGAATGCTGATCGGTATTCTTGATAAGGGCGCAGAGGGGCGTGCCGGTAGTCTTGCCGTTGAAATATCCCGACACGATCTGCGGCATATCGGCCTCGCTGCGGGCAGTTGTGGTGCCGTCCTTTTTGGGAGCGCGGCGGGCCATGAACTGCATCACCTTTTCGAGATCAATGCTCTCTCCGGGAGGAACGTTATCCAGGCAGATGCCGATAGCGGGTCCGTGGCTCTCTCCGAACACGGAAAAAGATATTTTATTGCTCCAAGTAGATGACATTGTATTTCCTCCGATTCATATATGAATGAATTTATCTCCAGACGCCTCTTGCGCCGTCAAAGAAATCGTGAAGCATTGCCTTGTGCTGTTCGCTGTATATCTCCGGGAGCTCGTCCCTGCCGAACCAGGCAAGCTCATCCGTTTCGATGTGGTCGCAGAAAAGCTCACCGCCGGTGATATGGGCGATAAAGGACGCCGTGATCGGCTGATTGCCGGTGGAGCGGGATATAAACCCCGAATAGACGCCGCAGAGAGCGTCAACGGCAATATCAAGGCCGGTCTCCTCTTTGGCTTCCCGGACAGCGGTCTGTTCAAGGGTCTCGCCGTACTCCATAAGTCCGCCCGGGATGCCCCACTTTCCGCAGTCGCAGCGTTTGACGAGAAGTATCCGTCCGTCATCGCCGCAGATGATGCTCACGGCCGCGCCGAGAATGCGTTTTTCCTGCGCCATATTTAAGCCTCCCCGAATACTCCGCCCAACCGTTCAAAGTCCTCCCAGAAGCCGGGATAGGATTTTGCCACGCATTCCGCGCCCTTTATCAGCAGCGGCGCGGTGCATTTTGCCGAGGCGACAGCCATTGCCATAGCGATGCGGTGGTCGTTGAAGCTGTCGGCAGTACCGCCCTTCAGGGACTTCACTCCCTCGATGACCAGCATATCTTCATAAGCCGTGACCTTGCCGCCTATGCCGTTAAGGCAGCGGCTGATCGCATCCAGCCTGTCGCTTTCCTTGATGCGGAGCCTTGCCGCGTTGGTGATGCGGCTCTCGCCCTCGCAGAAGCAGGCCAGCACCGTAAGTATCGGCACCAGATCGGGTATATCCGAACAGTCGAGTTCAAAAGGTGATAATACACTATTTTTATTATACACCATATCTCTGCAAATTTCAAGGATTTTTTTGTCACCTTGATAGGAATTTACATTCAGTCCATTAATTATGACAGAACTTCCCAGCGCGTTGGCGACTTCAAAGAAGGCCGCCTGGGACCAGTCGCCTTCGACGGCGCAGGAAAAGGGCGCCAGTCTGCGCCCTCCGGGGACCGTGAAGCCCTTCCCGTCGGCGGTGACGCGGCAGCCTGACTCCTCCAGGCAACCGACGGTTATATCCACATAGGGACGGCTTTCCAGCCGTGTAGTGAGGGTTATCCTGCTCTCCCCGGGGATAACGGACAGCGCCAGCATAAGCCCCGTGATGAACTGCGAGGAAATATCCCCGCCGATGCGGTATTCTCCCGCCGTCAATTTCCCGGAGACCGTAAAGGGCATAGTCCCGGCGTATTCAAAGGACGCTCCGTGCCGGGGAAGTTCTTCCAGATAGGGAGTTATAGGACGCTCCGGCAGCTTGCCACGTCCGATGAATGTGGCCTTGACCCCCAAAGCGGCGGCTATGGGGATGATAAATCTCAGCGTGGAGCCGCTTTCTCCGCAGTCGATGACTGCCTCGGCGGGGGGCTCGGTGATGCCCTTTACCCGGGCGGTATCGCCTTCAAGGGAAATTTCGGCGCCGAGAGCTCGCATGGCGCCCACCGTAGCCAAAATGTCCGTGGAGGGATAGATATTTGTGATGACCGACTCCCCGTCCGCAAGGGCTGCGGCTATCAGCAGCCGATGGGCCACGCTTTTTGACGCGGGGATGTCCACGCTTCCCGAGAGGCGGGAGGGTATTATCAGCTTGTCCATAGGTTTCTCCTGTCAGATATATTCGACGCCCGCTTTTTTCAGCTTTGCCCGTCCCTTTTCGGCCTTGTCCGCGGGAAAGACCGTCGCCGTCCCGCTGCGGACTATCTTCACGCCGATGCCCCGCTTTTTGCATCCGAGAGCGGTGGAGGTCACGCAGCCGAATTCGTCAAGGCCGCAGAGATGAAGCTCTTCGTATTTCTTCTCCGTCACCGTTGCCAGCAGTTTTTTGTTGGTGAGAGCATCCCCGAGGAGCTTGTCAAAGCAGAGGCCGGTGACGATATCCAGCCCGGGGTAAAGCTCCGCGCCTTCAGTGCCGGCTATGGAATAGCCGAAGAGCAGGCGGTTGGTGGGAAGGTTCTGTATTATGTGCCGGATGTAGATAACATCCTGCCCGGCGTCGTGATACTTATGTATCAGCGAATTCACCGCCGCCGTCAGCTTTTCGGTGTCGTAGGAGAATTTCTTCTTGCGCTTATCGCAGAGATAATCGTTCTGCATATCTATCACGACAAGGGCGGTATTCACAGCCATTCCTCCGTTCTTTCGGGGCGGAGCTTTTCAAGTTCCTCCGCCAGCCGGGACTTCATTTCTTCCAGCTCGCTGTCGGAGGGACGGTTTTCAAGGCCGAACATCTTCTCCGCCGGATACCACCACACGGGCCCCGCGCCTTTATTGCCGTATTCTTCAAGATCGCCCTTCCTGCGCGGGAACAGGTGCCAGTGAAGATGGGCGTCTCCCATACCAAGCAGTTCATAGTTCATTTTTTCGGCTCCGAAGGCGGCGGAAACGGCTTTGGCCACCACCGTCATTTCTTCAAGGAAGCGGGCCCTCTCCTGCGGGGGGAGCTGAAAAAGCTCGGTGTACTTCCCGTGATGCTTATACAGAAACAGCGTATACCCTCGGAAATGCTGATGATCCCCGATGACAACATAGCCTGTTTCCAGTTCACGGACAAAGTAAGGGTTCCTGCCCTCTTTTATCATATTGATTCTTTCGCAGATCAGACATTTACAGCCTTTCATCCCGCGTTCCTCCCTTTGCATATTTTTCTTCGGACGGTTCACATAGTTTCCAGCACTGCCCCGATCTCCTCCTCGGAGATGCGCTTGGCGTAGTCGTTATCGCCGAACTGAACTATCCCGCCGATGCCCTGCTGAAGCACGAATCTCAGCTTTCCGTCACGGACTTTTTTGTCGGTGTAGAGCTTTTTCAGCAGAGCCCCGCGGTCTATCCCCTCGGGGATGCGCACAGGCAGTCCCGCACGTTCAAGCAGACGCTCCACACGGGCAACTTCTTCATCGGTCATGAATCCGAAGCTCCTGCTGAGCCTTGCCTGGGCCGCCAGCCCGATGGACACCGCTTCACCGTGGAGCAGAGTGTAATCCGAGACTGTCTCTATTGCCCGTCCCACGGTATGACCGAGGTTGAGTATCTCCCGCAGGCCGCTTTCGCGCTCGTCCTGCATGACGACGCGGTACTTTATGTCGCAGTTTCTTTCGGCGATGTACTCGCAGGCCGCCGCATCCCCAGCGAGGATGTCCTCAATATGACCTTCGAGGTATTCAAACATCTCACGGTCGCCGAGGCAGGAGTGTTTTATCGTTTCCGCAAGTCCGCTGGAGAGCTGACGCTTCGGCAGGGTCTTCCAGCAGTCGATGTCGATGTAGACCTTCAAGGGCTGATTGAACATCCCGATAAGGTTTGTGGCAAGGGGGGTGTCCACGGCGGTCTTCCCGCCGACGGAGGCATCCGCCGCCGCCAGCAGAGTGGTGGCGTAGTTCACGAAGGGGACTCCTCTGCCGAAGGTGCCTGCGGTGAAGCCCGCAAGGTCGGTGACGACTCCTCCGCCCACGGCAATAACGGCGCAGTCACGGCGGAAGCCCTTTTCGAGCATGGAGTCCTCCAAGAACTCCTTCATCTGGCGGGTCTTGGATTTTTCCCCGGCAGGGATGACGAAGATCTCCGCCGAAAAACCCGCCTCACGGAGCATATCCGTGATCTTTGAAGCATAGAGCCCCTCCACGTTGGAATCGGTCACCACCGCGAATTTACGGGCTTTTCCTGCAAGGCCGTTTTTGAGGTCATCCGTCAGGCGGCCCTGAAGCCCGCGGCCTATCTCGATATCGTAGGAGTCGTCAACGACTCTTTTAAGTGTGCATCTGAATTTCATATTATCCGCTCTCCGTAAAATACTGTACTTCTGATTATATCACACTTTAAATCAAATATCAAGAGCAAAGCCCGTTTATCACGAATTTTTCAAGGGCTCTGATCTTCTTCATCGAGGAGGCGAACTGTTCCGGAGTCAGGGACTGGGCGCCGTCGCTCCAGGCGTTTTTCGGGTCGGTGTGGACTTCTATCTCCAGTCCGTCGGCACCTGCGGACACTGCCGCCAGCGACATTGGCTCCACAAGGCCGCTGTGCCCCGTGGCGTGGCTGGGGTCAATGACGATGGGCAGGTGGGTCTTCTGTCTTAACAGCGGCACTGCGGAAATGTCAAGGGTGTTGCGGGTCTCGGGCTCGAAGGTGCGGATGCCCCGCTCGCAGAGTATCACCTTGCCGTTGCCCTCGGACATGATATATTCTGCGCTCATCAGCAGCTCCTGTAATGTGGCCGAAAGGCCCCGCTTGAGCAGAACGGGCTTGTCGCATCGGCCAAGAGCTTTCAGCAGAGTGAAGTTCTGCATATTCCGGGCACCCACCTGAACGATGTCCACATCCGCGAAAAGGTCCAGGTCGGAGAGGTCCATGATCTCGGTGACTATGGGCAGGCCGGTCTCTTTACGGGCCTGTATCAGCAGGTCGATGCCCTCTTTTCCCAGCCCCTGGAAGGCGTAAGGCGAGGTACGGGGCTTGAAGGCTCCGCCCCGGAGAAAGTCCGCGCCGGCATTCTTTACGGCTGCGGCGGTGCGCATAAGCTGATCTTCGGTCTCCACGGAGCAGGGCCCCGCGATGACCGCAAGGCTGCCGCCGCCGATGCGTCTGCCACGGACTTCGATGACGGTGTCCTCGGGGTGGAAACGGCGATTGGCGTTCTTGTAGGGCTCCTGCACCCGCTTGACGGCCTCCACGCCCTCACGGGCCATAACGGCGTCCGCGTCGATGGATGTGGTGTCACCGATAAGCCCGATTATCCGTGAATGCACGCCGGTGACGAGATTGGTCTTAACATTGAACCCGCGGAGCCACTCCATAAGCTCGCTGACCTGTTCCTCTGTTGCCTGGTTTTTGATAACGACTATCATTTTTGATTCCTCCGATACTGTTTGTCTTGACAACAAAAAAAGCCCGGACCGTGTCCGAGCTTTATGGTGTCATTGACGTATTATGTCCGTCATTCATCAGCTCACACACGGGAAAAAGACCTTAGCCCAAAAGCTAAAGCCGAAACCGAATGTAAAGACTGTGTTTGTGTGACGGACCATAGTGATCTTCCTTTTCTGTGTCATCAAGCTGCGCAGCTTTGATGTCTGAAATTATAATTACATTTAATGGAAATGTCAAGGGGTCTGACCGATTGTTTACAGAATGTTCGTTTTTTTGACGGTCGGCGCATCGGGTTGACTTATCTTCGGGAAAATGCTATAATCAAGAAAAACTCCAAAGGAATGATGAAAATGAACAGAACGGAAAAAGCAGTCAGCATCAAGCATCAGGGGAGGAACTGCGCTCAGGCGGTGCTGCTGGCTTACGCGGACGTCCTCGGGAAGAGCGAAGAGGAGCTTCTGGCCCTCGGAGCCTGCTTCGGCGGCGGCATGGGCACCATGAACGCCACCTGCGGCGCCCTTTGCGGAGCGCAGATGGTACAAGGTCTGCGGGGATATTCGGGCAGATCCATGAGCGCGGAGGCAAAAAAACTCCACAGACGGTTTGAAATGCTCTGCGGGAGCACCGACTGCGGAGAACTTAAAGGCGTAAAGGGCGGACGTATGCTCTGCTCCTGCGACGACTGCGTCAGGAACGCGGTCATGCTGCTGGAAGCCGGAGACTGAGATCAGACGCCGTTTTCGGCAGCCTCCCGCTCCGGGAGCTCCGCCTTTTCTGCGGGATAGGTATGCACATCCAGCTGGTCGAAGGGGATGCGTATCCCTTCGGCGTCCAGCCGTCTCTGGATGATGCGCGGGCACATTCTTCTCAGCTCGGGACGGTCCTCGGGCATACAGAAGATACGGATGCGGTATTTCACATTGGAACTGTCGAAGGCCTGGGTACCTTTATACTGGCAGGACTCGATGCCGTCCGCATTGCCGATGTCCTTGCTTATGGAATACATTATAGCGTTCACACGCCGGAAATCCTCGTCGTAGGAGATAGGCACGTCGATGTCATAGAGGTGCGAACGCTTTTTTATTGCGTCGATATTGCGGTTGCTTATGGTGACCTCGTCGTGGGTGTCGATGCTGCGGATGCGGGTGGAGCGCAGATTGAACTCTATCACTATCCCCTCGATGCCGTTGTACTCGATAACGTCCCCGACGAAATAGAATTTATCTGCCACGATGCGCAGGCCCATAATAGTGTCCTTGATGAAATCCTGGAGGGCAAGACCTGCCACGGCTCCCGCGATACCGAGACCGGTTATCAGCGAGGTGACATTGACACCGTTGACTTCCAGCACAGAAAGCACCGTGAATATGAACAGCGCGATCTTCACGCCTCCGAAGACCGCCGAAGTAAGGGAGCTCTGGACCTCTTCGCCCTCGACGTTATCCACCTTCTGATGCCTGGCGGCGGTCTTGAGATATATCTTTTTGAAAACGAACCAGACGATGACCGCGCCTGCTATGAAAGCCGCGCTCTTGCAGACTCTTGCAAAGGCAGCGGACTCGACTATATCGCTTATGCTGATAAAACAATCCATTCTCTCACCTGTCCGGTCGGCCGAAATAACGGCCGATCTCTTTTTTTGCGTTCTCCAGCAGACCGGGAACGTCCGCGCCGAAAATATCCAGCCCTTCTGCCTTGAAGCAGACGCACTCCTCTATGCCGTAGAAATACTCCGCCAGCGCCCGGACGTAGCCGAAGCCGTATTCATCGCTGACGATCTGCCCTCCTGCCGTGGTGACGTAAAAGAGCCTTTTTGCGCGGCAGAGGCTGTAAGGCTTTCCCTCGGCGGAATAATCAAAGGTCAGGCCGATGACGTTTATCTGCTCAAAAAACTGTTTCAGCGCCGCCGGGAAGGAAAGGTCGTAATACGGCGCGGCAATAACGATCTCGTCGGCGGCGGCAAAGAGCTTCGCAGGCTCAAAGCAGGCTGCGGAGAAATCCCCGGAGGCACAGGCTTTGTCCCGCATTGCAAGGAAAGCCTCGTCCAGCACCGGCATGGGAGCCTCGCAGAGCTTTAAGGTCTTAACTTCGCCCGGAAGATTTTTCAGTGTATACAAAGCCAGCGCAGCGGTCCTGGAACTGCTGCGCACGGATGCATCGACATATAGTATCATTTCAGCCTTACTCAATGGTGAGGATGTCGCTGAAGCCGGTGACCTCAAAGATCTCCATGATGTCATCGCTGACATTGACGAGCTTCATCCCGCCGCGCTTGCTCATCTGCTTCTGAACGGACAGAAGAACTCTGAGCCCTGCGGAAGAGATGTAATCCACATCTGCGAAATCGAGGACAACGCTCTCGGCGTCGGGGCAGGATTCCTTCAGTTCGCTCTCCAGAGCGGGTGCGGTGGTGGTGTCGATACGGCCCTTGATGCCGACCTCGAGGACTGTGCCGTTAAGTTTTTTATTTACATCCATTTCAATAACCTCCCGGATAGTATTCTGTTCCGGCAGGCAGCCGAACCGCCCGACCGCCCGCCGATAGTATTATAACACATCCTCGCGGAATTGTCAATTGCCGAAGCGGCAAAATTGGCTGAATTCGGGAGAGGCGGCCGTCCAAGGCATTACAGTCCAAACAATTGTACACTTAGGGCTTGATTTCCGTTGGGAAATATGGTATAATACATCCGAGGTGAGAAAATATGGATACGGTATATATGATAATAGGCATAGTAGTGATACTTCTCCTGCTGCTGGTGATCTATAAGCTGTTCTCTGCGGGGAGCGACAAGGCCTCGGAGATGATGAAGCGTCTCGCGGACACTATCTCGGAATCCAACGGAGAACTTCGTCACGAGGTAGGGCGAAGCGTACACGAGAGCGTCAAGGATCTCGGAGAAATGATCGGCAGCAATCAGAAGCTCTCGCAGGACGCTCAGACCGCCCGCATCGACGATATGAGCCGGTCGGTATCGGCTCAGCTCAAGACCTTGGAGAATCGCTTTGCCACCCTCGAACAGACCAACGAACAGAAACTGGAAGCAATGCGCACCACCATGACCGGTCAGCTGACGAGCATCCGCGAGGACAACAACAAAAAGCTGGAATCCATACAGAAGACCGTGGACGAGAAGCTGGAAAGCAAGATGAACGAGTCCTTCAAGCTGGTGAGCGAGCGCCTCGAACAGGTATACAAGGGACTTGGGGAGATGCAGACCGTGGCAGCCAGCGTGGGAGATCTGAAAAAGGTGCTCTCCAATGTAAAGACCCGGGGCACTCTCGGAGAGATACAGCTGGGAGCTATACTAAGCGAGATACTTTCCCCGGAGCAGTACGAGACCAACGCGCTTATCGACCCGAAAAGCAAGGCCCGTGTGGAGTTCGCGGTGAAGCTCCCCGGCGGCGACGACGGCAGCACCGTCCTGCTGCCCATAGACTCCAAATTCCCCGGAGACAGATTTGCAGCCCTCCAGGACGCTTACGAGAGCGGCGTCCAGGATGAGATCACCGCTGCGAGGAAACAACTTTACGACTCGGTGAAGAAGTGCGCCAAGGACATCCATGACAAATACATAGCCCCGCCCTACTCCACCAACTTTGCCATAATGTTCCTGCCCTTCGAGGGACTGTACGCCGAGGTGGTCAGCAGCGGACTGGTGGAACAGCTCCGCCGTGATCACAGCGTCAGCATCACGGGGCCCTCCACGATGGCGGCGCTGCTCAACTCCCTGCAAATGGGCTTCCGCACCCTTGCGATACAGAAGCGCTCCAACGAAGTCTGGGCGCTGCTGGGCTCTGTCAAGGCGGAGTTCGGGAAGTTCGAGAAGGTACTCACCACGGCGCAGAAACAGCTCCGGGACGCTGACAGCAATCTGGAAGCCCTTATCGGCACCCGCACCCGGGAGATCAACCGCAAGCTGAAAGACGTGGAAGCTCTCCCCGAAACCGAACAGCCCGCCCTTACGGACGATGACTGATAAATGTTCAGTTGATAATGGATAGCTGATAATTACGGTGTCCGCTGACGCGGATAAATATGGCCATTCGGCCGCCGCAGTTTGTTAAGAAGCAGAACGTCGGTGTTCTGATCTTTATGCGGGGGCCGAATGGCTATTTCTTTATCCGAAGGGCGGCTGATTCATCATCAGCTGTCAACTGTCAGCTATACATTATTCCACGTTCCGCAGTTTGTAGATGAAAGCTCCTGCGGCGGTGAGAACAATCAGCATCCCGAAGGAATAGAGGGGAAGAAAGTAATAGTCGGTCTCCCGCTCCTCCATGATGCGAAGCTCGTCACGCATATGCCTGATCTCCAGTATATCCGGGTGCATTTCAGTGAATTTCGGGTCAGTGCCGAAATGCTCCTCGTAAAAGGCTATGTCCTCTTTCAGTTTCTCTATTCGATTGTTGCGCTTGTCATCGCTGACGCTGTCGTAAATGTATTCCTGGATCAGCGGCATGGAGCAGATAACGGCTTTCAGCGTGTATCTCAGCGGTTCGGGTATCGTTCCCCGCTCGCTGAAGTGATTGTCCTCGCCATTGTAGTCGTAGTAGTAACTGTTGGCATAGACCGTTCTTTCAAAAAGCATGGAGGACGCAAGATTGGTGCCTATCATCAGACCGATGACCAGAATTATCGCGCCGGTGCGGGAGAAGATCACCGTGGACACCACCGCAGCCAAAACCGCCGCAAGCATAAATCCACAGGCTATGATCAGCAGTCCCCAAAGCAGCTGCGGGACGGTCTTGTTCTTTGTTATGAACTCGCGGCAGGGTATCACGATAGGGATAAGCGACAGGAACATATAGATAAGGCTAAGCAGCATCGCCGAAAGCACCTGCGCCAGCAGTATCTTCAGCTTTGAATAGCCGGCAATGAGCCGGTTGCGGACAGCGCCGCTGTCGTTGTCGATAGTCAGTGCGAAGGCGATGAACACTCCGGCGACCCATTGAAGTAAGCCTGCCGAAGAAATATCAAAACTCTTTTCGCCGTTGCCTGCGACCGTGATTCCGGTGATGATGCCGCCAATTATTGCAAGCCCAAGCCCGAACAGCGTTTCGGAGGTCACTATTGCGTTTTTAAAATTCAGTCTGGTAAGTCGAAACATCGGTACGCTCCCCTTTTATTCGATATTCCTGTGCCGGTATATCAGTGCTCCGGTAAAGGTCTCTGATGACATCACGTTATATTTCTCTTTCTGAACACCAGCACTCCGGCGGCAGCCAGCACTGCCGCAAAAGCGAGAGAGTAGATCGGGTAGTAAGGCAGGTCAAGGAGGTTTTCGTAATCCTGAACTGTCTGATGAGCGCCGATTATGCCGTTGTTACCGTCGTTCTCGAAGATCTCCGGCTTTGTCCTTTTAAGCTCCTCGTACTGAGCCAGCACATCCGTCTCCTCATACCACTGCATCATTTCATTGACGTTATAAAGCTGACCGTAGGGGCTGAGCAGGAAAAGGGTCTGATAGATCTTCCGCTTGGTGCCGTCCACATAGTTTTCGTTGAGCTGTTCGCCGTACTGGCAATACTGCCCGACGTATTCGTCATAGAACACCTCCTTCTTATCCGTATCGGTAAACACCGAGGGATCGTCGGAAAATGTAGAATAGCTGATGTATTTCGGCTGCTCCAACGCCCGGCTGACAAGGCCCGCAAGAGCCACAAAGCCGATCGCCGCCGCCAGCAGAGCCACCGCCGCCACCGGAAGCATCGGAATGCAGAGGGTAAGGCAGACGCTTCCCACGGTTATCAGCACCACGATGCACAGGATGATAGCCCAGAACATCAGCAGGCGCTCGCCGGTCATGTTCTGACCGATGGTGTCCTTGCTGATAAGAAACAGAGGCACGCTGAAAAGCAGGTAAAGCACCAGCGAGCAGATCAGCGAGGAGATAAGGAAGGAGCCGAATATGCCCTGTCGGGTGTAGCCTAAGGTCAGCTTGTTGCGAAGGGTGCCGTCGGTGTTCTCGCGTCCGCAGTTCATAAGCGTAACGGCGGCAATTATCAGCACTGAGAATACGGGGTTCTCAAAGGTCCAGCCGTATTCGTCACAGATGATGCCCCCGCGGATGCCTAAATAGAGTTCTCCGACAGCTCCCACAAGGAAGAGCTTTTCAAAGGTGAGGTATTTAAGGTTTGTAAGTATTAGACGGATCATACAGATCACTCCGATTTTTCTGATTTGGTGTACGTTTTTTCGTACTGTTTGATATATACGGACGTCTGACCTGTCCGCTTTGCTGTCTGTTTGGTGTACGGTTTTCCGTACAGTTAATTTATATTTCTCTTTCTGGATATCAGTACCCCGATGACGGTGAGCAGGAGAGTCAAGCTCCCTGACCAAAGCGGGTAGTAAATGTTGTTCAGCTTATAGTCACGCTCAAACTCCTTGTTGTAGATATATGTATCGTTGTAATACTCGTGATTCTCGATGAAATACTCTCTGCCTTCAAGGGTGAAGCAGTCATCGCTTTTGTGAAGATAATCCTGTCCGCATTTCAGGCAGGTCATGGGGTTGAGGACGTATGCTGCGTAGTAAACTTTCCGCTTCACGCCGTCAACATACCAGGGGTAAGGGACCTTGTCCGGCTCCCTGATGACAACATACTCCCATGAATCCGTTTCTGGGCGGTAGATCATATCGTCCTCGCCGTTTTCAAGGGTATACACCGGCAGGTGAAGCTCGTTTTCCAGACGGTCTGCTGACCAGGACAGCCCCAGGAACAGGAACGCACAGACGATCATCACAAAGGCGGTTTTCCGCACCGTTATACAAACTGCGAAGGTCAGCAGGCTTATCATCAGCATGGAGGCGAAGATCAGCCCGAAGGCGCGTACAAGCACCTCACTGCTGTAAAGGCTGAAATACTTTTCGTGGGCGATGATGCGGTAGGGCGCCCACGCCAGCAGGCAGAAGATCAGGCATTCGGTCAGCACGGCGGCCAGATGTGAGATACAGAACCCCAGTTTTGAACAGCCGTGTATCAGCTTGTTCTTCACGGTGCCGTAAGCAAACTCCGGGCAGATGCCGAAGGCTGCGCTCACGCAGACGGCGATCAGCGCTGCGGCAAAGGGATAGACCTTAAAGTAATCGTTATATATGATGACACCCGGTATGTCTCCCCGGTGGTTGACGCCCGAGATGATGCTCGTCATCAGCACTCCTCCGCAGCAGAGAAAAAATATCAGGCTTCTGAAATGCACTCTGAAAGCATTTTTTAAAAGTCCCGGCATAAATAAGTCACTCCGTTCGTGTACGTTTTTTGGGACAGTCAGTTTGTATCCCTCTTTTTGAATATCAGTACCCCGATGACGGTGAGCAGTATTACGGCTCCGCCGGACCAGAGGGGATAGTATACGCTGTTAACAAGGCTGTCTCGGATGTAGTCCGCATCCTTCTTGAAGCGGCCGATGCCGGTCCTCAGTTTCTCACATTCGGCTTCTATCTTTTCAAGGGAACGAACGTCTATCTCGAATTCATCGGCGCGGATGATATCCAGTGCCGACATAATGCTGCTTACCGGGTCCAGCTTCAGGGCGGTATACATCACGGTCCTCACGGGCTCGCGGACGTATTCTTCCCGCAGGACGGTCTTTTCATCAACAGTTACAAGATCATCCTCGCCAAGATCGGGATTGAAGCGCAGCTCCTGCACCGGGATGATCTCGTACTCCGAGTATCTGAGGCTTCTGCTCAGGCTTACAGCCGACAGCGCCAGTCCTGCGGCTGCTGCCGTACAGACGATCAGCGAAGCGGCTCTGTTCCTGACGATAAAGCAGATGAACACCGCGATCGCCGTGCAGAAGAGCATTGCCGTCCCCAGCAGAACGCCCCCGCGTACAAGAAGCTCCGCTGTAAACAGTTTTCCGAAGAAGGAGCCGTAACCCATCAGGAAGTAAGGCACCTCCGCCAGCAGGAAGAAGATCACGCCCATAATAAGCGAAGCGGTAAGCTGCGAGAGATAAAAAATCGGTTTGTTCACGCCGCAGATCAGCTTATTGCGGACGGTGCCGAAGGCGAACTCGTCCCCGATGCCGAAGACGGCGGAGATCACCGCAGTGATGAGTGCCGCGAACAAGGGTGTGGGCGTCATGTGCAGGGTGCCGACGTAAGCGACCTGTCTTCCCGATACGATACCGACGGTCAGAGCCGCTCCGCATCCAAGGAGAAATAAAGGGCTGAATATCCGCAGCCGCAAATTGATCTTAATGAGTCTCAACAACGTTTTCGCCTCCCACCAGGTCGATGAAGTAGCTTTCAAGGCTTTCATCGGCTTCGGTGACGGTGAGAAGCTCGCAGCCCTCGTCCATAAGCGCGGTGGTGAGCTGAGTGACAGAAATTGAGCCGTAGATCTTGCCCTCGCTGTCGGAGATCATCTCGTATTCAAGGCCCAGTTTGTCAAGGACGCGGGAGAGGGCTCTTGTGTCGGAGACCTTTACCTTCATGCTCTTGCGGACCTGTTTTTCCAGTTCCTCTGCGCTGATCTCCTTGATGAGCCTGCCCTTGTCCACAAAGCCGTAATGTGTTGCCAGCAGGGAAAGCTCCGAGAGGATGTGAGAGCTTATCAACACGGTGATGTTCTGCTCGCGGCTGAGTTTGAGTATCAGCTCGCGGATCTCCACGATGCCCTGGGGGTCGAGGCCGTTTATGGGCTCGTCAAGGAGCAGGAAATCGGGGCTGCCTGCCAGCGCCACCGCAATGCCGAGACGCTGTTTCATACCCAGGGAGAAGCGGCGGGCTTTTTTCTTGCCGGTATCCGCAAGCCCCACAAGGTCAAGCAGCTCGTCGATGCCGTCGTCGCTGGGAAGACCCAAGAGCGAATACTGCACCTTCATATTCTGCTTTGCGGTCATATTGAGATAGATCGCGGGCTTTTCAATGACAGCGCCCATACGCCTGCGTGAGGCTGCGATCTTTCGGTCGGAGTAATCGACACCGTAGATCGAATAGCTGCCGCCGGAGGGCTCCTGCAATCCGCAGACCACCCGCATAAGCGTGGTCTTGCCGGCACCGTTGCGTCCCACAAGGCCGTAAACGGACCCCTTGGGGACGTTCATGGTAATGCCGTCCAGGGCTTTGTATTTTCTGTAGCGTTTTGTAAGGTCTTTGGTCTGGAGTACATATTCCATAGGTCATCATCCTTTCTGTAAAATATAATAACACACAATGGTCAAGAAACCGGCCAAGAAAAGGTCAAGAAATAGTCAAG
Source organism: Ruminococcaceae bacterium FB2012 (assembly GCA_900104495.1). Taxonomy (GTDB): domain Bacteria; phylum Bacillota; class Clostridia; order Oscillospirales; family Ruminococcaceae; genus FB2012. The sequence goes on along the minus strand of FMXS01000016.1, from coordinate 76,594 downwards.
ATTGCAGGGGCGTGCCCCTGGTCCGAGCGCGGACAGCGCAATTCCGCCGCAGGCAGCATAGTGCAGGCCGCAGGATAGATTTGCGGCGGAGCCGCACTGATGCGGTACCTGCACGATGCGGTGGCTGAACCTCCTGTTACCAAAAACGCACACCCTCCCCGGGACGGGAGAATATGCGTTTTTGGGTATAATATCATCCCGGGGAGAAAAGATTCTCCTCGGCGTTGGTGATGTGTTCGGCGGTGAGTTTTTCGGCAAGCCCGCCGTCGCCGGCCTTTATAGCTCCGAGGATCGCCCGATGCTCGGCCACAGTCTTTTCAGCGCGTCCGGCGGTACGGACACTGGCGGCCCTGGCTTTTCTGATGTAGTTGTGGAAGTTGGAAAGCATGAACCTCAGCGGACGGCTTCGGGAGGCGTCGTAGATGATCCTGTGGAACTCCGAGTCCAGCTCACGGAGCTGTTCGGTGTCGTTCTTCATCAGATAGAACTCCTGGAGCTCCACCAGCTTTTCAAGGGCTTTCAGCTCCTCCTCGGTGATCTTCTCGGCGGCAAGGCGGGCGGCAAGGCCCTCTATCCTTACTCTGATCTCATAGATGTCACGGGTGTCCTGCTCGGTAACGCCGATGACCACTGCCCCCTTGTTGGGGATGTTCTTCACAAGGCCTTCCAGCTCAAGCTGCATCAGCGCCTCCCGCACCGGCGTCCGGGAGACGCCCAGCTCCTTGGAGATCTTCAGTTCGCTCAAACTCTCGCCGTCCTTGTAATCTCCGTTGAGAATAGCGTTCTCAATCGCTTTAAACACTCTTACCCTCAGAGAGCCCGTATCTTCGTTAAAGATCATTTTGCGCTCCTTTCAAGGATCTCCTTTCCGTAGAGCTTCATCAGCGCTTCAAGCTCATCGTCGCTGATGACGGTGACTCTTCCGTTGTCGTATTCCCTGTCGATCCATTCCTTCATCCTCGCAACGGCGGGATGATGCTTATCCACGGCGCGGTCCCCGGTCAGACGGTAGTAGTTGTTTATCCAGCAGGCGATGCCCGCCAGCCCGGAGGTTGCGCTTACGGCTACAAGGGGCGGTCTGCCCAGCAGTTTTGCGGTGTCGAAGATGTTGTATATCTCCTCGTCCTTCATAAGACCGTCGGCGTGGATGCCCGCTCTTGTGACGTTGAAGCTCTTGCCCACAAAGGGAGTCATGGGGGGCAGGTCGTAGCCCGTTTCGTTGACGATGTAGTCCGCGATCTCGGTTATCGCACTTGTATCCATACCGTTGAGAGTGCCTTTCAGAGACGCATACTCAAAGACCATAGCCTCCAGCGGGACGTTGCCCGTTCTCTCGCCGATACCGAGAAGCGAACAGTTCACCGCTCCCGCGCCGTAGAGCCAGGCCGTAGCCGCATTTACCACGCCCTTGTAGAAATCGTTGTGTCCGTGCCATTCAAGCATATCCGAAGTGAAGCCGGCGTAATGCTGGAGACCGTAGATTATACCCGAAACGCTTCTCGGCAGGGCAACGCCGGGATATGGGATGCCGTAACCCATAGTGTCGCAGGCTCTGATCTTGATAGGCACACCGCTCTCCTCAGAGAGCTTGTGCAGAGCGGCGGCGAAGGGTACGACGAAGCCGTAGAAATCCGCGCGGGTGATGTCCTCAAAGTGGCAGCGGGGACGCAGTCCCGCTTCGATGCATTCCTTGACGATGCCGAGATACTTGTCCAGCGCCTGTCGGCGGGTGAGGCCCATTTTGTTGAATATATGGTGGTCCGAGCAGGAGACCAGCACTCCCGTTTCCTTGACGCCTATGTTCTTCACCAGCTCAAAGTCCGCCTTTGAGGCACGGATCCAGGTGGTGATCTCGGGAAACTCATAGCCTAAGTCCATGCAGCGCTCCAGCGCTTCGCGGTCGGACCTGGAGTAGACGAAAAACTCCGTCTGGCGGATCATGCCTTTCTCGCCGCCCAGCCTGTGGAGCAGCTTGTAGATCTCCACCATCTGTCCGGCGGTATAGGGGGCTCTCGACTGCTGGCCGTCCCGGAAGGTAGTGTCTGTGATGTAGATGTCCTCGGGCATATTCATTGGGACGTGGCGGTAGTTGTAGGCTACTTTCGGCACCTCGGTATAGGGGAACATTTCCCTGAAAAGCTCCGGCTCCGCAACGTCGTGGAGCTGATACTCATAGGGGTCGAATTCCAGCAGATTGGTGCTTCCGCTGAGGCTGATGTTCGGCATTAAGTTACTCATATTGATCTCTCCGTTTTGAATTGTATTATTGTATGGGTGTATGATTGTATACAATTATACAACACAGAAAAGGAAATGTCAACAGGGTGGGAGAAAAAAATATCCGATTTGCTGTGTATTGACGATAGATGTTCGGAAGGAAGATCATAGCAATACAGAATCAAATCGGAAATGTTCTCTTTGGAAAGCGGGGCTGGTTTATAAAATAATACGCTTAAGGATAAGCATCTATTATGTAGTTCTGTAACGAGTAAGGCGGGGGACATTACTAAAATTATTACTTTAATTAGTTTAGCATTTGACATAATAAACAGCAAGATAATTGACATAGCCGATATCCTTCTGCTTGTTATCTTTTGTGTATGAACTAATGGAAACGTTCTTTCAATATACAATTTTTTTGCCTTTACTCAAATTACATTTATCACATAGCACCTGAAGGTTACTCTCAATCGACTTACCACCCTTTTTAATGGGAATAATATGATCTATATGAAGCCCAATTTCATCAGGCATATATTTTCCACATATCTGACACGTATAATTATCACGTTTCTTTATCCTATCTTTTAATTCTTTGGTCATAAGTTTTCTCTGATTCTTCGCACACCATTTTGCACGAGTTGTTGCATAACATATTTCTTCTAATTCATCATCTATTTCAAGCAATTCTTTTAAAGAAAATGACAATACATAATCGGTATTCTGAACAGTATAAGCATACTTTTGATAATCCTTCTGATAATAACGAGTCTGATCACGATTGAATATAAATCTAAACATTCTATAATCATTCTGAATAACAGATTGTCTCATTTTATTATATATATCTTCTCTATGTGATTTCCATAATATGCAATGTTCAAGATAGTGTTTACATTCAGAATCCCATACTTTCAATACCCTATTGTATTCATCTTTTATTCCCTGACGATGACCAAATAATCCAATTATCCATTCATCTACATATTCTTCATAAACAGGTTGGCGTTTTCCTGATATATCAAAACAAACGATAACATGAGGATATTCAAAAGGCGTGGAATAATAAGACCTAACAAGGATGCCAATAATAATAAAAACGCCTATAATGCCAAGAACTATACAAATACCATAAAAAATATATAATTGTTCCATATCACACATAAATCTTTCAAATTACATTTTGAACTTTTTTTAATTCTAACATTACACAAAAAATTGGCGAATTGTCCATACTTCATTATATAGACGTTTCACCAATTAATTAATTAATTAGAAAAGTACATTCAATATACGTTTTGTCAATCTCTCAAATCAAAATACCCAATAAAAAAGGTACAACAGCGCCTGACTGCATTCTTTATTCATTATTCTTTATTCTTTCTTATTTATTATTTTAGCCCCATAGCGTTAGCTATAGGGCGCTGTTGGCTGGGGTAAAAGGATTCGAACCTTTGAAATGCCGGAATCAGAATCCGGTGCCTTACCGCTTGGCTATACCCCAAAATATTATAGGGAAAGTGATGGCTGGGATAGCTGGACTCGAACCAGCGGAATGGAGGGATCAAAACCCTCTGCCTTACCACTTGGCTATATCCCAATGCTTTCCCTATATATCACTGCTGTGTCATACAGCTTTATTATTATACCACTCTGAAAGCCGGATTGCAAGTGTCAAGGAGCCTATTTAACAGAATATTTACATTTGCTCAGATACCAAAAAGCCCGCAGGAAAAAACTGCGGGCCTTGCTTCGGTATTATGAGATCAGCCAGGCGAGGATCTCAAACTCGGTCTTGTCGCCTTCGGGAATGGTGACGGTGACGGTGTGCTTCTTCACCTCGTCGGAGGAGTAGCACTCAACGTTGGCAGCATAGCTGCCCCAGCCGCCGGTGAAATCGCCGTCCACTTCCATAACGTCGGCGCCGTCAACGGCTACCTTGGCCTTGCCGGCCTTGCCGCTTACGTCCTTGTAGTAGACCATGCCCAGATTTTTGAACTCCATTTCAAATGTAATAGTGCCGGGCTCGCCCACGCTCCAGCCGTTCTGGAAGTTCCAGGGGGTGGAGGCTTCTACCCAGTTGCCCTGGTCCTTAACGGTGATGTCCTCGGTGGAGAGATCGGAGACCTTGCCGCCGGCGTACTTGTCACCTGTGGGAGAAGCTACGGAAGCATCAAAAGGAGTGATCTCCGGGGTCTTGTCGGAATCCATGCACTGCTGGCAGAAGTTCTCAATGATCTTAGCTACCCAGGTATGCCCGATGTTGTTGGGGTGAGTGCCGTCCTTGGAGAGGTCGTCGAACTTGAAGTTTCCGGCGTCGATCTCGGGAGTTATGGCATCGTGATAGGAAAGTACGGGAACGCCGTAGGTCTCGGCGGCCTTGGAGTGAGCGGTCTGACAGTTGCCGCCGCCTTTGAGGCTCATCTCCACCAGCACTACCGCGGGATTTGTGGGAGCGGCGAGGCACTTTCTGATAAGGCTGTCCATAGTGGCTTGATAGAACTCGTCGTCGCGGTCGTTGATGAACTCGATGAAGATGATGTCCGGGTTCAGAGAGAGAACGTCCTTGTCAACACGGTGTACGCCCAGATAGGAATCCGTGGCGCCGATGCCGGCGTTGGTGACCTTGTAAAGCACGCTGACATTCTCCTTGAACCAGTTGTCAAAGAGCTTGACATACTGGTACTTGGAGTTGGTGGCTCCGCTTCCGGCAGTGATAGAATCTCCGAGGAAAGCGATCTGTGTCAGCTTCTTCTCGGTGCCCGCCTTGGCGGCCTTGAGCTTGGCGATAAGCCTGTCGGCATTGCCAGCGGAGTGTACGGAGCGGGTCAGCATATTCTCGGTGATGTTGTCGAAGTCCGGGGTAAAGGGAGAAGCTGCGGGAGCGGTCTTGTCGTCGGCGGCGGGAGCGGCGCTCTCGTCGGAAGTGCTTTCGGCGGGGGTGCTTTCGGCGGCCTTGCTCTCCTCTGCTTTGCTTTCCTCGGCCTTGCTCTCCGCAGCGGAGGCGTCGGCCTTGCTTTCGGTCTTGGATGACGAATCGCTGCCGCCGCATCCGGCTAAGAGCGCAGCCGTTACGATCAGCGCGAGGGTCACCGCGAGAAATCTCTTCATAATGATCTTCCTTTCATTGCATAGTTTCAGATTTTGATATAGCGCTTCAATTACAGATACATTATACACCATAGTTCACGATTTTGCAAGGGAAAATCGCGCATTTTAACCCTTTTGAAATAATCTTTTAACCGAAAACGATTGCGGTCCTTGACATCGGCTGCCGGGGATGATAAAATAGTTCTATAAAGCGCATATTACAGCTTGTTTGATCGATAATGTACGGAGGTATGACCTATGTCCAAGAAATTCATCCCCGCGTCCGACCCGTCAATAAGATATATGGGACGCATCGACCGCAGCGACCCCGACGCGCCGAAGATCGTCTACGCCGGCAGCATGATAACTCTGCGTTTCAAGGGGACCGAGCTTTCCGCGGTGATCTGCAATCACAGATTCTACAATATAATGGAGCTGGGCCTGCTAATAGACGGCAAGGAGGATAAAGTCGGATTCGATACCGACCGTCAGCGGTTCAGCCTGCCGCTGGTCTCCGGCCTTGAGGACAGGGAGCATGAGATCACCCTTTTCAAGCGCCAGGACGCTACCCACTACTTCGATTTCTTCGGCTTTGAGACAAACGAAGGAGCCGAGGTGCTGCCTCCCCTGCCCCGTCCCGACAGGCGCATCGAATGCTTCGGAGATTCCGTCTCGGCGGGAGCGGTCTGCGAAGCGGTGGAAAATGTGGGGGCTCCCGACCCGGAAAACAATCAGGGCGTGTACGACAACGCCTATCACTCCTACTCAATGATAACTGCCCGCAATCTCGGTGCGGAGATCAACAACGTCGCACAGGGAGGCATCGCCATTTTTGACGGCACGGGCTACTACCACGCGCCCCACACTATCGGTATGGAGACTGTCTATAACAAGACAGTTTACTTTCCCGAGGAGTGCGGCTACTCCGACTGGGATTTTTCGGAGTACATCCCGCAGGTGGTGATCTTTGCGGTGGGACAGAACGACCAGCACCGTGAACTCGGGGATGACCCGGACATCACTGACCCCGATCACCGCCGGAAATGGAAGGAACGCTACAAGGACATCCTCCGGGACCTGCGGGCCCACTATCCCAATGCGCGGATCATCCTGCTGCTGACGGTGCTGATGCACGACCCTTCCTACGATGCGGCTCTTGACGAGATAGTTTCCGAGCTCACCGCCGAGGGAGAGGACAAGGTGAGCCACCTGATGTTCAAGCGGTGCGGCAAGGCCACTCCCGGGCATCCGCGGCTGCCGGAGCAGTACGAAATGGCCAGCGAACTGACAGCCTACATTTCCCGCCTCGGAGACGAGATCTGGGACGGCTGAAAAAACGTAAAAAACATATCCCTCGCCCTTCGGCGGGGGATATGCTTTTTACTCCATACTTTGCTTTTCCGCATACGCCTTGTCGATGATCCCAAGGGGCACGGGGTCGTCGAGGCGGTAGAACTGTCCGTTTATTTGGACATTTGCCTTTGAGTACTTGGTGTTAGCCACAATGACCTGCGTGTCGTTGAACATATATTTCGCGTACTTCGTTTCGGGGGTGTGGACCACGGAGCCCACGTCGGTGAGGGGCTCCTGCTTTTGTGAAAGGAACTCTTCGTACCACCTGCAAAGCTCCTCCGAGTGATCGCCGAGATCGGCGTCGCACTCGCCGCCTTCATTGGAAAGCACCGAGAAAGAGTCGATGCTCCGCATGGGGGAAGTCAGCTCCGCGAACAGGTTCTCCGCGTACTCGCAGCGGCAGTATTCGCCGTTGACGATCAGCGGCGCATCGGAGCGGTCGGAGGTGACAAGGGTAACGTCCGCAAGCTTCACTTCGTAGGCGGGGCCCGATATCTGCGGCTTGCTTTCGTCGGGAGCGATCTTCTCACGAAGGGCAAGTTTCTCTTTCAAGGTATCGTACACCAGCCGGTCAACAACGCTGTCGGAAGATACCCAGCTGCTGTTATCCCCGAAGGAGGTGTAGGCAAAACCCTTCACCGTTGCTGTCAGCTCGCCGATATTCTGTGTTTTCTCCTGCGGGGCCTTGCCGAATTTCAGACCTTCCTGGGGGGCGGGATACTGCCCGATTTTTCCCAGCTTGTCGGCACGCCACTGGGCCCATTTCAGCTTGAAGCTGTCGGGGTCGATGTAATAGCAGAACTCCCCGCCTTTAAACTCACTGTGAGATCTGAATATCTCCGCAAGCTCCCGTGGGATCTCGGCGGCATAATATGCTGCGCTGCCGCCCGCAAGCGTGTCCTCGCGGAAGTACCGTTCCTCTTCCGGGTCGCCTTCGGCAAGAACAGCAGCGGCGGTGTTGGTGAGGCCGGTTTTTATTTCACCGGTCTTGCCCTGCCGGACAAGCTCTTCGTAGAACTTCGACGCTTCGGAATAGATCAGCCTGGCGTTGTCGTTGGCCAGTTTTTTTCTGATCCTCGGGGGAAAGCTCCTCGGTGACCGTCTGCGACACACTTTTTCCCGTGCTGAATACTCCGCCCAGCGGGCCGATGTTGTTTATGCCCAGCACCGCAAGCACGCCTCCCGCCGCAAGCACGGCGGCAAGGACTGCCGCCGTAACGCGCAGTCCTTTGCTTTTGTCCTTTACCTCCGCTTCCCCCGCCGACGGGGGCGAGGGCTTCGTTTCGTTTTCTGTTATTTCGGGCATCATCGGTTCGTCGGGGATGATGCTTTTTATCTCCTTACGGTCCATAACGGCACCTCTCCTTCGGGCGGATGTTATCCGCCGTCCTGATGATCTGCTTAATCTGCATCCCCGAGAGCTTCTTTTGCAAATGCTTCATGATCTGCCAAAGCCTCGTTGTATGCCGCTTCGAGAGAGTCAAAAACGGATGTGTCGGGGACGTTGTAATAATGATTGCCCACCTGAACATTGGCACCGCTGAACTTGGTGTTGACTATCGGGATCATTCTGCCGTTGAAGTTCAGCATCACATATTTCGTTTCGGTGACGGAATGCTCTGTTCCCACATCGGCAGCGGGCTGATAGCCTGCCGCAAGGAAATCCTCGTACCATTTGAGGATCTCGGCCTCGTGGCTGCCGAGAGGATATCCCGAAAAGCTTTTGCCGTTTTCAAGATCGGCGCTTATCCACGCCCAGTAAGAATGAGCGTAGCCGGCATCGTCGATCACCCCGTATTTTTCCAGCAGCTTTTCGGCTCCGGCGCAGCGGCAGTATTCGCCGTTGATAACTATGGGAGTTTCCGGACGCTCGGAGGTGCTGATCTCATAGCTTTCACCGCCGTATTCAAAGGCTAATTTGAATGCCGGACCGTATATCTGCGGGGCATCGGTATCAACGGCGATAACTTTTTTGTCTGTCTTTATTGCTTCAACGGCCGCCTTGATATCATTTTCCGGGATGTATCTCGGCCCGTAGCTCATATCCCTGTTAAGCTCACCGATAAGCTCAAATGCATACTCATAGCGCTGTACGGCCACCGTTCCGGGATGTGCGTCATCGGCAGTTTCGTATTTGTACTCTCCCAAAGTGACGTCTTCACCGGGGTTGGGATACTGGCCCACAAAGTCGCTGCCGGGAGCTTTCCACTGAGCCCAATTGATCTTATAGACAGAATTGATGTAGAAAACCGCTTCTCCGCCGCCCTTGAAGTCCGCGCCGGAGGAGTTCACCATATCGGTAAACAGCTTTTTCCATCCCGGCTCGGCGTCTGAGAGATCGGAAAGGTCGTAGGTGAAGGTCCCTTTGGGGACCTCGTTCAGCCTTCCTGAGCACACAAGATCGGCCACATAGGCGTTGACGGTGGTAAATACCAGCTTGGCGTTTGCGTTGGCGTTCGCCCGTCCGGCTTCTGATGCATCCACTTCGTCGGCTTGGCGGCTGTCGCTGTTCAGCACGCTTGCCAGCGGGCCGATGTTCTTTGCAGCGCCGAGATAGGCCAGCACGCCTCCTGCGGTGACGGTCAGAGCCAGCACCGCCGCGACAGCGCCTGTCCAGCGCCTCTTAATTCTTGCGGGCTTGGATGTGCTTATGGGTTTCTTCTCCGTTTCGGCTGCGGATACAGTTTGGGCTGCTTCGTTGTTCTGCTCATAGCTTTCGATGATGCTTTCGCTTATCGGTTCGTCGGGGATAAGCCCCTTGATCTCATCGGTGTTTTTCATATCGGTACCTCCTGTCATCTCCTCAAGAGGAATACCCTTTATCATATCGTCTATATACCTCACAGCAATATTCCTCCTTTTACCAGCGCGCCGCGCAGACGGCGCTTCGACTTGTGGATGATATACTCCACGCGCTTGACCGTGATGCCGTTCCGGCGGGCGATCTCGGTCAGGGACAGGCTGTAATAAAATCGGTCGATGAATATTTCACGGTCGGGAGAAGGCAGGCTGCGTATGCACTCCGCGATGATCTTGCGGTTATGCTCCGCGGCGGACTCGTCGGTGAAATCCACTTCGATACCCAGATCGCGTTCGTCCTCGGGCAGGGGTTCGGTGACCCGCAGAGTCCGCAGCTTGTTCAAGGTACAGCTCCGGGCCGTCATGCAGATGTAGTTTTTCAGACTTCCCTTTTCGGTGTCGATGGATGCCCTGTTGTTCCACACCTTGTAAAAAGTATCGGATGTCACTTCCTCGATGTCCTCCTTCGATTCAAGCATATCCGCGGCGACGGACGCTGCGAGCCTTGAATACTTGCTCATGGCCGCAGTCAGCCCTTTCTCGTCGTCTGAGCGCAGAAGCGCAAGTATCTTTTCATCGGTCATTTTATCACCGCCTTCGGAGGGACCTCCGGGCTCACGGATTATGTTTTCATCCTCCGCAAGCTCCAAAATGCATTTCATCTATATATACACACATTATCGCGGAATCCCATAAACATAAGATTAACAATTCGTGAACTTTTGGTTAATGCAAGCTTGAATTGACAAGAAATCTTCTATATGGTATAATTAAAGTCGGAAGAAATATCATTATCAACTGTCAACTATACATTATACAGAAGGGTGCTTTTTATGGCAAGATTCTATCCGCTGTTTTCATCCAGCAGCGGCAACTGTTCTTTTGTGGGGGACGAGCGCGGAGGCGTGCTTATCGACGCGGGGATGAACTGCAAGCGCATCACCGAAGCGCTGCAATACAACGGCATCGACCCGGAGGCGGTCAAGGCCGTGTTCGTGACCCATACTCACTCCGACCATATCAGCGGGCTGAGGGTCTTTGTCAAGAAATACAAATGCACGGTCTACGCTCAGGAGGCCAATATTCGGGAGCTTCGCCTGACGGGCAAGCTGGAGCCCTCCGCGGTGACGGTCCCGCTTGAAAAGGGTCCCGCCGACCTTGGGAATGTGTGCATATCCCATTTCAACACCAGCCACGACTGCCCTGCCAGCTGCGGCTTCGTCATAGACTACGATGACGGCAAACGCGCCGCATCCTGCACCGATCTCGGTATCGTCACCGACGAGGTGAGAAAGGCTATCCTCGGATGCGATATGGTGCTTCTCGAATCCAACTACGACCCGGATATGCTCCGTCACGGGCCATATCCCTATCAGATAATCCAGCGGATAAGCTCCTCGGTGGGGCATCTTTCCAACGGCGACTGCTCGGAGATGCTGGGAGAGCTTATCGAAAGCGGCACCCGACGGTTCGTCCTCGGGCATATCAGCAGGCAGAACAATCTGCCCCGGCTGGTGAAGGAATCCGCTCTTCGGGGGCTGTCGAGCTTTGAGGAGAATTACGACTACCGTCTGGACATCGCCGCTCCCGAAAACTATACAGCAAGGGCGGTGATCTTCTGATACGCATAAACCTTATCACCGTGGGGAAGCTGAAAGAAGCCTACTGGCGGGATGCGGCGGCGGAGTATCTGAAACGGCTTTCCGCAGACTGCAAGTGCGAAGTCGTTGAGCTTCCCGAGAGCCGTCTGCCCGACTCCCCGTCCGAAAAGGAGATCAGAAAAGCCCTCGCCGACGAGGCGAAGGCTATGGAGCAGTATCTTTCGGCGGGCAGCGCCTATAATATCGCCATGTGCATCGAAGGCAGACAGCTCACCAGCAGTGAGCTTTCCGAAAAGCTCTGCTCCCTCGGTGTGGAGGGGTTCTCCACCGTGAACTTTATCATCGGGTCATCCTTCGGCATTGCCGACGAGGTGAAGCAGAAAGCCGATCTGCGGCTCTCTATGTCCAAGCTGACCTTCCCGCATCAGTTAGCGCGGATTATGCTCCTGGAGCAGATCTACCGCGCCTTTCAGATCGGAAAAGGTTCAAAGTACCACAAATAGCTGTAATGGATAGTTGACAGTTGATAGTTGATAATGAAGTCCGCTGTCAGAAATAACAAAGCCCATTCCTGCACTCCCGAAAGAGTGCAGGAACGGGCTTTTTGCGTATCAGAATTATCAACTATGGGCTATCAACTTTCAATTATACTCACGCTTTCATCTTCCGGGAGAAGATCGCTGCGCTTACTGCCGTCAGCAGGGCGGCGCAGGCGGTGACTATAAGCAGCGGGATGAAGAAGTTTTCGGCTCCGAAGTCAAGTGCCATTGCCGAGCGGGCCGACTTGGTGCAGTAGAAGAAGGGGGTGCATTTGCAGAGGGTCAGCATGATGCCGCCTGTCTTCTCCGCGTCGAACCATATCCCGCCCATGAAGGAGCCCAGGGAAATGATTATGGAACTGAGCGGGGGCGCGGCCTTTTCGTTGAACAGCGTCCCAAAAATGAAGCCTATTGCAACGAACATCAGCGCCGAGGGCAGCAGGACGATCAGCGTGACCAGCATCCCGCCGATGTTCAGTGCGCTGCCGACGATCAGCGAAATGATAAAGCCCGCTATAAAGGTTATCACCGACTGGAGAACGGCTATCACCAGCATCGGAAGTATGTAGCCGAGGGAGAAATCACGTCCTGTCATAGGAGTGGCGAAAAGCCGCATCAGAAAGGCTCCGCTGCGGTCGGCGGAAACGGTCAGCGAGGTGAAGAGCATCACGAACATCTGCCCGAAGATTGCCACCGCCGGGGTGAGATTTTCGATCCTGAAGGTCGTAACGTTCGACTCCGCGGGAATGCTGTTGTTTACCAGCGACATGATGACCAGCATAACCAGCGGAAAGCCGAGACAGAAGATATAGCTCAGCGGGTCGCGGATCATTTCCTTGAAGCACCGCTTTGAAAAGGCAAAAGCTCTGTTCATTTTACACACTCCCTTCCGCGATGGCAACGAAGGCTTCTTCAAGGCCCTGTTTACCCGTCAACGCTTCCAGTTCGGACAGGGTGCCGAGGGCCTTTATCTTCCCGGACACCATTACCGCGATGCGGTCGGAAAGCTGCTGGGCCTCCTCCATATAATGGGTGGTGAGGATCATCGTTATCCTGCCTTTCAGGCTTTCTATGACCTTCCAGAGCTCACGCCTTGCGAGAACGTCCAGTCCGAGGGTGGGCTCGTCGAGGAACAGCACCTTCGGCTCGCTGATAAGCGCCATTGCTATGGACAGCTTGCGCTTCCAGCCGCCGGAAAGGGTCTTTGCCAGCGAATCCGCCACCTCGCCCAGTCCCAGTTCGGAGATAGTCTGCTCCACCCGGGCGGAACATTTCTCTTTGTCAAAGCCGCTGATCTCGGCGATAAGACGAAGGTTCTCCCGGACGGTGAGCTTTTCGGCCACCGAAGTCTCCTGCGGGGAAATGCCTATCAGCGCTTTGACGGCATCCTTCTCCTTGGAGCAGTTTTTGCCCAGCACGAAGGCTTCGCCGCCGTCGGCGTCGGTGAGGCAGGACAGTACCTTGACGGTGGTGGTCTTGCCCGCGCCGTTCACTCCGAGGAGGGAGAACAGCTCGCCCTCGTTTATCTGAAGGCTGATGCCGTCAACGGCGGTCTTGTCGTTGTATTTCTTTGTCAGCTCTTTAACTTCAACAGCAAACATGAACTGTCACTCCTTTTTTCTGCCCAGCAGGCTCTCGACGGTCTTGATGACGCCGCCGACTTTCACCAGCGCGATCCCGCCTTTATCCTCGTCTCCGAGGACAAGAAGAGTGTCCCCCGGGGAGATGCCGAAAACGCTTCGGCAGTTGGCGGGCAGGGTGAACTGCCCCTTGGAATTGACCTTCGCCAATCCGAAGACGTGTTTTCCGTCCCCGTAATGGACTTCCTTGCCGATGTCCCGGACAAGCAGGTCAACGGTTATCCCGTAAAGTTCCGCCAGCCGTATACAGCTGTCGAGGTCCGGCATTGCGTCGCCCCGTTCCCACTTGGCTACGGCCTGTCTTGAAACGCCTATCTTCTCGGCAAGCTGCTCCTGTGTGAGGCCGCTGTGCGTGCGGTACATTTTAAGCCTTGAAAAATCTATGCTCACGGTTTTTCCCTCCCGTCATTTTCTTCCTTTGTTCGTTTTTTATTATACCACCCTCACAATGTTAAGTCAACATACCGAAGCTGACATCAATGTTATACTTGGTAGCATTGTAGGAAAATGTTTTCACGTACCGACATTGGATGAAAAAAGCCCCTCCGAAGGTCATCCGGAGGGGATAGGTTCTCCCGCGTGAGTGCGGGAGGGATATTCGGAAGAGGTACAAGCTATCAGACGGCAGACATGACTCCGGGCAGATCCCAAAAATGATAAAAGTAAGCCGCCGCAGCTCTGTTAGCTGCGCCCGAAGCAACGCTTGTACCCTTTGCACAGGGCAGACGAACCGACAGCCGGCTGTTCCGTACAGTTTGGACTCACGCGGACGTGAGCCCCCATCGTCAAATAAAAGGATGCTGTCTGATCAAAGTGCGGAAACGTCTGCCATATATCCTGCCGGCAAGCAATACGATGACTCTCTCGCTCATCCGCCTGCTTTTAAAGGCACCGGTTTTCCGCGTATGGAACACATACGGGATGCGGAGCGAATGCTTGCCGGAAAGTATTTTACTCCATAAAGAAGTTGTTGTCTATAAGGCTCAGCTCGTTCTCGGCGGAGGGCTTTGCCACCACCAGAACGGCGTCCGCTTCCTCGCGGGTCGGGACGCGCTGTGCCTTCTGAGCATCAAAGAGCAGTTTCAGATACTCGCTGAGGGAGAAGTTATCTGTACGCTTTTTTGTACTGTAATAATCTCTGCTGTCGCCGGTGGTGCCGTCGAAAACGATAGCCCGGTTGGTGACATCCACATAGCCGTAGTTCATAAACCTGCATTTGCTCTTGAGGTAATGGACAAAGAAGCAGTTGGCAGGGTCGTAAAGCTGAACGTCCTCGCCGGTCTTTTCCACGGCCATGACGCCCACGAAGCAGGTGTCGATCTCCCCGAAGGTGGGGTAGCCGGAGAAGAGGTTGATGTTGGCGGTGACGTTGTCCACGACGCCCTTGGCGGCGTCGAGGTCGATGTCGAAATATTCGGCTGCGTCGGAGTGGGTGATGTCGCCGCTGAAAACCATCATGCCGTTTTTGAAATCGGAGTTCCAGCCGATGCGTAACTGCTTTCCGTCGGTGCCGATAGCCGCGCCGTGAAGGTCCACGTCCACGCGCTGTTCATCGTTCCAGTAAATGAAGAAGCGCAGCCTGTGAACGTCCTCGGGGATCTTGTAGGCAAGCCCGGAGCGGATATATCCGCCCTCGTCGGACTTGTCGTTAACTCTTATCGAAGAAAGGTCAAAGTCGTAGCCGGTGCCATCCACGAAGATCTTCTTTCCCTTGATAGCGGTCTCGTTGGCTGCCAGCCTTGCGGAGAGCAAGGGCGCAAGCATCTGACGGATGACCAGCGCCTCGCCGAATCTGTCGTTGCTCTGAGCGGCGAAATCGTCGGAGGAGAAGAAGTTCAGCAGGCTCACGAGAGTCTGTGTCTTCAGCTTATCCGCCAGAGGAAGCAGCTTGTCGTAGATGTCGCGGGCCTTATAGCCGTTGCGCATAAGGTATGTAAGGTGGCGCAGCATCATGCCGGGCCTGCCGGCGTAGACGTCGAGAGCCTCCTCGTCCCTTCTGCTCACCAGGAACTTCACGCCGGACTCCCAGGAACGCAGCCTGCCGTTTCTGAGATCGGCAACGGCCTTGGCATACTCGGGCTTGCGGGAATACTCGTTGTAGTCGATGAATTTCAGCATCAGCAGAGTGCGCTCGCTTTTCTTGTTGGAGAGGATAAGGTTTCCTCTGAAATCCTCTGCGGGATAGCTTTCCAGCAGTTTTACCAGCAGGCGCTTCTGGGAAGTGCGGAAGTGATACTTTGCCCTTGTGAGGGAGAAGTCCATGCACTTCCATACGTCGCCGGTGTGCTGGCAGATCGCGTGGAGATAGCCCAGCTTCTGCCCGGAGGTCAGGTTCCCGTCGGTGAAGACGGTGTCGAACACCAGCAGAAGATTCTGCTTGAAGGTGACGGTCACATCCGAAAGCTGATCGGGGGTAAGGTGCTTGACGCACTCGGCGATCATCATTTTCTGTTTTTCGTCCATGCGCTCGGTGACGGAGAGTATCTTTTTGTAGGGGTAAAAATACTTGTCCGCGCTGTCGATAAGGCCAAGGACCTTAGCTTCCAGCAGGCGGGTATCGGGCTGGGTCTTTTCGGTGTCCTGCACCTCGGGGAGCCAGCCTTTTGTCACGCTGATGCCGGTTATCTCCTCAACTCCGTAGGTGGAGAGATAGTGAAGCAGCTGATGAAAGCGGAACACGCACTCGTCCATGTTCATGACCTGGTTCGGGAAATCGGGGTACATGGGCTTGGCGTCCACGCTGCCGGCATACTCCCTGATGCGGGCGACGAAGCCGTCCATGTCTTCGGACTTGGCTAATGTTATGACATCCCGGGGGGAAAGGGTATATCCGACAGCGAGAAGTTCCTCGTTGACGGTCATTGCCTTGACCATATCCTCCTCGGCAAGAGGCTTGCCGGAAGGGGTGACTGCGGCGACTCTGAGCTCGGAAAAAAGAAGCTGATCGTAATTCATTTTTATCCCTCCGTTGCGGTGTTTGGTCTTGTTGTAGCTTTTTATAATAACACAAGTATTTCGGGATGTCAACAGAATTTCCGGAGAATTTACATTTTGTTCACATTTGATGTATGTACCCTTGACATTGGAAACAGGTCATAGTATACTGTAAAAAAACGTCAGCGATAAAAGAAACGGAGTGAGTTAAAACGGAGATCAGAAAAGTCATGCCCGATCAGCTTGAAGAGCTTGTTGAACTGAGGATAAAAGTCCTGCGCAGCGCAAACGGCCTCCCGGAGGATGCCGACCTCAGCCGGATCAAAGAGCAGTCCCGCCGATATTTCCGCGAGGGCTTTGAGAAAGATTCCTTTGCGGTGTTCTTCGCTTACGAAGGGAGCGAGGTCGTGGGCTGCGGCGGAGTGAGCTGTTTTGATCTGATGCCCACCTGTGATTTTCCTTCCGGCAAGGCCGCTTATATTATGAATATGTATACAGAGCCCGCTTACAGGCGCAGGGGCATTGCCTCCGCCCTGCTGGAGCGTATCGTCGGAGAATGCCGCTCACGGGGGATCGAAAAGATCACCCTCGAAGCCACGGATATGGGACGTCCGCTTTATGAAAAGCACGGCTTCGTCAGTGCGGGGCACGAAATGGTTTTGCCAGAGCGGTAATTGACAAATCCCGGAATTCTGATATAATATAGTGTTGTGACCGTGAGGTCACGGCATTTCGTTATTGTTTTAATATATACAACGGAGGTAAAGTATGAAGAAAAGAAACAAAGTGCTGACCGCTGCAATGGCTTTGTGCATGGCGCTGTCGGCGGCCGCCTGCGGCTCGGATGACAGCAGCAAAGCAGAGACAGCATCAAAGGCAGAAAACACAACTGCCGCCACGACTACCACTGCGGCAACTACCGCTGCCGCGGATCCGACGGGAACAACCACTTCCGCCGCGGAGACCGTTTCTCAGCCCGACGAGAGCCGGCCGGAAAAAGAAGAAGTCAGGCTGGAATACTGGGCGGAGGATTCCAAAGTGGCGCAGTCCATACGCGACTGGGTGGCCGAGGTGACGGACCCCAACTCTGAGAAGTTCATCCCCGTTGAGGACAGGATAGTCGTTTCCGACGTGGACGGCACGCTTATCGGCGAGCTTTATCCCGCTTATTTCGACTACTGCCAGTTCGTCCACAGAGCGCTTTACGACGATACATACAAGGCTCCCGAGGAGATGAAGGAATACGCTCGTTTCCTTGAAGAAAACATCAAGACCCGCACCCTTCCTCCCAACTCCGCCACCGACCATGCAAAGTGGGCGGCCCTTGCTTACAAGGACATGACTCCCGACGAGCTTATCGCCTACTCCAAGGAGTTTATGAACAGTCCCGCCGAGGGCTTTGAGAACCTCACCCGCGGCGAGGCATACTACAAGCCCATGTGCTCCCTTGTGAAGTATCTTGAAGCCAACGGCTTCACCGTATACGCCGTCAGCGGCACCGACCGCACGCTGGTAAGAGCCGTTATGAGCGAGCATTTTGAGATACCCTACGAGCGCTGCATCGGCACCGATGTGACCTACACCGCCACCGGCAAGGGGGACACCGACGGCCTTGACTACACCTACAGCTCCGATGACAAGCTGGTCTTCGGCGGCGAATACATCACCAAGAACCTGAAATTCAACAAGGTATGGTTCATTGCCCGGGAGATCGGCAAGGTGCCTGTTCTTGCTCTCGGAAACAGCTCCGGAGACCTGGCAATGGGGCAGTACACCGTCAACAATTCCAAGTATGACGCGAGGGCGTATATGCTCCTCTGCGACGACACCGAGAGAGATTACGGCAAGCCGGATGTTGCCGAGAAATTCAAGGCCTCCTGCGAGGAGCGCGGGTTCACCACGGTTTCCATGAAGAACGATTTTGCCACCATTTACGGCGACGATGTCAAGCTGTCCGAGGCTCCTGCCGAGACAAAGGACAGCGAAGCCAAGGAAGCCGCATAACGGCGTTAGCTTTAATGTCGTCCGGCGAAAGGAGAAACTGCATATGAAAAATTCTCTCCGCGGGGATGTGTACGGATACGTCGCGGAAAAATACAAGGCCAAACCGGAATACCTTTGGGCGAGCTCACCGGGTTCCGCCGTGTTCCGCCACCCGGACAACCGCAAGTGGTTCGGCATAGTTATGAGCGTTTCCCTTGAAAAGCTGGACAGAAACAGGAGCGGCAAGGCGGACGTTCTCAACGTAAAGCTGGACGATCTGCTCCTGCGGGATATGCTGGTGGGGCAGGAGGGCTATTATTACGGCTACCACATCGCACGGGGGTACTGGATCTCGATATTGCTGGACGGGACTGTTCCCTTTGACGATATCAAGGGGCTTATCGACCTCAGCTTTGCGGTGACGGCTTCAAAGAAAAAGAAGCAGGAGCTTCGCCCGCCCAAGGACTGGCTGATCCCCTCCAACCCGAAATACTACGACATTGTCCGCGCCTTCGACGGCACCGACACTATCGAATGGAAGCAGGGCGCCGGCATCAGGGAGGGCGACACGGTCTATCTCTATGTGGGAGCGCCGGTGTCGGCAATCCTTTACAAGTGCCTTGTCACCGCCACGGATATTCCCTACGATTTTCACCGCGACGGCCTCACGATCAAGGCGCTGATGACCATAAAGCTCCAAAAGCGCTACCCGCCGGAAGAGTTCACCTTCAGCCGTCTCGGAACGGAGTTCGGCATCTTCGCCGTCCGGGGGCCGAGGGGCATTCCCGAAAGTCTGAAAAATGCTCTGGGATGACAGAGCGCATAGCGAAAAAAACGCCCGCACCGGTTCACCGATGCGGGTGCTTTTATTCATTATCGGATCAGAAATTCACGCTCTTGCCGATGTTTGCTATATCTGTTATGCGGGGGAGAGACTCCGAAACGGCGATAAGCTCCTGGGAAACGATCTGGCCGTCCACCAGTCTGACCAGCTTGGTGCCGTACTGGGCAGAGGCTTCGGAGTGGGTCACCTGAACGATCGTCATGCCGTATTTCTGATTGATCTCACGGAAAAGCTCCATGATCTTCAAGCCGGTCTTGGAGTCCAGGTTGCCGATAGGCTCGTCCAGAAACAGCACCTTGGGACCGAACACCAGCGCCCTTGCGATAGCAACTCTCTGCTGCTGACCGCCGGAAAGCTCCCGGGGAGTCAGCTTTCTCTTGTCGGTCATGCCGATGATCTCCAGCACCTCGTCCAGCTTCTCCTTGTACTCGCTCCTCTTTTTGCCTGCGATCATCAGAGGCAGGCAGATGTTGTCCTCAACATTGAGGTTCGGCACCAGATTGTAGAACTGGAACACGAAGCCCAGCTCCTCGCTGCGCATACGGCAAAGCTCCTTGTCGCTGAGTTTGCTGAGATCGCGGCCCGCGATGGACACGGTTCCCGAGGTGGGCATATCCAGTCCGCCGAGAAGATAAAGCAGAGTGGACTTTCCTCCGCCGGAGGGTCCCATGATAGAGACGAACTCCCCTTCTTCAACTGTCAGGTCAATATCCTTCAGGACCTCTGCGGTCTCCTTGCCGTTCTGAAAAGATCTGTATACGTTCTTTACTTCGATAATGTTCATTGTGATTACCTCCGATTTATTAGTTGTTTTTATTCGTATTTGAGCTCGGCCACTACGTTGAGCTTCTTGCTCTTCTTCATGGTGGAAAGTGTTGCGATGAATACCACCGCTGCGGTCACAAGGCCGAATACAGGCACCGAGGACCAGGCAAATTCAATGTCCATAGGCAGTTCCACGAACTGGAACAGCTTTGCCATGATCGCGTTGACCATTAATGTGAAGGGCACCGCCGCTGCAATGCTCCATATCACGCCGGTCATGCTTTCTGTGAGGACGAGGTTCTTTCTCTTGGACTTGTTCATTCCCACCGAGGTCATAACCGCGAATTCCTTTCTCCTCTGCTGGAAGCTGATAGAGATGTTGTTGAGGATGCCTATTGCGGTTATCATCAGAGCCAGGTAGGAGAAGATCGAAAGGATGTCGATTATCATCTGGTTGGAATCCACGTTCATCTGCATAAGCTCATCTCTGGAGTAGTAGATCGAACCAAGCTCTGCAATGATCTTTTTGAAGCTTGCCTCCACGGTCTCGGGAACGGCGCCTTTTTCCAGCCGGAAGTAGACGGAATCTGCTTCCTTGACGTTGTAGATATTCATAAGATCGTCAGGCTTCATCAGCAGGGTCCTGCCGCTGTAGTAGACCTTGCCGTCGTACTCGCCGATGATATTGAAGTTCGCTTTCTTTCCGCCGATGTCGATCTCAATGCTGTCGCCGGGCTTCTTGCCGATGTTTCTCAGGACGGTGCTGCTCACCATAACTCCCCTGTCGGTATCGTTGGTGTATGTTTGGTAATCCTTGTTGTTTTCAAAGTCGAAGTACAGCATATACTCCTGATACTTTACGGGGTCGGAAGCGATGATCCTGAAACTGTAATCGTTGACCTGTGACATTGCGTCGTACTCCACGGTTATGGAGGAACTGTCGATGCCCTCTACTGCCGAGAGCTTTTCGATCATGGTGTCGGTGGCGCTTTTTCCGGAGCCGCTGGGGATTATGCTGAACACGCTGAAATCGGCGTTCATTTCCCCATAGGCGTCCACCACCATCGTCTTCATTGACGCGCCCACGGAAACTATGGCTAATACCGAAGCCAGCGAGATCACCAGCAGGGTGATGTTTCCGCGCAGCAGCTTGGAGCTTTTGATGTTGTTCATAGCCAGGAACAGGGTGGTGTTCCCGCGGAACAGGTTCGAGAGCTTTCCGGCAATGAGCTTGATGAACTTTCTCGACATCATTGCCAGTCCGAGGAAGGCGCAGAGGAACAGCAGAGCGCTGAGGTTCTTGGCCCATTCGGCGTCGATGAAGGCTCCCGCTATTGAGAAGGCCAGCAGCGCGCAGCCGGCGATGAATCTTACCGTACCCTTCTTGTGGGTCTGCTCGGTGCGGTCAAGGATGACGTCCTTGACATGGAGCTTTCTGATGCTCCGGGCCGGCAGCCATGCGGAGCCTACCGAAAGCAGCAGGGCGAAGGCCACGGCTATTGCGATATGTACCGGGTTTATGTTCAGCGGAGGATAGATGCCGTAATCCTTCAGTGGGGCAAGCATCCTGGTGAGGAACGCCAGTCCCAGTTCTCCGAAGAGAACTCCGAATACGGAGCCCACCGCCGCATAAAGGGCGGCTTCGGCGAGAAGGATATGCTCCACTTTCTTCCGTGTGGCACCCTGGCTCATAAATGTGCCGATGACCGGGAGCCTTTCGGTGATTATCAGCTTGAAGGCCCCGCAGATTATGATTACGCAGACGATGCAGACAAGTCCCAGCATACCGTAGAGGCCCATTGTGATAGATTCGGTACCCTCGGTGCTTTCGTCGATAAGCACGGAAGCCTTGACCTTGTCGTTGGACTCGTTGAACTTCTCCACCGCATCTTTCAGCTTGATGCTGTCGTCGGCGTTCTTAGCGGTGACGTAGTTGTACTTCCCGCCGGCGTCAAGGAGACTGTTCATATATTCATAAGGAACGACTGCGGAGAACTGCTTTGTCTGATCGGCGTAGAACAGTCCGTCGTTGGAGGCGATGCCGGTAATTTTAAGCCCGGTCTTTTCGCCGCCGATAGCAACTGTAAGGGTGCCGCCGACTTCAAGTCCGTACTCCTTGGCGATACGGTCGGAGACCACCACGTTCCCGGCGTCCGCGGTATCGAAAACGCCCTCGGTCATTTTAAGGTCAAAGCTCTTGCGGCCCGCAAGGGTAACGTATCTGACCTCGTCGTTCTCGTTGATGACGCCCGTGAGCCTAAGCTCTCCGGTGAGGTTCTCGATGCCGGCCATGTTGATGTCCTCCGGCGAGAAAAACGTTTCGGCTGTGTTGGAATGGATCGAGATCTCCTGTCCCTCCGCCGCGATCTTTGCCGGCTGGGTGAAGCTGTCCATAAAAGCGTCGATCATTCCGAGGCTCAGCACCAGCAGGGCCGTGCTTATCGCTATGGAAAAGATCAGCAGGAACAGCCTTCCCTTCCTTTCAAGCATATTCTTGGAAATATACCTTAAAAATACTCCCAAAATACTCTCCTCCTTTGTTGTTTTGTTCCGTTTGCTTTCCGTTCTTTTGTTCTGTCTTTTTTCATTTGCTTCCGTTAACTTTGCTTGTTTGACCGTATTATATCACGGAAGTTATTAACAAGTCCTTAAATCTTGTTTTTTCTGAGAGGGATTTTTCAAACGATCAAGTTCCGTTTTTTCCCCGCTTACATTGGTTAGACGTTTAAGAACGGGAAACGTTACAAATAAACATTAACAAACCGAAAACGTTTTTTGCCTTGATGATTATGCATCCTGCACATAGCTCTCGTATCAATAGCAGGAGCTCAATTCTGACCTCTCAAAACTGTTCTCCTGTCATTGACATCATTCTGAGGCGGTGGTATAATATGAACAAAGCCTTTTTCGGCGAGTCTCGCAAAGTCAGGACCTCAGCTTTGCGGTTTTTGATCCGGGTATAAAATCAATTAGGCGGTGACAGTATAAAATGATGAAAACTGTACGTTTCGTTTTCTCGGAGAACGACAGGGAAACAGCAAGCCGGATAGCCGGCGAGCTGTCTCAGCAGTTCGGGACGTATAACTCTGACGATGATAACAAAGACCTCACGTTTTCCTCGGACAAGGGTATCTTCGAGGACTCGGCGGTGGTGATAATATCATTACAGGCGATAGACGACGAGAAGTGGAAAAAGGAGATCGACGCTCTCGATGCGGGTATCAGACTTATACCCGTATCTCTCGGCCTGGGAAACGACCGTGAAATATACGAGCGGATCCCCAAACGGATCATTGAGATCAACTTTATCGGAAACAGCGACGGCGCCGTAAAAAAGATCGCAGGCTCCCTCGCCCAGGACAACAAGCTTTACGAGATAAAAAGCAGTCTGTTACGGGCGGCAGAGTCCTGGAAGATGACCGACCGCTCCAGCGCTTTCCTTCTGAGCAGCCGCAAACAGATAAAGAGTCATCGGAAAATAATAGAAGAGGCACGTCTCAGCGAGGATGACGAAGGCCTCCGCAGTCAGCTTGACGACATCTCCGACTATCTTTCGGAGTCGGGCAGATACGCGAGGCATCTGGCTTTCAGAAAATTCCTGCGCGGTCTGAAGATAGGCGTTCTGGGACTGCTGGCCGCAGGCGTTATCGTTATGCTGGCGGTGGTGCTGCCGTTTCTGACCCGCTCGAAATATGCTGCCGCTGTAGTCTCCGTGGAATCCACGGAGGAACTTGCTCCCGTTCAGGCAATGAAAATGCTGGAGGGCATCACCAATCCCTTTGTGAAGATAGAGCTGAGCAAATATTACTACGACAAGCTGGTAAAATACCTTGATATGAACTGGCAGAACACCCCCGTGGGGATAAATTACAAATGGGCGCTGAACGACGCATATCTGTGCGCGGATGAAAGACACATCCGGACGGCTCTCGGAAACGGTCACGCGGCCCTTTGGGATAATCTTACGGGTGAAAAGACTGAGGACGAAGCGGTGTCCTCCCGGCCGCTGTCGGCTATCGCCGCAGACAGCAGCGAAAACTTCGTCGCGGCGTCGGACACCGAGGGCTATATCTACATCCGAGGGGAAAAGGGCTGGACCAGAAGCGACGACCGATTCGACATTCCCTTCACGAAAACGCTGTCAATGAAATGCGGGGAGAGCTTTATCGCTGTCTCCGACGGGACACGGATAATGTGCTTCACGGCGGAGGGCGGCTCCGTCCGGCAGGTGTCCGAGAACAGCTTTGAGGAGCTGCTCTGCTTTGAGGTCAGCGGTCAGACAGTCACGGCCGCCTTCACGGAAAACGGACAGGCTGTCACCGCGAAGATAAACGGCGGAAGCCTTGAAAACAAGACCGTCACGGATGTGAAGACCGGGAGCGTCAAAGCTGCTGATATGAAGGACGGCAGGCTGGCGGTAATCGACGAAAGCGGCTGTCTGTGCCTGCTGAAGGCGGGAGAGAGCCGTCCCGAAAGGACGGGCATCACCCTTCGGAAAGCGGAAAGGCTTTGCATAATAAACGACAGGACCGTGCTTTGCTACAACAGAGATACGGGCAGCCACATCTACGACACCGTCATCGGGGCCGACCTGGGGAAGGTGCTGAATGAGGCCGCCGCCCCCTTCAAGGTCTCTTCCCGCGGGACGACGGTGATGCTGGACTCCAACAACTGTTTCTACTCCGAGGATGTAAAGGCTCTGCTGCCCGCAGAAGTCCCTTCGGGAGAGGGCGTGAAGGTCAGCGATCAGACCTCTGCGGCTTCTCAGGGGACCGTCAGATCGGCAAAGATCTCCGACGAATATCTGGTGATACTGGACCTTTACGTCAATAACAGCATCAATAAGGTCCTGCTTGATCCTTCCTCGCGGTACTTTATAGGTGACGCCCAGATGGGGAGCTTTCCGGAGGAATATGCACATTACGGCTATTACTCCGACAGTATTTTCTCTTTCAGCGGCAGGCCCACCGTTACGGACATCACCGAGGACGGCAGCGTTCTGCTCCTCGGTGCGGAGGACGGGACCTTCTGTGAACTTTATTTCTACGAGAACGGCTCCTGCACTATGACATCCTGCACCCGTGCGGCTTCGCATCTGCCCATAACAAAGATCTACAGCACCGATGAATGTTACATTATTCAAGACAGCGCAGGGACCTGTTTCAGAGCCCGGAAGGGTTTCTCCACACTGACCTGGAACGGTATGTATGAGGCCGTGAAAAACAAGCTGAAAATGTCCTTTGAGGACAGTATCAGGGACGTGGTATCGCAGAAGGTGCTGGATGCCACAGGAGCCCGGGTGCTTCCTTACAGCAGCGGAGAGAGGTGGGAATAAAGTGGATCACATTTTTATATCCTATTCGAGAAAATATCAGGAAAGCGTCACCGCGCTTGCGGAAGTGCTGCGGGAGAGAGGTCTCACCGTCTGGCAGGACATCTCCGGCAAGGGATTCGGCATCCCCTATTCGCTGAAATGGTTCGAGGTCATCAAGGAAGCGATCTTCACTGCTTCGGCTGCGGTCATCATCACCTCGCCGGAATGGTACAAATCCCACGTCTGCAAGGATGAATGGTTTCTGATAGAAGAAACAGGCCTGTTCACGACTGTGATCCCCGCTGCCGAGATACAGGATAACTTAGGCAGACAGAAGGCTGCCGACAAGATCATAAGCGATATTTCCAAAGTGGGAGAAGATCTGATCCAGATGCATACCTGGGCGCTTTCCGGGGCCTTTCAGCTTTTGAACAAGCGCTCCCCGATAATTTTGCTGCCGAACGTCGCTGACTCTCTGAAAACCTTCGGCAAGCTGACGGTCCTAAAGGAAAGCCGGGAATACTTTGAAGATAACAAGACCGCCGAATTCAAGCCCGAAATAAGAGAAAACATTTTCAGATATATCGGTCTCGTAAAACGGAGGGTCATCTCCGATTTCGTAAGAAAAGTACTGACAAGAGTGACCGCCGCGGCACTGGTTTTCACCATTGTTTTTGGATTATTTTACTTCGCGCGGTATTCCGCAGTATCGGATGACACTGCAAGGCAGGGGTCAGTTATGGCTATCGCGGAAGAGAACGCCGAAAGCGACCCCATCAGCGCAATGTCGCTGATGACTTTTGACGGCGTATCCGCCAACACCGCCAGGATGAGACTGCTCTCCGAACTGGCGGCAGGCATCTACCCGCAGGATTTCATCCCGGCAGGGGACAAAGTCGGGGAGCTTCTCTCCGGCAGCGAAGGACACCGCGAAAGCGACCGCTTTGAGATTGCTGACAGCGAGACAAGCAGCGTTATGACCGTCACCGACAAGCAGAACGGCCTGCGCAGGAGCTACGCTCTTCCGCAGAAGCATACCGTACACTGCTTTGACGAAAGCGATACAGTGCTGGCGGCGGCGGCAGATGAAAAAGCCTTTGTTATGCTGCCCGGTGCCGGCTCCGGCTGCATCGAGCTGATGTATAACCACGAAGAGATCACCGACATCAGGTTCGGGCAGGACAAGGTTTATCTGTTCACTGCCGGAGGCAATGCGCTGGTCTATGACATCTCTTCGGTCAAGCGTCCTAAAAGCAGCCGCAGCTTCAGCGACGGTACTCTGCGCTGTACGGAAAACGGGGACATCGCAGTCTGCACCGACGGAAACGACATCGTCATCAATGCGGACAACACCGAAACTGTGATACACTGGGAAGGAAATGCCCCCGACCCGCGTTTTACCGCAGTTTCCCCCGACGGACAGCTTGCCGCCGTGACATCAAAGACAGAAAGCAAGGCGGCGGTTATATCTGTGAAGGAAGGCAGGATCGTAAAAGAGCTGACCTTCCCTGCGGACATCTGCGGTATATGCTTTGACCCCTCGGGGACGAAGCTGGCGGCGGTGTCCTTTGCGGACGCGGGAGTCATCATTGCGGACATCAGCACCGGCAGCACAGAAGTCTCCGAGCCCGGCAAGGGACAGGGCTTTTCGGTCTGCCCCTTTAAGGACGGATATGTGACCGCCGACTCAAACGGCAATGTTAACGTCTTTGACGGCAGCCTGCGGGCAAAGGATCTCGAGGCGGTGACAAGCGGCTTCTGCACCCCGTCGAAGCAGCTGGCGGTCTCGGAGAAATACGGGTTTCTGTTCTCGGCCAACAAGGGCGGCGGGACGGTCGTCGGCTGCTCCCGGACCGATCTGAACAACGGCAAGATGAACAAGCTGGTCCCTGCGAAGAACAGCAGCTATTCCAGTTCCTCTGTCTGCGTTTCTCCCGACGGGGAATATGCTGCCTACGGCTACCCGGACGGCGCGGTCAGAGTGTGGAGCGCCAAGGATCTCGATATGCTGTATGTCAGCCGTGAGATCCCCGAAGAAGTCATAGGGCTGTCCTTTGACGGCAAGGGCGAACTGGCGGCCCTCGGAGCCTCCGGGACGGTCTACCGTCTCAAACTCAACGGCGCCGTCACCGAATGCGGTGCGGACCAAATGATCGAGCAGGGCAAACAGCTTGAAAAACAGGTCAAGGAGATATATGAGCGGATGTATCAGCTGGGACTGACCTACATCACCCCCGACGGCTACGAGCTCTGAATTTGATCTCCCGATAAAAAAAGAAAGAATAAAGAACTTTGCCGTTCTTTATTCTTTCTTTTTAAGCTGTACTGTTTCCGCTTCTATACTTCCAAGTTCTGTGTAGATCATACCGCGTTTTCCGCGGTCGGAGCGCATCAGCGAAAAGCTGTTTACCGTCATTGACGCCGCAGGCACCGTCACCTGTGGGATGCGCTGTCTGTCCGGCTCGCGGACAAGTGTGATGTGCGGGCTGAAGGCCTTACGGTCAAAGGGGATGCCCTCCTCTGCGAGGAAATGCCGCACCTGCGCCGACAGATTTTTCAGCTCACGGCTCTCCGAGAGCCCCGCCCACCAAAGCCTTCCGAAGCTGCCGATGCCCTCAAGGCGAAGCTCAAAGGGTCTGAAGCGCACCTTTTCAAGGGCTTTCAGCACACTGTCGGGGTCGCTGTGTTCCCCGATGAAGGCCAGCGTCAGATGCAGGTTCTCCCGAGGAGACCAGTTCCCGCTGACCCCGCTTTTGCGAAGCTGCTCCCGTACCGAACCGAGAGCCTCACGGAGCTGTTCCGTCAGCTCCACGGACACGAACAAGCGCATTTTCTCACCCCGTTTCAGCGCAGTTTGGAATAGTGGGCCACAACGTGGCGGTGTCTGCCGGAGGCGTCCTCGCCCTTGATGTCAACGCCGTTGCCGCTCATCAGCGTGGCGGCTATGCAGCCTTCCAGACGGCATCGGAACACCTCGTGTCCGTCGCAGACGATGACCAGTTCGCTGTCCGAAACGGAAATGCCGCCGTTCCTTCCGAGGACGGTTTCCTCTCCGCCGACACGCTCCACGGCGCTTGAGAGCCTTTTCCCGTGGAGGGCTTCCAGCTCGGCCCGGGAAGTGGACTTTTCCTTCTTTTTACCGAATATCAAAATTTTCACCTCCGAGGAAGCGTTCGATCTCCTTTGCGAGACGGCCCACGGGCAGTCCCACCACGTTGAAAAAGTCCCCGGAGATGCTCTCCGCCAGCAGGCATCCCTTCTCCTGGATGCCGTAGGCTCCGGCTTTATCCATAGGCTCGCCGGTGGCGATATAGGCGGCGATGTCTGCTTCGGAAAGCTGGCGGAAGGTGACGAGGGTCTCCTGCCGGAAGCTGTTTTCCCTGTCCCCGAGGCGAAGGCAGACTCCGCTGATGACCGAGTGTACCGAGCCGGAGAGCATACGCAGCATACGGGCTGCATCTGCCGCATCTGCGGGCTTTCCGAGGATCTCACCATTCACCTCGACGACGGTGTCGCAGCCGATCACAAGGCGGTCGGGATGCCTTGCGGAGACCTCTCTGCACTTCTGCACCGCCAGCAGACGGGGAACGTCCTTGATGTCCTCACACTCGGGGATGACCTCTTCGCCCAAAGCGGGGTCAACGTCAAAATCGTCGAAGATCAGCCGGAGCAGTTCGTGCCTGCGCGGAGACTTCGACGCCAGCACGGGCTTCTTCCCGTCAAGGAGTTCGTCAAGCCGGAATATCATTATTTTCACCTCAAAAAAGCTGCCGCAGCTGTCCGGCTGCAGCAGCTAAAATTTTGCATTATCCTGCGTTTTTGCTCAGACGGGCTGGCCGCACTGCGAGCAGAAGCGTGTGCCCTCGGGTTCTTTGCTTCCGCACTGAGAGCAGAAGATCCAGCCGCCGTTCTGAGGAGCGGGGTCGGCAAAGGGGGCGGGTACGGGTGCCGGAGCGGGTACGGGGGCGGGAGCCACCTCTACGGGCTTGGGCATCTCAAAGGGCTTTACGATAGGCTCCGGGGCAGACTCGGCCTCGGGAGCGGTCTCGGGAGCATCGGTCTCGGGGGCTTCGGTCTCGGGGGCTTCGGTCTCGGCAGCTTCAACCTCGGGAACTTCGATCTCCGGCTCCTGCTCGGGGATAGTCTCCGGGGCGGTCTCCGGCTCCCGGATGAAGGAGGAGGCGGGTTCGGCTTCGGGCTCCGGCTGCTCGGCAAATACCGGCATCACGGGCTCCGGCGTAGTTACGGGCGCAGGCGCGGGCTGCTGCGGGAAATTGGGCGCAGGCATGGGAGCCGCCGCAGGCTGCTGGGGGAAGTTGGGCGCCGGCATGGGAGCCGCCGCAGGCTGCTGCGGGAAGTTAGGCATCGGCATGGGAGCCGGCTGCTGATAAGGCTGCTGTCCGTAGGGCTGACCGAAAGGCGGCTGACCGTAGGGCTGGTAGGGCTGCGGTGCAGGCTGATGCTGTGTCAGCGGCTGCTTGGTGCCGCAGTTGGGGCAGAAGGACATATTCAGCTCGATCTTGCAGTTGCAGGCGGGATTCACGCAGGTCTTGATGCCGTTGACGGCGTCCAGCTGCGCGTTGAGAGTTTTCAGCTCTTCCAGCAGAGTATCGATCTCCGCTGCCATACGCTTGACGTCCTCGTTGGTGACCTGATCGAGGCACTGGAGCTTAACTATTCTGCCGATGTCGGTATATCTCTTGTTGATCTCAACAAGATCATTCTGGATCATATTCTGGATCCTTACGACCTCGGGATTGATATTCTGTTTGTATGCCATAACATGACCTCCGTTTGCTTAGTTTTATTCCGCAGCAGGGGCATCGGCCGTTTCGGGCTCTGTCTCTGTCTGTTCTGTACTTGCTTCGGTTTCGGGAGCGGCCTCTTCGGCGGGCTTTTCCTCGGCCTGTGACTCGGGCTTTTTATCCTCCGTCTTTGTCTCGGACTTCTTTTCCTCGGACTTCTTTTCCTCGGACTTCTTTTCCTCGGTGACGGTCTCGGACTTCTTCGTCTCGGACTTGCTTTCCTGCTCCGATACGATCCCGCCCTGCTCCGCGAAGGACTGCTCTTCTTCCTTCTCGTCCTCGGGGATGACGATCTTCTCGGGAGGCTTATAGCCCCGCTCCACGGCCTTACTGCTCTCGTTGGTGAGGCTTACCGTGGTGCCCACATAGTAGTGACGGAGGATCTGGTCGTAAGTCCAGCCGTGGTCGGCGTAAAGCTTAGCGCCCCACTGGGACATCCCGACTCCGTGACCGTAGCCGTAGGTCTTGAATGTGAACATCCCGCCGGAGAAGTTTATCTCAAAGGCGGAGGACTTCAGTTTCAGAAGCGACCTCATATCCGCGCCGGAGACCGTCGCTCTGCCGCCGTCGATGCTCACGCTCCCCACATATCTGCCGGAGTGCATCGAAAGAACGGTGAACCAGTTCTTATAATCATCGGAAAGGACGATGCCGTACTTGGAGGCAAAGGCCTTGCTTATCGTTTCGGGGGATATCTTAACGGTGCATCCCCAGTTGGGATCGTCCTCGTCGTACTGGCTGACAACGGGCTTCAGATAGGGATAGGCGATGCCGAATATCGCGGAGCTGTCGGCGGAATAGCCGGCAGTGGAGGCGGCATAGGCGGCGTTGATTATCGAGCCGTCGTAGAACACGGCCTGTCCCTCAACTGCCCGGACGCATCTCTCTATCTTATCGGGATAACCGGGCTTCAAAGCAATGGTGGGGATATGGTCGATCATATCGTTATAGCGAAGGTGCGTGTACGCAGCCACCACCTGAGCCTTGATAGCTTCCTCGTCCCAATTGGCGCCGATCTCGTTAAAGACCATCATGCAGAGCATCTCGTGGGCGTTCTTAGTTACGATGCAGCCCGAGATAAGGTCCTTGACGGTGAAATACTCGTCAGCCACCGACCGGGTGGCGGTATAGTTCAGCGGGGAGGGCTTGTTGTCGTAGACCACGGTGCCGTCCTCGGGAAGCATAACCGTGAAATCCTCCTGGACAGTCTCTTCGGACTGTTCCTCCTCATCGGCCTTGACCTCATTTGAGGACAGGGGGACAAGGGGCGTACTGGAGATAGAAGCCATTTTATACTCGTGGATATCCGCCTTGCGGTACTCGATGAATGCGGGCATCTTATCCGCCGTTTCCTCGGAGGCGGACTTATCCGCCGTCACTGATGCGGAGACTGCGGTATTCGCGCTTTTCACCGAGCCGAGGTCCGCGGAAACGGAGCCCTTGTCCGTTGGGAACATCATGCCCACGAACATTGCGGCGGTGACGCCGGCTGCGGCTGCGGCAGCTCTTGTTATCAAGGTCTTACGCTTCTGATCCATAGTCCTTCCTCCATAAAAAGTTACACCTATGATTATTGTAACCAAATTGTTAAAAAAAGTCAAGGCATATAAGCTATACGCCTTGACTTTTCGTGATATTATACAACAAAAGCAGTTCCCGCTTGGTGATTCTGACTATCCTCTGTTACTCTTTGTTACCACGCCTTAAAGAATCTGCCATTTCCGACAGTTGCGCAGTAACAAAGGCTCTCAAACCACTGGGCGGCCTTGGGGCTGCTGACGCCGGGGGTGTAGTAGAAGGTCGCGCCGTTGACTATATAGCCTCCCTCGCCGGAAAGCGCCCTTGTTACGCAGTCGATGACGCTCTCATCGGGGACGAGACGCTTGGTGTAGTAGTTATCGATCGCGCCGAACTGGTTTTTCTGATGAAGCACTTCATAGACGCTGTCGGGGAAGCGGTCGGACTTCACACGGTTGATGATGACATTTGCAATAGCCAGCTTGAGCTGATCGTCGCAGTAGCCCACCTCGGACATTACCACCGCGCACATCATATCGAATTCCTCGGGGGTTAGGTCTATCACATATTCCGGATCCGGCTCTGCGGACTCCACGGAGATGACTATTTCTCCCAGCCCGTTATCCTCGATCTCCTCGGAGGCTTCCTCGGCTATGGGGTCGGTATCGGTTTTTTCCTCCACGGCATCCGCAAAGTTCAAAGCACCGTTAACTGTCAGAGGCTCAAAGCTGCGGGAATTTATCGGTCCGGCGACGGAAGGTCCCGTCTTGGAAACGTAAACGGCTTCGAGTTCCCTGTTCACCGACACTCCGGGCAGAACGGTCTTTTCCAGTTCGCTGGAGTCATTTATGCTGCTGCGTCCGAAGATCAGCGCCGAACAGCCAAAGGCAATTATCCCGGCGGTGCCGATAACGGCGGCAGTCTGTCTTGCCGACAGTTTCATATACCTTTTCCAGAATTTCGAGAGCGCAGATGTTTTCATAGAGATACACCTTTCCGCGGCGGAAAGCCGACAACGCTCACTCCGAGGGTACGGGAGGGGAAATGCTCAGTAGGACCAGCCGAGATACTTCCTGTTATTGCCCCACACGTTTCTCCAGACTCTCGGGAAATAGATCTCGGAGTCGGGCCTGTCGCGGTAGGATTTCAGGATAAGATCCAGGTTGTCATCGGCAGTCATTTTCTTGGCCACCAGTACCCATCTCATAGCTGCCACTTCATTGGAGCAGGTCGAGAGAGTGATATAATCATCGTCCTCCTTGCACTCTAAGTCGCAGGTGTACCAGCTTTCCTTGCGGACGTTGGAGATCCACTTGTCGAAGGAATAATCGTCGTCGTCGAACATCCTGTATCTCCAGTAATCGAAGATGGGGATGTCGTCCTGATTATCCTCGGCGGCTGCAACAAAGCAGGCAAAGATGACGTACTTCTCATTGTTGTCGTATATGGTGTTGAACTCTATTACGGGGTGCTTTTTCAGGAAGTCAACGCTTTCCTTGTACTCGGCCAGGTGGGTGAATGCAGTGCCGAGCCTTCTCATATGATGCCCGTAAATTACGATATTGTCCGGCTGGCCCTTCTCGTCAATGGGGACGAGGCAGTCGGCGAAGATGCTTCCCGACTCATAGTAATTGCCGTCTATATCGTGTCTCAGATACCAGTCGTTGGCGTCGTTTATGCTTCCCTCGTAAGTCCTCTGGAGGACGGGGAAGTTGATATACTCGTCGCCGTTGTCATTTACGAAGCCTGGGATCTTGATCCAGCCCACCACTTCGCTGTTGCGCTTGAGCAGGTCTTTGGCCCAGCTCTGCACTACCCGCTTTTTGCTCTTGCGGGAAGAAGGGGCGTCGATGGAGGATTCGTCGGAAGCCTCGCTGACATCCACGTCAACGTTATCCAGCTCCAGACCGTTATCCCAATCGGGTTCGTATTTGACTATCCCTTGAGCGTAGTTCAGCTCAGCCTGATCGGTCTTGAGGAAATCCGTCAGCTCGTTGACCGACAGTGCAAAGACCACTATCGACCCGACGAACACGAACTTTCTGATTATCTCAGCGAAGCTGTCGCCCTTCCAGGGGACAAAGTATTTGATGAATCTAACAAAAAAATTTGAATCGTCCTGAGCGGACAGATTTTTAACTTCATTAGCCATAGACATTTATTCTCCCTCACTTTCGCTCACAAGCAGGCCTTCAAGCATTTCCAAGGCTCTGCGCACGGTCAGCAGTCGGATAAGTTCTCTGTCCAAGCTTTCATATTCTTCATAGAGGCGGAGGTCTCTGACCTCTTCCCTGTTTTTATGTCTTACCGAAACGAACACCGTTCCGACGGGTCTCTCTGCGGTACCGCCCGACGGACCCGCAAGGCCCGTAACGGCTATCGCCGCTTCCGTCTTCATCAGATCCATGACGCCCCGGGACATTTCCGAAGCGGTCTCTGCGGAGTAGACGGTGTGCTTATCGAGGGTCTCGCGCTTCACGCCCAGGACGTTGACTTTGACGTCCTCGCTGTAGCTGACCACTCCTCCTGCGAAGATCCCGCTGGCACCGGGGATGCTTGTGATGCGTTCCGCGATCATTCCGCCGGTACAGCTTTCGGCCGTTGAGAGGGTCACCCCCGATGTTATGATATATTTTACAACACGACCGGTGACGATGTCAAGACCTTCTGTAACCGATTTGTTATCTTCGGCAAAAACGGCGGGGGCATTCTCCGGATTATTCTTCAAATTGCACATAAAAATCACCTCGTTTTTGAACAAATTGCTAATTCAATGAATACAGCAAATCAAACTCAAACAGCATTTTTTACACATTTTCCCTTTCCGTGACAGATATTTCCGGTCCGTGAACGGAACCGTGTAAATGTATTCTCACCCGGACGGCTTCGGGGCCCTTCTTTATAAAGCCCCATTTTTCGGACATTTGCGGACTGTAAGCGTCAAAATACGGCGTTTTGTTTCTGTCCGTTTTTCAGGACAATAAATCGAACGTTTGTACCTTGACTTTTGCTATCCTTTCATCTGTACCGATATTCGGACAGTTGAAAATTCTGCATATTTTTGCGGTTAATACACTTTCCTGCCGTTCGGAGCAGATATTTAACGTCCGAAAAAACGTATCTTTGCTTTTCATAAAGTTCAAAGCCTTTACAGCACCCGAATTTTCGCATTTGGTCACACATCCGCAATATGTAATAATTTAGCAGATAATTTGCAATACATCAAGCAAAATCCTCGGATAAAGTTCTGGTTCTTGACAGGCTCAAACCGCATATACGGGCCGTTTGCTCCGTTTCCGACTCGAAATCATATGAATTTTTTAATCACCTTGACTTCGGTGTCCGCCACAGCCTTTTCGATCAGCGGCCCGAAATCGAAAGAATCCTGGGCTTTTTCCACGTCATCAAGAACAGGTCTTGTCTTCGGATGCTTTGGCGTGAACACAGTACAGCAATCTTCGTAAGGCTCGATAGAAGTGTCAAAAGTTCCGATTTTTCTGGATATTTCCACGATCTCCGCCTTGTCCAGACCGATGCAGGGACGCAGGACCGGTATCCGGCAGACAGCGTCGGTGCAGACCATTGCGTACATGGTCTGGCTGGCGACCTGTCCCAGGCTCTCGCCGGTGATAAGGCAGGCCAGGTCTTCCTTGGCGGCGATGCGCTGAGCGATCTCCATCATCAGCCGGCGCATGATTATGGTAAAAAGCTCCTCGGGGCAGTTGTCCCGGATCGCCTCCTGGATCGCCGTGAAAGGCACGCAGTGGAAAACGATGTCGCCGCAGTACTCCGCGATCTCTGAGGCCAGCTTCTCGACTTTGAGCCGCGCCCGCTCGGAGGTGTAAGGCGGGGCCTCGAAGTGGACGGCCTGTACCACCGCTCCCCGCTTGGCGATCATGTAGCCCGCCACCGGCGAGTCGATGCCGCCGGACAGCAGGAGCAGCCCCCGTCCGCCGGTCCCCACCGGGATGCCTCCGGCACCGTCGATGCGCAGGGCGTTGATGAAGGCGTGCTTTTCTCTGATCTCCACGGTGACGGTGACGTCCGGCTCGTGGACGTCAACCCGCATCTCGGGGAAGCGCTCCAGTATCTTATGCCCCAGTTCGGCGCAGATCTCCGGGGACTTCACCGGGAATTTCTTGTCCGCACGCTTGGCGTTGACCTTGAAGGTCCGGGCGCCGTCGAAGGCTTCGGCGAGGTAGTCCATGGTGTCGTTAAGGATCGCCTCCATGGACTTGTCAACCTCGAGGGCCTTGGTGAGCTTGGCGATGCCGAAGACCTTTTTCAGCCGCTCCACGGCCTCGTCCATATCGCAGGTGTCGTCCAGCGGCTCAACGTAAACCGTGGACTGCGCCCGGGTGACGCTGAAATTTCCGATTCCGGACAGCCGCCGCTTGATGTTCTTGCTGAGCACGCTTTCAAAATTGCTCTTGTTCAGACCTTTCAGCGCGATCTCACCGTACTTGCACAGGATGTATTCCTTCATTATCATTCCTCTTTCGACTAATTTCTTTTATATATTATAATGGTATGGTACATACGTTCACCGTATTCTTGCCAGGGTCTTCTGCGCCTCGGAGACTGCATCCATAAGGCGATCAACCTCGTCCTCGGTATTGTCCTCGCTGAAGCTGATGCGCAGGACGGAATCTCTCAGCCGTTCCGGGACGCGGAACTCGGCGATGACCGAGCTCTTTTTCCCTTTGGAGCAGGCCGACCCGCTGGAGACGTATATCCCCTTCTGTTCCAGAAAATGGAGAAGCGGTTCGGATTTCAAGCCCTCCACGGCTATGGAAACGATGTAAGGCGAGGCCTCCGGGGAACTGTTGATGAAAACGCCCTCCGCTTCGGAGCATTTTTCCGCGAGCCTGTCCCGCAGACGGAAGACCTTTTCAAACCGCTGTCCGATGCTCCCGGACAGCTTTTCGCAGGCGGCGCCGAAACCCATTATCAGCGGCACCGACTCCGTCCCGGAGCGGAATCCCTTTTCCTGCCCGCCGCCGATCATAAATGCGGGGATGTGCACGCCTTTGCGGATGTAAAGCGCCCCGATGCCCTTCGGGCCGTGGATCTTGTGGGCGCTGAGGGAGATGAAATCCGCGGGGAGTTTTTTAACGCTGACCGGCAGTTTCATAAATCCCTGGACGCAGTCGCAGTGGGTGAGGGTGCGGGGAAACCGCTTTTTCACCGCCGCGAAAACGCGCTCCGCCGGGAGAATACTGCCGGTCTCATTGTTGACCAGCATACAGGTCACCAGGCAGGTGTTTTCGTCCACGGCGGCAAGGATGTCCTCGGCGGAAAAACTGCCGTCCTCGCGGGGACGAACGCGGATAACTCCAAAGCCTTCCTCCTCCAGCTTATTGCAGCAGGCCGCAACCGAGGGATGCTCCACCGAAGTGGTGACGATCCGCTTTTTCCGCTTGCCGACGCTGGCGGCAGCACCGAAGATCACGGTGTTGCTGCTTTCGGTGGCGCAGGAGGTAAAGACGATCTCCTCCGGGGAGGCTCCCAGCGCGGCTGCCACGGCGGACCGCGCTTTTTCGCGCTCCTGCTCGGCGGCCAGTCCAAGCCCGTGGAGCGAGGAGGGGTTCCCGAAGCATTCCAGTCCCTTAACGACAGCCGCCACAGCCTCGGGACAGGGCTTTGTGGTAGCGGCATTGTCAAAATAAACCAAATCAGACTCTCCTTGTTCACATACTTAATCAGCATATATTATAGCACATAACGGTGTAAAATTCAAGACTTTTATGTGAAAGAATGGGGAAAAAGCGTGACAATGCATAATTCTGTTATTTCAAGACATACTAAGGGCAAAAGAAAATATCAATTGTACGTAAATTTGTACTGCTTATTTTGTACGTTATGTGGGACAGTTAACAGTAATTGTACGTTTTTACGGACAGCAGGAGGATATATGAAAAGACGGACGGTTATAAGGATATTCGCCTTCGGTTTCTTTGCTTTTGCGGTGATACTGGCGAGGAACATCATGCTGATGAAGGAGCGGAGCGCCTCACTGATGACGATCCGCAACAACTACGCCAGAGCGGTGGAGGAGCTTTCCACTGCCGCCGACAACATCTCCAACACTCTGCAAAAGGAGCTTTTCGCCGGCACTGCGGATATGCATTCAAAGCTATCGCAGCAGCTTTGGCGGGATTCTTCGACGGCGAAGGCGGCGCTTTCGCAGCTGCCCATCGAGAACAAGCAGTTGGAAAACACCTACAAATTTCTCTCGCAGGTGGGCAATTACTCGCTGGCGATGAGCGAAAAGATCAGAGAGGGCGGGCGGCTTTCCGGGGAGGAATACGATAAGCTGTCGCAGCTTTACAAGTTCTCGCGGCAGCTTTGTGAAGATATGTGGAAGCTGGAAAACGATGTTGCCGAAGGTGAGCTTGATCTCGCAGGACGCGCAGATGCGTCCTCCGAGCCGCCGACTGTAACGGAAGGCTTCGAGGATTTCGAGGAAGGATTCGACTCCTATCCCACGCTGATCTACGACGGGCCCTTCTCGGATCACATCATGGAAAAGGCTCCGCTGATGACAAAAGACGCGGCTGAGATTTCCCGGGAAAAGGCTCACACCCGGGCGGCTTCTGCTCTCGGCGTCGGCGAGGATGTTCTTTCGGAGCTCATCGAGGAAGGCGGGAAAATGCCCTCCTACACCTTCACCGACAAAGACGGAACGGCAGCCTGTGCGGTGACAAAGCAGGGCGGGTATGTGTCATATTTTCTGAAAAGCCGTGATGTCCTCAGTGAGAGCATCTCGGAGGACCAGGCTCTTGAAACGGCCGCAAAGTGTCTGGAGTCTTTGGGGCTGAACAATATGCGAAAAACCTACTATGAAAATATTAACCACGTCATGACCGTGAATTATGCTTACTTTGAAGGGGACGTCTGCTGTTACACCGACCTTGTGAAAGTGTCCGTTGCATTGGACAGCGGAGAAATAGTGGGCTACGACGCACGAGGATATCTTGTGAACCACCGTCACCGCGATCTCAACGGAAAACGGAAGTCGGTCCTCGACGTACAGCTTCAGGTGAGTCCGAAACTGAAGGTGCTCTCCCGTGGGCTGGCGGTGATCCCCAGCGACTCGCAGGAGGAGCTTCTCTGCTACGAATTCAAGTGCGAGTCGGCGGACGGCACTCACGTCCTTGTCTATTTCAACGCGGAGACCGGCAAGGAGGAGCAGATCATGATCCTGTTTGAGAGCGAGAACGGCGTGCTGACGATGTGACGCATCCGCCGGAACAGAACGAGAAAGTATAGGCAAAATGCAAAAATATGAAAGTGAGGAATCATTATGTCAAACGAGTTATCCAACAGCAAGACAAAGGAAAACCTTATGCGTGCCTTCGCAGGAGAGGCCCTCTCCTGCGCGCGGTATAAGATCGCGGAGAAGGTCTGCCGACAGAAACAGCTTTTCGTACTGGCCAACCTTTTCAAGTTCACGGCCGCCCAGGAGAAGATCCACGGTGAGGTTTTCTATAACCATTTGAAACAGTGCGGATGCGGTCCCGTTACCGTCACCGGAGACTATCCCAATGAGTGCTCCGAGGAGCCTTTGGACCTGCTCCGGCACTCCGCCGAGAACGAGAGCCACGAGAATACCGAGGTCTACCCCGCCTTCGCGCAGACGGCCCGCGAGGAGGGTTTCCCCGACATTGCCCGCGATTTTGAGAACATCGCCGCCGTGGAGGGCTCCCACGGCAAGCGCTACCGCCACTACGCTTCCCTGCTGGAAAGCGGAAGCCTCCACAGCTGTGAAAGCGCGGAAAACTGGCTTTGTCTGAACTGCGGATATCTTCATGAGGGCACCTCCGCCCCGGAGACCTGCCCCGTCTGCGGGCAGCCTCAAGGCTGGTATATCCGTCTGTGCGAGACACCCTGGGGGCTTGACGCGGAATGCTGACGGCAAACATTGCGGCGACCTTCTTTTATCTGCTGATGATCTACGAGTACCGAAGGCACAAGTAGGCCCGAGTGCGGGCCGCGGCAGGGGCGTGCCCCTGCACCCAGCTCCGCCGCAAGCGAAGAAGTGCAGGAAACAAGATAGCAATGCGGCGGGGTCGGTCAAAGCGATCAACTAAACGCGAAGGGACAGGACTAAGTTGTATACCAAAACGAAAAGGGGCAGGACAAAAACGAAATATCGAAGTTTTGGAAATAAAAAAGGAGTCCGCGCTTATGCTCCTGCTCTTTCGTGAGCGATTTTGCTCTGCTCAGGTCAAGGCACTTCTCGGCGGCAAGTCCGCAAGCTACACTTCCGGTGTCCGTTTTCTTCGTCCCATAATTAAACCTCCAAAGTAGTGCTGCTTTCATTATACACTACTTTGGAGGTTTACACAAGATTTGGGATAGACTCCCAATGGAGTATCTGTTGATTATGGTATGCTCCATAATGTCGATTTTGACTTATGCGGAACGTTTTTTTGAGTATGCCGTTTTTTTGAATATGCCGGCAGACTAAGATATATGAAGTGCAGCATTCTGTTCGCGAGGGTCATTTTATTAAACCTTCCAGCGCTGCAAACAATGCTGCATTATCTATTGGTTTACTGAGATGTGCATTCATTCCCGCCTGCAAACTGCGCTGAACATCTTCATCAAATGCATTCGCAGTCAATGCTATGATCGGCACGGTTTCTGCATCAGCACGGTCAAGGGAACGTATCATTTGTGTTGCTTCCAGTCCGTCCATCTCAGGCATACGGATATCCATCAGTATCGCGTCATAATGCCCGACTTCACTTGCAATGAATTTGTCTACTGCGATCCTGCCGTTTTCTGCGTGATCGACATTGATCTCACGCATAGCAAGAACCATTTTCATAATATCGGCATTGATCGGAACATCCTCTGCCAGCAGAATGTTTCTGCCTTTCAGCTCTGTCTGATGCTTTTGTGCTTTGAACGGATTTTTCCTGCGCAGCGCGATGCGGAATTCCTCAATCACATTGGAAGCAAACAGCGGCTTGGCAATAAAGCTGTCCACACCTGCATTGACGGCTTCGTCAAGAACATCGTCCCACTTATATGCGGTGATAATAATGATCGCAGATTCATGTCCGACGATTTTTCTGATTTCCCATGTTGTTGCGATGCCGTCCATATCGGGCATTTTCAGATCAATTAAAATCAGATTATAGGGATTCTGTCTTGCGTGATGCAGTTTCACCATTTCAAGCGCATCAAAGCCGGAGTATGCGATCTCACAGGCGATACCGATCTTCTCAAGCACCAGCTTTGCGTGTTCGCAGGCAACGGGGTCATCATCCACAACCAGGACCGTCAGCTTGCTCGGATCAATTTCTCCTGCAGCGCTGTCACTGCCCGTATGATCGGATGTCAAGAGCGTGACCGCGACAGTAAAGGCAGTACCCTTGCCTTTTTCGCTCTGCACATCGATATTGCCGTTCATCATCTCAACGATACTTTTCGTGATCGCAAGTCCCAGACCGGAGCTTCCGTATTTGTTGGTTGAGGAGCTGTCTTCCTGGCTGAATGAATCAAACAGGTGCGGCAAAAACTCCTCACTTATGCCGATACCGGTGTCCTTGACGGTAAAACGCAGTGTTGCGTTGCGCTCAAACTGTGCTGTTTTTTCGACTGTCAGGTCAACTGATCCGCCTGCGGGCGTGAACTTGACAGCATTACTGAGAATGTTGATGAGTACCTGTTTCAGCTTCATGGCATCACCGATATAGTAATCATCAACTGTGCTGTTCATGCGACAGTTATATTGCAGTCCCTTTTCCATGCACTGACCGCTGAACATCGTATTGATCTGTTCGAGCATCTCTGAAAAAGAGAATTCCTCATTTCTCAGTATCAGTCTGCCCGATTCAATACGGCTCATATCCAGAATATCATTAATGAGTCCCAAAAGATGATTTGCTGAATCGCCGATCTTTTCGAGATACTCTCTAGTCTGTGCAGATATTTCCGGATCGCTTAATGCAATGCTGTCCAGTCCGATGATCGCATTCATCGGTGTGCGGATCTCATGGCTCATGCTGGAAAGGA
Organism: Ruminococcaceae bacterium FB2012; assembly: GCA_900104495.1. Lineage (GTDB taxonomy): Bacteria > Bacillota > Clostridia > Oscillospirales > Ruminococcaceae > FB2012. The sequence continues at coordinate 35,160 of FMXS01000016.1, read as the reverse complement.
ATTGAGTTTTTGCTTTGCTTGCTTCCTCTGCCGCCGTGAGCGCATCGCTCAATGCCTGACTCTGCGCCATCTGCTCCCGCATTTCACCGTCGATATCCGTAAATCCGATCCCGATCGCGTGTACTTTATGATCCTCACGGTTTTCAGCGCGGCGCACGCCTGCGATCCGCAGCATTTCATAGCTTTCCTTGCCGTCCTTGACGATCAGATAACGATAGGATAGGATCAGCTCGTGTTCCAGTCTGCTTCGGATCGTATCCGGATCAATGAAACGCAGAAAGCCCTCACGATAGCTCTCGGCGACCCGCTCATTTGCATACCGTTTGAAAGCATCTGCAAAAGTGAATGTGTCACCGACCTGCGGCCCCTCATCAGGCTTCACGGAAGAACGGTAGCAGACACAGGTATCCTGATCGAGGTCAGCATAGTATACGCTTCTGTAATCCGATGCCATCGCCGTGATCATATAATCCTGCTCTGTGCGCAGGCGTTCCTGCTCCAGAAGCTGATTCTGCAATTCGAGCCGATGCTCAAGCTCCTCCTGTTTGATACGGTTTTCCGTTTGTTCCGTCTGCTTTTCATACGCCAGCTGCGCTGTGCGTTTTCCCTGACGGTGCAGAATGATAAACAGCACAAGCAGAACAGCAGCCGTCAGGAACGTCTGAAACAGGCTCCTGACGATGATACCGTTTGATACAGAATTGATTTTCTCACTGATCACACTTTCGCGTATCAGATAGGTCAGCATCCAGTCTGTCCCGTCAATGCGGATATATGACAGCGTCTCCGTGATGCCGTTATAGGTAAATGTGACATAGCTGCTGTTGCCGGCTTCAAAATCCTTCCTGACCTTATCGGCAGAATCGTCACCTTCATATTCTGCGTGCTCCAGTGCATCGAGGAGATTGCTCTCACTTGCCAGACCGCCGAGGATCATATCTGTCAGCGCAACGCCGTCTTTTGTGTAGATATTGCAGAATGTCGTACCGTTATGATCCGAGCTGAGGGAAACGCCCTTGAGCATCGTTTTCATATCTATCTCCATGAAGCAGGCTGTGAATTCATGTGCGCCCATAGACACGCCGCTGACAGGAACAGCGATGATGACCTTCTTGCTTTTGCCGTCAGGATCCTTCAGGGTTATCTGCGGCTTCGTCAGACGGAGATAGTCGATATTATAATCCGCAATATCGTTTTGCGTTCCGGTGGACGTAAAGATCAGGCCGTCCGTATCCACAAAGGCAAACTTTTCGAGTGTATACAGCTTTTTCATTTTTGACTGATACGCCTGCAAATGTTCGGTATCGCTGAAATCCTCATCAGTCATCAGTTCCAGCGCGGTGCAGAGGTCATCAATATTCTGCTGTAAAGCCGATGAAACGACCTGCTCCCGCCTGCCCGCAAGCTCATCAAGATACAAAAGGCTGACAGAATTGACAGCCTTTTCCGTATCCTGCCTTGCAAGCTGACCGGTCCATACGGTTCCGATCACAAGTGTCAGCGCTATCAATACCGCTCCAATGACAACGATCTTATAGTTGTGCTGTGTTTTTTCTTCTTTCATGATTCCGGCACCGTTCCGTTACAGACTCCGCAGCTTTTCAAACTGTGCCTTTGCTTCCGTCAGAAGTGCAGAGTAGTCCGTATCGGTCCTGCTGCGCAGCAGCTCGGTCATCGCTATGATTGGTTCCGACAGCGGTGTCAGCGAAAGATTAGTGTACATACCTTTTAATGCGTGTGCTGTTTCAAAAGCAGCATCAAGATCTTTTTTCGCAAGCTGCTCTTCCAGCAGAGACAGCCGCTCAGCTTCTATCGCCTTACCGACAAGCATGAGATAGAACTCCTCTTTTCCCATACAGCGGACAAGTCCCTCATCAACGTCGGCACCGAATTCTCTCAGTTTGTCAATTGTAAGCATACGCATCCTCCTTGTTCTCGGTCAAAAAAACGGCGAACTCATCGGGCGGCACCGGCCTTGAGAAATAGTACCCCTGAATGATATCACAGCCAAGCTCTTTCAGCAGCTCCATCTGTTCCTTGATCTCCACGCCCTCTGCAATGACGGGCACTTCAAGCAGGCGTGCGATCTCTATGATGATCCCGACCAGCCGTGCTGCCTTTGTATCGGTACAAATATCCCTGATGAATGCCATATCCAGCTTCAGTGCATCTGTCGGCATAGAGGTAAGCATATTCAGAGAGGAATACCCGCAGCCGAAATCGTCCATTTCGATCCGAAAGCCCATGTCACGCAGTGCAGAAACCGTTTCGATGATCTGTGCGGCGTTGTCGGTATATGCAGACTCCGTGATCTCAAGCAGGAGATTCTCAGAAGTGATGCCGTTGTTCTTCAATAATACGGTCAGCTTTTCGCCCAGCATCGGATCAAAGATATCGACTCTCGACACATTCACAGATACAGGAACTGTTACGCCAAATGTATCTTTCCATCGCCTGATCTGAGCTGCCGCTTCGTTCCAGACATAGCGGTCGAGTTTTTGTATCAGACCGTTGCTCTCAAAGACGGATATGAACTGACCGGGGCTTACCATGCCGAATTCAGGATGCTGCCAGCGAACGAGCGCCTCAGCACTTGAAAGGACCGGCTTTTCCCCTCTTATATCGTACTTTGGCTGATAATAGACCTTGAACTGCTTTTCTGCGAGCGCTCTGTCCATATCCTTTATGAGACGTTCCGCGTAGAGCTCCTTGCCGTGAAGCTCGGCATCATAAAAGGCATAACAAGTAGTATAGCTGCTGCGAAGCCTTTGACAAGCGAGACTTGCACAGTCAAAGCGGCGCTCCATATCAAAGCCGCTGCCGTCATCCAGATAGATCCCGATACGGACACTGATATTCTTATCGCCTATCTTCTCACACATTCTGTCGATATATCGGGAAAGGTTCTCTTTCAGACCGGAATCATGCGGGATATAGACAGCGAAGCTGTTGCTTCCCGAACGGCAGGCAAGACCGCCTGTACTTCTTACCAGCTCGTGAATACTGCTGCCCACCCGCTTCAGCACCAGATCACCGTAGTCTTTTCCGTACAGTTCGTTTACGATATGAAAACGGTTGATGTCGATGACAACAGCGTCCATAGGGATCTGATTCTGCTCATCCAGCCTTTTTCCGTATTCATAGAAAAATTCTTTGTTGAAAAGCTCCGTCAGCTCGTCCCGTTCCGTTTCATGAATGATGACGCTGTCCTCGGCGAGCTCGACAGAATGCTCCACACGCGCTCTGACGATCTCGGGTGCTTCGTATGGCTTTGTGATAAAATCTGCTGCTCCCATTTTCAGGCATTCGACCTCTGAACCCTTCTCGGAAGTCAGCACGATCACGGGAATACGGCGCAGTTCACTGTCAGAGCGTATGATCTTCAGCAGTCCGAATCCGTCAAGTTCGGGCATATGCAGATCAAGGATCACTACTGACGGAATTTTTTTTCTTTGCTTGAGAATATCCAATGCAGCTATGCCGTTTTCAGCATACATGATCTCGTACAGATCGCACAGCATCGCACCGAGCATTTCACGCTCGATAAATTCATCATCAACGATCAGGATGCTTCTGTGAAGTCCTTTTTTCCTTTCAAGCAGTTCTTTCATATTACACCTCACTTTTTGCAGCAATCGGGAAAAAGGTATAAAAAACAGCAGTTTACAATATTATCTGAGATGATTATACCACCTATCCAACTCGGTGTCAAGTAGACTAAATGGCTTTTTGATATACAATAGCTTCCGTGAATTCAGCGAATGTTTCCTTGAACAGCGCCTTGGATACCGTCCATCGGATCAAAATTTGCGATTTGTAACCATCAGTACCGTCAATTTCAAGCATGGAAAATTTCTTGATATATTTTTCCAAGCTTAATTTAAAGCCGATGCTGTAAAAATAATCAAAAAGATATCAGACCAATTGTTCATAAAGAAGTCCCGCGTATTATCACCTCAAACGCATAGATGTTATGATATTATTGACCTACTCTTCAAATTGATAACTACCTGCCATAATTATAGCATAATAAGCAGAATCAGTCAATCCAATCACATACTTCTGTGACAAAAAGAAGTGCTTCTGATTTTGTATTGTTGAATACATAATAAAAAAGGCGAATACCTCTTATGAAGTATTCGCCTATTCTGTTTCATAGCCCGCTGTATAGGTCTTTCATAATTGTTCTTGGAAAACTTCTTTATGAGTACCGACCTAACGGTGTATGTCACTTTCTTATAATTGTCCGCTGTATTGTCTATTATATGGGTAGTTGTCGGGAGACTTCTGTTGAGCTACCCACCTTTCAGCGGGCTCCTTTGATGTGTATTGAGATCAAAGCTGATGCACCACGAATATCTCGTAGATGCTCTTGATAGCGGCCTCAAAGTCCTTTTCTTCCACGCCGATGATGATGTTCAGCTCGCTGGAGCCCTGGTCGATCATCTTAACGTTGATGTGAGCGTGTGCAAGGGCGGCGAAGATGCGTCCGGCGGTGCCGCGGGCGGACTTCATTGCTCTGCCCACTACCGCGATAAGCGCAAGATCGGTCTCGATGTCAATGGAATCGGGGTGAACGTTGCGGTGGAGGCCGGAAAGGATCTCCTGCTCCTTGGGCTCGAACTCGGTCTGATGCACCACGATGCTCATGGTGTCGATGCCCGAGGGCATATGCTCGAAGGAGATGCCGTTCTTCTCGAAAACTTCCAGCACTCTCCTGCCGAAGCCCAGCTCGCTGTTCATCATGTCCTTTTCGATGTTGACTACCGTGAAGCCCTTCTTGCCGGCGATGCCGGTAATGGTGAACTGGGGCTTCTGAGAAGTGCTTTCAACGATCATTGTGCCGGGGTCCAGGGGGGCGTTGGTGTTCTTGATGTTTATGGGAATGCCCGCCTTGCGCACCGGGAAGATCGCATCCTCGTGAAGGACGCCTGCGCCCATATAGGACAGCTCACGGAGCTCCTTGTAGGTAATGGTGTGGATCGGCAGAGGATCCTTGACTATGCGGGGGTCGGAGATCAGGAAGCCTGAAACGTCGGTCCAGTTCTCGTAAATATCCGCGCCGACAGCCGCCGCCACGATAGAGCCGGTGATGTCCGAGCCGCCGCGGGAGAAAGTCTTGATAGTGTCGTTGGGCATGGAGCCGTAAAAACCGGGGACAACAGCTTTCTCAACGCCGGTGAGCCTTTCCCTTACGGCCTTCTGAGTACGCTCGGCGTCGAACTCGCCGGAATCCTTGAAGAAGATGACGTCTGCGGCATCAACGAATTCATAGCCCAGATACTTCGCCAGCACGATACCGTTGAGGTACTCGCCGCGGGAGGCGGCGTAATCGCGTCCCGCCTTGCCGATGAAGCAAGCCTTGACGGTATTGAACTCTTCGGTCATATCAAGGTCGAGGCCCAGCTCGTCGATGATGGAGGTGTATCTTTCGGTGATCTTTGCAAAGGCCTCGCTGAAATCCTTGCCCTTGGCGGCAAGGTCGTAGCAGGCATAGAGCATATCCGTGACCTTGGTATCCGCGGAAAAGCGCTTGCCCGGTGCGGAGGGCACGACGTAACGTCTTGCATCCTCGGCATGGATTATATCGGCGACCTTCCTGAACTGCTCGGCACTGGCAAGGGAGCTGCCGCCGAACTTGACTACTTTTATCATAAGCTATTCTCCTGTCTTGCGCCCGCAGGCGCATTTTTTACTCACTTAACTATTATATAATATATGCCTCTGATAAGTCAATGTGCATTTCGGAGATTTTTTATATCATTTTGGATGTACGTTTGTGAAATACGCTTGTGTTTCCCTCGCGTACACTTTCGGCATTTCTGTCCTTTGACATTATTCGCGGGGGAAGCGTGATACAGTATAAATGCATTGATTTATGGGGGTCGTTAATTTGAAAGGTCATATCCAGCTTATAATAATTCTCACCGTCTTTCTGATAGCCGTGCCGTTTATCGCTTTGCTGGCGGACAGGCACAGCGCCGAGCCCGCTTCCGGGGAGGCGCAGGACAGCGTTCTGATGCTCTTCGGCGACAGCACCGAGCCCAAGGCGATACCTATGCGGGAGTATATCATCGGGGCGGTGGCCGCGCAGATGCCCGCGGAGTTCGGGGAGGAGGCTCTCAAGGCGCAGGCCGTACTGGCTCACACCTACGCCCTGCGCCGACGCGCAGAAGAACAACTCTCCCCTACTCCCGGGCTTCACGGCGCGGACTTCTCCGACGACAGCACATACTACAACGCCTATTTCACCGACGAACAGCTTCGGACGCTTTACGGCAAAAAGACCGACGAGGCGAAAGCGAAACTCTCCGCCGCCGCCGACTACGCTCTGACCCGCACCCTCACTTTCGAGGGCAAGCCGATAATCGCGGCTTTCCATGCCGTGTCCTGCGGGAAAACGGAATCCGCGCTGTCAGCGTGGGGAGAAAACATCCCATACCTTACCGGCGTGGACAGCTCCGAAGACTTGAAAAGCGAGGTCTGCGAGTCGGTGTTCACGGTGTCCTCGGAGAAGCTGTTCCCGGCGCTGACGGCGGCTTTCCCGGACGCGAAAATAGACAAATCCGAACTGAGCGTGAAAGTCACCGAACGGACGGAGGCCGGCTGTGCTGCGACGGTGGAACTTTGCGGACGAAGCTACGTCACCGGGACGGCTTTCGCGGAGGCGGCGGGTCTGCCGTCGGCCTGCTTTGAGGTGACCGAAAAGGACGGGGCCTACGTCTTCAAGTGCAAGGGCCGGGGGCATCTTGTCGGGCTGAGCCAATACGGCGCCGAAGCGATGTCCAAAGCAGGCAAAAGCTGCGAGGAGATACTGGCCCGCTACTTCCCCAACGCAAAGCTTATAAGCGAGGGAGAAACAAGGTAGAACATAAAATGAAGGTGCCCGCCTGTGCGGACACCTTCGCTTTGTTTTATTTACTGGCCGTACTTGTCCTTGTAGCTTTCCAGGGTGAAGTGTACGGGGTAGCCGGAATCGTCAAGGGAGAAGTGCTTCACCTCAAAGACGTAGCCGTTTACGTCATTGGCGAAGCGTGCGGAGTCCTTTCCGCCCGACTTGTAGTCGTACTCGCCCTTGTAGTCAGCGGGGAGGCCGTTTTTCAGGACCTCTGCGATGCTCTTGCATACCGCCGCCGAATCCACGGAGCCCTCTTCGATCTTGTAGAGGACTTTTTTGATCCTGTCGCCGTCGAAGAAAAGGGTGATGGTAACGGGGAGCTTGCCGCCGAACTTGGCCCGTCCCCCGAGGATAGAGTCCACCTCGCCCAGGGAGTAGGTAGCCTGCCCGAAGCTCTTGTCGAACTCCGTGGCGTGAGCTTCGTCATACCCGTTGCCTGTGTCGGCGTTAAGGTCGGCAAGATCCATGCCGAGATAATTCTTGCCGCTGCCCCCGAGGAATGAGTCCATGAAGTCAACTTCCTTGACTCCCGACGAAGCCGCCGGAGCCTCTGCGGACTTGGAAGTTTCCGCGTCACCCGCATCGGCAGTGCTTGTATCGGTTTCCGTTCCGGCGCTTGAGGATGCCCCGGCGGCCGCCTTGGAAGTGTCCGCCTTGGAACTGCTCCCCGAGGAGCCGCATCCCGCCAGCGCTCCGGCGCAAAGCACCGCCGCCAGCAACGAAGCCAATAAACGTTTCATATAATGACCTTCTTTCTGTCAGAATTTGATAGGTCTATTATACAACACTTCTGCGAAAAATGCAAGCCCCGAGGGTAAAGGATATGTCCGAAAACGGGAGCGAGCTTATGTTAGGATCCTGCTCACGGTAAAGGGCGGACCGGTACGCCCCTGCCGCTGCCGTGACAGGCCCTTACGCCGTCCGCACCTGCGTCTGCGTGTCGAAGACCGCCGTCTCCCCGAAGGTGACCAGCCGGAAGGTGTAGATGCTGTTCTCCGTCTCGAAAACTGCACTCCCCCCGTGGAAGGTCAGCCGCCCGGGGCTGGTGCGGATGCACCGGCTCCCGTCCTCGATAGCGGCATAAGTGCTGCCGTCCTCCGCGGTCCTGATGACCAGGTTGCCCTCAAAACCCAGATAGTTCCGGCGGCGCTCCCAGCCCTCGATCTTCTGATCTTTGCGCTCAACTTTAAGGATGACCGCGTCACCCATATTGCTTACGATCCTGTCCATAATGATACCTGCCTTTCTTGTATGTGGTCGTTTTTCTGTACTCTTATAATACCACACTTTTCTCTGTTTGTCAGGTCCTTTTTTTGGACAGTTACGCAAAACATACGTTTTACAGTACAATTTTCAGTACAGTTATCATTCCTTGACCGTCACTTCGGCAGTGACCTCGATGTCGGTGATCTCCAGAATGCGTTCAAAGCTGCCTTCCAGGTCCAGCCAAAGCTGAGGATAACGGCTCCGCACCAGCTGCGACAATCCGATCAGGTCGGCCTGCCGTTCACGGCAGAGGGCAGCGGCGCGTCCGCAGCGGCGGGTAAGCTCACGGCTGCATTGGCGGGCGGTGTCCTCGCGGTCGGTGAGGACCTCAATGCTCTGATCGTTCTGTATCTCCGCCGAAACGGCAAGGGATAATTTCAGCCGCGAGCCGTCGAAGGTCAGCTCCCGACGGCAGGAGCAGTCGTCCGCATCCACAGCCAGCAGGCCCTCCGCAGTCTCAACGGAGAGGGTGGTCTCGGAGCATTTCCGCCGCAGCCGCGTGAGGCCGCAGCACTCCTCCTTGTTCAGCGTGAAGCTGCGCTTTCCGTACACATAGACCTCGGCTTCGGCCGCCGACACGGTCTTTTCTCCGCCGGTTTTGATGACCTTCAGCCGGGGCATCACCACGGTGCCGTCCTCGGCGCCTGCGGCAGTCAGCAGGTCGCATTTGACAGTGTCGGAATTCTCCGCGTGACGTTCGATTATCCCGACGATGCTCTGCGCGGCGACGGCACCCTCGGACAGCTCCGCGGAAAGGAGCTTTTCGGCATTTTCCGCGCAGGCGATCTCCGCACCGAGATAGCTCTCCTTGCTGCGGATGAAGGCCGCCAGCAGCCGCCGAGAGTTTTCAAGGCTGACGTCCTCGCCGATGACGACGAGCTGATTATGCCCGATGAACAGGAATTCTCCGAGGCGGTTCTCGCATTCGGCAAGCGCCTGTCCCACGGTGGGGGCCGAGGCGGTGATGACAAAAATGTTAGCTTTGGCGGGGTCCAGCTGGGTATCGGTGCCGGCGCTGTCCGGGCGGAAGATCTGAAGGGTCAGCTTGTAGTTTTCACCGTCGGCGTCGATGCCCACGGCGTGGACCATAGCGCGGTCCAGTGAGGAAACAGTATCGCGGCTGCCGGCGGTACAGAACGCCAGCATCGCGGAGATGATGAAAAACCAAATGCGTTTCATAAAAGCTCCCTTTGAAATTACGGATTTGAAATTCGGACTTCGGACTTGTTGAAAGTCTGTTTCGCGCCGGTCACAATGCCTATCAGCAGTCCTGCTGCTGCGAAGATAAGGCAGAGCGTCCATACCAAAAGCATCAGCGCGTCGAAGCGTTCGATGACCGAAGTTTTGGAGTAGGAGGACAGCGTGTCCGCCGGGACGCCCGTGAGGCCCCTGTCTCCGAGGACGCCCGCACAGAGCGTCATAAAGCCCGCCGTCACCGCCGCCTGCACCGAAAACCTTATCAGCACAGCCCGCCTCGGATGCTCTATCCTTCTCCGCAGCAGCAGAAACAGCGGGAACTCCGCCGAGCGCGGGAGCTGTCTCAGCAGCTGACGCAGGAACTGTTCTCCGCGGTCCGGGACCGCAAGCTCCAGGCGTTCCGGGTCAAATCGCTCTGCGGCGCCGATGCCTACCAGCAGCAGTACGGCCACGGTGAGTATCGCTGCCGCGCAGGACGCGCGGGCGCATCCGCGGAGGCCCATTGAAGCGCAGTAGGCCGCCGCTGCCGCCGCCGAGGCGATGATCGCAGGCGCTGCGTAGAAGTCGGGAAAGGAGTAGTTCAGCGAGGAAGAAAGCTCGTAGAGCAGCATAACATAAATAAATGCCAGCCACAGTCCTGCGGCGGCGGAGAACATCCTTCCGAGGGCATTGCCCTTCCCTTTGGGCTCCGGCAGGAGCATACAGAGAGCGGTCAAAAGCGCTCCGCAGATCATCTCTGCGGCGGCGCAGATCAGCAGATTACAGCCCTCCGGACGGAACCCCAGGAGCCGTGCGAGGGAAAAGCAAAGCATCAGCGCAGCAGCCTGCGCAGGCGAGATCTTTTTCAATTGATGACCTCCGTTAATTAATGGATAGTTGATAGTTGATAATTATGGTGCTGCCTTCTGCGGCGGAGTTTGTTTCTTTTTTTGTTGCCTTTTTATGTGCAGCACGTTTTTTCTTTTGATTTTGTTGCACGTTACCGTACAACATTTACGGCTTTTCCGGCTATAAGTGAAAGGCTTTTTAATTGCTTGCTGCTTCGCAGATACGCGGTTTGCGGCTTTGCCCGGGCACTGTTTCCAAAGCTGCGGATGCCGGAAAAAGGCAACATTTTTTTAGCAAATGCTATTTTTGCCAAAAACAAAAAAGCAAAAATAGCTGATACTGTTACTGATACTGTTACTGATACTGTTACTGTAAGTGAGAGTGAGACTGTTACTGTGGCCGGACCGGTCCTTTTCCTCTCCCCCCAAAAAAACGAAAGTGCAAAATTGCTTTTCTCGAATATCGAATGCAAAGCTCCCTCACGGATCTCTAAGCTCCGTGATGACGCTGTGTTCTTCGGCAGCTTTCTTCGGGGACTTGCGTATCAGCACTTCCGCAGCTGCCCTTTTTGTGAAGGGCAGCAGTGGAGCCGTGAAAGGTATGCCTCTGCTGTCGGAAGCGCAGGCGTTTGTCATCACCATTGCCGATACCGCAGCTATCCCGAAGAAGCCCGCAGTTCCTCCCGCGCAGATATACACCAGCCTGAGCACCGATGACTGCTGTGCCAGCGAGGGTATCACGAAAGAGGCCGTAGCTGTCAGTCCCACGATTATCAGCAGAGGGGAAGAAATAATCCCGCTCTTGACTGCCGCATCCCCGATGACAAGTCCTCCCGCAATGGAGATTGCGCTTCCCACCGCACGGGGCATCCTCACCGCCGCCTCTTTCATAAGCTCCAGCAGCACCGTGATTATCAGCATCTCCACGAACAGCGAATAAGGTGTAGAGCGCTCCGAGGCGGTAAGATTCAGCAGGAGTTTCAGCGTCAGCATCTCCGGGTGGTAATTTGCCACGGCGACGTAAATGCCCGGGAACATCACCGCGAAGAAAAAAGCGATGTACCGCACAAGACGCATCAGCACCACGAAACAGGGCTTGGAGCAGGCGTCGTCCACGGTCCGGAAATTGTCTCCGAAGAGCGCGGGACAGATCAGCGCGAAGGGGGAGCCGTCGATGAGCAGAGCCGCACGCCCTTCGTTGATGCGTGCGCAGACCACGTCCGGGCGCTCGGTGGCCGCCAGCTCCGAAAACAGCCCGACGCCGGAACCTTCCTCCAAAAAGGGCCGCAGGCTCCCCGAAGCGAGGACGGTGTCCAGTCCCACGTTCTTCACCCGTCGTTTAAGGTCGGAGATCATACTGCTGTCGGCGCGTCCCGCAAGGTAGCAAAGGCAGATGTCGGTGTTGGAGCTCTGCCCCGCTTTGAGCATTTCCAGCCGCAGAGAGGGGGTCTTCATCCTGCGCCGTACAAGGGACACGTTGGACCTTATAGCCTCGCAGAAACCCTCCTGTGAGCCCATAATGTTATGCTCGCCTGTGGGCTCGGTGACGGCTTTCTTATCGAAGCCCTGGACGCCGAAAGCGGCGGCTCCTCCGCCCTCCACGAACAGGAGAGCGAAGCCGGAAAACATCAGTGCGGAGGCGTCCTCGAGGGTGGCGGGCTGCTGGATATCCGCGGTGAAAAAAGCCTCTGCGGTGACCAGCCGAAAGAGCTTCTGCCCGGAGCCCTCGGCAAGTTCAGCGAGGCGGGCGAGAGGAGCGAGGACCAGTTCCCCGGTGAGCTGAGCGGAGGCCATACCCTCGATAGAAGCGATAACGCAGGTCACGCCGGAGAGGGATGCCTTAGCGGTATTCAAGTCGGCGCTCTGTCCGAGGAGGTTTTTGATCCGGGAGAGAAAGTCGGAGGCGGTTTTGGGGATAGGGTGCATGGGAAGCTCCTTTCATTTCAGCGGGATACGTTTTCATCATCCGGTAATCTTTGCTTTATTATGCCCGCAGGCGGGGCGGTTTAATCACCCGGGGAGGGGGCGGCGCATAGTATACAGTAAACGAAGATAACGGAGGAGTTTCCGATGAATACATTGCTGCTGTCGCTGGGAGCGACGGGGTTTACTTTTCTGCTGACGGCGCTGGGAGCCGCAGTGGTGTTTTTTGTGCGCGGTGATAGCGGAGGACAGGGGGCGCAGAGGGTCTTTCTCGGGTTCGCGGCGGGAGTCATGATCGCCGCTTCAGTGTGGTCGCTGCTGATGCCTTCGATACAGCAGGCCGAGGAGCGGGGCCTGCCGGCGTGGCTGCCTGCGGCGGCGGGGGTCACGGCGGGAGTGCTATTTCTGATGCTCTTTGACAAACTGATGCCCTTTTTCCGTCCCGCGGAGGAAGGGTCCGTGAAGCGAGGCCTCGGCAGGACGGCAATGCTTGTCCTGGCGGTGACGCTCCACAACATCCCGGAGGGCATGGCGGTGGGGCTGGCCTTTGCCCTCGCGGGCGGCGATAACGGTCCCTCGGCGGTGACGGCGGCGGGAGCCCTGGCTTTGGGTATCGGGATACAGAATTTCCCGGAAGGTGCGGCTATCTCTCTGCCCCTTCGCCAGTCGGGGATGAGCCGTGTGAAGTCCTTCGCCTGCGGGGCGCTGTCGGGGCTTGTGGAGCCCGTTGCGGGAGTCCTGACGGTGCTGGCGGCGGGACACATTGCGGCGCTGATGCCCTGGCTTCTGGCCTTCGCGGCGGGGGCGATGCTGTATGTAGTCGTGGAGGAACTTATCCCCGAAGCGCATCTCGGAGCGGGCCACCTCGGCACAACGGGAGTGATGCTGGGGTTTCTGATAATGATGATACTGGACGTAGCAATGGGGTGAGAAATAATGAAGAATGAATAGTGAATAATGTAGAATTAAGGTGTCGCCTGCGGCGACAGTTTTAAGATCCGTCCGCTGAGCGGACTCATTGATTATTCATCTTTATTATTCATTTCTTCCGTGCCGGCGTTTTTGTCAAAATTCAACATAATTAGTAGCCGGCTGAACATTTGAAAATGGTAAGTTTATTTATTGACAGTTTTCTGCCACTATGCTATAATTAGTATGTGTTATTCTGCGCATTACAGATATTTTCCCGGAAGGATGTATAATGAATATTTTCCGAAAACTGAAAAGAAATGGCATCCCGCTGAGGATCACCCACCTGCTGATGATGTTCTCAACGCTGGTGGTGATGTCCATACTGCTCATCGAGATCTTTCACTCGTCCTCGATCTATAAAAGGCTCTCGGATGCCGCCGATAATTACATTGAGATGCAGAACAGCGCCACTCAGCTTATGACCGCTTCGGATTACCTTACCGACAGGGTCCAGCAGTTCGCCGTGGAGCAGAACGTCCAGGATATGAACGACTATCTCGATGAAGTCTTCGTCACCAAAAGACGGGAAAAGGCTATCGAGAAAATGGCGGAGATCGTGGGCGATTCGGAGGAGCTGAAAAACCTCAAAGCCGCAATGGGCCGCTCCGAGGACCTCACCGAGCGGGAGTATTACTCCATGCGTCTTGTCTGCGAGGCTTGCGGCTATTCCGATATGCACGAAAAAGTAGCCGAAGTGAAGCTCACCGCTGCGGACGCCGCCCTTGACTACGAAGGCAAGATCAGACTGGCGCAGAAGAAAGTCTTTGACGACTCCTACTATACCCAGAAAGAGGGCATCCGCAGAAATATGGAAAGCTGCGTCGATATCCTTATCGCCCGCACTCATCAGCTGGAGGTTCAGCTGAGCAGCGAGCTGGATAACCGGATGCTGTTTGTGAAGATCTTTCTGATAATCCAGACGGTGGCTGTCATTTTCGTGCTGTGGATGACATCCTATCTCGGCATCAGCCCTATCCTCAAGGGCGTGCAGAAGATCAAGGAGAACCGCAAGCTGCCGATCACGGGGTCTTATGAGTTCCGCTATCTGGCAAAGACCTACAACAAGATGTACGACGCTTTTCAGCAGAGCATCGAGCATCTGAACTATGACGCCTCCCACGACAAGCTCACCGGGCTCTACAACCGTGCAGGCTATGAAGTGCTTTGCTCCGGCATCGATATACAGACCACGGCGGTCATGATGATCGACGCGGATAATTTCAAGGACATAAACGATCAGTTCGGCCACGCCACCGGCGACAAGGTGCTGAAAAAAATTGCGGACACCCTCCGCCACACCTTCCGCCACGAGGACTACATCTGCCGTATGGGCGGCGACGAGTTCCTTGTCTTTATGCTCCATATGGACGAGGAGCGCCGGGACCTTATCCGATTCAAGACCGACCTTATCAACAAGCGTCTGAAGGATTCCTCCGACGGCATCCCGAAGATAACCGTCAGCGTAGGCGTTGCTTTCGGCTCCAATGCCGTGAGTCTGAAAGAGTTCATCGACCACGCCGACGAAGCCCTCTACCGCGTCAAGAACGGCCTCAAATGCGGCTGCGCCTTTTATTAATGGATAGTTGATAATGTTCCCCTCGCTTTCGGCGGGGGGAGCATTTTTACAAAGAAGACCGCCCCACCGACAGATTAGTTCGGTGGGGCGGTCACTTAATTATCAGCTGTCAATTACACATCCCGTGTGGAGGGCAAGGAGCTGTCCGCCCATTATCTCCTTCATCAGCTCAAAGGCCGGAAGGCCGGTGCAGTGTCCGCTGTAAAAGACCGTGGGCAGTTTGGAAAGCTCCCTTGCGGTCTCGCGGATAAGCTCCCGTTCGGCTTCGGTGTGTTCGGCGTCCCGCTTCATCAAATGGAAGCCGGTGACGCAGACCTCCGGCGGGGTGCCGAATATCTCCCGGAAGCGGTCCAGGATGTTGAGGATGCCGTTGTGGGCACAGCCCGAAAGCAGCACCCGCTTTGTCCCTTCGGTGATGACAAGGCACTGCTCGTGGGAGAAATCGTCCGGGACTTTTTCGCCCCCGGAGAGCTTGGTGAGCCTTCGGTTCCCCGGAGGAAAACACCGCCTGCCGGAGATGTCCCCGAAGAGGAAAAGCTCCTCGTCTATCCGCAGGCTTCCCTCCGTAAGAACGAGCCCCGGCAGGGAGTTTATCTCCGGGTCGATGCCGATGTACTTCTCCCCGTTGTAATGGGGCTCGGATGCGCCTGCACGCATATATATCCGCGCACGGGAGTTCACCTTCGCAAAGGGCAGGATGCCCCCCGCGTGATCGTAATGCCCGTGGCTGAGGACGAGAGTATCCACGGCGGAGAGGTCAACGCCCAGCACTTCGGCGTTGTGTATCAGCGCGTCGGTCTGACCCGCGTCCAGCAGGAGACGGTGTCGGGGCGTCTCGGCGTAGATGCACAAGCCGTGTTCGGCGGTACAGCCTTCCCGCCCGCAGGTGTTTTCCACCAGCGTCACAAGGCGCATCAGTGTTCACCGCAGCCGTGGCTGCCGCAGGAATGCCCTTCGTGATGCTCGTGGTGATCGCAGGTGGGGTCCTCGTTCTGGAGGAGCTTTCCTGCGAGGAAGGCGGCAACGGCCTCGTCGGCGCTGCCGGAGTTCCCGGCGTAAAGGGTTATGCCGGAGGCGGCAAGAGCGTTACGGGCTCCCGCGCCAATGCCTCCGCAGATAAGCACGTCGGCCTTTACGGATCCGAGGAAGCCCACAAGAGCGCCGTGTCCCGCGCCGTTGGTGCCGACGGTCTCCGCAGCGGTGACGGTGCCGTTTTCAACGGTATAGACTTTGAACTGCTCGGTTCTCCCGAAGTGCTGAAAGATGTTTCCGTTTTCGTAAGAGACTGCGATCTTCATATGATGTTCTCCTTTTCTGTTTGGCTTTTAAGCGCATTGTGCATTGAATGAATCCTCAACAGATATTATACACGCTTTCACTGCCTTTGTCAACGTTCCGTTCCTTCTTGACTTTATGGCCGGGGTATGATATTATTAACATATAGCAAACGGCAGGCCGACCGTGCTGCCGTAAATTATACAAAGCAGGTGATGTTTATGTTTGATGTTGTTGTTATCGGCGCGGGCGCCAGCGGGTGCGCTGTTGCAAGGGAGCTTTCCCGATTCGAGGTGTCGGTCTGCGTCGTCGAGCGTGAGAGCGATGTCTGCGAAGGGACCTCCAAGGCCAATTCCGCTATCGTCCACGCAGGCTTCGACGCCGTCCCGGGGACGCTTAAAGCCAAGCTCAATGTCCGGGGCAGCAAAATGATGCCGGAGCTTTCCCGTCAGCTGGATTTTCAGTTCAAAAACAACGGCGCTCTTGTCCTTTGCTTTGACGAAGCGCAGATATCCGGCCTTGAAGAGCTGGCAGAGAGAGGCCGTCAGAACGGCGTCGAGGGCGTTCGGGTGATCTCCGGGGACGAGGCCCGCCGTCTGGAGCCCGCCCTTACCGACGAGGTCGCCGCCGCGCTTTACGCCCCCACTTCGGGGATCGTATGTCCCTTTGAGATGACCCTTGCCTTTGCGGAGAACGCTCTCGCCAACGGCGCGGAGTTCAGGCTCTCCACCTGCGTGACGGGGATCGAGAAGTCCGAAAACGGATATACCGTTCATACCGACAAGGGGGATATCGAAGCTAAGACCGTCGTGAATGCCGCAGGCGTATACGCCGATAAGCTCCACGCTATGGTCAGCAAGACCCCGATGAAGATCATCCCCCGACGGGGCGAGTACATGCTCCTGGACCGTGAGGCCGGAGGGCTGGTTTCGCATACCGTGTTCCAACAGCCCACGAAAATGGGCAAGGGCATACTTGTGACTCCCACCGTTCACGGGAACCTGCTTCTCGGTCCTACCGCTGAGGACATCGACGACAAGGAGAACACCGCCACCACCCGCCAGGGACTTGCGGAAGTCAGAGCCAAGGCGGGACTGTCGGTGAAGGGCATCCCCTTCGGGAAGGTCATCACGGGCTTCACCGGACTCAGAGCCGTGGGCGATACTCACGATTTCATCATCCGCGAGTGTGAGGACGCTCCGGGATTCATCGACGTGGCAGGCATTGAGTCGCCGGGACTTTCCAGCGCTCCCGCTATCGGTGAGTACGTCCGTGAGATAATAGCGGGCATCATCCCGCTGACGGAGAAGAAAAATTACATCTCCACCCGGAAGGGCATAACAAAGTTTGCGTCACTCTCCGAAGAGGAGAAAAACGAGCTTATCAAACGCGACCCGGATTACGGCGCAGTGGTCTGCCGCTGTGAGACCGTCACCATGGGCGAGATAAAAGAAGCTATCGACCGCCCTCTCGGGGCAACGACCCTCGACGGCGTAAAGCGCCGTACCCGTGCGGGAATGGGGCGCTGTCAGGCGGGGTTCTGCTCCCCGGTGACTATTTCACTTATCGCGGAAAAGCTGGGCATCGGCCTGCTTGACGTGAGAAAGAACGGCGTTTATGACAAACCGGAAAGCGAGGCGAAGGGCAATGCGTGAATTTGAGCTTGTGATAATCGGAGGAGGCCCCGCCGGTATGGCGGCCGCCGTCGCCGCAAGAAAACAGGGCATCGGGAACATTGTTATCTTCGAGCGCGGGGACGAGCTGGGAGGCATCCTCAATCAGTGCATACATAACGGCTTCGGGCTCCACACCTTCAAGGAAGAACTCACCGGCCCCGAGTACGCCGAACGCTATTCCGACCAGGTGAAGGAGCTGGGCATCCCCGTTGAGCTGGGGACAATGGTCCTTGACCTCAACGCGGACAAGGAACTGTCAATAATCAGCCGTACACGGGGCGCCGAGACCGTGAAGGCAAAAGCTGTCATCCTTGCTATGGGATGCCGTGAACGTCCCCGGGGAGCCCTCGGGATAGCGGGCTTCCGTCCGCAAGGGATATACACTGCCGGAACGGCTCAGAAGCTGGTCAACTGTGAGGGCGTGGTCCCCGGCAAGGAGGTCGTTATCCTCGGTTCGGGGGACATCGGCCTTATCATGGCCCGGAGAATGACCCTTGAGGGCGCGAAGGTCAAGGCAGTGGTGGAGCTTATGCCCTACTCCAGCGGACTGAAAAGAAACATCGTACAGTGCCTTGATGACTACGGCATCCCGCTGATGCTCAGTCATACGGTGGTGGACATCAAGGGCAAGGAAAAGCTGGAAGGCGTCACCGTGGCGGCTGTGGACGAAAAGAACACGCCCATTCCCGGCACCGAGGAATACTTCCCCTGCGACACTCTGCTTCTCTCCTGCGGGCTCATCCCGGAGAACGAGCTTTCCAAGACCGCCGGCGTGGAGCTTTCTCCGCTCACCAACGGTCCCTCCGTGGACGAGAGCCTGGAAACGAACATCGAAGGCGTTTTCGCCTGCGGCAACGTGCTTCACGTTCACGACCTTGTGGATTTCGTCTCCGAGGAGGCCAACCGCGCAGGTGAAAATGCGGCGGAGTACATCAAGGGCAAGCCGGCTTCTCCGGGCGTGCCTGTGGAAGTCAAGCCGGGCTTCGGCGTGAGGTACACGGTGCCCTCTAAGCTCTACATCGAGAGCGTAAACGACAGCGTCCACATCCGCTTCCGCGTAACGGGAGTATTCAAGGGCGCGGCTATCGCGGTGACAAGCGGCGGCGAGGAGATATTCCGCAAGCGCGGGAGGATATTCGTCCCCAGCGAGATGCAGGACATCGTCATCAAGAAAGACAAGCTGGCCGATGTGAGCGGCACGATCGAAGTCAAAGTTGAGGAGGCGGCGAAATGACAAGAGAGCTTACCTGTATAGGCTGTCCCATGGGGTGCGAACTGACGGTGGAGATCGAAAACGGCGAAGCGGTATCGGTGACGGGAAACACCTGCAAGATCGGTGAGAATTACGCCAAGACCGAAGTCAGCGCGCCGGTGCGGACGGTGACGACCACGGCCCTCACCGAAGAAGGGAAACCTGTGCCTGTGAAGACGGCGGGGAACATCCCGAAGGGAAAGATATTTGAAGTCGTGGATGCGGTGAAGGGCGTAAAAGTCAAGCTGCCGGTCAAGACGGGAGAAGTGATCCTTGCGGATGCTGCCGGCACCGGAGTGGACGTTATCGCGACGAAGACAGTGAGCTGAAAATTTGCAGCAGGGGCGTGCCCCTGCATCCAACTCCGCCGCAAGCAACGGAGTGCAGGAAACAAGATAGCGATGCGGCGGAACTGCACAAAGCAATAAACCAAACCGCGAAGCGCGTTCCGCAGTCCAGGGCGCGGTAGCCCTGGCGGGTTCTTAGGGCAGAGCCCTAAGCGGAGCTCGAGGCAGAGCCTCGTTCGGCGCGTAAGCGACGACCCGGCGCTGCACAATAAAAGAGCAGGGAAACGAAGCAGTTTTCCTACTCTTTTTTTGCGTGGACAAACTATACTCAGCGCCGGGAAAAGGAATCCTCCTGCACTCGCAGGAAACAGCGAGGACGCAAAGCGGACGAGCGTCTTTCCGTCCGGCAGCACACCGAATGAAGGGCGCAAACCGGGACGGCTGCCAGCCAAAGTGAGGGGCTTTCTGCTGCGCCCGTAACGGTGGAGCAGAATCCCGACATAAGCTCCCGCCCCATTTCGGGGGCTTTCCGGTCGTCCCCGAACCCCTTCGGATGCATCCTCTTATGAGGGCGGGACAGCCACGCCCGCTCTCGTACCGACAGCATACAATAACGCCCCGTCCGATGGGCGGGGCGCTATTGCTGTGATGTTTCACTTATATGATCAGATGGAGAAAAAATATGTAGTCGGGAGCTTGGGTGCTTACCTGTCTGAATCTCTACAGTCTCGTTTGTTGTCTCGATAACTTCTCAGAATACCCTTGCGGTGCCGGTGCTTCTGCATCTCACATCCGCCCAGGTGTCCCTCTAACCTGTTATACATATGATACAGCCGGAATGTGATAGTTTTATGATAAACTAATAAGCGTTTAACGAAAGTCCCGGAAAGAAAAGAGCCGTACCCGAAGGTACGGCTTTTCACATTTGCGATCATTCAGCCTTGGGAGCCTCAACAGGGCAGGTGCCTGCGCAGGAACCGCAATCGATGCAAGCGTCAGCGTTGATAGCCGCCTTGCCGTCATCCATAGAGATCGCACCAACGGGACATGCGTCAACGCAAGCGCCGCAGCCGATGCATTCTTCACCGATAGAATATGCCATAACACAAACCTCCTATGTAGTCTTTGTCGGGGCCGCTTTCAGCCCTCAATATAATAATACCACATTTTCAGAAAAATGCAATACCTTTTGATAAATTTTTTGGTCCGAACGGCAGAGGCGCGCCCCTTGCACCTAACTCCGCCGCAGGAAGCTTTGTGGGGGCAGCAGGTCCTGTCTGCACCGGGATCATTCTTTATTCTTTGCATCCGGCTTTTGGGCATTTTGACGAAGCGGATGTTTGCGTTTTTGCAAGTGACAGGTTCCCAACTGAGAAGATTTTTTCCCTTGTTAATAAATGCCCCGCGTAAAAACGGCTTCGGAGAAGTTTGTTAGATTTACAAAATAATATCATAAATTACAAACTGCGTATTTTTTTGTACTCCAAGATTTACAGAATATTTAAAACGGTGACATATCGGTTACAGAAGGGCCTTCATACAGTCGAAAAAAGTTAAGCCGCGGTTACTGAATTTATAAAAAACGAAGAAATTTTTCCTATTTCGCGAAAATTACTATATTTGCTATTGATTTTTTTTTACGTTTGTGGTACACTATTTATATCTGAAAAAGCATCATATCGGTCACGGCCGATGACATATATTTTCCACGCGGCGGAGCCCGCGCATACAACCGGGGATGTTCCCCGACCGAGGAGTGTGTTCACTTTGGAAAAGTTTGTTATAAAGGGCGGAAAGCCCCTGCACGGAGAGGTAACTGTAAGCGGAGCTAAGAACGCAGCTGTCGCTATCGTTGCAGCTACCATTCTCTGCGATGAACCCTGCGTTCTTGAAAATGTTCCCGACATCAGCGACATCGCCATATGCATGAAGATCCTTCGCAGCATGGGCGCGGTCGTTAATCTTATAACCAAAAATACCTATTATTTCGATACGAGAAGCATCAACGAGCCTAAGGTGCCCTATGAACTGGCCCGCTCCATGAGAGCTTCCACCTATTTTCTCGGTACCCTGCTGGGCAGGTTCCACGACGCTTACGTCGCTATGCCCGGCGGCTGCGACCTGGGCGACAGGCCAATTGACCAGCATCTGAAAGCCTTCGCTTCCCTGGGTGCTCAGCACGACCTGGAGAACGGCGAGGTCCACTGCTATGCAAGAGACCTTATCGGCTCGCAGATCTATTTTGACATCAACACCGTGGGCGGTACTATCAACGCTATCATGGCTTCCGTTAAGGCAAAGGGTCTGACTATCATCGAGAATGCAGCAAAAGAGCCCCATATCGTTGACCTGGCCAACTTCCTCAACTCTATGGGCGCGGACATCCGCGGAGCAGGCACCGACGTTATCAAGATCAGAGGCGTCGAGAAGCTCAAGGGCATCACCTACGGCATCATCCCCGACCAGATCGAGGCGGGTACTTATATGGTGGCTGCCGCCGCCACGAAGGGGCACGTTATCATCAAGAACGTCATCCCCAAGCACCTGGAGTCCATTACCGCCAAGCTCCGCAAGTGCGGCGTGACTGTTATCGAGAACGACGAGAGCGTGATCGTGAGCTGCACCGGCGATCTGATGACCACCAATATCAAGACACTTCCCCACCCCGGTTTCCCCACGGATATGCAGCCCCAGTTCTCCACCATGCTGACGCTGGCGGAGGGGACCAGCATCATCACCGACGATATTTTCGACAACCGCTTCAAGTACGTTTCCGAGCTGCGCAGAATGGGCGCGGACATTTCGGTGGACGGCACCGTTGCGGTCATCCGCGGAAAGGGTATGCTCAAGGGAGCTCCCGTTGTGGCTTCTGACCTCAGAGCGGGCGCGGCGCTTATCATCGCCGGACTGGCAGCCCAGGGCGTTACCGAGGTAGACAACATCCATTTCGTTGAGCGCGGCTATGAATGCATCGACACCAAGCTCCGGGGTCTGGGCGCTGACATCAAGCGCGTCACCGTTCCCGATGCCGTTCATATGCGCATGAGCGGCTGAGTCCCGGCGCGGACAGCGCATTTCCGCCGCAAACAGCTTTGTGAAGGAAACAAGACAGTGCTGCGGCGGGGCTGAAAACAGAACAGAAAACAAATGTCGCCTCAAGGCGGCATTTTTTTATAAAAAAATATCGCCGCCCGAAAGCGACGATAATTCTGTCCGCATCAGCGAACTCCATTTTTATAACTTTTTCAAGCCCCGTGACAGTACCTTACTCCTCGGGAGAGAATTGGTCTTTGCCTACGCCGCAAAGGGGGCAGACAAAATCCTCGGGGACATCCTCCCAGGCAGTTCCGGGAGCAACACCGCTGTCGGGCGCACCCTCCTCGGGATCGTAAACATATCCGCATATTCCGCATACATACTTCATAAGAAGACCTCCTTTGTTTTGATGCTTTTATTATAGCACATCCTGCGTGAAAAATCAAGTGGTTTTCGTACATATTGTCTTATAAGTATTGACCTTAAAGGATAAATATGTTAAAATATTATATGAACGTTTACAATACATATCAGCGAGGAGGATGCTAATTGAACAAGACTCTGTTCGGTCCCATTGCTGCCGGTCTTATCAGCGCCGGGACCTTTCTTGGCGTAAGGCACCTTATCAAAAAAGAAAACGACCGGGAGGTCTCCCCGGAAACCGCGGCTCCCGAAAGAGAAGCTCTCCCCGGGGAAGAGACTTCCCTGCCGGAGATACAGCAGCCCACGGAGGAGCCCACTATCGGCGGACGAAAAAAGATACCCAAATTCTGCCGAGTCACCGCCGCCAACGATATTCGGTACAGGGGTCCCCTTTCCTACCGTTCCTTGAAAATACTGGGCTGGCTGCTGATCGTTTTAACAGCTGTCGGCAGTATGTACGCCATGCTGGCTAAGGTCCAAGGGACCGACGACGATCTGCCTTGGGCAGTCGATATTATGCAGAGATGCTCCGGCTGGGGGATCCCGCTGCTGCTTATCGCCGCCTTTGCCACGGTACTCAACGGCCGGGGAAATTATGCAAAGTTGATCGGCATCAACGCTCTGATCGCGACGGGCCTTACTGCGGGATTCTATATCATCTACGAAAGATATTTCATAACCGGCGCCGCCGCTTTCATAGGCAGCCAAAGCAAAGCCAGAGAGTACATGGCCGAAGTGTTAAGCGGGAATGACACCAAAGGGTATTTTGCCTTCAACATCTTTATTGACTTTACCCTCTGCGCGCTGGTGATGTTTTTTGTGAACTACAATCCGAAGCGGTTTTTCAAGGGCAGGAAGATCTACCTTTTCCGCGCTTTGATATTCCTGCCGATGTCTTACGAACTGGTATCGATCTGCATAAAAATTCTCGCCTCTACACTTTCTATCGAACTTTCGCCCTATGTTTTCCCATTCCTCACCACCAAACCGCCGGTCAGCTTCCTGCTGTTCTATTCCATTGCCCGATACTTCAAGGTGACGGAGATGAGATTTACCAAGTACGGCAAGACTCACGCCGACTACGAAGCGTATCTAAAGACCAATCACAATTCCTTCCGGTTTTCGAGATATCTGGTAATTAGGATACTGATCTTTGCGGCGATAGATTTAATCCTGCTGATCCTGATAACGGCTCTGCATTACATCACAATGGGCTACCCGGAAGTTTTTGACCAGGACAAGGCGTTGCTCGCCGCTTTGACGGTTTACAGCTGGGGCTTCGGCGCAACCATTGAAATGCTCCCCATAGCGCCGATGCTGCTGCTGTTCTCCTACACCCGGACCCACAAGAATATGCTCGTCGATCTTGCGGTGCCCCTGGCGGGAGTCGTCGGTGTGGTGATCGTCTACGCCGACGGCATTTTCAAGGTGATCTGCGAGTACATCAAAGCCGGCACGGCCACCTGAGCAGAAGAAGATCCATTTTATTCCGATCATTACTTTACGGGAGGCGTTCATCAGGAATGAAAATTGTTAAGAACATCATATCCGTGACCGCTGCAGCGATGATACTGCTTTCGGTCACATCATGCGGCAGCGAAGATTCCTCTTCACAGGCTGACAGCAGCAGTCAGAGTACTTCATCCTCCGAAGCCGAAACGGTCTCATCGGCTGCACCTTCATCATCTTCTGAGGAGTCTGCGGCTGAGAGCACCGTGTCCGAAGATAACACCTCAAAGCCCGCGGAAGAGGACGTATTCGCACCCATGACCTCTCCCGCACAGGAGCTTACCTGTCTGAAGGCAGAAGGCTATGGGGATGAACCTGTCTTCTCCTCCGACAACAAGATCGCAGTGATATGCAGTTCTCCCGATGTCAGCAGCAGCATCAGCGTTGTCGATCCTGTCACAGATAAGCTGATAAGAAGCTTTACCCCTGCTGCAAATAGTGAATTGCTCATCGGACTGCGTCCCGACGGAACTGTCATCACCACTGATATTCCGAATCAGAAGATACGTTTCTATGAAAGCGGCAGCGATACTCCCCGCGTGCTTGATTATCCCAAGGGACTTACAGCTCTCAAATATGCTCCGTCGGCAGATACTCTCTATGCTTTCAGCCGAAATATTTCTTCGGTGGATATGCAGACGGGTGAGGTCAAGGAACTCGTTCCCCTTGATGAGATGACAAAAGAGATCAAAGAGGTAGATTTCGGCAGAGGGATCTATATGGCAGACAGACGGAGTGCCGAACTAAACGGCTCGCTGAAAACCGAGCTGTTCAGTTTAGACAAAGCGGAGTGCTGTTCCTCGCTGCCGATCTACAACAGCGAATCTGTTTATCTGACCAAGAGTTATGTGATAAACGAGTTCTCCGAGGATGCTTCCGACGACAGCGATACCATTTACTCTTGCTTTAATGCCGATGACGGTTCCTCGGTATGCTCTTTTGTTTTGCCCCCGGAGGCCGGAAACCTGTTCATGTCGTGTTATTCGGATCATATCCTGACGACCGTCTCGAACACTGACGGCGACAGCGGGGAGACCTGCATAATGGTCATCGACCCCGCATCCGGCGAGATAGGAGAGATACATTTTGAGAATGATAATCTCATAACTTTCATGGGTTTATCTCTGTGCGCATCGCCCTCGGGAAGATGGTTCCTTCCCGCTTCCCGCAGTGATGCCAACGATAAAGTGTTCACATCTCTTATCATGCTCGACCCCTCGCAGGCAGAGAACAAAAAACCCCTCGACAAGACCACTCTTCCCGACAGCGGCGGCAAAGAACATCACGAGCCGGAGAGCTATTTCTCCGAACAGCGTGCCAAAGCCGACAAGATCGGAGAGAAATACGGCATTAAGATAGTGCTGGGCGAGGAAGTGCTCGACGTTCCCGATTACGAAGAATCTTTTCAGCTTGTACCCATGACCAGCGAAAGCTACAACCACTCGGATGTGGACAGTACACTTGACCTGCTTGACAAAGTATTCTCGTCTTTCCCCGACGGTTTTTTCAAAAAGTTCATCACTCCTGCGGGCGGAGGACTGAGAATAGCTATCGTTGACGACATCATCACCGAGGACGAAATTTTGGGTGAAGAGTTCACTGCCGCAGGCTTTGTCCTCGACTCGGGCGCATGGATCACCATAGTCTGCGAAGACGTTAATCTTCATCCCGACCCCTACTTCGTTTTCAATCACGAGCTTTGGCACGCAGTTCAGTATCTCGTGGAACGCAAATATCCGCTTGACAGTAAAAAATGGAATTCTTTTAACCCCGAGGGATTTGTTTATGCCCATAATTATGAAAGCCACGGCAGCGAAGATACGGATTACATGAACACCCTCTATGATTTCAATAAGACCGGAGAAGCCTATTTTGTTGACACCTACAGCAGGGTAGCTCCCGATGAGGACAGAGCGACTCTTATCGAGCAGTTGATGCGCGAAGATGAGCTGGAGCCCGAATACCGTGTTTCAAGCAGCTCCATACTCCAAGCCAAAGCAAAATTCCTGGCCGATTGGATCAAGCCGTATTTCGGGTATGTTTATTTCGAGAATTGGCATCCGGCAGCTTAGCCGAATCGGTCGAGGAGCTCACCGAAGACGGACTGCCATACAATCGCAGATCAGCCCGACTGTCCCCGCAGAGGAACAGTCGGGCTCTTGTGTGGAGATAACAGACGGAACAAATAAATGAGGGACCGAAATGCCGATCCGACATTCCCGAAATCAGGAGAGCCTTGTGCTCTCTTTTTTTCGGGCATACAAAAAACGCCGGTATTATCTTACGCATAGTTCTCACGAACAAAATGTGTCATAATGACACAAAATAAACGGAGCAAAAACAGCAGCATCCTTGGCGGACACCTTGGATGCTGCTTCTT
The DNA here is from genome assembly GCA_900104495.1 of Ruminococcaceae bacterium FB2012. Classification (GTDB taxonomy): domain Bacteria; phylum Bacillota; class Clostridia; order Oscillospirales; family Ruminococcaceae; genus FB2012. Next base: position 8,663 of record FMXS01000016.1, on the reverse strand, counting down.
TCCTCAGAAATAAAAATAATGTCCTGAAGCTCGGACTCGGATTGGAATTGCCATTTGACAAGATGTGCCGGCTTATGTGGTGCAGAAATCATGAGTTCCCGATATCAGAGCCGGATCATGAAATATCAGAAAACTACATAAAGCAGGGTAAGCATATAGATGCGCTGAATGATTACGAGGAGGAGTTTACAACTATCAGAAATCAACGGGATAAAGAACGATAAAAAAAGAAGCTGCTGCACCCGCAACAGCTTCTTCACTTTATACCTTATCATATCCAACCGCCGCACGATTATCACACTTTGTAATGATCGTCGCATAAACAATATGCGGATAATTCCTGAAAGGCAGTCATCGATACCCGTGCTTTTTCATTACGAAAAGTCCACCGGAGCATCTATGTAATGGATCATCATTTCTTTTTTGCTCTTATTACTACAATTATTCCTGCCACAAGTGCAGCCACGGCGAGGAAGCCGGCTTTGGCACCTGTATTGGGGTTGTCGGAGGTCCTGCCGGTGTCCGGCTTGGAGCTGCTGCCGGAATCGGAACTGTCCTCCGGCTCGGAACTGTCCTCCGGCTCGGAACTGTCCTCCGGCTCGGAGCTGTCATCGGTCTTCTTTGATACCTCTGCTCTTACGGTGATCGTGCTGTATTCATCAAAGAGCTCAACCGGCCTGTCGGGGAACAATGAACTCTTGTTCATCAGCGAGACTGTAGTTTCAAAATATCCGCGCTCGGCATCCTCTTCGGTAACGGTATAGGTATAGGGAACCTCGGTCGCCTTGCCCGCCTCGATCGTTCCTGTGTTTGCTACAAACTTGCCGTTGATGTAAACATCAAAGTCGCAGTTATATAATGCGTTGGCAAAATCTGTCTGCGGCAGGACAGATACGCTGCACTGTACCTCGTCACCGGCATAATAAGGCTCTGCGGGATCAACGATCTTATTCTGAACGTTTGCCACCTCATTTTCGGTGAATGCATGAATGGTGAAATTATCTGCGGTAAACATATCAAAGCCGAGTTGCTCGTTGGTAAAGACCTCATTAGTGACAGCAGCCCAGTCGAACCAGCAGCCGCCTGAAAGAATAAAGCTTTCGCCCTCGTTGATAACAGCGTTGTTGTAAATGATCTCCGAGGGATAGAAGCCCTCATCTGTGCCGTTCTCCTGAATGTATGCCTGCCGCTGCTGTGCAGCCTGCGCTTCCGCATATTTCTTGCTGAAGCCTGCCTTGACGCAGAAAGCATCGCTGCCGTCCTCGCTGACAGTCTTGACAACTATGGAATATTTGGTGCCCTCGGGGAGGTAAACGGGCTTGTCAAGGGTCACGCGGTGATATCCAGCCAGCGGGAAGGTCTCTGTTATCTCTGTCTTGAGCTCACCGTCAACGGGAGACTTGGAGTTATCGTTCAGCTTGTAAACAGAGCAGGTGACGGTCTCGTTGCAGGTGGCGTTCATAACTCCGATACCCTTGAGCCGGACATATTGGGGAGCCTCAAATTCATTTGCTACTGCGGTCTCCTCGCTCTCGGAGCGCATTACCAGGTTAGCGGGCATACAGTCATAGATATTGGGAAGAATAGCTGTTGCGGGCTTTTCGGATACTTCGGCAGCATTGGTCGCGTTGAAATCAAAGCTCTCGAAGTTCTTGATGGACTGGTCGTAATAAGAAATGTAGAAATATCCGTCGCCGCCGTTGCCCCAATAGGTATATTCATTCTTTGAGCCCCAGCTGTTCTTGACGATAAAAGCGCCGTCTCCCGGGATAAGCCCGTAGGGATCGTTGAAATACTCTTTCGGGACAGTATCGTCGTAGCCCACGATGCAGACCGCGTGGTTGGAAGCCAGGCTGTGGTTTACGCTGTCAGGATCGTTGGGATCGTAGGTTTTGTCGTAGGTGTAGTGGCACCAGTATTTCGCATCGTATTTTGAATCGGTGCGCTTACCGTTTTCGTCAATGTAGTTCATATATCCGCCGCTGGTGGTTCCCTGTCCGGCAAGAGCGGTATCGGCAAGGAAACCGCAGCTTACGGCTCTGCCGCTGATAAGCTCGTTCTTGATGGCATTGAGAGACCTCTCCGAGAAAACATATCCGCCTGTCTGAGGATCAGTAAGCACTATTTCGGGAAGAATGTTGGAGTTTTCAAGCTCAAAGCCGGTAAATCTCAGGGATTCATCCACTGACCAGTCCAGGCCCCACATAGCATTATCATCGTAATCAATAAAATAGTATCTGCCGTTGCCCTTATACCAGCTGGCAATATCGGAGCCGGATAGCTCTCCCAGACTGTCTTCCTTTCCGAGGCAGGAAACAAGCTCCTCAGCCGTGTTGAAGCTGTAACGAACAGCGCTGCTCTTGTCAACAATGCCGCTCAGCGAAAATTCCTCCAGCTCGGCAGGATCTTTGATAACATCAATAAAGACAACATCTCCGATCAGCTGCTCCTCGGTCAGATAAGGGGCAAACACCTCGTAGATAGGCCCCTGAAGAGTGCTGTAAAGCGTGGTGGCAAGCGCCTCCCAGCCTCCCTGGAATTTATCTTCGTTTATCAGCGCTCTGTCGCCGCCGATGCTTTCAAGATATTCGGCACCGTAGTGCAGCATTCCCTCTCCCGCTTGTGCCGGGTATAAACTGTTCTCGGGCAGAGGCGTTGCCGCGAACCATGCCAAATGGCGTTCTGAAAGATCCGGCGGTTCTGTCCCTGTCTCTTTCAGCGCATCGATGTCCAACCCGTTTTCGTAAAGCAGACTCGTTTCCGCCGCAGCCGTTGCGGCGAAAGCCCAGCAGGTGCCGAAAAAGCCCTGATCCTTTACCGGCGTTACATAGTTTTTGCCGTTGACATCGCGCAGGTCGAATTTTACGGCAGCCGGTTTTTCGGGAGCATTTGCGGGATCATCCACCGTGTAGGAAAAATCCGATACGCTGCAATTCATCAGCATATTATACAATGCCAGTCTTGCCGCTAAGGGATCCGGAGCGGTTTCCTGTTCAGCAAACGCAGTAATGTTCGCGGCTGCTGTGCTGCAAAGCATCATCATGGCAGCGATGCCCGCAATAAGTCTTTTTGCTTTCATATTTTCTACCTCTTTCCATACTGTTTTTATACTGTGCCGCTGCCGATATGCCTCGGCAGCAGCAGATAAACTTGGTTATTTCGCAGCTTTCTGTCTTGTAAGATAATCTGTGTACTGCTTTACAACGATGTCTTTTTTTGCTTTGGGCAGAATATAAGTACTTCCGTCGGAAAGGATAACGGTCGCGCCGCTGATCCTTTCTATATAATCCGGATTTACAAGTATCCCTCTGCGGATCTCTATAAAACTGCCGCCGAAAAGCTCTGCTGCCTCGGAGAAGTTTTTAAGCACACGCTCCGTTCTGTTGTTCCTGCAATAGATAACGGTATAATGACGGTCACTTTCAAGCTTTATGACGTTTTCAAGGTAGAATACGCGGATGTCCTTACCCGCATTTATTACTACGGAGGAAGATGTCTGTTTGCTCAGCCGAATTGTTACACGGGTGAATGCCTTTACAACATCTGCTTCGGTGCAGGGCTTGACGAGATAGTCAGCTGCCTGAACTTTGAAAGCATCTATGGCGTGATCGAGACTTGTGGTAACAAAAATGATCTGTGTATCGGGAGACAGCTCCTTGACGGTCTTTGCTATATCCACTCCCATTTCCTTTTCAAGATAAATGTCCTGAAAGACAAGGGAATAAAAGCTGCCGTTCTTTATGCTTTTTATAAGCTCGTCTCCTGTGCTGAACCAAACTGTTTCAAGCTCGTCTGTAATATCCATAAGCGAAAATCTTATGATCTCGGCATCGGCTTTGCTGTCATCACAAATTGCAATAAGCATACGGAGAGGCTCCTTTCGTGTTATGCTCTTTGTTCAATATTATAACACATTTTTTTGCCCGTGACAATTCCATGCACCAAACGTCTGCTATTTTGCACGAATTGTTTTTTGCCTCCGGCTGCGGGAGCATTTTTTTAACGTTTTTCTTGACTTGATCCGGATTATATGGTAATATTAGGACATAAAAAATCACGGATAAAGGATCGAAAAAATATGACGACCGATATCTCTGCTCTTTATTTATCACAACGGCTCTTATATACCTTTCTCTGCACGTTCCCTTATATGGTGCTGGTACTGTATTCTTTCAGAGGAAACTGGCGTTTTAAGAGATCTGTTACGTTTCTTATATCTGCTTCCTGTCTCGCCATTAATTTGGTGACTTTACCTGTTAGGCTCTATCTGTCAAAATACGTTCCGTATCAGATCCTTGACATAGCGAACTACATTGTCGATACAGCTTTTATAATCATTGCCATAAAGCAGCATATCGGGAAACTGGCCTTTACCGTTCTTGCTCTGAGCAGTCTCGGAGATCTGGTGGTGGTAACCGCAAAATTCCTCGAAGGTCTCTTTTTCCGCGAAAGAGCAGAAGAAGGATATTTCTTTACATATCACCTGTTTATAGTGATAGTGCTTGCAGTTGTGCTGCCCCTCATTTACTTGCTGGTGTTTAAGGATATAGGCAGCGATCCGATGTATACCGATTCGAAAAACGGAAGGGCTGTCAAACAGCCCTGGCGGTATTTGTGGCTGGTTCCTGCGGTATTCTTTCTTATAACACTGCAGCATTACTATGAAGGCAAAGATTGGGATCTTGAAACCTTTATGGATCCTATAAGCACCCTCTATCTCTGGGCGATCTCTGCGGGCTCGGTGCTGATATTCCGTGTGATCATAAATTCGGCAAAGCTATACGAAAATCACCTGGCGCTCCTTGCGGAAAATCACGAGCTTTCCATAAAAAGGCTCCAGTTTGACAGCCTGAATGAACGTCTCGAAAATATGAGGCGTACAAGGCACGATCTTCGTCACCATACAGCGCTCTTAAAACAGATAAGACAAAGCGGCGACCTCTCCGCGCTGGACGAGCTTATAAATACATATACGGAGCAGAACTGCCTCGATCAGCAGCTTGTTTTCTGTGAGAACAGCACCGTCAATATCGTGTTGGCGCTGTATTCGGAAACAGCATATAAAAACAACATTTCCTTCTCTGTAAAAGCCGATATCCCGGAGGATATATTTGCCGACAAAAAAGACATCGCAGTTGTTTTCGGAAATATCCTTGAAAACGCGGCGGATGCCAGCAAAAAAGTGAACGGTGAAAGGTTTATTGATCTTACCGCTTTTTATAACACTACGGCGGGCGGAACACACTGCCTCATGATCTCGGTGAAAAACAGCTTTGCTACAGCTCCTGCCCTCAATGAAAACGGCGTATTCAAATCTACCAAGCACCCGGGCGAGGGCATAGGCATAAGCTCGGTAAAGAGCATTGCCGAAAAATACGGCGGTGCCAGTTCGTTTACACCTGAAGGCGGAGTGTTTTCCGTTTCGGTAATACTGTATGAACAACAGGCCGAAGTGTCCTCTTACAATTCCTGAGATACTGTTATAATTCTCTGTCAAAATAACCGCATCGCCTGAATGAACAAGGCGTGCGGTTTTTTCGTGCATATGATACGGCGATTCGTGCAGAAAACAGTCGGAGCGTTATAAAATGTGCTATAATCTTGTTCGGAGATAATTATCACAACCAAACTCAGATAAACGGAAGGGCTGATACTATGTCTATCCTCGGAAGAATGACCAGGCGCAATATCCTGGGTAAGCCTATGCGCTCCTTTGCCATAATCATAGCTCTTGCTGCTTCGGCATTTGCTCTGCTGCTTTGCATCGGCGGACGTGACGCGCCGGAGCAGCAGATCAGAAATATGCTGCTCAACATCTATGGCGGTGCGGAAATTCAAGTCATCGATGCAAACAGGAATCTGGAGATCAGCGAGAAAGACCTGCCCGAAGGCTCAAGATACATCACCTTCACGACCTGGATGGCAAACGCCAAGACATCAAAGGGCGAATATGCGGTAAAGACTACCTGGTTCGATCCCGAAAAGGGAGCTGCCTTCGGTTTTTTTGACACCAAGCCCGAGCCGGGAGACGGAGCTGTCATCTCCGAGGAGTTCGCCAAAAAAGCCGGACTCAAGGCAGGCGACACCGTAAAGCTCTCACGGGAAACAGATCCCGAAAAGGGAAAGGAAAACAAGAAGCCTGCCGTGAAGGAGCTTTCCGTAAAGGTAAGCAGCATAAGCAGCGACAAGTATTTCCGAAGCAACAAGACTGTGATCTTCATGAGCGAGAAAAATGTTCAGAAGCTCGGCAACGACGGTACGACCGGAAGATTAAATGCAAATATTGATATTCCCAACGATCTTGATGTTAAGGATACCGCAAAGGCGCTGCAGCAAAAGTATCCCGATTATTCTGTAAGTGAGCTTATGACCGATCAGGTGCTTGATGACATCAACAATCAGACAATGGTGTTCGTTCTGATATTTGCGGTAATACTTATGATGACGCTGTTTCTCACATTTTCGATGTCCAAGCATATCGCCAATGAAAGGATATCAGCGATAGGCACACTTCGCAGCCTGGGAGGCAGTATACCGAAAACCTCGGCGGTGCTGCTGACCGAAAGCGGCATCTACGGACTTGTCGGCGGAATACTCGGAGCGGTGCTGTTTTTGGCAGGAGGCAAGTTTGCCATAGAAACGCTTTTCGGTTTTGTCCCCGATGACTGGTCAATGGAACTGTATATGTACCCCGTTGCAGTTGTATTCACGATAGCGATACAAATGCTCTGTCAGGCAGGTGCGCTTATAAAGGCTGTCAAAACTCCGGTGCGGGATATAATCTTCTCTTCGAGAGACACCGCCTACCGCCTGAGCCCGGTCAAAATAATCATCGGTGCGGTGATACTCGCCGCAGGCATAGTTGTCGGTCTGCTGGCAGACAATATCGTGCTGAGCATAGCGGCTATCGCTTTCATCAGTATCGGCGCCGTAACGGTGCTGCCTCTGTTTCTTAAAGGAGTATCAAAGGTGCTGGCAAGGCTGTTTTCAGCACTGGGAATGCCTTGCGCCAAACTGGCAGCCAACGAATGCTCCTACAAAAAGAGTACAGTTGCAAGCACACAGCTGACATTTGTGTCTCTTGCGATAACAATTGCGATCTTCATAACCTCAATGTCTGTCTCGCAGCTTTACAAACCCGATATCTACAATATGGATGCAATGATCGAGCTGGGTTACAATACCGAGAAGGCGGATAAATTCATTCATGATACGGAAGAGATAAAAGAATATGAGTATCTGTACCAGAACTTTACGGATGCCGAAGTCAACGGAAAGAAGAAAACGCTTGTGGGCTTTGTGGCTTACGGTGATTTCAAACTCTACTCCGGCATCAGCGGCCTCGGCGAGGAACCGGAAGCAAACGAAGCTTATATCGGCGAGGGCTATGCCAAGCAGCTTGGTGTCAAAGCAGGCGACACGGTTGAGATAAAGGATCTGGATAAATATACTGTCAACGACAACGGCACCGAGGAATACAGCACTTATAAGTTTAAGGTCAAGGGCCTTTGCAGCACGCTGTACCATTACAATGCCTGCTTTGTCGTGAATAAAAAATGGTTCATAGATAACATGAGTGATCTCGTGGACAATATATATATAAACCTCCGTTCCCCCGAGGATATTGATAAGGTGACGTCGGAGGTGGAAAGGCTCTTCCGCAGCGCATCAGTGGAGACAAGAGAGAGTCTGGTAAGAAACAGCGAGGAAAACAGCCGCAGTATCAGAACAGTCCTTTACAGCATGATAGGCATAGGCTGCATACTGGCATTGCTCGGAGCGGTATCAAATGCGATAATCGGATTTGAACAGTCACGGAAAAAGTATGCCGTGCTTCATTCAATAGCTGCAAGCAAGAAGAAGCTGTCAAAGCTCATTATTCTGGAGACACTGATCTCCTCGGTGACGGCAGGCATTCTGGCGCTGTTCATGGGAGTGCTTCTTACTTCTCTTGTGGAAACTGCCCTTGCCGGACTTGATATCGGTGTGGAGGTAGTATTTGACCTTCCGCTGATAATCATATTCATCACTGGTCAAACGGCTTCGCTGCTGCTGGCGTCGGTCAAGCCCATATCCTCACTGAAGAAAATGAACACAGCCGCTGAGCTGAAATACGAATAACGGAGGCAGTATCATGAAAAATGTAATAGAAATAAGCGATCTCAGAAAGCGTTTCGGAGCAGGAGAAAATGAGGCTCTGATCTTCGACGGTGCCGATCTTACGATAGAACAAGGCAGCTTTGTCTCACTGACGGGTGCTTCGGGAAGCGGAAAATCAACTCTGCTTTACCTGATAGGCGGTCTTGACCGCGACTTCACCGGAGATATCCGTATCGGGGGCAAAAGCATCACCGGAATGACCGACAGGGAACTTTCGGATATCCGTTCCTTCAAGCTGAGCTATGTTTTCCAGTTTTATAATCTTGTGGCAAATCTTACGGTGGAGGAAAACATCCTCCTGCCCATAGAGCTTTCGGGCAGAAAGACCAAGGATCATATGGGAAAGGTCAACGAACTGCTGGAGCTCACGGGGCTGACGGCAAAGAGAAATCACTATCCCTCGCAGCTTTCCGGCGGACAGCAGCAGCGATGCTCGATAGCAAGAGCCGTACTCACCGAGCCGGAGATACTTCTCGCGGACGAGGCTACGGGAAACCTTGACA
>FMXS01000018.1 GCA_900104495.1 Ruminococcaceae bacterium FB2012 | reverse complement strand
TATTTATCGCATAAGCGGCAGAAATGCAACGATGTGCTGCATAAGCGACACATCAGCAAAAAACTGTTGCAAAAATTATTTGAAAAAAACTGTTTCTCTGTAAAGAAGTTGTCATAGTCAGTATGGTATTATGTAATCACAGAAAGGGAAACACCCGAAAACAAATACTAAGATCAAAAAAGGAGTAAGCGTGATCTATTTCAACAGCCCGTCAAAGGCTGAGTGCAGTCTCACAATGGACGGCTGCAGGATCGAAAACTGCGATAAGGTCTTTTTGAATTCCGAGAAGTCAAAGATCAACGTCAAGAACAGCGAATTCCTGAATAACAAAAGCACCGGTAACGGCGGCGCATTTGCCACATACTCCTATGAGTACCTGTATTTTGAAAACTGCACTTTCCGCGGCAACAAGGCAAGTGATTCCGGCGGTGCGATCTGTTCAGATTATGTGGAATGCAAAAACTGCACTTTTGATAAAAACGAGGCCAGCTACGGCGGAGCGATCTGTGCACACAATTTGAAGCTCTATAACAACACCTTTAAGAACAACTACAGCAGAAACGACGGCGGAGCGATCTATTCAGGCTGTGGATCCGAAAAAGAGCAGATCGTAGGAAACACCTTTGAAAACAACAAGGCGAAAAGATATGGCGGTGCGATCAGAATAGAAACCGTAGGGAAAAATTTCAGAAATAACACATCTACGCCATTTGAGCCCTCTTCATCTATTTTGTCAACAGATGATGTGACGTCCCCACTCAAAAGATGCGATTTTCAAAAACCCGATTTTGCGAGCTTTCGTGACATTTCGCAAAAGCCGGCAGGACGCGAGTCCAAAATATTGTACTTGATTCAGCTTCTCTGTGTGAGAGGCTTTTTCTGTTTTTTGTGACATAATTATTTTACCGTATACTTCTCCCGTATGTTTTTCAACTTTAGCCGTATGAATTTCTAAAATGCTTGTTTATCAGTTTAGGGTATGCTAAAATCAAATCAGGCTAATGGCTCATTGATCATTCAGAAAACGGAGGAATAGTATGGGACAGTATTATTTGGTTGCTAACATGGATAAAAAAGAAGTGCTTTGCATTAACGGAAGATTTCCTGGTATGAAGCTTCTCGAGATTGCAATAAACAAAGAGGATTCTCTTGCAATTCTAAATCAAGTTGCAATTCAATGGAAAGGGGATCATGTATATCTTGTCGGAGATTATGCTGATTTGTCTGACAGTAAGCAGCCATATTTCAATGCTCTTAGAATGTGGACAGATAAATTTCACGTTGTCGAAAGTATGTATCATTATATCTATGATAACTTTAATAGAGTAGAGGGTGATACATCCGACAAGGGATACCGTTTCTTGTATAACCATGAAAAGAAAGTTTATCTCGATCTCCTGCATATTCCTAAATCATATGAGAGCGAAATGAAGAATTCTTTCTATATTTCCCCGCTTCCTCTGCTGATTGCTATGGGTAACGGAAGGGGCGGAGGCGACTATTGGAATTCTGACAATAACGATTTTGTGGGATCATGGTGCGACAGCATCAGCTCGATTGAAATAACCCGGATGCCGAAGGACGAGCTTGACTATGAAGAATTCCATCCGGACTTTTGCTGCCGGGAGTAAAAATGCATAAAACTGATAAATAGGTTTATCTGCATAATTGATTACCCCAGTTATTCCCTCAGTTGTTCCACCAGTCCACAAGTAATTTCCTAAGATAATCCATAAGACGTGAATCTTGATTTCAAAGGAGCAGCATTTATGGAATGGAATGTATATATAGAATAGGTTATAGCAGAGACAACGTAGAAACCTTCAATATTTTTGATCACTTCCATTTTCTTGAAGGCTGTGCGAAAGCTGCTAAAGAAAAAGAAATAACCAAGGAGCAATTTGCTGAAAGGTTAAAGAGTGAGCTGTTATACTACTATTGGTATAAATACGAATGGGAGATATTAATCAGTTGTCTACTTTCTCGTGATGACGAAAAATCAAGAAAGGTCGATGTCAGAGAACAGATAATGATTAACTTTGATCATTTCCTCGATTATGTTTGGAATAACCGTTCCGAACTGATCAAGCAATATAATGCAAAGAAAAGAGAGATGAATAAGCTGATTCGATGATATATATTTGGGCTGGTCAATGACCCGGGTCCATCGCGGTCGGGGATGTTCCCCAATATGATTTAAGAGCCTCTGTTCTTGTTATCATCAATATTATTCGATTTAAAATGACATCTGCGGTTCGGGTTCATCCTTCGCGGGCTCCATCGTCAGCTCCGTCAGAGCCTTATTTACCACCCCGACCGGATCGCCGTCCGGGCGTATCCATTCCGCCACACTTTCCTTGCTCAGTATCAGAGGCATTCTGTCGTGTATCATGCTTACCGGAGCCACCGGCTCTCTTGTTATCACGGCAAACACCGGGATCTGTTCGCCCTTGTGCTCTTCAAAGCGATACAGCCCGGCAAGATAGATGATCTCCGAACCTTTCGGCTGAATGGCGAACTTGGTCTTTTTCAGCTTTTGCTGTTCTGCTATGCTTCTGTTATCCGTTTCCGAGGGCAGGATGCCCCATTCATAGTACCACGAAGCAGGGATGATGCACCTTCTTCTGTGCCACGAATCCTTCCACAGTTCTTTTTGATCTGCGGTTTCAATGCGGCAGTTGATGACCGGCTTTGAGGAAGGCCGTGGAGTAAAGCCCCATATCATCGGGAATACAGCCGGTTCTCCCTGCTTGTTCGGCGCGATCACAGCCGCCATATCCGTAGGATGTATCTCGCCCGACATCACAGCGGGGCGGGACATAGTATTCATTATTATTGTTGCAAGCCGCCGCTGCTGGGCTTCGGATATATAACCTGTAAGAGAATTCATATCCGCATAGAAACGGGTACACATAATCGTCACCTCACTTAAGCATAAGATATCTCAGCATTCAACGTAAGCAAACAAGCGTATAAGTCGCACCCCAGTTCCTTTTTACATTGATCTCGGAAAAACCCGCCTGCTTTAACACAGCGATCTCATGCTCAACAGTCAGCGGAGTGTCATAGTGATAAAACTCATTGTCATTTATACCCTGCTCTTTTTTCAGTAAGGCAAGGGTGTTGAAATACTCGGCTTCAAGCTCCTCCGACTCCGCAAAATAGTCTGTCAGAACAAAGCACCCGCCGGGCTTCAAAGACTCTTTTAGTCTGTGGTACAGTTTCAGCTTCTGCTCTTTGGTAAAGTGGTGCAGAGACTCGACAGAGACCGCTGCATCGAATACGCTATTGCCAAATTCGGTATCAAAGTAAGAACCGCATATCAGATTCAGTTCCTTGTCCTCAAACTTTGCGGACAAAGCTTTCAGCATCGCTTCGGACAGATCTATCCCGGTTATTTTGGCGGTAGGGTTGATCTTGAAGTATTCCTCAAGCTCAAGCCCCGTACCGCATCCAAGATCAATGATCGTACAGCCCGGCCTTTTGGGGAGCAGCGAGGCTGTATAGGGGTAGAACTCTCCTGCGCCTTCTATTTCCGAAAGCATATGCTCATCATATCCCGACAGTCTTTTCTCAAAGAACTCACTCATTTTTTCAAGCATATATCTATCTCCGTATATTATGATGATTTGTCGGCTCCGAAAGGCAATTCAGAGTCAATCCGGCGAGCAGACCGTATTGCTCTCCGCTGCATTAATTATATCAAACCTCAGGTCAAAAGTCAATTTAGGATAGTATGCGTTTCCGAAAACTATACCCACAGTTTACTTGACATCTCCCGTCCCCTGTGCTATAATGAACACAACATCAACGAAAGGAGCGAACTGAAATGAACAAGTTCACTGTTAATTATCTGCATAGTGAAGAATTACTGAGCCTCGTCCTCGCAGAAGAGACTCTTATTGTGCTGCGTGCAGATAATGCGGAGAGCCGTTTCAGGGAGCTTGCTTAGTTACTGATCCTTGAAAGACAAACACCGTCTGCACACAGCAGGCGGTGTTTTATTATGCCCGAATGATGGAATATGGCATACATCCCTGTCTCAGACACAGGTTTTTGAGAGTTCGAGTCTCTCTTCGGGTACCAATGTGGGATTGGCGCAAATGGTAAACGCTACAGCCCCAAAAGCTGTATCTTCAGGGTTCAAATCCCTGATCCCGCACCAATACTCCTGTAGACCCAATCGGCAGAGGTCGCGGGCTTAAACCCCGTGCAGTATGAGTTCGAATCTCATCAGGAGTACCAGCAAGGATCAGTCCACTAAGAAAGGAGATGTCAAAAATGCCCGTGATAGATACTCAGGCAACGGGAATGAATATCAGAAATATGATCAAAGACGGAGGCTTCAGGATCGCTGATGTTCAGCAGAGGTGCGGCTTCAATACCCCGCAGGCCATTTTCAAATGGATGCGCGGGGACGCCGTGCCCACTATCGACAACATGGTCATCATTGCGGATATGTTCGGCGTGACCATTGATCAGATTATTGTTGTAAAAAAGATTTGATTACAGCGTGTCTGTAATCACAACGGCCGCATCGTCTAACGGCAGGACGCAGGGCTCTCAATCCTGTAATATGGGTTCAAATCCCATTGCGGTTACCAATATGTCCGTGTGGCGGAACTGGCATACGCACTCGGCTAAGAACCGGGGTCTTGGGAGTTCAAATCTCCCCACGGATACCAATGGCGGATTCGTCTAATCAGGCAGGACACAGGGCTTTCAATCCTGTAATGCGGGTTCGACTCCCGTATCCGTTACCAGTTGGTCGTCGTACAACGGAAGTACGTCAGATCGTGGCTCTGAAAATGAGGGTCCGACTCCCTCCGATCAACCTTAATTGGGTAAGTACGCATAGTGGCGATTGCAGCGGACTGTAAATCCGTGACATTGATACACCGTAGGTTCGACTCCTACCTTGCCCACCAAAAATAAAAGCTTCACTGTGAGCTTGTGTACTTGTCAATAAACGCAAATACTGTCTTGAAATAAAGCTCCGGTGCATAATACATTGCCTGACCGTGTGCCGCTTCGTCGATCATCAGTAAGTCACCGTTCGGATGTGCTTCGTACAGCCGTTCCGCCATTTCCGGTTCTACAAAGGTATCTCCTTTTCCCTGAATAAACAGGATCGGAAGCTTGGACTTCTTTACCTGTTCGATCGAGGATGCTTCTGAATAAGAATACCCTGCGATAAGATTTGCAAAAAAACTTGCTGTGTACATCAGGGGGAAGGCCGGCAATCCGGTATAGCTTTTTGTCACATTCGCAAACTGCTCCCATACCGAAGTATATCCACTGTCTGCAATGACAGCTTTTACATTGTTGCATAGATCTTCTCCGGATGTCATCATTGCCGCAGCTGCACCCATAGAGATGCCGTGCAGTACTATCTCGGCATCCGGATCCAGTGATACGATATACTCTGTCCATTTTATGATATCAAATCTGTCCAGCCAGCCCATTCCGATAAATGAACCTTCGCTTTTTCCGTGTCCGCGCAGATCGGGCATAACGATGTTGAATCCCTTTTCTGCATAAAAGCTTGCATAATTGTGTACCTTTTCTCTTGTCCGTTTGTAACCGTGAAGCAGTATCACCCAGCGGTGACTGCTTTTTGAAGTGACCAGATCTGCATACATTTTTGCATCGTCATAGGATACAATGCTGACCTCTTTGATCTCTGTTTCCGAAAGCCAGCGCTGTGTACGCTCTGTGATATCGTTGATATTGCGTTCGGTTATCGCTTTCACTTCATCGCTGACGATCCTCGGAGCATCCGGGATGCTTTCCATTCAATGTCCTCATCGAGTGCGGCTACAAACGTCCTGGATTGTTCCTCCCGGTGTCTGAGAGCTTTGTGCTGTTCATCCAACTTGCGCAAAAGCTTTGCTGCTTGTGCAGATGTCATTTTCATAGTGATTTCCTCCTGTATGTTATATATCAATTGGCGCTATTTTCCTGTTTCCTTTTCAGAGAAGCAATGAATTGGATCATATCGTGCCGCATCTGTTCAATGTCAATTTGTGCTTTGGTTATGATTTCCATATTGACATTCTTCGTTTTTCGCGCCACAACAGAGATCTGATCCAAACGTTTTTTGATCTCATTCAGATTATCGAAAACAGGTATCAGATCATTAAAGCTATATGTGATAATCTCTCCACCAACAGCCATTTTCCTGATGTAGAGGCTGACATTGACTCCCAGATCAGCAGCCCGCTTTTCTACAATTGTCCAATCAGCGATCGGGAAATCGATCTCTTTTCGATCCACTGTCCCTGAAGCTATCAGTGATATATAATCATTCCTTGCCCCATCTATTTCACGAAGTCTTATTTCGATGGCTTTTACTTCTTTGGTGTCAGACGCTGAAAGAATACTGTCTACATTGCTTTTCAGTATTCCCTTGATTGTTTCTTCATTCCCGAAATACGCGTTTATTGCTTTCATAATTGCCCTGTGGAGGCTTTCCTCTATGAGGCTGGGGGATTTCTTGCAGTACTGCGTTCCATGGTCGAGACGGCTCATACAGCGCCACACGATCTTCCGCTTGGGCCCTCTTTTCCACGTGGTCCTTCTGTAGACAGATCCGCATTCGTTACATATCATCAGTTCTGTCAAGGCATATTTGCTTGAGTACCTGCCAAGCTCGGATTTGGTTTTATCGCTTTTCTTTCTTTTGGATGTCCGTCTTGCGAGTTCCTGCTGGACCAGATTATATGTTTCTCTGTCTATTATCGGGATATGGGCATCCGAAACAAGGTATTTGGGCCTTTCGCCGTTATTCCTTGCAGCCTTGTGACTGATACAGTCTATAGTATATGTTTTCTGAAGGATAACATCTCCAACGTATTTCTCATTTATCAGAATACTGCGGACTGACGCTTTATCCCAGTTTTTCTTTCCGAATTTAGTTTGCAGACCGGCCTCCATAAGCCTTTTGGCAATATCTCCGAAGCTCAGACCGTCAAGATACATGCCGCTTTCGCATACTTGTCTATCTCGCAGTATCTGACACATTCAAAGCCTCCGGCCTTTTCAAGCCCCGACCTGAATCCGCCGATCCCTGCGAAGACATCAAAAAAAACGAATCAAGGGCATCACCGTCCTTTCTGTATATTTGACTTTGTGGGTTGGGTGTGATATAATATGAAAACAAAATCTTCGTTTTACGGAGGGAAGAAATGTGATGATAAAAAAAACTGTTACAGCTGCGGTTCTCGCTGCCGTGCTGCTGTTATCGTCCGGCTGCGGGAAAAACGAAACAAGTAATACAGATCCGACAAGAGCCCAGAAGATCGTTGAAGAGATCGCTGTTGATTACGGTACCTACGGTTCCGAAGCCAAAGACCGTATCAAGGAGCTTTCGGAGGAGTTATCAGAGATCGATCCCGTATCAGCCAAACGAATAGACTGTATCGTTGATATCTGGACTTCCGGGGATCTCGGGAAGCCTTTGAATTACGATATCCTGCCTGACGGATTACCTGATTCCGATGAGCTCTGCATCGTTGTCCTCGGCTTTCAGCTTGAGCCCGACGGATCAATGAAGGACGAACTTATCCAGCGCCTTACCGTTGCGCTCAACAGTGCCAAGAAGTATCCCAAATCATACATCGTATGCACCGGCGGCGGTACCGCTGCCGATAATCCTGCGGCCTCGGAAGCCGGGGAAATGGCAAAATGGCTTGAAGCCAACGGCATAGAAAAGCAGAGACTGATCGTTGAGGATAATTCGATCACCACCGCACAGAATGCTATCTTCACATACGATATCCTTACATCTCTTTATCCGTCGGTGAAGAAGCTCGCCGTTGTATCAAGCGACTATCACATTGCAACGGGCGAGCTGCTTTTCAAAGCAGAGGCTGTCATCCGCGCAAACTACCCCGGGAACGAAAAAATCGAGGTCGTATCAAACGCCGCATGGAAAGCACCGTCCGGCTCTCTGTCGGCGATGTTTCAGGCAGGAGCGCTGATAGAGCTCTTCGGAGACGTTGAAACGGCATTTGAGATATACTATGACAACTATGATATCCACGGGCTCCCTCCGCTGAAATAGCCCGTGGGATTCAGTCGGATATTTCCTTGCGATTCTTATCAAAGCAAATGCATCACCGTCCTTTCTGTATATTTGACTTTGTGGGTTGGGTGTGATATAATGGAGTTAGTTAAACCAAATCGGGATTTATCTTAGAGATAATTGATGGACGAGAATTACCAGAATATATGACAATGAATAAGGGGAAGATATGTGGCTGATCATGGCGGCTTTGTCCGCGCTCTTTGCCGGACTTACGGCGATACTTGCGAAATGCGGGATCAAAAAGACTGATTCAGACGTGGCGACTGCTCTGCGGACGGTCGTTGTACTCCTTTTTGCCTGGATCATGGTGTTTATCGTTGGCTCTGCCGGAACAATCACGGAAATATCGGCAAAATCTATCATCTTCTTAATTCTGTCCGGCCTTGCGACAGGAGCCTCGTGGATCTGCTATTTTAAAGCCCTGTCCGTCGGCGATGTGAACAAGGTCGTTCCCGTCGATAAATCCAGCACGGTTCTGACAGTGCTTATCGCAATCATCCTTTTCAGTGAGACAGAACATCTGGTGGTCAAGCTGATCGGTACTGCACTTCTTGCGGCAGGCGTGTTTCTGATGATCGAAAAGAAGAAAACTGAAGCAAAGGACACAAAGCGCACGTGGCTGCCCTACGCAATCGGTTCCGCTGTTTTTGCTGCCCTGACCTCTATTCTGGGAAAGATCGGAATAACGGATGTAGAATCAAATCTCGGGACGGCGATCCGTACAGGTGTTGTTCTTGTTATGGCTTGGCTGATCGTCTTCGTTAAAGGCAAAGGTGCTGAACTGAAAAATACTGATTCCAAAGAACTTGTATTCATAGCTCTGTCCGGGATTGCCACAGGCGCATCATGGCTCTGTTACTATTACTCCATACAGAACGGAGTCGTCAGCGTTGTCGTACCGATCGATAAGCTCAGCATTATCGTTTCCGTCGCTTTTTCCTATTTCGTATTCAAAGAAAAGTTGAGCAGAAAGGCGCTTGCCGGGTTGATTCTGATCGTTGTCGGCACTATGGCGATGGCAATCTGGGCATAGGAAACAAATATCAACAAATTCTGATCTATTGCTTTACCATTACACACTTTCAGCCGCCCCGCCCGGAGCGGCTGCTCTTATCTCACCCCATATTCATTCCCTCGTCCTCGGCGGGAGCTTCCTCCTGCTCAATGACCGAAAAGCTGTCAACGCCCCAAATCACACCAAGCATTCTGCCGTCATCGAATTCACAGTGCAGCGTGCCGATGTCATCAACAAGCTGTACCGTTCCGCAAGTCCCCGGCTCGATGGGTCGGGGATCATCGACCATAAAATGCAGCTTGATCCTCGTTCCCGGCGGGTACTGCTCCTGCAGTCTTTCGATCTGATAAGGCTTTAATTCTCTGTACATATTCTCACCTCACTCCATTACGGGTTCTTCCGCCTCGGCGGTATCTTCGATCTCGTCTGCTTCTTCATCGGTATCTTCGTCCTCGCCTTCATCGCACTCGGATTCTTCATCGTCCTCATCGAATTCGGCATCTTCATCTTCTTCGTCATCGTAGTCCTCATCCTCGTCATCATCGTACTCCGAGTCCTCATCTTCGTCCTCGTCATACTCGTCATCTTCCTCGTCCTCGAGATCCTCGTCAGAATCCTCGGACAGCTCGTCATCGTCCTGCTCACCGTATTCCTCGGTGTCCTGTTCCTCTGCGGTCACAGCGCGTTCAGCGGCTTCCTGTCGGGCGGCGAGGTCTCTGTCGATCTCCTTTGTTATCAGCCCGATAACAAACTCCTTCTGTGTCATGTGATTGCGGTTCAGATAGTCCTTGATCTTCTGGAACAGATCCTCCGGCACCTGAAACGCCATTGTTCTCATCTTTTCCATAGTAGTTCCTCCTGTAATTGTCATTTTAGGGTGCAGCTCGTCATCGAGCGCTTTTGATACAAACTCCGCCATAGTCAAGCCCTGCGCTTCGACGTAAGCCTTGACCTCTGCGTGAAGGCCGGCATCTATCTTAACGGTGATGCCTTTCTTTTCTTCAGCCATTCTTATCTCTCCTTTTCGTCATTAATGTTTTGATCGCCCTCTCAACAATAACCGCCGCAGACACTCCCTCGGCTTTGGCTGCTGCCTTGAGCCTGTCGGTGTACTGCGGCGGGATCGTGAGTTTTACTGTTTTCTTCATTTCGATTATCATCTCCTACATTGTAATTTCATTCCCGATATCCTCATCAGGCTCAAACTCATTCTCATACCTAAGTGACAAAGTTTAGCTTTATATACAAAAGACAAGTCGTATCCCCTTGCAATGTGGGGATACGACTTTTTCGATCTATTGACATTCACCATAGAGCGTAGTATAATATTGGTACAGGGAGGTGTGGAGTTTCCTTATGAGTGATCACATTTTTGCATATTTGGGGATATTGTTTTTTGTGTTTTTGGGACTATGGGCACTATTGCATGATATTCCCGCATTATTGCTGTATCATAAGAAGGTACAGGCAAGAGGAAAGCCCGGAGAAAGATATATACAAAACTATGATGCCCGGATAAGACTTGAAAATATATCGGCAGGTCAATACGGAAAGCCCGATGGCAAAGTTGTTACAAGTTCGGCAGTCTTTACATATGAGGAAAATAGAAAACCTATTACGGCAAAGGCGGTCAATCTTTTGAATGATGATAACTCTTTTGTACAAAGCGGCAAGGTCTACACAATAAAGGTGTCACCTTTCAATCCTCACAAGTGTTATATTCCTGCATACCAGCTTTATAAAGGGTGCAGCATTCCGGAGAAAATCTATATTTTTGTTATGAGAACATTACCAAAGGCTGGCGGTCTTATGTTTTTGGGCATTGCCTATTTAATATATGTCTCCTCTTTTGTTGATTAGTATTATAAAGCAATATTCAGCATTTTTGAGCATGCCACAATCAACAGATACCTTTTTGAACTGAATATTGAATATAAATTGTAAGTCCTCGGAAATGCTCTGCAAGCGTTTCTGAGGGCTTGTTCTTATGAGCGTGCAAAAACTATAATCAATTCAATGACAACCAATAATCATCAGACGATCCCCATAAACCACTCAACTGCTATAGCAACGATAACAAACCGCTTGTGAAAGTTTCAGTAGATTTCCTAATACATAGAAATATCCCCGTCATCAAGGCCTTGATCGTCCTCAATGTCGGGGATACCCATTTCTTCTCCTGTTTTCATCGCCCAGCCCGGCGCTCCGTAGAAGCTGACATACAGCTTGCCAAAGTCATCAGTCTCGATCTCACGCTGCTCAAAGCCTTCGCCCCATCCGTCAGATGCTTGTCCGGATAACTCTGACCGCAGCGCCTCAAGCTCATAGCTGTCAAGATCTTCAAACACTTTACACTCGAACACGCCCCAAAGGTCATTGTCCATTTTCTCAACATACGGGAAAATGGAATAGACCTTACCGAGCATCTCACGGCCTCCGAGATATGCCATAATGCCGCGATCTTCTTCGCAGGGAGAAGCATATTCCTCTATTGCAAGATTAATATCTCCGGCAGCGGAAACAGCACAGTAGGACGGGAGATCCTCAGGCTCTCCATCGTAGTCATCCAGATCCATATAGTCACCTTCATCCGGTATCTGCATGATCTTCAGCGGGCAGTAGAACTTGATCTTTTTCAGCGGCTCGGTCTTGATGTCAATGTCGGGCTGTTCGGGGATCCAAGGCGAAAGACACCTCGCCTCATTGATACCGGGATGCTGATTCAGCCTTTCGACTATTGCCGTTTTGACAAGGCGGGAGACCTCATCTTCATCGATCAAGTCAGCCGAAAGGATCTCGGCATCCTCGTCAGCAAACACAGTTTCAAGAGCTTTGTTCGCAGCGGTTCTAATCAGCCCGCGAAGCTCACGCTCGGCATCGGTCATCAGATGAGCTTCATACAACGTCCTTGCATTCGGCACGAAGCAGGAGTACCTCGGATAGTCATAGCCCTCGCTTTCGACCAAAATTCCGCCATTCCCGCAGTTATCAAGCAGCATAATACAGTGGTTGATTCCGTTGTCGTAGAACATGTTGCTGTGGTAAGCCTTGACGACCTCAAGGTCGAGCAGGGGACTCCGCTTGATCTGCTCAAAGGTCCAATGGTTGATCGGGATCCATTTCTCCACCTCGCAAGGCACAGCACTAAAGTTGCTTGAGTCCGGCTTGTGGAAGAGCTTGGCGTACAGTCTGTAGTTGTTCATTGATTGTTCCTCCTTTAATATGGTATATGGTTTTTCGGGCAACAAAAAAAGCCCGAATTACTTGGTACCTCATCTTTGTGAGATACCAACAAATTCAGGCTCGAAAGTTTGTGAAAGATTTTTTGAATATTTTTCGTTTTTGACCGCTTTTCACTGTAAGAAAACGGTAATTTATTTGATAATGTTTTGTGATGTCGTGGTTCATGTCCCGTAACTCTACTAAAAATGTGATTTTGCATCTACGGTTTGACACAAAAAAATTCGGGAAATGCAAAGGGCTCAAATGGCGCATTTACGCCATTTGAGCCCTTTGCATCTTTTTAGTGAAGATGTCTTGGTCGGAGTGACGGGACTTGAACCCACGGCCTCTACCACCCCAAAGGCTAAGAACAGATGTTCTGATTTACAGTTATCCGCCGAAATACGCCGTTTTGCGCGGTTTTGTGCGATAAGGTTTCAAGTGATTTGCAGTAGTTTAATGCCGTTTTTTGTGTCCGTAGTGTCCTGATAGTGTCCTGGGAACGGGTCACGCTGCCGAGTAGTTGATGACAGCGATCTCGGTTAAAGCATTCTCAAGCTCTGCGATTAACTGCTCAAGGCGCTTGGTTACCGAAGCGGTATAAACGACCTCACCGCACTGATCACACTTGTAACAGGGAACGTTTTTGATTATGATAAAGCTGTTCCCGACCTGTGCAAAGTGAGTTGTAAAGCCCTCGGACATATTGCCCTTGCAGTAAAAGCACGTCATATTGATACCGCCTTTCTTGTTATATAGTCGTCCTCCCATTTGTCGTTATCGGGAATGTATGCTGTAATAATCCACAGCTGGTCGCCGCCAATACCGCATACAACATGAATCGGTTTATTGTTTACGAACCAGCCGAGTACAAGGCAACTCGGCTAAGGATAGTCACTTGGATACTGTTCGAGTATCTCACCGTTTCTGAGGCCTGCGATGACATCATCAGTAGTGATGCCGCGCTCCCGCAGACGAGCGAAAGCGTGTTGTGATATTATGATGTTGCCATAGTCAGCACATAGGCTGATGAGTTCATCTATGGTTATCATTTCATACTCCAGGTGATTATGGTTGGTTTCTCTGCTTATATTATATACTAAATTCAGCAGAAAATCAAGAGTAAATGAAAATTATTTCGATATTATCTTTCCATCTGATATCTCAATGACCCTCCCGCATTGTTCCGCCACCTTCGGATCATGCGTGACAATTACAACCGTCCGACCTTGCTCATTCAGCGACTTGAACAGCTCCATTATTTCGGCAGAGGTCTTGGTGTCAAGAGATCCGGTGGGCTCGTCTGCGAGGAGGATAGAGGGCTCGTTTATCAGCGCCCTTGCAATTGCCACGCGCTGTTTCTGTCCGCCGGAGAGCTTTGAAACAGTTTTGTTTTTCATATCTTCCAATCCAAGCTGTTTTAAAAGGTCTAATGCTTTTTTCTTGGTATCTTTTTGCTTCTTCACGAAGTATGTAGGTATAAGGATATTGTCAAGCACCATGTAGCTTTCGATCAGAGCGAAATCCTGAATGACAAATCCGATATTATTTGCTCTGAACTCGGTACGTTTGTTTTCAGAGAGATTATTTACATCTATGCCGTTAATAACGCATTTCCCTTTTTCTGCAGAGTCTATACATCCGATCATATTCAGCAGTGTACTTTTGCCTGAGCCGGAGGCTCCGACTACCGCTATCATCTCGCCGTCTTCTATTGTCAGATAAATATCATTAAGTGCAGTAAACGCATTCGATTTTTTGTAATTATACGTCTTAGTCAGTTCAGTTATACTAATCATTTTTTATTCTCCTCATCAAGTCAGCAGGTTCACTTCTTTTTATCAGTATGAACGGTAAAATCAACGAGCTTAATATGATCAGTCCAATGAGCGCTAAAGATATATATAGATTTGTTTCGTTAAAATACAATCCGAAGCGTGATGCGATACTGGTTGATTGCACATTTATAAAAACCGTTCCGCAAATCAGAGCAGAAACAAGAAGTAATACAATAATTCTAAAAAAACTAATAAGAATAATTCTATTCCATTTGATCCCGCAAAGATAATATATTACATACTTTTTTAATTCATCAAGCGTCTGAATTGCAACTGATCCTGCCGTTCCTATCATAACTATTATTATCATTACAATTCCGAGAGGTGTGTACTTATTAACATCTTCTGACAAAGATTCATCAGCTTTCTCCTTTAATACAGAAATAGGAGTATATGAAACATTTATATTGTCTTTTAATACATTTTCCATTTCCAACAATTTCGCATTGTCTATAGGATTTGAATAATACACAATTGCACAAACCGAAAATCCTACATCATCTTTGGTTATCCCCCAATTATCCGCTGTTGATTGATCTGTGATCATATATACTTTGGAATCTGTATTACCGGAAACTTTATTATATAGCATTGAAATATCTCCATCTATGTGCCAGGATGTGAATCTTGGGATGTATGTAGGATCTGTAAGTATTCCTGTGGACTCAGTATCAACCTTTCTTCCGGATGTAGTTGTAAATGAAAAGCTATCCCTAAGCTTTAGGTTTGTCTTGTTTGGGAACAGCAATAGTTTATTGCCAAAATAATTCTTATATCCGTAAACAGGAATTTTTAAATCATCATATATAATATCCGGAAGTATCGTGATTTCCCCATATTCGCCACTTTTCAACCTTACCGGAGCCATTTTGACCTTTAAAACCTCAGGCTTTATTTCAAAAGTATCTATTAGATTATCAATACCATACTCTGGATCATATTCACTTTTGTTTATATCATTCTTTCCATCTTCGCCAGGTAAAAAGGCTCTGTAATATCCAATATACCAACCTTGTTTATCTATAAATTCACTATACGAATCAGTCAGCATCGTTCTTGAATTAATTGATGCAATCATTAGATTCACCAATGCAAACATAATAATCAACTGACATATTAGAGCGATATTTGAACCCAATCTATCTACAAAAGCAATATAAGCTAATTTTAGATATTTCATTCTGATGCCCTCCTTCGCATTTCATTGACTGAATTATTTACAAATGAAGAAATCCGAATGATTATTATTATCAGTGAAATAGCAATAAATGAAATAAATAATAACAAATACGATTTATAGTTATATACACTGTCAAACAAAGGATAATACTTGCTCAATTTTGGAATAAGCATCTTATATGCTATTCCATAACCTATACCATAGCAAAAACATGTAACAATCATCATTTCAGAAATAAGTATATTTACAATAACTGTGTTCTTGCAGCCACAAAGTTTAATTACAGATATCCAGGTCTTTCGTCTGCGGATAATATACATATACACTGTAATACAATTCGAAGCAATTAGTATCATAGAAATTACACATCCAATAAGCATAACAGCATTAAACTGTTCGACCAGGAGATCGGGGATTTTAGGCTCTCGTATAGGATAATCAAGACCTAATCCGGTTTCAAGTTCATCCTTTATGTCTTTGCTTAACTGTTTTGACGGAATATCATTAAAAATCAAATATACGCTATTATATTTTGCTTTCTGAGGAGAATGGTTATATGGAAACAAAAAAGTATATGCTTGCAAAGAAGAACTGCTGGCGCAGATTACTTTATAATCTGTATTTCCAATATTTATAATATCTCCAGTTTCACACGGAAATTCATCAGAGCGAACAACTACAACATTTCCTCCTCTTGTAAAATCATTATAAGATGTTCCGGAAATATTGAATTTTTGATCAGAATAATAATTTATGCATGAAAGAGTATACTCCTTATTATCAACCTCTATTTTACCTGTTAGTGCAGTAGACTCAAATTTATCACTATACTTTTGAAGTGCTATTTTGTCAAATACATCTCTTACTTTTTGACTGTCTTCCCAATAAGAAAAATTTTCTCCTGATCGGATTCTTTCATAAACCATCATTTTGCTTGAATAGGTTGCTTTCTGTTGTTCTGTAAAAACATTTCGAATTATTCCGTATGTTAGTATTATTCCAATAGCTCCAAAGATCTCAATCAAAGCAATAACAAGGAACGCCAAAGGCGTTCCTGTTATAAAGGTTTTAAGATTTTTAAAAATTAATCTATCTGACATATCTGACCCCATATTAATTCTTTCGTACGATTATTGTCAAATCGTCCATAACTGTAGATGTTGAATTGCTTGTTAATCGAATAATGCCATTATGATATCTCATCGCTATTTCATTTGGATCATATGACACTGTCTGAATAACTGGATTAGCTGTTCCGTAATTATAATCTCCATCAATGAAATAATAGTAACTACCATTATTACCATAAGCCATACACTCAGCCTCTTTCCAGGCTCCATTATATCCATTGACAATTGATTTAACTCTTGTTTCATCTGGATATGCATACACTCTGCAAAAATCACCTGTTTCAGAATCACTGAAAGATGCTATATCACTTCTGTTAGTAAAAATAAACGGGTTTGGATTTGCAGCTGCTGCAGGAATAACCAGGGAAGCGGTACATAGAGAAACGGTTGCAAAAGCAACAAGCTTACAAAGAGTCTTTTTTATTGTAATTACCATAAAGCTTTTCCTCCAATTAGAAAAAATATTAATATGAATCTTCACTTTTATAAAATCGAATATCAACAAGTATTACAGGGAACTGTTAGAATCTTCCTTGGCAATAATTGGCTTCGCCAATTATACTCTGTACAGAGTATAATTTCGCTTACTGCATCGGTATCGTTCCTCCTTTCCGCAAAAAGCTGTCTCAGATCGTCTTTTCAGAGCTGTACTTAGTCACTGTTTCACTGTTGCTTCCGGCATAAACGGTGAATACGGATTTCAAGCGATATGTACCGCTGGAAAGACTCGAATAAGTCTTGCTAAGCGTTGCTTTGAAATAATAGTAAGTACCGCTGTAGCTTTGTACAGAAACCCAGTTACCGTAAGAATTCTTGCGCTGCAATGTTTGCGTGATAACAATCTTTGTTGTCTCTCCGTTGTAGCCTGTGACTTTGCTTATACCTGTTGCTGAAGTTCCGGATGTAGTAAGAGTGGAACTGCATGAACTAATATACTGAAATCTTGTTCCCGACTCATCTTCTGCCGCGGATGCAATAATATTGAAAGGCAGCAGAGAGAAAAGAATGGTCACCACAAACACTGTTAAGACTCTTTTCATAACAAAAACCTCCAATCATCATAATCTAAAAGCTAACCGCTTTCATAGTTTATGACAATTTGGAGGTCTGTTTTCTGACAAATAATTCTTGATCGTTTTATTATTCTACCTTTTGCACAGATTTTGCGATGGATATTAGTTCATCTTTACCAATGTTAGAGTTGATCGTAATGATATAGTCGCCAATATCCCAGATAATAATGTGATAATTATGATTGTCACGGTAAATCATAGCTTCTTTTCCATTGATATCAATATATTCAATAACAGTGTTTTCGGTATTTATCATCGTATCATAAGCGGATTTAACATACTGGCAGAAATCAATGGTGTGACCGTCTTCATCTTCATATACCATATTATTTGAAATCTCATCCTGTTCTTGAAATGAGATTGTATATTTATCCAGTCCCGAGGTGATAGTGTATACAGCTTCAATTGATTCGGGAGAACTGCTTTCATCAGAAGAACGAACTATTGAAAATTTTTCAAAAATGCTGATAAAGAAATTCTTGAAAGCTTCACGCAATGCCTCAACACTCATAATAGTCGAAAATGAGATTATTACGAAAAAACCTATTATAACAGCAACTCGTTTGCCAGCTGTGTTGATCATTTTATAATATGGCTTTTTCCTGCGTTTGATCAGCTTATTCATTCGTTTTTCAAATTTGGGCGAGAAAGTGTGCGGTTCCTCAGGAGAAATGAGCATACTGTTATACTCGGGTGTCAGCGCAGCATCAATCGCCTTTCTGTAATTATCATTATTCATCTTTTTCACCTGCTTCCAATAACCGCTTTATTAGAGTCCTTGCTCTTGATACTCTTTTATAAACCGCATCCTCTGTAATATGAAGCAAGTCTGCAATCGTTTCAACCGGAACATCCATAAGATCATAAAGATAAATTATATCTTTATATTTATCGGGTAGTTTCTTTATCGCAGAATGGAGGCCTTCAAACTCAAAAAGATCCAGTTGCTTAGGCGTGACCTGTTCCTCAAGATCATCATAATCAATGTTTTGAGCCCGACGTTTATTCTCGTTGTATTTATTTATAGCTTTGTTTCTATTTATTATGACAATGTAGGCCTTCATTTTCTGACGGCTTTTTTTGAAATTTCTGTAAAGTTATCGGCAACAGTCAGAAAAGTATCTTCGACAACATCCTCTGCATCTTCGGGATCATGTAAAATCGAGTATGCAGATAGAAATAAGGCTTGTCTGTATTCATTATAGATCTCTTCAAATTTGACCTTGTCCTCTTCTGATTTAAGAACTGACAGGTAGATCATAGGTATCATGAAATCTCTCCCGTATAGTATTCAGAGTAATAAAGCAACAATACTCCTACTAATAATAACAAAATTAAAAGCCATTTTGTGCACCAAAAATATGTAAAATTTCTGTAAATTTATCAACCGCATAGCCAAATACTATATCAATTGCATCCTCAGCATCAGCAGAATTCTACAGTATTGCCAACGCAATATGATACATTTTTCTGCTGTACTTTTCATACAGCTCTGCAAATTTATCTTTGTCTTCCTGAGTATCAAGCTCGGCAAAGTATATCGGCAGCACATCATCACTTCCAAACAAAAAAGATTTCATTAGTGAACATTTTAGCATAAGTTGGCGAAAATTGCAAGAGCAAAAAACGAGTCCAATCAGCTGTACTCATATCTCTTGACACACTTCGCCAAAATATGCTAAAATAACAATGCAGACAAGGCGCTCATTTACATAACACCGAAAGGACTGATGTAAGTGAGAGTAGTAAACTATCACGAGAAAGACAACCGGAGCGTACTTGATCTGCCTACGCCGCTGGAGCTGTTCAAGGAGAGCCACAGTGCGGAGGAATATGAGGAGCTGATGTCATTTTATCAGAGTGATGAATGGCAGGAGGTCGAGCGTGAGGGGCTGAATTCCGACAGGAGGTACTATGAGGGTCGCAAGGTCACTAAGCTGCCGAATGATACGAAAGTGGTCTCAGACAAGAAGAAATTCTATGAGCCCGAGCCATTTCAGATCCGAATTGAACGAAAGCTGTGCAAATGCTTCGAGGACGTTTTTGACGATCCTGCACTTCGCCGCTGTGTCAAAGAAATGACCGACAAGCAGTATGCAGTGATAAAGCTGTTCTGCAAGGATCACACCTACGAGGAGATCGCAGAGCTGACAGGCAATACCATTAACAACGTCAGCAAGCTGAAGAACCGCGCTCTGAACAGTATTAGAGAGCAATACCCGCAGGCAGCCCTTGGTTGTCCCAACCGTGTACCCTACAATATCAAGCGGCATCAGGAGTACATAGAAGGGCAGAAAAAGAAGGCTGAAAAGCCCGAAAAAGCAGCGTAGGATTATCCGCACGGAGAGATCTGTGCGGATATTTTTATGCCCGTTTAATTGTAACTATTTTGTGAACGCACAGCCCCGTGTCCTTTTTTGGCACTCGGCAACGGTAGGATATATGGAGCCTGTCATTTTAATATGTTGGATGAGGCAAAGGATAGTTGTGTCCGAACACAGGCGCACAGCTTTTTTGAATCGAGGCATACCCTGCCCGGGATAAACTGTGCGCCCACAAACGGCTGAAAATAGCGCAACTTACACATGGGTTCGCTTAATGAATACTACTCCCACTTTTTCATCAGAGTGCCGCACACCGGCCCTGTGATCGTCGCGGAGGTAAATTACAATAAAAATATGGGAGTGGTATTTAAAATTTCAAATGAAAGGAGGTGCGTAACGTGCCGAACAAAGAATTGCAGCTATACAGCTGCGAGTATGTCATGGACACCGCACTGCAGCAGACACCGTTCATCGTGGACAGGCTCCTCGCGCCGGGGCTGTATATCCTCGCCGGAGCGCCGAAGGTCGGCAAGAGCTGGCTGGTGCTTGACCTGTGTCTGTCGGTTGCAGAGGGGCAGGATTTTCTCGGACATCGGACGGAAAAAGGACAGGTCGTCTATCTCGCGCTTGAGGACAGCCTCATCAGATTGCAGAACCGAGTCTATGAATTCACCGATGAGCCTACGGAAAATCTCGACTTTGCTTTGCTCGCCGACAGCATCGGAAACGGTCTTGAAGAACAGCTTGAAGCTCTGAAAACAACAAAGCACGACCTCAAGCTCGTTGTTATTGATACGCTTCAAATGGTGCGAAGCGGCACAGACATCAGCTATGCCGCCGACTACAATGAGCTGTCCTCTCTCAAAAGTATCGCAGACAAAATGGAGATCGCGATCCTGCTTGTGCATCACACCCGCAAGAATTATGATGCAGATCCATTCAATATGATCTCCGGGACGACAGGCATCAGCGGCTGTGTTGACGGCAGCTTTGTGCTTGCGGAGACCAAGCGAGGCTCACGAAACGGCAAGCTGATCTGTGTCGGTCGAGACATTGAAAACCAAGAAATCTGTGTCAAGTTTGACAGATACCACTGGGTCGTGACCGACAGCATCAAGCCGTACAAGAGGGATATGTTCGCACTCGCTGTTCACGATCTGATGCTTGATGAAAGGTCGTTCATCGGCTCAGCGACGGCACTCTGTGACTTGCTTAACCGTAAGTATGGCGGTCAGTTCTTTGCGAACCGAGTTACCCGCGATCTCATTCAGCATACTGATGAGCTTGCTTCGCTCGGAGTTAAGTTCACCTGGCGCAGGAGTCACGGCAGCAGGATCATCGAGCTTGAATACGACCATAAGGGTGACGGTAGCAAAGGCGCACTTGTGTGCGTGGAGGTTACCGGCACCCGAGGTGCTCCAAACCTCGTACCTGCGTTGATAGAACCGGGTGACAGTAGCTTCGCAGGTGACGGTAACTTGCCCTCCGGGTGACGGTAGAACCTCGCACAGAAATGCGCCGTGTGCCCCCGATAGTTTTTATCGAGAAAACAGCCGAGCAGTAAAACAAAACGCGACACATGGCATTTGTGAACGCCTGTGAGGGGGATACGGTCTCCGATATTTTTTCTTTTCGCTGATAAATTATTCTCTAAAAAGTGTGTTTCCCGGCAGTCCGCCTGGAAGCCTCACAGGGTGGGATTTTCGGAGGGCAAGCATAGCGCATGGCATTCCGCCTCGGGGCGGTAAGCCTTGCGCGGCGGGAGACCCGCACCCCTTTATGACGAAAGAAAAAAGACCGCCGGAACGGCAGTCGGAAAGGAGAACACTATGAGAAAGAGAAACAAAACCATTTCAATCAGATGCACCGATGACGAGTACAGCTGCGTGCATCGGAAAGCAGAACAGCATGGGCTGAAGCTCAATGAGTTTGTTCTGAAAGCTGCGCTCGGCAAGAAGATAATCGTAGCTGAAGGTCTTGCAGAGGTTGTAAAACAGCAGAAGGCTGTGGGCAATAATCTTAATCAGCTTGTAAGGCTCGCCCACGAGGGTCGGGTCCGGGTCGTTGACCTCAAGCCTGTGCTTGAACAGTACACTTCGGCAACAGCCCTGCTTGCAAATGCACTGCGGGAGGTGAAGTGATGGCAACAGTAACCGCAATATCAACCAAGGGCGGCGGAGGCGGCAAGGGTGTCCTCGGATATATCAGCCGGGATGATAAAACAGAAAACGGCAGGTGGGTGACGGCCTTGAACTGCACTCCTGCCACCGCCTACGATGAGTTCCGAAACACCAAGCAGCTCTACAAAAAGACGGTTGGCATACAGTATTATCACTTCGTCCAGTCCCACCCGAAGGGCTATGAGATCAGACCCGACCTCGCTCACAAGATAGCTGTCGAGTTTGCAGAGAGGGGCTTCAAGGGCTTTGAGTGTGTTGTCGCCACTCACACCGATGCCGACCATATCCACAGTCATATCGTGTTCAACTCGGTGAGCTTCGAGGACGGTCACAAGTATCACTCCAACAAGTTCACCCTGCAAGAGCTTCGGGAGCTGTCCGATGAGATATGTATGAAATACGATGTTGCAACGCTGGACAAGCCCAGACTTGACTGTCAGACCAACGGCATCTCAACGGGCGAATACCGCTCGGCAATGAAACAGCAAAGCTGGAAAATGGACTTGATGAACACCATTGACCTTATGATGAGCAAGGCCAAAAGCCGGAAGCATTTTCTTTGGCTTATGCGACAGGAGGGCTACGGGGTAAGGTGGGAGGAAGGGAGGAAATATATCACCTACACTTGTCCGAACGGAATGAAGTGCAGGGACAACAAGCTGCACGAAGAAAAATACAGAAAGGAGATGATGGAACGTGAATTCAAGATTAGAGGATATGAAGCGAGCCTCGCAAGAGAGCGCCGAGAAAGCCTTGGACACCAGTCGGGCGACGTTAGTGTTCGACAGCAACTGGAAGGCTCTGATAGGCTTGACCAAGCTGACCTCGGATACGCAGGTGGAGATCTTGGAGATGCAGTCGGAGCTGCTGACGAGGGACGAGATTCAGTATCTGCTTCGGAAGATCGAGGACAATTCAGAGCAGGCGCTGACGGAGCAGCGGAAATCGCTGCAGGACCTGGTCTCACAGGCTGGGAAACTGAACGAGCAATTCTCTACGCAGACGAAGCAGCTCGAAGAGTTCAAGCACAAACTCAAGGCCAGAATGTGGGTTGTGATAACAGTCTCACAGGTGAGCTTGGCGTTGCTGCTCTCGGGCTTGGGGCTCTGGTTGCGCTGATCGAGGACACGCCCGCCGAGGACGATGATGACTACCCGACCACCGACCGCAAGCGGCTTGCAGAGGAGATCAGGAAAAAGGAAGAGCTTGGAATGAAGATGTAATATTAAAATGAAAGGAAGTTTTTTGAAATGAACAATTCAGATTCAAACCGGAACAGAAGAATGACAACAACAATGGACATCAGGAGGTTGATAATAGAATGTTTGAGAAGAAAACAGAAGCTGAAATTACTATGCTGACCATAAAAGAAGCCGCGGCTTTGGTGGACGGGCTCACGGAGTACCGAGTGCGGGAAATGTGCAGATCAGGAGAACTGCCTTGTATAAAAGCGGGAAAGAAATACCTCATTAACAAGGATATACTGATAAGGTTTTTAGGGGGTGAGCCGGAATGATAACTTTCTGTGTTGCGAGTGGAAACTCTTTCAGAAACGCTGGATTTCCGCGGACTTCTATGGTATGCTTGACGGTTGAAGGGAGGTGGTCGAATGGCATATATCGACCCGAGGACTAACAAGAAAGGCGAGATAATCTCATACCGCATTAGGGTGAGCAGAGGCTACGATGCTGAGGGCAACAGGCTCAAGCCGTTCTTCATGACTTGGATTCCCGACAAGGGCATGACCAAGAAACAGATTGAAGCCGAGCTACAAAGACAGGTGGTGCTGTTCGAGGAACGGTGTAACAGCGGAACGCAGGCGGTGAATAACAAAATCCGAATGCGCGACTTCATTCCGCAGTACCTCGAAACGGTAGAGGTCAGAGCGTCCCCGACCACGCTGCATTTCTACAAGCGAGTGATCGACACGCACATCATCCCGTTCTT
Source organism: Ruminococcaceae bacterium FB2012 (assembly GCA_900104495.1). Lineage (GTDB taxonomy): Bacteria > Bacillota > Clostridia > Oscillospirales > Ruminococcaceae > FB2012. The sequence continues at coordinate 63,715 of FMXS01000018.1, read as the reverse complement.
CGGAAACAAAAAGATGCAGGACATCAAGCCGCAGCACATTCAGAATTTCATAAAATACCTGACCGAGCTTACACCTGAACACAGATCTCCGACCAACGATACGGACAAGCTCTCGCCGAGTACGGTGCGCCGATACTTGACAGTCCTTCAAAGCATTTTCAAGACGGCGCATAAGTTAGAGATCATCTCTACCAACCCTGCGAAAGCCGAAAAGCTGACGATCCCCCGTGTGGTAAATCCGAAAATCGAGATCTTCACGAAAGCCGAGGCCGCCGAGATGCTCAACTGTCTGACAAGCGAGGACTTACAGTTCCAGACCTATGTACAGCTTGCGATCATCACAGGTGCAAGGCGCGGTGAGATGGCGGCGCTCAAGTTCAGCGACTTTGATTACAACGGCTTTCGGCTGACGATTTCAAGAGCGGCAATCAAGGTCAGCGGTCAGCCCATACAGATCAAACCGCCAAAGGACTACGAGGTGCGCACCGTGACCGTCAACGAGCACTGCATTGAGCTTGTGAAAATGCTCCAAGCGCATTACGAAAGAGAGAAGCAGCGTCTCGGCTCGAAATGGGCGGGAGACGAATGGCTGTTCACGCAGTGGAACGGCGAGATAATGAACCCACAGATACCGACCAAGCAGTTCGATAAGTTCTTAAAAAAGCACGGCTTGAAGCACCGCAAGCTCCACAGCCTGCGGCACACATCAGCGACCCTGCTCTTGTACGGCGGGATCAATATCCGACAGGTACAGCAGCGCCTCGGACACTCCGAGCTTGAAACTACTCAAAAGTATCTGCACTATCTCAGCGAAGCCGACGTTGAGGCGGTGAATGTGCTGACCAATATGCTGGAGCCGAAAAAGGACAATGTCATAGACATCACGGCGTGAGCGAGGGCAACAAAAAATCGGGCGGGAGAAGCCTCCCGCCCGCACTCGTTTCCAAGCACAGTGTCTGGTAGTGTCCTGATAGTGTCCTGAGCCCGTTTTTGGCAAGTGCCAGACAAAGACCAAGCGAAAAGAAAAAGTCCGCAAACAGCGTACCTACGCCATTTACGGACTTTTCTGCTGGTCGGAGTGACGGGACTTGAACCCACGGCCTCTACCACCCCAAAATTCAAAGGAAGGTGCGGCAATGTGCGGTAATTGCCTGTTTTGCGAGGTTTGGTGCGATTTGACTGTAGCTATCTCAAGCCTTTTCAGGCGTTTTTTTGCGGCGTTATCTCCCTGGTATCTCCCTCAAAAGGAAAATAGTGATTACGCACTGACGATTTTTCCATCGCTGATCTCGATCACCCTCTCGCACTGCTCCGCAACCTTGGGGTCATGCGTAACAATGATAACAGTCCGTCTCTGCTTGTTGAGCGCCTTGAACAAGTCCATTATCTCGGCAGAGGTCTTTGTGTCGAGCGCACCTGTCGGCTCGTCGGCAAGGATAACGGATGGGCTGTTGACGATAGCGCGGGCTATTGCTACCCTCTGCTTCTGACCGCCGGAAAGCTCCGAGCATTTTGAGTTTACCCTTGCCGAAAGCCCGACAGCTTCAAGAGCTTTTGCGGTCAGGGCTTTTATCTCGCTGCTCTTGATTTTTGAGTTGAAAATGAGCGGATAGGAGATGTTGCGGTAGATAGTCCTGTCGAGCATAAGGCCGAAGTCTTGAAGGACAAAGCCGGTCTCTCTGTTGCGGACAGCAGCAAGGCGCTTTTGCGAAAATGCTCTGACATCCTCGCCGTTTAAAAGATATGTCCCGCTGTCGGGCGTGTCAAGGCAGCCGATGATGTTGAGTAAAGTCGATTTTCCCGAGCCCGATGCCCCGATGATGCCGAGAAGCTCTCCGTCATTGACGGTCAGATCAACCCCGTCAAGCGCGTTTATCTGCGCCGAGGTGCCCTTGTAATATGTCTTGGTGATGTTTTTCAACTCTATCATGTCTGCACCCTCTTTAATGTGTCGGTCAGGTTTTTCCTGCTTATTGCGGCAATCAGTATCAGATTTGAGATGATGAGTGCCGTAAACGCCGCAGCCGCCGCGATAAGATATCCCTTGTAGGATATGAGCGTGGTCTGCGCCAATTCGCTGCTGCGAAGGTACGTTATCACCGGCAGAGATACAAGTGCCGGTAGAAGTGTTATCATCAGGTTTTTGAGGAATAGTATCAGATAAACATCTCTCCGCTTTGCGCCTGTCATATAGTATATCCCGACTGTGCCTCGTATCTTCTCGACAGACAGCACAGCACTTGACAAAAGACCTGTAAGCGAGAGCAGCGCAAAGGCAATGGTCAGAAGCTCATACGGCAGAATGCGGTCACGCTCAAGCTTGTTTCGCTCGCTGTAATAATAGTCAAATGACTGATACAGCTTTTCGTCGATGAGCGGCTTAAAGCGCTCGGAAAAGCCGGGGATCGGCGAGGTGTCCACCGCATAGAAATGCATTGCGAACTGATCCCGGCTCACCTTGTCCTCCGGGTCGTATGCGATCACAAATTGCTTTTTGTAGTCGAAGCCGTAGTTGGGGGAGAAGACCACATCATTCTCGATTATCCCGCAGACATAGAACTCACCTATGGGAGACTCATCTGCATTCTTTAGCGTTACGGTCTCGCCTGTTCTGTATCCCATCCCGCTTGTCATATAGCATGGAACAGCGGGATAGCTTTTTTCGGTGTCTATCCTCTTGCCGGAGGAAAGCACCACATTTATCCGGTCAATTGCTGTTTTGTCATATACCATCACATTGTAATCCGAGGCAGTCTTGTTTGCATAGGTGAAGCGCATAGCATCAAGACCTGTCTGTGCTTTGACAAGCTCCTCGGTGTTGTCGCTGTCGGGAAATCTTACATAGTAAAACTTATCCATACCGTTATGCTCATACATTTTCTGACGGGTGGAGTAAAGCTCCAAAGCACCATAGCAGATGCAGGAACAGCAGAACATGACTGTAAACTCGATACAGAGGATCACTATCAGCACAGCGCTTCCCGAAAGCTGATCGAGGGCTGCGATCAGATATTTTTTCAGTCTGTCCATAGCCTACCTCCTTATCCCGAGGCGAGCCGGAGCGCACCTTGCCGCCCTGATACACGCGGGAAGCGTGAATATGAGGGAAACGATCAGCGTAAACAGCAGGGCCATGCTTTGCATACCGAACGGCACAGCATTTTCAAGCGTGAAGCGCGAATATACTCCGTTACAGAGAGAGTCAATAAACACAGCCACCGTAAATGAGAGTATGATATACCACACAAGCGTTAGCAGGAAGAAGAACACCACAAAGCCGTTCCGGCAGCCGAAGATACGCAGCATTGCTATCCTCGGGAGCAGCATACGCATAAGCGCCTTGAAAAGTGTTACTATGATAAGTGCGGAAAGCACGCAGATCAGGATCGTTATCAAAAGCTGATCGGCGTATATTTTTTGGTTGCTGTCAGCAGCGAGCTCATATTCGCTTTGTATGTCTTCATGTGTTTTAAGCAGCGAGCTAAGGCGGTCAAGTGTTTTGACATCGGGAGGCTCGTAGAACACTATGCTCTCGATACTGACCGAATAGTCCTTCACATCAAGCGTGGCCAATTCAGAGAATGAAAGCTGTCCTTCCGCTTTGATGTCGGCAACGGTAAAGCTCTGTCCGAAATATGTGATCGTATCACCGACAGAGATACTCTTGCCGTCGTATGCTGCGATATCCGGGCAAACGATACTCCCATCGGGATACGCATATTCGCTGTCGGGAATAACCTTCATTCCGGCACTCATCCTACCCAAGCCCTCAAGCTCAAATGTAAGCGGATCATCTACCGAGGAAAAACCGACTCCTTTGACACTTGCACCAATATCGTTAAGCTTTGTCAGCGAGGCAGCAAGCTCTGCGGCTGAACCGTACTGTACTGTATCAAGGATAATATCCTTGTAGGTGCATCTTGCAGAATACTGATCCTCAAAGATGACAGCATCCTTTTGAAGCACTCTCATACTGATAAAAGCCGCAAGAAAGCAGACCGTTACAGTCAGATAGATAGTTACACTGATGAGCGGTCTGCTTTTATGTTCGTTTAGTATTTCCGAAAATGCGGCTTTTGTCTGTCTCATATCTTCATGCTCTCCGAGGCTCGTTTCGTGACCGGCGTATGCAGCTTGGTATATAGCTCTCCGTTAAGTGTGATAAGAAGTCTTGCAAGGCCATAGCCTACAAACATTAAAGGTATCCCTATGATAAGAACAGCGAGATCATAAGTCTTGCTGAGGCCGCCGTGGAGCAGATTGTTAACGACTGCAAACAACGGTTCAAACAGTAAGGCGGCTACGGTGAATATCCCGAACGCTATCGGTGACTTGAATCTTTTGACCGACAGCGCAAAGATGAAGCCTATGACCGCAAAGAATATCATTTGCTTGTAATAGATCTCAAATACCATTCCGATACCAGAGAACTGATAGAACGGCACCCAGAGCTGCTTGAAAATGAGCCCCTCAGATGGAATCATATCAAATGTAAGTGTTGCCTTTTCAAGCGTAACTGGAAATCTCTCGGAAGCAAAATACCAGAGATACACAGTGCTTGACAGGATGAGCATTATCTTTTTTGGAGTATTCATTCTGAGCTTATATCCGACTATCAGCCACAGAATAATAACAAAGACAAGACCGAACATGAAAAATACTCCCTGCCAGATGATATCTAACGGTTCTCCTGAAAACAGACCTCTGAAAAAAGCGGATATATCCTCAAACAAAGATGAGACTGTCATTGTTATAGATCCTTTCAGTTATTATATCCGTAGAACACACCGCCAAAGTTGAGAGTTGTGTAATAATAATATGCAGGAGGGCAGAGAGATACATTGATGTACATCTTATACATATTATTCAGCTTACCATATGGCTTTTGGCCAGAACCAAGTAATGTGATTACTGTACCATAAGATTCTGTATTACCAACTTCAAACCCTGTTTTAGAACCGACAGACGAAAACAAGGTATTGTTCTTATATATTTTCCATTCGACAGCGGTTTGTGTAGATGAAATATCGGTAGGTTCATTCTCTACGCTTGCAGTCCAATAGAAACGTGTGCTGTCATATATTGAAGTATTGACAGCGTGTAAAGAGGAATAATCGTAACCAACCGTACCAGGGTGTTCAACTTCAATTCTCCCAGTTACAGGGGTGATTGAGGATGCATAAACTGTTAAAGCTGACATCATACAGATAATAAAAGCTGATACTATGCTCTAACAGTAAGCTTCCTTGATATCTTTTTCATAAGATGTACCTCCTATTAATTGTAGCACGACACATATTAAAAGTCAATGCTCTTGTCCCTGAATCAAATCAGTTTTCCACTGAATCCTAAATTTAGCACCATAAAACTCGACCGATACTTGACTTCGTCAAGTATATAGTACTATATACTCAAAACCAATGGTATCACCCTCCATTCCGCAAATAAGCCGTCTCAGATCAGGTCGTCTTAGTTGTGCTGTAGCTATACACCGTCTCATAATTTGTCCCTGCGTATACCTTGAACTCGGACTTCACACGATATGTGTTGCCGGAATAAACAGTCTTGCTGTTTGTGAACTGGCACGAATAGTCATAATAAGTATGACTCCACGATGAACTCGTTCTCCACTGATTTCCGTCTTTGACCTGTAAGGTTTGTGTAACAATGATCTTAGTCGTTTCTCCATAATAACCTATCAAATTACTGGTACAGGTTGCATTTAGTCCTGAGATAGAAAGCAAAGAGCTACAGCGGCTTGTATATAGATAATCAGGTGAAACCGGATCATCTGGCGGCGCAAAGCTGCATAAACCGAGTATCATAACAAGAGACATTACTACCAACAGCATACGTTTCATAAAAACACCCCCTTTGCTTGAAATTATCTCTCAGAAATCTCTTTCTGAAAATAATAACGAAACAAAGGGGGAAAACGTTACAGTATATTCTATTATTCTACCTTTTGCACAGATTCAGCCATCTCAATTAGTGCATCCTTACCAATGTTGGAGTTTAAATCAAAGATATATTCTCCGTTGTTCCATACTATTGAGTACATACCGTGATTATCAAAATAACCAATTGCATCATAGCCATTTATCTGTAAATTATCGATCTGCTGACCTTCAGTATTGAAATTCTTATTATAATCATTTATTTCGCTCTGTGTGAAGATGATCTGTTTTTCTCCACTCTGATAATGGATATAGTTTTCGTTGGCGTTTGAGTATTCTTTTTCAACTTTATATTCAGATATATCATTTGTTATAGCATACTTGGCTCTATTAATATCCGGATATGCTTTAGAAATATTGGAATCCGTACTGATAGTGGAGTGATCAGAAAATAGGTTGATAAAGAAATTGAAGACAGGCTCTCTTAATGATGCAAAGCTCAGGACAGTTGTTGACGCAGCGACAACTACTACAACAGCGATACAAGCAACTCTTTTTCCAAAGGTGTTTACCAGCTTGTAATAGGGCTTGCGTCTTCGCTTGATGAGCTTATCCATTTCCTTTTCAAAGCCATCAGAAAAGACATGATCACTGCCAGCAGAATCAAGAGTTTGCTCATAATTGGTCATCAACGCTTCTCCTAATAGATCTTTGAAATCTTTATCAGCCATTCCTATCATCTCCCTTCAGGATCTTTCTTAGCATAGCCTTTGCTCTATAAGCAGCGACTCTCACATCGCTCTCGGAGATACCGAGAAGCTGTGCTGTTTCCTTTGAGGAACGCTGTTCGTAATAGTACAAAAACAACACATCTTTATATTTTTCAGGAAGCTGTTTCACAGCTGAAAGCATCATTTCTTTTGTGATTATGATATCAGAAAAATCAATATCGGTCTCGTCTTTTATAGCCTCGATAGGCTCCTTGATCTCCCGATCTCTTTTGTTCCTTCTATAGATATCAATTGCAGCGTTCCTAATAATAATAACGATATAGGAAGTGATTTCGTTACAGGATAAATGTGAAATATTTGTAAATTCATCGGCGAGCTTTACAAAGGCATTATGTACTGCATCTTCGGAATCCTCATTGTTCCCAAGAATTGAATATGCTATACCATACATTTTGCTTCTGTATTTTTGATATATCTCTTCAAATTTTGATCTGTCTTCCTGAGTATCAAGTGAACTAAGATAGATCATCGGTATCACAAAATCACCTCGCTGTTTTTCAGAGTATTTTCAAATGAAATATTAGCACAGAAAGCCTGTTCTGTCAACTGCTTTTTCAGCAATGAGAAATGCCCACAGGGTCAGCACGAAAACAGGGTCAACATTTACCGACCCTGCCAATGTGTTGACGCTGATATATTTCCAAATATGGCGGTGAGAAAAAGGCTGACATTAGTGCAGCATTTAAGGGGAACTTTGTGAAAGCCAGCATCGCCTACGGCTGTCCACCTGCCCCTCGTTGGGGGACTGGCAGCCGCCGAGGCAGCTGGCTCAGGGGCAGCAGCCCCCGGACCCCCGCTATAGCGTAAGGAGAATAGCCAAACCGTCATCTTGAATATGACAGCGCTCACAATCCCCCATGTGACACTGTACAAACCTACAAAATCCGACAACGCCTCTTGGCAATCGAACATAGGTTTGATATAATATAAGTAGGCTGAAAGGCCGGACATATTTATTTTGGCAAAAACCCTTTACATATCAAAATTGAATACGCAGATAGACAGTGCTTAGACACCGTCAGCTTTGCTGTTCGTTTTGATATGTAAGGGGCTTTTTGTTTTGCTAAAGAAATCAGATTGTTAAGGAGTATTGCATAAATCAAAATGGAATGGATTGTGCAGAACAGAGATACTTTTTAATTATTTGCGCAGGGGTCTCAAAGCGCCTTTGCCATTCCCTTATAAATGAGGGAGTGTTTTTCACAGCCGAACACAGCCGCACAACAATTCCAAATCGGGTCATACCCCGTCCGGGATAAACTGTGCGCCCACAAACGGCTGAAAAAAGCGCAACTTACACATGGGTTCGCTAAAAGAATACTACTCCCACTTTTACATATCAAATCGGAAAGGAGGTGCGTAACGTGCCGAACAAAGAATTGCAGCTCTACAGCTGCGAATATGTAATGGACACCGCATTACAGCGGACACCGTTCATCGTGGACAGACTGTTGGCTCCGGGGCTGTATATCCTCGCGGGAGCGCCGAAGGTCGGCAAGAGCTGGCTCGTGCTTGACCTGTGCTTGTCGGTTGCAGAGGGACAGGATTTCCTCAAACATCAGACCTTAAAAGGACAAGTCGTCTATCTCGCACTTGAGGATTCGCTCATCAGATTGCAGAACCGTGTCTATGAATTCACCGATGAGCCTGCGGACAATTTGGACTTCGCACTGCTCGCTGACAGCATCGGTAACGGCCTTGAAGAACAGCTTGAAGCACTGAAAACTACCAAACCCGACCTCAAACTTGTAGTCATCGACACGCTGCAAAAGGTAAGATCATCGACAGATAGCGGCTATGGCATTGACTACAAAGAACTAACTCCTCTGAAAATTCTTGCCGACAAAATGGAGATCGCGATCCTGCTTGTGCATCACACTCGAAAAAATTATGATGCCGATCCGTTCAATATGATCTCCGGCACAACGGGTATCAGCGGCTGTGCTGACGGGGAGTTTGTGTTGCAGGAGAGTCAGCGCGGCAGTCGTAAAGGCAAGCTGATCTGTGTCGGTAGAGACATCGAGAACCAGGGAATCTGTGTCGAGTTTGACAGATACCACTGGGTAGTGACCGATAGCATCGAGCCATACAAGAGGGATATGTTTGCGCTTGCTGTTCACGATCTGATGCTTGATGAGAGGTCTTTCGTCGGTTCGGCGACAGCATTGTGTGAGCTGCTCAGCCGCAAGTACGGCGGTCAGTATTTCGCAAACCGGGTGACGAGAGATCTCATTCAGCACACCGATGAGCTTGCTTCTCTCGGAGTAAAGTTCACTTGGCGGCGCAGTCACGGCAGCAGGATCATCGAGCTTGAGTATGACCGTGCGGGTGACGGTAGCGGGGGAGCCCTTGTGTGCGTGGAGGTTACCGGCACCCGAGGTGCTCCAAACCTCGTACCTGCGTTGATAGAGCTGGGTGACGGTAGCTCTGCGGGTGCCGGCAACTTGCCCTCCGGGTGACGGTAGAATCTCGCACCACAACGCGACGTGTGGCCTCTAACAGCAGTGGTCGGACAGGAAAGCGAGTGAGAGAATAGAACGCGACACAGGGCATTTGTGAGCGACTGTGAGGGAGATCATGGCGAAGAAAAGAACGGCACGGAGAGAAAAAGGAGGTTGATCGAAAATGCAGAATTAAGGGGATATTTTACCGTATCGGCAGGTTAAAGTGCTGGCGTCAAAGCCGCCTGCACAGCCACCTCGGACGGGCAAAGCCCGCCGATTCTACGCGGTTTGCGGGGATGAGAGCCTTGGCTCCATTTGCCGTCCTTCACCAAAATCATGGTGTCAAAATTCTGAAATACGGGCTGTAAGCACGCATTTACGCCGCTTGAGGCAGGTGTCAAGGGCTGTTTTTCGGAAAACAATTTAGTTTGAAAGGACGATTTAAAATGAGCAATTCAGATCTAAACAGGAACAGAAGAACGACAACTACAATGAACATTAGGAGGTTGATAATTGAATGGTTGAAAACAAAAACGAGATTAAAATCGTAATGCTGACAATAAAAGAAGCCGCCGCGCTCGTGGATGGCTTGACCGAGTACCGTGTCCGTCAGCTGTGCAGATCGGGCGAGCTGCCCTGTATCAAGGCGGGCAAAAAGTATCTGATCAACAAGGACGTACTGTTCAGATATTTAGGGGGTGAGCCGGAATGATAACTTTCTGTGTTGTGAGTGGAAACTCTTTCGCAGACGCTGGATTTCCGCAGACTTCTATGGTATCCTTGACGGTTGAGAGGAGGTGGTCGAATGGCATATATCGACCCGAGGACTAACAAGAAAGGTGAGATCATATCCTACCGCATAAGGGTGAGCAGAGGATATGACGAAAAGGGCAACAGGCTCAAGCCCTACTTTATGACATGGGTACCCGACAAGGGAATGACCAAGAAACAGATCGAAGCCGAGCTGCAAAGACAGGTGGTGCTGTTCGAGGAACGGTGCAACAGCGGAACGCAGGCGGTGAGCAATAAGATGAAGCTCAAAGACTTCATCCCGCAGTACCTCGAAACGGTAGAGGTCAGAGCATCACCGACCACGCTGCACTTTTACAAGCGGGTGATCGACACACACATCGTCCCGTTCTTCGGGAACAAAAAGATGCAGGACATTAAGCCGCAGCACATCCAAAATTTCATAAAATATCTGACCGAGCTGACACCCGAACACAGCTCACCGACCAACGATACCGACAAGCTGTCGCCAAGCACGGTGCGGCGATACCTGACTGTCCTGCAATCAATCTTTAAGACGGCGGAAAAGTTGGAGATCATCAGCACCAACCCGGCAAAAGCTGAAAAGCTGACGATCCCACGTGTGGTCAATCCGAAGATCGAAATATTCACGAAAGCCGAGGCCGCCGAGATGCTTAACTGTCTGACCTCCGAGGACTTGCAGTTCCAGACCTATGTGCAGCTTGCAATCATCACGGGAGCAAGGAGAGGAGAGATGGCGGCGCTCAAGTTCAGCGACTTCGATTACGCAGGCTGTCGGCTGACAATCAGCCGTGCCGCAATTAAAGTGTCGGGACAGCCGATACAGATCAAACCGCCGAAGGACTACGAGGTCAGAACGGTAACGGTCAATGAACACTGCATCGAGCTTGTGAAGATGCTCCAAGCGGAACACGAGAGGGAGCGACAGCGGCTCGGCTCAAAATGGGCGGGGGACGAGTGGCTGTTCACGCAGTGGAATGGCGAGATAATGAATCCGCAGACCCCGACCAAGCAGTTCGATAAGTTCCTCAAAAAGCACAGCTTGAAGCACCGCAAGCTCCACAGCCTCCGCCACACATCGGCGACGCTCCTGTTGTACGGCGGCATCAACATCCGGCAGGTACAGCAGCGCCTCGGACACTCGGAGCTTGAGACAACGCAGAAGTATCTGCACTACCTCAGCGAAGCCGACGTCGAGGCGGTGAACGTACTAACCAATATGCTGGAGCCGAAGAAGGATAAGGTTATCGATATCACGGCGTGAGCGAAACGAGGGCAGCAAAAAACGGGCGGGAGAAAGCCTCCCGCCCGAGCTCGTTTACAACGGCGGTGTCCAATAGTGTCCTGATAGTGTCCTGAGCCCAATTTTGGCAAGTACCAAGCAAAGACCAAGCAAAAAGAAAAGCCTTGCAAACCGCGCATTTACGCGATATACAAGGCTCTCTATTGGTCGGAGTGACGGGACTTGAACCCACGGCCTCTACCACCCCAAGGTAGCGCGCTACCAATCTGCGCCACACCCCGATTGCTATAATATTATACTACACTTTGTTCCGAAAGTCAAGCCCTTTTTGGATTTTTCTTCGATAATATTTTTCTTCGGCATTTTGCGCTTTTCACTTGACAATTGTTGAAAAATGCTGTATAATTTGATAAAGGCAATTCTTCATATGTATCGCCCATTATGCGGAATTTTTTCGGAAGGGGGTGCCGATGTGAGCGACAGCAAGCGTAAAGATCCTGCTCCTGCCGGGGGCAAAGAGCCGCCGGAGGCGGAAGAAAACAAGCGCGGTCCGAGGATTTCCCACATCGCTGCGGGGATTTGTGCGCTGCTTGTGGCGGCGGCGGCCGGTGCTGCGGTGGTGGCCAACAAGGCCGTAAAGGAAGAAGCTCCCGCCCGCATTTACGTCAGCTCTTCCTCTGCGGAGACCGTTGGGGACAGCTCCTCCGGGACGGACAGCGGCACCTCATCGGCGCGGGGCGCGTCCTCGGAAGGGAAGTCCGAAAGCACCTCGGAGAAAAAGACGAAAGCAACCGTCACGGAAAAGGTCTATGAATATCCGCAGGACATCAACAAGGCCGACCTCGACTGCTTCCTCGCGGTGAGCGGCATCAACAAAACGGCGGCGGAGGGAATCACCGCATTCAGAAGGCGCAGAGGCGCCATACATAATTTTGATGAACTGCTCGAGGTCTACGGCATCGGCGAAAGGACGCTATCCGTGATCGAGGAGCATTTTTTTATTTCCGAAAATGACAGGATCGAGTACACGACCACATCGCAGACATCCCGTGAGCGGAAGGAGACCGAGGTCACAACAACGGAAAAAGTCACGGCTGTGCCTGCGGTGACGGAGCTTCCGGCGGAGACAGAGGAGAGTTCCGAAGCGGAGCCGGTATCGGAGGCCGAAAAGGTCATGAAGCCGGTGAATATCAATAAAGCGGATGCGGAGGAGATCGCGGAGTGCCTGCTTCTGAGACCCGAACAGGCCGAGGCCATCGTGAAGCTCCGGGAAAGGATAGGGAAGTTCAGCGATATGCGGGAGATACTTTATACGGAGGCCGTTTCCAAAGACGCGCTCGTCGAAAGAAGGGACTACATCCTGCTTGAAGATAAGAAAAACTGAAAACGCCGCAGTTTGACCTGCGGCGCTTTTTACTGTGCATCTATGGAGCTGTAGTATTTTTCCAGTTTCGGCCTGGCGGCGGCGTAGATAGGTTTGAGGCGAAGGTCGAAGTGTTTGCCCATACCTTCCATAATGATCGCGTCGGCGTCCTTGAAGGACATTTTCTCCTTATAGACGCGCTTGCTCACCAGGGCGTCGTACACGTCTGCGACGGCCATGATACGCGCTTCAAAGGGTATCTCCGTACCTTTCAGGCCGTCGGGATAGCCGGAGCCGTCCCAGCGTTCGTGGTGATAGTGAGCCACGTTTTCCGCGAGGATATGGAACTCGAAGTCCGAGGTGCCTTTGAGTATCTCGTGGACGATGCGGGCTCCTTCGGCGGCGTGGGTCTTCATTTTCTCGTACTCCTCGGGAGTGAAGCGTCCCGGCTTGCGGAGTATGGCGTCGTCAACGGCGATCTTTCCGAGGTCGTGCATGGGGGCGGCCTTTATCATATCCGAGCAGAACTTTTCCGTCAGCTGGAAGCGGCTGTCCTTCTTCATTTCGTCGATGAGCATACGGACCACTTCGCTGGTGCGCTTGATGTGTCCGCCGGTGGAGTTGTCGCGGCTTTCGACCATGGTCGCCATGCCGAGGATCAGCTTGTTGTGCATATCAATGATGTCGGCGGTCTTTTCGGCAACTTCGGCTTTCAGCTGGGTGTTGAAGGAATTAATCAGCCTTATGTTCTGCTGGTTCTTGGTGTCGTCGGTGATGACCAGCTGATAGCCCCGCTTGTGCCGTCCGTCGAAGAGATAGCTGATGACCACGAGATAGGTCTTGTTGCCTTTGACGAAATAGGTCTTGTTCTTGGATTCGTCCTTTTTGAAATTATTCAGCCAGCGCAGGAGATTGCTCTTCAGGTAAACGTTCCTGCTGAGGGGCTTATCGACGGTGAGGGTCTTCAGTTCGGGGATGATCTGCTTGGCGGTGGTGTTGCTTCCGAGATAGCAGAACTTGAAATCGCAGGAGATGAACCCGGTGTCTCCCTGTTCGATAAGGGAATCTATGGCGGTGTCGGTGATGTCGTATATCGAGATGCGGTAAATTATTATCAGATAGATCACAAGGGCGAAGCAGTATGCCGCAGGGACCAGCTCCACCTTATCAATGATCTTTCTCCCGCCGAAGAAGGCGGCGATGGAGATTATCTCCGGGAGCAGGAGCAGATAGAGTATCTTTCTTGAAACTTGATTCTTCTTGAAGAAGCTGTATATCAGTACGCCGAGAGCCACCGCAAAGTAGGCGATGACCATAAAGTAGAACACGGTATGCATAAAGCCGTATTCCTTATTATATATATACCCCGCGCCGTTTTCCTGCTTGAAGCTGAAGGACTTGTAGAATATGCTCATGCTCCCCATGGTAAGGGTGGATACGTATATGGCTCCGTTGAACAGGAACAGCGCCACTCTTGCCCAGCGTCTGAGGCTGATATTGCAAAGCGTAAGCACTGCAAGGAGTATCATCAGCGGCAGAAAACAGGCCGCCAGGTAGACCACCTTCTGCGCGAGTATCGCCTCGCCCGCGGACCGGGACATCGCAAGCATCAGCGAGCCGAGATTGTTTATCGGCACCAGCATGAAAACGAGGGTGATATGGACATCCAGGTGCTTGTGCCAGATGTAGACATAGAAAACGGTCAGCAGGAGTGCCGTAAGAAAGCACACGCCGTAATATGTTTCTATCACTTTTTTCACCCTCTCCGCATAAAAAATTCAATCAGAATCATTATATCATGTCATTATAGATAAGTCAAGGAGAAGCGGAATAAAAATGCAGGGGCTCCCGCGGGACGCCCCTGTTCAGTTCAAATATCGCCGTCGAATCCAAAGGCTTCGGCATTCTGCCGGATGTAACTGTCCAGCAGGCTTTCGATGTCCGCTTCGCAGGCGCGGAAGACCTTGTCCTCTTCGTCAAAGTAGAGATCGTTCTCCTCGATCTGTCTGATACGCTCGGCCTGCTCAAAGGAAAGCTCGGGAGCGAAGCGGTTCCGAAGGGAGCGGAGATTCTCTGCGGCCTCCGGCGCACCCACGGCATCCAGCCCGACGATCGCCTCCCGCCAGAGCATCCCGGCGGCATCGTAAAGGAACTTCTCGTGTCCGCCTTCTCTGACTTCGTTCAGATAATTCAGCACCGCAAAGGACAGGAGCTGTTCGGTGGTGAGCAGAGTCACGTCCGCGAGATAGTTCATATATCCTGCGGTGAGGTCCACCAGCCCGAACACGGGAGCGAGGGCCTCGGCGGCGGTGAGCTTTCCCGCACGGATATCTTCTGCGGTGACTCTGATATGCTTTCTTTCCATAGTATATCCTCTTATATCATTGTATCACAGCACGATTATCAGCGTCACGATAAGCCGTACCGCGGTGAACAAAAGCATCGTGAAGAACACGGAGGCGTACATTATCTCGTTGGCGGCGGCGATGTCGTCGCAGTCGCTGATGTGGTGGTCGTCGCCTATGGAACTGAAGGAGATATAGCCGTCCTTGAGGGCGCTTCGAGGGGTCAGCGAGATCCCCAAAGCTCCGGCGTATACGCATCGGCAGGGGGCAAGGTTGGAGGCTGCGAGCTGCTTGCGGTCCCGCTTGAAAACAGGGAAGCAGTTCTCGGTGTCGAAGCCGAATACCGAAGCGGAGAAGTTTGCCAGCAGGGCGCAAATGTGAGCGGGTACGAAATCAAGGAAGCACCAGAGGTCGTTGGCGGCCTTGCCGAAGTTATCGCTTTTCTCACTGCGGGTGGAGTAGGTCCTGCGGACCACGGAGACCGTACGGTAGACCAGCGCCCCGATGCCCCCGAAAAGGGCGGCGTAGAACAGGGTGCCGGCGGCATTGTCGGCGCCGCAGTCGGCGGCGATCTCCACCGAGCGCTTTATCATTTCGTCCTCGTTCATATCCGAGCAGTCGGAGCCGGTGAGCTTTGAGAGCCCTTTCCTTGCCAGGTCGGGACGTCCCGAAGCCAGTGCGCGGGAGACGCGGTCCAGCTCATTGCGGGTATGCATGACAGAGAAGCAGGTCCAGCAGAAGAAGCTGTCGATGACCAGTGCCAGCAGCGGCGAAGCTGAATAGATCAGCCAAAGCAGGACGCCGGGTATGACGGCGAAGACTGTCAGCGTGATGACCAGCAGTATCACGCCGGCCATTCTGTGAGCCTCGGCGGAGTCCTTATACATCCGTTTGAGGAGGCCTTCCAGTTTTACGGTGAACTTAGGCACGACATTTTCGATATTCAGAAACCCCTTCGGCGAACCGAGGATGATATTCAGAGCGAAGCCGGCGCAGAAGGCGGCAAAGGTATTCATCAGCATTTTGATTTTCCTCTCGCAAATTACAGCTTGTTTAATCGTTTTCCCTGTCAGATTATTATACCACATCTGCGGGATTTATGCAAGCGCCTGCGGGAAGGTTCGCCGTTTTTGACCTTTTAACTGTCCCCAAATCGCGGATTTTGGACTTTTTGTCATATCTTATAACAAAGCTGAACAATAAACAGCCCCTCCGGACAGCCGCGATTGTGGAAGATGCACAATGGTTTTGAAATATATTTGTGCAGGATTTTTTTAAAAATGGGTGTACAAATGAAACTTAATATGTTATAATAGTGAAGGACGATAACAGATTGTCTAAATTTTGATTCTATAATCAATTCACAAAGGGGGGCGCCTTATCATGAGATCAATAATAACGATCAGCCGTGAGTTCGGAAGCGGCGGACGCGAGATCGGCAAAAAGCTGGCCGAAGACCTCGGCATTGACTTCTACGATAAGGAGCTGCTGGAGATTGCGTCCAAGGAAAGCGGCATCACGCAGGAACTGTTCGTCAAGCATGACGAGACCTATACCAACTCCTTCCTGTATTCGCTGGTAATGGGGAATTATCCCGTTACTCCCGACGGGCGCATCAACCCGGAGATGCCCCTGAATCAGAAGATATTCTTAGCACAGTTCGACACTATCCGCTCCCTGGCCGAAAAGGGGCCCTGCGTTATCGTGGGAAGGTGCGCCGACTATGTGCTGAGAAATCAGGACCACGTCATCAATTTCTTCATCACCGGCAATATGGCCCACAAGCGCCGCCGCATACTGGAGAGATACGACATCGAGAAGAACAAGGTGGAGGATTTCATCCGCAAGACCGATAAGCGCCGCGCCAACTACTACAACTACTACACCGATATGAAGTGGGGCGAGGCGAAGAACTACGACCTCTGCGTCAACTCCTCAAAGACGGGGATCGACGGCGCGGTCGAGCTCATGAAGGCCTACATCGGCATCGCCGAGGCCGCTAAATAACTTACGCTTCAGAGTGATCTTTTTCAATTCATTTTACTTTCCTTACTTTTTGAGAAGGCTGTTCCCGCAAGGGAGCGGCCTTTTCACTTTTTTTAGTTCACGCTGCGCGTTTTTTTAATTCACGCTGCGCGCCCTTTGGGCGCTTGGGGTTGGCGCGTGATGTGGTGTTAGTGCCGCGTCGCGGACGGCTTGGCGTGATGTGACGTGGGGCTCCCGCATTCTTGAGACGTTGGTTCGTTTGTGGGTTTACTGCGTTGGTTCGTTTATGGTTTTACTGCTTTGTTCAGTTCTGTATCCGAAGGGGTTCGGGGGCGACCGGAAAGCCCCCGAAATGGAGCGTGAGGCTATGCTGAGATCCTTAACACGGTTAAGGGCGTAGCAGAAAGCCGGTCCTGCACTCACGAATGACTCCGCCGCAAAACAAACTTTCCTCCCGCACAATGTTCATTGCGGCGGAATTGCGCCGCCCGCGCTCGGGCCACGCCCCTGCCGCGCAGCGTGAATTTAAAAAAACTCTTGCTTTTTTCTTGTGTATGTAGTATAATGAAAGGTGGAATTTTTATAGGGAAGGATATTTGCTATGAGCAGCAAAAAAATCGGTTTTGATAACGAAAAATATCTTAAAATGCAGTCGGAGCATATCCGCGACAGGATCGCAGGATTCGGCGGGAAGCTCTACCTTGAGTTCGGCGGGAAGCTCTATGACGATTACCACGCTTCACGGGTGCTGCCCGGCTTCAAGCCCGACAGCAAGCTCCAGATGCTTCTCCAGCTGAAGGACGAGGCCGAGATCGTCATCGTCATTAACGCCGGCGATATCGAGAAGAACAAGGTCCGCGGAGACCTGGGCATCACCTACGATGTGGATGTCATCAGACTGTATAACGTGTTCAAGGGCATCGGGCTTTATGTCAGCTCGGTGGTGCTGACCCAGTACGAAGGCCAGCGCCAGGCCGACGCTTTCCAGAAGCGTCTGGAATCCCTGGGCGTAAAGGTCTACCACCACTACAAGATCAGCGGCTATCCCTCGAATCTCGGACTTATCATGAGCGACGAGGGCTACGGCCGGAACGACTACATCGAGACCGAACGCAGACTGGTGGTTATCACCGCGCCGGGACCCGGCAGCGGAAAAATGGCGACCTGCCTTTCCCAGCTCTATCACGAGAACAAGCGGGGCATCGCTGCGGGCTACGCGAAATTCGAGACCTTCCCTATCTGGAACCTGCCTTTGAGGCATCCGGTGAACCTTGCCTACGAGGCCGCCACTTCCGACCTGAATGACGTCAACATGATCGACCCCTATCATCTTGAAGCCTACGGCGTCACCACCGTGAACTACAACCGTGACGTGGAGATCTTCCCGGTGCTGAACGCAATGTTTGAGAGGATCCTCGGGGAGTCGCCCTACAAGTCCCCCACGGATATGGGTGTGAACATGGCGGGCAACTGCATCGTTGACGACGAAGCTGTCCGGGAGGCGGCGAAGCAGGAGATCATCCGGCGGTACTACATCGGGCTCTGTGGCAGGAAGAAGGGCGTCGTTTCGGACGACGAGGTCTACAAGTTGGAGCTTCTGATGAACCAGGCGGGAGTCACCGCCGAGGACAGGAAGGTGGTTTCGGCGGCGCTGAAACGTGAGGAAGAGACCGGCGGTCCTGCGGCAGCGATGGAGCTTCCCGACGGCCGTATGATAACCGGCAAGACCTCGAATCTTATGGGTCCGGCTTCGGCGGTGCTGCTCAATGCGCTGAAAGCTCTCGGCGGCATCGACGACGATGCTCTGCTGATGTCCCCGGAGGTCATCGAGCCGATACAGAGCCTTAAAATACAGCATCTCGGCAACCGCAACCCGCGCATCCACACCGACGAAACGCTGATCGCCCTGTCGATCTGTGCGGCAACGGACAAGAACGCCAAGCTGGCTATGGATCAGCTGGAAAAGCTCCGGGGCTGCGAGGTACACTCCACGGTGATCCTTTCGGCGGTAGACGAGCGCATCTTCAAGCGCCTGGGCGTGAATTTGACCTGCGAGCCGAAGTTCAGCTGAAAGGCAAAGAGTATGCTAATTAAATACATTTAATATATGGAGGTAAATCAAAATGGGAATGTTTGACAAGCTTATCGACAATCTCAAGGCAAGCAAGAAGACTATCGTGTTCACCGAGGGCACCGACGAGAGGATCCTCTCTGCGGCGGACAGGCTGCTGCGCGAGGAGCTTATGGGCGTTATCCTCTGCGGCAAGCCCGAGGAGGTCAAGGCCGCTGCCGATAAGGGCGGCTTCGAGATCGACGGCGCCGAGATCCTCGACCCCGAGACCTATCCCGAAATGGAGGCTCTCGTGGCTCAGATGTTTGAGCTCCGCAAGGGCAAGATGACCGAGGACGAGTGCCGCGCTTTCCTGAAGAAGAGCAACTACTTCGGCACCATGCTGGTAAAGGCCGGCAAGGCCGATGCTCTGCTGGGCGGAGCCACTTATTCCACCGCGGACACCGTTCGTCCCGCGCTCCAGATCATCAAGACCAAGAAGGGCTCGAACCTGGTAAGCTCCAGCTTCATCATGTTCAGAGAGAAGGACGGCAAGGAAGAGACTATCGCTATGGGCGACTGCGCTATCAACCTTGGCTACACCGACACCGTTGACAAGGAAGGCAACGTGACTCTGACAGCCGCAAGAAAGCTGGCCGAGGTAGCCGTTGAAACTGCCCGCACAGCCGCATTCTTCGGCATCGACCCCAAGGTGGCTGTACTGAGCTTCTCCACCTACGGCTCCGGCAAGGGCGGCACCGTTCAGCTGAGCCATGACGCTGTTATCGAGGCCAAAAACATCGACCCCGAGCTGGTCATTGACGGCGAGTTCCAGTTTGACGCTGCGGTTTCTCCCGAGGTAGCCAAGACCAAGTGCCCCGACAGCAAGGTAGCAGGTCAGGCCAACACTTTCATCTTTCCGCTGATCGAAGCAGGAAACATCGGCTACAAGATCGCACAGCGTCTCGGCGGCTTTGAGGCCTACGGCCCGATCCTCCAGGGACTGAATGCGCCTATCAACGATCTTTCCCGCGGCTGCAACGCCGAGGAAGTCTACAAAATGGCAATAATCACCGCCGGCATGGCTTGAAGTCCGAGCGCGGACGGCGCAATTCCGCCGCCGATAACATAGTGCGGAAAACAGGTTTTGTTTGACGGCGGGGCTCAGCTTTGTGCGGGCTCTGCGTGTAACGTCATTGAGTCAATTCGGATAAACAGTCTGAACGCATATTCTTCCTTCGGGAGGGATATGCGTTTTCAGAAAACAGGAACTTCGGAAGGAGGGTGTGCATGAACAAGCTGGCGGACAAGCTGACCGTGATGCTGCTTTGCGCGGCGGCTTTCACGTTCTTGGACGGGCCGGTGGTCCCGGTGGTGGGACTGATAGTGTCGGTGATCGTGACATCCTTCGTCTGGCTCACCGAAGGGACGGTATTCGCCGCGGCGGCGGTGGCGGCAAGCGCCGTCTGCTGTATTTTCTTCCCGGTGATACTCTGCGCCTCGCCGATCATCCTCTACGACGCCCTGGGCGAGAAAAAGCCCTGGCTGGCGGCGCCTCTGCTTCCCGCGATGACGGGCATCACCGAACTGGAACCGCATCAGATAGTGATAGTTTTCGTCTCCCTGACGGTGACGGTGATCTACCGGCGGCGGGTGAGCCTCCTTGAAAAAAGCGTGGAGAACCTCTCCTCGCTGCGTGACGAGGTGGAGGAGAAGAACCTGCTGCTGAACGAAAAGAATCTCAGTCTTGCCGACGCTCAGGACAACGAGATCTACCTTGCCACTCTCCGGGAGCGCAACCGCATCGCCCGGGAGATACACGACAACGTGGGGCATATGCTGACCCGTTCGCTGCTCCAGGCGGGAGCGCTGACGGTCATCAACAAGGACGAGAAGCTGAAAGCCCCGCTGGACGACCTTAAAGAAACGCTGAACACCGCTATGACCAGCATCCGCGAGAGCGTCCACGATCTGCACGACGAGTCAGTGGATCTTGACGCGGCGGTACGGGAGAGCATCCGCTCGGTGGGGGACCGTTTCAAAGTGACCTACGACAACGACACGGAAGGGGAGCTTCCGGCGAAGCTGAGGTTATGTTTTCTTGCGGTCATAAAAGAGGGCATATCCAATGCGGTGAAGCACTCCGACGGCGACAGGATAGACATCACCATACGCCAGCACCCGGCTTTTTACCAGCTTACCGTTGAAGACAACGGCAGCTGCGGGGAAATTATCCCCGAGCGGTCGGGGGGGATCGGGTTACAGAATATGCGGGACAGGGCGGCATCCCTGGGCGGGATGATAAGCATCACGTCGTCCCAAAACGGATTTCGCATATTTATGACAGTTCCGCAGGGCCCGAGCGGTCCGAGCGCGGACGGCGGCAGGGGCGTGCCCCTGCACCCAACTCCGCCGCAAGCAACGTAGTGCAGGAAACGAGATAGTGATGCGGCGGGGCCGCACAAAGCTGTAAATTCAAACGCGAAGCGAATTCCGCCCATCCCAACTTTATTTTTCGCAAGCTCAAAATAAAGCGGGCGCGGTAGCCCTTGGCGGGTCAAGGGCAGAGCCCTTGCGGGGACGGGGGCAGAGCCCCAGCGGTGTCGAGGGGCAGCGCCCCCGCAGGGCGTGGGACAGAGTCCCACTCGGCGCGTAAGCGACGACCCCGGCGCTGCACTCAATAATAAAAGGGCGCAAAAGCTGATTTCCAAACAACATCTGTGAGGACAAACCATACGCAGCGCCGGAAAAGCTGTCCTCCCGCACTCGCAGGAAACAGCGAGGACGCGAAGCGGACAAGCGTCTTTCCGTCCGTAGTACCACTCGGTAAAGGCTCTACGGACGGAGCCGAACAACACCGCGTGAGTACCACGAAACACCGCATCAAAATCAAAGTACAGTCAATAACAACCAACGGAGGGATCCCATGAAGATCATAGTTGTCGATGACGACAGGCTGGTGGCGCTGTCGCTGAAAACCATACTCGAAAGCGAGGACGGTCTTACCGTGGAGGCAATGGGCTCCAGCGGAAGGGAAGCCGTGGAGCTTTACGAGAAATATGCTCCCGATGTGGTGCTTATGGACATCCGCATGGAGGGAATGACCGGCCTCGAAGCAGGGGAGGAGATACTCCGCAGCCACCCGGATGCGAAGATACTCTACCTCACCACCTTCTCGGACGACGAGTATATCGTCCGGGCGCTGACTATCGGCGCGAAGGGGTACATCCTGAAACAGGACTTCGAGGGCATCGCTCCCGCACTGAGGACAGTCTATAACGGCCAGAGCGTCTTCGGGGATAAGGTCATGGATAAGCTGCCGGTGCTGATGCAGCCCAAAACGGAGTTCGACTTCGCCGGATACGGCATCAGCGATAAGGAGCGGGAGATCATCGAGCTGGTGGCGAAGGGCTTTTCCAATAAGGAGATAGCCGCCGAGCTCTTCCTCGGGGAGGGGACCGTCCGGAATTATCTCAGTACCCTGCTGGAGAAACTCTCCCTCCGGGACCGTACTCAGCTGGCAATCTTTTATTATACGGAGATCAAAAAATAACAGTTTTGTAATCTAACAAATTTTTTGATGCGGATATTTAATCCGAATATCAGATAAGTGTACTTTAAAAAGTTTATTTTTTCCGGTTTTATCACAAATGCATACAAAAAATTTAATGTTTTTGAATGTATGGTTCGATTTTTGATACCGATGTTAAATATGTTGTATAAAAGAATATTCGCAAATAGTATAATAATATTCGCAGAGGGGAGATCCCCTCAATGAAAAGTGCCTAAGAGATAGGCAAAAATAATTTGGAGGTATTTGGTTATGAAAATGAGAAAAGTATTTGCAGGAATGGCAGCAGCTGTACTTGCAGCAGCAACAATGGCAATGTCCGCTTCGGCTTTCAAGCTGGCTGACGCTGTTTATCCCATCGACAAGGGCGAAGGCGTTGCGCTTACCGAAGAAGAAGCAGCTATCAACGATGCTTGGTATTCTGTAGGCGCTATGGGCTACTTCATGAATAACGACGGCAACTGGAAGTGGAACCAGGGCAAGTGGGCCGGCATCGACGCAGAGGGCAATATGGAGATCGTTATGGAGATCAACAAGGCTGCTACCGACGTTGACCTCGACAAGGCTCTTGACAACAAGGGTACTCTCGGCGAGATGGGCTTCTTCTTTTGCAACGTTGACGAGGCTTTCGAGGCTGCAGGCCTTAATGTTGAAGACTGCTATCCTCTCGAGGTAGAGATCACCGAGGCTAAGTTCGTTGACGAGAACGGCAAGGAGACCGTTTTCCAGAGCATCCTCGATACTAAGGAAGTTCCTCACGATCCCGAGGGTGGCTTCAGATTCCATATCCGTCCTACCGATAAGATTGACGAGGCTACCGGCGAAGTTCAGATCGCTGCTACTCCCGAGGTTGCAGGCTGGGATCAGGAAGGCGGCTTCACCGGCGGTACCCTGTCCATGAAGATCTCTCTCGGCGCTCCCGCTCCTGCCGCTGACGACAGCCAGGCTGAGGAAGAGTCCAAGGCTGATGAGGAGTCCAAGGCTGACGAGGAGTCTAAGGCTGATGAGGAGTCCAAGGCTGACGAGACCGAGTCCAAGGACGACGGCGCTGCTACCGGCACAGGTACAGGCACAGGTACAGGCAATACTACCGGCAACAACACCGGAAACAATACCGGCAACAACACCGGCAACACCACCGGCAACACCACCAATCCTGCCGGCAGCAATGACAACGCTAAGGCCGGTGCGGCTGAGGGCATCGCTCTCGCAGGCGCTGCAGTAGCTCTGGCTACAATTGCTGTTATCAGAAAGAGAAAGTAATAATACACAGGCACGGCAATCGGAGGTAATCAAATGAGAAACTATAAGAAGTTCGCTTCCTTCGCGGCAGCGATCGTAATGGCATTCGGAGTTGCATCCTGCGGCGACAGCGGTTCGTCCGATGCAGGAACAAGCACCGGCGACGCTACAACGGCAACTACCGCTTCGGGAAGAGACCTCAAGGACAGCCAGAAGGAGGCTATTGATCAGATCGCCTCCGAGAGCAAGCCGGACGACAGAAAACTGACCAACTCCACTATCAAATGGTTCTCGTTCTGGGATATCAACCCCACTTCGAGCGACGATAAGGATATCGGCGTTGACCTGTCTCTGTTCAAGTCCAAATACAACGGCACTATCGAGTACATCCAGACAACTTGGGAAAAGAAGTTCGATGACCTGGCAGCCAAGATCCTGGCTAACGAGTCTCCCGACTTCTGCGGCGCTGATGATATGGACCTGTTCCCCAAGGGCGCTCTCAAGGAAATGATCGAGCCTATCGACGACTATATTGACTTCAACTCCGACCTTTGGAAGGACGTCAAGACAGCCTGCGACCAGTTCGTTTATAAGGGCAAGCACTATGTGGGCATCTCCCGCGTAGACCCCGCCTATATCTGGGTATACAATAAGACCATTCTCGAAGAGCTCGGTATCGAGGAGCCTGCTAAGATGTTCGACGAGGGCAACTGGAACTGGGATACCATGTCTCAGATGTGCGTAGACTTCGTTGACCCCGAGCAGGAGAAGTATGCACTTGACGCTTGGTACTATGAGAATGCTCTTACCGAGTCCACCGGCGTTCCGCTTATCGGAATGAAGGACGGCAATATCGTAAACAACATCGAGGATCCCAAGATCGCTAAGGTCCAGGAGAAGATGTACGACCTTCAGAAGAACAACGTCGTATATCCGAAGCATGAGAACAACTGGAACGTCAGAGGCGGTAAGGATAAGTGGGGCACCGGCCTTGCTTCCGGCCTGACTCTGTTCTATCCCATCGGCTTCTGGGCTATCGAGGATGCGCTTTCCGCTACCGCTCCCTTCGGCGATATCTCCAAGGGCGAGGTAATGTTCGCTCCCGTTCCCTGCGATAAGGATACCGATGCACAGTATGTTCCTTCAAGAGTACATGGCTTCTGCATCTGCAAGAATGCAGCTAACCCCGAGGGCGTTGCCGCTTGGCTCGACTGCACTCGTATGGCAGAGGCTGATCCCAAGGCGAAGGAGATCACCGTTAACCAGCTGAAGGAAGACTACGGCTGGACAGACGAAATGATCGAAATGCGCGACCGCATCTATCAGATGGCTGCTGAGCATCCTGTATTTGAGTTCGCTCAGGGCGTTTCTCAGGATGTTTCCAACGTGACAGATAATATTATCAAGGCAACAATGCATCCCTCCGATCCTAAGAGCTGGACTCAGACGGTTCAGGAGAACAAGAAGACCCTTGATTATTATATCACTGAGGCGCAGAAGAAGGTCGCCGGTAATTAAGATTCCTTCATAATATCTCCTTATTATTTGCTGCACCGGGCCAACAGCTCGGTGCGGCTTGCGCTATCTAAACTGTCTTGAATAAAAAAGAGGTGGGATCTATGAGTATAAGTAAAGAGCTTAATTACCGTGAGTTTTATCAGCGCGAGAACGGATTGCTCCACTCTCCCTATCAGAAAGAGCTGGAGTTCTATTCCGCTGTCAGCTCGGGAAATATCAGACGTGTAAAGGAGCTTTATACCCCCCTTGCAGTGGAGGGCTACGGCAAGCTCAGTAAGGATCCTATCCGGAATATCAAGTATCACCTTGTTATTACGATAGCGCTCATCGCCCGCTTCTGCATCGAGGCCGGTATGCCTATGGAAACAGCTTATACCATAAGCGATATTTTTATCAACCGTCTCGATGAAGCCACCACCGAGGACGAGCTCAAGGAGATCCACCGGGAGACGTTTCTGGAGTACGCAAGACGTATGCAGAGGGTCAATTCCGGCGAGGCCTACTCAAAGCATATCTTAGTCTGCCTCGACCTTATCTACGATAACATCTATAAGGGCATCAGAGTGCAGGAGCTGGCCGATATGCTGGGGCTGACACCGCAGTATCTCTCGAAGCTGTTCAAATCCGAGGTGGGCGTTACGATCTCGGAGTACATCATGTCAAGACGGATACAGGCCGCCGAAAATATGCTGAAATTCTCCGACTATACCCCGCTGGATATAGGCAACTACCTGAATTTCAGCTCCCACAGCCACTTCATCT
This sequence comes from Ruminococcaceae bacterium FB2012, assembly GCA_900104495.1. Classification (GTDB taxonomy): domain Bacteria; phylum Bacillota; class Clostridia; order Oscillospirales; family Ruminococcaceae; genus FB2012. Next base: position 37,732 of record FMXS01000018.1, on the reverse strand, counting down.
TCTGCTTCCGCAAGCATACGGGCATGACCCCCAAACAGTACCGCGAGAATTATTTCAGAATGAAGTGGACCAGCGAAAATGCTCCGGAAGAATAAAAGTCTGATAGTATATTAAATATCTGACACTTTCATTAAATTTAATGTATAATATTTCCCTCCTTTGTGTTATCATAAGACCAGAAGATAAGAAGTAACGGTCATTGATAATAATAAGGAGGTATTTTTTATGAAGAAGAAGGTAATTGCAGGAGTTTTATGTACGCTGATGGCTCTGGCGGCCTGCGGCTGCGGCTCGGAGAATTCAAGCTCCAAGGCGGACACGGCATCAAGCACTGCGGCGGCAAGTACCGCCGAAAGCACAGCGGAGAGCGCAGCTGAAAGCACTGCGGAAAGTGCTGCCGAAAGCGAAGCGGATTCCCCCTACACCCTTAACGGCGATTTCTCCAAGGGCGCCGACACTGTCAAGTGGATGGCCTCGGACGGCTGGTCCAACGGTTCGATGTTCAACTGCACCTGGAAGGGCACCAACGCAGTATTTGAGGACGGACTGCTGAAGCTGAGGATCGACAAGATGGCCTGGGACGACGGCTATTCCGGCGGCGAGTACCGCACCAACGATTTCTACGGCTACGGCCTCTATGAAGTTTCGATGAAGCCTATCAAGAACGTGGGCGTTGTATCCTCGTTCTTCACCTACACCGGCCCTTCGGACAATAACCCCTGGGACGAGATAGACATCGAGTTCCTGGGAAAGGACACCACGAAGGTACAGTTCAACTACTTTACCAACGGACAGGGCAACCACGAGAAGCTGTACGACCTGGGCTTTGACGCCACGGAGGAGTTCCACACCTACGGATTCCGCTGGTCGAAGGACAGCATCACCTGGTATGTTGACGGCAAGGAAGTACACAAGGCGACGGAGAGCATCCCTGTAACGCCCTCGAAGATCATGATGAACGTATGGAACGGCAAGGGTGTAGACAGCTGGCTCGGAAAATACAACGGCAAGACGCCTCTGACAGCTGAGTACCAGTGGGCGAGATTTACGGCGGAGGCTTGATCGAAGAAATTATCCAAACCGCAAAGATCATTATATATGGGAAGTATGAAAGCAAGGACCTTCTCCCCCGTTGGGAGAGGGTCCTTGCAGGTCTTACCGCGACCGGCGGCAGGGGCGTGCCCCTGCACCCAATTCCGCCGCAATGAACATAGTGCGGGAGGAAAGTTTGTTTTGCGGCGGAGCTGAACAAAAGCGGTAAACTCACCAACGAACAAAATCAGTAAACCCTTAAACGAACCACCACAGTTAATATCAAAACGCACCAACGCAGTTAAGAACAAAACGCACCAACGTTGTTAAAAATCAAACGCACCAACGTCGCAAGAATGCGAGCGTCCCACGTTACATCACGCCAAGCCGTAAGCGACGCGGTGTCAGATTATTCCGGCGTTCACAAGTTGATAAGTATTCAAACGTTGGTTTGCCGGAATAATCTGTTTCATCACGAAACAAACCCAAGCGCCCAAAGGGCGCGCAGCGGTCCTACCGCGGACGGCGGAATTCCGCCGCAAACAGTATAGTGCGGGAAGGAAAGTTTGTGTTGCGGCGGGGCTGAACAAAGCAGTAAACCCACAAAGCGAACCAACGCCGCAAGAATGCGAGAGCCCCACGTTACATAACGCCAAGCCGTCCGCGGCGCGGTGTCACGGTCACATAACGGACGGCACCCAAGCGCCCAAAGGGCGCGCAGCGTGAAATAAAAAACAAACGAACCAACGTCGCAAGAATGCGAGAGCCCCACGTCACATCACGCTAAGCCGTCCGCGACGCGGTGTCACGGTCACATAACGGATGGCACCCAAGCGCCCAAAGGGCGCGCAGCGTGAATTAAAAAAAAGGCTTGACAAATTGTTGAAAGTGGTGTATAATGAATCCAATATCTGAAACCGATGATGAAGAGTAAGTAGTCAGCGAGCTTTGACTCACAGAGAGCTGCCGTTTGCTGGAAGGCAGCAGCCGAAACGCTGATGAATGGACTTCTGAGGGTGACCGAAAGCCGTATGGCAAGTAGCAGTCAACGGGTGTTCTGCCCCCGTTACCAACGCAGGCTCGTATGTCAGTATGAGCGCCGAGAGGACGGCACGGCCGTCAATTTGGGTGGCACCGCAGGAATTTTACCTGTCCCATGTTTCGTGGGACGGGTTTTTTGTTTGTCCCCCGGAGAACGTATCCGTTATGCCTTGTGCATATTATTATATTGACCGAAAGGATGATCAAAAATGAGCAAAGAGATCCCGTACAAGATCTATCTTGAAGAAAGTGAGCTGCCGAAGCAGTGGTACAACGTCCGCGCGGATATGAAAAACAAGCCCGCGCCGCTGCTTAATCCCGCGACCCACGAACCCATGACCGTCGATGAGCTGAGCGGCGTTTTCTGCCGCGAGCTGGCTGAGCAGGAACTCAACACCACCGATGCCTATATCGACATCCCCCAGGAGATACTGGACTTCTACAAGATGTACCGTCCCGCTCCGCTGGTAAGAGCCTACTGCCTTGAAAAGGCTCTCGGTACTCCCGCGAAGATCTACTACAAGTTCGAGGGCAACAACACCTCCGGAAGCCACAAGCTCAACTCGGCTATCGCTCAGGCCTACTATGCCAAGAAGCAGGGCCTCAAGGGCGTTACCACCGAAACAGGCGCCGGACAGTGGGGCACCGCCCTTTCCATGGCCTGCGCATATCTCGGACTGGACTGCAAGGTCTATATGGTAAAGGTCAGCTACGAGCAGAAGCCCTTCCGCCGCGAGGTAATGCGCACCTACGGCGCGGATGTTACTCCTTCGCCTTCCAATACCACCAATGTGGGCAGAGCGATCCTTGAAAAGTTCCCCGGCACTACCGGCTCTCTCGGATGCGCTATCTCCGAGGCCGTTGAGGTTGCCGTAGGCACCGAGGGTTACAGATACGTTCTCGGTTCGGTGCTTTCACAGGTACTGCTCCACCAGAGCATTATCGGACTGGAGACCATGGCGGCCTGCGATAAGTACGGCATCAAGCCCGATACGATAATCGGATGCGCCGGAGGCGGCTCCAACCTGGGCGGACTTATCTCTCCCTTCATGGGCAGAAAGCTCCGCGGCGAGGCCGACTATGAGTTCATCGCGGTTGAGCCTGCATCCTGTCCGTCACTGACAAGAGGCAAATACGCCTATGACTTCTGCGACACCGGCATGGTCTGCCCGCTGGCAAAGATGTATACCCTCGGCTCCGGCTTCATTCCCTCGGCCAACCACGCCGGCGGACTGAGATACCACGGCATGAGCTCGGTAGTTTCCCAGCTTTACGATGACGGCCTTATCACCGCAAGAAGCGTTGAGCAGACCTCCGTATTCGCGGCGGCGGAGCAGTTCGCCCGCGTTGAAGGCATCCTTCCCGCGCCGGAGAGCAGCCACGCTATCAGAGTTGCTATCGACGAGGCCCTCAAGTGCAAGGAGACCGGCGAGGAAAAGACTATCCTCTTCGGACTGACAGGCACCGGCTATTTCGATATGGTTGCCTATCAGAAGTACAACGACCACGAGATGTCCGACTACATCCCCACCGACGAGGAGATCGCAAAGAGCCTTGCAAACCTGCCTAAGTTCTAACCGATAATATATTTCCTCAAAAAAAAGAGATCCCCCGGGCGGGGGATCTTTTTTTGTTGTGACTGCGCTTACAGGCTGTTTATCAGTTGGAAAATGCACTACGGTATTGCCGTGAAAAGCCTGCTGTCATATTTCCGCGCTTGCGTGGCGGGTGACGTGGCACCCCACGTTCACCGATACGGGCAGGCCCGCGATGTGAGTGGGAGCCTCCTCGATGTTCACCGCAAGACAGGTCACGGTGCCGCCGAAGCCTTGGGGCCCGATACCGAGACGGTTTATCTTCTCCAGCATTTTTGCCTCCAGCTCCGAGTAAAGGGGCTTGGGGTTCCGCAGGCTCACGGGACGGCAAAGCGCCTTCTTCGCAAGATAGGCGCACTTCTCAAAGTCGCCGCCAATGCCCACTCCGATGACGATAGGCGGGCAGGGGTTGGACCCCGCCTTGCTCACGGCTCCGACTACCCAGTCCACGATCTCGTCGGCTGTCACCGCAGGGGTCATCATTTTCAGCTGAGACATATTCTCCGAGCCGAAGCCCTTGGGCGCCACCGTGATGCTCACGCCTTCGCCGTCAACGATGCGGGTGTGTACCACCGCGGGAGTGTTGTCCCCGGTGTTGACCCGCTCCAGCGGGTCGCTGACCACCGAGCAGCGAAGCCGTCCTTCGGTATACCCTCGGGAAACGCCCCTGTCGATAGCTTCTCTGAGAGAGCCCCCGACAAAATGCACATCCTGGCCGATGTCGATGAACACCACCGCCATGCCGCAGTCCTGGCAGATAGGGATGCTTTCCTCCTTCGCCACACGGATGTTCTCGATTATATCCTCAAACACCGCCTTGCCCACGGGGCTTTCCTCGGACTTCGCTCCGCAGCCGATGCACTGCTCCATATCCTCCGGCAGCAGGAGATTTGCCTTTATGCAAAGCTCACGGACGGTCTCTTCTATCTCTTTAACATTTATCTCTCGCATAGCATTTTCCTCTTATCAATAGTTATCTTCCAGCCGCTGGATGCGCTCGCGGATGCTGTCCTCAAATTCGTCCGCGGACATTTTCGGGTCACGGGTCTTTTTCCATATCGAACACGGGATGTCGGCGCAGTCGATGCAGCTTTCGTATCCCCTGTCGTAGATGCAGCAGGCGTATATCGCGCACTCTTCTCCCTTGGGACAGTGAAAGACCTTGCCCTCGCACTTGCTGCAGCCCTTGCATTTCTTCTCTTTGAGATAACGGCACTCGCCGCAGTCCGCGCCGCAGACGCTTATGTTTGCTTTCATAATGCAGTCCTCCTTGTTCAGTCCGTATGCTCCGCCCGGATGAAGTGTATTATCAACGAACGGAAGTCGCCCCACAGCCCGCCGATGTTTATGCCGCAGTTCATCAGCGCCGCCCCGGAGAGTTTTTCCTCCGGCTTGTCTTCCCGGAAATAGTAAGCCTCGGGGTCAAGACCTTTCAGCCTGATGCGCCGGCTTCTCTCGTTGGGACGTCCCAGCACCTGCACGAATTCAAACAGCGCCTCGCTCTTGTCCTTGGCTACGAATTCCCAGGCGTCGAAGGTGTTGTCCTCGAACATATTGCCGATGCGGTAATGGTCCCCGGTGCGGACGAGAGCGTTGTACTTGTTGAACTCCGCTATCTGCCCGGGGATAGCGTCCCTGTCCTCTTGGGGGATGCGGGTAACGTCCAGTTCGTAGCCGAAGGTGCCCACCATAGCGGCGTGGCCTCTTGTGGCAAAGGGCGTGCTCCTGCCCACGGTATGATTCGGGCAGTCGGAGACGTGGGCCCCCATAGCCGAACAGGGATAGCACATCGAAGTGCCGTACTGTATTTTCAGACGCTCTATGGCGTCGGTGTCGTCGGAGCACCATATCTGCGGAGAGTAGTAGAGCATTCCCGGGTCGAAGCGGGCTCCGCCGCCGGAGCAGTTCTCCAGCAGGATATGGGGATAATCGGAAGTGAGCCGTTCCATAAGCTCATACACCCCGAGGACGTAGCGGTGCCAAAGCTCCTTCTGCCTTTCGGGGGGCAGAGCCGCCGAACCCACCTCGGTGAGCTGTCGGTTCATATCCCATTTGATGTATTCGATGTTGGCGCCGTCCAGTATTTTCCGCATCATGGAGTAGATGTGGTCCCTTACCTCTTTGCGGGAATAGTCAAGGACGTACTGCTCGCGGCAGAGGGTCATGGGGCGCCCCTTGACCTGTATCGCCCAGTCGGGATGAGCGCGGAAAAGCTCAGAGTCGGGGCTTATCATTTCCGGCTCGAACCATATGCCGAACTTCATCCCCAGCTTGTTGACCTCGTCCACCAGATGTTTCAGCCCTCCGGGGAGCTTCTTCTCATAGACGAACCAGTCCCCGAGGGAAGAGTTGTCGCTGTCCCGATGACCGAACCAGCCGTCGTCCATTACAAGCATCTCGATGCCCAGCTTTGAAGCCTCTTTGGCTATGGAGATGAGCTTCTCCGTATTGAAATCGAAATAGGTGGCCTCCCAGTTGTTTATGAGTATGGGACGGCGCTTATCCTTGTACTCCCCGCGGATAAGGTTTTCCCGGTAAAGGTCGTGGAAGGTGCGGCTCATGCCTCCGAGGCCCTCGGTGGAATGCACCATGACGACCTCCGGGGCGGTGAAGCTCTCCCCGGGTTCCAGGAGCCAGGAGAAGTCCGTGTCATTTATGCCCATGACGAAGCGGGTCTTTTTGTGCTGAGTGACCTCCGCCTGGGCGATGAAGTTCCCCGAGTAGACAAAGTTAAATCCGAAGACTTCGCCGCTGTCCTCGTCGGCCTTATGCTCGCAGAGAGCGGCAAAGGGGTTGTTCTGATGTGAGCTTTCCCCGCGTATGGAATCTATGGACTGCTTTCCGTGATGGAGACGGCAGCGCTCCGCGGCCCGTTCTCTCGCCCAGGAGCCGTTGAGGGTCAGCATATCGAAATCAGCGGTGTCGAAGTCCACGCAGGCGGAATAGACCCTTGTAAGGGTGCAGGGCTTATCTCCCACGTTTTTAACGATGACCGAACGTGTGATGACGTCCAGCTTTTCAAAGGCGGTGTAGATAAGCGTGGCTTCCAGCCCCGCGGGCTTATCCTCCAGGGTTATCTCCAGGGTGTCGCAGGGACTTTTCTCGGTGGCGAAGGTAGCCGGGAGCCCTTCCAAAGCGGGCTTGCCCTTGTATATCTTGTGGGACTTATACCGCAGGTCGCAGGCGGAAGTCCCGTCGGGAGCGGAAATTTTAAAGGCGCTCTCGCGGTAGTCTCCGATGCCGAAGCAGGGATACTCAAAGGGCAGAGTATCGAGATAAACGGCGCGGTCACGGTCGTTGGTCTCGGGGGTGAAGGGGTTCTCGTCAAGGCGGAGAAGATAGGTCAGGTCCCTGTCGGGGACAGCGGAGCCGAACCGAACGTGGGCGAGGTAATCCCCTCCCGGGGCAACGGCGATAACGTAATCGGTCTTGTTTGCACGCAGCCGGAACTGCCTTGCTTTTTCGTTGTAAGTCACGGACATAGAAGCGCTCTCCTTATTATCAAAAAGTTTCAATTCAATTATAGCATATACGAAAAATAATGCAAGAGCCGAAAACGTTTTAGCAAAAAATAAAATCGGAACAGAAAAAAACGCGCTTTGCCGCCGGCTTTGTGCAGTGCTGAATGGGGGAAACCTTTCTGAAGAAAGGCTTTCCCCCAAACCCCCTTCTAAAGACTTTTAATTCTTTTTGGCGGGGACATATTTTCTTTCCGGGTTTTGTGTGAGTTTTGCCTTTTGCGGTCCTATGAAAGCGGGATATGCCCCCGCCAAAAACAATGGAAAGAACATAGAAAAGAGAACTTGAAGAATGCTTTCTCCGGAAAAGTTTCACCCAGTCAATGCTGTATAAGGTCAGCGGCAGAATGCGATCTTCTGTTCCGATCTTCGTTTCTGCACAAAAAAACGCCCCCGCCTAAGCGGAAGCGTCTGTCACAGTGAGGTTATTCCTTCTTGGGCAGCTTGGCCTTGGCTGCATCGGAAAGATTCTTGTCAACATAATCGGAAAGGAAGTTGACATATCCTATTGCCAGCTTGGCTTCGTTCTCGGTGAGCTGCTGATCGGCCGCAACGATAGCCTGAGCAATATTAGCAAACATCGAGACAACGCCTACGCTCAGCAGGACATTGATCTCCTTGTTGTCGGCTGCGGTATTGTCGATGTCTACGGCTATCTTAACGCAGGCGGGAATGCATTCAAGGGTCTTGCTGAATGCCTGGGCCGCATTCATTACCGCAAGGTGATCGAACTTATAGTCGAAGATCTCGGAGAGAGCCTTGAGCTCTTCGTCGGCGATCTCGCCGTCGCAGAGAGAAAGTGCGCCCGCATAGAAGATGAATTCGCTGTTGAAGGTGTCGGTGATCTCTTCAACGGATGCGCTGACACCGGCAGACTTGGTAATGGTTGAGAGAAGTGCGATCAGACCGTCATAACTATTTTTGAGTTCGGAATAGTTTCCCATATCAATGTTCCTCCTTAAAAAAATATTGTGCTTTTGTCTCCCCCGCAGGAGAGAACGCCGTTAAAAACACTGTATTAATTATATCACAATTTATTAAAAAACACAATTCGCATTTTTGACGATATACGACAGCCGTTTTTGTATATTGTGACATCAAAAACGCCCGCATTACTGCGGGCGCTTCTGTGTTGGGAGGTTATGTGTTATTATGTTCATTCGGTAAAGAGGGGAGTGGAGTAGTATCTGTCGCCGCTGTCGGGGAGCAGAGCCACGATGACCTTGCCTGCGTTCTCGGGACGCTTGGCAAGCTCTGCGGCGGCATGAAGAGCCGCACCCGAGGAGATGCCCACCGAGATGCCCTCCTTCTTCACCAGCAGCTTGGCGGCGGCGAAGGCGTCCTCATTGGCGACCTTGATGATCTCGTCGTAGATCTTGGTGTTCAGCACGTCGGGAACGAAGCCCGCGCCGATGCCCTGGATCTTGTGAGCGCCCGCTTTGCCCTCGGAGAGAACGGGGGAGCTTTCCGGCTCAACGGCTACGATCTTTACGGCGGGGTTCTTCTCCTTGAGGAACTCGCCCACGCCCGTCAGGGTGCCGCCGGTGCCGACTCCTGCTACGAAGATGTCAACCTTGCCGTCGGTGTCATTCCAGATCTCGGGGCCCGTGGTGGCCTTGTGGATAGCGGGATTTGCGGGGTTTACGAACTGTCCCGGGATGAAGCTGTCCGGGATCTCCTTGGAGAGCTCCTCGGCCTTGGCGATAGCGCCCTTCATGCCCTTTGCACCCTCAGTCAGAACCAGCTCGGCGCCGTAGGCTTTGAGGATGTTCCTGCGCTCGACGCTCATGGTCTCGGGCATGGTGATGATGATGCGGTAGCCCTTGGCAGCCGCGATAGAAGCCAGACCGATGCCGGTATTACCCGAAGTGGGCTCGATGATGACGGAGCCCTTCTTCAGCAGACCCTTCTGCTCGGCGTCCTCGATCATTGCCTTGGCGATCCTGTCCTTGACGCTGCCTGCGGGGTTGAAGTATTCCAGCTTGGCGAGAAGCGTTGCTTTGAGATCCAGCTCTGCTTCAAAGTTTATCACCTCAACGAGAGGTGTGTTTCCGATAAGTCCCAGTGTTCCTTTATATATGTTTGACATGACATTATTCCTCCAATATTTATTGTTTTTAGTTTGTTATCTGATAGCCGCAAAGCCATTTTCCAGGTCTGCGATTATATCGTCGATGTGTTCGGTGCCTATGGAAAGGCGGATAGTGCTCTGACGGATGTCGTTGGCTGCCAGCTCCTCGTCGCTGAGCTGCGAATGTGTGGTGGTGGCGGGATGTATCACAAGAGACTTGACGTCAGCCACGTTAGCCAGCAGAGAGAAGATCTCCAGCGCGTCGATGAACTTCCAGGCTTCTTCCTTGCCGCCCTTGATGTCAAAGGTGAAAATGGAGCCGCCGCCGTTGGGGAAGTATTTCTTGTAAAGCTCATGCTGCGGATGCTCCGGCAGCGAGGGGTGATTGACCTTTTCCACCAGCGGATGCTTGGAAAGATACTCGACCACCTTCTTGGTGTTCTCGGCGTGACGCTCCAGTCTCAGAGAAAGTGTCTCGACGCCCTGGAGCAGCAGGAAAGCGTTGAAGGGCGAGATAGCGGCGCCGGTGTCACGGAGAAGTATCGCTCTGATGTAGGTGACGAAAGCGGCGGGTCCTGCCGCGGCGGTGAAGGATACCCCGTGGTAGCTGGGATTGGGAGCCGCGATAGGTGCAAATTTCTCGGGAGTCCAGTTGAATTTGCCCGAATCCACGATCACGCCGCCGAGGGTCGTGCCGTGTCCGCCCAGGAACTTCGTAGCCGAATGCACCACGATGTCCGCACCGTGCTCAATGGGCCTGATAAGGTAGGGCGTGCCGAAGGTGTTGTCGATAACCAGCGGGATGCCGTGAGAGTGGGCCAGCTCCGAAAGAGCCTCGATGTCCGGGATGTCGCTGTTGGGATTGCCGAGTGTCTCGATGAAGATCGCCTTGGTCTCGGGCAGGATAGCCGCCTTTACGGCTTCAAGGTCGTGGATGTCCACGAAGGTGGTCTTGATGCCGTACTGGGGAAGGGTGTGGGCCAGCAGGTTGAAGCTGCCGCCGTAGATCGTCTTCTGAGCAACAATATGCTCGCCTGCCGCTGCAAGGGCCTGTACCGTGTAGCTGATAGCAGCCGCGCCGGAGGCTACTGCCAGGGCAGCCGCGCCGCCTTCAAGAGCGGCCACGCGCTTTTCCAGCACGTCCTGGGTGGAATTGGTGAGCCTGCCGTAGATGTTTCCTGCATCGGTAAGACCGAAGCGGGCGGCAGCGTGCTCGCTGTTATGGAAAACGTAGGATGTGGTCTGATAAATGGGAACAGCTCTCGAATCGGTGGCGGGGTCCGCCTGTTCCTGTCCGACGTGAAGCTGAAGTGTTTCAAATTTATAGCTCATAGTGATTACTCCTTTATAATATGTATTAGGTCATGCATTTTATAACGTGCGGGTCAGCATTTCGCCGGGCCCCGCCGCAGATCATTCTCTGATTTCCGCGCAGGGACGACATCGACGCATTCGTCCGAAGCGGTAATTCGATCTGAGGAGTTTCGTGATCCGTATGTTCATTTTCTCACTCGCTTTCTTGATTGTACCGTTTTCCTATCGGGTATGTATGAATTATAGCACACAATTCCCACTTTGTCAATAGGATTTATAAAATTTTTTTCGATTTTTTTGAATTGGACGGACCGGACACACTCAAACCGCGCATTTGCGCCCTTTGGACGGGCTGGACGGCAGTTTACACTATTTGTGAAAAATACGCAGAAATATATTATATATATGTATATGTATGTATATATATAAAAAATAAAAAAGTAGGAAAAGCCCGTCCGGTCCGTCCGGTCCGTCCGAAGGGGCAGCTTTATTTTAATATGTTAAAGTAGTATCACATCAGAGTAAAATATTCAAAAAAAGGGTATTGACAAACCGCGGGAGCCGTGTTATAATGTGGAAAATAAACCGTTGACGCGGAGATAACGGTGACGATGCTTCCACAGAGAGCCCGGGGTGCTGCGAGCCGGGTGAAAAACAAGTCATCAAATGGACCGCTGAGGGCGCAGTCAAATGCCCGTTAGGGCAGAGTATTCTGCGACGTGCTGGCATACGTCAGTTGCCGGGGGTATGCTGGTACCCTGTCAAGTGCGCAGCGAAGGCTGCGAATCAAGGTGGCACCGCGGATAAAGTATTATTCGTCCTTGACAAGACCGAAAGGCCTTGCAGGGGCGTTTTTTATTTGAACAATATCCGGAGGTGCGTTATGAAATTCTATCCCACGCTTGAAGCCGCAAGAGAATATGCCGCAGAAGGAAAGTACGACATTATGCCCGTAAGCTGCGAACTGCTCTCGGACATCTGCACGCCTATCGAGGCGGTAAGGATACTCAAAAATGTGTCCACACACTGCTATCTTCTTGAATCCGCCGAGGACAGAGAGCGCTGGGGGCGCTGGTCCTTTATGGGGTACGAGCCGAAAAGCGAGATCACCTGCGGCGACGGAAAGCTCACCATTGACGGCATGGACATCAGGACCGACGATCCCACGCCCCACATCCGGGAGCTGCTTTCCCGCTGCCGCAGCCCGAAGATAGAGGGGCTGCCTCCCTTCACCGGCGGGCTGGTGGGATATTTCGCCTACGACTTCATCACTTACAGCGAGCCGACTCTGCGCATCCCCGTGGACGACAGCGAGCATTTCAAGAACGCTGACCTTATGCTTTTCGACAAGGTCATCGCCTTTGACAACTTCCGTCAGAGGATCGTGCTGATCGCCAACATGAAACTGAAGGACCTGGAAACGGGCTACAACAAGGCCTGCCTGGAGCTGAGGCAAATGGCCGACCTGCTGAAAAACGGCGGCAAGTCCTCCGAACAGGCGGGCAGACTGAAAAGCGAGGTCAAGGCCCTGTTCTCCGAGGAGGAGTTCTGCTCCATGGTGGAGAAGGCCAAGAAGCACATCACAGAGGGGGACATCTTCCAGATCGTGCTTTCAAACCGCCTCTGCGCCGAGTACGAGGGCAGTCTGCTGAACACCTACCGCATACTCCGCACTTCTAATCCTTCGCCCTATATGTTCTATTTCTCGGGCACGGATGTGGAGATCGCGGGAGCCTCTCCCGAAACGCTGGTCAAGCTGGAAAACGGTGTGCTCCATACCTTCCCGCTGGCGGGGACCCGTCCCCGTGGACGTACCGACGAGGAGGACAAAGCCCTTGAGACCGAGCTTCTCGCCGACGAAAAGGAGCTTGCCGAGCATAATATGCTGGTGGACCTGGGACGAAACGATCTCGGACGCATAAGCCGCTTCGGGACCGTGGAGGTGGCGCGCTATATGCAGATCCTGCGCTTCTCCCACGTTATGCACATCGGCTCCACGGTGCGGGGCGGGATAAAAGAGGACTGCGACGCGCTGGACGCGGTGAACGCGGTGCTTCCCGCCGGGACCCTTTCCGGGGCTCCGAAGATACGCGCCTGTCAGCTCATCGCCGAGCTGGAGAACAACAAGCGGGGCCTTTACGGCGGCGCGATCGGATATATTGATTTCACCGGCAACCTTGACACCTGCATCGCCATACGTTCGGCCTTCAAGAAGAACGGGAAGGTCTTCGTCCGAAGCGGCGCGGGGATAGTCGCGGATTCGGTGCCGGAAAAGGAATACCGCGAGACGATAAACAAGGCGGCGGCCGTGGTCGAGGCCCTTAAAGCCGCAGAGGAGGCGGGGATATGATACTCCTGATCGACAACTACGACAGCTTTTCCTACAACCTCTATCAGCTGATAGGCGAGCTTGAGCCGGACATCAAGGTGGTCCGCAACGACGAGCTCACCGAAGTGGGGATAAGACTGCTGGCGCCGGAAAAGATAATCCTTTCCCCGGGGCCGGGCCGTCCCGAGGATGCGGGCATCACGGTGCAGACGGCGGCTGAGGTATCCAAGGAGATACCGACCCTGGGGGTATGCCTCGGGCATCAGGCGATCTGCCTGGCCTACGGCGCAAAGATAACCTACGCAAAGGCCCTTATGCACGGCAAGCAGAGCACCATCACCCTTGACACGGACTGTCCGCTTTTCAAAGGGCTCCCGGAACGGACGGAAGTTGCGAGATACCATTCCCTTGCGGCGGCGGATCTCCCCGACTGCCTTAAAGTCACCGCCCGCACCGACGACGGCGAGATCATGGCGGTACAGCATCGGCAGTATCCGATCTTCGGGGTGCAGTTCCACCCTGAATCCATACTCACTCCCCTGGGACGTGAGATGCTGAAAAACTTTATCGAGATGTAAACAGTGTTCATATTATAAAGGAGTGTTTAGCAATGATAGAAAATGCGATAGTAAAAATAGTTGACAAGCAGGACCTCACCTACGACGAGGCTTACGAGGTCATCAGCGAGATAATGTCGGGAAAGACCTCGGCTACACAGAATGCGGCCTTTCTGGCGGCGCTGTCCACCAAGTCCACAAAAGCGGAGACCATTGACGAGATCGCGGGCTGTGCGGCGGCTATGCGGGACGCGGCTGTAAAATTCGAGAACGACGACGATCTTCTGGAAATTGTCGGCACCGGCGGAGACAATGCTCAGAGCTTCAATATCTCCACCACCTCGGCAATGGTGGTGGCTTCGGCGGGAGTCAAGGTCTCCAAGCACGGCAACCGTGCCGCCTCCTCACTTTCGGGGACCGCGGACTGCCTTGAAGCTCTCGGCGTGAACATCCAGCAGGATGTGGACAAGTGCCGCGAGATGCTGGACGAGACCAACTTCTGCTTCTTCTTCGCGCAGAAATACCACACCTCAATGAAGTATGTGGGACCTATCAGAAAAGAGCTGGGCATCAGAACGGTGTTCAACATCCTGGGACCTCTTACCAATCCTGCCAGCCCAAAGCGTTTCCTGCTGGGCGTTTATGACCGCTCGCTGGTGGAGCCTCTTGCGCAGGTGCTTATGAGCCTGGGCGTGGAGCGGGGAATGGTTGTCTACGGCACCGACAAGCTGGATGAGATCTCGGTAGCGGCTCCCACTCACGTCTGCGAGTTCAAGAACGGCTGGTTCAAGAGCTATGACGTAACTCCCGGACAGTTCGGCCTTGCGGGGGGAACTCACGAGGACATCAAGGGCGGAACTCCCGCCGAGAACGCCGAGATCACCCGACGCATCCTCCGGGGAGAGGAAAAGGGCGCCAAGCGGGACGCCGTTCTGCTGAACGCAGGCGCGGCCCTCTGCGTTGGCGGAGCTGCAGACAGCTTTGCCGAGGGCGTCAAGCTGGCGGCGGAGCTGATAGATTCGGGCAAGGCATATCAGACCCTCGAAAAGGTGATCGAGGTCTCGAACAGATAAGGAGCGGGAAATGACCATACTTGACAGGCTTGCGGACCATGCGCGGGCGCGTGTGGCTCTGGCAAAGAAATTAGTCAGTTTCGATGAAGTAAAGGCGCGGGCGCTGGCTATGCCCAAGGGAAACTTTGAGTTTGAAAAGGCGCTCTCGAAGCAAGGGCTCTCCTTTATCTGCGAGTGCAAGAAGGCCAGCCCTTCAAAGGGCATCATTTCCGAGGATTTCCCCTATCTTGACATTGCGGAGGAATACGAAGCCGCAGGCGCGGACTGCATCTCGGTGCTGACGGAGCCCCGGTGGTTTTTGGGCTCGGAGCTGTATCTAAAAGAGATCGCAGAGACGGTGAGCATCCCCTGTCTGCGGAAGGATTTCACGGTCCACGAGTTTATGATATATGAGGCGAAGCTGCTGGGAGCGAAGGCGGTGCTGCTGATCTGCGCTATCCTCTCGCCGAAGCAGCTGGAGAATTACCTTGCGGTCTGCGGGGAGCTGGGGCTGTCGGCCCTTGTGGAGGCCCACGACGCCGACGAGGTCAAAACGGCGGTATCGGCGGGGGCGAGGATAATCGGAGTCAACAACCGTGATCTCACCGACTTCACCGTGGACACCGGCAACAGCCGCCGCCTGCGGGAACTGGTGCCGGAGGGAGTGCTTTTCGTCTCGGAGAGCGGCATAAAGACCCGTGAGGACACCGCCGCCCTTGAACGTGCGGGCGCCGACGCGGTGCTTGTGGGAGAAACGCTGATGCGGGCGGAGAACATCGCCGCCAAGCTCCGTGAGCTGAAAGGAGAAGGTTCATGACGAAGATCAAGCTCTGCGGGATGATGCGTCCCTCGGACGTTATCACCGCAAAATATCTCGGGGCCGATTACGTCGGCTTCGTGCTGACCGAGGGCTTCCGGCGCTCGGTGGGCATGGGGACCTTCTGCGAGCTGAAAGGCTACCTCACGGGAAGCAAGGTTCAGAAAGTCGGGGTCTTCGTGGACGAGCCCATTGAGGACATAATCAAATACTACGCCGAGATGCTGGACATTATCCAGCTTCACGGCAGCGAGGACGACAACTACGTCCGTTCGCTGAAGACCCTTATCGGCAAGCCGGTGATCAAGTCCTTTACGGTGACCTCCGAGGCGGACATCGAAAAAGCCTGCCGCAGCAGCGCCGACTACATCCTGCTGGATTCGGGCAAGGGCACCGGAAAGACCTTTGACCATTCGCTGATAAAGGACATCGACCGCCCCTATTTCCTTGCGGGGGGGCTCAATTCCGAAAACGTGGCCGAGGCCATCGCCGAGCTGCATCCCTTCGCGGTGGATGCCAGCAGCGGCATCGAGACCGAGGGCTATAAGGATAAAACGAAAATGACGGCCTTTGTAAAAGCCGTCAGGGAAGGATGACAGATATGACGAATCAGAAGGGACGCTTCGGCATACACGGCGGGCAGTACATCCCCGAAACGCTGATGAATGCCGTCATCGAGCTGGAAAAGGCATACGAACACTATAAGAACGACCCGGATTTTCAGCGGGAGCTGAGCGAGCTGCTTGCCAATTACGCAGGCAGGCCCTCGCTGCTCTACTACGCCGAAAAGCTTACCAAAACTCTCGGCGGAGCGAAGATATATCTCAAGCGTGAGGACCTCAATCACACCGGTTCCCACAAGATAAACAACGTTTTGGGGCAGGCGCTCCTTGCCAAGAAAATGGGCAAGACCCGCCTTATCGCAGAGACAGGCGCGGGCCAGCACGGAGTCGCCACCGCCACTGCCGCCGCTCTGCTCGGAATGGAGTGCGTGGTATTCATGGGAGAAGAGGACACCAAGCGCCAGGCGCTTAACGTCTACCGTATGAGGCTGCTGGGCTCGAAGGTCGTGCCCGTTACCAGCGGCACCGCCACGCTGAAGGACGCCGTTTCCGAGGCTATGCGTGAATGGACCTCCCGCATCGACGACACACATTACTGTCTCGGCTCGGTCATGGGGCCTCACCCCTTCCCGACTATCGTCCGGGACTTCCAGTCGGTGATCTCCAAGGAAGCAAGAGAGCAGATCCTTGAATACGAGGGACGCCTCCCCGACGCGGTGATCGCCTGCGTGGGCGGAGGCTCCAACGCCATAGGCAGCTTCTACAACTTCATCGGCGATGAGGGCGTGCGCCTTATCGGCTGTGAAGCCGCAGGACGGGGCATCGACACCTTTGAGACCGCCGCCACCGTCAACACCGGCAGGCTGGGCATCTTCCACGGGATGAAGAGCTATTTCTGTCAGGACGAGTACGGACAGATCGCGCCGGTGTACTCCATTTCGGCGGGACTTGACTATCCCGGCGTGGGCCCGGAGCACGCTTATCTCCACGACATCGGCAGGGCGGAATACGTTCCCGTCACCGACGACGAAGCTGTGGACGCCTTTGAGTTCCTGTCCCGCACCGAGGGCATCATCCCGGCGATAGAATCCGCTCACGCGGTGGCCTACGCTATGAAGATAGCTCCCGGAATGGACAATGACAAAATAATCATCGTGACGATCTCGGGACGCGGCGACAAGGACTGCGCCGCTATCGCCCGTTACAGAGGGGAGGATATTTATGAGTAAGATCAAAGAGGCTTTCGCTCACGGCAAGGCTTTCATACCCTTCGTGACCTGCGGCGACCCGGACCTGGAGACCACCGGGAAGATCGTCCGGGAAATGGCGGCTAACGGCGCCGACCTTATCGAGCTGGGCATCCCCTTCTCCGACCCCACCGCCGAAGGGCCTGTCATCCAGGGGGCGAACATCCGCGCACTGGCGGGCGGCGTCACCACCGACAAGATATTCGCTTTCGTGGAGGAACTTCGTAAGGACGTGAGCATCCCTATGGTGTTCATGACCTACGCCAACGTGGTCTATTCCTACGGTGCGGAGAAGTTCATAAGCACCTGTCAGCGCATCGGCATCGACGGGCTCATCCTGCCGGACCTGCCCTTTGAGGAGAAGGAGGAATTTCTCCCTCTCTGCCGACAGTACGGAGTTGACCTTATCTCGCTGATCGCCCCCACCTCCGCGGACCGCATCGCGATGATCGCCAAGGATGCGGACGGGTTCATTTACATAGTGTCCTCCTTGGGCGTAACGGGAGTGCGGACGCAGATCACCACGGATATTTCCGCGATCGTGAAGGTCATCCGCGAGAACACGGATATTCCCTGCGCGGTAGGCTTCGGCATCTCCACGCCGGAACAGGCGGCGAAAATGTCGCAGTACGCAGACGGCGTGATCGTCGGCTCGGCGATAGTCCGTCAGATAGCCGAACACGGCAGAGATTCGGCGGCTCCGGTAGGAGAATACACAAAGAAAATGAAAGCGGCGATATAGTTCATCCCCGCTGAAACAAACAGTCACACAAGCCTTCCCGAAGCGGCAGCAACCCGCCGGGAGGGCTTTTTGTCAATTTCACAAAACTCTTTGTGCAATTTTATCAAACCTGCGAATTGAATAATGTCACAAATGATGATATAATATAATAATGTGAACCGATCCGAAAAGGGGGGCATAGCCGTGGAGGTACATAAGCCGGAGAAAAAGGTGGAATATCTTGAACTGATCTACGACCTGATATTCGTGTTCGTCATCGGGCGGAACAATCAGCTGCTCCACCATACCGCGGACGGCTTTATCAGCGGGGAAGCCTTTACCGAGTATCTGGTCTGCTCACTGGCGGTGATACAGATCTGGAGCTTCACCGCCTACTATATCAACATCTTCGGGCGCAACGGCATAAGGGAGCATATCTCCCTGTTTCTGAATATGTTCCTGATGTATTTCATGGCCGACGGCCTCGGCGGCAGCGACAGCGGACGCTTTGTGAACTACCACGCCGCCTGGGCGCTGATACTTATAAACATCGGAATGCAGTATATCATCGAGCTGCGGCACAGCGGCGGGAACAAGGCCCTCCGCACTCAGCTGCTGAGAATGGCCTTCCCGCTGTTCGGGACGGCGGCCCTCGCCGCGGCGGCTATCCCCGTGAAGCTGCTGACGGATACGGACATCTCCTGGACCGCCATAGCCTTCGGCATTGCCGTGTCCTTCATCGCGGGGAGAAAGGCCGGCGAGAGCAGGATAGATTTCATGCATCTGACCGAGCGGGCAATGCTCTATGTGGTGTTCACCTTCGGTGAAATGATAATCGGGCTGGCGGGATATTTTGAGGGCGGCACCGAGCCGGAAAGCCTGTATTTCGCAGTTATGGGATTCCTTATCATCACCGCGCTGTTCCTTTCCTACGAAACTCTCTACGACCGCATCGTTGACAGAAGCCTTGAAAACAACGGCTTGACATATATAATGATCCATGTGTTCCTGGTCTTTGCTTTGGGGAGCATCACCGCGGCGCTGGAATTCATGCGAATGGATAATATCAGCCTGATACCAAAGCTGGCGTTCCTGGTCGGGTCGCTGCTGCTGTACTATCTCTGCCTTTTCCTGCTGGGGATGTATGCCAAGAAGAAATGCCGTTTCAGCGGGCGCTTCGCCGCCGTGATGACCGGCTCCGCTCTGGCCTTTGCGGGGCTGATGTTCCTGCTGCGGGAGAATATGAAGGCCAACATCCTGCTGACGGTGATCTATGTGTTCTCCGTGTTCGCGGTGCTTTACCGCATCGGCAGGGACAGCTCCGAAGAATGATCTCCGTCTGACGGCCCTTGCTTTTTGCGGGGGGTTGTGTTATAATTATCCTTGGATGCTTTTAAACAGCAGCAAACGCTGACCGTAAGGACAGGGAAAGAGAAGTTTTATGAGAAGATGTTCGGTAAAGCCCTACGAGGGAAACGAGGGCTACGTTTTTATAAGCTACAGCCACGGCGACAAGGACAGGGTCTATCCCATTTTAGAGCGTATGGCTGCCGACGGCTGCCGGCTTTGGTATGACGAGGGCATAACTCCCGGCGAGGAGTGGCCGGAAGCCATCGGACGGCATCTGGCGGACTGCTCCGCCTTCATATCCTTTGTGTCGAAGCGGTCGGCGGATTCCGACAACTGCCGCAGAGAGATAATCTTTGCCCAAAGAAAGCACAAGCCTTTTTTCTCCGTGATACTTGAGGAATTTGAACTGAGCCCCGGGCTGGAGATGCAGCTCTCCGCCTATCAGAGCCTTTATATGTACCTGCTGCGGGACGAGGACGAGTTCTTTGAAAAATTCTATAAGACGGATTTCGCGGATTCCTTCAGAACGATCTCTGCGAAGCCGGAAAAGGCGCCCGCCCCGGAGACGGCGGCACCCGAAAGACCGGCAGCTCCGTCCGAGAAGGCTCCGAATCCGGCTTCCTTTCCGAAGGGGAAGATCATTGCGGCGGCAGCGGCGGCGGCAGTGCTTGTGGGCGGCGGCATAGCCGCGATAGTCCTCGGCTCCGGAAAGGACAAGGTCCCCGAGAGCAGCGCCGAGGTACGGGCGGCGGACGTTTCCGCAAGCGAAAGCAGAGCCGAGGTCTCCTCGGCGGCCGAGAGCAGCAGTTCTTCTCCGGATGTCAGCTCCGCTGTTTCCGCCGAAAGCAAAAAAGAAGACTCCTCTGCAGCGGAAAGCATATCCTCGGAGGCCGGAGATGCGGATGAAAAGACGGAGGGAACGGGTCTGTCCGTTGACGGCAGGATGTTCACCGCCAAGAAAACCGTTACCACCGCCGACAGCTTCCGGAAGCTCTCCGAAAATACCAACTTGAAATTTGTTAAAATAGAGTCCTGCACCTTTGAGGAGGGCGTCAGCTTCGCCGATCTGCCGGAAACGCTGACCGAGCTGGATATATCGGACTGCACCGGCATCAGCTCGCTGAAGGGCCTGGATAAGCTCACTTCCCTGGAAACCTTGAAGATCAGCGGATGCAGCATAACCGACAGTATGATGAGCGAGACCGATCTTTCCTCTCTCGAAAAGCTGTCAATTGCCGATCTCAGCCGCAACAGCGGGCTCACCGACCTTTCTCCGATACTGAAAGTTTCGGAGCTGAGAAGCCTTGTAATAAGCGGCACCGGGATCTCCTCCCTTGAAGGCATAGGGACTTTGGAAAAGCTGAACACCCTTAACGCCTCGTCCTGCGGGATCACCGATGCGGCCCCCGTAAGGGAACTGGAAGGACTTGAATATCTGTCCCTTGACGACAATACTATCAATAGTATATCTGCCCTTGACGGGCTGACCGAGCTGCGGGGCATCAGCGTAAAGCGCTGCGGTCTGACCTCGCTCAGCGGTCTTGAACACAGTCTGGTGCTCAGAGAGCTGTATGCCTCGGGCAACAGCATCGCCGATCTGGAAGGCATTGCCAACTGCACCAAGCTCACTCTGCTGGCGCTGAACGGCAACGAACTGACGGATGCAGGGGTGCTTAAAAAAAGCAGCAGTTCTCTGAAAAGCGCGGACCTGAGAAACAACAAGCTGAAAGATCTCTCCTTCATCACGGATGCGCCCGATCTGAGCCTGCTTTATGCCGACGGGAATATGATCGAGGATATAAGCGCCCTAAGAGGGGCTCCCGGGCTGGTGACCTTTACTGCCGCCCATAACAGGATCGGGGATATTTCCGCGCTTTCCGGATGCGCGAAGCTCCGCACACTGGTGCTTTCGGACAACGCAGTCTCGGATGCGTCGGCTTTGGCCGGCCTGCCGGATACCGGGGATAAGATGCTTAAAGTTATGCTCGGGAACAACAGCCTTACCGGCATCGATCTCGGGGACAAGGAAATAAACGTGCTGTATATCAGCGGAAATCCCATTAGCGGCGGAGCTCTGAACTGCGGGAAGTGCAGGTATCTGTTCGCCGGCTATTCCGAGGATATGGATCCCGAAAAACTCTTCGCCGACGATAAGATATCTCATATGTATCTGTCTGGCTGTCCCCTTGACCGGCAGGTCGAGTTCAAGCAGGCATCAAGAAGCGCAATGGTGACGCTGGAGTTCGTCGAAACAGAGCAGGAGCTCACGGAGCTGGCGGATCAGTTTTTTTCCCAGTATGCCAGCGGCGGCATCGACGCCTTTTCCCTTACGGGAAGGGACGGATGAAAAATAAAAGCAGAACAAAAAGGAAACCGGTATGATAAAGAAACTATTCAAACAAATGCTGCTTACACAAATACTTTCTTCCATGACTGTTACTTTGTGTATGCTGATAGACAGTATGATGATAGGCCGTTATCTCGGAGTAGCCTCCATGACCGCCTACGGACTGGCAGCCCCGGTGCTGCTGGTATTTGCCGCCCTCGGCAGCCTTATCTCGGCGGGAGTGCAGGTCACCTGCGGAAGGACCGTGGGCTGCGGCGACAAGGAAGGCACCAATGCCTGCTACACCGTTTCGGTGATGCTGGCGGCGGCGATCTCTGTGGTGGGACTGTTCGCGGTCCTGACATTCACCGACCCGATATGTACCCTGTTGGGCGCGGGAGAGAAAACTCCCGATAACGAGGTCTTCTTCCTGACCCGTGACTATCTGCGGGGCTTTATCATCGGTGCGCCGGCATTTATAGCCGCGCAGATAATGGTGCCCTATATGCAGATCTCCGGCAGCCGTGTAAGGCTTGTCGTGGCGGTCATCGCTATGTCGGTGGGAGATATCGCCCTCGACATCCTCAACGTGGCAGTGTTCAAGCAGGGGACCTTCGGCATGGGCCTGGCCTCCAGCATAAGCTACTATATCGCCTTTGTTATCGGCGTGGTATATTTTCTGAAAAAGAACTGCATCTTCAAGCTCGACTTCAAGCTCATCAAAGGAAAGGTGTGCAGGCGTCTGCTTCGGGACGGCGTCCCCACACTGATAAATCAGCTGAGCCTGGTGCTGCTGACCTTCACCCTGAACAGACTGCTTATGGACATCCGAGGAAAACACGCCGTAGCGGCTTATTCGGTCATTTCTTCGGTGGGAAATATCTGCTATGCTTTCAGTTCGGGCATCGCGGCAGTGGCTCTGACGCTGTCCTCCATTTTTTACAGTGAAGGGGATGTGTCCTCACTCAAAAAGCTGGTAAAGATAATGTGCTATTACGCCGTTATCATCTGCGGAGCCGTGACGGCCGTGGTGCTGGCGGCGGCGGGCCCCATGGTGACGATCTTCCTCACGGACCCCGACGCCAAGGAAATGGCAGTCTCCGGGTTCCGGCTCTTTGTGCTTTCGCTGGTGCCCTGCGCTCTGAACACTTCTTTCAAGAACTACTATCAGGGCATCGCACGGGTAAGGCTGACAATGATAATTTCGGTGTTCCAGAACTTCGGCTTTACCGCCCTGGCGGCAGTGGTCCTCGGACGGCTGATAGGCGTCAACGGCGTGTGGCTGGGATTCGTCTGCGGCGAGATGCTCACGCTTATCGGCATAGCGGTGTATGTTTACGCAAGAAACAAAAAGTTCTCGCTGAACGCTTCCTCCTTTGCGATGCTCCCCGAGGGCCTGGGCGCCAGGGAGGAGGACTGCTTTGAAAATACCGTGACCTCCGCCGAGGACGTCAGCAGAGTTTCCGCCGAAGCGGGGAACTTCTGCGCCTCACGGGGGCTCAGCAGCAAAACCGGTATGGTCATCGGCCTCTGCATCGAGGAAATGGCCAACAATATTGTGAGCCACGGCTTTGCCGACGGCAAGGAACACAGCATCGACATCAAGGTGATGATAAGGCAGGGTTCCACGGTCCTGCGAATAAGGGACAACTGCCCCGACTTCGACCCTGTTCACTATCTGGAGCTTCATCAGAACGAAGACGATCCTGCGGCGCATATCGGCATCAGAATGGTGATGAAGCTGGTGAAGCGGGCAAACTATGTTTACTCTCTCGGACTTAACAACTTAACGCTGATACTCTGAGTATCGGCCGTAGGATAATACTGTCAACTGTGAAAATGTGCTGAAAGGCGGGATGACGATGATCGGGAAATACAAGATAGCGGCGCTTTGCGTTTCAAGGATATTTGAAGATTCGGTACACGAGCTTGTCACCGAGATGAACAGGAATATCATTGATAAGGGCTATCGGCTTTTGGTCTACCATACCTGCTCCGACCTCTACTGGGACAATGCCGGAGAGCGGGGCGAGGCTTCGGTGTTTGACCTGATAGATATGCGCACCACAGACGTCCTTATCATTGCCGACGAGCTGATAAAGAACAAAAACGTCATCCGTAAGCTCATCGAGAAGGCCCAGCTCTTTGACGTCCCCGTCATTATGATAGGCGGACATTACAGCGGGGTCATCAGCATCGACTTCGATTACGAGCGCGGCTTCGAGGACGTGGTCAGACATATCGTGGAGTATCACGGCTTCCGCAGACTGCATTTCATGGCGGGCCTTCAGGGCAACGAGTTCAGCGAGAACAGGATAAAGGTCTTTGAGCGGGTGCTTGAGGAAAACGGCATCAGCTTCGACCGCAACACTATGCTCAGCTACGGAGACTTCTGGGTCGGCCCCGCCGTGGCGGCAACGGAAAAGCTCCTGGAAAGCGGAGAACTGCCGGAGGCGATAGTCTGCGCCAACGATTCCATGGCGATAGCCGTCTGCGGCGTGCTTACCAATTCGGGGATCAAAGTTCCCGAGGAGGTGGCTGTCACCGGCTTTGACGGCATCATGGACATCAATTTCTCCAACCCGAGGATAACATCCAGCCTCTGCTGCTACGGCGATATAACCCGAAAGATAGCCGGACTGCTTACTTTGGGCAGGGAGGAGCTGCTTCACGAGCAGCACTTCGCTATCAAATCAAGGCTGATAATCTCCGAGAGCTGCGGCTGCCAGGGCGGCGGGATAATCAACATCGCCAAGCATCTCACCGACCTGAATATCCGGTTCGGCAGATACAAGGACGAGGAAAGGGCCCTCAACGAGGTCGGCGTCCGCATACTTACCAGCAGCAATCTCAAAAGCGCCGCCAACGAGCTCCACACTTCGATAATCTACAATATGCGCTGTATGCTCCGAAACGAGGTCATCGACGAGACTATCAATCCCTTTGAGAACGATTCCGAACACGGCTTCGGCGAGGAGATGTGCGTGTTCTACAACACCGACGACGCTCAGCCCTTCGCTCCCCACAGCTTCCCACGGAAGGGCATAATGCCCGGCCTGGACGTGGCGCTGGACAGCGCTTATCCCGTGATACTGACGGCCCTCAATTTCCTTGACGTGCCGCTGGGGTATCTGGTGTTCACCTATCAGAATTACGACATCCGCAACTATGAGAAGATACCGCAGATAGTCAACGCACTGAACAATTCCATAGGCGGCTACCGCAATATGAGGTATCAGCAGTACATCACCGGCAAGGTGCGGGAGCTTTCCCAGTTCGACCAGCTGACGGGGCTCTATACCCGCGGCGGCAGCGAGAGAGCCTATAACGCCCTTGTGGAAAAACTCACCGCACAGGGCAAGCCCATGACCGTCATCATGTCCGACCTGGACGGGCTCAAATACATCAACGATAATTTCGGCCACAACGAGGGGGACTACGCTATCAAGGCCACCGCCTCGGCGCTGAAAAATTCCTGCCCGGACAACGCCGTCTGCATCAGGATGGGCGGCGACGAAATGGCAGCCTTCCTTTCCAGCTCCGCTCCGCTGGAGGACATCGAGGCGGAGATCAACGCCCGCCTGCGTTCGGTGAACCGCACCGCCGGGAAGCCCTATCCGATCAACGCCAGCATAGGCATCTTCCGCTCGCCCGCAGGAAAGATACCCAGCTTTGAGGACCTTATCCGCTCCGCCGACGAGCAGATGTACTCCGTCAAAGCCGAGCATCGCCGCCAGCGTGAGGAGCGCATCGCCAAGGGCGAGAAAATGTAGAGAACCGGTCAAAAAAACCGTATATCCCCCGCCGCAGGGCGGATGTTCTTATGGAAGAATAATATGTAAACCGAATAGGACACCAAAAGCCGGTGCTTACTCCACTAAGTACCGGTTTTAGTGTTGATGATGAGTGAAAAGCCTGTTGCCTTTAGACGGGTATAGTGTATATTGTTCCTGAAGATCTTTATATGACTGATCTGGAAGTGATATCTGCAGAAATGCTTGATGAACAAAAAAGGAGCGTTAAGCATTAGACGTTGAAAATCACTTTCGCATTTTTTAATGTGCTTTTGCTGAAATGACCGCTTCGGAGTTTTTTCTCCGCAGCGGTCATTTGTACTATACTATCTTCCCATCACTTATCTCAATAACCCTCTCACACAGCTCAGCCACCTTCGGATCATGCGTGACGATGACCACCGTCCGCCCCTGCTCGTTCAGTGACTTGAACAGCTCCATTATCTCCGCCGAGGTCTTGCTGTCGAGGGCTCCCGTGGGCTCGTCTGCGAGTATCATCGACGGTTCGTTGATGATAGCTCGGGCTATCGCTACACGCTGTTTTTGCCCGCCGGAGAGCTTATTGCAAGGCTTCTTTGCCAAGTCCTCAATGCCTACGGAACGCAGGGCAGCGAGGGCTTTTTCTTTTTTGCCGGACACTTTCCTGCGGGAAAAGTTGAGGGGTATCATCACGTTCTCCAGCGCCGTGAAATCCTCAACAAGTGCAAAATCCTGCATTACCATTCCGATCTTCTCGTTGCGTATCTTGGCATACTCCCGCTCGGTAAGGTCTTTGACAAGCGTGCCGTCTATTGTGTACTCGCCCTCCTGATAGCTGTCGATGCAGGCGAGGATGTGCAGGAGCGTGGACTTGCCTGCGCCCGATTTCCCGATGACAGCCACCATTTCTCCGTCCTTGATAGTTACGGAGACCTTGTGCAGAGCCTCGAATTCGTTCTGTTTCTTCGGGTTGTATATCTTAACTATGTTTTTGAGCTGTATCATTTCATTTTCTCCCATTCTGTTATTCATTCACCGCCAGCTGTTCCTTTACCGTCGCCCTGCCGAGGGCGATCAGCGGGGCGGTCATCGCGCAGAGCAGGAAAACCGCCCATACCGCCGCGCACCAGATCAGCGTGTGCCTGTCGAAGGTGATGACCGTTTCCTCCAGCTTGCCCGTGAGCTTCATCACGTTCATAAAGGTCAGGCACAGCGCCCCTGCCAGCAGCGAGGTGATAAGGCTGTTTATCAGATAGATCAGACCACATCCCTTCATAGTGCAGCCCAGCAGGGCATAGACCGCGCTGGTGCGCATATTCATTTTCGCGTTCAGCGCGGAGATCGCCACGGTGCTGACAAGTATCAGCAGAACAATGCTTATCAGTATCGGAGCGAGCCTTATCAGCTGTTCGTAAACGTATTTCTCCGAGTTGGCGCGGAGTTCATAGACAGGCATCGCATACCCGGTAACAGCATTGATCTTTTTGACCGCCGCTTCGATCTCCTCCTCCGAAAGACCGTCTTTGAAGATCACAAGCTGAGGCTCACTCCGGTATGAAGTAAGCCCTGCGGCCTCCGCAGCGGTCTGCGAGCAGATAAGCAGCGGCATTGATCTGTTTGTATAGGTGTCAAAGAGCGTGCGGTGATCGTCATTTTTCTGCATGGAGCTGTCCAGCCCGAATATGGGTGCATCCTTGGCAAGCCTGCCCGCTACCTTGAAGCTCACCTCGGAGGTCTCGGGATCGGTGTAGGTCACATCATCCTCGCGGTACCATTGGTATTCCTTGGTTATGATATCCCCCACCGCATATTCGCTTTCATAGTTCACAACGCATTGCAGTTCGTCAGCGTTCGGCGTGAGCCAGCATCCCTCGTCGAGGGGCGGGATATACACGGACACCGACTCGTCATCGTAGCAATAGCAGGCCGCCTTGTCTCCGCCGTTATCGGCAGCTGCCAGCCTGCCGATGCCGATATATCTGTCGATCTCCGGAACAATATCCTTGAGCGTTCTGCCGTCCTCGGAGCGATAATTGATATGCCCGGAATAAACGCCCTCGCTGTTTAGCAGATCCTTTACCGGGGTGTAAAGCGCGGTGCGGGAGTAAATGCCCGACACTATGGAGATCACAACGAAGAACACCGCCGCTAACTGAACGGCGATAAACAGATCGGTGAAAATGTGCCGTCTGAATTCTTTCAGTCCGAGACCTATCATTATTTTGCACCCGCCCTTCTGAACATATCCACCGGCTGACGGTCAAGCTGCGTCAGCACCATTACCGTCATTGTGAGAAGCAGCACTCCGGTGAACACTCCGAAGATATACAGGTAGGTCTGCGGGGTATAGACCTCGGTTATCTTCGGGAAGAAATATGTCAGCCTCGGCAGCAGCAGGAAGTGATATGCCGCCGCACACAGTCCAAAAATCAGGACAGATACTCCCACGGCCTCGGCAATGAACATCACCGCTGCGCGGCCTCTCGTACAGCCCGCAAGTCGGAGTACGGAGATAGTTTTCCGGCGTGTGAACACGATGTATCGGAAAAGTATCATCAGCGTTATTGCCGCGACAGCCGACAGCGCCACCGAGATCATCACGATGGAAGCGTAGAATTTGGTCTCGGTAACATCGGCGGTCTCCATTTCGGGGATGTTGACATTATCCCCGAAGACCTGCTTCATCGCCTCGTTCACGGCTCTGAATGCTTTTGTGGTGATGACCTTTCCTTCCAGGAAATGCACGCCTTTTATCGGCATATCGTCCGGCAGAGAAGCAAAGGGGACGGCAAGATCGTCCGAGCCTGCATCCGATTCGCTCCACATCCCGACCACTTCGTATTCAGCCCCGAACAGAGTGATCTTATCTCCCACAGAGACCTCGGGAGCAGGGTTCTCGCCTATGGGGTAGTTCCTGATAACGGCGACGCGGGCTCCCGAAAAGTCTTCGTCCTCGGTGAAATATCTGCCGTAGGTGACGCGGGTGTTATCGAGATATTCCCGGTAAAGACCGTATCTGTGGTCTTCCGTATGATATTCCAGCCTGCCGTTCATCCATTCGGCCATGCCGTATTGTTTAAGGGAGTAGGACAGAAAGAATCCCGTGAAAGACTCCTTGGTTTCGTCGTCCAGCAGATCAAGCACCCTGCGAAATTCTCCCACAGTCCCTTTGCCGCCGCCAACATAGCTGACGGTGCCTTCGTTTTCGATCCTGTCCAGCTTCTCACCGAAGCTGTAATACGCCTGCTCCTGGTCTGCGGAGATCTCGCTTATGTATGTATCGGTGCTGTAATTCTGATATACCCCGTGAGAAAAAAGCACCGCAAGGACAGCCGCCGCCGTACAGACGGTGTAAAGCACACTTATCAAAATGTTAGTTTTCAGGCTTGTTTTTATGTTTTTGAAAATGTATCTCACCGCTTGGCACCTCCGAAAAAACAGTCATATCCCGCTTGCCTACAGGATATGACCGTTTTGATATGCCGTTTCTTACAGCGGCTTGATATTTTCGTCCTTTTGCACAGAACGTGCGGCTTTCAATAGTTCATCTTTACCAACTGACGAGGTCATGGCAATGATATATTCACCGTTGTCCCAATAAAGCTCACACCATGTTTCCGAAGCGTCTTCGGACTCAAACTCGCGGATAAGCCCGCTGTGTCCGCCGATGTCGATCCGGTCAAAGCTCAGAAGCTCCGACTTGTCCGAGAGAAGAAAATCATTCTTCGTGTACTGCGTGAAAAACAGCTCCCGACTGCCGTTGTTGTAGTTGAGATAAAAAGTCTTTTCCGTGAGGTTGTAATGGCCGAGGGTGAAGCCCTCCGGCAGATAGGACGGAGCATAGGTATCTTTGATCGACGCGGGAGAATCAAGAGCTTTGTTGGAGAACACCGTTGTCAGGCCTCCGCTTTCAATGATGCAGAGATCGTCCGAGAATTTCTCATAGGCATACACCGCACCCTTGAAAGAGAAAAACAGCACCGCACAGACAGCAGCAGTTATGCAGGCTGTGCGCTTCAGAGCAGTATTCACCAACGGGAAATAAGGGCGCTCCCTGCGGCGTATGAGCCTTGTCATTTTCTTTTCAAAGCCGGAAGAAAAGGTGTGTTCCGATACATCAGCCGAAAGCTCGGCACAGTATTCATCCCCCAGCGCATCAAACACGGCGGCGCAGAGCTTCGGTTCATTCATCTTCATCACCCCTCAGCAGCTTTTTCAGCTCCGCCTTTGCGCGGGAAACTCTGGTGTAGAGCGCACCTTTGGATATGCCAAGCCTTGCTGCGGCCTCCTCAGCGGAGCAGCCGAAAATGCAGTAGATATACAAAGCATCCTTGTGCTCCTTGGGCAGACGGGCTATCGCCTCGGTCAGCCTTGAGCTGTCCTCATCCTCAAAGGAAAGGCTTTCGAGCAGCTCTCCCCCGCCTGCGATATGCTCGGCTTCACGCTTTCGCCGGCGGTAGATTTCCAGCGCGGTATTCCTGCATAATATAACGATATAACCTTCCTGTTTCTTACAGCCGAGGGCGGATATTTTTTTGTAGCTTCGGGCGATGCGCAGAAAGGCCTCGGAGACCGCGTCCTCGGCATCGTTCCGATCTTTAAGCACCGCAAAGGCGATGTGATACATTCTGTGCCGGTACTGCTTGTACAGCTCGGCAAAGCCGTCCTTGTCCTCCTGAGAGTCAAGCACGGAAAGATATACGGACAGCATCACATCACACCCTTTCAAAACAGAATACCCATAAGGCAACACCGCACAACCCGCGGCTTGGACCTCTGCACGTCATCTGCTTGCATATTTTCCGTCATAGCACACAAATTTTCCTTGCCGGGCGTCAGCCCGCCTGCGTCAAATTTATGCACTCTGACGAAAAATCTCAGCTCAACTTTGTTGAGCTTGCGCGCGATCTGACGCACAGGGGTTGTGCGGTATTGCCTTAATAAACTATACCACAAAATGTCAGGATTTTCAAGACAAGGCTATGAACTGCGCCGGTTTCAAGGTCTGTACCTTTCATTATGTTTTTATCATTGATTATTGCGGTTATGTGTGCTATAATGTAATGAACATATTTCACCGCAAAGGAAGTGAACCGATGCTGTCTGCATATATGGCTCTGATCGACGACAAGTCCCTCTGTGCCGATTTTGAGAAGTTCTATTATGATAACCGCTCGCTTGCTATGCGTGTTGCTTTGTCTGTCCTGCATACAAACGCCCTCGCAGAGGAAGCCGTCAGTGAGAGCTTTATGAAGCTGGCAAAATGTATTCAAAAGGTTCATAATTTGAATTCTCACGATCTGACCTCTTATTTTGTTATTACTGTCAGGAACACCTCAATGAATATGCTGAGGACTGAGAGCAGGATCGAAGAAGTCGAATATGACGATGCCCTCGATCACAGCGAGCTGCCGGATGCCGGCGAGGAGCTTTTGAAGGAGTGCATCTCGCAGCTCCCCGAGAGTGACCGGGAGCTGCTGTTTCTGCGGTATACCCTTTGTCTCGGGAACCGTGAGATAGGCGCGGCCTTCGGCATATCCGATGAGGCGGCAAGAAAGCTAGCGGAGTATGTGCGCCGCAAGCTCCGTAAACTGATGGAGGAAAAGGCCGATGAATGAAGAAAAGCTGGGTGCGGTCATAAGGGCGGTATGCCAGCCCGACCTTGACAGCCTGTGCTTCGCAGAGGAAGAAGAGGAATATATATATCTTCTCGGAGGAGTTTGAAAGCCGTATGCGCGGCATATTCAAGCCCGAAAAGCGTGTATGCCTCAGACGCAGGCTGAAAATAGGACTGCTCATCGCGGCGATATTCGCGGCGGGCTTCTGTCTCGGAATGTCGCGCAGTCTGCTGTGGAGCTACAGCACCGAAAGCGCTGACGGCGGCAGAATGATCAACTTCAACACCGGCTCCGTGGCGGACCGCAAAAAGCATCTCGATGAAATATATACTTTAGGCGGAGTGCCGTCGGATTTCAAGCTTAACATCAGCGACTATGCAAATCATTACACAATGAAGATATGGTCGGACAAGCCGGAGAACGGGCGCTTCATCTATTACAGTCAATGCGTTGCAGCGGCCTACAAAGACGCATTCTACCCCGAAGGGACAAAGATCACAATGGTGCAGGACGGCGGTATCCAGTATATGATCGGCGAATTCGGTGAAACAGCTGATTACACAACGGTCGTATGGTATCAGCACGGATATGTGTTCTTCCTTTCGGGCAATCTTCCCAAAGAAGAGTATTTGAATTTAGCTAAAACGCTGAAAATCGAGGATACACAATAATCTTTATCACAAAATCGGCAATGATATTGTTTATACGGGTGCAGAGGTTTTCTGCACCTATTTTATTGGATAAAGGAGAACAACAGATGAAGAACAGAAAACCGATCGCAGTATTGGCGGCGGTGATGATGCTGCTCGCCGCCTGTGCCGAGGTGCCAGACGGTCTGAAAGGAAGCGACAGCCTTGCATCGGCAGCAGGAGACAGAGTCACTTGTGATAATATATATGATGGGATAGATCGGGCATACAAAACAGAGTATACGAAGTTTACTCTTCCGGACAGTGGCAGTATTCCCGTCATCAAGCCGGACGGACTTTACAGGCTTGTGCTTGCTCCGGTCAACTCGGAAAACGATCTTGACCGAAAGATCAGAGCGGTAAATGAGCTGAACGGTAGACCGGGATTCGGATTTAAAGGAGAAACGCTGCTCTATGAGGATACCGCCTACCTCAAGGACGGGGAAAACGAGATAAGCATGATGGGGTATCTAAGCCCATATGTACGCTGGAAAGAGATCCGCAGCGGAGTAAGTATGCTGAGCGAGGATATTATTTCTGCCGAAGCTGTGTATTATGACCGTCCGTCAGAAAAAGGAGTTCCGCCCGAGGCTGAAAAAGCAGCAACCAAGGCTTTGGAACTGGCAGATGTTATCGGCTCCGTAACCGGCGACGGTCTTGAGAATACGATCTCGGACATTTATATCCTGCACGCGGAAAATGATATGGGCTATGAAGCAGAGATCAGAAAGGCATACAAGGGCGTGGGAATACAGAATCAGATATCCTCCCGCTCTGTCGATCCGCAGGACAAAGAGGGAGAGGCGCTTATGTCGCTGTCGATGCAGTCTTATGCTGATCTTGATTCTGAACTGTCCCCCGAGTATTATGTGGGGTGCAATTCTTTCAAAGTCAAGCAGTCGGAAAAGATCGGTGAGGTTATTTCTTTTGGGACCGCCTGCGATCTGCTTGAATCAGAGCTGGCGGAATATGTCAGATTCAGCTTCGACACTGTGCTGATAATGTACGAACCGAGAGGCAATGCTCCTGCTGAAGGAGAGTCTGTTTCCGGAGAGATCAGATGCCGTCCGAAATGGTATTTCATAACCGACAAAACTACAAACAGCGGGCTGCATTCCATAGACTATGTGACCGTTGACTGCGAAAACGGCGGGATAGAGGTCGTCATGCCGTAAAAACAGGAGACTTAAATATGAGAATAAACTTATTATATGTTGTGCTTGCGTTATTACTGATGCTTACCAGCTGCGCTGAGGATTCGGAAACACTTTCCGTCAGCGAAGACAACACTTCGGAGAGCGGGTTCTCCGAGCTGGCGTATGCGAGGTACGATCAAGTGGATGTATTTGAGTACATCTATACCAAAGCTGCCGAAATAAGGTGATAAAATGAAATTCTTCCACACACTGAAACAAGACCTCAACAAAACAATAATCAACATAGGCTTCGCGGGCGCGGCGCTGATGACCTGCATACTCTGCTTTACGGCCTCTGCCTACCGCGACAACTCCAATGACAAGAGCTATTCGATCTTTGAGGCGTTCTTTTCTTTTGACCGAAAGTTCATCACCTCCCACGACGATTTCGCGGCTATCCGTTTGTTTGGGAACGGTCTCTCCGGCTACATAACGATGTTCATTCCGATCATCGTGGCGTTCCCGTTTATGGTGTCTTTCTGCGCCGAGCGCAACAACGGGCTGATGCGCTTCACTATCTCCCGCTCCGGGAAGCTCAGATATTATCTGTCCAAATTTTCGGCCTCGTTTCTTTCGGGCGGGCTTGCCGTGATGATCGGCCTTGCTCTTTTCGGCGTGGTAGTCTGGATAGCCTTTCCCTCGCTGGACAGCTACAACCTCGACCCCGAGCAGCTTGAATGGATAATACCAAACGGCGCTTTTGCGGCAATAGCAAAGAACCTGCTCGCGGCATTCATATACGGCGCATTTTCAACGCTTCCGGCGTTCTTCCTTTCGTCCTTCTGTAAGAATCCCTACATCATCACCTGCCTGCCTTTTATGCTGATATATGTGTGGAATACGTCTATGAACAAGATCATATCCAAAGCCTTCGAGACCGGGGATTTCGAGATCTACGACAAAATTTCGCCCTTCATGCCCGACTCCCCGAAGCAGATACCCTACATCAATTTTTCGGAGATAACTTCGCCGCAGACAAAAATGCTGATCTTCAACGGAGTATATCTGTTAGTGCTGCTGATCGGGTTCATCTTGATAATGAACCTTAGAACCGATAAGGGCAATTAGGGGGTGCCGATATGAAAAAATTAAACTTCAAACAAGCCTTTTCCTGCGCCCGCACCGAGTATGTGAAATGGGTATGCGATGCGAGGATGATTATATTGGGAGTGCTTGTGATATTCATTTACACCTTCGCTATCGAGCCCCTTTTGAAGAATGCAGAAGAAATGGGCGAGCCGCTGAACATCCTCGAACCGTTCATAGCAATAGCTAATTCCGGAGCGATACTGCTTATCATCCCTCTGGTGTTCTTAACGCTGATCGCCGACTTCCCGAAGATCGACACCAACACGGTTTTTTACATCATCCGCGTGGGGCGAATGAACTGGCTGCTGGGACAGATCATCAAACTGGTGATGATGGCGCTGTCGTACCTTGCTTTCATATTTGCGGGAGCAGTGATACCGATGCTGAGCAAGGGCTTCTGGTACAACGGCTGGAGCAACGTGGCTACGCAGTATGCGGTGCGCTTCCCGGAGAAGTCGGGCAACTTCGGAGTACAGCTGCTGCCTGAAAATCTTTATAATCAGCTGTCGGTGTTCAAAGCGGCAATACAGAGTTATCTGCTTGTGTTCGCGTACCTGATGATAATCGGTCTGCTCCTGCTTGCGTTCTCTCTTGTGAAGAAAAAGACCGCCGGCTTCGTTTTCTGCGGTGCAGTGATCTCCCTCGGAACGGCTTTCTGCTCGATCAAAACGGTGCTGATGTGGAGTATGCCTATGGCAAACTCGATAATATGGCTGCACTTCACGAAATACTTCCGGCAGCCTGTTGTGTCGCTTACGTTTTCGATAATTTATCTCTGCACGTTCATTGCCGCACTGATAGTTTTCTGCGTGGCAGCTATAAAAAAATTCAACTATGACAATGTGGCGGAGATCGCAGTTTGAAAGGAGACGGAAATATGAAAACAAAAAGGATTTTAACTTTGCTCTGCGCGGGGGTGATGCTGGCGGGATGTGCCGGGACTCCCGACGCAGGCTCCGCTGAAAACGGCGACGGGCTCGGATATATCACCCTTGCGGAGCTGCCGGAGGATATCGAGGCGGCTAAGTCCGCAAGCTATAAGACCTTTATCCTCGACGAGCATATCTGGGTCAACATTCCCGAGAAGATATCGGAGATGAATATAAAAGGCCGCAAGCCTGACGCTGAGCTCGCGCAGAAGTTTATCGACCATTACGGCCTGACTGATAAGATAAAGGGCGGTTTTGATACCGACCCCCATTCCGAATATCTTGTTTATTACCGCGAGGGTGGCGAGAGCGCCGATCTGCTTTTTTATATCAGCAAGCTCTGCAGTTTCAACTACTGCACCGAAAAGCTGAAAGCTCCCGATCCCGGAGCCGCAGCGGCTGCAAAAACACGACGGCTCTACACCGACCGCCTGACCGATGGCGACACCCTCACCATAGACGGCAGGGTCGTGAATGCCAAGGCTCTGATCGCTCAGGCGACGGAATATATCAACGACTTTGCAGCGGTGGTCGGGGCATATGAGAATGTACCGATGTATATTGACTACGGCGATTATGACACCTGGGTGTACTTCACGAGGATAGAGCACGGCTATTACCAGCCCTTCTGCGAAGCGGACATCTCCGACGACTATGACAAAATCGATCCGAAGCAGGAGGATTTCATAGTTTCGGGAGAACAGTGCAGGGTGCTTTACCGCAGTTCAGACAAGCCTGCGGGCATTTATGAGAGCGCCTGGCAGACCTCGGCGGAGTATATTGGTGAGGAATGTGATAAAATGATCTCCCTAAGTTCAGCACTGAAATATCTTGATGACAGCCTCGCCGAATATCTTGAATGTGACATGGACAACATCAGCATCATTCAGCTGAAAAAAGACCACACTATGCGTGAGGTCAGCGATATCGGGGAACTGGACTTCAACAGCATGGAACTCGATATTGACACGCACCATTACTGGCAGTTCGTAATGCACTCAAAGGGCTGTGAGGACGACCGGTATGCGGCGCTGATTGACTGCACCACCGGGAAGTTCTCATTCTCAAAGATATTCTGAATCACTATATCAGGAGGTAAAAATGAACATTATCGAAGTAAAAGACTTAGACCTCACTCTCGGCAAGACCGATATTCTGAAAAAGATAAACGTCACCTTTGAAGAAGGCAAGATACACGGCCTTATCGGACGCAACGGCTCAGGCAAGACAATGCTGATGAAGTGCATCTGCGGTTTCATCAAGCCCACTCACGGAGAAGTTGTAGTGGACGGCAAGCGCGTCGGTAAAGATGTTGACTTCCCCAAGGATATGGGAATAATAATTGAAACGCCGGGCTTTATACCCTACTATTCGGGATATAAAAATCTGAAACTGCTTGCAGGGCTCAATCACAAGATAGGGAAAGAAGAAGTCCGAAACAGTATGAAGCAGGTAGGGCTTGATCCCGATCTGCGACGGCACGTCCGCAAGTACAGTCTCGGTATGAGACAGCGGCTCGGACTTGCGCAGGCGATAATGGAAAATCCGAAGATTCTGATACTTGACGAGCCCTTCAACGGTTTGGACAAAGAGGGCGTCAAAGAAATGCGGGCGTACCTTCTCGGCTACAGGGAACAGGGCAAGACCATTCTGATATGCTCACACTCTGCGGAGGATATCTCGGTGCTTTGCGAGACGGTGCATGAGATGGATAAAGGCGTAA
This sequence comes from Ruminococcaceae bacterium FB2012, assembly GCA_900104495.1. GTDB lineage: Bacteria > Bacillota > Clostridia > Oscillospirales > Ruminococcaceae > FB2012. The sequence goes on along the minus strand of FMXS01000018.1, from coordinate 1,182 downwards.
TAGAAAAGATCACATAAAAACAGCATTGATTCTTTACATCGTAGAGACAGTAATACTGCTGCTTAACATAAATCTGTCTGGAACAAATTTTTTCGTCACAACGCCGACTGCTGCAAGATCTGAATTTCTTATATCAGATTTGAATGATCATTATGTGATAAGAATTGTAGAAATAACAGCAGACAGACAATTTGCGAGCTATGACGCGCTGTTTTTAGTCACCCTGAATATAACACCCCCTAAGACATTTGTGCATTTCTACAAAAATTAGCAAGAACATACATTTCCGATTGACAAACGTATGTTTCTGTGATATAATATAAAATAGAGAGCCTGGACAACGGCTCCCGATACAATCGAATATTGAACGTGCCACCTTTTTTACTTAGTCGGCTCTGCCGACACATAATTCACACGTTAGCCAAAAGGCTTTGACTTACATATCCGGCACGAACAGCTATGCAGCTATATATTTTTGTAGACTGTTTGCTTTGCTGTTCGTCGGAATGTAGTTCAAGGCCTTTTTGTTGTGCCTGAAAGAATCTTGAAAATTGAATCCCACAGCAGGAGTGATACCTTGCCTATTTGTATATAGTCAGAGTGTGCCAAGATACCGTAGGAGGCGGCTAGCGCGCCGGGCAGGAGAAAACCTTATCGCCATGCAAAAGCAATGAGTGGAACGGTACTGAATGTGGAATACATATCAGCCGAACACAGCCTCACAGTTTTTCCTTTCGGGCAGCAGCTCGACTTGAAAAAACTGTGCGCCTGCAAACGGCTGAAAAGTGTAAGTGACATAGGGTTTCAGTAAACGAATACTGCTCCCACTTTTACATACCAACACAGACTAACTATTAAAAGTCAACCCCCAAAAAGAAAATTTTACAAATAGTTTAAACGGCAGGCTGATAAGGCAGATGAGATTTTTCAAGAGCAAAAATGAGCCGTACAAGTTTCTTGACGGCGTGAGATAAAGCAACGTTGTAGTGCTTGCCCTCGGCTCGCTTCTTGGCGAGATAATCGGCAAAGGTCTTGTCCCAGGTGCAGACATATTTGGCTGCGTTGTAAAGTGCATAACGAAGATACTTCGAGCCTCGCTTCTCCATTCGGGCATAGCAGTTTGTAAGCTGTCCCGATTGGTATGTAGAGGGCGACATTCCGGCAAAGGCCAGAACTTTATCG
>FMXS01000017.1 GCA_900104495.1 Ruminococcaceae bacterium FB2012 | reverse complement strand
GCCGCTACCTGCACGACAGCCGGAAATACGGCCTATTGGTACTGTTCCAACTGCGGGAAGTATTTCAGCGATTCCGCCTGCACCAACGAGATAACAAAAGCCAGCACCGTTATCAAGGCCACGGGCCATAAGACCACAGCCACCGCCGCCAAGGCCGCGACTTGTACCACAGCCGGCAACACCGCCTACTGGTACTGCTCCAACTGCGGAAAATATTTCAGCGATTCGGCTTGCACCAACGAGATAACCAAGGCCGGCACCGTTATCAAGGCCACGGGCCACAAGACCACCGCCACCGCCGCCAAGGCCGCTACCTGTACCACAGCCGGCAACACCGCCTATTGGTACTGCTCCAACTGCGGAAAGTATTTCAGCGATTCCGCCTGCACGAACGAGATAACCAAGGCAAGCACCGTTATCAAGGCCACGGGGCATAGCTTCGGCCCATGGAAGATAACCCGCGAGCCCACAACGACATCCCAGGGTGAAAAAGAGCGGGAGTGCAGTGTATGCCACATCCACGAGGTCAGCGCTATCCCTCAGCTCCCCGCGGGGACGGCTCCGCAGATAACGGCTGACAGAGTGACTGCGAGTGCGGGCAAGACCGTGACCGTAGACATCCGCATCAAGAACAATCCCGGCATTGCCTCTCTGAGTCTGGAGGCCGCCTATGACAGCAGTGTGATGACTCTTGTCAAGGCCGAATCGGGTATCTACGCCGGGACGTCCTTCGGGCCCGTCGGCACCGAGCCTCTGGTGATAAGCTGGAGCGCCGGCGGCGGCACCGACAATATTCAGAACGGTCTTTTAGCCCGTCTGACCTTTGAGGTCAAGGAGAAGGCAGGCAAGGGAAAATACCCGATAACCCTCAGCTATACAGAAGGGAAAATATACAACAAGGAACACAAAAACGTAAACTTCTCGGCAGTCAGCGGTTCCGTGGAAGTCCGCAGTTACTTGATCGGAGACGTCAACGGGAACGGTTCCGTGAACATGAAAGACTTAGCGGAACTCCAGCGTTATGTCAACGGCTGGGGCAACGTAATAGTTGAAGAAGCCGCCGACCTCGCCTCGCCTTTCGGCAAGATAAACATGAAGGACATCGCCGCTCTTCAGAAGCTTCTGAACTCGCAGTGATAACAGGCGGGTCCGAATACGGGCGTGAGCCTATGTTGTGAACCTGCTCCGCCGTTAAGGGCATCCCCGAAGGGGTTCGGGGGCGACCGGAAAGCCCCCGAATTGGGGCGTGAGCCTACGTTGTGATTCTGCTCCCACGTTTTGGGCGTAGCAGAAAGCCCCTCACTTTGGCTCGTCGGGGGACGGAAAGACGCTCGGTCGCTTCGCGTCCTCGCTGTTTCCTGCGAGTGCAGGAGGACACCTTTTCCCGGCGCTGCGTATGGTTTGTCCACATAAAAAAGAGTAGAGAAACTTCTTCGTTTCCCTACTCTTTTTTTGTGCAGCGCCGGGGTCGTCGCTGACGCGCCGAACGAGGCTCTGCCTCGAGCTCCGCTGGGGCCAGCCCCAGACCCCGCCAAGGGCTGACCGCGCCCTTGGATGGGCGGAATGCGCTTCGCGTCTGGATTCGCACTTTTGATAGCCCCGCCGGTTTGGTTTACAGCTTTGTTCGGCCCCGCCGCATCGCTATCTTGTTTCCTGCACTATGTTGCTTGCGGCGGAATTGCGCCGCCCGCGCTCGGGCCTTTTGTTACGCCGTTGTTTCGCGCTTTCTCGATTTCTTCACTACCAGGCTCAGCATTACAAATGCTGCCGCAAATCCAAGCTGTATGCCGATGCATCCCGCGTATTTCCCCGCGTCAAAGGGCTCCGCGCCCTTCAGCATATCGTTGGCTACAACGTACCAGTACCCCGGCAGGAACCGCCCCGCAGTCTTTACTCCCTCGCCCAGTACCGACAGCGGTACGAATATCCCGCAGAGGAAGCACATCCCAAGGCTCACGATTATCGTTATCGCCGTGAACACGTTCTCTTCAAGCCCCAGCCCCGCTATGAACAGCGAGATCGAAGCCGCTACTATCGTGAATACCAGACTGTTCAGCACCGCCAGCCACGCAATGCCTCTGTATATCCCGCCGTAGAGGAATATCCCCGCGACCATGTAGAGCAGCCATATCCCCAGCACCATTACTACCGCCGCGCCGAATATCTGTAAGGTCGCGCTCCGTGGCTTCGTGCAGGAGCAATCCGTCCGGAAGCGGATATCCTTGCGGTTCATTATGGTCAGCACCGCGCCCAGCACCGACATCAGCACCGCCAGCAGTATATAAGGCATATACTGGAAGTATGTGGAAAACTCGTTGGAATAATCCTCGGAGCTGCCGTCGCTCTTTTCATAATAGATGGTCTCAGTGTCCTTGGAGAGGGTATCCGCCGTGGCGGAAAGGGCCTCGTCAAGGGGCTTGCCCGCCGCAAGGTACGCCCTTGCGGTCTTTACATACTGTCCCAGCACCGTGGTCATATAGGCCGTGGAGTAGTTCTCCCGGACGTGATACTCCCCGAAGAGGTCGTCGGTGCTGCCCGAAACGAGATTGCTCTCATATCCGCTCTTGATGACAAGGGCGTAGTCAATTGTGGTCCAGTAGAGCTTCTCGGTGAGCTCGTCATCGTCGGAGGTCTTTTCCTTTATGGTGTGCTTCTTGCCGATAAGGTCCGTCAGGGCTTTGGATGCCGCAGAGGCGTCCTCGTCGATGACCATTATTTTCAGCTTGCTTTCCTTGAACTGGTCCCTGGTTTCTGAACCACTCGCCAGCACGAAGGAGATAACGAGGAAGATCACCGTGTAGATCACCAGCGCGGTCTTTTTCTTTTTCAGGACCTTGAAGAAGGTATTAAAGACTTGCATACTTGCGCCTCCTTGTGATAATGAAGCCGAACATCACCAGCACCGCCGTCATCACCAGCATTGTGATGAGCTTTTCGGTATACATCTTGGTATCGTTGAATACGTTCAGGCAGTGCATACTGTCTGCAATGACCGCCGCAGGATTGAGCTTGTTGAGGACAGGAACGTTCTCCTGTATCCGTATTTTCATATTGCCGTCCATAAGGCCGCTGCAGAAGCAGAGCAGCAGGCTCACGGCGGTGAGTATGGAATTTTTGATGCCATAGTTTCCGAATCCGATAGAGCCCACCGCAAATCCGAGGCTGACGCCCAGCATCCCGCCCACGGTGCCTGCCAGGTAAACGAGCCCCAGTCTTTCGCCGTAGTCTATCTTGAGGATAAAGCTGAAATAGCTGATAGTGATGACCATGCATACCGCCATAAGGATGAACCTTGCGGTAAGGGCCGCCAGCAGGCTGAGCATCTTCGGGCGGGGAGAGCAGCATTTTCTTGCGCCTAGGGCCGAAAGATTGGCTTGATTGTCCATAGCCGCCGTAATGCCTATCATGGAGCCGAAGAGGGCTATCATCGCCACCAGATTGTAGAAGTACTCCACGAAGAAGTCCATATTGCCTTCCACAAGCTGTTTGTGCTCTACCACATTGGCGTCCTTCATCAGCTGTTCCGTCACTGCTCCCAGCTTGGCGGGGTCGGAGGCGGATTCCGTAATTACCTTGGCGTTGGAGTTATACTGGTCGCAGAAGGCTTTGAGGATAGTTTCGTTCATTCCCTCGCCTGCCACCGTAAGAGTCAGCGCCTCGCCGGAGGCGTCGATGATGCCTTCGGTATCGCCGTCGTTAAGGAGCTTTTCGGCTTCTTCTCTGTCGGCGTATTTCACATCGAGAAGGGGCTTGTCGGAGTTTTTCATGCCGTCCAGCACCGAACGCAGGGGGCTGCCCTCGGAGCATCCCACCACCACGGCGGGCACGGAGCTGAACAGGTTCTCCTTTTCGTAGATGCCGGAGAATGCCACCTTGAAAAGCGTCCCCAGTATCATAGGATATATCAGCAGCCAAATTATGACCTGTTTGGTCCGCAGGCTGGAGATAAGCTCATATTTCAGGTCGTGAAGAAACATTTTCAGTCCTCCTTATCCCGGAGCGCCTTGCCTGTGATCTCCAGGAACACGTCGTTGAGGGTAGGCAGCTCGCTGTAAACTCTGCCGATGTGGAGGTCGTGCTTCTGGAGCACTCCCAGCACTCTGATAAGGTTGTGCTTGCCTCCGGAGCACCACACCGTGAGCCTGTCCTCGGCGTACTCGGTCTTGTAGACGTGGGGCAGCTCGGAGATCTCCTTGGTTATCTCCTCCGAGGGCTCTGCTATCTCCACCGAGATGGTCTCGGTGTTCTTTATCATCTTTTTAAGCTCTTCCTTGGTGCCCTCTGCCACCTTATGTCCCTTGTCCATGATCGCGATGCGGGTGCAGATCTGTTCCACCTCTTCCATATAGTGGGAAGTGTAGATGACCGTAGCGCCGTTTCTGTTCAGCTCCTGGATGCCCTCGAGGATCTTGTTCCGGCTCTGAGGGTCAACGGCCACGGTGGGCTCGTCGAGGATGATGAGCTTGGGCTTATGGGCGATGCCGCAGGCGATGTTCAGCCTTCTCAGCAGACCGCCGGAGAGCTTCTTGGGATAGAACTTGGTGAAGTCCTCCAGTCCCACGAACTTTATAGCCTCCTCGACGCATTTTTTACGCTCCGCTTTATCGGTGATATACAATCCGCAGAAGTAGTCGATGTTATCGTAGACTGTCAGCTCCTCAAAGACGGCCACGTTCTGCATGATAATGCCGATCTCCCGCTTGATGTCGTAGCTTGTGGGAGTCATCTCCTTGCCGAAGATCTCGATAGAGCCCTTATCGAAGGCCAGCAGCGACAGCAGGCAGTTAATGGTAGTGGTCTTGCCGGAACCGTTGGGTCCCAGCAGTCCGAAGACCTCGCCTTCCTTTATCTCCAGGGACAAATGATCGAGAGCGATCAGATCCTTATATCTTTTCACCAGATTTTCTATCTTCACTACGGTATCAGCCATTGCGATGACCTCCTTTTTGTTGTTGTACTCATTATATCACTTCCGAAAACGTTTGTGTAGTGAAGAGAGTCACAAATCCAATGTGACAAATGTAATTTTCGCACCTCGTCAGCGGTGCATCCGAAGGGGGAAAGGTGAGCATCCGAAGGGTAAAGGTGTGCGTCCGAAGGGGTTCGGGGGCGACCGGAAAGCCCCCGAATTGGGGCGGGAGCCTTTGTTGGGATTTAGCTCCACCGTAAAGGGCGTACCCGAAGGGGTTCGGGGGCGACCGGAAAGCCCCCGAATTGGGGCGTGAGTCTTTGTTGTGATTTAGCTCCACGGTAGAGGGTGTAGCAGTTCCCCGGCTTGCGCCCTTCATTTAGTTCGTCGGGGGACGGAAAGACGCTCCCGTTGGTCGCTGTTTCCTGCGAGTGCAGGAGGACACCTTTTCCCGGCGCTGAGTATGATTTGTCCACGAAAAAAAGAGTAGAGAAACTTCTTCGTTTCCCTACTCTTTTTTTTGTGCAGCGCCGGGGGTCGTCGCTGACGCGCCGAACGAGGCTCTGCCTCGAGCTCCGCTGGGGCTCTGCCCCCGTCCCCGCCAAGGGCTGACCGCGCCCTTGGATGGGCGGAATGCGCTTCGCGTTTGGGTTTTCTACTTTGTGCGGCCCCGCCGCATCACTGTCTTGTTTCCTGCACTCCGTCGCTTGCGGCGGAATTGCGCCGCCCGCGCTCGGGCCAGGGGCACGCCCCTGCCGGCGGAATTGCGCCGCCCGCGCTCGGGCCCCTGCTGCTTGACTTTTCCACCTGTTCGTGCTATAATTTCTCTGTACGTCCATCACAATCTTGCATTAAGGAGAATAGTATGAAAAGAAATAAACTCATTGCCGCCTGCGCCGCCCTCTGCTTGTCTGTGACAGCACTCTCCGGCTGCGGGAACGATATCGGTACAAACGGCTCCCTCTCTCCGCTCTCAAAAGCCGAAACAGAAGTCACCACTGCCGTTACTACCGTCACCGAGCCCGTGACAACTACCCAGGCCACTACCACTACCCCCGAGGTCACTACTACCGCCAATACCGCCGTCACTATCCCCGAGGAGGATGTCTTCCCCACCACCGGCGAGTGGGCGGATAATAACATCGTCATCGCCGACCGCTATAACGGCGATAAGATACGCGCCCTGCTGCCTTTCTATTCCACCGACAGCATCGGTCAGTGGTACGCTGAGGTCCTCAACAGCTATAAGGAAATGGTGGGCCCGGATGTCAATGTCTACAATATGAGCATCCCGCTGGCTTCCCAGTTCTATATGCCCCCCGATTTTGCGGATGTCTACGCCGACCAGGCCGACGGCATCAAGAACATCGGCAGCGCCCTCAAGGACGTCAAGAACGTGGACCTCATCGACACCATGAAGGCTCACCTCAACGAGTACATCTACTCCCGGACCGACCACCACTGGCAGCCTCTCGGGGCATACTATGCCGCCGGGAAGTTCTGCGAGGAGGCGGGCGTGGATTTCGTCTCCGACCTCTCGAAGTACGAAAAGTGCGTGAAGGAAGGCTTCTGCGGGACTATGTATAGCTTCACCTACGTTCAGGAGCTTATGGACCACCCGGACACCTTCACCTACTACAAGCCCCAGAACGACTACACCGTGACCTACTATGACGAGGCTTTCACCTCCGGCACCGAAGGCGACCTGTTCTTCGACTGGGTAGAGGGCGTAGGCTGTTATTCCGTTTTCATGGGCGGAGATATGAAGATCACGGAGATCAAGACGGACGTTGACAACGGCCGATGTGTAGTTCTCATCAAGGACAGCTACGGCAACGCCCTTGTGCCTTTCCTTGTGGGGAGCTTTTCCAAGATCTACGTTGTGGATTTCCGCTATGCGGAGATCACGATGAAGGAGCTTTTCGAGAAAGTCGGCGCCACCGACATCCTTTTCGGAATGTCCATCTCCAGCGGCTACACCCCCGGGCAGATCGAATGTATTGAAGGCATCAAGGGGTAACGGACAAAAGATAAATAATAAAGAATAATGAATAAAGAATAAAAAAGGAGTCCGCTCCGCGGACGGATTTATATTCGCCGCCGAATGCGGCTCCTTAATTATTCCCCCGGCCCCTTCGGGGACACCCCTTACTACTATCTGACAAAGGTATCTCTCTATGTCTCTTTCATCAGTTATCATCTCATTTGTCGCTGCCCTCCTGCTTGCGGTGGGAACGGCAGCTTTTATTATCAAAAAACATCCCCGGCGGCTGATTCGCGGAGCCGTCATTTCCGCTGCCGTCATCGCCGAGCTGGCCCTCGTGGCCGTCCTCTATGTTGAAAATTATTACAAGGCCGACGAGATCGCTCTTTCTTATCTCGAGGGACGCTCCGACACCGTCGCCGTCTCCCAAACCGAGGACGGCTATCTCTTCGACGGCCCCGGCGCCTCCAAGGCGCTGATCTTCTATCCCGGCGGCAAGGTGGAGACCGAAGCCTACGCTCCGCTGATGTCCAAGATCGCCCAGCGGGGCATCGACTGCCTGCTTGTGGATATGCCCCTGCGGCTGGCATTCACGGATATGAACGCCGCCGACCGCCTTATCGCCCGGTACGGTTACTCCGACTGGTATATCGGCGGGCACTCTCTGGGAGGCGTGGCGGCTGCGTCCTACGCCGCAGAGAACGCCGACAAGCTCAGGGGGATAGTCCTGCTGGCCTCATATTCCACCGAAAAGCTGGATGACGGTCTCCGCTGTCTGACCGCTGTGGGCTCCAAGGACGGCGTTCTGAATATGGCGAAGTATGAGCGTCACGCCGCAAATCTCCCCCGGGACGCGGTGAAGCTGGTGATCGACGGCGGCAACCACAGCGGCTTCGGCAGCTATGGTTTCCAGTCCGGCGACGGCGAAGCGGACATCACTCCCCCGGAGCAATGGGACATCACCGCCCGGGCGGTAGGTGAGCTTATAGGAAGAGAAGCAATGAATAATGAATAATAAAGGAGTCGCCTGCGGCGACGAAAAAATCGTCCGCGAAGCGGACACCTTAATTATTCATTATTCGCTATTCATTATTCATTGTTTCCGGGCGTGAGCCTTTGTTGGGATTCTGCTCCACAGTAAAGGGCGTACCCGAAGGGGCTCGGGGGCGACCGGAAAGCCCCCGAATATGGGACGGGAGCCTATGTCGGGATTCTGCTCCACAGTAAAGGGCGTACCCGAAGGGACTCGGGGGCGACCGGAAAGCCCCCGAATATGGGGTGGGAGCCTGTGTCGGGATTCTGCTCCAACGTTAAGGGCGGGGCAGAAAGCCCCTCACTTGGTACGTCGGGGGACGGAAAGACGCTCCCGCTGGTCGCTGTTTCCTGCGAGTGCGGGAGAACACTTTTCCCGGCGCTGAGTATGGTTTGTCCACGTAAAAAAGAGCAGGAAAACTGCTTCGTTTCCCTACTCTTTTCTTGTGCAGCGCCGGGGTCGTCGCTGACGCGCCGAGTGGGGCTCTGTCTCGCGCCCTGCAAGGGCTCTGCCCTTGACCCGCAAGCCTTTGGAAAAGGCTTGACCGAAACTTTTAACGCGCTTCGCGTTTGGGTTTACAGCTTTGTGCGGCCCCGCCGCATCACTATCTTGTTTCCTGCACTTAGTCGCTTGCGGCGGAGCTGGGTGCAGGGGCACGCCCCTGCCCGCCCGCGCTAGGGCCAGAAAGGAGATCACCGCCTTGAAGATCATGTTTTTCGATATCGACGGGACGCTTATCCCCGAGCTTCCCGGCGCGAAGGTGCCCCAAAGCACCCTCCGCGCGCTGAAGCTGGCCCGTGAGGCCGGGAATCTCCTGTTCGTCAATACCGGGCGCCCCGCCGTCAACGTCGGGGAGGACGTCCGCAGCCTCGGCTTCGACGGCTACATTTTCGGCTGCGGCACCCACATCGAAGCCGGCGGCCGGGAGCTGTTCTACAAGACCGTGGACAAGCCCCTCTGCCTCTCCACCGCCGCCCTCCTGCGGGAGTGCAATGCCGTCCCCATGTTCGAGCGCCGGGACGGCGTCTTTTTCGACTTTTCCATGCGCTCTATGCCGATGATCGACGGCATCCGGGCGTCCTTCGCCGCCGAGGGCAAGAACGTGGACCGCTCCGCCGCGGACGCCGATTTCTCCTTTGACAAATTCATAATCTGCTACGATGCCGAAAGCGACATCTCCCGTCTGCGCCCGATCCTGGAGCGGGACTTTTCCTGGATCCACCGCGGGGAGGGCTTTGCGGAGATCGTCCCGCTGGGCTGCTCCAAGGCAACGGGCATCGAAGCGGTGCTGTCCCGTTACGGTCTTGACCGCCGTGACGCCTACGCGGTGGGAGACAGCCTCAACGACCTGCCGATGTTCTCGGCGGTGGGGACCTCCATTGCCATGGGCAACGGCCGCGACCTCATCCCCCACGCCGACTACGTCACCGCCGACATCCTGGACGACGGCATTTTCAAAGCCATGGAGCGGTTCGGTTTTTTTGAATGAATGACAGAGGAGCCCGCAAGCGGCTCCTTTATTTTTCATTATTTTCGCCCCCAAATACAGGCGGGAGGTTATGTGGGGATTCAGCATACAGTAAAGTGCGTATCCGAAGGGGTTCGGGGGCGACCGGGAAGCCCCCGAATTGGGTCGTGAGTCTATGTTGGGATTCTGCTCTATACTTGGAGCGGGATTCCCTGTCTGCGCCCCTGCCGAGTGTTCCTACGGACGGAAAGACGCTCGGTCGCTTTGCGTCCTCGCTGTTTCCTGCGACTGCTGAAGGACACCTTTTCCCGGCGCTGAGTATGGTTTGTCCACGAAAAAAAGAGCAGGGAAACTACGTTGTTTCCCTACTCTTTTCTTGTGCAGCGCCGGGGTCGTCGCTTCGCGCCGAATGGGGCTCTGCCCCCGTCCCCGCGAGGGCTCTGCCCTTGACCCGCTGGGGCTCTGCCCCCGTCCCCGCCAGGGCTACCGCGCCCTGGACCGCGGAATTCGCTTCGCGTTTTGGTTTACCGCATTTGATAATCCCCTCAGCAGCCTATCAAAGTCTGGTCGAAGGCAAAAAGGGCGCGGTTGATCTCGAAAATGTCATAGCTCCCCCGGGAGATGAAATACTTGATTATCAGATCGAATTTCAGACTGTCCGAAAGGGTGTAGCCAGCCTTGGAGAGCAGAGAGAGCGTCTCCGGCAGTGTGAGCTCCAGCGCAATAGCAAAGGCAAGGACGGTCTGCTTTTTGGGCCTGTAGCCCCGGTCGGAGCGGATCTTTGAAAACAGCTTGCGGTCGATGTTGGCCTTGCGGTAGGTCTCGGCATCGGTGAGGCCCCGCTCGTCGATCATCCGCAGAAGCGCCTCGGAGAAGGACTCGTCCCGGGAGGCAAGGTAGTTTTCAAGGGAAACTTCCTCCTCGCAGACTTCCTCAAGCACCTCCGGCTGAGGCATCATCGGGACGGCTTCGTTTTTTTCTCGCTTCTTTGACCCCTTTTCTTTTCTGAACAGCCCCATCATCCTGCCGGGCTTTTGGGGCTTAGCTTCGGACAGGGCAGCCCCCATAGCCATGGAGTTTGCGGACATCATCCGGGCGGCGGAGTCATCGTGAGAGTCGGCGTAGGCATCGTCGATGTACTCGGTGATACTGTCATAAAGCGAACGGCTGATAGCGGCGGCGGAGCGGTCGAACAGCACAAGAGTGACATCCATATCCTGCCCGTTAAGAAACTCGCGGATCGTCTCCACGGCCACCGAAACGGCTTCCTCCTTCGGATAGCCGTAAACTCCCGCCGAGATCAGCGGGAAGGCGACGCTCTCGCATCCCAGTGAGAGGGCCAGCTCCAGCGATCTTCTGTAGCAGCTTGTGAGCAGCTCACGCTCACCGCAGCCGCCCCCTTGCCAAATAGGTCCCACGGTGTGGATGACGTATCTGCAGGGCAGCTTGTAGCCCTTGGTGGCCTTGGCGTCGCCGGTATCGCAGCCGCCGAGAGTGCGGCATTCGGCCAGCAGTTCGCTGCCTGCCGCCCGGTGGATAGCGCCGTCCACGCCCCCGCCGCCCAGCAGCGAGGAATTAGCGGCATTGACTATGGCATCACATTTTACGCGGGTGATGTCGTCGCGGATGATATTAAATGGCAAAGAAAACAACCCCCTTCATTGTGCATTGCCAAAAGTCACTTATACCCGAAAAACTCCTCCAGCCCTTCGCAGGCTTTGAGGTCGCCGAGGTCAAAGAGATAGTGCCTCGCGCCGCAGAGGGACAGGACGTTGTCAAGGAACTCTTCGTAGGGCAGGCTGAACCATTCCTCGGGGATCGGACGGCGTATGGTGCCGCCTTCGTTGTGGCTTCCGCCCCAGCACCAGGCTTCGTCCAGCTCGGCGCCGTAGGTCCCGTCGTCCATTTTTACGAAGCAGTACCAGGAGCACCATTCATCCATGCCCTCGGGAGTCTTGGGACCCTCGTAATGCGGTACGGAGTGCTCCTTCTCGGAATACCCCTGCTCCCCCTTATCCGCGCTGACGCGGTAGACGTAATACTTCTCATCGGTCTCCTGCGGTTCCCGCTCGATACTCAGCTTTCCCGCACGGAAGATCTTCTGCTTCCGGTCCTTGACGCGGTTCTCGTCTGTCATCAGCTTAGTAAGCGCGGGCATGGGCTCCTCCGAACGGCGGGAGCGGCTTAGCCCCAGCTTTTTAAGAGCGGCATCCGCTTCGGGTTTGTTGTCGCTTCGGACGGTGTATTCGTACTGTTTCCCTTCTTCGTAGATATAATAATACCCCACGGTCTCGCCGTCGTATATTATCAGGTATTCATCGGTCAGCCACACGGCACATTTCTCCTTTCGGTCATACAGGATGCAAGATCAATGTCAGCGGTCAGATAATGCTCGGTCTCGTTGAGAAGTGCGGATATTTTAGATTCGTCGCCTTCGGCCTCTTTCAGTTTGTACGGTCTCCAAAGCGGTTTCAGACAGCGGAAGAGCATCAGCACCGTATCCTTTTCAAGCTCTGAAAACTTGTAATGTCCGCTCACAAGCGCAAGCGTATTGCGGATCTTTTCCAGTTCCTTCGCGGGATTGTCGTCTCCGATCTCGCGGATCAGATAGTTGAGGAACACATCCCGCCCGCAGAGGTTGAAGTCGATAAGCCCCTTGAAATGCCTGTTCTCATCAACAAGGACGTTGGTAGGGTTCAGATCGGCCTGAAACACCGAGGCTGGCAGGCGCTTGTATATCGGTTCGAGGGCGGCGCGGTTTTCCTGCCAGAGCTGCCATATCCGCTCCGCCTGACTGCGAGATCTCTCCGGAAGGGCGTCGGTCAGCTTTTTCCATTCAAGGGCGTTTTCAAGCACTTCGTCGGTCTTGTCGCTTGGGCAGAAGGTCTCAAAAAGGCAGTAGCCCGACGGATAGCCGGTGTAGTCGAAATGTTTTGCGGCGATCTTGGCTGTCATCAGCCAGGCGTCCCGCATATAGCCCTTGTCTTCGGAATAGTCGGCAAAGTCGGTCTCCCGCTTTTCGGCTGCGGGATAGAGGGCGAATTCCTCGGCGTAAGCAACACAGCAGTGCCCCTTGTACTGCACACGGGGAAATCCTCCGTTCTTATCTGTACAAATAAGCGGACAGTAACATCCGAGAGCCCGATATTCAAGAACGGTCCTCTGCCACATTTTTATCTTGTCCGGAAATGTAAAATCATTGTCGGTGAGCTTCAGCACCAGCTTGCTCCCCGATTCCGCCGTCACGATGACGGCCTCACGAAAATCGGTCTCGCTCCTTCCCGTGGAGATGACTTCAAAGGAGACGGGCTTTTCCTCCGAAAACAGCGCAAATATGCTTTTAAGCTCCTTATCCATCGGTTTATTCTCCCAACAGCTTCAGAAACTTTTTGTCGTTCATCTGCTCGTTGGTGAGATATTCACCGTCCCGGAAAAGAGCATAGGTGGTGACGGGTGTGGGAGCATTTTGAGCGTCCTCTTTTGAGGTGAGATGCACCGCTTTGAACTTCACGCCCTGCTCTGCCGCTGTGGCTTCCACGATCGGCACATATTTGGCATTGAAGGGGCATTGGCTGGTGTAGTAAAGCACAAAGCCCTCTTCCTCGGCGCGGGGATGTTTTGCGCAGTCCTTGAAGCGGGGCTTGGGGGCGTCCTCGGAAAAGGGGAGATACCAGAGCTGTATGCCGCAGTCGGACTCGTCCGCAGCGGAGAAACCCTTGTAAGCCAAATATTTCGGGTCCGCAAGAAAAGGCTTTTTCTTTGCGGAAGAAAGGATGCACAGCCCCTTCCGGCCCTTGGCTTTGCTGTCTTCGATGCACTGAGCCAGCAGGTCGTTGGAATAGCCGTGCCCCTTGAAGGAACCGGAGACCCAAAGGCAGTCGATATACATATATCCCTCGGCCTCAACGGGCACCCAGGCGTTTTCCGCAGGTATGTACTCGATGAAGCACTTGCCCCGCTCGGCGCTTTTCAGAAACACCAGCCCTTCCTCGAAGCGCTCTTTGAGCCAGTCCTTTTTTGACGCCACCTGAACGTCCTTGTTGTTGGAGATAGCACAGCAGATATGCTCGCTCTCCAGATTTTCGGCGGTAACTCTGATGTAGTCCATGGTCAAGCCTCCCGTGTGTATTTTTCTATGTCCTCGTCGCTTATTTCCGCGCCGGTGTCCCATCCCATTTTGTAGGCCGTCATATCCGGAACGAGGATGCGTCGGCCGTCGTCAAGAGTGAGGGTGACCGTGGGTTCCTCACCCTCCTGGTAGCCCTCACAGCCGTTGTCCGGCTCGGTGAGGTCGATAATTTTATGCTTCATATCCGTTCTCCTTTACGCCGGGATAAATGACAGTTCCTTGCTGTCGGCGTAGCGTCGGCGGGCTTCCTCGATCGTCGGATAGGCGGTCTTGAAGGCTTCGATAACGCCCTCGTCAAACTGGGTGCCGGTGTTTTTTACTATCTCGCTGTAAGCTTCATTGGGGTCCCAGGCCTGCTTGTAGCTTCGGCGGCTGGTAAGAGCGTCGTATACGTCTGCAACCGCCACGATCCGGCCCTCGATAGAGATGCCGTCGCCGGTCTTGCCCTCGGGATAGCCCCGTCCGTCGGGACGCTCGTGGTGGTCGAGAGCAATGGTCCGGGCCAGCTGCATTATATCGCCTTCAACGTGTTCCAGCAGTTCGCCGCCGTAGCCCGAATGCTTCTTGATGACCGCAAATTCCTCGTCGGTGAGGCGGGCGGGTTTCTCCAGTATCTCCGCAGGGATAAGCAGCTTGCCGATGTCGTGCATCGTCGAAGCAAGTCTTATGCGCTCGCACTCCTCCTCCGTGAGACCGTACTGTCTGGCGATGATCTGCGAATACTCCGAAACACGCTTGACGTGGTTCCCCGTCTGCGCGGATTTGTTTTCCGTGATCTCCGCGAAGGAAACTATCATTTCCTCTTGAATGCGGCTGGTCTCGTCGGCCTTTGCCTGGAGATATGCTCCGTATTCAAAAAGGGCGGAGAACAGCATCAGCACCGGGAAAGCAACGATGGCGATTATAAAGTTATAGAACAGCAGGGCTATCACCGAAAGGAAAGCGGCTCTGCGCAGGCGTTTGGCGTTATCCTTGGTAAAAGGCGTCTCGCTGCTCCTTATTTGCTTCAGCACCTTGATGAGAAGGTTCATAAAGAGGATAAACATTATATGGCTGAATATAAACAGCGCATCCACTATTATTGCAAAGGTCCTGAGATCAAATTCCGCAATGTCGCTTTCATCGTAGTGGCTGAAAAGACTGATGCTGTTGAACATATCTATAATGCTTTGAGCATCGCCGTCAAAGGCAAGGAGGTAAACGAGCCCGCCGACTGCAGCGACAGTCAGCAGGATGAAGACCAGGGCAGCAAGCCAGAACAGCCTGTATATCCTGTTTGAATGTCTGACTATCAGTTTTCTTGTTTCTTCCATATACCCGTTCTCCTTCCGGGAAAATTAACACCTTATTTAAAAGTATAGCATAAGTTCAAGCCTTTTTCAATAGCTGGTGAAAAATCCGTTTGCGCTCACGGTCAAAAAACAGTTGCAAATCCTTCGCGCTTATGGTACAATAGTAATCGGTAAGACCGAGAATAATTTGCTGAGGAGTTTTTTGATGAAGCAATATCTTGAAATAGGAAAGATCGTGTCCGTGTTCGGACTGAAGGGAGAGGTCAAGGTCCAGCCCTGGTGCGATACGCCGGACTTTCTATGTGAGTTCGATACCCTCTATTGGAAAAGCGGGACCCCCGTGAACGTCGTGCATTCCCGGGTGCAGAAGAATATCGTGGTGATGAAGCTCGAAGGCTGCGATACCGTCGAGGAGGCTCAGAAGCTCCGCGGACGGGTGCTTTATATGGACAGGGACGACGTCGAGCTGGAGGAAGGCGCCTATTTCGTCCAGGACCTTATCGGGCTCAAAGTCGTTGACGCCGAGACAGGCGAGGAATACGGCGAGCTTGCGGAAGTTTCCGAAACGGGAGCAAACGACGTTTATCACCTCCGCCGTCCCGACGGGACTATGTGCTACATCCCCGCTATACCCGATGTGGTGAAGGAAACGGATATCGAGGGCGGGATAATGAAGATCACGCCGCTTGACGGGCTCTTTGACTGAGGTGATACCATGCGCTTTGACATAGCTACACTTTTTCCCGAAGCCGTTGACGGCTGGCTGGACTGCAGCGTCATCGGACGGGCCCGCGCCTCGGGACTGTTCACGGCGGAGTGCCACAACATCCGTGACTACACTCTGGACAAGCACCGCCGTGTGGACGATACCCCTTACAGCGAGCGCCAGGGGATGCTTATGCAGTGCGAGCCAATTTACCGCTGCTGGCAGGCTATATGCAATATGACCCGAAGTCAGCCTCACGTTATCTATATGTCCCCTCAGGGGAAGACCCTGACCGAAAAGCGCTGCATAGAGCTGGCACGTCTGCCGCATATAATGATACTCTGCGGGCATTACGAGGGCGTGGATCAGCGGGTGCTGGACCGCATCGTGGACGAGGAGATCTCGGTGGGGGATTATGTGCTCACCGGCGGCGAACTGCCGGCGCTGATCTTGGTGGACAGCGTGGTAAGGCTCCTTGACGGAGTGCTGGCTCAGCCCGACTGCTACGAGGACGAGAGCCACTATTCCGGCCTGTTGGAATATCCCCAGTATACCCGCCCGGAGGTCTGGGAAGGGGAGCAGGTCCCGCCGGTGCTGCTGTCGGGACACCATGCAAACATACTGAAATGGCGGCATGAACAGGCTTTGCTGACTACCGCGAAAAAACGTCCCGAGCTGCTTGAGGATTATCCTCTCACCAAGGAAGATTTGTCTATAATCACTAATGCAGTAGGCAATTTTGACAACAAAAAAAAGTGATAGATGAACACTATTAACTTTTTAGATACAATTATTAAGTGTTTTTGTCTAAAGTGTCACAATGACTTAATATTTTTTGGACGGTATGCACAACTGCCAACAAATCTTAATCGTTGTAATTGACAATACGCCGAAAAAAAGACCTAATTAGTGTGTTTGGTGATAATTTGCGTTGACGTTTCAGATTATTATCCTGTATAATATATTATAGGTCAGGCGGGGAGTGCAGCAATGCACCGCGCAGGACCTCAGGAGTTATAAAAGGGTTATTCGTTATCCGCCGTGTCAAGGCATTGTGCGGAAATCTAATGAATGGAGAGATCAAAGTATGTTCGTAAAAGACGTAGTGGTTCAGAATCAGGTTGGGCTCCATGCCCGTCCGGCTACCTTTTTCATCCAGAAGGCTAACGAGTTCAAGAGCTCTATCTGGATCGAGAAGGAAGACAGAAGAGTAAATGCTAAGAGCCTGCTGGGTATCCTTTCTCTGGGTATCGTAGGCGGCACGACCATTAGGATCATTGCTGACGGATCTGACGAGAAGGCAGCTGTTGAGGGCCTTGTAGAGCTCGTGGACAGCGGATTCTCCGAGGATGCAAGATAAGATAAGTTAGTTTCTCCCGGACGCCGTAAGGTGCCCGGGATTTTTCTTTGCCGTAATTTATGAATCAAACATAAATTTCCGTATGGGTCTTTATTTTTTCGGAAAAGTATGCTATAATAATATAGTATGATTTATTTTTGAAAGGACGGATAATTATGCAGTTTAAGTTTTCGGAGAAGGTGGCTCACCTTCAGGCTTCTCAGATAAGGGAGATACTCAAGTATTCGGCTGACCCGGCGGTCATTTCGCTGGCGGCAGGCTCTCCCGCCCCCGAGGCGCTCCCCGCTAAGGAACTGGAGGAGCTTTCCAAGGAGATACTTGCCGAGGAGCCCGGCATCGCCTTCCAGTACGGCGTTACCGAGGGCTATACTCCCCTGCGTGAGCAGGTAAAGGATATCCTCCGCAAGAGGGGCATCTTCAACGACGAATACGACGATGTTATCATCACCAGCGGCGCACAGCAGGCCAACGAGCTTTCGGCTAAGGTCCTCTGCAACGAGGGCGACACTCTGCTTGTGGAGAATCCCTGCTTCATCGGCTCGCTGAACGCCTTCAAGAGCTATCACGTTGACCTTCAGGGCGTTACCCTCGAAGAGGACGGCATCAACATCTCCGAGCTGGAAGAAAAGCTGAAAGGCGGCAATGTGAAGCTGGTATATCTGATACCCAACTTCCAGAACCCTACGGGCAATACCATGTCCTGGGAGAAGCGCCAGGCGGCATTTGATCTCTGTCAGAAGTACGGCGCGGTGATCCTGGAGGACAACCCCTACGGCGATCTTCGCTTCGCGGGGGAGGACATCCGCTGCATCAAGTCCCTTGACACCGAAGGCAGCGTGATCTATTCGGGGACTTTCTCGAAGATACTCTCTCCCGGCATCAGAGTGGGCTATGTCTGCGCTCACAAGGATATCATCCAGAAGATCGTGGTCTGCAAGCAGGTCGCGGACGTACATACCACAATGTGGTCGCAGATGCTTTGCTATCGCTTCCTGAAAAAGTACGACCTGGACGAGCATCTGAAAAAGCTGCGGAAGGTCTACGAGCATAAAACAGGTCTTATGCTCTCGGAGATCGAAAAGAACTTCTCCAAGAAGATAACCTACACCAAGCCCCAGGGCGGACTGTTCATCTGGTGTACCCTTCCCGAGGGCGTCACCACTCAGCAGATGATCGACTTCTGCACCGTTGCGGTGAAGGACTACAAGGTAGCTATCGTTCCCGGTTCGGCCTTCTCTATCAAGGACACCGATGAATGCCGTTCCTTCCGTCTGAATTTCTCCACCCCCACGGATGCCAACATCGTCAAAGGCTGCGAGATCCTCGGCAAGCTCTCGAAAGAAATGTTCGGGTGTTAACGCACACGGCGTAATTCCGCCGCAATGAACATTGTGCGGAAGGAAAGGCAGTGTTGCGGCGGGGCTGAACAATAGTGTAAACTCACAAACGTTCCAACGCAGTTAAGGATCAAATGTACCGACGTTGTTAAGGATCCACCGAACCAACGCAGTTAAGGATCAACCGAACCAACGCAGTTAAGGATCAACCGCACCAACGCATCTAAGAATCAAACGAACCAACGCTGCAAGAATGCGAGTGTCCAAGCTACATAACGAAAAGCCGTCCGCGACGCGGTGTCTCGGCTGCATCACGCAGCAAACCCGAGCGCCCAAAGGGCGCGCAGCGTGAATTAAAAAAAGAGGTGATCTGTCCGTGAAGAAAGCGCTGTTTACCGATACTCGCAGGGAACTGCGGCTTTCCATGGGCAGATTCATTGCCATATTTGCGATAATCGCGCTGGGATGCGGGTTTTTCGCGGGGCTGAAAGCCACCATGCCCGATATGGTGGAAACAGCCGAGCAGTATTTCATCGACCTTGACCTTATGGACGTTAAGCTGATGTCCTCGGCGGGCATACGCTCTGATGATGTCTCGGCGGTGCGCAAGGCCGAGGGCGTGGAGGCTGCGGCGGCAGGCTATTCCAAGGACGTGTTCTATAAATACAAGGATCAGAACATCGTGCTTAAGGTAATGTCGGTACCGGGCAGCTTCACTCCGATGAACACCCCCGTGGTACTGGAGGGCCGTCTGCCCGAGAAAAAGGGCGAATGCGCCGTGGAGGTGAAGGTCTCCTCCCCCGATTCCTTTAAGATAGGGAACACGCTGAAACTCTCTCTGCCCGAGGGCGAGGATATCCTCGATCATTTTGCCACCGACAGCTACGAGATAGTGGGCATCATCGCTTCGCCCCTTTACATCGGCTATCAGCGGGACCATTCCAACATCGGCAGCGGTGACGTGGCTTCCTACATAATGGTGCGGGAGGGGGATTTCGTCTCCCAGTACTACACCGAACTGTATCTGCGGCTGGAGGGCGTCAGAGATCTTGACCCCTTCTCGGAGGAGTACCGTGACGCGGTGTCCGAAAAAAAACGGGCGGCCTCCGAGGCTTTCCGGGAGAGCGTCAGCGCGAGATACAGCAGTCAGATCAAGGACGCGGAGAAAAAGATCTCCGACGGCGAGAGCGGGCTGCTGTCATTGGAAAGCCTGCTGGCTCTCAGTCCCGCCGAGGCCGCCGGGCTGTATAAGTCCGCAGCGGCGGAATACGAAAAGGGCAAGGCAGCTTACGACGCTCTTGAGGACAAGAACAGCGTTGCGGCATTTCTCGCGCAGGCTCAGCTGGTCAAGGCGGAAAAACAGCTTGCCATGCTGGCGGAGCTTAAAGAGGGCGGCGAGGCCCGGAAGAAATACGAACAGCAGTATCAGTCCGCCAAGGCGGAGCTGGATGCCGCAAAAGAGCAGCTGGCAAATATACCCGAACTGAAATTCTACGAGACCGACCGCTTCTCTCTCACCGATTACGCGGGCTTTGAGAACGATGCTGAGAAGATCGACGCTATCTCCAAGGTGTTCCCCGCATTCTTTCTGCTGATAGCGGCACTGGTGACTCTCACCACCATGACGAGGATGGTGGACGAACAGCGCACCACCATCGGCACCTATAAGGCTTTGGGCTACTCCGCGGGACAGGTGATCTCAAAATACCTGTTCTACGCCTTTCTGGCGTCGGTACTGGGAAGCGCAATAGGAACCGTCATCGGCTTGCAGGTGTTCCCGAAGATAATTTACGACAGCTATAAGATACTTTATAACATCCCGAAGATCAACACGCCTTTCAGACCCATGTATCTTGTGGGATGCATGGCGGCGTCGGTGCTGTGTACGGGTTCGGCGGTGCTGTACGCCAGCCTGAAAACTCTCCGCTCCCAGCCTTCGGAACTGATGCGTCCCAAGCCCCCCGCCTCGGGGCGAAGGGTCCTGCTGGAGCGCGTGGGCCCGATCTGGAGGCGCATGAGCTTTCTGATGAAGGTCACAGTAAGAAATCTTCTCAGATACAAGAAGCGTTTCTTCATGACCGTCGCGGGAGTGGCGGGCTGTACGGCCCTTATCACCACCGGATTTGCTTTGAAGCATTCCATAAGCACCATTGTTGACAGGCAGTTCGGGGAGATACTCACCTACGATGCGTCGGTGGTCCTCAGTTCGGAGGACAACGAGGCTTCACACCGGGCTCTCCGCACGCTGGAGGGTATGGACGGTGTCACGGGCTCGGTGCTGTACGCTCACGAGACCTGCGAATCCACCACCAACGGCGTAACGCAGAACGTGAATCTGATCGTTCCCGAGATCACCGAGGGCTTCGACCGCTTTGTAAGGCTGGAGACTTTGGAGGGCAGTACCGTGTCCTTGAGCGGCGGAGCGCTGATAAACGAAAAGCTGGCAATGCTGATGAAGCTGAAAGCCGGCGACAGCATCAGCATACGGCTTCCCGACCGCGAACCGGTGTCGCTGAAAATTGACGGCGTTGTGAAGAACTACGCTATGCATTACGTCTACATTTCCCCGGAGCTTTACAAGGAGACCTTCGGTAGCGAGCCGGTGTATAGATCGGCCTTCCTCACCCTTGACAGCGCCAACGAGGACGGCTTCAAGCAGAAGCTCATCGCTGACAAGCAGTTCCTCGGCATCGGATTCAAGGGCGCTTCGGCCAAGAGCTTTCTGACTTCTATCGACAGCCTTGATTCCATTGTGCTGCTGCTGATATTCTGTGCGGGACTGCTGGCGGTCATCGTGCTTTACAATCTTGCCAACATCAACATCACCGAGCGCGTCCGTGAGATAGCTACGATCAAAGTGCTGGGATTCTTCGACGGCGAAACTTCGGCCTACATCTACCGTGAGAATATAATCTCCACACTGTTGGGAATAGCTATCGGCCTGGGACTGGGCAAGCTGCTGCACTATTTCGTGGTCATCACCGCCGAGGTGGACATCGTTCTTTTCAACCGGGAGCTTATCTGGTGGGCCTATATTTTCGGCGGACTGTTCACGGTGTTCTTCGCCTTCGCGGTGAACCTTGCGCTTCATTTCAAGCTGCGGCGCATAGATATGGTGGAGTCGCTGAAATCTGCGGAATGATCATATTAAACATAAACCGCCCGAAGGCGGATCACAAAATATAAGGAGGTAAAACTATGAAAAACAAAAAGTGTAAACTGAACTGGTGGGCAATGCTTGCCAGCCTGCTGACAGGCATCATCCTCGGAGCGCTGGGCGTTATACTGGGAAAGAGGTATCTCGCGCCCCGTAAGAAGGCTCACGAAGAGCGCGAGGGCATCGACTGCTGCGATTACGACTTCGATGACTACTATGACGACGATCTGTCCTACCGCGACGATGAAGACTCCCAGCTCGACGACGAAAGCGGGACATATTCCTTCTGAACGGAAAACACTGTCAATGCACATATTTTTACCGGAGGTATGAAAAATGAAACTTGGTATGGTAGGTCTGCCGAATGTCGGCAAATCCACTCTGTTCAATGCGCTGACCAATGCGGGCGCGGAGAGCGCGAATTATCCCTTCTGCACTATCGAGCCCAACGTGGGCATCGTGTCGGTGCCGGACGAGAGGCTTGAAAAGCTGCGGGATATGTATAACCCCGTGAAATTCACCCCTGCGACTCTTGAATTCGTGGACATCGCGGGACTGGTAAAGGGCGCATCCAAGGGCGAGGGCCTGGGCAACAAGTTCCTTGCCAACATCCGCGAGGTGGACGCTATCGTTCACGTTGTCCGCTGCTTTGAGGACGAGAATATCGTCCATGTGGACGGCAGCATCGATCCTAAGCGGGACATCGAAACTATCGACCTGGAGCTGGTGTTTGCCGACGTGGAGCTGATCGAGCGCAAGCTGGACCGAACCAAAAAAGCCATGAAGGGCGACAAGAGCCTGGCCTCCGCCGTGGATTTTCTCGAGAAGCTGAAAGCTCACCTTGAGGACGGCAAGCCCGCCCGCTCCTTCCCCATGACCGAGGAGGAGCTGGAACTGCTCAAAGAAACACCTCTGCTGTCGCTGAAGCCGGTGATCTACGCCGCCAACCTTTCTGAGGCGGACTTCACCAACAACATCGACACCAGCGAGCATTACAAGGCGGTCTGCGAGATCGCCAAGAACGACGGCAGTGCCGTGTTCCCCATTTGTGCGCAGATCGAAGCCGAGATCGCGGATATGTCCGACGAGGACAAGGCGATGTTCCTGGAGGAACTGGGCCTGGAGACCAGCGGTCTCAACCGCATCATCAAGGAGGGCTACGCTCTGCTGGGACTGATCTCCTATCTGACGGCGGGACAGCCGGAGGTCAGAGCCTGGACTATCAAGAAGGGCACCAAGGCTCCCCAGGCGGCGGGAAAGATCCACTCCGACTTTGAGAAGGGCTTCATCCGCGCCGAGGTGGTCTCCTTCGACGACCTTATGTCCTGCGGCTCCATGAACGCCGCCAAGGAAAAAGGCCTTGTCCGCTCCGAGGGCAAGGATTACGTTATGCAGGACGGCGACATAGTGCTGTTCCGTTTCAACGTATAAGTACATATTTTTGGACACATCCCCGCTCTTTCCGCAGCGGGGATAAGCATATAAGGAGGAGATCCCGTGAGAGAACTGTATACCCGGAGGCTTCGGCTGAGATACGTCACAGAGGCTGACACTCAGCGCATTTTTGACTGCTGGACCTCCGACCCCGAGGTATCGAAGTATATGACCTGGAACACACATAAGAGCATAGAAGACACACGGGGATATATGCGCTTCATCCTTGACGAGTACAAAAAAGAGGACACATATCGCTGGGGCATCGAGCTGAAAGAAACCGGCGAGCTCATCGGGATGATCGACGTGGTGGGCTATGAAAACGGAGTCCCCGCCGTGGGATACTGCTCCGGACGGGCATACTGGGGCAGCGGATATATGACCGAAGCTTTAAAAGCTGTAGTCACGGCGCTTTTTGAGGACGGATCTGATACTGTTAAGATCTGTGCTGCCGACGATAACATCGGCAGCAACAGAGTGATACAAAAGTGCGGCTTTGAGTATGTGTGCAGCAAGACGGAGCCGATCTCCCGGATAAAGCCCGATACCGTTTTGAAGGTAAATTATTACGAGAAGCATAAGTCCAAATAAACGGACAGCAAAAGAGACATATCCCGGGTGGGATATGCCTCTTTTTTCAGCAGATATTTTACTGTCTTATATAGATGCCGTTTTCTTCAAGGTAGTCCTCCAGGTCCTGCTTGTAGTCGAACTGGGAGGGGTCAAAGAGGGCTTTAAGTGCTTTCTGACCGATGTCCTTGCGGTAATGGGCGTTTTCAAAGTGTATCTTCTTTACTGCGTGATAAGCGGAATTGACCGCGTCACTGAGATTGCTTCCCCGGCAGGTCACGCCGAGGACACGGCCTCCGTTGGTGAGGAGCTTGCCCTCCGAAAGCTTGGTGCCCGCGTGGAATATCTCAGCGCAGTCCAGCTGGCCTTTTTCGTCAAGGCCGGTGATCTCCAGCCCTTTAGGATAGGAAAGAGGATAGCCGCCGCTGGCCATGACCACACAGGTGCAGGCACCGACGTGCCACTTGATGTCAATGTCCGCCAGCCTGTGATCGTATACCGCCAGCATAATCTCCAGCAGATCGCCGTCCAGCATGGGCAGCACCACCTGAGTTTCGGGGTCGCCGAAACGGCAGTTGTACTCGATGACCTTGGGCCCCTTGGGAGTTATCATCAGTCCGAAATAGAGACAGCCTTCAAAGGTCCTGCCTTCGGCGTTCATAGCGTTGATCGTCGGCATGAAGATCTTCTCCATGCACTCCGCCGCCACGTCGCTCGTGTAGTAGGGGTTCGGCGCAACTGTACCCATGCCGCCGGTGTTGAGGCCTTCGTCGTTGTCGTAGGCGCGCTTGTGGTCCATTGAGGAGATCATTGGCTTGACGGTCTTGCCGTCGGTGAAAGCCAGCACCGAAACCTCGGGGCCGGTGAGATATTCCTCCACAACTACCGTGGCGGAACTGTCGCCGAACTTGCGCCCGTCGATCATTTCCTTGATAGCCTCGACGGCCTCGGCTTCGTTCTGCGCCAGGATAACTCCCTTGCCCAGAGCCAGACCGTCCGCCTTGATAACGGCGGGATAGGTGTTCTGCTTCTTAACGTAAGCGATAGCGTCCTTGCTGTTGTCAAAGACTTCGTAGGCCGCCGTAGGGATGCCGTACTTCTTCATCAGGTTCTTGGAAAAGACCTTGCTTCCTTCAATGATAGCCGCAGCCTTCTTGGGCCCGAAGGTCTTGAAGCCCTCCGCTTGGAGAGCGTCCACCATACCCAGCACCAGCGGGTCATCGGGAGCTACCACAACAAGGTCGGCCTTGACTTCCTTTGCCAGCTTTACGACACCGTCAATATCCGTGGCGCCGACGCTGAAGCACTCCGCGCCGTCGGCGGCGATACCGCCGTTGCCGGGGGTGCAGTATATCTTCCCGCATTTCGGGGACTGCATCAGCTTGCGGATGATAGCGTGCTCGCGTCCGCCGCTGCCGATAACGAGAATATTCATTTTATCCAATTGTATCTTACCTCCTTTTTTGGTTCACGCTGCGCACCCGTTGGTCGCTTGGGGTCAGCGCGTAATGTGACGATCGTTCCGCGTCGCGGACGATTCAGCGTGATGTAACGTGAGACACCCGCATTCTTAATTACGTTGGTTCGTCGGCGGTTTTACCGCTTTTGTCAGGCTCCGCCGCCAATCATTCTTTCTTTCCGCACTATGCTGCCGGCGGCGGAGTTGGGTGCAGGGGCACGCCCCTGCTTAATGGTGGAAGAGTCTGATGCCGGTGAATGCCATTGCCATGTTGTACTTGTTGCAGGTCATGATAACATGATCGTCGCGGATAGAGCCGCCGGGCTCGGCAATATACATAACGCCGGACTTCTTCGCTCTCTCGATGTTGTCGCCGAAGGGGAAGAAAGCGTCCGAGCCGAGACAAACGTCGGTGTTCTTTGCAAGCCATTCCTTCTGCTCTTCCTTGGTGAAGACCTCGGGCTTTACCTTGAAGATGTTCTCCCAGGCGCCGTCGGCAAGCACGTCCATATATTCATCGGAGATGTAAACGTCGATAGCGTTGTCGCGGTCGGGTCTTCTGATATTGTCAACGAACTGCAGACCGAGAACCTTCGGGTGCTGTCTCAGCCACCAGATATCCGCCTTGTTTCCGGCAAGACGTGTGCAGTGGATCCTCGACTGCTGGCCCGCGCCGATGCCGATAGCCTGTCCGTCCTTGACATAGCATACCGAGTTGGACTGGGTGTATTTCAGAGTGATAAGGGAGATCATCAGATCCTCCAGCTTGTCGGCGGGGATGTCCTTGTTGTCGGTGACGATGTTGGAGAGCAGTTCCTTGTTGATGTCCAGCTCGTTGCGTCCCTGCTCGAAGGTCACGCCATAGACCTGCTTGGTCTCAACGGGTGCGGGCTTGTAGTTCTCGTCTATTTTGATGATGTTGTAGGTGCCTTTTCTCTTGGACTTGAGTATCTCCAGCGCCTCGTCGGTGTAGCCGGGAGCGATGATGCCGTCGGAGACCTCGCGCTGGATCATCTTCGCGGTGGGAACGTCGCAGACATCCGAAAGTGCGATGAAATCGCCGTAGGAGGACATTCTGTCGGCGCCTCTTGCTCTGGCGTAAGCGCAGGCCAGGGGCGAAAGCTCGCCCAGATCGTCAACGAAGTAGATCTTCTTCAAAGTGTCGGAAAGGGGCCTGCCCACAGCGGCACCTGCCGGGGAAACGTGCTTGAAAGATGTGGCGGCGCACATACCCGTGGCCTTTTTCAGTTCACGCACCAGCTGCCAGCCGTTGAAGGCATCCAAAAGGTTGATGTAGCCGGGCTTGCCGTTGAGGACCTCGATAGGCAGTTCCGAGCCGTCTGCCATAAACACCCGCGAGGGCTTCTGATTGGGATTGCAGCCGTATTTTAATAACATTTCGTTTGACATTGCTATTCCTCCTTATGCCTTCTTATACTTATTGATAACGACAGTTTCTGCCTTGCCGCTTTCGATGTCGATATATCTCACGAACAGCGATACCTTGTTGTCCTCGTTGAGGGCGTCCCACAGGCCCTTGGAGAATTCTTCAATGCTGTCCGGGATGCTGATCTTCTCCGGCTCGCCTTCAAAGCTGGGCAGGGGAGAGCCGTCACCCATGTAGGTGTGGATGAAATGTCCCACGCCGGCCAGCGGAGCGGTGTAGGTGTAGGTGAAGCGCTCAACGCAGTCGGGGTTGCCGTCAGCGGACTTGATGATGTTCATAGCGTAGTTGTATTTCCCCTCGCCCACGTGCATGATGCCGGAGATGCGGGGAGTGTAGTTGGGAGCGTCGTCCTCGTAGGTGCGTGTGCGCAGGGACTGCTCAAAGGTCTGCTGCTTGTCCATAAGCTCGTAGATCGTGTCGGTCTGGTCGCCGTTGGTGACAATGGTCTTGTTCCCCAGCACGCGGACGGGGGAGTAGATTATCAGATGCGGGTCGGAGAGCTTCGAGGGATCGGCGGCCTCGGTCTTGATGCCGTCCTCGGTCTCGGTGAACACGCGGTTGCGGCTGTTCACGCTCCTGCCCATGATGAAGTAGGCGGTCACGGCGCTCTTGCCGTCGGCGCTCCTGCCGATGATTATCCCGCGCCCGGGATAGCTGTTGGCTCTCAGAGCCGCGTAGATGTCCATAGTTTTCATTCGTTTCAACCTCCGATTTATAGAATTGACAGTTGATAATGGATAGTTGATAATGAATCGGGTCCCTTCTGCGGACCGCCGGCATTATCAACTATCAACTATCAATTATCCATTAAGTCCACATATGCTTTCCCGTCCTTG
This sequence comes from Ruminococcaceae bacterium FB2012, assembly GCA_900104495.1. Classification (GTDB taxonomy): domain Bacteria; phylum Bacillota; class Clostridia; order Oscillospirales; family Ruminococcaceae; genus FB2012. The sequence goes on along the minus strand of FMXS01000017.1, from coordinate 65,295 downwards.
ACGGTTATCCTGCCCTCGCAGAAGAGGGAGACCGCTTTCGGGAGCAGCTTCCATTCCACGTTTTCCATTATCCTGCGCTGGAGGACCTCCGGGGTATCATTGTTCTCCACCGCCACGGTGCCTTGCAGGATTATCGCTCCCGCGTCGGCTTTTTCGTTGACGAAATGCACCGTCGCCCCCGAGACCTTCACGCCGTATTCCAGCGCCTTCTCATGGACCTTCAGCCCGTAGAAGCCCTCGCCGCAGAAGCTGGGTATAAGCGCCGGGTGAACGTTGATTATCTTGTAGGGATAGGCCGCGGTGACGCATTCGTCCAGTATTGTCATAAAGCCCGCCAGCACCACAAGATCGGCCTGCTGTCTGTTAAGCTCCGCGAGTATCGCTTCGCTGTAAGCCTTGCTGTCCGCATATTCCTTCCGGGGGATCACCACCGCAGGTATCCCTGCCTTTTCCGCCCGTTCAAGGGCAAAGGCCTTGGGGTTGGAGGAGATCACGCAGGTTATCCTGCCGCCCTTTATCTCCCCTCTGCCCTGCGCGTCGATAAGCGCCTGCAAATTCGTCCCGCCGCCGGAAACGAGCACGATAATATTTTTCATAGCTTATTCACCTCAGTAGATCATAACCTCTTTGACGTCCTTGAAGCCGCTGTCCAGCAATTTCAGCAGAGCGTCGCACAACTCGCACCCCTCCGGGGGATAGACATATCTGAAATTTTTGGCATCGACTGTCAGCGCGGCGATGTTGCCCTCTTCCTCGGGAAGGAGAAATACCGACCATGTCCTTTTCTCCGAATCGAGGAGTACGCCCAGCTTTTCTTTGAGGGCGTCCTCTGTTGTCTGATCGGGCTCATTGTTAAAGCTGATCTTCAGCGTAAAGGCCGTCCCCAGCTGCCGGCAGTCCACGGGGAAGGAGAGCCCGAGGCCGTCAAAGTGATCTTTCAGGCTGATCCTGTAATCCTCCCAGGCCTTGGCGGATTCGTCTTCGTCCTTTGCGTTCGCATCGGGAACGTTGAGGTCACTGTATTTCTGACCAAAGCCGCTCTGTCCGTTGGTTACGGCCTTTGTCACCCCGTCGATGTCGTTCAGCGCCTTGAAAATGCCTGTGATCGCCTTGGTGTCTGTGGCACTGCCGAGGTCGAGCATTACGGTAAGGCTCTTTTCGCCGGTCTTTTGGATGCTGTACTCGCCGTACCGGTTGTCCTGGGAGGGCTTGCCGCATTTTTTCTCGATCTGCTCGTTAAGCTCCTTGATGACACTGTCATCCACGGCCCGGTCAAATTCCACGGCGTAGATGAACATCTCCCCGTCAAGATCGGCGATATGTGCGTCATACCGAAGTCCCAGATCATTCAGCCCGTAATACCTGTCCCAGATGTCATCCTTGGCTTCGGAGGTGCTGCCGAACTGCTCTTCGATTTTATCCTCAATCTTCTCCTGTACCTTTTTGGTGCTTATGTAATCGTCCCCGATCAAGACGCTTTTGTTCATCCCGAGGATCATCAGCCCGATGAAGGCCGCCACCAGCGCTCCGCCGATGAAATACTGCCCCTTGCGCCGCAGGAATATCCTTAGCTTTTCATTCTTGATCTGCATTGACTGTCTCCCGTTTTAAAACAAGGAGGGCGAAGAATATCCACCCTCCTATGAATTATCAGCAGATGATAACGCCCTCGTCGCTGTCGCAGAGCTCACCGAGGACATAAGCCTCCTCGCCGGCCTCCTTGATAGCAGCGATCGCCTTGTCCGCATCGTTTTTATCAACACAGACGATCATGCCGACGCCCATGTTGAAGGTGTTGAACATATCCCTCTCGGGGATGTTGCCCGTGTGCATGATAAGGTCAAAGATAGGCAGTACCTGAACTGCGCTTCTTTCGATCTTCGCGGAAATGCCCTTCGGCAGCGAACGCGGGATGTTCTCGTAGAAGCCGCCGCCGGTGATATGCGATACCGACTTGACGGTGACCTTGTCTATCAGATTCATTATCGCCTTGACGTAGATCTTTGTAGGTGTCAGCAGGACGTTGCCCAGAGTCGTGCCCAGCTCGGCGTAGTGCCTTGCCAGGTTCTGCTCGTTGACGGTGAACACCTTTCTCACCAGCGAGAAGCCGTTGGAGTGTACGCCGCTGGACTTGATCGCGATCAGTACGTCCCCGGCCTTCTGAGTGTCGGGTTTGAGGATCTTGTCCTTGTCCACGACGCCCACCGCAAAGCCGGCCAGATCGTATTCGTCAATGGGATAGAAGCCGGGCATTTCGGCAGTCTCGCCGCCGATAAGCGCCGCCCCCGACTGAACGCAGCCCTCGGCCACGCCCGAAACGATCTCGGCGATCTTCTCGGGGATGTTCTTGCCGCAGGCCACATAGTCCAGGAAGAACTGCGGCTTTGCACCGCAGCAGATAATATCGTTGACGCACATTGCCACGCAGTCGATGCCCACGGTGTCGTGCTTGTCCATAAGGAACGCGATCTTCAGCTTGGTGCCTACGCCGTCGGTGCCCGAAACGAGGACGGGCTTTTTAATGCCCTCAAGGTCCAGCTCGAACAGTCCGCCGAAGCCGCCGATCCCGCTGAGGACGCCGCTTGTCATTGTCCTTGCAACGTGCTGCTTCATCAGCTCAACTGCCTTATAGCCGGCGGTAACGTCAACGCCCGCGGCCTTGTAGCTTTCGGAAAAACTTTTCATAGAATAATATTCCCCTTTATTGTTATCAACTAAACGTACAGTATCAGAGACCGATGCGCTTCATCATTTCCTGATAAGCTTCCTCTACGCCGCCCATATCTCTGCGGAAACGGTCCTTATCCAGCTTCTCGTGGGTCTTGGAATCCCAGAAGCGGCAGGTGTCGGGGCTGATCTCGTCGGCCAGGATGATAGTGCCGTCGGAGGTCTTGCCGAACTCGATCTTGAAGTCGATAAGGTCAACGCCGATGCCCTTGAAGAACTTCACCATGAACTCGTTTACCTTGAAGGCATACTTAGCGATGGTGTCCAGCTCTTCCTTGGTGCAGAGGCCGAGAGCCAGAGCGTAGTAGTCATTGATGAAGGGGTCGCCCAGATCGTCGTTCTTGTAGCTGTACTCAAGGATCGGGCAGAGCAGAGCCTTGCCTTCCTCGACGCCCATTCTCTTGGAGAAGGAACCGGCGGCAACGTTTCTGATGATGACCTCGAGAGGAACGATAGAAACCTTCTTGACGAGAGTTTCTCTGTCGGATAGCTCCTCAACGAAATGGGTGGGAACGCCTTCCTTTTCCAGCATTCTGAACATGAAGTTGGTCATCTTGTTGTTGATGACGCCCTTGCCGGTGATAGTGCCCTTCTTCACGCCGTTGAATGCGGTAGCGTCGTCCTTGTAGTCAACGATCACGAGATCGGGATCGCTTGTTGCGAATACTTTCTTAGCCTTGCCTTCATAGAGCTGTGCGCCTTTTGTTACGTTTGACATTTTGATTTCCTCCTGAATTATGTTATTGTATTATTCCCATATGTTGTGCATTGAAGATCACAGCATCTCCAGCTTCTCCTGGAGGGCCTTGTCCTTGGCGTAAACGCCCTGGGCCATTTTCTGTTTCTCGTCGGAGAGCTTCTTTGCCAGCGCCTCGTCCGAGACCGCCAGGATCTGTATCGCCAGCAGAGCGGCGTTCTTGGCGCCGTCAATGCCTACCGTGGCAACGGGTACTCCCGGGGGCATCATGACCGTGGCGAGCAATGCGTCCATGCCGTCGAGGGCGGCGGATTTCATCGGTATGCCGATGACGGGCAGGGTAGTGTGTCCTGCGAAAACGCCTGCAAGATGTGCCGCCATGCCTGCCGCGCAGATGATGACGCCGAAGCCTTCGTCCCTTGCCGACGAAGCAAAATCGCAGGCGGCGGAGGGCGTTCTGTGAGCGCTCATGACACGGCACTCAAAGGGGACTCCGTAAGCCTTGAGCTCAGCGACTGCCTTGGAAACAATGGGGAAATCGCTGTCCGAGCCCATGATGACTGCAACCTTTTTCATAGACCTTCCTCCATATCAAAAAAATAAAACCGCAGCAAAAGCGCGGTCGTCAGCGTATAATTACAGTGCGGGCGGAAAAACAAGGCGACGTTAAGCAAGCCGCACCTGAGCGCGGGAGATACGAACTTCTGACAGTCTGCATATAAGACATTCCGTTCCCCTCCGTCCCGTTTTCTACATCTATATTTTACTATATTTCCTATGAAAAATCAACACGAAATAATATAAAATTTGTATTAACGCAAGGGGCATTTTTAATGCACGATTCACAACACCCGCCCGCGATTTCACAGCAGCTTGGTGTCGGGGTCGGGGGAACAGATGTCGGTAAAGAGAAAATTGTCCGTCAGAGCGATGTATTCGTCTATCTGCGCCTTTGAGGACATGGACGCGCAGACCTCGGTGACGGACTGCTGAGCCGTGTCGCTGAGAGCGTTGAAGGCCGCCGCAGCTGTTTCGTCGGCCAGCAGGCTGTCGCGCATCATCGGGGGAAGGTCGCCTCCGCGGGAATATCTTGCAAACATAACAAACCTCCGTGCGTTTATCGTCAAGGCAATGTGCCTTAGAGATAGTATTGCACGGAGGCGGAGTTTTTATTCGTCAGCTTTTCCAGCCGTTGACCTTCCTCTGTAAACTGGTGAGGTCCTTCATATTGACGCTGCCGCTGCCGTTCATATCGCAGACTTTCGGATCGAGGACGATGTCGGTCCAGCCGTTGATGCCCCGCTGGAACATGGCGACGTCTTTCATATTCACCGAGCGGTCCTTGTTGACGTCCCCAAGCTCGTATGGGTCCACGGGCTCAAAGGCAAAGCCGTGGAGCTCTGCGTATTTCTCTGCGGCAGAGCCCATATATCCCCGTATCACAAGGTCCTCGTGCTTGGTGTACTGGAAAAACTGGCTGTTGTAGTCAAAGCCTACGGCGTGGTCGCCGATCTCGGTAACGCTTTTCGGAATGGTGATCTTTTTGATCGGACACTCGTTAAAAACTCTGACGCCCAGCTTCGTCACGCCCTTCGCAAGCGTCACCGAGGACAGAGCCGAGCAGCGGGAAAACGCCTCGTCGCCGATCTCCTTCACGCTTCCCGGGATCGAGATCTTTTTCAGAGCCGTACAGCCTTTGAAGCACTCCTTCGGGAGACTTGCGAGACCGCCTTTTTCAATGGTGACGGAGGACAGGCTCTGACAGCGTGAGAATAGACCCGTGCCTATGCTTTCAAGCGTCTTTGGAAGAGTGATGCCCGTCAGTGATTCGCAGTATGTAAAGGTCTCGCTCCCGATCTTTTTCAGGGTGGAGGGAAAGACTATGCCGTTCAGCTTTTTGCACCATTCAAAGGCGCGGGTCCCGATCTCCGTCAGCCCTTCGGGAAGGTTGATGCTTTCGAGATTCTCGCATCTGCCGAAAGCAAAATTTCCGATAAAATCAATAGTGTCCGGCAGCTGTACGCCGGTGATCGCTGTTTTGTTGGCCTCGCCGTTGTTGGGTTCAAAGGCTCCGCCGCTGATCTTTCTGACGATCCGGAAATCGTTGACTATCCCGGGCACCTCAACGTATCCTCCGGGACCGGTGTGATCAGTCACCTCGACGCAGTTCTGTCTGGGATTGATTCAGAAGACAAAATCGTCGGTGACGATATCGTTGGCGCTGACGGAGATGACTCCGCCCGCCGGAGCGGCATCCTCAGGCAGCATCGCTGCTCCGCCCATTGCAAGCACCAGTGAGACCGCCAGTGACAAGGTTTTTTTCGTTTTCATTTTACCCGCCCCTTTTGTTTCATATTTTGATGTTATCATTTGTTTACTTACGGATATTTATTACATACAGATGTAAACTTACTTTGAACAAATAGATAACCAGATGTAAACGAGAAGCAATTATCCGACAGAGAAGTCCTGTCTCCCGAAGTGCAGGCATTGACACCCGCCCGCCGCCGTGATATAATAATACAAACCGACTGTCAAATAAAGGGGGGCGCGGAATGGACGGGCTTTCAAATATCGGTACTATCAAGGAGATACTGTCGAAGCACGGCTTCACCTTTTCAAAGGCGCTGGGACAGAACTTTCTCGTCAATCCTTCGGTCTGCCCGAGGATAGCCGAGCAGGGCAACGCCCGGAAGGGCTTCGGCATCATCGAGATCGGCACCGGCATTGGCGTCCTCACCAATGAGCTGGCAAAGCGTGCCGATAAGGTGGTGGCGATCGAGATCGACAGCCGGCTGATGCCCGTGCTGGCCGAAACTCTGTCCGAACACCGCAACGTGAAGATCATCAATGACGACGTTATGAACGTGGACCTGCGACAGCTGATCGAAGAAGAATTCCCGGGCCTTGAGGTGGCGGTCTGCGCCAATCTGCCTTACTACATCACCTCGCCCATTATTATGATGCTGCTGGAAAAGCGCCTGCCTGTCAGAACGGTGACGGTCATGGTTCAGAAGGAGGCGGCGCAGCGGCTTTGTGCGCCCCTCGGCACCCGGGATGCCGGAGCGGTAACGGTGGCGGTGCGGTATTTCTCCGAGCCGGAGCTGCTTTTCAATGTTTCCCGGGGCAGCTTTATGCCCTCCCCGAACGTGGACAGCTGCGTGGTGCGCTTCAGCCTCCGTGAGGAAACGCCTCCGGGAGTGACCGACGAGGCCTTCTTCTTCAAAACGGTGCGGGCGGCCTTCTCTCAGCGCCGCAAGACCCTTGCCAACTCCGCGGCCTCCGGCCTGGGACTTCCGAAAAGCCGTGTGGCCGAAGCTATCGCATCAGCGGGCCTGCCGGAGAGCGTCCGTCCCGAGCAGCTCACTATGGAGCAGTTCATCGCCTTTGCAAATGCCCTGCAGGACAATTGAAAAAACCGCATCCTTCCGCAAAACAGCGGGGATGCGGTTTTTCGTTTTGCTGTTTTACCAGCCCAGGTCCATGAGCCAGTTGTTGAGGGTCCTTTCCCGGTCCCGGAGGGAGGAAGGCCCAGTGTACTTTCCGAGAGAGATCTCGTCCTTGATGCTGCCGTCCACGATGTAGAGGACGCGGTCGCATTTAGCAGCTACCCGGGAGTCGTGAGTCACCATCAATACCGTGGTGCCTTCGCTGTTGAGCCGGATAAGCTCGTCGGTGACTTCCTCGGAGGAGGTGCGGTTGAGAGCGCCGGTGGGCTCGTCTGCAAAGATCATTGAAGGGGAGTTCACCATGCTCCGGGCGATGCAGGCGCGCTGGAGCTGTCCGCCGGAGACCTCGTTGATGTCGTTGTCCGCAAGATCGCCGATGCCCAGCTTCTTCATCAGCTCGAGGCCGCGCTGCTGCTTTTCCTTGCGGGAAGCAGTGCTTTTATTCGAGCGCACCGCCGGCAGGATGATATTATCGAGAATGGTCAGATTTTTGAGCATATACATCTGCTGGAAGATGAATCCCATTTCGTCCAGCCGAAGCTCCGCCAGTTCATCCTTTTTCATCTTGGACATATCCTTCCCGCGGAAGCTCACCTCGCCGGAGGTCATTTCGTCCATGCCGGAAACAGTGTAGAGCAGTGTGGACTTGCCGGAGCCCGAAGGCCCCATGACCGCGATGATCTCGCCCTCCGAAACAGTGAAGCTGACGTTTTTCAGCACGTTGTTCTGATGCTTGTTTACGATATATGTCTTGCAGAGGTCCTTGACTTCGAGAATTGTGTTCATATTGATTCCTCCGATATATTATTGGATATTTGATAGTGAAGTTATCCGCTGTTATTCAATGTTTGCCGTATCCGACGACTTGACAGTCTTGGTGTAGAGCGCCGTGAAGAATACCGCTGCCGCGATGACCGCTGTTATCAGTATCGGGTAGATCCCGAAGACCTCACCGGCTTTGATCTCGTAGTCGATGCCGGCGGAGGCGCCCATGATCCCGAAGATCGGGTCGATAGCCAGCTTGGTGAGAGGCAGGCAAAGAGCGCAGGCCAGTATTCCCGAGATAACGCCCACGATGACGAACCTCATTGTGTGCTGGAAGATGATGTTCCTGTCCTTGAAGCCGAGAGCCTTCATCAGCGCGATCTCGGGCTTTTCCTTAGCGATGAAGGAACGTTCCAGCAGCACCGCGATCAGCACGATTATCACCATGGAGATGATAAGCACCAGATCCTTTACCGCCGAGATAGCCGCGGCGGAGTTGGTGCAGTCGTCGGCAAATTCCGCTGCGTTGAACACCTTGTCGGCGTTGAGGAGTTCCTTGACCTTGTCCTTGCGGGCTTCGATCTCCTCTGCGTCGGGATGATCGTCAAAGTCGATCTGGAAAGCAAATGCGCTGGTACCGTCGGAGTATTTCATCGGTAAGTCCTGATGCAGACGGGCCACCTCGCCGAGATTGTTCATGCTCTGGAACACTGCCGTGAGCAGGTATTCCTCAGTCTTGCCGCCGATGGTGAGCTTTACCTTGTCGCCGATGTCGAAGCCGAACTTGTCGCAGATCTGCTGAGTTGCAGCAAACTCGTGAGCGTTCTGCGGGGGAGTGCCCCGCTCGTAGACGTAATCGGCGGTGTCGGTGTCCTCGCACCAAAGTGATGAGATCTTCTGTCTTACGCTGCCGAATTCCGCAGGTACGGTGAATATGGTCTCGTTCTTGATCTTTCCGGGGATGCCTGCGTCGGAGAGTTTCTTTTCGCATTCGTCAATGTATTCTCTGTAATCTCTGCCGCCCATGATCTCCATATTTACGGCAACGTCGTTGTAGTAGATGTCGCTTCTTGTAACACCGAGGGTGACCAGCACCTTATCGCTGGCAAGGGTATTGGCGGTGTTGGCAAGTATCATCACCAGCAGCATACAAAGGGTGAAGATCAGCGTCATTATGCCGAACTGCCTGGGCTGAGAGATAACGTCGTTGGCCGGGAGGAACCCGCCTGCGCCGAGTTTGCTTTTCCCGAGGGACATTATGCTGCGCCTGCGGAAGCGCTCGCCTGTCTGACCGTTTCTGACCGCGTCTATCGGGGAGAGCTTCTTGATCTTTCTTGTGCATCTGTAACAGAAGAGCAGGATGAAAACTACTACTGCTGCCGCAGCGGCGGCACCGATCATCACGGAGCTGTTATTGCCCAGCACCATTGACTGCTCCGCGGAGCCCAGCATCATCTTTCCGAAGGGGAAGCCCAGGATGCAGCCGATCACCGCGCCGACTATTGCCATTCCCAGATACTTTACAAGGTAAAGGGACCTTATGGAGCGGTTTTTCAGTCCGATAGCCTTCATGACTCCGATCTCACGGAATTCTTCCGCTATGGTGAAGCCTATGGTGAACCGAAGCACCACAAAGGCCACAAGTATCAGCACTACCGAAACTATCAGCAGCATTGCCGCCACAAGGATCTCCATGATGTAGGTGGTGGTGATGACCGTATCCTCCGCCGCGAAGCTCACCGATATATCAGTGGAGGTGGCTTCCGCGACGGCGTTTTTATCAGTGGTCTTGACGTAGTACACGCCGCCTGAATATTTCGTCGCGCTCTCGTCGCTGAAGAAGTCCTCAAAGACCTTGTCGTTCACCAGCAGACGGGGGTTGTTCATAAAGTTGGAGCCCAGCATAGCATCCTTGGCGCGGCCTAAGAATTTCAGCCTTACGCTGTGGTCTCCGGCCTTGATGTCCAGCATATCGCCGATCTCAAGGCCCGCCTTTCCGGGGTGGGCGCTGGAGATATAAACGCCGTCCTCGGGGACGTTTTCTATAACATTATTATCCTCGTCGAAGTATTTTACATCGACCTCGCCGATCTTCTGGATCACGGAGGCGTTGGTGTAATCCATGACCTTTTCGCCGTTCTGAGTAATATCCGAGGCGTGGTTGAAGATGACCGTCTCTTTCATTATATCCGTAACGGAAGGCTCGGCCTCCAGCTTAGGAGTGAGGGTGTCGCCCTCGCCTTTTTCGATAGTGATGAAGTAATAATTTACATCCGCGATGCCGGCCTTTTCCATGAAGTTATCAATGCCGCCCATGACCGTGACGATATTGTTCACGCTGGACGATGCGAACATCGCCGAAAGCACCACGAACAGCACCACGATGATGTTCATGGTCTTTTTCCGTTTCAGGTCTTTTTTCAGAATATGAAAAAACATTTCCGTGCCCTCCCGTAACCTTTGTTCCTTTCTGTGGTTACAGTATAGCAAGGAAATTATTAAATAATCCTTAACTACTTTTTTTAGTTCACGCTGCGCGGGGGCAGAAGTAATGAATAATGAATAGTATTTGTGCAGTTCTGCACTTTGTAGGGAAAAGTGCATTCCCGAAGGGGTTCGGGGGCAACCGGAAAGCCCCCGAAATCGGGCGGGAGCCTATGTTGTGATTCTGCTCCCACGTTTTGGGCGTAGCAGAAAGCCCCTCACTTTGGCTCGTCGGGGGACGGAAAGACGCTCGGTCGATAATTCACGCAAGCGTGAAAAAATTCACGCAAGCGTGAAAAAATTCACGCAAGCGTGAATCCGCTCCCTCGCTGTTTCCTGCGAGTGCAGGAGGACACCTTTTCCCGGCGCTGAGTATGATTTGTCCACACAAAAAAGAGTAGAGAAACTTCTTCGTTTCCCTACTCTTTTCTTGTGCAGCGCCGGGGGTCGTCGCTGACGCGCCGAGTGGGACGCTGTCCCACGCCCTGCAAGGGCTCTGCCCTTGACCCGCAAGCCTTTGGAAAAGGCTTGACCGAAACTTTTAACGCGCTTCGCGTTTGGATTTTCTGCTTTGTGCGGCCCCTGCCGCTTTGTGTGTATTACGCAAAGCGCTTTACGACCTCTTCCAGCTTGGCACCGTACTTCATGTAGACTGCCGCCGCCATGCTCTGCGGCAGGGGCGGACGCTCCGTCATGCGGTAGGTGCTTTGCCCCGTGACTTCGTCGGGGACGGAAACAAGGCTTCCCAGCTTCGTCGGATAACCCTTCCCGTTGATCTCCCCGAAACGCTTGTAGAGGGAGTTGAGATGCGTCACGTAAAGCCCTGTGACTCCCGCCGCCGCCATGATCTCCAGGTGTATCGCCGCGATCTCCAGACATTCCTCCGGCGTGGTGCTTTGCAGGGATTCGTTCATTATTACCGCCGAGTGCGGAGTGATGCTCCGGCAGATCTCCGCCAGCTGTCTCACTTCTTCGGTGAAGCGGGAAGTGTTTATCCCCGCAGTTTCCTCTTTCGGAAAATGGGTGAAGATGTGGTCGCAGACCGAAAGCTCCGCCTTTGACGCCGGGACGTAAAGTCCGCACTGCGCCAGCAGACGGCACATCCCGAAGGCTCGGGCAAAGGTGGTCTTGCCGCCGGCGTTCACTCCCGTCACCAGCTTGAAGCCCGCGTTGTTATCGAGGGTGAGGCTGTTGGTGACGATCAGCTTCTCCCCCGACGCGGAATAGTCCGCGTTTGCCGCCTGCCGGAACAGCAGAGGATCAAAAAGCCCTTCGATGTGCGTGCGCCGCTGGTCGGCGGGGAGCAGTTCGGGACGGCACATTTCCAGCCCCCGTGAGCGGACGTATCTCACCATCCGCGCCGCTCCTTCGTAAAGGTCCAGCTGATGTTCGAGGATGCCTATGTCCTCAAGGAACAGCTTCCTTCGGGCGTTGAGCGCGTCTGCGATGCGCCCCGCGAACTCGCGGGTGTACTTGCCGAGGGCCTTGAACAGCGCCGTGTCCAGGTCGGGAGGAAGATTCTGCACCGCAGAGTTGGTATGCTCCTCGCCGATGAACTGCTCGTGACCTTCATAGCTTCGGAATATCAGCTTGTCGAGGATGCCGCTTCTGGGATAGACCTTGTCGTCCGAAACTTCGATGAGCCCGCAGGATTCGGGTATCATCCCGTGGGTAAAGTTGATGCCGATGCGCACGCTTCGGACCGTATGTCCGAACACCTCCGAGAGCTGGGCCAGTTCTTCCTTCATTTCAAGGTAGTCGGGGTCGCTGTCCAGTCCGCAGAAGCATTCAAAGAGGCCCTTCATCGCCGCGGAGCGTATACGCTTGCCGATCTTCCCCCACAGCTTTTTGATGTCCTCGACACAGCGGACGAATTCCTCCAGCTGGCGCATCCGCAGGTTGATCTCCATAAAGGAATCCGCCTTCCCCCGCAGTTCGCCCAGGGCGGTGTTGTTGTCGGAGAGCCGCCGCATAACGGGCCGAAGCTCGTCGGCAAGGCGCGTTTCGTTAAGGTGGTCCTCCAGGCAGTCCAGACGGTAGTTGAGAGTGGGGATGTCGTCGGAGAATTCCCGCATAAGGTTCATGACGGTCTCGGGCTGGCGCGGCAGAAGCTGTACGGCGGTGCGGTAGGCCTCCAGGTCCTCAAGATGTGCCTGCGGCAGCTCAGACTGCGTCTTCCGCCTTTCCTCGGCATAGACCCGCGCCTCCCCGCCGGGATAGAGCAGGTCTATCTTATCGGTGATCCTCATGTTGGTCTCCTTTCTTTCTCTTTTTACACATAGTCTGATCTTGCTTTCTGTTATATGAAGAGATAATTCACTTTTTCCGCACTTTATTGCCTGTCACCCAGATATTCCAGCAGAGGCTTGTTCGTCAGCAGCATCGCCAGCGAACCGAGAAGGGCGATCACCGCACCAAGGTACAGCAGACAGGGCAGCAGCCCCGATTCCGCTTTGACCGAGGAAAACAGCTGCGCCGCTATGTTCTTGTCCTCAAGGGATGCAAAGGCCCGCCCGAAGGCAATGCCGTCGGCTATTGCCCCCGTCAGACACATCAGACGGTAAAACCCTATGTAGTCCGAGCGCAGACCTATCGCCGCTAAGGACGCAGCCACGAAAAGAAGGATGCCTATAAGGTTCGTCAGCGCCATGACCGAGCCGAAAAGCAGCGCCGCCGTCACGATCAGCCCCGCACGGGCTCCCCGGCGATACTGCTGCTCCCGCTCAAAGGAGCGCTCCTCAAAGGCCCGCAGATCGTCGGTGTACTCCGTGCTGTCGTTGAACCGGGAGAAATCCGGCTGAGCAGGCTCCGCACGGGTGGCCTGCCCGATGATCCGCGCCAGCCCCGCCGCATCTCCCGCCTTGGACCAGTCCTCGGCTTCGAGGGCCGCCAGCAGCTTTTGCTTCTGCTCGACCTCACTTCCGAGGTCCCGCAGAAAGCCTTCCATGACCTTCTCCGCACTTCCGCCCTCCGCGGACCTTATCTCCTCCACCGAAAGCCCGATGTGCCGCAGGATGCTGACGTTCCGCAGAGCCTCGGCGTCCTCCTCGCTGTATTCGCGGAAGGTCCGACCCCGCTGGGTGTATTCCTCCGGGGTGACAAGTCCGCTTTCCACATAGTATCTGACGGCCTTTTCGGTCAGCCCCGTTTTTTTGCAAACTTCCTTGATCTTCAATTTCCCGACCTCTAATCTCTGGTTTCTGCCTCTACTTTAACATCTGCCCTTGGGGAAGTGTCAATACCCCAAGGAAAAATTTGTCACATCGTACAATCGGGACGGCTTCGGCTTGTGCGTTTTGACTATTCTCTCCCGCCGGGATCAGCCGAATTCGAGAGCCACCCTTTCCGCCAGTGTGGAGATGAATTCCTTGGCGGTGGGCTTTTCCCTCAGCGCGGTGCTGGGACTGCCGAAAAATCCCGCGCAGAAATGCTCCGGGTCCAGCTTCCAGCAGCGGTCGATGCTCGTTCTGATGTTCCGCTCAACGGAAGCCGGAGTCATGCTGTTGTTCCTGGCTATCTCCCGGTAGACCTCTTTCCCGAGGGCGGCGGTACAGCTTCGGTTCTCGACGCAGTAGACTATCGCGTCCCGCAGCAGGCTGAAGCCGCTGTGACCGGCGTTGATGCGTCCCTTCATCAGCAGATTGGTGACATAGACGCTAAGCGCCTTCCGTTCGGATTCCATCCGCCTTTCCGCTATGATCTTCAGATTTGTCACGATGAACCTTGCGGAGCCTGCCGCATCGGACCGCCTGCTGAGCGGAATGCATACCGAACTGCCCAGCTCGTGGAGATGCGCAAGCTCTTCGTCGTTTTCGGCCAGCACGAACACCGTCGATGCCTGCCCGAAGGAGCCGAAGATCCTCTTAGCCAGCTTGACGTCCTCTTCGGTCCCTGCGAACAGCAGAGCATCCGCTTTCCGGATGACTGCGTCCGCGCAGGCGCTTTCAAGTCCGTTATCCGCCTCGAAGATCTCAGCGAAGCCCTCTCCCGTGACAGAACGCGCAATTTCCACAACGAATGGGTCGCCGGAAAGTACAATGATTTCCTGTTTCATAGTTTATCCTCCAGTAAAAAATGATAATACTCAGTATATCGGACCGGAAGGATAAAATCAAGCGTTTTTCTGATGATTTACGCTTTGTTTCGACAATGTTATGAAAATGGCATTAAAAGAATAACCGAAAATTTACAATTGTCTGAAAATGTCGTTTTTTTACCATATTTTGATGTGGACCGTAAAGGGTGTTCCTTCAAAAAAAAGCGGCAGATCGCTCTGCCGCTTTTAAGTTGGTTTTTATCTGTAATCCAGATCGAAGGTGTCGAACTCCGCCTTGCACTTGCCGATAGCGTACATTCCCAGCATAACTCCCGTAAAGCCGCCGGATACCTCGCTGGTCAGATATTTCGCATAGCCGTAGCCCAAAGGCTTGGCTACGTTGTCACCTTCATCCTTGAAGGAGAAGTTGTAGCTGAAATTATCCGCCGCCACAAGCAGCTTCACCTTGTCGCCCTTTATGGGTATCGCCTTCTGGATATGCTTGATACCGCCGATGTTGAGCTTGAGCACGGCCTCCCAGCCCTGGCCGTCTTCGGTCTTTCTTACGGCGATGTCATAGTGCTCGTTTTCGCACATATAGACGGTGATGCCTGCCTCGCCTCTGCGGGTGGCGTCCTCAAAATCGCTGATCTTCATGTCTATGGACATATAGAAGTTGAATTCCTTCTGACGCATAGCCAGGAAAGTGGGTGAATCGGCCTCTTCAAGATTGATGTCCGTGCCGTAGAGTGTGGCCTTGTTCCAGCTGAGCTCATACTTCTTGAAGTCCGGCTTGCGCATATAGGACCAGTCGATCTTCCAGCTGGTGTTCTCAAAGGTGTAGTGCTTCTTTTCCTCCTGCTGGAAATCGCCCTTGATCTCAAAGGTCTCCTCAGTGGTGCCGTCGGCGCCGGCGGTGAACCAGCCGTCCTCACCGAAGCGGACGGGTGTGAGGAATACCTCGCGTCCCAGATTGTGGAAAGGCATCCACAGGTGGATCTGTCTGAAGCCCAGGCTGAGGATGAACCAGTCGCCGTTGGGATCCTGGATAAGATCGCCGTGGCCTATGCCCTGGATTATATACGGGGCCTTGTTCCGGTTGGAGAGCACCGGGTTGTTGGGGTTGCGGGAATAACGTCCCCACAGGGAGCGCGACCTTGCGCAGGTTATCATGTGGCCGTACTCGGTGCCGCCTTCGGCCGCCATAAGGTAATACCAGCGTCCGACCTTGTAGAGATGCGGGCTTTCGAGGAAACGTCCGCCGGTGCCCTGCCAGATGCACTTGCTCTCGGAGAGCTTCTTGCCTGTGGCAATATCTATCTCCACCTGGACCACGCCGCTGACGCCGTTATCGTCCTCGCCGTTGGACATGAAGTAGCACTTGTTCTTCTCGAAGTAAAGCGAGGGGTCGATGCCGCCCTGGTCCACATAGATCGGGTCGGACCATTCGCCGTGGATATCGTCGGTGTATACATAGAAATTCTGATTGGTGGTATCGTTGGTAGTCACCATATAGAAACGCCCGTTATGGTAGCGTATGGTGGGAGCGAACACTCCGCCGGAGGAATTGATCTTGTCGAGCATCACCTGGCTGGAGCGTGTCAGCACATAGCCGATCTGCTTCCAGTTGACCAGGTTTTCGCTCTCAAACAGAGGCACGCCCGGGAAATACTGGAACGAGCTGCACACCATATAGTATTTTCCGTCCGCGAAGCATACGCTCGGGTCGGGATAAAAGCCTTTGACTACAGGATTTTTGAAAATCATCTGTCATTCTCCTTTTGTAGATCACGCCGCGCACCTAAGAGCGTCCGCGCCGGATGACCGTGATAAAATTGACCTTGCCTTTAAGCTGAAGTGCGGTCACATTCCCGCGCTTGTGTCAGCGCTGACCGTAATAGGCGTTTTTGCCGTGTTTTCTGAGATAGTGCTTATCCAGCAGGACCTGGTTCATCCTGCCTGCTTCGGGGTTAAGCATCAGTGCGTGGAAGTTCATGAAGGCCGCTTCCTCCAGTACAACCGCGTTGTGAACGGACTCAAAGGGGCCCTTGCCCCAGGTGAAGGGACCGTGGCTCCTTACCAGCACAGCGGGTATCGTCAGCGGGTCGATGCCCTCAAAGGCCTCGATGATGACGGTGGCAGTCTCCTTTTCGTATTCGCCCTTTATCTCCTCGTCGGTCATAGCCCGTGTACAGGGGATCTCACCGTAGAAATAATCTCCGTGGGTGGTGCCCATGGGTACTACGCCCTTGCCTGCCTGAGCGAAGGAAACAGCCCAGCGGCTGTGAGTGTGGCAGACTCCGCCGAGCCCCGGGAACTTGCGGTATAATTCAAGATGCGTGGGGGTATCGCTGGAGGGTCTGTAATTCCCGTCCACCACCTCGCCGGTCTCAAGGCTGACGCAGACCATATCCTCGGGCTTCATCCCGTCGTACTCCACGCCGGAGGGCTTGATGACCATAACTCCGGTCTCGCGGTCCACGCCGGAAACGTTGCCCCAGGTAAATGTCACGAGGCCGTACTTCGGCAGAAGCAGGTTTGCCTCGCAGACTTTTTTCTTCAGTTGTTCAAGCATAGATCTTCTCCTCTCAAACAGGTATCGGATGCTGTTTTTCTCACAGCACTATACACAAACTATTATACACTTATTATTCTTACATTGCAAGCAGTTTTTTAACATTTCAGATAATTTAACAATATAAATATTAAAAACATATACATTTTGCCGAAAGTATGACGCTATAAAAAGCGGGGCAGGAGTTTTCTCCCGCCCCGAAGCGTTTTATTTTTACCAACTGTCAGACATTAGCCGTCAGTTGTATGTGTAGTTTTGCTCCGCCATTGAGATCATATCCTTGAACTCCCTGCGGTATTCGTCGGTCAGCAGGTTGTCGGTGAGCTGGAACTTTATCATATCAAGGGTCAGACTGCTGTATTCGCTCTGACGCAGGAACATTGCGAACTCTGCCGCACAGCTTGCGAATGCCAGGTTCGCGGGAGCCTTCTGAACGTAGTCGGCCGCCGCCACGGGAGCCGTGATCTCTTCGCTGGTGTCGCCGTCGGGCTGCTTGTAACGCAGCTTGACTGTCAGCAGCTTGTCGGCCTGTGTATTCTCTGCGGCGCCCTCATCACGGCCCTGAAGCTCCAGGAAGCCCGCTCCCTGAGAGCCCAGCACGCCATTGACGGGAACGATCTCGTAAAGCGCCGTGGAGGAATGTCCCGCGCCCATGTCTCCGGCGTCCTTCTTGTCGTCGGTGAAATCTTCTGCGGTGAGGGCCCTGTTCTCATAGCCCACCAGTCTGTAGGCCTCAACTGCGGAGGGATCAAACTCGATCTGCGCCTTGACATCCTTTGCCACGGTGTAAAGCGTGCCGTTCAACTCGGACACAAGGACCTTCTTGGCCTCGCGCTCGCAGTCGATGTAGGAATAGTTCCCGTTGCCGTTGTCGGCCAAAGCCTCAAGGCGGGAATCCTTGAGATTGCCGGTGCCGAAGCCCAGCACCGAGAGGAAAACTCCGCCCTCCCGCTTCTTTTCAACGAGAGCCGTAAGCTCCTCGGCGGAGGAAACGCCCACGTTAAGGTCGCCGTCCGTCGCCATAACGATGCGGTTGTTGCCGCCCTTTATGAAATTCTTCTCCGCCAGGGCGTAGGCCATGTTTATGCCCGCCTCGCCTGCGGTGCAGCCGCTGGCTTCAAGGGAATCGAGAGCCGCGGCGATCTTATCGTATTCCGCGCCCGTGGCGCTGTCAAGGACGGTCTTTTCCTCGCCGGAGTAGGTGACTATGGAAATGCGGTCGTTGGCATCAAGATTCTTCGCCAGCATCTTGAAGGAGGACACCATCAGCGGCAGCTTGTCCTTCGAGCTCATGGACCCGCTGACATCCACCAGCAGGACGAGGTTCATCGCCGGCCTGGTCTCCTGCTTTATATCCTTGGCCTGGACGCCCACCAGCAGCAGCTTGGAGTTTTCGTTCCAGGGACAGTCGGAAAGCTCGGTGGTAAGCGCGATAGGGCAGTCGCCCTCGGGCTGTTTATAGTCGTAGCTGAAATAGTTGATGAACTCTTCGGCTCTAACCGACTCGGGGTAAACTCTCTGTCCCTTTGTGAGCATCCTGCGGGCGTTGGCGTAAGAGGCGGTGTCCACGTCGGTGGAGAAGGTTGATACGGGTTCCGCGCTCACCAGCTTGAAGCCGTTCTCCTCGGGCTGCGAGTATTCCTCGGCATCCGCCTCCTGAAGCGCCATTGCCCCGCCTTTATTTGCTGTCATGCTCCGATTTATCGGCGAACCCGCAGCATCGTTGGTCTGAATATCATAGGCTTCCGCTGTGTATTCCTCTTCCGCCTTTGCGCCGTCGGGGCCTGCCGTGGTGGAAATATTCGGCTCAGACTGTACGGTGCTGTTTGCTGTGGTGTCTGCGGTGCTGTCGGGGCCTGCCGCCGAGGAAACCTCGTTGTGCGATTTCTGATCGCTTGTCACCGGTCCGCTGTTTACATCCTTCGATCCGCAGGAAACTAAAGCTCCCGCCGCCATCATTACTGCCGCTGCAAATGCGATCATCCTTGTGTTTTTCTGTTTCATATCAATGTCTCCTTTATCTGTTGTTTTCAGCTTCCCGATGTTGTTTTCTTTATCATCCAGTCGTACAGCCCGCACAGCTTTCTTGCCGTGGGATCGTCAAGCTCATGCTCGTTGTCACCGATGCTTCTCAGCTCGATGATCTTATCCGTGATGACGTAAAGAGTGGTCTGACCGCCGTCGCACATCACGCTTTTGTCTTCGGTCATTTTTGCGTCGGCGGGTATCTCCGCCCCCAGCTGCCTGACCGCCTGTATCTCTTCTTCGCTGACCTTGCCCGCGGGCTTGACGTTTTCGTCCGCGATCATTTCCTCAAGCCTCGGAAGCAGGTCCTCGAGCTTCGGGCATTCATAGTCGTAGCCTTCGTCCTCCGCCAGCGTAAGGGAGTAAACATCTCCCTTGGTGTCGATGAAGCTCACCTTGTCATAGACGTTCCACGCCCAGTTGGAATAGCGGCTCACAAGCACCACGTTTGAATTCTCAACAGACGGATTTTTGTTTGTCTCCGGCTCGGTCCTTTTGACAATTTCTCCCCGGGGAACGATAGTTTCTGTGCAGAAGCGTGTGAGCCAGCCGTCGAACTCGCCCGCGGCCTTCATAATGAAGACGTTCCCGCCGGGAGTTGTAAGCCCGTTGAAGGCCATGACCCTCGGGCCGCCTTCCACCATTTCGTTTTCGTAGGCGATGCCGTCGCTGATGACTACCTCTCGGCCTCCCCATTTCGGAACAAGGGTAAGTGAAGCCGCAGTGTACCCTTCGTGAGTGCTGTTTGACATCCCGCCGTCCACTTTGGGATATTCCTCGGGGGCTTCGGCCTCTGCGGCGCAAAGCATCGTCCAGACCTTCCGAAGCTCTTCGACGTCGGTGATCTCTCCCTCGTATTCGGCGTAAGTGCCGGTGGCGTTCTCTCTTATTTCA
This sequence comes from Ruminococcaceae bacterium FB2012, assembly GCA_900104495.1. Classification (GTDB taxonomy): domain Bacteria; phylum Bacillota; class Clostridia; order Oscillospirales; family Ruminococcaceae; genus FB2012. Next base: position 45,643 of record FMXS01000017.1, on the reverse strand, counting down.
AACCGCGCCTTGACCGTGTAGTCGCCTATCGTATGTGAACCGGTAAGACTGTCGGAGCTTTCCCGCGGACGCTCCGTCCCGGATCCCGTACTGTCATTTGAGGAAGATGTGTCGGGCACCGAAGTGACCTCGCTGCCGCCCGTCACGGTCCCTGCGGAGGACGCCGCGGTGACGGAAGTCTCCGCTTTTGAAATGTTTTCGGCGGAACCTTTGCTGTCTGAATTCCCGCAGCCGCAGAGCGTAAAGGCTCCCGCCAGCAATACCAAAACTAAAGCATTTGAACGTTTCATTGCGATGCGCCTCTTTTCATTCGCCGCCGAAGGCGGGGCCTTATCTCCTTATCCTTTTCATTTTGCTTTCCCGCTGCTTATTCGCCCCTCCACGCTTCTATCATTTTCATTACATTCTCGGCGGATGTTATCATCAGACCGCTCCCGTATTCCTCGGCCCCTTGGGACAGGGAAGTCCACATCTTCGGGAAGATGGCCTTTCCGTCATCGGTGAGTTCGATCTGCGGAGCGTGGGTGTAAGCGGCGTGGATGCCGCTGTCGTCCTCGTAAACGGGGATCATATACTCGCTGCCTTCCTTTAATCCCAGCGCCTTGCGGGAGATAAGCTGTATCTCGCCTTCCTTTGTGCTGCCGTTCCTGCCGTAGGACGCGAGGACCCTCACCGTGGTGATAAAGTTCCCGTCGGGAGCGGCCGCTTCGGTGCCGGCCGTGACATCAAGGAACATCGAAGTTCCCGTGAGAGCGGCGGTTTCCGCTGAAGCCGAGGCTCCAGCTGTCTGGTTCTGGTTGTCTGCCGGACTCTTGTACTCCTGCTCTTCGGCGGTCTTTGCGTTGTCTGACGCGGCTGCTTCTTCGGATGTGCGGTCCGTATTGTTTACCGCCAGATCGTTTGTTTCTTCCGCAGTGTCCTGCTTTCCTTTGGTCTTGCCGGCACCGTCGGTTCCGTCGCCTCCGTAAGCTGCGTTGTTTGCGGCTCCGTTGTCACCGCTGCCGCCGATGTTTTCGGTATCTGCGATCTCGTATCTTCCCGCAGTTTCGCTGACAGTGGTGCTGACGCTGTTGGGTGCGCTCTCGCTTTTGCCGCTCTTTTCAGCGGCCTTATCGGGACCTGCGTTCTTCCGGGCGGTGTAGATCCCTATCCCCGCGATGAGGATGAACGCCGCCGCGCAGGAGATAAGCGCCCTTATGGTCCTTCTGCTGTTTGTTGTCTTCTTTGTCTGAACTATCCTGCGCTGAGGCACGGCATCCGTTTTGTCTATCTCGCTTTCTATACGGCTCCACAGTTTTTCCATGTCGGGAGCGGTACGCTGTGCGTTGTCTTTGTAAAGCATTTTTATCTCTCTGTCGTCAAATCTCTCATTCTGTTCGTTCATACAAGCGTGCCTCCCTTCACTGTTTTTCTGAGCTTCTCTATGGCGCTTCGGTATCTCCAGGTCACAGTTCCCAGCGGTATTTTAAGCGCCTCGGCTATCTCCTTGAAGGTCAGCTCCAGACCGATATGCAGATTCACGATCTCGCCCTCCGCCTCCGGCAGGGAGCTTATCGCTTCATCGAAGGAGATGCCGCTTTCGGCGGCGTTGTCCGTGCGGACGGTGTCCGGCGGGTCGAAGTTTTCCTCATCGTCGTCCAGGGTAAATGTGAGCTTCCCCCGGGCTCTCAGATGATCCACCGCCATATTGTGCGCGATCCTGGCGAGGTAGGCCTTATGCCCCGCTCCGCGCCGGTACTGCTCTGCTTTCTGCCAGAGCCGCAGGAACAAGTCGCTGGTAAGGTCCTCAGCGTCCTGAGGTATCTTCACAGCCGATAGCAGGGTCTTGTAGATGAAGGTCCCGTATTCTTCGTAGATCCGCCGGAGCCCTTCCTTTTCTCCCCGCATTATCTGTTCCATGCTCTGATCGAATTCCTTATCGGTCATTGCCTCACATCCTTCGATGATTTATATACGTTTTATCCTTCAAGGATTTATGGTGAAATACTGCACAGATTTTTGCACAGCTTTTTGTGAGTGATATACAAAAAGCCCGTCGGGAACAGATCCTGACGGGCTTTGGCCGCCAAGCGCGGCAAATCGTTAGTATATGTACCGTACTGCTTTTCTCACTTTAAGCACCCGGTTCTCGTAGTCGGCCAGGTCTTCGGTGCGGCAGGGGTGGTTGGTGTCGCCGTAGTCGGAGGTGAAGTGGACCATTTGTCCGTCTCCGATATACATTGCCACATGGCCGATGCCGTCGGCGGTGAAAAGCCCGTTGTCCGAGGAGGAATTCGTGGCGCAGAGGAAGAACAGCAGATCGCCCTTTTCCAGCGCGGAGTAGTCCACGCGGGCATTTTCGTCCTTGACCTTATAGACCTCGTTTCCCTGATCCTCCCCCACCTTCTCGATGTTGTCAAAGACGGGGGTGCCGCCGTTGTTGGCCTGGGCCACGGTGTAATGCTCCATATAAAGTCCTATCTGCAAGTAAGCCAGTTCGGTCATGCCGGAGCAGTCGGAGCGGGTCTCGTCCTCACTGACGTATTCTCCGCTGAGGGTGTAGGTCTGCTTGGGCTTGCGGCTCATTTCAAGAGCGTAGTCCACCACCTTCTGACGGGCCTCGTCGGCGCTGACGGGGATCATAGCCGCCTCGTCCTTTATGTAAAAGTCCCCGTAGCGGTACTGCTTTTCTCCCAGCTCGTTCTGACCGTTCTCCACGGGCATAGTCAGCTCCAGGCCGTTTTTGCTCCAACCGCCGCGGCAGAGCCTTTCGGCTTCGGCAGTCACGGCGGGCTGGCCGTTCCTGTCGTAAAGCTGAGTTCCCGCAGGTATGCGGTAATACCCCGTGGGATATTTCTCGTAATTTCCGTGCTGTTTGGCAACGTCCCCGCTCTGTTCGGAGACTGCCGCAGGTACAGCCGAGGTTTCAGCCTTGCTGAGAGCCGCCCCGCTGCTGTCGGAACCGCCGCAGCCCGCAAGCAGGCAGGCCGCCGTTATGATCGGTAAAAGTCTTTTCATTTCATTATCTCCGGAATGGTATTTACTCCGCCTGTTTTCTGATCTTCTTGAACACCGTTGCCGAAATGGGCGGGATAGTCACGTCGCCGCCTATCGGGAATTTGTTCATTTTTCCCTGGTCGTTGAGCCGGACGTAGAACTTGCCCTCCGGCAGCAGGAATCGCCGCTCTTCAATGTAGGGGTTGAACACCACGATAAGGCAGTCATACTCGTTCTCCAGGCGGTAGGCGATGTAATTGCAGTCGCCGGTGTCGAAGAAATACATATGCCGCTCCACATCCTCCTTGGTCCGCAGACGGAAAAGGGGATTGTTGCGCCGCAGACGTATCAGCGCCTTGTAGTAGTTGAACACATCTATGTTTTCAAACTTCTCGTTCCACTTTATGGAATTGGTGGAATCGGGAGAGTTATAGCTGTTGTGATCGACGACGGTGACCTCGTTCACAGGCTCTCCCTCTTTGGGGATGCGGGGCTTTGAGCGGAGGAAATCCTGTCCCAGCTGTATAAACGGCATACCCTGAGCCAGTATGAACAGCGCCGCTCCCAGCTTGTCCATACGGACACGTTCCTCACGGGAGAAATGCTTCGCGCAGATCGAGAGCTTGTCCCAAAGGGTGTGGTTGTCGTGAGCCTCGATGTAATTCACGGCCTGGGCCGGAGAAAGGGCCCAGCAGGCCTCGTTGGCCCCGTGGAGCTGCCAGTGCTGCACAGAGCCTGCCAGTCCGCGCCGAAGCACCGACCAGGCATTGCGGTTCCCGCTGATATATCCGATGTCGTAGGGATTGAAGGTCCCGCCCTTGATAGCGTCGCGGATGTTGTCGTTGAACAGCCCGACTCTTCCGAAGCTGTATGAGTTCCATTTGTATGCCAGCTTGTCCGAGGGCATGGGAGATTCTCCGCCGGTCCAGCCCTCACCGTACATCAGCAGAGGCGGGTCCAGCTTGTTGAGCTCGTCCCGGATAAGGTTCACGGTCTCGATATCGTGCAGGCCCATAAGGTCGAAACGGAAGCCGTCCAGCTTGTACTCCGTCGCCAGGAATTTCAGCGAATCTATCATAAACTTGCGGTACATTGCGTGTTCGGAGGCGGTCTCGTTGCCGCAGCCGGAGCCGTTTGAAAAGCTGCCGTCCCTGTTCAGCCTGTGGTAGTACCGCGGGAAAGCCTTCTCAAAGGAGGACTCCTCCGTGAAATAGGTGTGGTTGTAGACCACGTCCATAATGACGCCGATGCCATTTTTGTGCAGCGCCTGTATAAGCTGCTTGAACTCTCTTATCCTTGCGCAGGGGTCGTAAGCGTCGGAGGAATAGGAGCCCTCAAGGCAGTTGTAATTCAGCGGGTCATAGCCCCAGTTGTACTGGGCCTTGAAGGGCTTGCTCTCGTCCACGGTGGCATAGTCATAGACGGGCAGCAGCTGAACGTGGGTTATCCCCAGCTCCTTCAGATGATCCAGACAGGTAGTCACGTTGTGATAGCGGGTGCCTTCCTTGGCAAAGGCGGTGAAATGCCCTCTGTCCTCGAAGGCGGCGCCGCAGGAAGGGTCAATGGAAAAATCCCGGACGTGGCACTCATATACCACCGCGTCGCAGGGCGACTTACAGACGGGGCGGGGCGTTTCGTCCCAGCCCGCGGGGTCCGTGCGCTTCATATCCGTGAGATACCCCCGCTTGCCGTTGATGCCGCAGGCGTGGGCGTAAATATCTATGGTCTCAAATCTTTTCCTGTTGTCGAATTCGTAGGTGTAGGTGTAGAAAATATCCTCGGCGTGGTACATAAGCTCCACGACCCACACGCCGCGGCTCATCAGCTCCATGGGGACTGTCTCGATCAGATTGGGACCCTCGCCGTCGAGGTAGAGATTAAGATAAACGCCCGTGGCGTAGGGCGACCAGGTCTTGAAGACCGTCCTGTCGGCGAAATAAGTTGCGCCGAGATCGTCCCCGTCGTAGGCGTGGTATTTATCAAATTCAGCATAATTGCTTATCCCGATCATCTCTGAATGCCCCTTGAAGTTGTTTTTTCTCCCCTGTAAACTGCGGAGGTGCGGATATGCTTATCCTATATCTGTCTTACGGCCTGCGGCCTATGGTCTCTCCCTGGAGGATCTTGGTCTCGAAGCCCTCGCGGGTGTTGAGCAGCAGGTCCTCGTCGGCAACGATCTTTCCTTTTTCGGTCAGCAGGATGATCGTGGAGCCGCCGAACTCAAAATAGCCCTTTTCCTCGCCCTTGCGCACGATGCGTCTGCCGTAGGGATGCTTGTTGGTTATCCTGCCGACGAACATAGTGCCCACTTCCATCTGAACGATGTCGCCGATGTTTCTGGTCCTGATAAGGCAGTATTCGCGGCTGTTCTCTTTATACGCCGGGATATACTTGTTGATTATGGGGTTCACCGTGTGGAGCCTGCCCTTGATAGAGCGGTCGTGGCTCTTTTCGCCGTCGGTGCAGTAGCAGTAGCGGTGATAGTCGTCGGGGGTGAGACGGATGATAAAGGCTGTGCCGCCGATAAACTTCTTTGCCAGCTTGGTGTCCCGCAGCAGAGATTCAATGGTATAGACCGAGTTCTTCACCACAAAGACATTGGAGCCTGTGATCTCGTAGGCGCTGACCTTGCCGTCCGAGGGAGAGATAACGATATCTTTTCCCGCGTCGATGCGCCTTCTGCCCGGCTTGATGCGGCGGGTGAAGAAGTCGTTGAAGGAATAGTAGAGCTTATTCTCGTAATCGAAGATGTCGATGTCGTTGCGCTCGGCGAATCTAAGCACAAAGTACGAAGAGAAGCGGCTGTCAAGTATCAGCCGGGAGATCTTGGAAAACAGCGGCAGCGCCGAGATCTTCATGCAGGCTCTTCCGAACACCGAGTTATACATCTTGCTGAGGAACTCGTCCTGTCCGGTAGTCTGATCGAATTCGTTTCCTCTTCTGTCACGGTATTTCATATTGAATTATTCCTTTCTGTTTATTGTCTCGCCGCCTGTCAGCCGTTGGGTCCGAATTTCAGATAGCCGAGGACGAGCAGTGCGCCTATTGTAAACATGATGACGATGCCGCGGGTGGAGAATTTCTTCACTCTGATGTTGACTACGAAAAGCACCGCCAGCAGTATCTCAAAGCCCTGGAAAACATAGGGGAAGGCTTCTTTCGGGATGTTGTGCTTGCCCATGAACACCAAAGGCAGCAGCATGGACGAAGTCGTTATGGGAACACCCTGATATTCCTTGCGGTTCTCGGCGGAGGTGCGCTGACGCTCCTCTTCCATAACGTTGAAATATCCCAGGCGGATAAGTCCGCAAAGCACGATCATAAGCGAGGAAATAAGGCCCAGGCCGTAGTTGAAGCCCATGTGGTAGCCGATGCAGGCAGGCAGCACGCCGAAGCAGACAAGGTCCGCAAGAGAGTCGATCTGAATGCCGAACACCTTTTCCTGTTCGGTCCTGTCCTTCTTGTGGCGGGCGACTTTTCCGTCGAAAAGGTCGCATATTCCCGAGACCACAAGGCAGATGACCGCTATCGCCTCGTTCCCTTCAAACACCTGAGTAATGCCGAACACCGCCGAGCAAAGGCTCAGATAGGTAAGTATCACGGTATAGTTATAAAAGCCGATCATGTTTTTACACTCCCAATTTGATTTTGAACTTCACGGGGTCACGCTGCCATTTCCTGCCGCGCTGACCTTTTCTCCTTCTCCTCCGAGGAACGCTGCTTCCTGACGGCGATGATATGTGCGCCGAGGGTCACGGCTGCTCCCGCAAAGAGGATGACATAGAACGTCAGTCCGCGGCTGAGAAGCATTCCCGATCTCACCAGTTCCTCGCCGAAGATGCCTCCGAACATTACCATGAAGCAGGCTTCGGTGATGCCCGCAGCTCCCGGCAGCGGAAGCATCTCCACGCTTATCGCAATCATTGTCTGCATGGTGATGATGCCGAAGAAGCTTGTTCCCGAAAGGCCGTAGCTCTTGTAGACCACCCAGGTCACCGCGAAGAAGAACAGCCTTTGCACGCAGGTCATGGCAAAGACCTTTGCCACCGTCCCGAAGTGAGTGCGGATGTACTCCGCGCCTTCCTTGTAGGTCCTTTCAAGCCGGATGACCCGCTTGAAGCAGCGCTGTCTTTTCTCCGGTCCGATAAGGCCTATCCTGCACAGCAGCCTTACGATGCTGTTTATCAGCTTGCAGGCGGACTTCGGCTTCAGCAGCAGCATCAGCAGCCCCGCCGTGTAGGCCAGGTTCAGCCCGAAGCCCACGATTATCAGCCAGAAATAATCCCCGGTGTTTTCGATGACGAAGTCCCGCCCGATAAGCAGGAACACCGCTCCGAAAACTATCAGCACCGCCTTGAAGGTCACGGTGATGACCAGCATTGTCAGCGACGAATGACCCAGCTTGATGCCGTCCTTCTTCATATAGTACATCTGTGCCGGCTGTCCGCCCGAAGCGGAGGGGGTTATGTAGCTGTAGAAAAACCCGATGAAGCTGTATTTCAGACAGCGCCGAAGCGGTATCTTCTCGCGGAAAAGCCCCAGCATATACCTGATGATGACCGCTTCGCCCGCCACAAACAGTATTGCCAGCGCCGCTCCCGCCAGGAGCCAGAGCTTGTTTGCCTTGTCGAGGTCGTCAAGTATCTGCCCGAAGGCCCTGTCCTTGAACACCAGCCTGAAGGTAAGCACGCCGATCAGAGCGATGAACAGGACGTTGAAAACGTATATCAAGGATTTCTTCTTCAAAAGGAATATCTCCAATCGTGTTTTGATTGCGGATCAGAAAAACGATCTTGCCACCATAAACAGCACCGTCGCTCCGAGGATAAGCTGTATCAGCGCGAAGCGGATGACTACCTGAGTATCGCTCCAGCCCTTGAGCTTTCTTGCGTGGTCGTGGAGGGGAGTGCGTATCCCGTCCATGAAGGTGGTGGAGTGGGTAAGGCGCCTTACGGAGAGCTTTACCAGCCCCAATCCGCCGTCCAGTATCATCACCAGCACGAAGGGTATGAACAGGAAGGGCCGTCCCGACTGCATCGCCATGATCGCTATGAACACGCCCAGGGCCCGGGAGCCCGCATCGCCCATGAGCATCTGGCTGGGAGAGCAGTTGAACCACAGATAGGCCGCCAGCACCGCCAGCATCACCAGCGGGGCAGAGGACACTCCGAAGGAGCCGTAAAGGCCCATCATCCGCGTGAACAGGAAGATCGAGATCATCGAAAGGGTCCCGCAGAGGCCGTCAACACCGTCGGAGCAGTTGACCACGTTTATGCTCATCCATACAAGGCCGGTGGCAAGTATTATGTAAACGGGCATCGGTATCGTAAAGGAGGTGCTGAAAAAGCCGATCTTCGTGGAGTGGTTCACCGCAAAGGTCACGGCTGTGCCCGCAGAGATCACCAGATCGAGGAGGCCTTTTTTGAGTTCTCCCCATGGCACCTTGGCGGCGTCATCGAGGAAGCCCGTAAGCATCGCGCCGTAGATCAGCGCAAGATATATCATCATTTCGACGCTCATTTCCGCGAACAGCGCCGTACACAGCGTGAACACCGTCACGAGGATTATCCCCGCGCCTCGCGGCTTGCCTTGTGAGAGTTCGCCGTTGACGGCAAATTCCCGCCCGTGATCCCGCGGGAGCATTTTTGCGAATATCTTAAAGCCTGCGAAGGCCAGCACGAAGGTGCAGACCAGCAGGATCGCCTCAAAGGGCATGGACAGATCGTCTTTCCAAAAGTGATACAGCATTTATTTTCAAACCTCTGAATCGTAATTTTCCGGGCAGCTGAAGGGGGCATTATTGCCCACACTATATTATTATACAACATTCCATAGAAAAATGCAAATATATTCTATTAAAAATTTGCACAAATTTCTTATCGGGTTTTCTGCTAAAAATGTGCGGAGGGGGGACATCCCCCTCTCCGAAACCGACAGATTTCCCGTCCGGGGCGTGGTATTATTAATCTTGTTCTGACAGGAGTGCCGCACAACAGTCATATATTTATCAAAAGAAAGGCGTGACGGTAAAAAATGGGAGTAAGTGTGTTTTACGACGGCGAGACCCGGACGGTGCTGGCGGAGCTTTCCGGGGATATAGATCACTGTTCGGCCAAGGGCCTGCGGACGCCCATAGACGAGGAGATCATGCGTCGGCTGCCGCTGCGGCTGATACTCGATTTCGGAAATGTGAGCTTTATGGACAGTTCCGGCATCGGGCTCATCATCGGCAGATGCAAGCTGATGACCGACCTGGGCGGCAGTGTGATCGCGGTGAATCCGCAGCCGGAGGTCAAAAAGCTCATGGAGCTGGCGGGAGTGCAAAGGCTGTGCAGCATCGTTTTCAAGCAGCGCCGCAGTCTGATCGGAGGTTTAACGATATGAAAACTAAGGATAAGATAATCAACCGCGTGACGCTGCGGTTCCCAAGCCTTTCGGAGAACGAGCGCTTTGCAAGATTGGCGGTGTCGGGGTTCGTTTCCTCGCTGGACCCCGCCCTCGACGAGCTCAGCGAGATCAAGACCGCCGTTTCCGAGGCGGTGACGAACTGCATCGTCCACGCCTACCGCGATACCGTCGGCGAGATCAGAATGGAGCTGCGGCTGCTTGAGGGCTGCCGCCTTTACATAAGCATATCCGACAAGGGCTGCGGCATCAGCGACATCGACAAGGCCCGGGAGCCCCTGTTCACCACCGCTCCCGACGAGGAGCGCGCCGGCCTCGGCTTCGCAATTATGGAGAGCTTTACCGACAAACTGCGGGTACGCAGCCGCCCCGGGCATGGCACCGCCGTCACTATGCTGCGCGCTCTCCGCACCAGAAAGCCCGCCGATGAGACCCGAAGCTGACCGCCTCGCGGAGGAAAACGTGGGGCTCGTTCATTTATGTGCCAACCGCTTCCGGGGCAAGGGCATCGAATACGACGATCTTTACGGCGCCGGATGTTTGGGGCTTATCAAGGCGGCTAAGGCCTTTGACGCCGGGCGGGGCGTGAGGTTCTCCACTTATGCGGTGCCGGTCATACTCGGAGAGATACGCCGTCTCTTCCGGGACGGCGGCACCGTGAAGGTCAGCCGAAGCTTAAAGGAGCTCTCCCTGCGCCTTACAAGAGAGCGGGAGCGCTTTCTGCTGAGGGAATCCCGGGAGCCCACCGTCTCCGAACTGGCGGAGCTGACAGGCGAGGAGCCGGAGCTTATCGCCGAGGCCCTTGAAGCGGCTCTGCCTCCCGTCAGCCTTACCTCCGACGCCGAAGGCTCCGACAACTCCGAGACTGACCTTCCGACTCCTTCTCCGGAAGCCGAGATCACCGACCGTCTCGGCCTGCATCAGGCTCTTTCAGCCCTCCCGCCGGAGGACCGCCGTCTGATATTTCTCCGCTATTTTCAAGGCAAGACCCAGTCCGTCACCGCCGCCGCTCTCGGAATGACCCAGGTGCAGGTCTCCCGGCGGGAAAAGAAGCTGCTGGCGGAGCTCCGCGCCCTTATGACGGAATAATACCGACTGAACTGCCCCTTTCTCCCTCTTGATTTCTTCGCGGGACTGTGTTATAATATCTCTATAAAGAGAGAACAAACGGAGAAACAGGAAACGGAGATGCATTTCAATGCGCGTAAGGATCATGATCGCTTTGGTGGTGTCTGCGCTGGCGATGTGCGGCTGCGAGGAGACCGTCAGCAGCTCGTCCCAGCCGGAGGAAAAGCCCCCCGTGCAGACCACCGCTGTCACGACTCAGCCTGTTGAGGTCAGAGAGTACAGCTTTCCCGAGTTCGTCCGAAGCAGGGCGGCAGGGGATATGCTCTCAAACGTCATAAACGTGGGCTTTGACCCCGCTGAGGCCGAGAGCTATCTCGAGACCGACCCTTTCAAGGACTACAACTGCGAACGCTGTCTCGGCGGAGAATACTACACCTTCTACGAGGACGATTATGTGGGCCTGCTCAACTCGCAGGGCACCGTGATACTTAATCCCGACAAGTACTCTTCGGCGAAAATGGCCGCAAAGGATCTGATAGTTCTGTCCTATCCCGAAGGGAGCAATAAAAAGGACAGTGACAGCTATTTCCAGGTCAGCGGCGGCTTCGGACACTTCATCACCCGTGAGGAAGCCTTCAAGCTGGAGATCACGGCTATCGCCGTGGACGAAAGCACAGCCGTCCAGCACGCCCTTGCGGTGCGGGGAACGGTGGATTCGGCAGTTTACGACAGCATCGAGAAGCTGGACCCCTCTCAGATCGTGACGGATAAGAGCTTTTCGCAGATATACAAAGCAGTGCTGGGAAGCAGAGCCTATTATCTCGTCCTGGACGATTATCTGAACATCACCGTCTGCGAAGCGCCCTATGCCCAGATCAGCTTCAAGATCGGCGGGGAATTCGGCAAATGCTACGTCCTTGACGGCGACGACCATACCGAGCTTCAAAAAATGATACAGAGCTTCGGCGCCGAGACCATGTCCGTCAAGCCCGGCAAAGACGAGGCTATGGACTACATCCGCATCGAAAGCGGACTGAATATCGGCGATAAGAAGATCTTCACCATGTCCCCCGACGGCTTCTGCCTTACAGAGTCTTTTGCCCCCGACGGCAGTGCCAACCGCTTCTTCACCCTCTATCCAAAGGATACATTTGTGGACCTTGTCAACTGGGTCGCGGAGGTGGCAGGCAAGGAGTATGCCGCCGCCCCGGGTGCGGAAACGGAGTCCGTGAACAGCGAAGAATGATTTTTTTGATGTCCGCAGCCGCGGACGGCACAATGCAGGATTTGAAAAGAATCCTGCATTTTGTTTGTTAAAGCGGTTGACAGAATATGATTATTGTGTTATTATATAAGGTATGATTAAATAAAGCTACATCGGTAAAATATGAATGATTTCCTGCATTTGACGCCTTGCGGCAGGGCATTCGTATCATTCCGGGAAGGAGATCGGATAAATGGGATTTTTCAATGCGGTCATGCAGGCGATCATACAAGGGCTCACGGAGTTCCTGCCCGTGTCCAGTTCGGGACACCTTTCGCTTTATCAGCATTTCACGGGAAACAGCGGCGAGGGAGCGCTTTTCTTCTCCGCCGTGCTTCATATGGGTACTCTTGCAGCGGTGTTCTTTGTGTTCAGAGTGCGTATCTGGGCGATGATAAAGGAACTGGGTGCGCTGTTTAAGGATATTTTCCACGGGAAGTTCAAGTGGAGCGAGATGAACGGCAACCGCCGAATGATCGTGATGATCTTCTTCTCCTGCTGCTGCCTGCTCCCCTTTGCCCCCTTCCTCGGCTGGTTCGAGCATTTCTCCGAGGATACGAGCATTCTTGCGGAGGGCATCTGCTTCCTCTATACTTCGGTGATACTCTTTATGTCGGACAGATGCACCAAGGGCAGCAAGACCGCCGAGGGCATCGAGGTCAAGGATTCGCTGACCATAGGTTTTATGCAGGGCATTGCAATGCTCCCGGGCGTTTCCCGTTCGGGCTCAACTATCTCCGCAGGACTGTTCAGCGGCATGACCCGCGAGACCTGCGTGGAGTATTCCTTCATCCTCGGCATCCCCGTTATAATGATCGGCTGCCTGAAGGAACTGAAGGACGCCGTGAAGTCCACACAGGAGATCGAATGGGGCAGCTGCCTCGTGGGATTTGTGGTTGCGGCCCTTGTGGGGCTGGCTGCGATCAAAACGGTAAGCTGGCTGGTCAAGACCGACAGGTTCAAGGTCTTTGCGTATTACACGGGCATCCTCGGGGTGCTGGTGATACTTATTGCTATCATTGAAAAGATCATCGGACACGCGATAGTCTTCGGTTAATAATTTACGAGGTGAAAGATAATAATGGCTACGGCTAAAGGTTCAAGCCGCACAAGCACAAAAAAGAAAGCTCCCGCGAAAAAGCCTGCCGCTAAGACTACTCAGACTGCGGAGAAAAAAAGCCGCGAAACACGGCGCTTCTGGAGCTATATACTGTTTTTCCTCGGGGTGGCGGAGCTGCTGCTGACCTTTGTCAGCGGCGACGGCTTCTGGAACAAGATGTTCATTGCCAACCGGGGCATTTTCGGCATCTCGGTATTTTTGGCGGGGCCGCTGATGATCTATGTGGCTTTGCAGATCGCCTCCGATAAGAAACAGAGCGCAGTGGTGGCCCGGGTGATACAGGGCCTCGTTCTGATGATATTGCTCAGCGCCACAGCGCAGATATTCTTCGGTCAGCCTATCGTGGGCAGCACCTTCGGCAAGAAGATAGCCTTTCTTTACAGCGGAGGTACGGCTCTCGCGGGAGGCGGAGTTGCGGCAGCTCCCGTGGGCTGGCCCCTGCTTGCCGTGTTCGGCAAGGTGGGAGCCGCGATAATCGTGCTGCTGCTGGACTTTACGTTTATAATGCTGCTTACGAACATAACCCTTCCTCAGCTTTTCAGAGCCTTCTCCAAGCCCTTTGTCAGCGGATATAAGGCCGTCAGCGAGGACAGGGCCGACAGAGCCGCCGCCCACGAGGAAAAGCTCCGCCAGCGGGCCGAGCGCGAAGCCGCCGAGGAGGCGGAACGTGCAAGGACCCAGGAAAAGCCCCGCGTGGACATCGCCAAGTATTACCGCGACGAGGAGACCGAGAAGAAGGCAAGATCCAAGACCACTAAAAAGCCCAAGGATCCCACGCCCTACGACCCGACTCCCGATAAGGATACCGAGCCGCCCAAAACGGACATCGACAAGCTGATCGAGGAGACCGTAAGCATGAGTTCCCAGCCCACCGAGGCCGAGCTTATCGCCGCCGAGCAGGAGCGGGAGGAAAAGCTGAAAAACAATCAGAACCGCCCCGAGATCAGTCTGCCCAAATTCGGCAGAGGCCCGGTGTGGGACCTCCCGGAGGACAAGTCCAAACTGCCTGCCGAGGATAAAAAGCCCGCTCCCAAAACGGACAAGCCCGATCCCGACAAGGAGAAGATCTACGACAAACTCTTCGGCGACGACGAGCCCTACGAAAAGCCGGCGGCCCCGGAGGAGAAGCCCGCTCCCAAGAAGCCTGCCGAAAAGCCCGCCGAGGTCTATGTTGACCAAAACGGCCAGACCTCAATGGTCAAGCAGGATTCGACTATCCCTGTCTATACCTATCCCCCGGTGGATATACTGAAATATGCAAAAAATCAAGCTACTCCCGAGGAAATTCAGCGGGAGATCTCCGATAAGTCGCTGAAACTGGTGCAGACCCTTGAGGACTTCGGCATCAAGACCACGCTGGTAGGCATCAGCCGGGGCCCCTCCGTTACCCGCTACGAGCTGGAGCCCGGCAGGGGAGTTTCCGTCACCAAGATCGAGAACCGCGCCAAGGACATTACGCTGAACCTTGCCACCAGCGGAGTGCGCATCGCGCCCATACCCAACAAGGCGGCGATAGGCGTTGAGGTGCCGAATCTCCACCGCGACAGCGTTTCCCTCCGGGAGCTGATCGACAGCGACGTTTACCGTAAGGCCAAAAGCAAGCTGGCCTTTGCCGTGGGCAAGGACATCGACGGCAATATCGTCATGGGCGACATCGCCTCCATGCCCCATATGCTTATCGCGGGAACTACCGGCTCCGGTAAATCCGTGTTCACCAATTCCATAATACTGAACATACTCTATCACGCCGGTCCCGACGAGGTCAAGCTGATACTTATCGACCCGAAGAAGGTGGAGTTCCCGGTCTACAACGGCATCCCTCACCTGCTGATACCCGTGGTCACCGACCCCATGAAGGCCGCAGGAGCCCTGGGCTGGGCCGTCAACGAAATGGACCGCCGATACAGGCTGTTTGAGGCCAACGGCGTGAAGAACATCGAGGACTTCAACGAGTTCGTGGACGACAATCCCGAACTTGAATACAAGAAGCTCCACTATATCGTCATCATCATCGACGAGTTCGCCGATCTGATGCTGGCCGCCAAGAGCGAGGTGGAGGAAAGCGTTATGAGACTGGCTCAGCTTGCCCGTGCCGCGGGTATGCATATGCTGATCGCCACCCAGTCCCCGCGTACCGACGTTATCACGGGACTTATCAAGGCCAACATCCCCAGCCGCACCGCGCTTTCGGTGTCTTCCAACGTTGACTCCCGCGTTATCCTGGACGAGATCGGCGCCGAGAACCTTCTCGGCCGCGGCGACCTGCTTTACAAGCCCATAGGCTTCCCCAAGCCTTTGCGTATACAGAGCGGATTTGCCTCTACGGGGGAGATCAGGAGCGTGGTGAAGTTCCTCAAAAACGAAGTCGAGGCCAGCGGCGAGACCGGCTACGACGAGGAGATCATCCACGATGTGGAGCGCCGTCAGAGCGACATCGAGCAGTCCAAGAACAAGAACTCCGTTTCTGTCGATGACATAACCGTCAACCCCGACGACGATCTGATAAACCAGGCGATCACCGTGATCGTCGAGTCGGGTAACGCTTCCACGGCCTTCCTCCAAAGGAAACTGAAGCTGGGCTTCCCACGTGCCGCCCGTATAATGGACGACCTGGAGGAAATGGGCATCATCGGCCCCCAGGAAGGAGCCAAGCCCCGCAAGATCAATATTTCCAAGGAAGAATGGTACGAAAGGCAAGGAAGATCGTAAGTCGGTATGGATTTCATATTTATCATCGGCGCACCCGCCGTCGGCAAGACAACGCTTGCCAAAGAGCTTTACAAAAAGCTGGGCGGGGCGTATATCGAGCAGAATGCCGTCCCCGAATTTGAGATACCGCCCTTCGTCAAAGATGCAGGCATCTGCGAGGAGCAGGTCTGCTGGGGCTGTCTGCTCAGACAGGCGGAGTATTTCAGAGGTCTCGGGTTTCACAATATCGTGATACTCGATTTTGACGACCTCCGCGCCCGTGAGCTTCCGCTGATCTTCAAAGGTCAGAGCTTTATGATATTAAGGCTCGTGTCAAGCGATATCCGGCAGCTGCTTTCTCAGATGGATCACCGCCGCGATAACGAGGGCGGCCTGTACGATCCCGAAATGGCAGAGAGCATTGCGAAGAAGCATCTTGCCCGCCCGATGCTCCCGAATGAAGTGAGCCTGGATGTCTCGGGCAGGACAAAAGAGCAGGTGCTTGAAGAAGCGTACATGCTTGTGCAGAGCTTCGAGCCGAAGCTTTCCTATGAGTATGAGCTTGACGATATAAACAACTACTATTCGTGGGTGCAGTCGAGAGGCCTGCACTGACCGTTAAGGCGTCGGGGGGTGACGGTATGGCTTTTATGCCGATAAGCAGAAAGGATATGAAAGAGCGGGGCATAGAACAGCTTGACTTCGTCTATATCCTCGGAGATGCCTATGTGGATCATCCCAGCTTCGGGTGCGCTATCATTACCCGCGTGCTGGAGCATCACGGCTATACCTGCGGCATCATCGCCCAGCCCGACTGGCATGACGTCAACGCCTTCCTTCGGCTGGGAAAGCCGAGGCTTGCCTGGCTGGTCTCCGCCGGGAATATCGACTCCATGGTGGCGCATTATACCTCTGCGAAGAAGAAACGCTCCGACGACGCCTATTCCGCGGGGAACAAGGCCGGGAAGCGTCCCGACCGAGCCGCAACGGTCTACTCGCTGATGTGCCGTAAGGCCGCCCCCGAAATACCTATCCTCTGCGGAGGGCTTGAAGTTTCCCTGCGCAGATTTGCACATTACGATTACTGGAACGATACGGTCATGCCTTCGGTGCTGGCTGACAGCGGCGCCGATATTCTGATGTTCGGAATGGGCGAGCATTCCATTGTCGAACTGGCGGACAGGCTCAATGCAGGCGAGCCCGTTTCACAGATAAGGGACGTCCGCGGGACCTGCTATCTCTGCGACCCGAAGGAAACGCCCATCGGTGCGGTGCAGTGTCCGTCCTACAAGGAAGTCTGCGAGAGCAAGGAAATGTACGCCCGGGCCTGCCGGATCCAGTACGATCAGCAGGACGAGATCTACGGGCGGACGGTGATCCAGCGCCACGGAGATAAAATGCTTGTGCAGAACCCCCCGGCTCTTTCCCTTACCACCGAGGAACTGGACGAGGTCTACTCTCTGCCCTACGAGCGGACCTATCACCCGGTCTACGAGGCCGAGGGCGGAGTGCCGTCCATCAAGGAGGTCCGCTTTTCGATCACCCATAACCGGGGATGCTTCGGCTTCTGCAATTTCTGCTCCATAGCCCTTCATCAGGGACGGCGGGTCACGGTCAGAAGCGAGGACAGCGTTGTCAGAGAGGCGGAATATCTTACCACTCTGCCGGATTTCAAGGGCTACATCCACGACGTGGGCGGACCTACCGCAAATTTCCGGCACCCCTCCTGCGAGAAACAGCTGACGGCGGGGCTCTGCAAGGGAAAGAAATGTTTGGCTCCGAAGCCCTGTCCCGGGCTGAAAGCCGACCACACCGAGTATCTTCACCTGCTTCGGCGCCTGCGGCAGATAAAGGGCGTCAAGAAGGTGTTCATCCGTTCGGGGATACGCTATGACTATGTCATGGAGGACAAAAGCGAGGAATTCCTGACGGAGCTGATAAAATACCACATCAGCGGACAGCTGAAAGTCGCCCCGGAGCATTGCTCCGCGGCGGTGCTGGATAAAATGGGCAAGCCCCATATCGAAGCCTACAAGCGCTTTCAGAAGCGCTATTTCGAGATAAACCGCCGCGAGGGCATGGAGCAGTATCTTGTGCCTTACCTTATGAGTTCGCATCCCGGGTCGCGGTTACAGGACGCGGTGGAACTGGCGCTGTTTTTGAAGGAGAACCGCATCCACCCCGAGCAGGTGCAGGATTTCTATCCCACCCCGGGAACGCTCTCCACCTGTATGTTCTACACCGGCCTGGACCCTTACACCCTCGAACCCGTCTATGTGGCCAAGTCCCCGGAGGAGAAGGCGCTTCAGCGGGCTTTGCTTCAATACTTCCGTCCCGAGAACCGCCGGAAGATAATCACGGCTCTCTGCAAGGCGGGCAGACAAGACCTTATCGGCCACGGCGAGGGCAAGCTGGTCCCGCCCGACCGGGAGTATCTGAAAATGAAAGCCGAGGAACAGGCAAGACAGCAGAAGTCCCGCCCGCAGAACAAGAAGGGCGGCAGACCGGGGAACAATAAGCCCCGCAGAAAGAAATGATACCTTCAAGAAAACGCAAAGCCCGGATAACTCTTGCGGTGCTGGCGGCTGCCGTTTTAGTGCTGTCGCTGCTGACCGCCTTCGGAGCCATAGACTTCCGCAAGCGCCCGCAGGCGGCGGATGCCGGGACCTCGGTGAGGTTCATCGACGTCGGGCAAGGGGACTGCACTCTCGCCTTCTCGGAGGGTCACGCCCTGCTGATAGATACCGGCGAGTACGACGACAGGGACAAGGTTATCTCTTACATCAAAAGCCTCGGCATCACCCGGCTGGACTGCCTTATCCTTACGCATCCCCACTCCGACCATATCGGCGAGGCGGCGGATATCATCGAAGCCTTTGAGGTGGACAGGCTGCTTATCCCGAACACGGACGGCGAGGGCTATCCCTATGACCGGCTGAAAGAGGCCGCATCGGAGAAGGGCCTTGCGCTTGAAGATCCCCGGGGAGCGGGCTTTGATGTGGGAGGGCTGACCGTCACGGTGTTTCTTCCCGAGGAACTGCCGGAGGACCTTAACGACTGCTCGGCGGTGGTAAGGCTCACCCACGGAGAGAACGGCTTTCTCGTCACCGGGGACTGCGGCATAAAGGAAGAGAAACAGCTGCTTGCGCAGGGCGCGGAGCTTTCCGCCGACGTGCTTAAAGCCGGACATCACGGCAGCTCGGGCGCCTGTTCGGAGCCCTTCCTCGAAGCGGTGAAGCCCCGTTTTGCGGTGATCTCCTGCGGTGCCGCCAACGACTACGGCCACCCGCACGAGCAGACGCTTATGCGGCTGAAAGCCTTCACCGATAAGATATACACCACGCGGGACAGCGGAACAGTCACCTTTGTCTCCGACGGCAAAGAGCTGACGGTGTATACCGAAAAGGACCAATGAACGGACGGAGCGTCCGTATTATGTGGGAGGATTTTTTATGGAAAAGGATCTTTTTACACTTATAAACGAAAGGCTGCCCAAGCTGTCAAAGGGGCATAAGCTGATCGCTAATTTCATCCTGTCGCATTACGACAAGGCGGCCTTCATGACCGCCCAGCGTCTGGGCGCCACGGTGGGAGTCAGCGAGTCTACGGTGGTGCGGTTCGCTACCGAGCTGGGCTACGACGGCTATCCCGCGCTTCAAAGAGCCCTTCAAGGGCTTATGCGCAACAAGCTCACCGCCGTTCAGCGCATCGAGGTGATGTATGACCGCCTCACCCGGGACGACGTGCTGGAGCGGGTGCTTTCTCTCGACATCGAAAAGATCCGCCGGACCCTTGAGGAAACTTCGGTGGCCGACTTTGACCGCGCCGTGGATATGATAACCTCCGCCGACACGATCTACATCATCGCCGCAAGAAGCACAGCGCCGCTGGCGAATTTTCTCGGCTACTATTTCAATCTGATCTTCCCGAAGGTGAAGCTGGTCCACAGCTCCACCACCAGCGAGATGTTCGAGCAGATAATGCACATGGACGAGAAGGACGTCATCATCGGCATTTCCTTCCCGAGATATTCGCGTCAGACCGTCAAGGCGCTTCAGTTTGCAAAGAGCAAGGGCACACACGTCATCGCTCTCACCGATTCTCTCAGCTCGCCTCTGGCACAGTATGCGGACACACTGCTGCTGGCCCACAGCGATATGGCTTCCTTCGTGGATTCCCTCGTGGCGCCTCTGAGCCTGATAAACGCCCTTATCGTGGCTGTTTCCATAAACGACATCGACCGCGTTTCCGCCAATTTTGAGCGCCTGGAGCAGATCTGGGAGGAATACGACGTGTACGAAAAATCGGACAACAACGAATCCAAGGACAACTGACCGCCGAAGGAGGCCACGGAATGAACTGCGACAGGCTTATCATCGGCGGGGGAGCCTCGGGGCTGTTCTGCGCGGTGCAGTCGGCTTGGCTGGGTGAGGAAGTCATCGTCGCCGAACACGGCAAGCGCTGCGGACAGAAGCTGCTTATCACAGGCAAGGGACGCTGCAACGTCACCAACAACTGCGATGTTCAGACAGTGCTGAAAAACATCCCGAGGAACCCGAGATTTATGTATTCCGCCCTTTCCCGCTTCGCTCCCGAGGACACGATAGCTTTCTTCGAGAGCCTTGGAGTGCCGCTGAAAACCGAGCGCGGGAATCGGGTCTTCCCCGAAAGCGACAAAGCCGAGGACATCCGCGGGACGCTGGTGAACGCCTGCAAGGATGCCGGCGTCCGCTTCGTCACCGACGAGATCACCGAGCTGATAATTGAAAAGGGCGTCTGCATCGGAGCGAAAAGCAAAAGCGCCGAATACTTTGCCCCGAAGGTCATAGTTGCCTGCGGCGGGAAGAGCTACCCCGTTACAGGCTCCACCGGGGACGGATACAAGCTGGCGGAACAGGCGGGGCATACCGTCACCGACATCACGCCTTCACTTGTGCCCATAGTCACCGAAGAGCGCGAGTGCGCGGAAATGATGGGGCTGTCTTTGCGCAACTGCACTCTATCCCTCTTTGAGGAGGGCGTCAGAAAGCCCCTGTACTCCGAGCTGGGAGAACTGCTGTTCACCCACTTCGGCATGAGCGGTCCGCTGGTGCTTTCGGCATCTGCCCACATCGGAGAGCTGAAAAAGGGACGCTATAAGCTGGTCATCGATCTGAAACCGGGACTGTCCCGGCAGAAGCTGGAAGAGCGCATCCTTCGGGACATCTCCGAACAGCCCAACAAGGATTTTTCAAACCTGCTTCGAAAGCTCCTTCCCGCGAAGATGATCCCGGTGATCGTCAAACTCAGCGGCATCGGCGGCTTCAAGAAGGGAAATCAGATCACCGCCGAGGAGCGGGGACGTCTTGCGGACCTGCTGAAAGAACTGACCTTTACGGTGAAAGCCCTGCGTCCCGTGGAGGAAGCGATCATCACCCGGGGCGGCGTCAGCACCGACGAGCTTAGCCCGAAAACAATGGAGTCCAAGCTGGTCTCCGGGCTGTATTTCATCGGAGAGGTCATCGACGTGGACGCCTACACCGGCGGCTTCAATTTGCAGATAGCCTTTTCCACGGCCTATGCCTGCGCCAACGCATAAAAAGCCGTTCAGTCCGTTTTATTGGACTGAACGGCTTTTTGCTCTGATTTTATGCCAGCTCGAAATCTACCTTTCCGCTGTTGACCTCTGCGGAAACTATCTTGACTTTTACCTTGTCGCCGACGCGCCACTGCTCGCCGGTGTTTTCGTCCCGTAGGCTCATCATGCCGTCAAAGACGTATTCATGCTCCCCGAGAGAGTGGACCGAGACCAGTCCCTCGCAGGTGTCGGGAAGGGTCACGAAGAAGCCGAAGCTCGTCACCGAGCTGATGATGCCCTCGCGCTCCTCGCCGATATGCTCTTTCAGGTATTCCGCTTTGTAGCAGTCCTCACAGCTGCGCTCGACCTGCATGGCCGTAAGCTCGGTCTGCGTGGACTGGTCCGCTGAGGCATAGGCGAACTTGCCGTACTTCTTTTTGCAGTCGTCGGCGGAGGTGCCGGAGAGAAAATCGCTCATGATGCGGTGTATCGTCAGGTCGGGATAGCGTCGGATAGGCGAGGTGAAGTGAGCGTAGTCCTCCAGCACAAGTCCGAAATGCCCCACGGGCTCGGTGGAATACTTGGCCTTGGACATACTCCGCAGGACCACGGTGTTTACTATCATCCCGATGTCGGTGTCCTTCACCTTTTCAAGAATCTCCGAAAGCTCCGCAGGCTTGGGGATGCCCGAAAACTCAAAGGGGATGTTCAGCCGCACCAGCACTTCTTTCAGCGCTTCGGTCTTTTCCTCAGAGGGCGGCTCGTGGACGCGGTAGACAAAGGGCAGACCGTTTTCAAGTCCGAACTTCGCCGCGCACTCGTTGGCTGTAAGCATAAAGTCCTCGATCATTTCCTGGGATTCTCCCCGCTGATAGGGCGCCGCTCCGACGCAGACGTCCTCCTCGTTGATAAGCAGCACGCCCTCTTGAGTTTCCAGTTCGGGAGCCCCCCGTGAGATGCGCTTTTTCCGTAGCTTGTCCGCAAGTTCCTTCATCACGGGCAGCTGCTTGATGACATCCTTGTATTTTTCGTTCAGCGCCTCGTCCTCCTCGCCCGCAAGCAGACGGTTTATCTCGCTGTAAACGCCCTTCACCCGGGAGCGGATCACCGTTTTCACGAACTTGAAGCTCTTGATGTTGGTGCTTCGGTCCAGCTGGACGATGCAGGAAAAAGCCAGCCTGTCTTCATTGGGGTTAAGGGAGCATATCCCGTTGGAAAGCTCCGGCGGCAGCATGGGAATGACCCGGTTGGCGTAGTAAACACTGGTCCCGCGGCGGAAGGCTTCATTGTCCAGCTCCGACTTGGGAGTGACGTAATGCGAAACGTCCGCGATGTGGACTCCCAGCTCGTAGCCCGAGCGGGTCCGCCGGAAGGAGACCGCATCGTCGATGTCCTTGGTGTCGGCGCCGTCAATGGTGAAGATCGGCTGCTCACGGAGGTCGAGACGCTTGGAAAGCTCCGCCCTCACGGAGTAGCTGTCCGAGACCTTCCGTGCCTCGGCGATGACCTCCGGCGGGAAAACAGGCGTGATGCCGCTGAGCTCCAGCACCGAAAGGGCACAGACGGCGGCTTTCAGCGAGCTTCCGAAGCAGGCGGTTATCTCACAGCGGTGGTCGGAGTGCCTGCTGCCCCGCTCGGTGATGACGGCCATTACCTTGTCGTGCTCGTGAAGCTCAAAGCGGAGAGGGTTGGTAAACACCAGCGGATATTTCGACAGCGTATCGGGGACCACCCGAAGATAGCCGAACTCCGAGACGATCTCCCCCGTGAAGCGGGAGAAGCCCTCCTCGGCGATCTCCATGACCTCGGCCTCGCGCTTTTCGCCCTCGCCTTCAAAGCTGCGGACAAGGACGGTGTCCCCGGGGAGAGCTCCCTGCAGGTGCTTGCCGGTGACGAAATACTCCTCGTCGGTGTCGAGGCTCTTCACGAAACCGTAGGTCTTGTTGAGCCGTGAAACTATACACTTCTCAAAGTCCTCGCGGGTGCTGAGGCGCAGGCCGTACCTGTCCTCGGTGACGGTGCCCTTGGCTTTCAGTTTCTCCACGGCCATGACGAACTCCTCAAAGTCGAAGCCCCGGGCATTTCTCATGCTCTTGTGAAGCTCCTTGAAGGTGAGGGGCTTTTTGCCCGCCCGTTTCAGCCGATTAAGGATCATTTCCTTATACTCGGAGCGTTTCTGCTTTTTCTTTTTATCTTTTTTCATACTGTTGATTCCTTTCGGGTTTATTGACATTTTGAATTTTCTGTGATATATTAAAGATATATAATTGATCTGTAAAGGAGGGCTTGATTTGAACACTGTTAAAACACGTTCGCTGTCGGTGCTGACAGCGCTGATGCTTGTGCTGTCGATGTTCGCATTTCTGCCGGAGGGGATATTCAAAACTGATGCGGCCACTCTTTACAAGCAGACTATATATGTGAATGTTACAGCCCGTCACTATGACAGAAAGATGATCTGCTTTGCTGATGACGGCAATTACGGCTATCATCTCTCAAAAGGGTATGCAGAGGGCACAAAGGTAACTGTCGTTGCCAAGGAAAGCACAAACGAAGCGTATTTCAATTGCTGGACGACAGAGGCTGGCACTGTCCTTTCCTACAGCAGGACCTACACTTATACCGTTACGGGTCAAAACAGGATACGTGCCTCTTACAATGATAAGCCGAGAGTTCATTTTATAGATGTCGTTCCGGCTGATAATATTTACAATTCGTCACAGTCAATGCCTATGGAACGCTATGAATACGTTATGCCCGGTGAGTCTGTTGCGGAAATAGGTTCGCTGTATTCCGGCTTCAACGACCAGCTCCCTTATGTTCCCGACGGCTGGTATATAAACGGTGATACGAGCAAGCCCTATAAGTTCGGTCAGCCTGTCACTGAAGACGTTACTCTGCGTCTAAGATACAAAGAGGGCGAATACAAATACAGTTTAAATGTCGTATGCTCACCCGACGAAGGCGGCATAGCGGTCAGATCCACTAAGCAGAAGGGAAGTTTTTACAAGTACGACGAGCTTGAAATAATTGACTGCGATGCTAACGCGAACTACCGCTTTGCCTACTGGTTAGACGATTCCCCTCTCAAAAAACAGTATGCAGACCGAATGGTAAGATACCGTGTCAGAGGGAATTATACCCTCACGGCGGTGTTCAAAAAGAAGGAGTCAAACCCCTCCGCCTATGACGTTGTTGTTCAGAACGGCGCAGCCTATGCAATAAACGGTGCCACAAGGACATACGAAGCCTCTCCGGGAACAAAGCTGAAAATTCAGGCAGACCCCAGCGTGTACCCCAATCAGATATTTGAAGAATGGGTAGTTGACGGAGGAGGCGTGGTCCTCGCCGACCCCTATTCCGCCGTCACGACTTTCACAATGCCATCAAAGCACGTTGCGATCAAAGCCAAATACAAGACTATCTATACAGTAAGCTACGATGCTAACGGCGGTTCGGGCTATATGGAAGAGACCTACGTCAGCGGAACGAATTCCTTTACTCTCCCTCAATGTAAATTCACCGCACCCGCAGGAAAGAAATTCAGGAAATGGGACCTGGGCGCTCCCGGCGATGTGATCGAACTCACCGACAGCATTACCCTTAAAGCCATTTGGACCGGCATTAACGACACTGTAAACATAACCGTCCCCGAGCCGAAGGCCGGCGAGATAATCACCAACAATCAGGATGTGATCTCCGTCACGCCTTCGGATTCCGGCGTTAAGGTCTACGACAACAGCGGCAAGAAAAACAAGGTGACCTGGAGTGATCCCCCCTATATGATACAGTGGGGCGTCACCGAATTCAAGAACGGCAAAACATACACGCTGAACTTCAAGCTGGCAAAGACCTACGCAGTAGGCGAACCTGCCCCCGATTTTGAACTGAACGAGGACACGGTGGTAAATGTCAACGGCAAACGGGCCGAGTTCACCGGCAAGGACGGCTTCTATTACACCTATCAGCTGAAATTCACCGTGGGCGGCTTCAAAGGCGACGTTGACGGCAACGGGGTCATCAATATGAAAGACCTTGCAACTCTCCAGCGCTACGTCAACGGCTGGGATGTAACGATCAATGAATCCAACTCAGACCTCGACAACAGCGGAAGCATCAACATGAAGGACGTAGCCGCCCTTCAAAGACTTATAAATTCCCTGTAAATCACACGGCCGGAGCCTCAACGCTCCGGCCTTTCTGTTTTCAAAACAAAAAGCCCTGCACCAAGGCAGGGCTGAGCGATCTGATTACTCGGCAGCGCTTTCGGCGGCTTCCGCGGCTTCCGCAGTGCTTTCTGCTTCAGCGGCTGTGCTTGCGGTGTCATCCTCAACGGTGCTTACAACAGCAGCGTCGTCGGAGGCGTCCTCATCCGAGGCCTTGTTCCTGTTGATCGTCGAGAACAGGTTAACTGCCAGCGTAACGATAAACAGAACGATAGCCGCATTGCGTGTGAACTTGGAGAGCTTAGCGTCACGGGTCTTGCCCATATTGTGCTCGTAGAACGACTCGTTCGCTCCGCCGCCGATAGCCGAGGTAAGGCCCTGTTCCTTGCTTTCCTGCGCCAGCACCACCAGAATGATGATAAGCGCCGCTACCAGAAGCAAAGCTCCTGCAACTATTTCAACTGTGCTCATTTTTCATACATCCCTTCCGTCATTTAGTGAACATCTAATATATTATATCATAGCATTTCAGATTTGTCAAGTCCTCGAGGGAATTTTTCCGGGGACGTGCTTATTTGAAATACATGAACAGCTCGCACTTTATCATGCCGTTGTAGAGCTTGCGCTTCTTGTCGGCTTTGCGGCCGAAGAATTTCTCGAAGTCCTCGTGGGGAGTGATGATGAAGCAGGGCTCCTCCCGGGAAGGGGAGAGCTTTTCTCCCATGAGCTTGTAAAGCTCCTCGGCCTCACGGAGTTCCAGCATCCTTTCGCCGTAGGGCGGGTTGACGATGACCGTAGCCCCGGGGACCCGCTCGTAATAGGCAATATCCCGCTTCGCGGCCTGTATCCGGGAGATGACTCCCGCCTTTTTGGCGTTGTCCTCGGTGAGAGCCACGGCTTCGGCGTCGATGTCGAAGCCCAGCCCCTTGAAGCCGATGTCCCGGCGGACCTCGGAAAGAGCCTGTTCCTTCTCGCGCTTCCAGATATCCCTGCTCACCTGCTCCCATTGCTCCGCGGCGAAGTGCCTGCGAAGTCCCGGAGCGATGTTGGCGGCCTTGTACGCCGCTTCGATCAGAAAAGTCCCCGAGCCGCACATGGGGTCCACGACTGCGGTATCCTGGCGCACCCGCGCCAGATCGACGATGCCCGCCGCAAGGGTCTCCTTTATGGGGGCCTCGTTGGAATTCTGACGGTAGCCCCGCTTGTGGAGGCCCGCTCCCGTGGTGTCAAGGTACAGCGAGCAGATGTCCTTACGGATCACGAACTGTAACTGATGCACCGCGCCCGTTTCCTCGAACCAGCTGACGCCGTACTTAGTTTTCAGCCGCTCCACGGCGGCTTTTTTGATTATCTTCTGACAGTCGGGGACGCTGTGGAGCTTCGAGTCGAGGCAATGCCCCTTGACGGGGAAGGCGTCCTTCCTGCCGATGAAGCGCTCCAGCGGCAGAGCCTTGACGCTGTCGAACAGCTGTGTGAAGGTCTCCGCCCGGAAGGTTCCAAGCTCGATAAGCACGCGCTCGGCGGTGGCCAGCCGATAATTTGCCCGGGCGATAAGCTCCTCGCCGCCGGTGAAGCCCAGCTTTCCGTCGCTGACGGTGATGTTCTCCGCACCGATCCTGCCCAGCTCAAATTTCAGCACGCTTTCCAATCCGAAATGACAGGGCACGCAGAAGGTGATGTCGTTCATAGTTTATCCTCCGTAAAGAAAACGGTATCCCGCGTTTCGGGTGGGATACCGTTTCGTCTGTTATCCGTGATAGCCGCTGCAGGTCGCAGGCACATTGGTCTGCTTGTAGTAGCCGATGTCGGTGCTGTAACAGCTGTTTCCTGCCAGCAGGCCGGTCTTTGTGCAGTATTTTGCCTCGATGACCGTGTCGGGCTTTTCAAAGTTGTGATGCGGTTCGGTCTCGGCGACGTCACCGAAGAGGTTCTTCCATATCGCGCCGATATTCTGATACTTCTCCGTGGGGATCTGCTCCAGGAATTCGTAACCGATCCACACACCGCTGACATAGTCGGGCGTTACGCCGACGAATGAAAGGTCGTTCCACTCGGACGAAGTACCCGTCTTGCCTGCGAGGGCCGTCTTGTTCAGCTTCGCGTAGCGTCCTGTACCGTTGGATTCGGTGATGACTTTCTGCATCATCCTGTTCATAACGTATGCCGTGGATTCGCTGACCGCCTGCTTGTAGCCGTCGCTCTTCTCGTAGATTATCTCGTCCTGGGGATCAACTATGCTGGTGATATAGGTGACTTCATATTTCTTTCCTCCGTTGCCGAAGATCATATACGCGCCCACCAGGTCCTGGAGATGCAGGCCTTCGGTGAGACCGCCGACGGTAACAGGCGAATAGTTGATGTCGTTTTCGGTAAGAGTGGAGACATCCAGCTTTTCTTTAAGGAAGTTATAGCAGTAAGCGGGAGTCATCTTTTCAACCAGCTGTGCGGGAGCCGTATTGAGGGACCGCGCCAGCATCTGCCAAGCGAAGATATCCTGTCTTGACCAGTTGCCCCACTTGCCGTCAACTTCCGAGTAGTTTACAGGCCACTCTTCCTTCTCGCCCTTCTCGTTGGTGATGGTGATAGGGCTGTCGTTTATCAGAGACGAATAGGTGATGATATCCTGGTCCATAGCCGGCGCATAGGAAGCGATAGGCTTGATACACGAACCGGGGGAACGCTTACCGTCGGTGGCGATATTGAACTCGTCCCACTCCTTCTTTTCGGTGCGCTTGCCCACCACCGCCTTGACATTTCCTTCGTAGTCCATAGCCACGAAGCAGGAGAGCAGTTTATCGTCGTCGAAGGCGTAGGTCTGGAAATTGCTGGCCTTCTGCATTTCCTTTTCCAGCTTTTTCTGCATATTGATGTCAACGCTGGTATAGATATCGTAGCCGCCGTTATAGAGTTCCTGTCTCGCCTCGGTGGCGGAGATGCCCTTCTTCTCGGAGATGCGGTTTATAGCCTCGTCGATAGCCTCGTCCATGAACCAGTCGGTGAGGCCCTGATTGTTCAGCTCGTCCTCGTCAACGTCGGTCCTGCTCTGGAAATCCGGGTCTCCGATGATCGTCAGCTGCTTGTTGAGAGCGAACTGATACTCGGCATCGGTGATAGAGCCCAGTTCCATCATCTTTTTCAGCACCCATTCCTTACGGTATCTGTTATCCTCCTCGTGATTGAGGGGATTGAGTGTGGCAGGCTCCTTGGTGATGGCCGCAAGGCAGGCCGCCTCAGCAATATCTATCTGAGTTATATCCTTGCCGAAGTAGTAATTCGCCGCCGCCTGTACGCCCACGATATCCTGGTAGCCGTCGCCCAGACCGATGATATTCAGATAGCACTGGAGGATATCCTCCTTGGTGTATATCTTCTCGGTATTGATCGCCCGGAATATCTCCTTGATCTTACGCTCCATACCCTCGATACCGCGCTGCTGATTCTCGCCGGTGATATTCTTTATGGTCTGCATCGTAATGGTGGAACCGCCCTGAGTACGTCCCAGCAGGGTATTTGCGATAGCCGAGAAGGTTCTCAGAAAGTCAACGCCGTCGTGCTCCATAAAGCGCTCGTCCTCGGCGGCGATATAAGCGTCCTGGACGTGCTGGGGTATCTCCGAAAGATCCACCCACTGGGATTTTCTTCCGGGATTTTTCAGAGCATAGTAAAGCACATACTCCTCCGAATCGGGATCGTCGGGGTCGTAGTCGGGATTCTTATACAGAAACTTGGTGATATTGCTGGACACCACGCCCTTGTCCAGGGTTATGGTCTCGTCCACATTGGAGAAATTCAGGACATAGATAGTCAGCACCGTCACGAATATGGAGCCGGTGATGACAATGATAAGGAACAGCGAGAGCAGTATCGTTCCGATGACCTTGATGCTGTGCACCGCCACGGACGCGCCCACGCTTCTGCCCCTCTTTTTCTTTCTGTGTGTCAGTGCTCCGTTTCTTCTTATCTGTTCGGGAGCTTTTTTCTTTCTGTTGGGATCTTTTCTGGTATTATTATCCATATCGTCTCCGCCGCAAGCGGATCAAATACCTCCCTTCGTCCGCTGAAATAGAAAAGGGGACGAAACTCGCCCCCTTGCTGCTTTTTCAAACTGCCGGCAAAGGACCTGCATCTGAACTGTCCTTCGTCTGTGCTTGTGTTGAACGAGCGAAATTATTATATTCCGAAGTCTGCGGATTATTCCTCAGAGCCCTCAGTCTCCTCCGACTCTTCGGCCTCGGCCTCCTCGGTATCGTAGACTGCTTCATCCTCCTCTTCGGGGAGCAGAGCTCTCATGGAGAGGCTGATGCGCTTCTTCTCGGGATCGATCTCAGTGATCTTGACCTCGACCTCGTCGCCCACCTTGAGGATATCGGCAACATTGTCAACTCTCTTGTTGGCGATCTGCGAGATGTGGATAAGGCCGTCAACGCCGTTGATGATCTGAGCAAAGGCGCCGAAGGAAGTGATGGAAACGACAGTTGCCTTGATTACCTGGCCCTGCTCAAAGTTTGCTCTGAAGATCTCCCAGGGATTCTCGGAATCCTTCTTATAGGTGAGAGCGACCTTCTTGGTCTCGGGGTCGATGTCCTTGATGGTAACTTCGATCTTGTCGCCGACAGAAACGATCTCGGAAGGATGCTTGAAGCGGTTCCAGGACAGATCGGCTCTTCTTACGAGGCCGTCAACGCCGCCCAGGTCAACGAACACGCCGTAATCGGTGATGCTCTTGACTTCGCCTGTAACGGTATCGCCCACCTTGGTATTCTCGAAGAACGAGATCTGTGCGGCAGCCTTCTGAGCCTTGGCAACTTCCTTGATGGAGCCGACAGCTCTCTGCTTGTTCTCGGTAACTTCAATGATCTTGAACTCTACCTGCTGACGGAGCAGCGAGTTGAGGTCAAAGTCTCTCTTGGGAGCCGCATGGGAAGCGGGGATGAACACCTTTACGCCGAAGCAGGAAACCAGCACGCCGCCCTTGATAACGTTGGTAACAACGCCTGTGAGGACAGTACCCTCTTCCTTGGCAGCCATGATCTTTTCAAAGCCGACTGCTGCGTCAACGCGCTTCTTGGACAGTGTTACGATGCCCTCCTGGTCGTTGGGCTTGAGGACGATAAGGTCCACAACGTCGCCCACCTTGACTACATCCTCGGGCTTAACGCCGGGATCGTCGCTGAGTTCTGCTGCGGGGATGATGCCCTGCTGCTTGGTTCCGAGGTCAACATAGACTTCGTTGCTGTTTACACTCAAAACAGTGCCCTGCACTCTCTTTCCTATATGTATAGGCTTCAGAGACGCCTCCAGTGCCTCCTCGAAGTTAAACTCCTCTTCATTGTTGATGATTTCACTCATGGTCCGAACTACCTCCTTGATTATATAAGCAGGAGTCGAAGCTCCTGCAGAGATCCCGATGATTTTTGCAGACGAAAAGTCTATTCCTTTAAGCTCGTCCGCACCCTCGATAAGATAGGTGGGGCAATAGCCTTCGCACACGGCTTTGAGCTTGTGAGTATTGGAACTGAGCCGCCCTCCGACGATCACCATAACATCCGCCTTCTGTGCCAGCTCGGCGGCCTCGGCCTGCCTTTCTGCGGTAGCGCTGCATATGGTATGGTATATCTTCGCCTGCGGGAGGAGCCTTGCTGCCAGCTCGCAGCACTCATCCCATTTCTTTTTATTATACGTCGTCTGCGATAAAATTGCAAGCTTTTTTTCAGCGAGGACGCCGCTTTTCACTAAACTTTCAAGCTCTTCACACCCGTCAAACACATAGCATTCTCCGCTGCAGTGACCCTTTATCCCCTGGACTTCCGGGTGAGCGGGGTCTCCGGCGATGAGCACCGTGCGCCCTTCGGCGGAATTCTCGGCGGCCTTCTTGTGTATGCGCTCAACGAAAGGGCAGGTGGCATCCACGACGGTGCAGCCTATTTCAGCCAGCCTGTCGAAGACATCCTTGGCGACTCCGTGGGAACGTATCACGACGGTATTATCCGCTCTGACCTCCTCCAGCGAGACGGCTCTGCACCCTCTGCTTTCGAGATCGGCAACGAATTTTCCGTTATGGATCAAAGGCCCTAACGTCACAACATTATTTCGGATATCTAATTCATTATACACTATTTTTACGGCCCTGTCTACACCAAAACAGAAACCTGCGGTCTTTGCAACCAAAATTTTACACTCTGTTAACATTTCAATGCACCAGATCCACGATCGCGTCCATGATCGTTGTTCTCAGCAGTTTCAGCTCCTTGGCGCCGGGGGTGGTGATCTTCAGTTGTTCGGGGCTGATAGGCTTGCCGAAACGGATCACGACTTTCTTTCTGAATTTGAGCTTCTCGCCCTGGTAGTTTATTCCCACGGGAATGACCGGGCACTGCGCCACCGCGGCGATAAGAGCCACGCCGGTCTTGCCTCTGCCCACCTTGCCGTCGTGGGAGCGTGTCCCTTCCGGGAAGATGACGAGGTTGCGTCCCGAATTGAGCTTTTCAAAGGATGTGTTTATAGCCTGCATATCCCCTTTGCCGCGTTCCACGGGGAAGGCTCCGAACTTCTTGATTATCCACACGAAGAACTTCTTGGAGTGGAACAGTTCCTCCTTGGCCATGAAGGTATTGGGCACACGGCAGGCAAGGCTGATGAACACGGGGTCCACATAGCCTCTGTGATTGGAGGCGAAGATATTGCTTCCGTCCTTGGGGACGTTCTCCTTGCCCTCGAATTTGAGATTATAGGCGATCTTGAAGCCGCCCAGCACCATATACCTTAATATAGTATAGAAGAACATCTTCACGGGATTGAGCTTCTTCCCTCGCTTTACGGGCTCGACGCCCGAGAAGTCCAGCAGGGGCTTGCGCTCCTTTTTCTCCTTCTTCACCTTGACGGGAGCGGCTCCTGTCTTTTCGGTGATTATCCCTGCGATATGACTGACGACTTCTTCAAGGGTCATTGAAGTGGAGTCCACCTCTATGGCATCCTCGGCTTTTTTTAGGGGAGCGGTCTCACGGTGGGTATCGTTGTAGTCCCGCTGATTGATGTCGGCCAGCACTTCCTCATAGGTGGAAGGATCTCCCTTTTCCTGAAGCTCCTTGAAGCGTCTGTTGGCCCGCTCCTCGGCGGAGGCCGTCAGAAAGATCTTGACCTGCGCGTCGGGAAGCACCACGGTGCCGATGTCCCGTCCGTCCATTATAATATCGTTCTTTGCGGCAATATCCTTCTGAAGATCGAACAGGAAGCTGCGGACCTCGGGTATTGCCGAGACCTTTGAGGCAGCCATGGAGATCTCGGGAGTGCGTATCTTCCCCGAAACGTCCTCGCCGTTGACGATCACGCACTGGGACCCTTCGCGGTATTCCAGCCCTACCTTGCAGCCCTCCAGAGCGGCAATGACCTTTTTGCTGTCGTCGGGGCTGATGCCCTGCGAAACGGTATAGTAAGCCACGGAGCGGTAAAGCGCTCCGGTATCAACATATATATATCCGAGCCTGGCGGCGATCTTCTTTGCAATGGTGGATTTTCCTGCTCCCGAAGGCCCGTCAAGCGCCACATTTATTCCCATCAGAACTGCTCCTTCCGTTAACGGTGTACTTTTCATTATAACACATTCTCAGAGATTTGTCAAATGGAGGTCAGCGGTCCGTATGCCCGCACTTTACGGTAGGTTTTCCCCATGACTTCGCTGGCGCGGTATTCCCGGAGCATATCAAGGTCTATCTCTGCGGTGAAGATGCCCTCGGAGCCGTCGGCTTCGAGGATGCACATATCCCGGACGCCCGGCTCGTCCCGGAGCCAGGCCACGCCGTCAAACACCGTGGAATGCCCGTTGCAGTCGGGGACGCTGTCGGGATAATTGCAGGTCGCCACCGCGCACATATTCTCGTAAGCCCTGGTCCGCAGGGCGGAAAGGCGGTTTATCTCCATAGGGCAGGCGTTGGGCGCAAGGATGACCTCTGCACCTTCCAGCATAAGGATGCGGGCGCTCTCGGGGAACTCTCTGTCAAAGCAGATCATGGCTCCGATCTTCACTGTCCCCTCCGCCGTGTCAAGCTCGCAGACGGAGAAGCCCTCTCCCGGGGAAAGTGCGGCTTCGGCATCAAAATCGCAGGTGTGGACCTTGGAGTATTTCAGCGCGCATTTCCCGTGACCGTCAAAGAGCATCAAAGTGTTGCGGGGCCCCGGGACGTGCTTTTCGAGGAAAGTTATCCCGACAGACATATCCAGCTCCGCCGCCAGTTCTCCGAAGGAACAAACGAACCTGTCCCCGTCGGAGACCGCTTCGGCGGTCCATTCTTCGGCGGGGCGGTCATATATATCATATCCGATGCTGAACATTTCCGGGAACAGGGCGATGTCCGCGCCCGACGCTTTTGCCCTGCGGCAGGCGGCAATGCCTTTTTCAAGATTCCCCGCAATACTGCCCGCGGGAGCAAGCTGCAAAAGAGCTATTTTCAGCATTGTCATTATATCACCTTCATATTTCTGTATTCGCCCGGGAAACGTGAAGATATACAATACGGCGCCCCCGCCCGTGCAGGAGCGCCGCCTGTATTATTCTTCTTTTTCAAACTGGCTTTCGTGGCGGGTGAAGAAATCCGTCCTCGGCGGGAGGAATTTCAGCTTGTGGCCCTCTCCCGTGAAGAAAGATACGGGCTCAAAGATATGCTCCCAGGACCAAAGCTCTTCTCCTACCTGTAAATATTCCCTCAGCTTTTCCGTGCCGAAGGGAGCCATGGGGTGAAGCAGTATGCCCGCGATGCGGATGATATAGAACACGTCCGCAAGGGCCTGTTCAAGCTCGTCACGGGGCTTGCTTTCGCCGTTCAGCACCTTTGCCATGTACTTTGAGCCGTTTCTGATGTAGCTGTCCAGCACATAGGTACACTGGTGGAAGTTGAATCTTGACATATGCCTCTCATAGTCCAGCACCGCCTTTTTGCCCTCGGCCAGCACCTTTTCGCTGGGTGTGCAGGCCGGCAGGATGCCGTCCAGCTCCTTCTGAGCCGTGTAGAAAGCCGTGCGGATGATGCGGTTGTAAACGTTGGAGAGCAGGAAGCCTTCCTTAACAACGGGGTCCGCATCCTCGGGCTTGGCATCGGGATTGAAGGGCTTGGGCATAAAGCTCACCGAACGCTGTCCGAGGCCCAGGCTGAGCCAGTGCATACGAAGCTGTTCGGGGGTGTACCAGTTCAGCAGTTCGTCGGCCATAGGCGGCTTGACGTCCCCGGAGCTGGAGGCTTTCTTGTCCAAAAACAGTATATGGTGATTCGCCACGATAACGGGCATCGTCAGCTCGCCCTCGGGGACCTCTGCGGTCTTCTCTGCGGACTTCTGCTGAGCCATCCACATTGCGGGCTCGGCAACTCCGTAGAAGTAGATGTTGTCCTGCCCGATGAACTGATAAACGGTGGAATCCGGACTGCACCAGTAATCCTTCCACTCGCTGCGGTCATGACCGATGCTTTCGAGATAGGTCTCGGTGAAGGAGATAGGCGCCCAAAGTGACTCCGGCCAAACCCAGACGGTAAGCTTTTCGCCGCTGTTTTCCAGGTCGGGAGCAGGCACGCCCCATTCGATGTTGCCGGTAAGTCTGAAGGGCACCAGCTTCTTGCCTGTGCGGAAACGGATGCCGTTTTTCGCCAGTACGCGGCTGGCTTCCTCGCAGTCGGCCAGCTTTTCAAAGCCAATGGTGAAGGAGGGCTTCTTCGGCTCCTCGATATATTCGTGAGCGGGGAGCTGTTCCTTTATCTCCTTGTATTTCTCCTCAAACTCCCGCTTGACATAGATCACCGGGGGCTTTAAGAACTCCGAGATAGTCTTCCATACCACGGGACGGATGTCCTTGCGCTTCTGCATATCGGCCACCCAGTCCTGGAGGAGCTTTTCGTAGTCGCAGAGCTTGAAATACCAGTTGGTGACGGGGCGCATAGTGGGACGTTCGCCTGTCAGCGTGCTGACGGGGTCGATAAGGTCCTCGGGCATATACTGATGTCCGAGATCGCATTCGTCGGCGTAGCCCTTCTCGGACTGACAGCCCTCAACGGGGCATTTGCCTACCACCTGTCTGCCGTTTAAGAAGGCTCCTGCTTTCTCGTCGTAGAACTGCATTGTGGATATTTTCTCCAGCTGTCCCTTCTCGTAAAGGGAACGCAGGAAGAGATCGGTGACTTCGGCGTGTATCTCCTTGGACCTTCCCAGTCCCGAGGCCGCGAAGAGGTTGGGGGAGATGCCGTAGGCGTCCAGTGTCTCCTGCTGTTTGTCGTGATTGCGCTGAACGAAGTCGGTGAGGGAGCCCTCAAACTCGCCGTTTTCCACCTTCTTGCGCCAGCCTTCGGCGATAGGCGAGCCGTAGCAGTCGGTGCCGCCCACGAAGATGACGTTTTCCCTGCCTATCCTGTCCCGCAGGAAGCGGGCGAAGGTATCGGCAAACACAAACATCCCGCCGACGTGTCCGAAATGGAGTTCCTTATTGCCGTAGGGCATACCGCCGGTGATGACCGCTCTTTTCGGGAACTCCGGGCGGGGTATCTCAAAGTTTCTGTTATCGTTGTTCTTTCCCATTGTCTGTATCCTTTCAAATCAATAGCTGACAGTATAAAAGCCGATAACGGACAGCTGAAAGCCGAAAACGGCTTCGATGCAAGCAACTGTCCATTATCAACTATCAATTATTCATGTCCGTTCCAGCAGTAGGTGCAGAGGCATTCGGGGTCGATGCCTATGGACTCGATCATATCGTCAAGGCGGTGATAGCGCAGGGAAGTGAAATTGAGGGCCTTGCTGATCTCGGTGAGCATCTCCTTGTAATTCTGGCTGTCGGGATCGGCGTAGGTCTTCAGCACCTCGTCGGAGACGTTCTCGCCCTCGCGCTTGGCGATGACCCGTCGGGTTATCAGCTCCATTTCCGAAGTGGAGCGCGAGAAGTTCAGATACTTGCATCCGTAAAGCAGGGGAGGACAGGCGGGACGGATGTGTACTTCTCTTGCACCGCTGTTGTAGAGAAACTCGGTAGTTTCCCTCAGCTGTGTGCCGCGGACGATAGAATCGTCGATCATCAGCAGGCTCTTGTCCTTGATAAGGTCCACCACGGGGATTAGCTTCATTTTAGCGATCCTGTTGCGCTGGGACTGGTTCACGGGCATAAAGGACCTGGGCCAGGTGGGAGTGTATTTTATAAAAGGTCTCGAGAAAGGTATCTTGGAGTAGTTGGAATATCCGATAGCGTGGGCCGTGCCCGAATCGGGAACGCCGGCCACCAGATCGGGAGTGACATTGTCCCGCTTGGCCAGCATCATTCCGCAGTTATAGCGCATTTTCTCCACGCTGACACCTTCATATGATGAACAGGGATAGCCGTAATATACCCACAGGAAGGAGCAGATCTTCATTTTCTTCTGCGGAGCGGAAAGGGTCTCGGCGCCGTCGGCGTCAACAAAGACGATCTCTCCGGGTCCCAGCTCCCGGTCATGGACGTAGCCCAGATTCAGATAAGCGAAGGATTCAAAGGAGATGCATCTTCCGCTGCCGTCCTCCTTTTTGCCCAAAGCAACGGGGGTCCTGCCCAGCTTGTCCCTGGCGGCATAGATGCCCTTGGCTGTCATAAGCATCACGGTCATGGAGCCCTGGATATGTTCCTGAGCGAACCTGATGCCGTCCACGATGGAATCGCACTGATTGATGACTGCCGCCACCAGCTCCGTGGCATTGATGTCACCGCCGCTCATTTCGAGAAAGTGGGTGTGACCGTTCTTATACACAAGCTCAAGAAGCTCCTCGGTATTGTTGATCTTTCCCACGGTGGTGATAGCGTAGGTGCCCAGGTGGCTTCTTACCATAAGGGGCTGAGGTTCATAGTCCGAGATGCATCCGATGCCCATGAAGCCGTTCATGGAGTTCACATCGTCGGCAAACTTGGTCCTGAAGGGTGAGTTCTCGATGTTATGTATCGCTCTGTCGAAGCCCTTGTCACCGTAAACCACGATACCCGCACGTCTCGTTCCGAGGTGGGAATGGTAGTCGGTGCCGTAGAAAACGTCATAGATACAGTTCTCCGTTTTGTCCTTGCAAACTGCGCCAAAAAATCCGCCCATACTGCATGACCTCCCGCTAAAAAATACACAATTATTATATCAAACAACTGTGAACATTTCAATATGATTTTGCAAGTTTTGTCACATAGCACAAAAAAGCGAGGTGGGGCCGAACAAAGTTGTAAACCCAACCGCGAAGCGGCAGGGGCGTGCCCCTGCACCCAACTCCGCCGCAAACAACATAGTGCAGGAAAATAGATTGTGATGCGGCGGGGACGAACAAAGTTGTAAACCCAACCGCGAAGCGGCATTCCGCAGTCCAGGGCGCGGTAGCCCTGGCGGGGACGGGGGCAGAGCCCCAGCGGGTCAAGGGCAGAGCCCTTGCAGGGTGTGGGACAGCGTCCCACTCGGCGCGCCGGCGACGACCACGGCGCTGCACTCAATAACAGTAGGGCGCAAAAGCCGTTTCCCTGCACATTTTGGCGTGGACAAATCAATTGCAGCGCCGGAAACGTTGTCCTCCCGCACTCGCAGGAAACAGCGACCAACGGGAGCGTCTTTCCGTCCCCCGATGAGCCAAAGTGGGGCGGCATACTGCCCCTCCCCAAACGTAGGAGCAGAATCCCAACATAGACTTACGCCCCAATTCGGGGGCTTTCCAATCGCCCCCGAACCCCTTCGGATACGTCCTCAACATTGGAGAATATGCTTTCTTTGAGCAAACCAAAACGGCACCTCCGCTTTCACGGAGATGCCGCTGAAATGTTGTCTGAGATTTACTTGGTAGGCTTGTCAGCAACGTTGTCGTTGGAGAGCTTGAGCAGATACTCGACCTTGGCCTTGTATGTACCTACTGCCTCGGTCCAGGTGGTAGCTCCGCCGCCGGTGATCATCGTAGCCTGAGACAGATCCTGCATAACGGCATCCAGCTCGGGAGATACGCCGTTCTGGAGATCGAATACGGGATGCTCAGCGCAGAGCTCGTAGCACTTCTTTCTCATTTCCAGCATCTTGTCGTTCCACTTGTAGTCGTTGATAAGAACCTCTTCGCCGATGTTGGAAGCCTTCTGATAAGCTACCTGGCAGCAGTCGAGGTAAGCAGCAACGCCCTGAGGATTGGGAGCGCCTGTGCAGATGTTGTAGCCGTGAACACGGGAGCCCATGTAGTATGTGCCGTCGCCGGAGGGATTTCTCGGCATCGGAACGAACATGATCTCGCCGGCTTCAACGTCGCCGCAGAGCTTAACAGCTTCGGGAGTACCCTGGATAGCCCACAGACCTGTGGGGATGAACAGGGTCAGGTAAGAGCCGAGGCCGTCACCTGTTTGGCCGGAGCCTCTGGTGTTCCAGTTGTTGGACGAACGGTCAAAGCAGACATTGTCCTTCTCAAGATTGTACATGAACTCCTGAGCCTTGGCAACGTCGGGATCGTCGATGTTGTGGATGATCTTGCCGTCTTTAAGGCCGATCAGCGGCTTGCCGGAGGTCTGCGAGATAGCGTTTGCGTACCAGTAGCCGTCGAGGCCGTACTTTTCGTTATCGGCATCGGTAAAGGCCTTGCACATCTCCTGGAACTTATCCCAGGTCCACTGATCGTTCTCGAACAGCTCGGCAGGATCGTCGAGGGAGTTATCCTCGATGGTCTTGGTATTGTAGATGCAGACCAGGTTGGGCTCGGGATAGATAACGGCGATATAGTGCTTGCCGTTGAACATGAACTGATCGCAGTAATCCTTGGATTTCTTCCACAGGTCGGAATTGAGGTCAACATAATCGTCGATAGGCTGGAACATAGCCTTGATAGCGCCCTTGGGGAAGGTGTCCATATCGTCGGCGGGGAAGAAGTCGGGAGATTCGTTGGCCATAACGAGAGTGGCGAGCTTGGTGTAGCGGCCGTTCCAGTCGGTCTTTACATACTCTACCTTAGCGTCGTACTTCTGCTCGAACAGCTCCAGCTCGGGACCCTTTGTAGCGCCGTCGCCGGGATTGATGTCATAGTGAGCCAGCCACTTGATAGTCTTGTTATCCAGCGATTGGATCTTGAGATCGTCATCTTCTTTCAGGCTTGCGAGCTGCTCCTTCTGGCTGTCCTCCAGTTCCTTACCGGGCTGAGTGGTGACAAGAGCCTCGGATTCGGTGTCGCCGGATCCGCCGCCGCTGCTGCTGTCGGTGTCTCCGCAGGCGGAAACTGCTGATGCCATCAGAACTGCGAGGGCTGCGGCAGAAAGTCTTTTTGCGAGTTTCATTAACAAATACCTCCTTAAATCACAGACAGCAGGGAAACGTCATAACGTCATTTCACTTAATTTCCCTGCTCATCACTAACAAGATAATAATAACAAATAACAAATTGCAAGTCAATCAGCATTTTGCAATATAAATCGGTCTGCGATTTGGTGATATTGCCTACTACCGCGCAATTTCACGGGTGAATACGATTACAGAAATCGATTTCGATTCGGTCATGAAACTTATTTTCAGAAAATTTACATACCATACAGATAAGAAAAATATCACTTTTCGGTTTAAAATTTTTTCACTTTTTCTTATTCTGACAGGATCGCCAGTTCCTCCGGCGAAAGCGTCGGATGAAGGGCGCGGTTTATGCCTGCCGACAGCAGGGAAGCCGAGCGTTTTATCAGCAGGTCGATGTCCTTCGGAGTGACTATCATCCCCAGATGCTCCGGCAGACTTTTCCCGCCTGCGGCCTCGGCGATCACCGAGCAGTCCGTCACCGTGGGTATGCCCACGGCACAGACGGGGACTCCGAGGGTGGCCTCCGACAGCTCCGCCCGGGCGTTGCCGACACCGCTGCCCGGAGAGATCCCCGTGTTGCAGAGCTGGACCGTGCTGCCCAGATGTTCCAGCTCCGAGCAGGCCAGAGCGTCAATGACAATGACCAGCTCCGGCCGGACTTCGTCACAGAGGGCCTTTACCACCGCCGCCGATTCGATCCCCGTCTGTGCCATGACTCCCGCCGAGATCACCGAGACCTCCGAAAGCTCCGAGGTGTCAAGGTCTTTGGCCAGCCGTTTGAGATGCCGGGTGGCGATTATCCCCGAAGCCGCCGCCGGACCGAGGCTGTCGGGAGTGATGGCTGTGCTGCCGAGCCCCGCCGCCAGTATCCTTCGGGGGAGCTTCACCAGCCTTGACAGCTCCGCGGCAAGGCATTCTGTCTGCTCCGCCGTGTCGCAGACGCAGTCGGAGAGCCGTCCCCGCGTGCATTTCACGGTGATATACCGCCCGACGGGCTTTCCCAGAGCTTCGGCAGCCTCCCGGGTGAGGACATCTATCTCCGTGACTTCAAGTCCCGCCCGGGGATAGTTCCGCTCCTGCTTTTTTATCCCCGCCAGCCCGCCGGAGACGTTTGCCCGCTGTTCCGATTCAAGTGCCAGGTCAGTCCTGTAAGCCACACTTATCCCTCCCGAAGCCGCGTCGTTCTGACATTCTGCACAAAAGCGCGGCTTAAAAATCATCAATTTTTTTTCCGCAGCCTCTTGAAAAATCAAGAGCGCTGTGTTATAATAACCATTGAGGCTTGTTTAAATGGCTAATTGCATTTCCTCTCAGTCGTGCAGTTAGTTTATGCGAATAAGTGATTTTTATTCAGAAACTGAGGGAGGTGTCGGTAATGCCGAACATTAAATCCGCTAAGAAGAGAGTTAAGGTCATCCAGACCAAGACACTCAGAAACAAGATGATAAAGTCCGATCTCAAGACCGCTCTGAAGAAGGCTGACGCTGCTGTAGCCAACGGAGACGCGGACAAGGCCGAGGCTGTAAAGGCTGCTATCAAGAAGGTTGATATGGCCTGCACAAAGGGTATCATCCACAAGAACAAGGCTGCAAGAAAGAAGTCGCAGCTCGCTAAGTCCCTTAATGCTTGATAAAAGCGACCGACCGACGGCTCGTCCGTCGGTTTTTTTGTCGGATGAATCCGCGGGGCCGCGGTCTGTTTTCGTGATTTTTTAGACTATCTGACAATAGAGCAGCCTTGAATTTATGCAATGTGATGATTTTTTGATTAAACTATTTATTTTTATTATCAACAGGTGTATAATCAAAACATAAACTTAGGGGAGGACTGCTTTATGAATTTCAGAGACCTGCTTGATAAGATCAGAGATCTTGAGTTTGAAGATATTTTTCCGCTTCACAGGAAAGACGCGGAGGTAAAGAACCTGCTGGTGAACGTCGGCATCTATCTCGGCGCGATGATCTTTGTTATCCTGCTGCTGGTGCTGTTCTCGCATATCACGGTGCTGGGCGTTATCCTTTGGATAATTGCGATCCCCGTGATGATCTACTCGCTGATCGGTATGTTTGCCGACCTGTTCAAGTTCATGAAATATAATTGACAGAGGAAGGAAAGCCCCCTTCTTCGGTGTCCCCGGAAAACAAACTAACGGTATTTCGTGCGTCGTGCAGAAATACCGTTTTTCTTTTGCGTGTTTTGCAGGCCCGGACGCGGGTCAGCTTATCATCCCGCGGGAGCCGCGGGTGCGGGCTCGGGGGCTTTTTCTTCTTCTTCGGGTTCGCCCCGGTAGAGCAGTTTCAGTATTATCGGCGTGGATATGGAGGATACTATTATCAGCAGGATCACCGAGGTGAAATACTTCGCGTCCATCATCCCCACGGAAAGACCCTTCTGCGAAACGATCAGCGCTACTTCGCCCCGGGTCATCATCCCGACGCCGACTTTCAGGCTGTCACGGGTGCTGTATCTCAAGATACGGGCCGCAAGGCCGCAGCCGATGACCTTCGTCAGCAGCGCGACGAGCACGAAGCATACCGAGAAGAGCAGAAGCTCCGGCGTGAAACCGTCAAACTGCGTCTTGATGCCGATGCTGGCGAAAAATACAGGCCCGAACATCATGTAGGAGTTGATGTCGATCTTCCGCGCGATGTAGTTGGAATCGTGGAGAGAGCAGAGGATAAGTCCCGCAACGTATGCTCCCGTGATGTCGGCAATGCCGAAGTATTCCTCTGCCGCGTAGGCAAGGAACATACACAAAGCCAGTCCCAGGATAGGCACGCGGCGCTGGTGAGGCCAGCGCTTGTCGATGAACTTGAAAATATAGAAGCAGGCAAATCCCACCGCCACGGAGAAAACTATGAACAGCCCCGTGTGGAGCACCACGTC
Source organism: Ruminococcaceae bacterium FB2012 (assembly GCA_900104495.1). Taxonomy (GTDB): domain Bacteria; phylum Bacillota; class Clostridia; order Oscillospirales; family Ruminococcaceae; genus FB2012. Next base: position 3,234 of record FMXS01000017.1, on the reverse strand, counting down.
AAGGGGATTGGAGTCCGGGTTCTTGAAGCCGATGACGAAGGTCAGCACGATGATGCCGATAACGTCGTCGATAATGGCGGCGCTGGTTATCAGCGTGCCGATGTGCCCTTTAAGACGTCCCAGCTCTTTGAGAGCCTGCACCGTGATGCCTACCGAAGTGGCGGTCATAATGGTGCCGATGAATACCGCCGAAAGGAACTGCTCGCTTCCGAAGTTGCCGAAACCGTAGAAGGCCCCGTAGAGCAGAGTGCCTCCCGCCAAAGGGACAAGCACGCCTATGCAGGCCACCAGCAGAGCTTTTGGGCCGGTTTTCAGCAGGTCACGCATATTAGTTTCCAGGCCCGCGCTGAACATCAGCAGGATAACGCCGATCTCAGCCATCATCGAGAGAAAGTCCGACTGTCCCACGAATCCGAAGATCGAAGGACCGATGAGCAGTCCCGCGACTATCTCGCCCACCACCTGCGGAGCCTTCAGCTTCTGCGCCGCCAGGCCGAATATCTTGGCTGAAAGGAATATTATGGCAAGGTCTCTGAAAAACCCTATCTTATCCAATGAAAATGACCTCTTTCCCGGGAAATATGTCCGGCTCACCGCTTTCCGGAAGGCCGGCATATACTATTATAATACCGTGATCGCTGTTTCGCAAGCGAAAAATCAAATTTTGGCGCTTTAGACAGTTTTCTTTCGGTGCCTGTGCGAGTATGGCGCATTTCGTACAACTGCGGCCGGAAAGTGTAGGCAATATGCAAAATCATTCGGTTAAATTAATAAAATAATTGTTGAAAAAACGATTGACAAAATATGTACCGTGTGATATACTGATAAATGATAGTTTGATAATTCGGAGTATTTCAGTTTTCAGATCAAGTTTTATAGATCAAGGGGTAGAGAATTATGGCCGAAATGACTGAGCTTGAGCGTATCAGGCAGGCAAGCGATTTTATCCAGCGTTACTACCAGTTTGAAGAAGCCGTTACCGTCAACCAGCAGAATAAAGAGTATCTGCAAGGGTATATACGGAACCAGTACGCTGTTGAAGAGGAATTCAATTTTAAAAAGAAGGTCACCAAGGCCGCTTTGACCGGCGGGATCGTGGGCGTTGTTATCGGTCTTATCGTATGGGCAGCTTCCGGCTCGTGGATCGCCGCACTGATAACTCTCGCCGTGCTGGCCGTTTCCGGCGCCGTTATCGGCTCTTTCGTGCAGAAATACCGTCTCGATGAGGCTATCGAAACCCAGAGAGATATAAACAACGGCATCAAGGAGCAGATAGAGATCCTTGAGCAGCGCGATAAGCAGCTTATCCGCCAGCGTGACGATTATTACAGGGGCCTTGAAAAGCGCATTGATTTTATGTCCCTGGACTATATGGATAATATCGACCAGCTGATGGAGATCATGCAGAACGGTGAGGCCGAGACTTGTGAAGAGGCTGTTGCCGTCTTCGAGCAGAAACAGCTGTTCCAGGAGATGACTTCGCTTATCTCCGCTCCCGCAGAGGAGCCTAAGCCCCTCGACCGCGAGGAAGCAAAGAAAAAGTTCGGCGACCCCGTGGCAAAGATCCGCGAGGACCGCAAAAAGCGCAGAAGAGAAAGAAAAGCAGATCCGTTTTCGATCTGATGCCAAGGGCGGGAGTTATCCCGCCCTTTACTGTTGTTTACGAAAAGTTTACATTTCGAGGCGAAATGTGCTTGACAAGCACCGGGGAATATGCTATAATATCTCTTGCATTCGTATCTAAAGACAGCCGGCAGCTGGGGTTTCAGCGGAAGTCCGGCCGAGGAAAGAATGGCAAGATTTTATATTTTGCTTTTTACTGTCCTTTTGTCTTTGCGGCGAAAGGGCTTTTTTGATGCGCTGCAATAATTTGCAAAGAGGTGAATCAATCAATGCCAAGTGAAAAGGTCCTGCTTGCTAAGCAGGAAAAGGTCGCTGCTCTTACCGAGCTGCTCAAGGCTTCCGTTTCCGGCGTGCTCGTTGATTACAAGGGCATCACCGTTGAGGAGGATACCAAGCTGCGTAAGGAGCTCAGAGAGGCAGGCGTGCAGTATTTCGTAGAGAAGAACACAATGCTGCGCTTCGCTATGAAGAATGCCGGTCTCGATGGTATGACAGACTACCTCGAGGGTACCACCGCTATCGCTGTTTCCAACGACGATCAGACCGCTCCCGCAAGAATTCTCGGTAAGTTCGCCGAGGCCTGCAAGGGCGAAAAATTCCTGCTCAAGGCCGGTTACGTCGAGGGCGAAGTTTACGATGAGGCAGGCGTTAAGGCGCTGTCCAAGATCCCTTCGAGAGAGACCCTTCTCGCACAGCTCGTCGGCTCCCTTCAGGGACCCATGCAGAAGCTCGCTGCTACTCTGCAGGCTATCGTCGACAAGGAGAACGGCGCCGCTTGATGCGCCGAAAGCCGCATAGCGCGGATGAAGCGCCTGCGGCATGAAAGATCGGGCACAGTCCCGGAAATCAAAATTAATTTGTAAAGGAGAAAATCATCATGGCTTCCGAGAAAATCATGAAATTTGTAGAAGATATCAAGACCCTTTCCGTTCTTGAGCTTGCTGAGCTCGTAGACGCTATCCAGGAGGAGTTCGGCGTAACAGCTGCTGTTGCTGCTGCTCCCGCTGCCGGCGCAGGCGCTGCCGCTGCTGAGGAGAAGACCGAGTTCGACGTAGTTCTCGCTTCCTTCGGCGACGCTAAGATGGGCGTTATCAAGGCCGTTAAGGAGATCACCGGCCTCGGACTCAAGGAGTCCAAGGAGCTGGTTGAGGGCGCTCCCAAGGCTATCAAGGAAGGCGTTTCCAAGGCTGAGGCTGAGGAGCTCAAGGCTAAGCTTGAGGCTGCCGGCGCTACCGTTGAGCTCAAGTAATAATTGTTTCGCAAAAGCCGCCCGTCACGGGCGGCTTTTTTTGGTTGGATGCTTTAGCGTAACTAAACCCCCGGTTCTACCGGGGGACATAAAAAAGCTTCAGCGAGCGCTTTAAAATAACCTCCAACTGTGATAAAATAGTAATGGTTTGGCAACCGCATTACTATCAAAAACAGAAGGAGGTTATTCGCTTGAAGAATGAAATTAAGCATTTATCACATTCAACGTATAGGTGTCAGTATCACATAGTGTTTGCACCAAAGTACAGAAGGAAAGTGATATATGGTCAGTTAAGAGCGGATATAGGTCAGATATTGAGGAAGCTATGTGAACAAAAGAATGTAGAAATACTTGAAGCAACA
>FMXS01000027.1 GCA_900104495.1 Ruminococcaceae bacterium FB2012 | reverse complement strand
CGTGAACTGCGAGGGCTCATAAGAAAGGCTGCGGACAAAGCGCTCGAGGAAGTATTCGCTGATAATGAAGCCGAGATCCATTCCGCTGACTTGATTGATGAAGATGAGGTCTCTCGGCTTGTCAAAACGGCAATAGTCGAAATACTTAATCAGCACCCCGGCATCAGCGAGGCAAGATGCCTTGCTCCTTGGATCCCGGAGCAGCCGGACATTGACATCAAGACCGAGCCGCTGAAGGAGGTGAAATTCTACTGCCCGCTGAAGATCGAGCAGATACCCGATGAGGAAGATGATTGGGAGGATTATAGCGATGATCCCGTTGATCTGCCGTCATACTGTGCGGTATTTATATTATCAACTGAATCACCTGCGTGATGTGTATGATGATAATGCTGTTAATGCCTCGCCCTCGATCCCGCCTGCTATCGCGGAGACGAATGAAATCACGGGGCATATGGTGGATATTTTGGATAAGGTCAAATCGGGGGAGATCAAGCTTGATAGTCCCGAGGATGCGGTGGAGCTGTTGGCGGAGAGGATGGGGGTGAGTGAGGAAGATTTGGAGACACTTGCTGAAATATTTATGTAAACTAGGAGAGCGGTTCTGACATCAAAGCCGCTTTTTGTTTGACCTATTGCAATAATCTGAATAATGTGGTAAGATATATTCGGTTTATATCTTTTTTAGGAGATGAAACAATGCTGCCGATATATCTTGCCGAGCTTGATACACAGGAAGAGAAAGATCTGTTTGAAAAGCTGTACAGAGAATACAAAAGCAAAATGCATTTCATAGCTATGGGTATATTGAATAATGATGTCGATGCTGAGGATGCTGTTGATATGGCTTTTCATAGGCTTGCAAAAAACTTCACAAAAATTTCAAATAAAAACTGTAACGAAACCGAAGGCTACATCGTTATATGTATCAGAAGTGCGGCAATAGATATTTACAGGAGCAACAAAAGAATTGTCGAAAAGACACGTTCCATTAAGGAAGATGATTCTTCGGAGGATATATGGGAACAAGAAACAGAGCATGAAACTTAAAAGAATAGCTGCTGCAATGGCTGCAGGAATAATGGCTATCAGTTCTATGGCAACAACCGCTTCTGCATATTACAGTACGACTTGTGTTAATGATATTGATGTCAGCAGCACCTTCTCTGAATATGTTATTTGCAAGATCGAGCAAACCAGATGGGCATCTTGGGGACAATATACCGTAACGTTATGTGAGGTATCTGGAAAATGTGAAAGCTTGACCGGTGGCTTAGGAGTATTTGCAGCAATGAAAAAGAAAGATGCATGGGGATCATATGCTTATGCAAGCGTTAAGCCTTATGGAAGGCCAACCGCTTTTACCGATGATGTAACAATGACAGGTGATAAAAAATGGTCAACCGGTGTTGGCATTGGATCCAACGGCAATCCTGCCGTGAATACTGTATTCAGAGGATTTCTGTATTATTAAGGCAACACCGCACGACCCGCGGCTAACGCCTCTGCACGTCATCTGCCGTGTCAAGCCTGCTTGACGACCGGCTTATCCGTCATGATTACCAACGTCATCAAAGATGACGTCAATTCTCCTTGACGTTGCGTAAAGCGAAGTGAACATCGCTTGCAAGCCTGCGTCGAATTTAGGCAATCTGACGAAAATCTTTGCCTCAATGTTAATTGAGGCTGCGCATACTTATGCATAGGAGTTGTGCGGTATTGCCTTAAAATCATAGAACCGTTCCAGTACCCCTCCGGACTGGAACGGTCTTTGAAAGGTATGAGGGTATGAATATAAACGATTTTTCCGACACTGCAGTAACCTTGCCGGAGAAGCCAGCCTCAAAAAACAAAAGATTGATCGCTGTTATCATCATCCTGCTCGTCCTTGCAGCCGCAGCTGTGGGCTGATATTCAGGAGCAGGTCTGCCGATGAACAAAAAAAGAATGAGGAGATATACCGTAAATATATCGAGCCGATAATCACAAACGATAAGCTCATAGCCGAAAAACCGGGGCCTACCGGTAATAAGCTGTATTCCTACAGTCCGCCCGAGGGTGGCATTGGTTACTACGTGACCTATGCTCTCGATGATAAAGTTATACAGGTGCAGGTACTTCAGTCGGTAGTGGTGGATGAAAACTTCAAGCCGATAAACGACCACTTTTTAAATCTTCTGTATCAATATCATTACAACACTGACGAGGTCGGATATACCCTGCATATCACTGAAATAAGCGACCCCGGAGATCAGACAGGCAAGGCTGAAAAGTATATGTATAAGCAGGACAGATATGCCGATATCAAACTGGACACAGAACTTTCACTTATCGAGGGCACGGGCAGAGAGAGCAGATCCGACGATGATAAGCCTCCGCTTTCCGAAGCTGAGGTCAAGGCTATGTATGAAAAATACAACGATGAGATAACAGAGCTTCGCGGAAAGCTATATACTCTGTTCGGAGAGGAAAACTTCAAAAAATGAAGGTGATCGGATGAGGATATATCGTTATCTGTTCTTTGTTCTACTGTTTGGGGCAGGAATATGGCTCTCCTCGGTAGAGATCATCCAGGACTGGGAATTCGGTATGTGCAACAGTTATCCGAGGACAGAATTCCGACTGACAGCCGAGAATCGGGATGCTTTGATCGACAAGCTCTCGGAGCTTGGCAGTAAATACGGTGTCAGTATCTTCATAAACCATAACGAAGCCGACAAAAGCGGCAATATCATTACTGCCTGCTATGCCGATGACGATGCGCAGAAGGTCATTCGCAATGACTGGAAATATCACGGCTGTGAGGTGCGCAACTCGATCTCGGGACGGTATAAATACTGCTTTTCGTTAGAGCCCTTTGAAAAAGCCAAGGGGCTTCTCTATTATCAGACTGCTGTTTATATCGGAGACGAAACCACCGTCCGTTCTCTTGTGTCTGAGCTTACAGAATATGCCGATGCAAATTTTGAAGCAGGCGTTTTAGGCAAGACAAACTATGAAGTGTCGGACAAAAGCGGTGTCGGATTAAGGTACGGCTTCTGGCTGTGGGCAGGCATCATCGCAGTGCTGTCGGTGATGACTGTATTTGAAACGGCTGTTTTCCGCAAGGAAGCGGTTATTCTTTTGACAAACGGCTGTTCTCTCTTATCAATAATATCCAAACGTCTGCTTAGCGATCTTGCAGTCTGCTCCGTATTGCTTGCATTGCTTTCGGCTGTTCTGGCGGGGACAGGCTTTCCCGCATACGCCCTTGTCTATGCGGTCAATGCCTATGTCATCCTGACAGTCATCTCAGCACTGATATATTTTTCTTTGTATGCTTTAAATTGCAATGGTTTTATTTCTCGAAAACCGGTTAATAAATTTGATGATAATCTGATTTTCAATGTTTCATTAGCAGCATTATAGCATGATATAGGTCACTGCCCTTTCTCTCACCTTGGAGAGAGGGAGTTTGACAAAAATGCTGTGTGGATAAGATTGTACAACGATATAGAAAAGATTGTATCCTGATGGAATCAAGAAATCCGACAAAACGATTGAAGCGGAAAAATATGCTATGGGAAAAATGCAGGAATTTATCAATACTTCCACAGGCAAGAAAAAGGACATTTTCAAGCGTTTGTTAAAACTCATCAATTCAGATCCACTGTCCGAAAAGATAAAGAAGTCTGCTGAAGATTTTGCAGATATAATTGGTTGTTTCGGTGAGCACCTATATAAAATAAATAACGCTAAAATGAATTACTCGGAAATGGAGAAAAGACTAGCTGATCAGAGAAATGATTTTGCGCATGGAAATATTGATATAGACATTAATGGTCTTTCATTACTTGATCTTATGTTTATGGAATTCTTAATATATGCTATGCAATTAAAAAAGTTCGAAATCGATGATCTGAGTATAAGACAATCCATAAATGATCTTTTCCATCAAAACTTTGTGTTTGAAAATAAATAATCTTTATAATATTTTACAAATTCACTTGTAGAAATATTCTTTATTTTGTTATGAGACGGTAGTTAAATGCTCTTGCCGGAAATAACGATACTGTTTGGCGATGAAAAAAGCTATCAAATAATTAATAGAGATGCCAAAAGCCTGTCCATTGTTTTGTCCATTATTTTTATGAAAACTTATAAAATGATAGGTCAAGGTTTAAAAACTGCATCATCGCAAACCGCGCAAAATCGGCACTTGATGAATGATGCGACAAATTGCTAAAAAGCTTTTTATCAATTCAAGTCCCGTCACTCCGACCAGGTGCACACGGTGCACCACCGAATGCCGCCTTTTGCAGGATTGCAGAGGGCGGTTGCTTTTGTTTGACGGCGGGGCGGGGCTTTGTTTGGAGTCGTACTGTCCCAAAAATCGTACTGTCAATAGTGCCGGGAAGTGCTCTCAAGACACTATTAGGGCACTATTTTGGGTGTCACGCGGAGGCCGCAGGTGCGCAGTTTCGGGGTTTCATAAACTGCTATACTGTTCTCAAGCGGCGTGCGGCAGTTTGCTCATAAACTGGGAGACGGTCTTTGAAGTCCCGGACGGCGCGGAGATCACCGCAGGCGTGTTCAAGACAGAAGTCATCTCCGGCACCGACGGCGAAGGCACATACTCCTACGAGTTCACAGGCACCGCCGAGGACGGCTTCACCGTGACCTTCACCCACACTCCCGAAGAGGACGAAAGCTCCGAGGATGAAAGTTCGGAAGATGAAAGTTCCGAAGATGAAAGCTCGGAAGACGGAAGCTCCGAAGACGAGAGTTCCGAGGAAGAAATCTCCGAGCCCGAAAACTCCGAAGCGGAAAACTCCGGGGACGGGACATCCAAGGCATCCGAAGCTCCCAAGGACAACAACCCGAAAACCGGAAAGGCGGTATCTCTGATAGCGGTATCTCTGATCCTGGCGGCGGCTGTTACAGTTGTTATAAAGCGCAGAAGAAAATGACCTCAGAAAATGAATAACGGCGGGGCTGTCTGAGATCCCGGAAGGACAGACAGCTTTGAAGTTGACCTGAGCGGACCGGCTGAGAAAGAGGCTGTAAAGGCGGTTTTCAGGTCAATACCTATTCTGTCAGGCCCCGCTGTTTTTTCAGCTTCGGAACGTGACCGGAAATCACCCTATATATCGCAAAAACCGTCAATATACCGCGTTAATGCAGATATTGACGGTTTTTTTCTTTGTTATGCGTCTGCCGGATGATCTTTATTTTCCCGTGATCTTCTGCTCCGACTCGTAGATCAGTTCTCCCAGTATCTTGATAAGGCGTTCTGCCTCCACCGGCTTGCTGAGGTGAGCGTTCATTCCGGCCTGCATGGAAAGCTGAACGTCCTCGTCGAAGGCGTTGGCGGTGAGGGCGATTATCGGGATGCGTCCGGCATCCTCTCTGTCCATTGCCCGGATAGCCTTAGCTGCCTCCAGCCCGTCCATTACCGGCATACGCACATCCATAAGTATAGCGGAATAGATGCCGGCAGTGCTTTTCTCGAAGAGCTCCACGGCGATCTTTCCGTTTTCGGCGTGGTCCGCTTTGATGTTCTCCATTTCCAGCATATCCATAAGTATCTCGGCGTTGAGCTCCATATCCTCCGCCAGCAGGATGCGCCTGCCTTCCAGCCTTGCCCGGTTCTTCTCCTTGAAGATAGCCATGCCGCTGCGGCGGGCGATGCGTTCGAGGTCGTCAATGATGCTTGCGGCGAAAAGCGGCTTTTCGACGTAGTCAAATACCCCCACGGAATTCGCTTCCTCGCGGATATCGTTCCAGCTGTAAGCCGTCATCGCGGCAACGATGCTTTCGTTCGCGTAGAGTCGGATTATCTCTTCGGAGGTCTCCATTCCGTTCATCCCCGGCATATTCCAGTCCATAAGCACGATGTTGTAGGGATGCTTTCTGAGATGCTGTATCTCCATTTTCCGCAGAGCTTCCTTGCCGTCGGTGCAGAAGTCCGTGCGGATGCCCGCTTCTTCAAGGACCGTTTTCGCGTGCTCGGCCTCGATAGGATTGTCGTCCACCACAAGGATATAGAGAGCGTCGGTGTCCAGTCTGCCGAAGCTAACGTCACTGCTGTCGGCCTTGCGGAGAGTTATCATCACGGTGAATTCCGTGCCTTTGCCCTTCTCGGACTCAACGCTGACGGAACCGTTCATCATTTCAACTATCCTCTTGGTGATAGCCAGTCCGAGGCCGCTGCTGCCGTTCTTGGTCCTGCTGCGTCCTTCATCCTGGGAGAAGGCGTCAAATATCCTGGGAAGGTATTCCTTGTCTATGCCTATGCCCGTATCCTTGATGCGGAAGCGGACAGTGGCGCGGTCCTCAAACTCGGCGGTCTTTTCCGCCGTGAGGGTGACGCTTCCCGGAGCGTCGGTGAATTTCACCGCATTGGACAGGATATTGTTCAGCACTTTTTTGAGCTTCACATCGTCGCCGAAATACAGGTCTCCCGGCTGTTCGGAAATAACGCTCTCAAATGTCAGCCCCTTTTCGGAGCACTGCTTCTTCACTTGAGCGGTGACCTGCTCCAGCAAAGCGGCAAGAGAGAACTCGCTCTTCCGCAGGACGTCGTGACCCGTTTCCATCTGGATCATATTAAGGATATCGTTGATGATAGAGAGCAGGTGTCTTGCGCTGTCGCCTATCTTTTCAAGATGCTCGCGGGTCTTGGAGTCAAGCTTACTGTTCCTCAGCGCAAGGGTATCAAGGCCGATTATTGCGTTTATGGGAGTGCGGAGCTCGTGGCTCATCCCCGACAGGAAGGTATTCCGTGACTTGCTTGCGGCCTCCGCCGATGACAGTGCAATGGAGAGGGCCTCGTTCTTGGCTATCGCCTCCCGTATCTCGGCGTCCACGTTGGTAAAGCCGATGATGATAAAGCTTTCGTCATCTTCCATCCGGGAGATCTTCATGCTCACATAGACGGGCTCGCCCTCCGTAAGCCTTCTGTAATTCAGCACAAGGTTGTCCTTGCTGCTGAGGGCCTTCATCAGCTTTTTGCGGTTCAGCGCCGTAAGGAAGGCTTCCTTGTCGTCGGGAAAAACGCTCTCGCTCATTTCTGTACGGCAGTCGCTGAAGAAGTGCCAGCCGTGACGCACCTCGGAGAGGGTGCCGCTTTCCTCGCTCCTGCGGTATTCCGTGAACTCCTCGGAGTCGGTGTTGACATAAAACATCTCGGTGTAGTCCCTTGCGAGAGTCTGGGCGATACGGTTATACATAAGCCCCGTGTTCACGGCGCTTTCGTAGGCTTCTTTGGTCATTGCCTGTTCGTTGCGGATGCTCACAAGGTCGGTGATGTCCTGGCACATACCGAGGACGCAGGGCCGTCCCTTGGTGTCGGTGTATTTCAGCTTTGTGGTCTGGAGCTGCCGCGGCCGCCCCATAGCGTCGGTGACATCATCATAATAGATGTACGGCTTGGTAAGCGAAAGAGCGATCTTATCCTTCTCGACGAAATGCATCGCAGTTTCGTTGTCAAAGATCTGCGCATCGGTAAGACCGATAACGCCGTCGGGGGCATCCTTGTGGGCATATTCGGCAAAGGCCTGGTTGCAGGCGAGATATTTCCCCGTTTCGGCATCCTTTGTGAAGGCCATGCCGGGCATATTATCCAGCAGGGAGAAAAACCTGTCTTTCAGTTCGGCGATCTTTTCGGCTTCTTCCATCTTGTGCCTGTGCTCTTCCTTTTCTTCGCTGGCGACAAAGGCGTGGAGCAGGCAGGTGCCAAGCATATAGGCAATGGAATAAAGGGGCAGATACGGGAACCACAGCTGGACGAACAGGCACAAAGCCATGATTATCCCGAAGGAAGCCAGTATGCGGCAGCGCACTCTCTCATGGGAGTTCGCACCGTTTCTGAACATAACAGTCGTGGCATGGAGCGAAATGACGATCAGAAACAGTATCTGACACGCCAGCAGCACATAGCGCATCGGGAGTGCGGTATAGACGCTGCTGCTGTCCACTGTGAAAAGCACGGGGGTAAATATATTCACGGCATTCATCCCGAGAACAAGTGCGACTATCCCGCGTCCCGAATACACAAGGAAACGTCCGAATCCGCTTTTCTCGTTGAAGAAGGCTATGGCATACTCCGCCCAGAAGTATATTCCCACGGCCATAGCTATGAAATAGACGGTGGTATCGGCAAAAAGCGCCGCCGAGAGCTTCCTGTACTCCAGTATGCCCCAGAGGATATCCGTAACATAATATGCAATCACGGCAAACAGGAATCTCCTGTAAATGATCCAGGCAGGCTTGCTGTAAGCCTTCTGATCCCGCAGGACATCCCAGTTCACTATCAGCAGTACCAGAACGGCCAGCAGGCCGATGGCAGAATAATACATACTGTCTTACCCTCTCTGTTTCTTTTTCCCTTTCAGATAGCTCTTGTTTTCATACATCCTCTGATCGGCGCGTTCGTACACCTGCGCCACTTTGGCGTCCTGCTCGTAGACGGACATACCGAGGGCGATTACGATACCGCCGTTTTCGACAGCTTCTTCGTTGTGGTCGTTCATTTGCTTTATCAGCTCGTCAAGACGGGAATAGTCATCCCCCTGACAAATTACCGCGAACTCGTCTCCGCCCACACGGAACACGGGGCTGCGCTTGAAGGTGGTGCAGATTATCCGGCAGGCATCCCGCAGGAACTGGTCTCCCGCCTTGTGGCCTTCGTTATCGTTGACCTTCTTGAGGTCGTTGACATCCAGTATCACGATAGCGAAATCGGGAGCGCGGTTCATTTCGATCTGCGCGTTGAGTCTTTCTTCATAGACGCGGTAGGCGTTTCTGTTCTTGACGCCCGTGAGAGCGTCGATATTAGCCTCTATCCTTGCCTGCGCCAGACGCCGGCCGTATTCTTCTTCCTGACGAACCTGCGCGTCGATGTCGTTGACGCCGACTACCAGCCGTCTGCCGTCCTGCTCCTCGACTATCGCCGCTTTCAGCTGGACGTAGCGGGGTTCATCGTTCATCATAAGACGGTAGCTGAGGGTGAAGATGCCGTTCTTCTCCACTTCCTCAAGGGCGTTTTCCATGGTGAGGGCCGTGAATACCCGGTTCTGATCCTCCTGATAGACTGCCTTTATGGAATTCTGTCTGAGGTCGGAGAAGAAGTTCTCGCCCTCGCTGGGCAGAGCAAAGGAATCAAAGCCTGCCGCTGAGCTGTATTCGCGGTAGCGCCCTGTTTCGGGCACCACTACATAGATGCAGAGGAAGTCGCCTGCGAGGGCGCTTATCCTGGTGTAGGCGGTCTGCTCCTCCTGAGCGCGCTGAGCGGCGTGGCGGTGTTTCATCTGTTCATCCACGTCGGTTATGCTGAGGATGATGTATCTCTTGTCGTCCTGCATACGGGTGACCTTCATGCTCACATACATGGGTTCTTTCCCCGTTATCATACGGTATGTTATCATAAACACGTTGTTCTGATCGAGGGTGGCTTCAAGGGTCTTTCTGTCCATAGCCCTGATGACCTCCTGCCGGTCATCGGGGTGGACGTTCTCCTCGGCGGCGTCCTGGCCCTCTTCAAAGAAATGCCATGCCCGTCTGACTTCCGAAAGAGTGCCGTCTTCGGCGTCGGAGCGGTATTCAATGAATTCCTCGGTGACGAGGTCAACATAATAGAGGACCATATATCCGCTGGCAAGCGCTTGAGCGATATGTGTGAAGATAACGCTGGTGCTTCTGGCCTTCTCATAGGATTCCTTGGTGGAAGCCTTATCTCTCGAAATGCGGAAGCTGTTGGAAACGTCCTGGACGATGCCGAGAACGCAGAGCCTTCCGTTGGTGTCGGTATACTTCTGCTTGGTGATCTTGACATTTACCGGGTTGCCGAAGGAGTCTTCCATATTATCGTAGTAGATAAGGGGCTCGTCCATGGAGAGCACCATTTTGTCATCCTCGGAAAAGCGCTTGGCCTTTTCTTCATCAAAGAGATCCGCCGTCGTAAGGCCCACTACCTCAGAGGGGTCCTTCTTATGGATGTAATCGGCAAAGGCTTGGTTGCAGGCAAGGTATTCGCCTGTTTTTGCGTCCTTTGTCAGATACACTCCCGGCATATTGTTCAGCAGGGAAGATACCGTCTGCTGAAGTTCGGAGATCTGCTCTGCCTCTTCCAGCAGGCGTCTCTGCTTGTTGGCGATGCGCTCCGCCCGGAGTTTCTGGCTCAGCAGGAAAAGGATTATCACGAAAAGCACCGTCAGAACGGCCAGTACCACCAGCCAGTTATCCTTCAGAAACTTCACGAAGGTGACTTTCTGTTCCCCCAGCATATACGAAGCCAGCGCCGAGTCCATTTCACTGCTCTTGGCGGAAAGGGCGGTCTTGTTCATCACCGAATATACCATCTTGTCGGACTTGCCCACCGCAAAGGACAGCGGGAGCGATTCGCCCGTGGGGACGGTATAGAGCTTTCTGCTGTTGAGGGTATCCTCCTCGGAGGGGATCCTGTAGTTGCTCACAAGGACACAGTCCGCTTGCCCCCCGGCGACAGCGTCATAGCAGGCCTGGAGGCCGTCGAAGTATTTCCTTTCGGCCTGGGGATAGAGATCCATTATGAAGGTCTCCACGTTTATCATATTCGCGTTTACGGCGAAGATCATCTTGGTGTCGTCGGAAAGGTCCTGTCGGTCAGAGGTCCGCAGGATAGCGTTCATCTCGGTCTCCATAGCCGGATCGGTAAGCCTTATGCCCCGGGTGTCGGCATCGTAGGTGCTGAGATATACGGGGAACACACAGTCCACCTCTCCCGACTCCAGCGCTTTCAGCGCCTCGTCCGTTGAAGCGTAGGGAACGGTCTTGAATTTAAGATTGGGGCTGTTGATGTTGTTGACAGCGTGGGTAAGATATTCCTTCAATGCACCCGTGAGTTCTTTGGTCTCTTCATCGGTGCTGCAGAATGGCAGGTAATTGTCCCGGTAACCGATGCGTATCTCGCCGTGTTCCTTCAGCCAGTCCTCCTGCTGAGGAGTCAGCAGGGCATTGGTCTTGCTGCTGAAGATCCTGTTCTGGGAGATCCTCTCGTTGAAGTAGGGGTCCAAGTCCTGTATCTCCGCCATAGCCATATTCAGTTCTTCGATAAGGTCGGGACGGCTCTTGCTGACGGCATAGAAGTAATCCGAACCGCCGATCCTGCTTACCGGCATCACGTCCCGGTTGATGTCAAAGGTGAAGATCGTGGCAAGGCCGTCGAGCTCGCCCTTTGTTATCATCTCCATTGACTCGTCCTCGGTGCAGGTGAGAGGGACGATCTCTATCGAGAGCCCGTTCTTGTCCGCCCAGTCTTTGAGAAAGCCCTCCTGGACGCTGCCCTTGTTGGCACCGATGCGCTTTCCGTTGAAGGTGGAAAGGTCGTCGGCCTTTATCACCCTGTTTTCCGCGCTGACATAGATATAGTAAGCCTCCGTGCCCATGGGAAGGTCGGAGAAAAACATGAACTCCTCCCGCTCGGGCTTGTAGGAAACGTCGCTGAGCAGGTCGATCTCCCCGTTTTTCAGCTTCTCGAGAAGCTCGGGCCAGCTGCCGTCGACGTATTCATAATCCCAGCCCGTATAGGCCGAGACCTTCTGATGATATTCGTAGTCGATGCCGCACCTTCTGCCGAAGGAATCGAAATAGCAGAAGGACGAATCGAACCAGCCCACCCGCACGACCTTCTGTTCCTGCTTGTCCGCAAAAGCCGTCAGCGGCATGATCAGTATATTTGCCAAAATGACAGAGAGCAGGAGATATGCTGTTATTCGCTTTACAGTTCTTAGTGTTCTCAAATCATTTGCCTCCCCGAAAAATTAGTCTTTGCAGAACTGTCTGACCTTTCAGCTCCCGGGATCAGCCGTGCCGGAATTTCAAACATCTTTCCCGGCTCTGCTGTTTTGGGAGCTTGCGTATATGCTTGACAGTTGTTTCATTATCTAATATCATTGGTAAAATTTGGAATAAACAGTGAATAACTTATAGTATACTAACAATTATAACATAAAACTTCGGATAAGGCAATAGAATGGGCTTGATTTCTTAGATGAAACAATGACTTTTGTATATTCTGTCAATGAATAACTTCTGCCGTGAGACGTTTTGCCGGGTGAGCGGGCTTCTCTGCTTTCAAAGCAGCCCGGCGGTTTCCAAAAGCTCTTAGGATGCAAAAGAAAAAGCGTTCCGGCCTTTTGGTCAGAACGCTTTAGATACGTCAAACAAAACATTCCTTTGCGGACACGTTAGGGAAGAATGCCGTGATGCGTGTCAGCGCTGCGGGGTCACTGTCTTCTTCTGCCTGCGGCGGCAGCGCCTGTGAGAAGCAGCAGCACTGTGATCCCTGCGGCCGCGGCATGGCCCGTTGCGGGGTTGGTATCGTCATTCTTTGCCTGCCCGGAGCTGTCCTCGCCGGAGGTCTCGCTTTCTGACGAGCTGTCGGGAACCGAACTATCCTCGTCGGAGGAAGATCCATCTTCGCCGGACTTTTCCTCATAGAGCTTTATTCTTCCCTCGCCGTAGGGATCGCGGTATTTTTCGGGTATCTCGCCGTTTTCAAGTTTTTTGATATACTCCGCGACAAGCTCGGCGTCGGTGCCGGGGCGCTCTTCAAGGATCTCGCAATGTCCGCTCAATATGTGCGCGTCACCGCCGCCCTGGAGCAGATAGGAGATCGAAGCCGCTGTATAGGTCTTTTCAAGGTCGAGAGGCTCGCCGTTCACAAAAACTTCCTTCACGCGGTATTCTCCGTCCACGCCCTTGAAATCTCCGTACTCATCTGTAATGACAGAGCTTTTAACGGTGGGATCGATGCTGAACTCAATGCCCGAAACCGATGAAAAACAGCCCTCTTCCTCAGGATAACTCTTTACGGAATACTCGAGATAGTCCAGCAGCTGCCTGCCTGTTATTTTTGCGGAGCAGGTGTTGTTGCCGAAGGGCATAACGTTATACACATCACCGAAGGAGATATCCCCCGCCTCGATACTTGCGCGAAGTCCGCCGCCGTTCAAGAAGGCAATATCCGTGCCGTAAACAGCTCTGAAAATATCCGCCGCGAAATTACCGAGATTGGTCTCGCCGTTGCGGACACGGCGCTCGCCGGTCTCGGGGTCGCTGTCCCAAAGCTTGAAATTACTGTGACCTATCTTTTGACCGATAAGTTCTTCGAGCTTTCCTTTCAGCTCTGCGATCTTGCCGCTTACGGCGGTATCAATATATCTTCCGCCGCGGTCCTCGGTCTTTTTCCAGCTTTCGTTGTCAAGGCCCATATCCTCCGACGGCTCGGGAACGGTATCCACCATTTCGATGTCGATGCTGTCCCCGGAGAGAGTCATCTTGCCGATATTGTTCAGCTTGGTGCCTGTCTGTGCTATCTGAACAGGCTTGCCTTCCTTGTTGTTTACGGTCAGCCCGAGAGTGACCTCGTGGGAATGTCCCGAGATCACGGCGTCAACTCCCACGGTATTCGCCGCCACGGCTTCGGAGCTCCATTTCTCCACGACATTATTCTCGCCGAGATGTGCCAGCAGGATAACGCGGTCTGCGCCCTCGGCTCTTGCTTTGTCCACGTTCTCCTGAACGATGTCGTAAAGCTGGGTGTCCTTCTGCCCGAAGTCATAGATATACTCGCCCTCATCGTTCTGGAAAAATGCGGGAGTAGTCTGACCGAAGGTATCGGGAGTGGTCACCCCGACAAATGCGATCTGTTCGTCCCCGAGATCAAAGATCTTGTAAGGCTCACAGAGTTTTTCCCCCGTCTCGGTATTGGTAAGATTGCAGCAGATCACTCCGCAGTCAAGTTCCGAGGTGCGTTCGGAAAGGGTGGGGATGCCGTAGTCAAATTCGTGGTTGCCGAGAGCCACCGCGTCGTAGCCCACCTCGTTCATCAGCTCGGTGATGTATTCGCCCTTTGACAGGCTCCCCAGGTTTGCGCCCTGGATAAAATCGCCTGCGTCCACCAGCAGGACGTTTTTATGCTTCGCCTGCATCTCGCGCTTATAAAGTGCAAGGCCGTCATATCCGATGACATCGTCAACACCGCAGTGAACGTCGTTGGTGAAGAGTATCACTGTTTCGTCATCGGCCGTCTCCGCCGCCGCAGGCAGACAAAGCCCTCCCGCCGCGACTGTGACCGCAGTTAAAAAAGCAAGCAGTTTTTTCATATTATTACCTCCCTGTTTCCGAGCCGGAATTTCAGACCTTTACGCAGCTCGCTGTATTGATTATACCACTAATTTACAGAAATGTCTATTGTTTTTATAATATTTTCGGATAATGTGCAGTTTCCCCACGAGCGTTTCCTCCGCAATTGCAAATGCAAATATTATATGCTATAATTATTTTCGGAAAATCATTTTCCCCCCTTGACTCTCAACCTGAGTTCAGGCTTATAATATGCACATAAGGTACCTTAAAACAATCAAAGGAGATGAGATCATGAAGATCGGAGATTTTGCCAAAGCCTGCGGGACAAAGATCTCGGTACTGCGGCATTATGACAAGATAGGGCTTTTGAAGCCCGTTTACATCGACCGTTTTACCGAATACCGCTACTATGACCCCTCGCAGATAGCCGTGTTTGAGCGCATCGCAGAACTGAAAGCCGTCGGTTTCTCGCTGTCGGAGATAAGGCGTATGCTCTGTACCGCCGAGGACACCGAGGATATCTTTTCGGCGCGCAAAGCCGAGCTTGAACGGCAGCTCCGTGATCTCGAAAAACTGAAAACCAAGATAAACGGAGGTATAATTATGAAGCAGAAATATAAGCCGCTGATCGAAAATACCGATCTGCCTTTTGAGAACGACGAGAGGGTCATCGGCAAATGGCGCGTGGAAAGTGAGAACGGCGGGCTGGGGGATTGGAACAGACATCTGTATTTCCTGCCGGGCGGGGAGTTCTACTGGTGCTTCGGCTGGACGAAGGGCAAGCTGATCTATGACGACGGCGTCAGCCGATATGTGAATGACTACCGCCTTGAACAGCGGGGGGACGATCTGTATATGATCGTTGACCTTAAATCCCAGGATTGGCCCGAAACAGGCGAGGTAACGGCGATCGCGCTCCGCAAGCTGGACAGCATCCGTTACACAAGAGATATGATCGCCAGAAAGGACAACATCAGCAAGCCCTTTATCCCCGATGACAGAGTCCTCGGCAAGTGGAAAGCATTCTGCTATTTCCACCCGTCCGAACTGAAAAAAGAGGATTTTGTTCCTTTGCTGAATCCCCCCGAGGGCAGTTACAATTATCTGTCCGACCCCTATTTCAAGGAGATAGAATTCTCAGAGGGCGGGCACGTTACGGCGGTCTACGGTGACGGGATCATCAGCGGTGATGAAAAGAGCGTATGGACGCGGGGCTATTGGCTCCGCAAATGGAACAGCACGGCCTGCGCTTATGAGATCAGATCATTTGACGGGAAAGAATATCTCATCATCGAATGGAAAAGCGGAGACTACCGCTTCGGCGGCCGGGACAGCGACTATTATGTAATGGTCAGAGAACAGGAAAACTGATAAAACATACAGCGCCCGCACTCTTGCACGGGCGCTGTCATATTCGTCGCGGTGATGTATCTTATCATGAATGTCATCATCGAAAGAAGCCCGCTTATCAAGGCCTTCGGCTGCCGCCCGAAGGAGATGCTGAAAAACAGGGAGTAAATACCCTTGCATATCAAACAAAAGGAGCTCCTGCGTTTGCAGAAGCTCCAATTTTTAATGGTTACTTTTTCTTCCTTGAAATTATCACTGCCGCTGCTGCCAGCACGACCATTCCAAAGCCTGCTGCCGCTGCTGAGGTCTTGGGGTTAGTCCCTTCCGACCCGCCGGGGTGATCCTTGTTTTCGGAACCGCCCTCGGATTCGCTGTCGGGATCAGCCTCGGATTCGCTGTCGGGATCAGCCTCGGATTCGCTGTCGGGATCAGCCTCGGATTCGCTGTCGGGATCGGCTTCGGATTCGCTTTCGGGATCGGCCTCGGAATCACTTTCGGAATCGGCCTCGGATTCGCTGTCGGGATCGGCTTCGGATTCGCTGTCGGAATCGGCTTCGGATTCGCTGTCGGAATCAGCTTCGGAATCACTTTCGGAATCTTCCGGGGCTTTTACTGTCAGCGATGCTTCTGTCTGTCCGTCGTCAAACAGGACAGTCACAACATGATCGCCTTCGGAGAGTTCGTTCAGCATCGCCGCTTTAAGGGTGATGACCGTGCTTCCGGGGGCTGCGGTGTAGTCGGTGCCGTTCTCCAGCAGCTGACTGTCTATCTCCACGTCCTTGAAATGCGAGAAGCAGGTGTCGTCCTCGTGGCTGCGCTTTACGGTGATAACGCAGTCGCTGTCGCTGCCTTTAGTGTGCTCGGTGTCGCCGGAGGCTGTATAAGTCACGTCCTCCCAGCCGGCGTAGATGACCGTGTCGGTCACGATGCCCTTGGAGAAATCGAAGGGAACGGTGTGTTCTTCGTCTGCGAACCAGCCGGTAAAGCAGCAGCCCTTCTTCTCGGGAGTATCGGGAGCCGCAACGGTTTCTCCGCTGTAAACGGTCTTGCTCTCGACAGGTGTGCCGCCGTCCACGTCGAACTTCACAACGAGCTTATCCTTCGCGGCGTAAGTGTAGGTGTAAGTCTTGTCTGCCGTAACAGCCGACTCGGTATCGGGCTCGGTGTCCCAAGCGCCGGCCTTGAATGTGTCTGCGGGCTTATTGCCGACTGCGGGAATATCATTCGCGGAGAGTTTAAGAGTATCGCCCTCCAGGCCTTTGAGAGTAACGGTCTTGTCGGCGGTGGTGCCGTCGTCCCAGGAGCCGTTTACTACTGTGAATGTAACCTTCTGTGAGATTTCATCCTTCGGAGCGTAGGTGTAAGTGTAGGTCTTGTCCGTTGTAACAGCCGTCTCGGTGTTTGGAACTGAAGACCACTTGCCGGTCTTGAATGTATCTGCGGGCTTATTGCCGACTGCGGGGATGTCGCCTTCGGAGAGTTTAAGTGTATCGCCCTCCAGGCCTTTGAGAGTAACGGTCTTGTCGGCGGTGGTGCCGTCGTCCCAAGCGCCGTTTACTACTGTGAATGTAACCTTCTGCGAGATTTCATCCTTCGGAGCGTAGGTGTAGGTGTAGGTCTTGTCTGCCGTGACAGCCGACTCGGTGTTTGGCTCGGAAGACCACTTGCCGGCCTTGAATGTGTCTGCGGGCTTATTGCCTACCGCGGGAATGTCGCTTGCGGAGAGTTTAAGTGTATCGCCCTCCAGACCTTTGAGAGTAACGGTCTTGTCGGCTGTTGTGCCGTCGTCCCAGGAACCGTTAACTACCTTGAATGTAACCTTCTGCGAGATTTCTTCCTTTGTGGTAAAGGTGTAAGTGTAAGTCGTTGCTGCCGTAATAGCCGTTTCGGTGTCGGGTCTGGTGTCCCACTTGCCGGCCTTGAATGTGTCTGCGGGCTTATTGCCGACTGCGGGGATATCCGCCGCGGAGAGTTTAAGAGTATCGCCCTCCAGACCTTTGAGAGTAACGGTCTTGTCGGCGGTGGTGCCGTCGTCCCAGGAACCGTTAACTACCTTGAATGTAACCTTCTGCGAGATTTCATCCTTCGGAGCGTAGGGGTAAGTGTAGGTCTTGTCCGCCGTAACAGCCGACTCGGTATCGGGCTCAGCGTCCCAAGCGCCCGCCTTGAAGGCGTCGCCGGGCTTATTGCCGACTGCGGGTATGTCATTCGCGGTAAGTTTAAGTGTATCGCCTTCCAGACCTTTAATGGTAACGGTCTTGTCGGCAGTCGTTCCGTCGTCCCAGGAACCGTTTACGACCTTAAATGTCACGGTCTGCGAGATTTCTTTCTTCGCGGCATAGGTGTAAGTGTAAGTCTTGTCCTCGGTGACTGCCGACTCGGTGTCGGGGTCGGTGTCCCAAGAGCCTTCCTTGAATGCGTCGCCGGGCTTATTGCCGACTGCGGGAATGTCGGACGCTGAAAGTTTGAGCGTATCGCCCTTGATGCCGTTCAGGGTTACGGTCACGTCATCGGTAGTGCCGTCATCCCAGGTGCCGTTTACGACCTTGAAGGTCACGGTCTGCGAGATCGGGTTGATCGGCGCGTAGGTGTAGGTGAATGTCGTATCTTCCGTGAGCTCGGTATCCCATGAGGGTTCTTTATCCCAGGAACCTTCTTTGTAGCCGTCGTTGGGCTTATTTCCCACAGTGGGGATACCGGACAAACCCCATAAATAGGAAATGCGATTGGAAAGAGTGATCGTATCGCCCTCAAATCCGGTGCGTGTTATGGATGTGTCGCTGCTCTGGCCGTTGTTCCAGGAGCCGTTCACGACCTTGAAGGTCGCGGTGTAGGATACTTTGTTCCGCGGTATTACTGTCAGGACATCTTCAAAGGTCTCAGCTGATCCGGCATACTGCGGATCATTGGCATCCGGAATATATTCCACCCGGATATCGTATGTGCCCGCAAGGGAGGTGTTGGTGTAATTGTTCAGCTGGATCTTTCCGTCGCGGATAAATGCGTCGGCGGTGTATTGCACATTGCCGTTGGAGTCGATAAAGCTTATCGTTGCCGTACCCTTGACCTCGGGGATCTTTTTGATCTGATCTCTGCGCTCACGGCGCACGCCGTTCCAGACGCCCTCTATCGGGAATGCGAGACTGAAGGATTTTCCCTGAAGGATCTCTGTTTTTCCGCAGGTACTGATTTTTGGGCTGAAGCCCTTGAAGATACTGAAGAACACTTTGCTGCGGACGGTCGTGTTGCTCCAGAGAAGGTTGCTGGCGTTCTCCCACTGTCTGCTGTCGTCAAGGCTGTCCATAAAGCTGATAGCGCCGTCATCCACATCGGTAATGTAGGACAGAGTGACAGGAGTCTGAGGATAGGTGCTGCTGCTCAGTTTGCCGAGACTGTACTCGGATTTTTCCAGTTCATGTTCGCCGCTGAATACGGTGGTGTCTGCGATCTTGGTGTCGCCGTGATACGGGGTTATGTTAACTCTTGTGAAGGTCCACGCATTGCTTCCGTCAAGGCGGAGAGTGAAGCTGAGCTCGTTCAGCGGAATGCCCTTGTTGCCTTCGTAGGACAGTGATACGTCGTACTCGTCATCGTCGCCCATTTCAAAGTCGTCATAAGCGGGCTTGTCAAGCTTGATCATCTTCACACGTTTGTTGTTTCTGTATACATCCAGATATACTGTGTCGTTTGTGCCGTAGGTGTCTGTCCAGCTTTCCTTATCCTTAGTCTTTATCTTTGCGATCACACGGGTAACTGCGGTCTGATTGTGATTCGATCTTGTCATATCCATTAATTCGTCATGGAAATGAAGCTCCCAGGTCTGATCGTTTTCCATTTCCTCTTTGCCGCCGCAGGCCACGGATCTCGGAAGCAGGTTCGCACCTGCGTGAACAGGCATGATGTTGATGTAATCGCAGTCCCAGTCGGGAGAGCCTGTGGCTTTACTTTTCTTGACGATCTTGACCTCGAGCTGATCTATCCTTACAGGCTTTGTCAGTTCAACGGAATAGGTATCGTAGTCGTTCCTCTCAAAGTCATCGTAGCCGGGCTTGTCCAGCAGTTTGCTGATAAGCAGGGTGTTGTTCTGGTATACCTCCGCGAAGATGTTGTCATCCGTTCCCGCATCGGCGCGGTCCATTGTATGGATATACAGGTCAAGGCTGGTGGCGGTGAGGTTGACCGTATTCTTCGTATAGGAAGTCTGGTCCACGCCCGAAAGGGTCTTGATAAAGTTGGTATAATTATCGGGCCCGATCAGGATCAGCTTGAACATCACCAGCGTGTTGTAGAAGGCTTCAAGGTCGGAATCCAGGGCATTGTCGAGGGCGCCGCCGTCTGTGCCGGTCAGCACGCTGCTGATGCTCTTGCCGGTGAAGGCGCTCTGCTCCGCAGCGTATCTGTCCATGAATTCCTTGAACTCTTTGTAGTTGTCGGTGTCGGACATAAATGGGTTGTCGGAGTGGTCAAGCTGAACATCGGGCTTATCCATACGGTCCGTGAGACCCTTTATCACATCGCGGAGACCGAAGAATCCCAGCGCCGAAAGCGCGATGTCGAGTATCTGACCTTCGATCCAATCTTTGGCGCTTTTAATGAACTCATCCGCACCCACCGCATTAATGATCCAATCGACGACTGCATCCACATCAATAAGTCCTTTAATCAAAATATCGGGAGTGGGAGTGATAAACCTTCCGTAGTCTTTCACCCATTTTTGGAGCTCGTCCTTAACGACACCGAGAGTATCGGGTTTGGCACTGTCGTTTATAAGCCTGGTGCCTATTCTGTCGAAGCATTTAACGAACTCATAGGTAGCGTTATCCAGATCCTCTATCCACTGATCCAGATACTGTACGGCTCCCGTAACAGGCCAGATGGTGCTTGTGCGGTTCTCTTCGGCTACTCTGTACAGCTTCATACGCAGACTGATAAGATACCTGTATACCTCGGGAACAGCGTGGTAATTGTTTTTGAAAATGCCTGCTTCGCCGTTGTTGGAAATGCCGTTGTAGAGCATACTGTCGGCAACGAAGCGCGTCGGAGCGGAGGTGTTCAGGTAGCCGTTGGCCTTGAGAAAGCTCCAGTTCACCAGTCCGTCCATGAACGACTCCTCGGACATATGGCTGAGGATGATGTTAAGGTTCTTGTCCTTTGTGTCGGAATAATTCACAGCGGAGAGGTCGGGATAGGTCCCGCCTGCGAAGCAGTTGATAAAGTCATGACCGAACTGGTCTCCGCAGTAGTGGAGCATATAGCCCAGCGTGAAAGCAATGGCTTTCTTACGGTCGTTGCCCCTGGGCATACAGTTCACGGAATCGCAGAGGGCCTTTATCCATTCGCCCGAGCCGACCCGGTAGGTCTTTCCTTCGACAGTCTTTTCATAATAGGGATGGATATATCCCTGTCCTGTCAGAAGATCGGGGTACAGGTCGGGACCCATCGAGCCTGCGCGGAACTCGTTGGGATAGTCCCGCAGAGCCTCCCAGTATTCATCCGGGATCTGATAGGTGTAGGCCGTGCCGTTTTCATAGGGCGCATTAATGGTTATTGATGCTTTGCCCGTCAGTGTCTGCGAACGCTGAAGCTCCAGCAGGATAAGGTCCGCGCTGTTGACGTGGGAGAGTATCTTCCAGGCCTCCGCCGTCTGCGGCAGCATAGAAAGACACAGACACACGGTCACCAGCAGCGAGAGCACACGCTGAAGATGCTTTTTCGTTCGTCTGCCGAAATGCGGTAAACTGATTTTCATATTCTTTCCTCCTCAGTCAGAAGTATTATAACTTCCCAAAAACTGTAAATTCTGCCAATTTAATTTTATCATACCGTCTCACGCCTGTCAAGAGATAATTAACATTTTTAAAAATTTGCGTTAACAAATTTTCGTTAAATCATTTGTGCAATTTGCACCAATGTCGTTTTTCGGGCTGAAAACACCCGTCAGATCAGCTTATGCTGATCCTTTTATCAACCGGCTGACTTTTGAAGGAACCGAGTCTATGTTCAGAAGACTTAAATGATAATATCCGCCGACGGCACAGGGATAAAATATTCATATTTTCAGAGTATGTCACAAATTTCAGATTGAAAAACCGACTGTAATATGCTATCATTATGACAGAAAAATGCGGGGTGGGACAGCTATGGAAACTTCAAGGATCCGTTCGGTGACGATCGACGGGGACAGGGCAAATCTGAAAGAAAATATGCGTTACAAGGGCAACGGTATGGTGTCTGCGAACAACACTTCACGCCTGCTTATCGACTACAAAGCAAAGCATCCCGAGGCTTACGCCGAACTGCTGGAGCTTCTTTTCGGTGAAAGCGGTCTGCGGATATGTCACTTGAAAATAGAAATGGGCGCGGATATCAATTCCTCGTCGGGAACGGAACCCTGCGTCAAGCGCACCGAAGACGAGCCCGCCGACGTGACAAGGGGCGCGGGATTCGTTCTGGCCCGTGACGCCAAAGAAGTAAACCCCGATCTGAAGCTGGATATGCTTTGGTGGAGCGAACCGCTTTGGGTCACAAAGTCCGGGGATGTGTATGCGGCGAGGTACAAATGGTACAAGGAAACCCTCGATGCGGCGTATGAAAAATACGGACTTGTTTTCGATTACGTCAGCTCCACAAGGAACGAAAGAGCCTCCGACAACGAGTGGATAAAGTATCTCTCACGGGCGCTGAAATCCGAAAAAAACTGCCCGTATGAATATTCAAATATTCATATCGTTGCGGGGGAGGAGATCTGCACCTGGGGCGCTGCGGAGGATATGCTCCGCGACCGTGAGCTTCTCGATGCGGTGGATGTGGTCGGCAGCCACTACACCAGCTTCTCCACCGAGAACGCCCAAAAACTCGCCCTGGAGTACGGCAAGGAACTGTGGCTCAGCGAAGGCTGTCCGCCTGCGGAATATGCCCGGGGCGCATACAGATACGACGGCACAAAAACGGGTCTTTCCGAAATAAACGGGATGCTCGACACGGCGAACCGCTTTCTTTCGATGTACCCTTGCGGGAAAATGTCGCTGTACGAATATCAGCCAGCGGCGGCGGCCTATTACAGCGGCGGGACTTACAGTCAGAAGCAGCTTATCCTCGCCGACGAGCCCTGGAGCGGGTATTACCTTCTCGACGCGGGCTTTTTCATGGCGCTTCATTTTTCGCAGTTTTACCGCAAAGGCTGGACGTTCATCGACAGCGCCTGCTATGCCGACGGCAGGCCAGGCGGCGACGGTCACGCAATTGTCGGAGCGGCTTACACCTATATGACCGCCTGCAATCTCGAAACAGGGGACTGCTCCGTCACGCTGACAAACACCACCGCCGAGCCGATCGTTTACGATTTCACCGTCAAAGCCCTTGCCAAAGCCGCAGGCAAGGTGTATGTCTGGGAGACAAGAGGTCCCGACGGGGGAGCTTACGACGAGAACTATTTCAAAAAGATCGGCGCCGTCACTCCGACGGAAACGGAAAGCGGATACACATATTCTGTTACGGTCAAGCCTTACTCGCTGGTAACGGTCACGACTCTTGACGTTGAAGAACGCAATTACAAATGCGGACGTGAGAGTGCAGTAATGCCTCTGCCTTACACCGACTGCTTCGATTATCCCGATGACTTTTTGTCGGAGCGGGGCGGTGCACCGCTTTACACCACCGATCAAGGCGGAGCCTTTGAGGTGGTCAAAAAGGGCGGCAAAAACCTTCTTATGCAGAAGATCACCCCCGACATCAAAGCCGAAGAATGGGGCGGTACTCCCGAGCCTGTCACCTGCTTCGGAGACGACCGCTGGTGGAATTATTCCGTGAGCGCGGACGTCTATCTCGCTTCCTCGGATAAGCCGGATGAAAATTACGCGGGCATAGGACTTCGCTACAACCTCGCCGACAACGGCGAGAGCGGCTATCGGTTCGTGATCTTTGCAGGCGGGAAGTGGGTGCTGTCTTTGAACAAGCTGATGCTCGGAGAAGGAACGGCCGAAGGCTTTGACCCCTCCAAAAACGTACTGCGCATCGAGGCTCTGTATGACAGTGTCAAATGCTTTGTGAACGGCGGGCTTGTGTGTGAGATCATTCACTCCGAAAATGACCGCAAGGGCTCCGCGGGACGGGCGGCGCTTTACAGCAGCTATGACCGGAACTGCTTCGGAAATATCGAGATAAAACCCATAGGCGAGGAGCCTTATGTCACAAGATACGACTGCACCGACGGAATCATCGAATACTGCGGAGAATGGAAGCACGACTGTATGAGCAGCTTCCGCAATTTCCGGCGGACGGTCTCAAAAGGCCGGGCGGGCAGCCGGGTGACGGTGAGATTTCACGGCACGGGCTTTGCTCTCACGGGGGACAGCGGCGGTCAAAGCGCTGTCGTGAGCGTATCGCTTGACGGCGGCGAAAGCAGGACCGTCCCGCTTCCGAAGTCGGAGGCAAGGGAGATCCGGTATATGCTCCACGGGCTTGAAGAGGGAAATCATACCGCGGTCATCAATGTGATAAGCGGAGAACTGTCCGTCGATGCGGCCGAAGTATATTCAAAGCAGAATAACCGATAATACAAAAAGCGTCCGCACAAAGAGATAACTGACGCAAGAGACGGTCATCCTCCAAAGCCGGCTTATCCTGCAAATGTTCTACGGTTTTCAAGGCCGTGATCTCCGCATTTTTCCTCCGCTGAAAAATAAACATCGATCTAACGGTTGAACTTTTCGGAAGATATGCTATAATAAATACAGCGTCGGTGACAGCGTGCCTGCGTATCTTTTCAAAAAACAACTGAAACAGGAGGAACTTTATTATGGAAAACTTCAATTTCTACAGCCCCACGGAATTCGTATTCGGCAAGGGTCGCGCTGCCGAAGCGGGACATTTCGTTAAGAAGTATGGCGGAACTAAAGTGCTGATACACTTCGGCGGAGGTTCGGCAGTAAAGTCGGGACTTATCGGCACCGTGAAAAAGTCCCTCGGTGACGCAGGCATCGCCTTCTGCGAGCTGGGGGGAGTCAAGCCCAATCCCCGGGACACGCTGGTCTACAAGGGCATCGAGCTTTGCAGAGCCGAGGGCGTTGACTTCATCCTCGCCGTGGGCGGCGGTTCGGTGATAGACTCGTCGAAGGCTATTGCGATAGGCGTTCCCTATGAAGGCGATTTCTGGGATATGTATTCCGGCAAGCCCGTTGAAAAGGCCCTGCCGGTGGCAACGGTGCTGACCATTGCCGCCGCGGGAAGCGAGGGCTCCGGAGACTCTGTCATCACCAAAGAGGAGGGTATGTTAAAGCGCGGTACGGGTTCCGACCTGCTGCGTCCGAGATTCTCCGTAATGGACCCGTCCCTCACGCAGACGCTTCCCGCATATCAGACCGCCTGCGGAGCCACCGACATCATGGCTCACGTTTTCGAGCGCTATTTCACCAACACCCGCGAAGTCGAGATGACCGACCGCCTCTGCGAAGCCGTACTGCTCACAATGGTCAAGGAGACCCCGCGCGTTATCGCTGACCCGGACAACTATGAAGCGAGAGCGAACATCATGTGGGCGGGAACAGTAGCGCATACCAACCTTTGCGGTGTGGGACGTGAGCAGGACTGGAACAGCCACGGCCTCGAGCACGAGCTTTCGGGGCTCTATGACGTTGCTCACGGCGCGGGGCTTGCGGTGATAATGCCCGTGTGGATGGAATACGTCCACAAGCACGACGTGATGCGTTTCTGTCAGATGGCCACGAGGGTCTTCTGCTGTCAGATGAATTTCGCTGACCCCGAAGCCACGGCACTTGAAGGCATACGCAGGTTCCGTCAGTTTCTTAAAAGCATCGGTATGCCGATAAACTTTGAGGAGCTGGGAGCTAAGGAAGAGGACATCCCGGTGCTGGTTGAGAAGTTCGGCATCGGCGACGGCAGGACCGGCGGCTTTATGAAGCTGAACAAGGACGACATCACAAAGATATACAAGCTGGCGGCTCACGCTTCTCTGTAAGGAGAGCTGAAGATACTGTTTATCGGCGGTGCGGTAACGATCAGTATGGCGAAAACACGGCTGCTTGCGCAGCATCCGAGATCTTGTTTCTAAAAACAGGCAGTATGCGGGATCCTGATCCGGCATACTGCCTGTTTTCGTGTTTCTTAAAGGGGTAACTGTTGTTTCGGTCTCTTCATATCAATAGTTCCAAGTGCCGATGAATGTGAAGTTGTAGGCGCTTATATTATACCACACCCAACAGGACAACACCTGGACAGAAAAGGGGAGTTTTCAGAGGATCTTTACGTTCTCTCTTCTGCACAAAAAACAGCGTCCTGCTTTGTGCAGAACGCTATGATGCTGATTTTGTACTTGTTTCGTCGGTTTCGCTGTCAGTTTTTCTCCACCAGCTTGCGGTCTTCGAGCCTGACTATTTTGTTGCCGTAAGCCGCACATTCCGCCGAATGTGTCACCTGGAGAATGGTCAGCCCCTTTTCCTGATTGAGACGCCGAAACAGCTCCATTATTTCTTCGCCCGAGGCTTTGTCAAGGTTTCCCGTGGCCTCGTCCGCGAGAAGTATCTCCGGCTCGGTGAGTACGGCTCTTGCTATCGAGCATCGCTGCTGCTGTCCGCCGGAAAGCTGCGAGGGATAGTGATTTCTCTTTGCCGTCAGCCCCGTGAGCTCCAGCAGTTCGTTGACCTTTCCCATATGATCCTTGGTCTTCCTGCCCGAAAGCTCTATGGGCAGGAGGATGTTTTCCTCCACCGTAAGATTTGCCACAAGATTATAA
>FMXS01000021.1 GCA_900104495.1 Ruminococcaceae bacterium FB2012 | reverse complement strand
GGCGTTGTCAGCGCCGCCTGCGGGACGTCCGCCGCCCCTGCCTGCCTGACCGACACCGGCACCGCCGCCGGCAACGGGTTTACCGTTCTCGTCAACACCGAACAGCTTTTGTAAATTAGGCGGGAAATGCCTCTGCGCGCCGCCTGCGCCGGGTCCGTTGTTTGCACCGGCGTTTCCGGCGTTATCTGCGCCCCCGGCGGGACGTCCGCCGTTTCTGCCGGCCTGACCTGCACCGTCCTGTGCAGCGTCTGCGCCTCCGCCGACATTGTTTCTTTCATTGGCCGGCAGACCTCCGCCGCCGCCCTGATCGCCGTCATCATCATCGCCGCCGAAATCGTCGAGATCAAACAGAGGCCCGATATCATTTTCATTGTCAGGAAGGTTACCGTTTTCGTCACGGGCGCCGTTGTCGATGATATTATCGTCATCGTTTGCGCCGCCATCAGGAGTGCGGTTCCCTCCGGCAAAGCCTCTTCCGCTTCCGGAAAGATCGCCGTCAGCGCCGCCGGGACGTCCGCCGTTACCCGCAGCGCCCTGTCCGCCGCCGCGCGGAGGCTGTTTTCCGTTCCCGCCGCCGGAGAAATACGAGCCCATAGCCTTGCGGAACTTCTGCTGATCCTCTCTGTCCTGTGCGGCAGCCTGTTTCTCTGTTGCTTCAGCCTGTCTCTGCTTATAGCCGGGAGACTCAACGAGGGAGTTGGAGAGCTTATCCTCCGCTCCCCTGAAGCCGGAGGACAGCCTTCCCACCGAGTTGGAAACTGCTCCTATCAACGGTCGGAAAGGCAGAGCTGCTGTTCTTCCCACGACTCCCGCAGCGCCCTTTGCAAGATCCCTGGCCTTGCCGGCAGCTGCCGTAAAGGGCGAGGCGGCTGTTCTTTCCGCTGCCGTTTCGGCTGCGCTTGCAAGTCTGCCGACTGTGCTGCCCTTGACATCCTGCGCCGTGCTGCCCGCCATTATCGACTGCCAGCCCGCGTTGTCCGCGAGGATACCCGTCAATAGGCCGTTGGCCTTTTCAATAGCCACCGTTCCCGCCCAGATCATAACGAGCTTGCCTATGGTGTTGATTACAGGGTTCTCAACGAGCTGGAGATTCGGGTTCATAACTATCGGGATAAATATAAGGAATATCCGCATTGAGATAACTGTTGCGAATACCGAAAATGCCTGGATGATGAATGCCGTGAGCCACTGCTTGAATTTGCCGCCGTCGTCAAGAGGCGAAACGGCTATAATCGGCGGGGCTATGACATAAAGGAACAGCAGGTTGAATATCCGCACGATGCAGTTCACGATTATGATAGCCATATTCACGACTATCGCAATACCCGCAAGATAAATAAGCAGATAATTCATCCTCGAGAATGAAACATAGAAATCCTCGTTGACCTGATCAAGGTCGTAGATACTCTTGTCTCCGGTATAATAGGGCGCTCTTACGTTGTCCAGCATATCCGGGTTCTTGTTGTAGGCGTCGTTCCTTGCGGCGGCGCTGTTGCCGATGCCCATGGTCCCGCTGAGGAAAAGCACTCGGTCAAGGGCGACCTTGTCCTTGCTGTAGGTCTGCACCCTGTCGTATTTCTCGAGAGCGTGGAAGTTATTATCGTTCTTTATCACCTGCATACAGTGGTTCAGAGCGTTGGCGATACTCTCGTTGTATGTATCCACGGGCTGCTCCATGTTGTAATCCGCAGCCACGGCAAGCTCCTGCAATACCGACTGCCAGGTATTGGTCTCCTGACCGTTTTCCTCGGTGGTGTAATAGTAGTTGAACACGCCGGTATCGGCAAGATATTTCAGGTATCCCCTGATCTCGTTATAGCAGCAGTTGAGATTGTATCTGTTGTTATAAGAGGGATTGAGGGAGTAGTTGCCGACCGTATTGAACACACGGGCCATAGCAGCGAACTGCTCGTCGGTGTATTCTATATGGCTGCTTCCCTCTGCCAGCGCGGAGGAATTGTTGAACACATCGTTCACAGAGTCCATAAGCACGTTGGTGAAGGAAATGGTTATCGTCATGAACAGGGAAAGGCTGAGTATGATAATGATGCTTCGCAGGAAGCTGCGGAGTATCTGTCCGTGGGACTGGCGCATCTTGTCGTCGAGGTCGGCCCCCTTTTTCACCACAGCCATTATGGTGAAGATAAAGACCATTACAATGCCGATAGCCGCCATTCCCCAGTAGATCGCATTGACGATCTTGTTCCCGAAGAACACGCTGATAAGAGGGGTATCCTCATTATTGTATTTAGCCGGAGTGATACCGGTAAACACACCGAAGAGCTGCTGCAGCCAGTTGACAAACAGGCAGATCAGTCTTTCGATCGCAAAAAGGAAGCGACCGAAAAAATTATCCAATTTTTCAATCAGCTGGTCTACTACGCCGCTCATAATGCTCTATCTCACTCTCAGTTTCTTTCTTGACCAGATCATATATCCGATCGCTGCCCCTATGACCGACAGGAAGATTATCCCGAAAAACAAGGCGGGATAGTTCAGATAAAACTTTATCTCAAAGCTTTCCTTGATTGAATTTCCCGCGTCATCGGTCACAGTTATTACGTACTGCCCGGGAAGGGTGAATATCCCGTCCTGGGGGAATTTGTATTTTTCTCCGTTCAGGAGAATATCAAATCTGTCGTTTTTGGAATAGTCCTTGACAGTTACCGGGCCTCTTGCGGAGCCGTCCGAAAGGCCCTCCAGCGTCATGGTCGGCGGTGTGTGATCCACCGTTACGTTCAGCCCGTAATCAACGCCCGTAAGATTGCAGTGATAGGTGATCTTATACTCACCGTCCTGGGTCATATCCACGGTGCTGACATCCGTTATCTGCTTTTTGACTCCGGATACTGAAAGCTCTGTCAGGTCGAAGCCCAGCGGCAGGCGGTAATTGCTGACCGCTCCCGTTTTCTTTGGTATCACCGTAAAGGAGAGCAGCTGCTGGTCCACGCCTGTTCCGGCCGTCGTAAGCACATACTTGCCGGTCTTGGTTATATTCTTGAAGTCGGCATTTTCGACTTCCTTGCCGTCAAGGTAAAGCACTGCGGAAAGGCCGCTGTCATAGTCAATGCTCACGCTGCCGGTGGTTATCATGCCGTCCGCCACACTTGACGACACCGTAAGGTTGCTGTCAGGGGCGGTATAGATGAACAAATGGGTGTTCCGGTTGTAAAGTCCGCCGTCCGCGAGAGATACAGTCTGCTGATCCGCCGCTTCTTCGGAGGTGACCGGAGATCCGCTGTAAATATCGATCTCGCCCTCGTAGTCCATATCGACTCCGCCTGCGGGGTTCGCTGACATTATCAGCGCCGCAGCCGCGGAGACCAGTTTGACTGCCAGCATCTTTCTCTCTCCTTTCCTTCAGGGATCATCCTTTAAGGATATCAGTCCGGCTGCCCGAGAACTATATTGTTTCTTTCCTCAAGATCGTAGTACACTTCGTTGGCCTTGAACATATGGCTCCTCAGCTCGCCCATATCCATAGTGCCCATTTTGTAGTAAGGGCATTTGTAGCTCGGAGTGTAACTGGTTTTAAGAGGATAATTTCCGAAGGTAACGATAATGGCGTTGCCCGTGGATTCCTTGTTGTTGAGCATCTGGAGCTCGCTGGGGTAGATGAGCGGCCTTACCTGGGTCTGGCTGGAGAGATTGATGTCTCCCTCCTTGCCGCCGATAGCCGAGGATGTGCTGGTGGTCCTTACGGTCATATTTCCGCAGAGCTTGGAGAATTCCTCGCAGGTGCCGATGTCGTTGGAGCCGATGAACATCTTCATACCGCAGTTGGATTTAACGATGTCCGCCACCTCGTTGCCGTAAACGTTGGAAAGCTGGGAATAGGACTGAACGACCATATTGAACCAGATCTTTCTCGAACGTCCGACGGTTATCATCTTGTCAAACTTCTCGATCTTCGGCATATTGCCGAACTCATCAAGGATGAAATAAACGTTTCTCGGCAGGGAGAGGTCTTCTCTTGCGGAGGCCACCTTGATGAGCGCCTTATACATACAGAGGATGAACACCGCCGCCAGTCCGTGGCGGGTATCCTTTTCGTCGGGGATCTTCATAAACAGAGCCGTCGGCCTTTCGGCAAAGGAAGCCGCGTCAACGTCGGTGGCGCTGGTGAGGCCGCAGAGTCCGCGGTCGTTGAACATATTCAGCTTGTCAAAGGTTATGGACATATAGGACGAAAGAGTGGTGTCCGCAGCAGAAAGCACCTGCCTTGAAAGGGTATATGCCTGAGAGAGCTTGCTTCTGCCGTTGAAATAATCTTTGAGGGCCTGGAACTCGTTCTCGGAATTGGTGAGCGCCTTGTTTATGTTGAAGAAGTTGAACTTTTCCTTGGTCATGCCGAGCCTCGGGTCCTCCGAGTCCTCCAGCATTGCAAGGCAGGTGGACATTATGATGGAGCGGGCGCCTTTTTCCCACACGGGGTCTTTTTCGTTTTCCACCGGGCAGATAACAGATATAAGATCGTTGAGGTCCTCATACATCTCATCGTATATCTTCTGACGGTTTACGGAAACATCGTCCTGACAGTGGGTGGGATCGGCGTAGGCATTCCCGTGCCATTCAAACCACAGCTCACCCTCCTCCGCATCGCCGTCGGGGCGCTTGAGGCCGGGATGATCGTCCATACTGTCGCGGTGAGCGATTATGCCCTTGCCCAGCTCCACATACTCCTGATACATATCCCAGATATCGCCGAGAGGGTTCCACCGGCTGGAGGAATAGGTGTCGCGGAGGTCGAGGAGCAGCACATTGTAGCCCCGCTCTTTGAGATACTTTGAATGCAGGGAGAAAAGCTCTCCCTTGGGGTCGGTCATTATCATCGAGCTGCCGCAGGCAGTAGCGCCCAGCAGCTGTATCATCGGGTTTATGAATGTGGTGGTCTTACCGGAACCGGTAGCGCCTATGATAAGGCTGTGGGCGCCGGAAAGGAAATTCACCTGCAGCCGCTTGTTCTTGTCCAGCACCGCCCGGACAGGTATACCGTCCTTGTCGCATTTCCCGAGGTCCTCGTAAACGTGCTCGGGGAAATAGGAGTCTCTCTCCTTATCGGTAAGGAAGCGGCTGTTTTCGAGGCTGCCGTTTACGACGTCTATTTTGCCGTCCTTGCCGAGAAGCCCCTTGCCCGTTCCCAGCATGAGATCGAGATTATTGCTTGAAAACAGCCAGATCACTCCGACTGCTACAACAGCCACAAGCCCTATCAGCCATGTTGAGAGGCTGAGGAAATACTCGGGGTGTACCTTGAATTCCTTGCCGTCCTTGCCGAAGGAGGAGATAAGATCCATAAAAGTGCGCACGCCGAAACCGCCTATCCCCTGAATGAGAAAAGCTGCTATGATATTTCTGATCAATTTTTTGGTCGGGACTTTGCTCAGAAGATCTTTCATATCGTAAGGGACTCCCTCTTTAATCTGCTGTCAAAATACGGATCGTTAACGGTGGCGGATGAGCTTGCAAGGAAATGGGGCTTTTTCGTTTCCGAAACGCCCTCGGGCAGATAGGCGCCCTCATTGAACCCCGGAAAGGAGGTCGATGACTGTTTCAGCTGTGAAGGAACTGAGCCTGCGTTATTGTTCAGGAAATAACTGTTGTATTTCGGGAGCATATCCAGCTGCCGCGTGGGATGAATATTAAGGGAAACGATAACTTCCGCCTTTTCATCATAGTAGCAGAGCTCGCCCACATCCTTCATCTGCTTCATGATTTTGTTTTTCATCTCGTCGTCGATGTTTTTTGTATTGGTCTGATCCTGACGGAAGTCGGCCATATACCAGGAGCCGTAGGTCTTTGACCCGCTGAAGGCCTCGACCCTTGCGCTCTCGCCCAGACGCAGGGAGCCGTAGACCAGCAAACCCTGATTTATCAGCGTGGAGTTCTCGTCGAGATAGAAGGGGACGATGTTACCGCTCTCGTCGTTCAGACCGGCATAGAGCGCTCCGCCCTTGTTTATGATGATGTCGCCGCCCAGGCACTTGACCGTGCCGCAGCCGTTTTTGGCAGGCACCGAGCCTGTGCGGAAGGGAAACAGATTGCCGCCCTCTTTGATAAGGATAGTGCCGCCGTTGTTGATTATCGTTCCGTTGTTGATGAAATCGCCGCTGATGCAGAGGATGCCGCCTTTTTCAACGGTGAGTGTCCTGCCGTTGGGGAGCATGACGCCGTTCTGCGACTGTTCGTTCCCTTTTGCATCCACATAGTCGGTCGGGGAAATGGAAAGTATCTGCCCGGCGTTTACCGTGGTATCCTCGGGAATTGCGGAATAGCGGTAAGCCTCGCCGAAATAGACCGTGCAGGAGTCGGCATCCGCAGTGAACTGGTTATTCATAAATCCGCTCCAGCCGAAGACTGCCTCACCGATGAAATAACCGTCCTGAAGGACCAGTTCAACATCGGAATAATCGTAGTTACTGTCAAATATCTTTACCTGACCGTTCTCCTGAGTCTGGAAAACGATGTCCTCATAGCCGTTCGCCCGTGCATCACCGGAGGTGAGCATCATTTTTCCGCTGGCAACAGATTTGCCGCTTGCGTACTCTTTGCCGTTTATGAGGTTGATAACATAGTCGCCCATAGAATTACTGCCCGACTTCGGGTCGGAGCCCTTGCCGTTGGAGAGCCTTATTGTGAAGTAGGGGCATTTTGTCTCGTCCTCGATACCCGCATATTTGACGAACATACAGTTCTTGTCACCGGAGGTATAGAACACATCCTTGCCGGCATTGTTCCGAAGCTCCTTGTCGTTGGCGGTATCGTGGGCTTTGAGCGCCGCCGCACCTATCGGCTCGACGTTGAGATTGGTGCCCTTGTTGGCGCTGAATCTTTCGTCATTGTAGTGGGACAGCGGGAAATCGCCGATGCCGTTCCTGCCGAAC
Source organism: Ruminococcaceae bacterium FB2012 (assembly GCA_900104495.1). GTDB lineage: Bacteria > Bacillota > Clostridia > Oscillospirales > Ruminococcaceae > FB2012. The sequence goes on along the minus strand of FMXS01000021.1, from coordinate 47,454 downwards.
CAGTTGGCTCCCTCGATAACAGGGTGTGAATCCTCGAGATACACATCCTCCGGGGCCACAGCGTTGAGCACCTTGGAATTGTTCGCCCAGAAGGTGAGCACGGGATGCCACTTGCCGTCCTTGGGGTAGTTGTCCTTGGTCATTTTCTGCCAGCGGTAGAAGACTAACTCGCCCAGGACATCGTTAAGTATCTCGCCGCCGACTTCATGGGTCTCTTCATCCGTACTGCCGGTCTGGGCGGCATAAACAGGTCTGTAAGGCACAGCAGTGCTAAGCACCGCTGTAAGCATAGCTACGGCAGCACTCAGCACTGAACAGAATATATGCCTTTTCCTGAGAGAAAGCTTTTTCATTCACATCATCCTTCCGAACGAGATGACCGGAGGAGATCAGTCTTTCTTGGGCGAATTGTTATCCATCCACTCAACGAAGATCGGGGTTGCGATCCTGAGTGCAACGATAAGTACGAAGATAAGAACAAAGCCGATGATAGCGCTCTTGAGGTGCTGCTTGGCCTTCTCACGCTCCTGAGGCTCCTCCGCCTTGGAATACTTGAGGCCGAGGCTGATGCAGAAGATAGCTCCGACAGCAGCCACCAGCGGGATAAGAACGTTCAGAATGTTCTTGAGCAGGTCGAGGACAGGAGTGGTGACCTTTTCAAGTTCGTTTGAAGACTCGGACGGAGCTGCGAACGCAGTCAGCATAGCGGCCGAGCCGGCAGTCATAACGCCCATTACACGGGCAGCCATAAGCATGAACTTCTTCTGTACCAATTTTTTCATCTTGAATTCCTCCATACTGATTATTGATGTTTATAATACCTTTTTAGCTCCCGGAGCTTTAAGCTCTGCACGGGGAGTTAATTCCTTCTGTTTATCGGCTGCGGAAGTCTTCCCTGCCGCTGCCGCTCTGCGTGCCTTTTCGGCATTCAGCGCCCTTACCGTCTTTACCATAGCCTCAACGGTCTCCTCGGGTGCCTTCGGGGTACATCGTCCCAGCGCCTTCAAGGCTGTTTCAATGTTATAATCGTTCATTATGAATCTCTCGCTTTTAGTATCAGGTTATGACGCCGAAAGCAAGACCTTCAGTTTTTCTCTGCCGCGAAGCATCTGCGATTTCACGGTGTTCACCGGCTTCTGGAGCATAGCGCTTATCTCCGAGGTGGAAAGACCGTTGAAGTAATAAAGCTCTATGATCTCTCTGTAGTCGCCGTCCAGCTGTCTGAGGGCTTCTCTTACCGCAATTACATCCTCCATGCTCGTGTCCCAGGAAGCGGAGATGGGCTCATCACCGAACATATCGTCGCTGAGCTCTTCGCTGTAGCCCCGGTTCATAAGGAACTCCTTTGAGGCATTCACCGTGACTCTCAGCAGCCAGGCTTTGCGGTGCTCTTCGCTGTCGAACTTGCGTTCCCTGCGGAAATAGCGGTAAAAAACATCGGAATAGACGTCATCGGCATCTGTCCTGTTGCGGACATAGCGCATTGCCACGCCGTAGATCATATCGCTGTAGGCCTTGACCATTTCTTCGTCATTCATAAGTAATACCCTGCTCCTTATCCTTTGGGTGCATGACAATAAAAAATTATTATCACTGTGACGTTCCCTACGATCTTATTATACAATACGAAGGCTGAAAACGCAATTACCAATTTGGTACCAGTCAGCATTTTGGCGGAATTGATAAATCTTTAACAAGGAGATCCTGCATTATTATATCTATTATACCGAAACCCGATCCGGAGCATGTGAATATATTAAACCGCATACAAAAATGTTTCCCCGCGCCGCCTTAAAAACAAAGCGCGCGGGGGCGTTTTCGGGATTTCCTGCCGGGCCCCGAAGGGGCGAAGGCGGGACCCTTACCGAGTAGTCCTACGGACGGAAAGACGCTCCCAAATTCACGCTTGCGTGAAAAAATTCACGTTTGCGTGAAAAAATTCACGTTTGCGTGAAAAAATTCACGCAAGCGTGAATTAGGTCGCTGTTTCCTGCGAGTGCAGCAGGACAACGTTTCCGGCGCTGCATTTGATTTGTCCACGCTAAAAAGAGCAGGAAAACGACTTTGTTTCCCTGCTCCTTTTTTGCGCAGTGCCGGGGTCGTCGCTGACGCGCCGAACGAGGCTCTGCCTCCGATTTTTCCGAGCTTGCGAGGAAAAATTGACCCCGCCAAGGGCTACCGCGCCCGCTTTATTTTGAGCTTGCGAAAAATAAAGTTGGGATGGGCGGAATACGCTTCGCGTTTGGATATGCACCTTTGTGCAGCCCCACCGCAGACGACACCTTAATTACTCATTATTCTTTATTCTTTCTTCTTTATTATTTACTTCTTGGGTCCTTCCTTGGCCTTGACAGCCGCAGCCTGATGACGGGCGGCTTCTTTGGCGGCTTCGGTGTGCTTGACCTTTGCCGCTGTGCGGAAATAGCTGTCCATGAGACGGCTGCCGTCACCTTCCTGAGCGAGGGAGATAAGCTCCTTTTCGGGGAGCTTTGTCAGCTCGCCGAATGCGGGACTTTCCATGATCTGAGCAACGCCTGCATCAATAACATCCTGATTGAGAGCGTCCCTGAGCTTGGTGCTGTTCTTCAGCGAGACGCTGCTGCTTTCAAGCCCCTTGAAATAGATCAGCTGTGCCGCTGCCCTGCGGAGCTTGGCCCCGGAATCGTTGTGTATGTAGTTCTGGATCTCGTTGATGCGCTCCTGCACGAGAGCAGTGGGAGACGACTTCTCGGCTATCGTCCTTGAAAGGCTCTTTACAAAGCCCCTGCGCAGACGTGCGGCTTCTGCGGCTCCGTCCCTGCCCGCATCAAGACGAGCCTCCCCCACCTCTGAGAGACTGCCGCGCTGTGCAAGCTCGGCCTCCTTCTTGGTGTTGTAGATGGAAATGCTCTTGCTGACCTGCCCGAATGCGTTGACAATATCCTGAGCGTCGCTCCTGAAAAAGCCCCGGCCTCCTTCAAGGTTCTGTACGAGCTTGCTGCTGAGCTCCTTGAGCTGCTTGACTGCCTTTTTGCAGTTCTTGTATTCCGCTGATGTACCGTGGAAGAAGGGGTCGGCTGCCTTGAGTCTGTCGTACATGGCCTGAGTGCTGTCCCTGAGCTCCCGGAGGTAATCCCGCATCGAAAGAGAATCGTCAGCCTTGGCGGTGCGCATATTCGTGTTGATGCGCTCCCTGAATTCCTTTGCGGCTTCTTTGGTGAGTTTATCGAGCTCCTCCTGCTCGGTGGCGTTCATGCCGAAGCTCCCGACCTTTACAGCCTTTGTGAAGGCAAGAGGCTCAGGCGCGTTATATACCCGCTCGTTCTCGGGACGGGCGTTCCACTGCTCCGCCTTCTGGGCCATGTAATCAATGACATCACGCTTCAGGGTGCCGAAGATTGAACCCTCCGCCTTGGCGAGCTCTTCCCAGGAGTTGTCTCCCTTGCCCCACTCGGCGTCCTTTACAACGCGGGTGGTGCCGGTCTTGATGCTGCTGCGGATTGCTTCAAGGCGCACACGGGCAGCCTCGGTCTGCTGGGCGTTAAGGCCGTTTTTACGCATTTTTTCAGCTATGCTTTCCATGAGCGCGGGCTCCGCCAGCTTCTTCGCCATAGCCTCGGTCACAGCTTTGGGCATCGGCAGACTGTCTGCGCCGCCCGTGCCGAAGGAGTAGTCGTTGTCTATGCCCTGTACGCCGACGAATTTCGGCTCATCGGTATCCATGCCCTCAAACTGATACATCATATTGCCGGAATGCCTGTCCGCATTGAGGCAGACATAGTCCAGCACGGCAATATCCGCAAGGGACCTCAGCCCGCGGGGATCGTTGTATACCTTTTTGGCCTGCTCTGCGGTTATCATTGCCATAGGGCTGCCGGGGGCGGCGGAAGCGACGTCAAAGCCCTCGGCCTTTTCCATGACTATCGCGTCGGTTATATGTCCGCCGCACATGATCTTTGCAGTGGTGCTCCTTGCAAGCAGACCCGGCACACCGAGAACGTCCCCGATGTCGCTCATTGCGACGTTTCTCAGCTCGATGCGCTGACCCGCCGCCATACCGAACTCCGTCAGATCCATGGAGCGTATCCCGGCGTTCAGAACATTCGTTGAAAGCCTGTTGATGATGCCGCAGAATCTCTTGTCATTTTTCAGTTCCTCGAACTGCTTTTTTGTCCAGTTCAGCTTTTCATAAGGAAGAGCTTTCACAGTGGTCGGGAAGGTCAGCAGCTCATTTTTTTCGGTGAACGAGTAATATTTCTTTATATCCTCAAGGGGCTTTCTGTACTTGGGAGCAGCGGCGATCTCTCTGTCTGCCTGCGCTTCCAGAATGGCGTCCGGGGAAAGCTCGTTGGGCAGGGTCACAAAGACCTGCTTTTCACTGCCGTCCGTATCCTTGTAGCTTAAAGCATAGCGGGTGTTCTGCTTGCTGCCGACAGTCTTGACCGAAGCCATATCGGCGATCACAAGATGAACAGTCTCCTCACGTCCGGCGTTGAGAGGATCGGCCTCGTGAGCGATTCCGCTGCCTGCGGTGATGCCTACGGGGACCTCCTTCTCAGGCTGCGGAGCCTGCGGCGCCGGAACGGGTACGCCCAGCTTCTGCTTTATATCCTTGATGCCGTTTTCCAAAGCTATCTTTTCGGCGCCGGGGCCGTTGACGGTGAGCTGTGCGTGAGCGACCGCATTGAACACAGTCTTGAACTGGCTCATCGGCAGAGTTTCGGCAAGGCGGCGAAGATTGTACTTATCCCATTCATCGTCGGGGACTACCCTGATCTTTCCGGAGTAGACCGCACCGGGGGTCTTGCTCTTGAAGAAGTTCATATCATCCTCGATCTTCTTCTGGAGCATATTCTTGCGCTCCCAGGCGAAGTCGATCTCGGCTGCGGAGATGCCGCAGTCGGCAAGAGCAAGCTGCATCTGCTCCTTGGTCATAGCCTTCATGTGATCGTAGAAGCTCTGGCCGATAACGCCCATCTGCTTCGGGAGCACGAACACGGAGCCCATCTCGGCAGTGCCGTCAGCGTGGCTGAAGGAAAGGTCGTTGTCAATGAGAGATACGCCGGTGAGCCTTGCCTTATCGCCGGAGGGCGGGTCAAAATGCAAGATCATATTGCCGGCGTGACGGTCAACGTTGCCGCAGATGAAATCCAGCGCCTGCATGGCGGCAATATCGCTGAAGGCAGCAGGATTGTTGAGGTTCCTCTCACCGAAGCCGAGGATCGGGTCTCCGGGCCTGGTATGGAGAAGATCGGTGCCGTAGGCACGCTTCATAAAGGTGCCTGTCACCGGCTTGCCGTTCTGTATCAGAGTCATGGGTCTCGCCTCGCAGACGAGGTCGGGCTTGCCGAAGAGTCTGCCCATACGGTACATGGCGATGTTGCGCTTGTCGATATTGGTGCCGTCCTCAAAGCTGACGGCGTTGCCGCCGCGGTACATACTGTAATTGCCGCTGAGCTCGTCCATAGCCGTGGCAAGGTCATCCACGAAGGCATAGAAATCCGCCCGGTCGGAAACGGCGTTCTTGTCCTTGTTCCTGACCCCGGCAGAGGGCCAGACGTCTTCGTTGAGATACCTGTTCACCTCGCGCTTTACCGCATCGGGAGGCAGCACCTCGGGATTCTCTATGCCGCCGTAGATCTTCCAGTTGATCGCAGCGATCTCGGCGAGGCTCTTGCTCTTCACGGCATCGAGGACAGGCTTGTAAGCCGGGGGATACTTGGCCTCAAGGGCCCTGAACGCCTCGTTCTTGTCCTCCTCAAGGTGAACAGTGGAGGACGCGGTGAAATAGCCCTCCTCCACGGTCCTGCCGTCGGTGATCTTTATATGCTGGCGGCTGCTGAGCTGACCGGTGGCGATGTCGGCCTCCTGATCTCCCATATCCACGGCCTGAGCACGGGTCTTTGCGATGAGCTCCGGGAGGGGCATGGGATCAGCGGCGGTTTCAAGCGAGGAGCAGTCCAGCATCATAAGGGGAATGAGCTCACCGGCGATGCTGCGCATCTTCTCCCCGACGCGGCCTGTTTCGCCGCCCTCGTAAACGCCCTGTGCAAGCTGCATGGCGTTGCGGTACGCAGCAGAGAGGCTTTCTCTGTCCCCGGCACCGAGGACGGGGAAGTCCCCGTTTTCGTCGGGGGTATAGTATTTTTTTGTAAGCCCCTGAAGCTCATAGAGCGAATACAGGAAGGCTGCATATTTTTCAACTGTTTCGTTGGTGGTAAGGGTATCGAGGGTCTCGCTGATATACTCATCGAGGCGGAGCTTCATCTGCGAAGCGTCAAAGGTATTGTTCGGCATGGTCATCTGTCCTTTCAGTGGATTTTTGGTTCCTTCGACAGTAATACCCCCGCGGATAACAAATGGGTGCAGCATTTTTAAATATGACTATGGATAGTGGATAGTGAAGGAGTCCACTCCGCGTTTGGATATGCAGCTTTGTGCAGCCCCGCCGCAACACTATCTTGTTTCCTGCACTCAGTTGCTTGCGGCGGAATTGCGCCGCCCGCGCTAGGGCTAAAATGATAGTCATAAAATGTAAAGCAAATTTTATTGAAAATATCCTGCACCCAAAGTCACGGGCATGGGGTATTACTGTCGGAAGCGCAAAAAACACCAGACAAATACAAAAAACGATCCGGAGGAATCTACTATGCCAAACAATGTTGAACAGTACAAACTGAAGTCTATGAGCAAGGCTGATCTCAAAGCACACAGAACAGCTCTGAACAACCTTATCAATGAAATGAACGGGATCTATGTCACCGGCCCCATGATGGACAAGTACGGTGAAGCAAAAGAATGGTTCGCCAAAGCCAAGGAGGACCTCAACGACGTTATCTCGATGAAGGACACCACCTCATTAGAAGCGGTAAAACAGCTCAGGGACTACCAGAGTACTATGGACACCGCCCTCTTCAAACTGAATGAGGTCAATAAAAGGACCGCCGCAAATGCGATCTTCAAGAAAAAGGTCAATGCAGCCTGTGAAAAGGGTCTTGCCGCACGCGATTCCCTCAACGATGTCATCGATACCAAGATGAAGCCCTACACTGACAAGGCCAAAAAGGTAACAGACAAAAAGTTTGGTCTGTTCTTACAGCGCCGTATACAGTCCAAAGAAAACAATCAGACCCTTACCGGCGGACAGCCCTTCAATAAAACCAGCCCCGTAGGATATACCATGACCCGCACAGCTGTTCACAGCACTACCGTAGGATACCTGCTGAGCCAGGGCTACACTCCCGAGCAGATATTCGACCCCACACAGCTTGCGGAGAAGAAGCAGGAAGCCTTCAGAGAAGTCGCAGCTCATATGAACGGCGGCACAGCGGAGGATCAGAAGTGGATGGCAGAGGTCTTCGTCAACGGCGTCGGCAAGATCATTGACACTGTTAACGAGATCGGCAGGGAGATCACCCCCGAGGAGGCCAACCTGCAAAACAAGAAATTTGTTGATCTTGTCCATCTGAGCAGCGCCTGGCACGATATCACTCAGGAGATGGACAGGTGCAAGAACGAGATCACGAGCTATGTCCGCGATGTGAAAAAAGAGGATCCCGAGGTATACTGGACCGATGTAAACAAAAAGGGCTTACTGACGCAGATAGGACAGACGTTTTCAGAAGAGGCGTCAATGGCCAAGGAGATAATGAATCCGTCCAAAAAGCTCGGCTATAATCTCGAATCCCTCACAAGATTTATCATCTCCAACAATCACAGCGTCAAGACCTTTTTCAAGCTGAGAGAAGAAAACCCCGACACACCTGTCTGCAAGCTCGGCTCTGATAATAATTACATAGCAGGCTCTGTTCTTAATGAAAACGAGCTGATGAATTCTCTCAAGACCCAGTACGGGTTCAGCGATCTGTCTGCCGATCAGAGATTCGGTATTGTAGATCATCTGCTCAATTCCGGAGAGCTCAAAAATGCCGACTATATCGGAGATAAGATATCCGGCGAGAAGGTCGTTATCCACGGCATCCCCAGCAGGAACGAACTGCTGATCGCCGGAGCCGCTTACGGCGAGAACCGCGATCAGATGATGGCTTCCTTGGCAAAGAACATCGACGCTGCGCAGACAGGCGTAAGCTTCGGAAGCAGCGAATACAACGAAGCAGCAAAGGCTGTCAAAGCTCTCAGCGAACAGCTGAAGGATTACGGAGCAAAGGTCAAGTCCAAGGAGATAACCCGCAACAGAGATAAGGTCCCTGTTTACAAAGAGATGCGCGAGAAGGCCCGTATCGCAGAGGAAAAGATCAACAAGTATCTTGAGCTCAAAGACAGTCAGGGCCTGCTCAACGGCGGAGCCTCCCCCAAGACTCAGAAGCGTATCAACGTGATGAAAAAGGCCCTGCTGGAGGTTAAAAAGTCCCGGGAGATGTTTGAGGCAAAGCTGGTGGATATGCACACTGAAAGAGCTCAGGGCGCACTTCAGCAGAAATACATCGCCGAGCGTGCCATCGACGATATCGCGCTGAACGCCAAGGGCAAGAATCTCACCGACGAGGAAAAGGTACGCCTCAGCAAGGGCGTGGCAGCAGCATCCGTATGCGGCGACGAGCTGAGCAGGCTCAGCAAGGACCCGGAGGCCGAACCCAAGACAGTCCAGGAGCTGGTAAGGCACGCAGAGCGCAGGGTAACTTCAAAGCCCTTCAAGGACACAGTCAAGCTCATGGACCGCAAGGACGCCAGGAACTATGTCACCAGCAACAAGGCTTTCAATGAGCATTTCAAAGCCAATCACGATGAATTCATGAAGCAGGTCAAGAAGAACGCAGCCAGAGCAAAGGGACTCTGATACCGGCTGTAAAGGCAGTCAGACCTGAAAAAGCCCCGGGATCGCATCCGGGGCTTTATGTCTGTCTCAGGACCGAGAACACCCGGGAATATCCGGGTTTTGTATAATTTTAAAAGTTCTGTTTTTAAGTTGATCCCGTTTGACTAATTGCCGCAATATGGTATAATAAAGTATATAAGCTCACTGCATCTGACAGACCGATAGAAAGGTGGTTCCATGTCAGAATCAAAGCCACAAACATTCTGAATGAATATGTGTATTCAAACTTGATAAAGCTTACAGTGTTTGAAAAAGGTGATGATTCCGACCCTACGGGATCATCGGAGACCACACAGTATACCGAGGCCGACGCGAACACACGCTTTATCATCGGTTACAGCTATAACGGTCTTGTGGGTGCTGAGCCCGACCGTATAGAGCGCCCGAGAGAGGCGTATCCTCCCGATAACGGGGCCGAGGGAAGCTCGGAGACCTACCCCTCCCACAAGCGCCTTATGGTAAACGCCTATGACGGCACCGGCAAGGCGATCAGAGTCAGGTACACCTGGGAGGCCCGGGAGGACAAGGGCATCACTCTCACCCGGGACGGTCTTGTTTCCTTTACCGAAGCAGGCAGCTATCAGGTGCGCGTCCGCAGCGGCGAAGCTGTTTCCGACTGGATCTGGATCAATGCCGATACGGAATCGGATGAATACGCCACCCTCAGCCTGCTTGACGAGGATGACAGCCTAATAGAGAACATCACCCTTCACTGGGGCGAGGAGATCACTCCTCCCGCCGACCCCGTCAAGGACGGCTATACCTTTGCAGGCTGGTCTCAGCCTATCCCCGAAAGAATGCCCGCAGATGATACAGAGATCTACGCTGTCTGGACAAAGAACGCCGAGACTCCGGCAGAAACCGCCCCCCGGGAAAAGGACGTCAACCCGGACACAGGCGCAGCCGCAGCCATCGGCCTCGCCGGCCTGGCAGCAGCGGCGGTCATCCTGGCAAGGAAAAAGAACAAATAAACCGCAGCGCAAACGCTTTTGGCCGGGCTGACATTGTTCAGACCCGGCTTTTTTCTGACTTATTCCTCACTTATCTGACAGACTCACCGTGAGCCGCTGCCTGCGTTTCGCTGCCTGCGCCTGAGATATGCCCTCGTCCTTCTGTACGCAGCCTTTATGCGTTTTCATGCAGACACCATATCCCTGTCCATTTTTCAAATCTGTATGCCTCGCACAAATCGGTCTTAAATGACCATATGATCAGAGGAGCATAGGAGCCCACTGTCACAGAAGTGTTGATGGTCGCTCCGTTTAGCGTCAGCGCAGTATCCGAGAAGGAAGATGCAGTCGTGTCGTTTCCGCCGAGGACACCACTGATTATAAATCCGCAATTCCCGCCATATACACCTACATTACCCTGTCAAGGTAAGCCTTCCTAAGTATGTAAGAAATAAACGGATAAAGCGGGAGAAACCGTATGATGAGAGTGTTGAATCCAAACTAACGATAAGGTAGCAGACCGTGATCCGAGCCTGATATTCTGACAGACTCGAGGTTTTCTTTTGCGAAGTCAATTCCTTGGGATATTATACAAAAATATTGTGAAAAAATGTGATTTTCGTTGCAAATTCTTATGGAATGTGCTATACTGAATGTGTACTCAATATCCGCAGAAATGCGGTGTTGCCTTAATAATTCTCATAACTTCACAAGCTGTATTCGGACAAAGGAGAAAAGCTTATGAAAAAAAGACTGTTATTTGACTTTAATATAAAGAACGTCATTCTTATTATCGTTTTTGCCGCACTCGATGTCGGGCTGTTTTTTCTTTCAAAGTATTTGCAGCTCCCATTCTGGCTGGATACGATAGGAACAATGGCTGCGGCTGTTGAACTCGGTGTTGCTGCGGGAGTACTGTCAGCAGTCGGTTCGTCGGTCACAGTGTGGCTGATAAGCGGCAATTCCCTTGTTTATTGCTTTGCCGCAATAATGACAGCGGTCATTGTCGGCCTGTTTATGACCAGGAAAAAGCTGAAAGACAAGCTCTTTACAGTGTCGATAGCTCTGTTAACGGGAGTCGTTTCCACCGCTGTCTGCATACCGATAAACTTTGCGCTTAACAATGGCAGCACCGGTAATGTGTGGGGTGACGCTCTTAAAGATACGCTCGATATGAATGTTAGCTTGGAATGGTTCAATACCATTGCCGCCGAAGCATTCGTCGATCTTCCCGACAGAGTTGTCTCACTTTTTGCGGCATTGTTTATTCTCAGGGTATTAAAGTATTTACTGGGTGAAAAGCACGGCAAGGCTTCTAAGATCACTGCAGGTGCTGCAGCAATTGTTCTGGCGCTGAGTGCTGTTACTGTTTCTTCGGTTGATATCAGAGCAGAAGCTCAGGGCTTTGACATTGACTATGAGACTGTTGCTTACAGCGGCAAGGACGGATTATCCAATTCCTCGGTGAATGCGGTTGCGCAGACCAATGACGGCTATCTTTGGGTCGGTACCTATGCGGGACTTTATATGTATGACGGCATAAAGTTTGATGAAGTTAAGATCCACGAAAGCATCAGGACTGTCAAGGAACTGTTTGTAGATTCAAAAGGCAGACTCTGGATCGGCTCCAATGACAGCGGTATCGTCTGCTATGACCCTGCTGACGGCAGCAGCACTCTTTTCAATACGGCAAACGGTCTTGACTCGGATTCGATCAGAGCTATCTGTGAAGGCTCGGACGGATGCATCTATGTGGGAACAGCGCTTTCATTCTCAAAGATAACAACAGACGGTGCTGTTAAGACATATAACGAATGGAAGAATGTCGTTCATGTTCAGTCTCTTGTTCCCTTCGATGACGGACTTATCGTTGGCGTTACCAACAGCGGAACTCTGTTCCTTGAGAAGAATGATATGCTCATTTCAACAGAGAAGTGCAGCACGGAAGGTTCTGATTTCCGCGTTGCAGCAAAAACAGAAAATATCCTTTATGTCGGAACAAGCACTGCTTATGTTGAAAAGTTCAGCGTGAACGGTGAGACGCTTGAAAAGCTCGGAAAGCTAACGCTTGGAAACTCCGAATACTGCAACCGCCTCAGGTACGACGCTTCAAGCGGAGGATTGTTTTACTGCTGTGAGAACGGTCTCGGATTTTTAGACTGTTCCTCCGACACTGCGACAGACCTGACTATCTCTGATTATAACGGAGCGGTCAGTGATGTCTGCGTCGACGAACAGGGAAATGTCTGGTTTGCTTCAAGCAAGCACGGACTAATGAAGTATTCCAAGACCCCGTTCAAAAATCTTTTCAGCAGCGCCAAGCTGCCTGCTAAGGTAGTCAATGCCGTGCTCAAGGACGCCGATAAGCTCTATGTCGGCACTGACAGCGGACTTGTTTTAATTGACAGCAAAAACAATCGGACAATAGAAAACGATGCGACCAGACTCCTGAAAGAAGACAGGATCCGTAACATATATAAGGACTCGAAAGGGAACATCTGGATATCGACCTATGGTCATAACGGTCTGGTTCGTATCACAGTTAACGGTAAGACCGAATGCATAAGCTCAAAATATGAGGAGCTCAGTGGAATGAAGTTCCGCTCGGTCACCGAGCTGTCTGACGGACGAATACTTATTGCCTCTAACATGGGACTGACATTCCTGCGTGACGGCAAACCCGAGCTTTTGCTGTCCGACAGCGACGGACTCAACAACCGTTATATCCTTTCTATGATCGAAAGAGATGACGGTGCGGTGCTTGCTGCATCTGACGGCGACGGTATCTACATAATCAAAAATGACAGAGTAGCCGGTCATATCGGTGTTGAGGAGGGCCTTGAAACTGCGGTAATACTAAGGATAGTGCCCTGTAAGGGCGGATATCTCTATGTATCGAGCAACGGTCTGTACTATGACGAGGGAGGAAAGGTCAGAAGACTGAAGAATTTTCCTTATTCAAACAATTATGACATTCTCATCTCTGAAAGCGGAAACTGCTATATCACCTCCAGTGCGGGTCTGTTCATCGTCTCTGAGGAAAAACTGATCGAGGACAAGGAATACACCTGCACTCTGCTAAATGAGAGCTGGGGACTTAATACTACTTTCACAGCCAATTCGTGGAACATTATGGAGGGCGGTTACCTCTGCCTTTGCTGCACCGACGGTTTAAGAATGATATCTGCCGAGAACTACGGCACCGACAGGGGAGAATACCAGATGCATCTGAAATCAATTGAGGCTGACGGTAAGGCTCTGGATCAGTCTGACGGCAAATGGGTCATCCCGTCAGAGACACGAAGGATCGTACTTAATATCTCCGTGAACAATTTCTCGCTCTCCAATCCTCGCATTCACTATTATCTCGAGGGCTCTAAAGATGACGGTATAACCTGCTATCAGAACGAGATAACTCCGCTTACATTTACAAATCTGGCTTACGGAGAATATGACCTGCATGTATGCGTGATCGACGATCTGACAGGCGAGGTCATAAAGGAAAATATCATCCCGATCGAAAAAGAAGCTGCAATGTACGAGTACTGGTATTTCAAGCTTTATGTGATGTTCGTAATGATGCAGCTTATGATGTATGTTATCTTTGTAATGCTGTCTTTCAAGAGAAGAAACCAGCGTATCGCTGATACATTCAAAAAGTATGTTGCTCCGCAGGTGGTTGAAGAGATAACCAAAAACGGCGCAAAGGACATATCATTAAGCAGTGAGAGCAGAGATGTCGCGGTGCTTTTTGTTGACATAAGAGGCTTTACCACAATGTCGGAAAAGCTTCCGCCCGAACAGGTCGTTGAGATCCTTAACAGCTATTTTGAACTTACGACCAATGCCATTTTCAACAACGGCGGAACGCTCGACAAGTTCATAGGTGACGCTACCATGGCTGTATTCAATGCTCCGTTCGACCTTGATGACTATGTTTACAAAGCTTTGATGACTGCCTTAGAAATAGTAAACGCCGGTGCAGAGCTTGAAAAGAGATTCCTTGAAACCTACGGCCTCTCCGTAGGCTTCGGAGTGGGTATCAACTGCGGCAATGCAGTCGTTGGCAATATCGGCTGCAGTATAAGAATGGACTATACCGCTATCGGTGACACGGTCAACACAGCCGCAAGGCTTGAATCAAATGCGAAGAAAGGGCAGATACTGATAAGCCAGAATGTTTATGACAGAGTCAAGGACAGGGTAGAGGTCGAATCTATCGGTGACCTGTCGCTCAAAGGCAAGTCAAAAGATGTACATGTTTATTCGCTCAAAGAACTTAAACAGCAATAAGGAAACTATATTTTCACAAACACTCAACCCCGTCCGGATCAAAAACAAACGGGGTTTTGCTTGTATGCTGAAGCACACAAAAAGGGGCTGTTGCAGCCCCAACAAAGAAAAAGAGCCTGGCACAGACCTGAAATGTAGTGCCAAGCTCTTCTTTTTGTGGTATAATATAATTGCAAAAACCATTAAACCAACGAAAGGATTGTACCACAAAAATGAGAAATTGTCAAGTGCGTCTTAATATGAATTATGAGATCTACATCGAAGAAAGCTCACCTGTCAGAGTACTGAGCAATGTTATAGATGAGATCTATCAGAAAGAAGAATACACGATAGTAAGCAAGTGGAATGGCGCCGTACCGTAGGTCTCCGGGTTGAACAGCGGCACCTGCATCTGAATAACCTTATTATGCTATTCTTCATCGAAGCCCTTGAGCTTGTCAATGCTCTTTTTCGCCGTATAATGCTTTTCAAGTTTTGAGCGAAGGCGGTGTAATAATCGAACCTATAAGGATGACGTCTTGAAATGGGGCGTCATCTTTTCCATCAAAAGGGGCGGAATCAAATTCCACCCCAATAGTTTTCAAGGGTACGGCGATCACCGTACCCTTATAATATTTCAACGAAAGGAATGATCTGAATGAACAACACAATCAACAAACAAATCAAAATCAGAAAAGCAAAGAGAGGTGACAGCCGATGGCGAAAGCCGAAGCATTATACAACAAAATATTTCAGAATTATCCCGATGTAGTCGGGGTGCCGGAGCTGATGAGGATGCTGTCCGTGGGACGGCAGGCGGCCTATCAGCTTGTCCGCAGCGGCGAGATCCGCAGCTTCAAGGTCGGGAGAAATATAAAAATACCCAAGCTGAATATCATCGAATTTCTTATCAGCGCACGGGGAGGTAATGCCTGTGAAACGGATCACGGGCAGCCTCCAGACTAAGTACGGCAAGTATTATGCGGTGCTCAACCTCCACTCACCGGACGGCAAACGCCGTCAGAAATGGGTGAACACCGACCTGCCGGAGCGAGGAAACAAGAAAGCCGCCAAAGCCTTTCTCGACGAGCTGCTGACCGTTTACAACAAGCGGCAGCAGGCGACGCTGAAAGCGATCTCCAAAATGAAACACCCCGAGGAATTTTTAAAGGAGCAGAGCCGCATCATGGCTCTGCCCCTTTGTGATTATATCGACGAGTGGATCGAACACCGCGCCCCGTGCCTGCAGGCGACCACGGTGGACGGCTACCGCTCCATGTGTCACGGGCATCTGCAAAAGTATTTTGAACCGCTGGGTATGACGGTCTATGATCTGATCGGCGAGGATCTCAACGGGTTCTATTCGCATCTTGCAAAGCTCGGTCTGAAAGGGTCAAGCATTCAGAGATTTCACGGACTGATACACGGAGCTTACGCATTTCTCGTCAAGCATCAGTATATCGACAGCAATCCCTGCGACTTCGCCGACCGCCCGAAAGCCGAGCGCTACCGGGGAGATTTCTATTCTCCGGCAGAACTGGGCGAGCTGTTCAGGGCGGCGGAAAACTCGCCGATACGCATCCCGATAATGCTCGCGTCTTACTATGCCCTGCGACGCAGCGAAGTGCTGGGTGTGCGGTGGAGCAACATTGATCTCAAGAACAAGATCATAAAGATCGCACACAAGGTGGTGGAGCAGAAGATCGGCGGGAAGATCTCCGTCGTTGGGTATGACCGTATGAAAACCGAGTCCAGCAACCGTGTGCTGCCGCTTATCCCTGAGGTGGAGGATGCCCTGCTCCGGCTGCGTGAGCATCAGAACGAACAGCGCCGTCTCTGCCGAGGGGAGTATATTCACGAATATGATGACTATGTCTGCGTTGACGAACTTGGACAGCTGATGCGTCCTAACTTCGTGACAACACAGTTTACAAAGCTGCTGAAAGCCCACGGCCTGCGGCACATCCGCTACCATGATCTTCGGCATTCCTGCGCCTCGCTGCTCCTTGCAAACGGCGTGCCGATGAAAGCGATACAGGAGTGGCTCGGTCACTCAAATTACCGAACAACGGCAGATGTATACTCGCATCTTGATTTTTCAAGCAAGGCACACTCGGCGGAAATTATCTCGAGGATGCTGGCAGGATAAGAAGAACCGCCCGATTTAAGGTCGGGCGGGGATACATAGTATTTAACAATCATTATTTACAATAAAATACAACCTCGGAAAACGAAACAGTATTTCGCCGTTCTTTTGTATTGTATACCGATGCTTCAATTCATTAAACGTATTGCCTTAAAACTCATATCTCGTACCATGGGAAAGCAGCACGCCGTCAGTCAGCTTAATACACAGAATGATCGTGTTTTCGTCATCGAAATCATTGTGTCCGTTGTCTATCCATTCCGAGAAGACGGTACGCAGCTTTTCGGCAATAGTGCGGTTCTCGGGTCTGCCGAACCAGCCGAGATCAATGCCCCTGCCGTGCGCCGTGAACCATTCTCCCGCAATGGCCACAGATGAGCCATTACCGATATGCTTCATTTTGTCAGAGAGCGCATAGGTGATAATGTAGAACCTACCGTCCTCATAGTAGGCGTTGACGTACCGCACATAAGGGATTCCGTTCTCTGCCGTTGCAAGCGCGATGATCGTATCCCTGCCGAACCGCTCGGACATTATTTTTTCTGCTTCGGGCAACATAATTGCACTCCTTTCGCTCTGTTACAAAAATCCCACCGACGATCTTTTGGCAGTTTCCTGTTTTCAGGTCTGCTCAACTATCAGCGCTCTCGCATCAACATTATCTTCGCGCTTTCTCATTATCTCTCTGTACTCTTTTGATGAAAAGCATTCGTTCAGCTTCTCTCTTGACGGGAAGTGTATGATTATCACTCTCTGTGGGGTTCTGTCGGGGTTCAGCGAAGTGACATTCTCCGAACGGACGAGATATTCTCCGCCAAAGCTCTCAACGATAGGTCTGACTTTTTCGATGTAGTCCGCATATTCACCGCGCCCCTTGTTCTCGTCGATATATACGTCAATAATGAAATAACAACTCATTTTTTGCTCCTTTTTCCGTGATCAATCGTCATAATCCTTATCTCTGAACTGCCGCAGGATCAGACGTTCTGTCTTTATTATCTTTTCCATTCTTATCCTCACAGGCACTTTTCAAGCGGCTGCACTTCACAACCCTTATCCGCGTAATACGCAAACATCTCGTCCAGTTTTTTCAGATCATTGCTCGTAACACAATCCGAGATAACATGAACCGTATAGCCTGACTTTACAAGATTGTAGCAGGTCGATTTGACGCACGCAGTCGCGTCCGCACCGACGATATAAAATTCCCCGATATCGTTCCGACTGATAAAATCGACAAATGCTTCATTAGTAAGAGCGCTTGCCTTGAACTTCTCAAAAATGTTTTCCGATACGACCTTAAGCTCCGGGACAAATTCGGCGCCTTTGGTATCCGGCTTGAATGTTCTTGTCTTTTCCGAGAGATTGTAATGCTTGATATAGACGATATGCATTTTCTGCCAAAATTCTTTTTTGTTTGGTGTTCCTGCCATTCTTTAAACTCACCACGCTCAAAAGCATACAGAGGATCATATAAATCTTTAGTACCTATCGCACAATGGACTTTGATCTCCCTCTTGTGTTCTTCAAGAAAAGGAATCATTTCTTTAAATTTCATATAACACACACCTATCTCAAGTATAATAAGTGATTTAATCTAGTATATCAAATTCAGATACAAAAGTCAACCCCGCCATATATGTCCTTTCCCTTAATTCTGCGTCCGAATCTTGCTTTTCGGGGCGGAGTGTGGTATGCTTGTGGTGCTGAAGTGCAGAACCGACCGGAACAGGAGGTAAACAATGAAAGGTCGATTTGAAAATATCACTGGCAATCTGCAAATCAAAAACGGCAAGTATTATGTGCTTGTCAATCTCTACGATCTGTCCGGCAGGCGCACGGTCAAATGGGTGGCGCTGGGGCTTGACAGCAAGTGCGGCAAGAAGCTGGCGCGAGCTCGGATGGCTGAAATTCTCGAGGAATACAACAGCAGTCAGCGGCGGCTGTTAAAGGCCGCAAGCAAAAAGAAAGATCCCGAGCGGTTCATCACCGAACGGGAAAAGGTACAGCAAATGCCGGTCACGGAGTTCCTGCGGGAATGGGTTAGGCTATCGGAGACCAGGCTCCAGCCGACCACGATAGACGGCTACAACAAGATGATCGACGGACGCATCACCGACTATTTCGGAGAGAACGGAACCACCGTCGGTGACCTTGCCGGAGAAGATCTCAACGAGTTCTATGCCAGCATTCAAAAATCGGGGCTTTCGGCGACATCGGCGCTGCGGTTTCACGGTCTGTTCCACGCCGCAATGAAATACGCCGTCAAGAAAGAATTCCTCGATGACAACCCCTGCGACCACGCTGACCGTCCGAAACAGGAGCGATACAGAGCCTCGTTTTACAGCGAGGGCGAGGTCAGGGCGCTGCTTGAAGCCGCAAAAAGCGAGACTATCTATATACCAATAATGCTCGCCGCCTACTACGGACTTCGCCGCAGCGAGGCACTCGGAGTGAAATGGTCGAACATAGACTTTACTGCAAAAACGGTGTCTATCTCCCACAAGGTTATCGAGGCAAGAGAGAACGGTCGCTTCAAGCCCAAGGGCTTCGACAAGATGAAAAACAAATCCAGCAACCGTACCCTGCCGCTGATCCCAGAGGTGGAAAAAGAACTGACCGAGCTGCGAATCAGACAGCAGGCCAATGCAAAGATACTCGGAACGGCTTATAACCACGAATACGATGATTACGTCTGCACCGACGAAACGGGCAAGCTGATAACCCCGAATTACATCTCACGCACCTTCGGGAACTTACTCAAAAAGCACGGCCTGCGGCATATCCGGTACCATGATCTTCGGCACACCTGCGCCAGTCTGCTCCTGAAAAACGGCATTCCGATGAAAGCTATACAGGAATGGCTCGGCCATGCAACTTTTGAGGTGACGGCGAATACATACGCTCACCTGGACTATTCGAGCAAGCAGCTTTCGGCAATTCAGATAGCTTCATTGCTCAGCGGAGAGGAAGAAAATTAAAAAAACAAGTCCTGCGCAGATCTTTTGACGAAATACGCAGGACTCCCAAAAATACAAACTGTTAGAAAAATGTTAGAAATGAACGGGCGTTCATAAATTAAAAGCCCGTAGATCGCGCATCTACGGGCTTTCGTGGCAGGGGCAGAAGGAATCGAACCCTCGGCACGCGGTTTTGGAGCCATTCTTAACAAAAATCAATCCGTTTCAGATAATTCCATTATGTGCCGTTTCGTGTCATCTGATACGGCGGCAAATCCACATAAATCCGAGGTTTCAAAGCCGTCATCGGCCTCAAATCACGCAGGTGCGTGATTTAACAAAATGATACTCCAAAACACGTTTTTTGAAGAAATGCCCCCTAAGTGTTAGAAAAAAGTTAGAAGGAATCTAAACGCCGTTTGTCTACAACATTTCTGAATGATGTCATTTTTACACTTCAGCAACATTTACATTATAAGGAGAAATGACATGAAAAACATAGAATTACACGGAGATATGAAACTGACAACGGTGCAGCTCCGCGCACTCGTGAAGCTGCGCAGGCTCTATGCAGACTACCCTGGCGGGCTTGGCACGAAGGACGTAATGAAGATGCTCGGTGTCGGCAGAGCGACGGTACTGAACCTAAAAAACAGCGGTATGCTCCGCTGTCTGAAGATCGGGAACAGACTGATCTTCCCTAAGGACTGGGTGCTTGAATACCTTGCGGTCTATGCATACAGAGAGCGCCCGAACATTTCGGCATATCAGAAAGAGGTACTCCGATTCTGCCGCACCCGCCGCACGATCACCGAGATCGCTGAGTATATGAACCTCGGCGCAGGCTTCTGCCGGGACTACCTGCTTGCCCCGCTCTGCGAACAGGGGCGCTTGCGCTGCGAGGTGGATAAGGCGGAGGTCAAGAGGCATTGTTATATAACGGTGAGGTGATAATATGTAAGTCCCCCCTGCCGTCGTATTACGAGGTAGCAGGGGGTACTGTAAAAACAAAACATGTATTATATTATTGACAATTATACCACTTGCTTTCTGTTCTAAAGAATCTTTACAATTTTTCAGTTGTATGGTAGAATATAGATAATAACCACCGATAATACGAACTAGTAAAATGCTTAAAAAATATGGAGGATAATAATGGCTGATTGGTTTATGGTAATTATTACAGCAATTTACGTTATTGCTACTATTGTGATTTGCGTTTTTAACGGAAGATCTGCTAAGGCTGCAAAAGAACAAACAAAGACAGCAAAGCAGCAGATAGAAGAAATGATTCGGCAATACAATGAATCAAATCGACCTTATGTTTCAGTAAGATTTGAGATGATTAGATCAGGGTTGTTGTGTTTGGTAATTGAAAATGTTGGTTCTATACCTGCTAAAGATGTTAGAATCATGTTTAACAAAGATTTTCTAAATAATCTCGACGTAATTGACAGACAGCCTTTATTAAAAGAAGTGTCTGAAGCATCACTTTTTCTATCAAGCCATCAAAAATTGTATGTTTGTATTGGGGGACAATCAAAGTTTAATGAGATTGCTAAGGTAGTAGCAAAGATTGATATATCATATAATGATAAATACAAAGAACATACTGAAATTGATTTATCGCAATATAGAAATATGCTTATGTAC
The DNA here is from genome assembly GCA_900104495.1 of Ruminococcaceae bacterium FB2012. Lineage (GTDB taxonomy): Bacteria > Bacillota > Clostridia > Oscillospirales > Ruminococcaceae > FB2012. The sequence goes on along the minus strand of FMXS01000021.1, from coordinate 26,658 downwards.
ACTTCAGAATTGGAAGATATATCTCATCATTTAAAAAAACTACAAGAAAATCAAAAGTCATATTATGCCAATCATTTGAAAAAACTCGACAATGATAGACCAGTTAGCGTATTGGTTCATTCTAATGATAGTAGTAAGAAATTTGAAGTGTTTAAAACTGTGTGTATTTACTCAGGAGCTACAACAGCTAAAATTGCCGAAATAGTTGAAATTTCAAAAGAGGATACATTTGGTATTCTTGATGAATTAGAAAATGTGGATAGATTTATTAGAGGGGTTCCATTTGGTAAGGATAATTATAGTGTTCAATGGTACAGGAGATAATAATATAACACAATATTTGATATTTGCGTTGTCGAATACACCACTCACAATGCACAAATAAAATATCAGCTATTGAATGGGAGTGATCGCACATACTCTGCAAACCCCGTATCAGCGCAGTTTGCACCACACACCCATCCCCTCTGATAACAATTTGATAACACTTCCAAACCGAGTTTTATTCTGTATCTCAAGTGGTTATGAGGTACGATAGCTTAGTTTGAAAAGACCTTGCCTGACGGTGTCGGGCAAGGTCTTTTTTGTTATGCCTAAAAAAGGAGGTGTCAGTCTGATGAAACGATCTTCTTAAACGTGCCGGACTCGTCAGAGTTCGGGTAGTTGTACCGCCAGTTGTCATAGTCCTCCTGGGTGATCTCGCCTGAGCGAAGCTGATCGGCTTTGCTTTCCCATGCTCTGAACATTTCAAGCATTGTGAGATAGTCCTTGCTTTCCTTGTCAAGGCGAATGCAGACCTCACCGCTTAGCTTGTCTATCTTCAAGCCGTAATTGTCCTCAAGGGCAAACAGCGTGTGGATAACACCGAGATAGCTCTCAATGTTCGGAATCTCGAGTGTTTCGGGTGCGACACCGAGAACATCTGCTATTTGCTTTGCAAGGTCGGATTTGGGGGTGCGAGTGCCGTTTTCGTACTGAGCCATTCTGACGTCAGCGTTATTAGCGGGAAAGCCCACCGATTCACCAAGATATTTGAGGGTCATACCACGCATTGTGCGGATACGTTTTATGCGTTCAGCTATTGCCATAAGATCACTCCTAAAGTGTTTTTATCCATTATAGCATATTTGTTTAGAGAATGTCAAGAGATATTTAACAAAAAAGTTTAAAGAATTTGTGAGAAAGGGGTTGACAAAAGAAAATTTGTTTAGTATAATATGAATCAGGATATTAAACATAATAGTTTAGTATCTGTATAAGAGAGATAGAAAGGGGAAATGCAAATGAAAAACAAATTCATCAGAGTAAAAGAGGTGGCGGAGGAACTGCAAGTCTCGGTGCCTTACGCCTACAAGATCATCAAAATGCTGAATGATGGGCTGAAGGCTCAGGGCTTTATAACGATATCGGGGCGTGTGAGCCGTGAGTATTTCTATCAGCGATTCTTCGGCAGAAATGAAAAGGAGGAATAATATGCCTATATATAAAGACAGCAACGGCTCGTGGTACGCTATGGTGAGGTATGACGATTGGCAGGGCAACACTAATAAAGAACAGTAATAACAGGCGGCGGATACAGGCATACTCAAAAAGTAACAATAATACCATTTTTAATTGACATTCAAAGAATTTAGTGATATAATTAATCTGTAATTTTATTAAACCATAATGGCGTATTATGACATTTTTCAGGGAGGGATATTTATGAATGGTTTTTTCAGAAGAACTACTGCCGGGCTTATTGCGCTTGCTCTGGCATCGGGAAGCCTGACACCAATGGGGCTTTATGAATATACCGATACGGTTATCTCGGCAAATGCAGTGGGCGATGAGCAGCAGAGTGCGAATAATGCAATCACCTTAACTAAGGATTCGGAAAGCACATCACAGTCGGGCGTTGAGCCGTCCGGCGGCGAGCAGGAGATCTCACAAGCCCCGATCAGTGGAGATTTGAACGTTTCTGAGACAGATATCACTTATAATGACCAAAGCAACAAAGCATTAAATTTTTTGTCCGTCGGGAGATTGATAGGCAAATCGACCAGATTCTTAATCTACGGTTCTGATACCACTCTGATTGTTTTAGCAGGTGATAATGGAAACTACTCAACAAATACTTATACTGGTTCTGATGATGGAGTACCCGTTGTATATGAGACTGACGCTGTATATGAGATAGAAGAGTATACGTATAATGAAGGGGGAAATAATGTATATAATCATACTCTCAGGCTGAAGAAGGTATATGCACAGGTGAAGACCGCACCTGTGGTCAATAAGGCCGAGGGGCATGATTATGTAGTATTACCTGATGATTCTGAGTGTGCGCTTTTAGAAGGCGGTGAGGCTGCTAACGGCACTATGATGTATGCCGTAACGGAAACTGATGTAAATACAGCCCCCGAGAACGGTTGGAGCGAATCGATGACGGTGAATGCTGCCGGAACATACAGAGTATGGTATAAGGCTGTAGGTTATGATGGCTATGGCGACAGTGAAGCAGACTATATAGATGCAGAAGTTCGCAACGAAAAAAGAAGTATTACCGTTAATGATAGTGTTGAAGACGGCTCTGTCATACGGATGGAAAGTGACGGTCAGCAGGTCACTGACGGTAGGTTCTTTGTGGGCAGGGATACCGTGATATGCTCGAATGCAAGGCTGACTGTTACGGATTCGGAAAATACCCCTGTCAAAGGCATAAATGAAGAGTATGACTACGATGAAGAAAAGTATATCTACTCGTTTATTATGCCGTATGATGACCTTACTTTGTCGCACAAGCACAGGCTCAGAGTTTACCCGCTGCAGGGTAAAGTGTCTGACAGCTTCAGGGTAGAGTGTGTTGATGAAACAAATGCACAGATACATACTCTCTACACGCTTGATGCAATGGATCATACTTACACCGGTGAAAAGATAGAAGCAGAGCTTACAGCTTACGAAGATGATAGTATATTCGATGAGCTTTCAATAAATACTGTATCCGATGTAGAGTATTTTGACAGTGAAGGCGAGATGCTTGCACAGGCACCGGTCAATGTTGGTGAATATACCGCAAAGGTAGAAATAGTATACACGATCGGCAATAAAGAACGTACAGGTATCATTGAAAAAAGCTTTAAAATACTGCCTAAGGTCATAAGCCGTGACGATACGGATATAGAAGTTATAATTGATCCTGAAAGCTATGAATATGACGGCAATGAACACGATGTTGATATTACCGTGAACTATGGCTCATATGAACTTATAAAAGATACTGATTATGAACTGATATACACACCCGGCGCAGATGCAGGTGAGTATAAAGTAACTGTAAAGGGAATAGGAAACTTTACGGGTGAAACATTTGGTACATATACTATAACCACAAAAGATCTTGAATGTGATATTGAGATAGATAACAAGATCTATGACGGCGAGCCTATAGCTAAGCCCGGGATAACAGGTATTGATGATGAGCTATTAAAGGCGGCTTCTCCTGTATATGAGTATGCACAGGTACCTGAAGAGTACAATGGTGATCCGGAAGGACTTGATTACACAGAAACAGCACCGACAGATGCAGGCGAATATGTGGTCAGAGTTACTCTTACACCCAAAAACTATAATAAATTTGTTGATTATGATGAGTTTGAGATAAAACCGCGCAAAATCAGTGATGAAAACATAACAGTAACAGTAGAACCCATTATGTACGGCACCTTTGAAGATGATGAGGATGACGCTCAGAGATCGCTCTCTGAAAGTGTAACGGTAGAATATAACGGAGAATTGCTGACAGAGGGTGTTGACTATGTGCTGGAAAGTGAGATACCGACAAATGCTGATGCAGGAACATACCCCTTTACTGTAAAAGGGCTTGGAAACTTCAATGATTCTGTCAACAACAGCTGGGTTATCGAGCCTATGGATATTTCAGAACACGGAGATTTTATTGTCACATGTACTGTTTTCGACCCTGCAAGAATAGAATTTTTAACTGATGACGGAGGAATGTGGCAGATATACACAAATGATCCTTCAACATATACGGGCGAAGCTTTCCCGTTTATACTTATGATCGACGGAAGCAAAGATATACCGTCGACGCTTAATAAATACAACCCTTATAATATTACTATACAAGCAAAAGAGGGCACAAACTATACGGGTGAAGTATCCACCTTTTTTACTCCGGGCAAAGTAACCAACTACGGCATTGATTTTATTTTCAAGGGCAAGGAGTATGACGGCAAGTATCTGACACGTTTCGACTTTGAGTTAAGCAATGATGGTGGTCTTTCAAACACAGGACATGAGCCAACATACTGTGATTATTCATACTGGAATCAAGATCCGGCAACGGGATATCATTACGATGAAAATGGTGTACCGAGTACCTCCTCTGATATAGTATACTGGGTTATAGATTCAGATCATGACTATGGCAGTGGTATTACACTTCCGGATTTTGAGTGTGACGGAAAATCAGCAGGACCTCAGATGGTGGTATTCTGTGTAAATAACACTAGCTATAATAAAAATAATTTCAACTTTTATGTATATATCGACAAAGCCAAAGCTGAGAATATACACGGCGTAAAACTTACTGCCGCAAACAAGCTTTATGACGGCAAGCCTTATGACGGCACAGGCGCAGCACTTTCAGTTGTTTCCTGCGAGCAGTTTAAAGATACCGAAGAAAACCTTGTGGCGCAGGAGGTAGTTGCAAACCACAAGACTGTTACCTACGCATATGCTGTAGTTCCTGAGGGCTACATCGGCAGCCTTGCAGATCTTTCCTACAGCCAGAATGCTCCTGCAAACCCCGGCAGCTATGCTATAAAAGCTACCACCTACGGTGATAACTTTGAAGAAGTAAGCTTCTATGATACATTCAGCATAACAGGAATAGACATAAGCGGCATCAATGAGCCCGGAAGCGGATTTGATATTGTTATCGATCCTACACTATTATTGTTGTCTCATTCAGGAACTGTTGAATCGCAGACAGTTTCACTGAAACTCAGTTACAATGATACCATTCTTGAAGAGGGCGTTGACTATGAACTGGAATCTGATGAAGGTACAAAAGTAGGAACATACAGCTTTACTTTAAAAGGTATAGGGCGGTTCAAAGGTTCTTACACCGGTCAATGGGAAATACAGGATCCTACTATAACCATTAATGATAGCAGAGTAGTTGTTAACGAGGGCGCAAGAATATGCGTTACTGCATCCGGGAGTTATGTATGGATCATAAAAACGGATGACACATCAACATATAAGAGAGATGATCTTCCGTTCACTCTTCTTATTAACGGAAGTGAAGATGTTCCGCTTACATTTGATAAGCCCGGAAAATATGATATTAGTGTGATTCCCAAAAAAGATATCACAGGCAGCGTCTATGACGAGACATTGATACAAGGTCTTGAAATACTGCCTATACCTGATTACAGCCTTGACTATACCTTTAATGGTAAGGAGTTTGACGGCAATTATCTTTCATACACTGACTTTACTGCGCCGGAAGGCGACAGCCTGCTTGAGGAATTGCAGCGTGGAGGCACATATCTGGACAGATCACCCTGGAATGAACTCTCAGGAGAAGAGCAGTGCGATATAGCCTACTGGGTAGTTGATACCGGCTCGCAGGATTATCCTATAGACGATGATTTCCCGCATCCTGTTTTTGAGTGTGACGGAAGATCGGCAGGCACACAGCTTGTGGTATTCTGCGTTGAGCATGAAAACTGGGAGCCTGAATATTTTGCATTTTATGTAACTATAAGCAAGGCAAAGGCTGAGAATATACACGGCGTAAAACTTACTGCCGCAGACAAGATTTATGACGGCAGGCCTTATGACGGCACAGGCGCAGCACTTTCAGTTGTTTCCTGCGAGCAGTTTAAAGATACCGAAGAAAACCTTGTGGCGCAGGAGGTAGTTGCAAACCACAAGACTGTTACCTACGCATATGCTGTAGTTCCTGAGGGCTACATCGGCAGCCTTGCAGATCTTTCCTACAGCCAGAATGCTCCTGCAAACCCCGGCAGCTATGCTATAAAAGCTACCACCTACGGTGATAACTTTGAAGAAGTAAGCTTCTATGATACATTCACAATAACAGGAATAGCTAACTCATACACAGCGCCGGCTAAAGCAACTGTTACAATAACCGCAATAAACGGTGCAGCCTATACTATTGAAGGTGATGATACCGTACAGACAGGCAACACTATGACAGTACCCACAGGAACAGAGATAACACTTACCGCTTATGATCCTGAAAGCGCACTGAACTGGTTAATGAATGGCAGACTTATAAGCAGTGAAGCTTCTGTTACAATAACAGTAAACGGCAGCACAAATGTAACGCTTGTTAATAACAAGGCATTCGGCGATCAGGTGTTCGTTGAATACATTTCGGCAAGCGATCAGGTAATGCTGTACAGACAGTATTCGCAAAACAGCAATATAGTTCTGCCGGCAGGCCCCACAAAGCTTGGCTATGACTTTGACAAGTGGGTATTTGAAGACACCGAAGAAGAAGCCACACCTGAAGCTATAAAGGCAAGAAAAGGCGAGGCTGTAGTAATAAGACCGAGCTATAAAAAGCAGAACATACCCTGCACTGTTACCGTAAGCTACGAGGGCGTTGACAGAGAAGCAGACGTTACAGAATCAGCAAAGGGCAGCGCGTTCACTGCACAAGCCCCTGAGATCGAAGGCAAACAGTTTGGCTGCTGGAAGAACGCAAACGGCACTGTACTTGGCTACACAAGCACCTACCGTATGCCTGTAACATCAGATACAGAAATAATTGCCTGCTATGTTGACACTGACACAGTAGTTGACCGCAAGCCTGTTATAGCGCTTGGCGCACCTTACGCTGTTACCACTGATGAACAGATAAAGGTTACCTGCGCAGCTGTAAGAAACATTCCTGACGGATATACAGTAGTTGAAGCAGGTATGCTGTGCGCAGTAGATTCGCCGCTTACAGAAGATGAATTTACTGTAGATGCACAGGGTATTGATAAGCGTGTATCAGGCAACACCAAGCTCTACGGAGCAGACATTGCCAATGTTACAGTAGATTCACCTGACCGGAAGGTATCTTTCCGCGGCTATATCATAGTTAAGACAAGTGAAGAAAGTGCCGAACAGATGATATTCTACACTGATATTCTCATCACAAGCTATTCGGAACTTGTTTCATAAGGAAAGAGGGTGTCATATATGGAAAAGAAAGCATACGAAGAATTGATGCTTGAAACGATCGAGTTTAAAACAGAGGACGTTATAACTGCAAGTCAGTGTGGCTGTGATTTCACATATGAAACCAACGGATAAGTATAAATAAGAAAAAAGAGGCTGTGCGCAACAGCCTCTTTTGTTTTGCCGCTATTGTTGCAGGCATACTAATTAAGTGCCTGCTTTTTTTGTTGAAACATCAATGCGTTATTTATCACTTTTACAAGTGCGTTTACTATTATTGACAACCCGTTAGCAATGTGGTATAATATTATTGAAATACATAGCGGATGAATTGTGCTTCGAATTGTCTGCGATTATATATTTGAATGCGAACCATGGAGGTGTAGTATGGCAAATAGGGATTTTTCGGATTCTGTAAAACTATCCGTAGTAACAGAAAATCTTAGAAAGCATAACGGAAGTATCTGTTGTGATGCTTGTGGTATAAAACTATTATCAATAAATGATTGTCATTTTGATCATATTGTTCCTTATGCCAAAGGAGGAAAGAATACAGCTGAGAACTGTCAAATACTTTGTGTTAAATGCAATTTAAAAAAGACTGATAAAGAGTTGAATGATTTTCTGCTCGAAGAAAAAGCAAGAAAATTCTTAGCTGGTGAAATTGAAAAAGATAATAAACAAGAAACAAATAATATGCAGATGCAATCTTCTAAAGAATCAGCATCAAAAACTATGACAAAAGAATTGTTTGATCAAATGATTTCCGATTTTATCTCTCGAAAAGGTGATATACATAAGGTTGATTTTGGTAGAGAATATAATCATTTGCCTTCAATTCATTATGTAAAAAAATATTATGGAGATTTATATTCATTAAAGGAAGCGTTTGGTATTGAAGATTTATCTGCAAATTGGAATAGAGAAACAATAAAAAATGCTTTGGAACAATTTATTGAACAAAATGGAAACATATTTCAAAAGGATTTAACTAAAAAGAATAATCTTCCGTCACTTCCTTGTATACTAAGGAACTATCCTGAGTATGGTGGCTTAACAGATTTAAAGAAGAATATGTTTAAGCTGACAGTTCGAATGAATTGGGATAAGGATACTGCTATACAAGCAGGAAAAGACTATGTTGAACAATATGGTAATATAACTGAAAGTTGTTTGAATGCTAAAAATGGTCTTCCGACTGCACGAATTATATATAATTATTTTGGAACACTAGCTGCATATCAACAAGCAGTAGGTTCTGCTGTATCAACTAAAAATGTTTATATCTCAGAAAAAGAAATTGATGATGCTGTAAATCTGTTTTTTAAAGATAAGAAAAGGATAGTTGAGTCGGCTAAAGAGTTTTTTAAGGGTTTCCCATATTCGCCTTCTACAATACACAAACGATTCGGAACTTTTGAGGCTTTTTGCAAAAAATATAGTATAACTGTCTTAAATTATAAAAAGGCAAAGTATTCAAAGCAGGAAGTGGATGATGCAATTTCAAAATGGATTAAAGATGGCAAAGACATTCCGACTGCAAAGGAACTCAGCCAATTAGGGTTGCCATCTATGAGTGTAATCTTAAAATACTATGAAAACTGGAAAGAACCCTTTGTACTTTATAAAAGACTATTTGATAAGCTAAACAAGTGAGCCTAATATCAAACAAAGAGCACTGCTCCAATCGCTTCATCGCTGTTATCACCCTGATAACAAACTGATAACAGTACACCGTTAAGCATGGATAATGCTTATAAGGTCAAATAATCAAAGCTAAAACATATATATCTTATAATCAAAAAAGTTTAGTATAGAAGTTTACGCGCTGATGGAGAATAAGAATTTTCTTTGTTTTACTTGTATTTTTTCATAATGTCTATAAACCAAGCGCTTTTTTTACGGCATTGTCTAGCTCAGTTGCAGAAGGCAACGTAGGCCCTGAAACAAAACGATTTGAAAACTCTTGCATCTTAAAGCGCAATTGCCGTACAAGTTCTACCTCCCTCATTTTTCCTTCTGTAACATTAGGTCCAAGCTGATAAGTATGTATTGTGATGACATCTGAAGCCTTTTCTGTCACTAACGGAATATCAGCACCTATTATTTCTTCAAATTTTGTATATACTATTTCAGGAACAATAAAATACAAACCATTATTTACAAGGGTAGAGCGTGAATATATTAAACTCTTTCTGATAATTTGCGGAATTAATCTTTTGTGAACATTTGCCCAATTCATTCCATGTTCGGATTTGGGTATTGTTGCTCCTTCTTTAATGTTTTTATATGCATACCAATTATCACGGTAGTTCCCCGTAATATCAATGCTTTGAACTTCTACTCCAGTATACTCTACAAGGTGCTGATTTACAATTTTAGCAAGTACCCAATCCATTGAGCATGATCGATTAAGGTTTATCTCATGACCTGAGTGCATTCCTAGTGCTACTACAAAGGAATCCCTATCTCTTCGGTGCTCAACATACTCAGAATATGTATAGAAAGGGATATCACCAAACGCATCTTGTGCTACGGTCTTAAGGGTCTCAAATTGATTTACATATAATCGGTTTGGGCAAATAATACAGTCACCGTATGGCGAAGTAACACTGCAAGTTCCATATGTAATAGTAGAATCGTGGTTCTTTTTATTGCATGGAATCTGCACAAAGGGGCAAGCGCCTATACGCCAAAGAGATCGACATTCATCTGATGTGTCATTGGGGGCGTATCCAAAAATCTCCACAATATCTTTAATTGGACGATCAACTTTCACTACTAATTCCTCCTAACATTTCAAGCACTTTTCTTCCGATAGCACAACCTAACAATGGTGGTACGGCATTACCAACCTGTTCGTATTGCTGGGTCATATTACCTGTAAACTGATATCTGTCGGGGAAACTTTGTATTCGAGCAGCCTCTCTTACCGAAAGGATTCTTGCTTGAGTTGGATGGAAAAAGCTTCCCCAATGTGGATCACATTTTGTCATTATGGTTGAACATAGCTCATTTGGATCAAGTCTCCCATATCTTTTGGTATGATCGCTTCTTCTCGCTCTCTTAAGCCCGGCAGGAAGTAAGTCGAACGGAATGTTTCTCCAGCTACCACCTTGCGGAATATATTTGAGACGTTCAACATTAATTGCAGATAGCTTAGAACAAAAATGAGATGTGATTTCAACTGAATTATTTCGTGCATATTTTTGAAACTCTGTTCTGGCAGGAGAAGAGTAATGATAAGTTCCTTTGCTTTCACCACCTTTTATCTCAGGAAGATCACCTATAGCGTCCCATACTGTAGTCTTAGGTTTTAAAATAGATTCATCCAAAGGTAATAGGTTATAGCAGAGATTCTTCGATCCCTGAAAATTAGCTACAGCCGTTGCATAACACTCTGGCTTTGGAAAAAGTATTTCATGCGTATAATCTCGCATAGCAAGAAATACTGTCCGGAATCGCATTTGAGGGATTCCATAATGCCCGGCAAATAGGATTCGATGATTGACTTTGTAACCAAGTCCTTGAAGTATTCTATAGATTTGCTCAATAACTGTACCTTTGCCTAACGATACGATACCCGGAACATTTTCTATTAGTACCGATTTGGGTCGTATTTCTGCTACTATTCGCAAGTATTCCTTAAACAAGTGATTTCGAGGATCATCTAATGATCGAACGGGTGCATTGACAGAAAAACCTTGACACGGAGGACCACCAGCGATCAAATCAATTTCACCATATTCTTTAACAAGGTTATGCAGCTCTTTCTCATCCACTTGCCTAACATCACCTACAATAACTTTTGTACCAGGATGATTAATTTGATAGGTTTTGGCATATTGATCTACAAGCTCATTGGCCAAAACAGGAGTGAATCCGGCTAACTCAAGACCACAAGATAGTCCGCCAGCTCCTGCAAACAAATCAATCATATAGTGTTTCGACATTATTATTTAACGCTCCTTCGCAATTAAATGCTATCTTTTCTCAATGCATTATTCCTTAACACATTTTTTCTTGCCAATCTTTACTTTCGAATGATATATTCATATTATCATATGATATTATTCTTCGAAAAAACAGCTTTACTCTTGATCTTTCCATTCATATATATTAATTTATCTTTTATGAATGTAATTCTTATTTATTTCATTATATCATAGCATATTATACAAGTCAATATTTGTCATATGATTCAAACACTAAATAAATGAATTTACATAGATTACGCTAAAACATCATTACCCTCCCCCTGCTCACCCCGCAGGTATCGTCCCTCTCCCGGATAAACAAACTCTCGGGTATCATCCTGATCTGCCGACGGCTGAAGCTGGTCGTGCCAAAATATGCGTCAAAATTGGTCATCGGAAGGACTGTCCAGTCGCTGTCCTCGGGCTTGTTGGCGATGGTGTAAGCTAGCACCGCCGCCGCGACATGATAGGGCAGCTCTTTCGGAATCGCGGTTTTTATCCGCTCCTCCTGATCGGCGGAGAAGAAAAAGGTCTTGTCCCGGAGCTCGCCCTGCTCGAGAGCGTCCCCGATGATGTCATCGAACCGCAGTATCCAGCGCCCCTTGGTTCCGGGAGAGAAGATCGGGATCTGATACTGAATGACCTTGTTCCGCCAGTTACCGTCAAAGTCGGTTTTGAGCAGCGCCGCGGAATCCTTTGAAGCCTTTGAAACCTTTTCTCCATGCGTCTCCACAAAACCGATGACCTTGTGAACGTGCCTGTAAAACCAGCCTCTGCCGTCCTTGGTGACAAGTTCCGGAAACTCACCGTGATAGTCTCTGAAATCCGTTCCGAACTTCCACTCCTTATCGGGAGTGGATTTTTTTGTTTCCGGAATACTGCACCACGCGCACAGCGCCCTCCGGGCGTGTTCGATATTGTCATAAGGATCACCGCCGCTGTGGAGATAACCCCTCGCTATGATAGTCAGTACACGCTGCAGCCCCTCAAAGGTTTTCAGCATCTCAAAGGTGAACCTGCCGAGGTAGGAGAGATCGCTCTTGCCGTCGCTTGTGTATTTCGGCTTGCCTGTGTAAGCCTTGAATTCTTCGGTCTCGTTAAGCATCTCTCCACCTCCGTATGTGTTTTTCAAGCCTGTCATAATACAGCTCCAGCAGCTCTCTCCGCCTGCCGAGCGCCGCAAGATATCTGATCGCCGTATCGGACTTGATATGTTCTTCAAGCATCTCCCGACACTTCGCCGCGACAGCCTCTCTGTAGGTAACGTGCGCAGGCTTTTCAAGGTACGCGGACATCATTGTTCTGAACTGTTCGGGATCGTTTTTGCGGATGAACCTCCTGCCCTCCGACTGACTGTTTGCATCGTCGGTGTCAACGATAAGATCACCTAAGATACGGAACCCGCAGCATCTGAAATCACAAAAAAGTTCGTAATAATCCGAAAGCTCCGGCAGCCATAACGATACTAACTCCTCACGCTTTTCGGGATCGGCAAGATGCCATTTCTGCAACCTGATCTCAGCTCTTATCTTTTCGATGCGCTCCGCGGAGATCTCCGAGACCGCAGCGTACAGCCCGTCGATATCGTAATCGTCCTGCTGTCCGCGCATATACAGGATACGCCGGATATCGCTCTGCCCCGCCTTGGACTTTGACGGCTGACGGCAGTAGCGTATGCGCTTGAGTACATTGTTGTAAACCGTTATCAGCGACGAAACGGTTTTGATTGTTTTACTGTCAAGCTGTTCATTCCAGTCGGGAGCAGCGGCGAAGGTGAAAAGCTCGCTGTCGGCAGCGGGATCGTCCTCTTTGAACTGAATGTTCTGTCCGAGATTGTAAGCCAGCCACGGCAGGCGTTCAAGGTTGGAATCCACCTTGTCCCAGTCGGTGTCTTCAAAGAACTTTTTAAACTGTTCACCGTAAACAGGTTCGTAGAACTCCCTCGGTCGCTCCGATTTTTCAAGGAGCACCTTGTATTTAAGGAACCTGCTCGGCGGCACCTTCTTCCTGCCGAGATACTCCGAAAGATCGGGCTTTACACCCGTCTTGGCAGAGTCGATCTCCAGACCTGTTAGGATCGCAAGGATCTCCGTTTCCTTACGGCACCGCTCACGTTCCTCGGCGGTGCTGTTTTCGTTGTAGGCAATAATGCTCCTGTTCAGCGCTGCGTTGGAGATCTGTCCGACACGGGAAGAAAAGGTGTTCTTCACGGTCTCGAACCTTGCCTCCCAGTCGTTGGCATCGCTCATGACAGGTTCGGCAGACGGTATTTTCAACAGCGGGATATTGTTAGCGGAAGTGACCTCGCCGTCATAGTTGCGGCGGACACAGCGGTTCACGGTCTCATCGGTTATGATCTTGACCATATCTCCGTCGAAATCTGCGCCGCCGAGACGTTCCGCAGTCAGCGTGTCCCAGTTTATCATAACTGTCTCGTCAAGCTGTTTGAGAAAGTATCTCCGCATATTTTCAGCCTTTACATACGGCTTCAGCTGCGTTTCCTCGTTCCTTGCAATATGCGGATTTCGCAGCAGAGTACAGCCTCCCTCACCGCCGAACTTTGCTCCGGGAGCGTAGAAGGAATCGGCTGCAAAGTTAACAACGATAGTTGCCTCTCTGAAGTCTACCTGTCTCCTTCTGACAAAAAAGCCTGCACGGCCTATGAACCTGTGCATAAACTCAAGCAGGTCACCTGACAGATAACGGTTGTACCCCGACACCGTGAGCCGCCCGAGGGCATAGTTCCTCAGCACCTTGTCCGCTTTCTTTTTCAGCATATCGGTGTAGTAGCTCTCTGCGATCAGCTTCGGATTTTTACGGAGAAGATCAATAAGATACCGTTCACGGCTGTTCTTATCAGGCCTTTTGGACAGGAAAAAATCCCGGCGGTATCTGTCATCGGTACAGAGCTGATAATACTCCTGCTCGGTGGCTTTGGTCAGCCATTCGCGGTCGTCGTCAGCCGGAAAGGTCAGCGGAAGATCACGGGGACGGAATTCATCGGCGGTTAGCGACAGTGTGTTCAGAAACTGATAGTTAAGCTCTGTTCTGCCGCTGTTGTCATTTCCGATAGTGCCGGAAATATACAGCGCGTGGCCGTAACGCCTGAAGGCCTCCCAGTAATCCTCCCAGGACATATTATTCTGATCAAGCCAGTCCGTACACTTGACCATGCTTTTCGTCAGGATGATCCCGATATCCGAGGCTTTATGCTTCACACCGAAGATGTCGGTGACAATGTCTGTATCGGAGTTTTTGAAATAGCTTTGAAAATTGACCGCGTGCAGCATACCCTTTATGTACGGCAGACGGATCTGAAACGAGGTGTGTTCTTCACCGAGCTGTCTGCATATCTGTGCGGCGAGTCTCGGGGAGATAAGTCCCTCACCGTCAAAGCCAAGAACCGTGATGCTCTGCCTGCGCTCCACCCGCTCATATTTCATATATCTGCCGTTGAAGCCCCTCGGCTCTACGGTTATAACATCTGTTTCGGGACTTGGGTATTCGGGGTTATCTACCACGATCACCTTTTTGGCATCAAGACCGAGGCCTTCGATACGCACTCCGCCGGAGAGCATCAGACCATTGTAGGCATACAGCTTGCTGAGCTGGCACTCTCCTATCTTCATTCCGAGGGTGATGCGCTCATAGATGCTGTCATACAGATCGGCGCGGATAAAGGAGAGCACCGACTTGCGGCTCATGCTCTGCGAGCGCTCAAAGGGACGGTAGCACTGTCTGCCGCCGCCGAGGTCAAGATAAACGCTTCCGGGTCGGAACATGGACTTTGCCTTTTCCTGCAAATTGGCATAGTAAGGGCTTTCGGTACTGCGGTCAAAGATGCCGGAGAAATCCGCAAAGAAGATGATCTCCGAAAGTTCGGAAATAACCTCGCCCTCCTTGCCCTTGAAATCAGGCTTCCGCACCGTCATAAGCTGATCGAACAGCGCATTCTCCTCCTGCTCACGGACAGGCAGCCTGATACAGCTCTCCGTAGCGGCTCTGTCCAGGTCGATAGTGAATCCGCCGTCGCAGGACTTTGCATACGCCAGCATCGCCCTCACCGACAGCTCATATATTTTGAACCAGCACTTGTGCATTACATCACCCCCTGTTGTTTTTACACCTCTATTATATCACATCTCCTTTCAAAAGTGTGTATCATTTTTTGGACAGCTAGACAAAACAGGTCAAAACGAGTACAACGGATTGTACTGATATCCGATATGACATCAGTGACGGTTGTGACAGTAATGACAGTTGAAATATATATGGGCGAAAAGAGAAAGGAACTGTCATGCATTAACAATAAAAGCACCGCTGAACTTCAACGGTGCTTTATGTGTTACTTCATAGGCATATCCTGTAAAACATTCTTCTGATCTCTGCGGGTGTAAACAACGTTGGTAACATGAACGATATGTTCGTCCTCGTTAATCCAGAAGTACACAAGATAGTTGTTTACAGGCATTTTGTGAATACCCTCGCTGCGCCACGGTTCGTCGTCGGTTAACGCCACTCGGCTCGGCAGTGTATTGAGGCTCTTGATTTCGGAACGGATCGCATTCAGCGTGTTCACAGCTGCCTGCGGTGCCAAAAAATCATATGCGATATAATGTACGATTCCTCTCATAGCTTCGAGAGCATATTCCGTTATCTTGACCTCATACTGTTCCATTGGCTATCTCCCCGATAAGAGCATCGAAAGCCTCGTCCACGGGGACGGACTTGCCTTGCTTGGCCTGTTCAAGTCCGATCGCCATAGCTGCATCGAACTCTTCCTTGCTCATTTCGTCAAGCGCCTTCGGCACGTTAACGGGAACAGAAGGTCTGAACGGCAGACCGTTCCAAAGAATTATCTGTCTGTAAAACATATTAATTGCCGTTGATACAGGCAGTCCGAGCCTTTCCATTACAGCCTCGGCTTGTTCCTTGATCTCAGGCTCTACCCTTGCGGTAACATTAGCAGTTCTTGTTGCCATAATATCAACCACCTTTCTAAGCATATTATATCACATTGTATCGCAAATTGCAATACGTTTTTATATTTTTCTTTCGCTTTATTTCCCCCCTCTCCCTCAAAATTTTTCTAACAATCTACCAAACCCCGGCAAACCTCGCCCCTGCGCTGTTTGCTTTGGTATAGAGTTGTTATGAGAATATATTTCCGGTATACCTTCCGCTCCGGAGCCGGAACCGCAATATCTGATACGCCGAAAAAGTGTTCTGAAACGGTGTCCGGCAGAATAAGTATACTGCTCCCTCATTTTGTCTGAAAAGCCTTTCAAAAATTGTTGTCTGTTATGCGTCTGATATAGCTCTGCTATGCCGTTGGTAGAAAATGAAATTGCTTTCAAAGTTCGCAGATACGTTGTTTAGGTTGTGTCGTTATAGAAATATGCGAAATCCGCAGAAGGGGTTGGAATTTTCCTTTTCGCTGATATTTTTTGTCCGATCGCTGCAGCGCCGGGCGCAGGCACAATAAAATGTGTTCAGAAAAGGCTCCCTCAGAATATGAATACTGCTCCCGCATTTTTATCGGCGGAGTGCGGGACGGTATCAAGAAATCTATTTTGAAAGGGGTCTTACTAATGACTGCTGAAACAAATAAGTTCGACGGCACTCTTTACAAAGAGCCGTACTACGCATTCGACGGATGCCTCTATGAAGAGGTCATCAAAAACGGAAAGACGTTCATGGTCAAGCTCTGTGATTACCTTCCGGTGCTGCGTTCCGAGATCACTTACGATGACGGGACCGAGCGCAGAAAGGTGTTCGAGGTCAGCGCGGAGCACGCCAGCGGAGTGACTCTGCCGCCTGTCACGGTCAGGGCAGACGAGATGCAGAGTATGAAATGGCTGCTGGAACAGTGGGGAGCGCTCGGCTCTTATGTGCCGACCAACAACACTCCCGGCAAGATACGTCACGCAATAACAATGACCAAAGCAGAGATCGTCTTCCGTACTGTTTACTCGCAGACAGGCTGGAGACTGATCGACGGCGAGTACTATTTCTTAATGCCGCAGGACGACAGCCCGCTGACTGTCGAGCTGCAGGGCAAGCTGAAATCCTATCGCTTCGGCAAAAAGTGTTCGGATGACGATCTCATTAATCTCACCGCAATGCTCGACGATGGCTTCCTTCCGCAGAGACTTATGCTGCCGCTGCTCGCTGTGACCTTCGTTGCTCCGCTGGAACATTTCATGAGTATGGGCAACTGTATGCCCAAATTTCTTGCTGCACTGGTCGGCAGAACGGGAACACGGAAGTCAAGTACCGCCGCGCTTTTCAATTCCTTCTTCGGGAATTTCAATGCGAGCAATCTGCCTAATTCATTTCACGATACGGCCAACAGCATCCTTGCAAACGTCTATTACACCAAAGATGTGCTGACTGTTATCGACGATCTTCACCCGAGCAGCCGATACGGTAACGCTGAAATGAACAACACCGCGCAGAATCTTTCCCGCTACTACGGAGACCGCACAGGCAGAAGCCGCCTTGATTTCCGTGCAGAACAAAAGCCCAGCAAGCCTCCTATGGGAATGGGTCTGATAACCTCCGAGGTTGTTCCGGACATATCTCAGTCGGGGCTTGCAAGATATTTCATCCTTGAAATGAAGGAAGGTGACGTTGATCTCAGACTGCTTTCGGAGTATCAGCAGCTCGCTGCGGACGGAATACTGAACGGAATTATGCGCAGCTATGTCGATTGGATCAAGGAAAAATATCTTGTTAGTGCAGATGAGTTTGTGAAAAAGCTCTCTGCTCTTTTCATTTCCTACCGCTCTCAGATGACCGGAATGCTGTCGGAAAGGAAGATAATATTCCACACCCGTGTCCCCGAAATGCTTGCCTGTCTGAAAGTTGGATTCGATATTCTCCTTGAATATCTGTGTGACAAATCGCAGATCGGCAGCGGAGATGTCATCAGTTACCGCAGAACTTTTGATGAGATACTGATCGAAAATATCCGTCAGAGCAGCGGACTTGTGGAGAACGAAAGCGTCAGCTATCAGTTCTGTGATAAGCTTACCAGTCTGCTTGACAGCGGAAGATGCTCGCTCAACTCTCTCGGAAACAACGAAGATACCTCGCGCAAAGGGTTCATCGGTTACGTTGATGACTCACATTACTATTTAATAATGAACGCTGTGATGTCCGAGATCAACAGGTTCTCGAAAGAGATCGGTGACGGATTTGCAGTCGGGAAAACAAATCTGATCAAGCAGCTTGTAGAGGACGGGATCATTATTACCAACGGAAGAAGCAACACAACGACCGTCAGAGTCTCTCCGACCGTGCAGAAGAATGTCGCTGTGCTCGACAGGAAAGAGATCGAGAGGCGGCTGTACGGCGGCGTGTGCCGCGAGTTTATTGACGTCGGGGAAACACCGAGCAGTAAAACAAAATGCCTAACAGCGCATTTGTGAGCGTCTGTGAGGGGGCTACGGCCTCCGATATTTTTTCTTTTCGCTTATATATTTATCACGGGAATTGGTCGGTTTCCGGCAGTCCGCTGTGAGGCCTCATGGGGTGAGGGTTTTCGGAGGGCAAGCATAGCGCATGGCGTTCCGCCTCGGGGCGGTGAGCCATTGCCCGCGGGAGACCCGTACCCCTTTTATGACGAAAAAAGAAAAGACCGCGCCGAGCAAGGCTGCGGTCGGAAAGGAGTAACCAAATGAGAAAACGAAACAAAACCCTTGCTATCCGCTGCACCGACGACGAGTACAGCCGCGTGCATCGGAGAGCGCAGGAACACAAAATGAAGCTTTCGGATTACGTCCTGCGATGTGCGCTGGGTAAGAAGATAATCGTCGCCGAGGGGCTGACGGATGTGGTCAGACAGCAGAAAGCGATCGGCAATAATCTGAATCAGCTGGCGCGGCTTGCAAATCAGGGAGAGGTCAATGTCATTGATCTGAAACGTCTTGCTGATGAGTACGCTACGGTCACAGCGATGATCGCAGATGTGCTGCGGGAGGTGAAATGATGGCAACGGTAACTGCGATATCAACCAAAGGCGGAGGCGGCGGAAAAGGTTCTCTGAAATATATCTGCCGCGATGACAAGACCGAGCAGGGTCGCTGGATCACTGCGATCAACTGTACTCCGCAGACCGCATACGAAGAATTCAGAAACACCAAACAGCTCTACGGCAAGACGGACGGCGCTCAGTATTTTCATTTTGTTCAGTCGCATCCGAGCGGATATGACATCAGCCCTGAGCTTGCCTTGAAGATCGCACGAGAGTTTTCAGAGAAAGCGTTCAAGGGCTTCGAGTGTGTGATCGCCTGTCACACCGACGCTCCCCACATACACTGTCACTTCATCGTCAACTCGGTGAGCTGTGAGGACGGTCACAAGTTCCGTTCAAACAAGTTCACTCTGAAAGCTATGCGGCAACTGTCCGATGAGATCTGTATGAAATACGGCGTTGCTACTCTCGATAAATCTCACTTGCAGAAGAAAAGCAGAGGTGTCTCTCCGAGAGAATACCACTCCGGAATGAAAGGCGAGAGCTGGAAAATCGAGCTGATGAACACGATAGACTATGCTATGCTAAAGGCCAAAAGCAAAAAGCATTTCCTGTGGCTGATGCGGCAGGAAGGCTACTCGGTCAAGTGGCAGGACAACCACAAGTATATTACCTACACCTGTCCCAACGGGTGCAGGGTGCGCGACGATAAGCTGCACGAAGAAAAATACAGGAAGGAGATGATGATACGTGAATTCGAGATTAGAGGAAATGAGGCGCGTCTCGCAAGAGAACGCCGAGAAAGCCTTGGACACCAGTCACGCGACGTTAGTGTTCGACAGCAACTGGAAAGCGTTGATCGGCTTAACGAAGCAGACCTCGGATACGCAGACGGAGATACTGGAAACGATGTCGAGCTTGCTGACGAGAGAGGACACGCAGTATCTGCTGACAAAGATCGAGCAGAGTTCGGAGCAGGCGCTGACCGAGCAGCGGAAAGCCTTGCAGGACATGGTCACACAGGCTGGGAAACTGAACGAGCAATTCTCATCGCAGATGAAGCAGCTCGAAGAGTTCAAGCACAAGCTCAAGGTCAGACTGTGGGTTGTGATAACAGTCTCACAAGCGAGCTTGGCGCTGCTGCTCTTGGGCTTGGGGCTCTGGCTGCACTGATCGCGGACGAGCCTGCTGAGGATGATGACTTCCAGATCTCCGACCGCAAGCTCCTGGCAGAGGAGTTCAGGAAGAAGGAAGAACTGGGAATGAAGATGTAGGCTGACAGGGTGTACCCTGAATCGGGGTACACTCAATACCATAACAGTATTGAGCTTGAGTACCGTTGCGGTAGGTGAGATGAAGTCCCAATTCAGGACAACAACTCAGGAGCGGATTGACCCCGAGTTCCCAAAATGGGAATACGGTAAGACTCAGTCCCATAACAGGACCGAGAATTCAAAACTGCTGAAACGACAGTTTCGGTTATGCACAAATCCGCGCAGAACAATCTGTCGACATTGGTGATAGCTATTCCGCGGCGGGTGTGATATTGTTGAGGGTGGAGGTGACCTAAATGAAAAAAGCAATAGCAATTCTAATACTCGCCGCTCTGCTGTCCGGCTGTGCGCAGACCGCAGAGCCGACCGCCGAGACTGCGGAGACCGTGCCGACCGCTTCAACCTCCGCAATAATAACAGAGAGAGAAACAATGCCGTCGGTCACAAGCAGAGCAACGAGCCGAGCGGTAAGCACTACAACGAGTGCGACCGCGCCGACAGCAATTACAACCACCGCGGCTCAGACAACCACAACAGCGCCCGTCACGACCACCACAACCACCGTGTCTGCGACGGAGACCGCAAGCCGCACAACCACTCCGGCAACAACTACCGAGCCTGTGTCGGCGCAGCAGGAGCCTGTCAGCGCAACCACAACTACGAGAGCGACAACGCAGGCCGAGCACCCAACAACGAGAGCTACAACCACTACTAAGGCGACGACCACATCAAAGCCAGGGACAACAACCACAACTACCGCCAAGCCTGCGGTGACTACGACCACGAAGATCACGGTACCCAAGCCGCCGATCATATCAAAAGCGACCACCACCGCGATCATAGACGGAATCACTTACGTCGAGGTGCCGGACATCACTTGCCTTGCGACTATGATCGAGAACCTTGAAGAAACCGATACAACGCCATATTACTATATCCAAGTCGGCAAGAAGCTCAGGCACGACGGCACCGACTACGGCAAAGCAGTCGCGGTCTATGATTGGATGATCAAGAACGGCTGGGGCTCCTGCGTTTATCACGCACTTGAAACCTACTATGTGTGTCAGGGCATCGGGATAGATTGTGCATACGCCTTCTGCACCGACAACGATTGGTACGGACACACCTTCAACGTGGTCAAGGTGAACGGCGAATGGTACGCGCTCGATACGCAGGCCGGTATCTTCCTCGACAACTGGCCTTATGTCTGCAAGCGGATGTTCAACGGCAACGACCAAGATCTCCCGCCCTTCGATGAGGATGCGTTCTATCCCTATGACGAGGACGGAGAGTATCGGGATTGGAAGATAGAACCGATGCAGTAACGAAACGTGACCCCATGATGAGGTGGTGAAACACCACCCCAGAGGTGGCCAAAACGGACACCCTCTTGACGGTGAACAAACCGTTCACCGTCATCTTTTTTGGTAGGTCGTAAATCCCGACCCACCAACGGTACTGAACAAACCGTTCAGCACCTATGAGTCCGATCAAAGCAGACTCACAAACGGGTCGGTAAAACGCCGACTCAGCCATAGGATATCGTTAAAGCCGATATCCTTTTCAAATACAACCAAAGGGTGCGACAAACCACCGCACCCTTTATCTTTTTACGAAAGGAAGTTTTTTAATATGAGCAACTCAAATTCGATCATAATCAAAACAAATAAAACAATGAGAGGTGACAGCAAATGGCGAGAGCCGAAATATTATATGACAAGATGTTTACCGACTATCCCGATGTCGTCGGTATTCCTGATCTGATGAAAATGCTGTCCGTGGGCAGGCACGCCGCCTATCAGCTCGTGGACAGCGGTGCGGTACGGAGCTTCAAGGTCGGGAGAAATATAAAGATCCCCAAGCTCGGTATCATCGAATATATGCTTAACGGAGGTGCTGCGGATGAAAATGATAACCGGAAGCCTCCAGACTAAACACGGAAAATACTACGCCGTCCTTAATCTCCGCGAGGACGGACGGCGCAGGCAGAAATGGATAAGTACGGGACTGGCGGTCAAAGGGAACAAAAAGGCCGCCGCTGCTTTCCTTGACGATCTGCTTGCAGTCTATAACAAACGGCAGGAAAGGCTCCTGCGGGCGATCTCAAAAATGAAACACCCCGAAGAATTTCTGCTTGAACAGCGGCGCATACTTGCGCTCCCCGTCTGTGAATATATCCTTGAATGGATCGAACACCGTTCGGCTGATCTTC
The DNA here is from genome assembly GCA_900104495.1 of Ruminococcaceae bacterium FB2012. GTDB lineage: Bacteria > Bacillota > Clostridia > Oscillospirales > Ruminococcaceae > FB2012. The sequence continues at coordinate 4,008 of FMXS01000021.1, read as the reverse complement.
AGGCGACTACCGTACAGGGCTATAAGGGTATGTGCAGCGGTCGGCTCAGCGAATACTTTGAGCCGCTCGGAACAACCGTCTATGATCTGACCGGAGAGGATCTCAACGGCTTCTATTCCTGGCTCACACGATGCGGTCTTAAAGGTGCAAGCAGGCAGAGATACCACGGACTGATACACAGCGCCTTTGCATTTCTCGTCAAGCACCGGTATCTCGACAGCAACCCCTGCGATTTTGCCGACCGTCCCAAAGCTGAAAAATTCCGTGCTGCGTATTACAGCGCCGACGAGCTGACGGAGCTGTTTAAGGCAGCAGCCGACAGTCCGATCTATATTCCGATCCTGCTGACCGCACACTATGCTCTCCGCCGGAGCGAAGTTCTCGGTCTGAAATGGAGCAATATCGACTTCCGAAACAAGACAGTCAAGATAGCACACAAGGTCGTGGAGCAGAAGGTCGGAGATAAATGGCAGGCAGTAGGACATGACAGGATGAAAAATGAATCGAGCAACCGTTTACTGCCGCTTATTCCCGAGATTGAAACTGCCCTGCTCAGGCTGAAAAAGCATCAGGACGAGCAGCGCCGACTCTGCCGTGAGGCATACGATCACAGCTTTGATGATTATATCTGTGTGGATGAAATGGGAAAGCTGATACGCCCGAGCACACTCTCCTCTCAGTTCAGCAGGCTGCTGAAAGAGAACGGTCTGCGGCATATCCGCTACCACGATCTGCGGCACTCCTGCGCGAGCCTGCTGCTTGCAAACGATGTCCCTATGAAAGCCATACAGGAATGGCTCGGGCACTCAAATTATCGAACAACGGCAGATGTATATTCGCATCTCGACTTCAAAAGCAAGGAACGCTCAGCTGAGATCATTTCAAGACTGTTGGCAGGATAATATGAAATCACCACCCCGGAAACTATCAAACTTCCGGGGTGGTTTTTCAATTATCTGATTTACAACTATTATTCAAGTAAGCCTTTATCTTTTTCCAATCATTCTTTTGAAGCTCAATTCCTGTAGCGTTTTTTCCTCTGTTCCGGTTATTTGTTCCGAAGGCCCCACAATGCGCTTCCGGAAAAATCATACATTTGTGATCTCCGAATTGCGCAAACTTCCCTCCCAATTCTATGATATCATTATATGACCCGCGAGGAGCCTTTAATCCGGCTGCTTTCATCACGTTTGCATAAACACTCCTGCCGAGACAGATTATCACCTTTGGCTGAATGATCTCCACGAGCCGGACAAAGTATTCAGAACAGTTTGAAGCCCATCTCTGTTTGAAACCGCCGCTGATACGGTGTTCTGGTTTTCTGTAACATAATACAAAATTGGTGAAGAACACATTTCGATTTCTGTCTGTACCAGAATCAACAACTTCGTCGATCTCCTTAAACAACTTACAGAGATTCTTGTCTGTATCACTTTTACTTTCACTCAAATACGGTTTACCGCTGTCAATATTTCTAAATACGATATGTCCGTCTTCTGTATCAAAGCTGCCCCAATCCTGTCCCGCCAGCAGTATATCAGCATTAAGATGTTCAACCCCACCCTGCCAATAGCTCCAAAGATTAATCTCATTACATCTGTTGCACTTTTCGAGTTGTATTCCACTTTTGATTTTATTACAATCATTCAGCTTGCCGCAGTTTCTTACATCATACACAAGCTGTTTATACAACCTGACCTTTTCGGAATAATCAAGCTTCATTATTTTTCTCCACACATTTCAAAAATATTAGGTTCCAAGCCTTTCATAGATTTTCACTGTAATATCTATTATACCTAAATCCCACCCTTTGTCAACCCGCCCCCAAATATGTCTTGTTCCTTAATTCTCAGTCCGAATCTTGCTTTTCGGGACGAAGTGTGGTATCCTTGTGGTGCTGAAGTGGAAAAATGACCGGAAACGGAGGTAAATATGAAAGAAGGTCAACACGGTAATATCACAGGCAATTTACAGATCAAGAACGGCAAGTATTATGTGCTCGTCAACCTTTACGATTACACGGGAAAGCGCACGATAAAATGGGTCGCACTCGGTCTGGACAGGAAATGCGGAAAGAAGCTCGCCCGGGCGCGGATGAACGAGGTGCTCGACGAATATAACCGCAGTCAGGAACGGCTGATGCGTGCCGTCAGCAAGAAAAAGCACCCCGAATTGTTCATCAGCGAAAGGGACAGAGTGCAGTCGCAGCCGATCACGGAGTATCTCCGCGATTGGGTCATCAGCTCAAAGAACAGGCTCCAGGCTTCCACCTATGACGGCTATCTGAAAATGATAAACGGACGCATTACGGAATTTTTCGGAAAGAGAAATATAACGGTCGGCGACCTTGCAGGCGAGGATCTCAACGAGTTCTATGACTACCTTGACAAAGAGGGTCTGTGCGGGACATCTGTCCAACGCTATCACGGGATTATTCATGCGGCGCTCAGATATGCGATCAAGCACGAGTACATTGACGACGACCCCTGCACTCACTGCGACCGCCCGAAAAGAGAAAACTACCGCGCATCATTTTACAGCGATGACGAGGTCAGAACGCTGCTTGCCGCTGCAAAGAATTCCACGATCTACATACCCGTCCTGCTTTCGGCATACTACGGGCTGAGAAGAAGCGAGGCGCTCGGCGTAAGGTGGAGCAGCATCGACTTCAGGACAAAAACTCTGTCTGTCTCACATAAGGTCGTCGAGGCAAATATCGACGGACGCTATCAGCCGAAAGGTTACGATAAGCTGAAAAACAAGTCAAGCAACCGTACGCTGCCGCTTATCCCCGAGGTAGAGAGTGTGCTGCTCACCCATAAAGAGCATCAGGCCGAAAATATGAGATCCTTCGGCGAAGCCTACGATCACAGCTTTGACGGTTATGTATGCACCGACGAGCTCGGAAGGCTCATAAGCCCGAACTACCTGTCAAGATCATTCGCCAAGCTGTTAAGACAGAACGGTCTGCGGCATATCCGATTTCACGATCTCCGCCACACCTGCGCCAGCCTGCTCTTACAGAACGGGATCCCGATGAAAGCGATCCAGGAATGGCTCGGCCACTCAACCTTTGAGGTCACAGCGAACACTTACGCCCATCTTGACTACTCCAGCAAGGAGCGTTCCGCAAGGCAGATATCGGCTTTATTGGGCGGAGACTGATAAAAAAATAAGTCCTGCGCAGATCTTTTGACGAAATACGCAGGACTCCCCAAAATACGAAGTGTTAGAAAAATGTTAGATATGAACGGGCGTTCATAAATCAAAAGCCCGCAGGTCACGCATCTACGGGCTTTTTTGGCAGGGGCAGAAGGGATCGAACCCTCGGCACGCGGTTTTGGAGACCGCTGCTCTACCAGCTGAGCTATACCCCTATATTTGGTGGGCCATCGGGGACTCGAACCCAGGACCGACCGGTTATGAGCCGGTAGCTCTAACCAACTGAGCTAATGGCCCCTATAAAAAATAATCAAGCAAAGACCTTTGCTTGATTATCTCGTTCGCCTCAAAGGCCAAGGCGAAGATAGGTGGTGACCCGTGGGAGAATCGAACTCCCGTCGCCGGCGTGAGAGGCCGGAGTCTTAACCGCTTGACCAACGGGCCAAATTTGGTGCACCATCGGGGACTCGAACCCAGGACCCACTGATTAAGAGTCAGTTGCTCTACCATCTGAGCTAATGGTGCATTAAAGTCGGCGAAACCTATTTTACCGGGCCGTCGCCAGCCAAGTATCGTTGGCGAAGATGAGCTTAACTTCTGTGTTCGGCATGGGAACAGGTGGGACCTCATCTCAATCATCACCGACTGTTGAGGACAGTAGCCTCAAAATTGAATAACGAAGAAAAGATATGAAGCATAATTTTCAAGGTCAAGCCCTCGACCGATTAGTACCTGCTGGCTAAATACATCACTGCACTTACACCTTAGGCCTATCAACCTGATAGTCTTTCAGGGGTCTTACTCCATAAAGGATGGGATATCTTATCTTAAGGGCGGCTTCACGCT
>FMXS01000047.1 GCA_900104495.1 Ruminococcaceae bacterium FB2012 | reverse complement strand
TATTTCTTCGGAAATCCGTTTAAGTAAAAACAAGGAGTTTTTGAATGACATTGAATATTGAGTAGAGCGTCCGTGCAAGAGTGCGGGCGCTTTTTTGCTGTGCTTGAAAAAGAAAACTTTATGTGATATAATATGAGAAAAACCGGAGGTGCAATATGTCTGAACCCACACATAAAAAACTGCGTATCGTCAAGCTGCTTGAAATATTGCAGCAAGATACCGATCTCGAACATCCGCTGGGTACGAATGAGCTGTTGATCAGGCTCAATGAACTCGGATTCAAAGCCGACCGTCATACAATGGCACGAGATATAGATGTTCTTAATTCTCAGGGCTATGAGGTAATGCTGGTCAAGTCCGGCAAACAGAACGCTTACTATATAGAGGACCGCAGCTTCAGTCTGCCGGAACTCAAAATACTGATAGATGCTGTCCAGGCGGCGAGCTTCATAACGGACAAGAAATCCGATGAGCTGATACAGAAAATAGCAGCCCTCGGCGGCAGCCATCGAGTCTGTACGTCCTGAGTATAACTACAGTGATATGCAGGAGCAGCTTGCAGAAATTGAGCGGAAAATACGGAAGCTCAAGCACACGATCAACCTGTTTAATACCACAACCGTGATCCCTGAGTTTGGCATTACGATCGATGAGATGCTGGTGTATTTGCCGCAGCTCAATATAAGAGAGAGCAAGCTTTTAAAAATGAAGGGAGTTTTACCGAAAGTCAGAGAAAGCGGGATATTTCGCAGCGGCGCATCTGTGATAGATTACCGTTTTGCCAACTATGATATCAAGAAGGTCGAAGCTGATTATAATTCGGTTTCTGATGAACTTGCCAGAGCACAGACTGCACTTGATGTGGTTAACAATACTATCGAGTTCGAAGTTGAACTTTGATAGATGATCCGTCCATAAACTATGCAAACAATTAACAGTTGAACGAGAGGTTTAAGGTATTCCGTTATCCGTTATTCTTTAGTTATCTGTAAACGTTAGTGTTCAATGTATATTCATTTCGCCTTACCGGTGGACAGAAAAATAGGATAGCAAATCCAGCAGCGTAGTTTATGGTAAAAACTTGACCCGCGCAGCCAAAGTTCGGTTATAGGCTGCGCTTTTCTATTGACTGAAAGTGTAAAACGAGATAATATACGGCTGACTGCTTTCACAATCGGTCGAGTTTCAACCAAAAGCAGTATTCTGTACAAAGTGGAATGCTGCTTTCATCTTGTTTTATTTATGGTGTTGACATAGAGCCTCCTTTCTGCAACAAAAAAGGAGCCGATCACCCGGATCCCTCTTATCGTATTGAGTATTATCCCACCATGACCTCGCCCGAGGTCTCTCCTGTGAACTCTCCGCCGTCAAGTACGTTGACTGCAACAGAGCTGATATCGTCTGCGCTCACGCTGTCGGA
>FMXS01000048.1 GCA_900104495.1 Ruminococcaceae bacterium FB2012 | reverse complement strand
GATCTGTAAAGAAGTTGTCAAGATCAGTATGATATACTGAGATCAAAGAAAAGGAAAACCCGAGACCGAAAGGAGAACAACAATGAAAAACACAAGAACAAACATCAACAACAAAACAAACAACATCAAGGAGGAGACAACAATGAAAAACACAGCTAAGAGAAACAACAAGATCACCCGCAAGATAGCCGCAATGCTCGCAGCAGTTATGGCAATGACCACAATGGCAACCATCGGCGCTTCCGCAGCAACAGACGTTGACGCAGTAGTTAATCTGAACACTCAGAATGCAGCAACAGCTATCGCAGCCGACAACTTCATTCAGATGCCGGAATTCAAATCCTTCGGCTCCGGCTTTAATTCGATCGCTAAGGACTTTGCAGGCGTAGGTGCAGATGCAGCTATCAAGGCAGTTGCAGGCGACGGCATCACAGGCGCACTGCTCAGCAAGGGCGCTGAATACATCCTCGGGATGATCTTTGAAGACGAAGCTGAACCCACCATAGCCGATATACTCAACAAGCTGGATGAGCTCTCCGACAAGATCGACAGCTATCACGACGAGGAAATGGCACAGCTCAAAGCTATCAACTCAAACATCGACTCCAAGGACTTCCGTATGGAAGCCGACAGCATCAAGGACGACTACCGTGCAGTCATCAAGAAGATACAGCAGTATGCAGCCAACATCACCACTCCGGGCGAGGGCGTTATCGACAACACCACCTACAAGGCATACAAAGAGATCCTTGCACAGCCCACCTGCAATCTCTCCACTCTTGAAAAGAATTTCGACATCATGGTGGATTACGTCAAGGGCAACCGCTCCTCTTCCGACCACACCTCCGGCTATGCACTTACCTCACAGTACCTTATGGACAAGATCCTTGCAAACTACAAGGAAACTCAGCACGACTGGGCGAAATCCCCCGACTTCCTTGAATACCTTGACAAGATCAACAAGGAGATCGAGCTTATGGAATCCAACGTAGTTATGGATTACATCACTATCCTCTCAGTCAACAATATGGCGTACAAGGTAAGAGAGTACGAGATCGAGAACGGACTCTACACTGTAAACGAAAACGAGCAGCCCTACTATACTTATGAGAAGTTCGCCACCGACCTCACCGAATCCCTGAAATCCATCGACGGCATCTACAAGCAGGTCATAGAAGATAACAACAACAACGGCGAGTTCGTACAGGCAACAGCTGAGATCGCTGACCCGGTAGGCGGCAAGAAGGTCAAGGGCTTCCACTCCTTCTCCGAGGCCTGGGCACAGACCTACAAGACCGGCAGCAAGAACTACTCTCTCCAGCTCAGAACTGACATCAAGGCCGACAACAAGAAGGGCTTCAACTTCGACAACCTCAGC
>FMXS01000049.1 GCA_900104495.1 Ruminococcaceae bacterium FB2012 | reverse complement strand
TTGGTGATGTAGAACATTGGCCCCTCGGAATTGTTGCGGATAGTCGTTCCCGACATGGTGAGCGTTGAGCAGTTGGCTGTTGCATCGCTGTCCGCAGCATCGCCCGACATACTCTGATAGAGCATCACGCCGTTGTTGCCGCCGCTTGCTGTGAAGTCGCAGTTCGTCATTGTGATAGAATTCTTGCCCTCGATGACCGCTGCCTGTGAACCTGTTGCCACGCCCACAACGTTCTCCACCTTTATATCACCCGTCGAATAGATGCACGGGCTTCCGTCGCCGGAGCATTGTACTATGGAATTTGTGATGTTAACATAACCGCCGCCTCTGTCCGTGGCGATAGGTGCGCAGTGTGCGCCGCTGGTGGTAATGTCAACATGATCGGCATTGATCGTTCCCTCGTATGTGGCATATACACCGCGGGAGGAATTTCCTGTGGTATTTATCTTCACATTGCTGACATTTGCAGTAGCGTTTGCCGTTGAGAATACCGCATTCGCACCGCTGCAATCGGAAGTGATAGTGCAGTTGCTTATCTCGGCGGAGCTGCCCTCGCCCACCACAAGTATCACGGAATTCATGCCGTAGAAATTGTAGTCATCCGAAACATCAGAGCTTCGCTTGCTGTCATTTGTGGAGGCATCACCCGTCTTGACTATCTCGGCATTGGATATTTTCAGGCTGCCGCCGTTGATTACGAGAAAAACATTCTGATCGCTGCCGCTTGATTCGTATGTGCCGCCCGTGATCTCCGCATCAACGCCGTCAATAATGTACGCACCGCTGAGGTCTATCTGCTTCTTACCAATAGTGACCGTCGCATTTCCCGATGACAAAGCTGTGTTGTCGGCACTCGCTTCAAGTATCTGAATATCGGATACGCCTGCATCTGCCGAAGCTGTTTCAGCGCTTTCGGATGTATCGCTTTCAGAGCTATCAGTGCTTTCATCGGTTTGAGAGAATACTTCCTCCGTCGATACGTCTTCTGCCGCCGATGTTGTGACTGTGGTCTCGCTGACGCTGCTTGCGTCTGTTTTCGATTCGATCTGTGATTCGGTTGTTGATGATGTCTTTGACGATGAATGCTTGCTGCTGTCCGAGCCTCCGCAGGACGAAAGTGCAAGCACCGAGATTGCCGTGATAGTTATAATAATTCTTTTGGTATTGTTGTTCATAAGATCAGCCTCCTTTGTGGTTCTGACAATATTATACATTGCTGACCTTAACTAAACTTAAAAAGCAAAAAATAATTATTTGTGTCTACTTTTCTTGTCAAGTACAGACCTCCTCGGCTATCTTACGGGAGACTCAAAAAAAAAAATGATCCCTGCACCCGTTCCTGTCAGCCGGAGGTATTACTTATGAAAGCGCTCATG
>FMXS01000051.1 GCA_900104495.1 Ruminococcaceae bacterium FB2012 | reverse complement strand
GTCTTTGAGGACGATACCTTCACGATGAAGAAGGACAGAATGCTGGAGATATGCCGCCTTATGGTGAAAAAACACCTCAACAAGCGCTTCCGCTGGCTCTGCAACGCAAGAGTCAACCTGGACCTCGAAACTATGAAAGCTATGAAGGAAGCCGGCTGCCACCTTATCATCCCCGGCATCGAGAGCGGCAGCCAGGAGATACTCAACAACATCCGCAAGGGCACGACTTTGAAGCAGGTCCACGACTACGTCGAGAACGCAAAGATCGCGGGCTTGCAGATACACGCCTGCTATATGGTCGGCAACAAGGGCGAGACCAAGGAGACCATGCAGGAAACTCTCCGCCTTGCGCTGGAGCTGGATACCGATACCGCACAGTTCTATCCGCTTCTCCCCTTCCCCGGGACAGAGGCCTATTACTGGGCCAAAGAGAACGGCTACATCCGCGGAGACTATACCGATTACGTCAAGGAGGACGGCACGATCAACTGCCTTTTGGAGCTTCCCGGCATCACAGGCGAGGAAATGGTCCGCTTCTGCGACGATGCAAGAAAGAAATACTATATGCGCCCCTCCTACATTGCCCACAGGCTGAAAATGGGCCTCAAAGACCCCTCCGATCTGAAACGGAGCGTAAAGGCATTCAGCAAGATCTGGAAATTCCTTATAAAGTGAGAGGATAAAATGAAAAAGATAGTCTTTGACGGGCAGGTCTACGCCCAGCGAATGACAGGTCAGTACCGTTACGCCGACGAGCTGCTCAAAGCTCTTGACAAGCTGATAAAAAAGGACGAGTTTGAGCTTGTCGTGCCGGAGTATGTGGACATCGAGGGCAAGTTCAAGAATATCAAGGTAGTGAAGTACGGCAAGGTCAAGGGCCTGCTCTGGACCCAGACTTCCCTGCCCATGTACCTGATAAAGCACAGGGCAAGGAGTCTGGGCTTCTGCAATATCACCCCGCTGATACGCCCCGGCATCACTGCGGTGCTTGACATCGCCTACAAGGTGCTGACGGACGAGTACAAAAATTTGTACGGAAGAGCGTCAAGTCTGTGGCATCGGCTGAACTATTACGCCGCAGCGAAGAGCGGATATCCGATCATAACTATCAGCAGTTTCTGCAAGGAGCAGATCTCGGAAGTATATAAAGTCCCGGCAAAGCGGATAGGCGTCGTGCCCTGTTCGTGGGAGCATATCCTTGCCGTGGGCGA